>CAWCXS010000015.1:0-70256 GCA_963799615.1 uncultured Gaiellaceae bacterium | reverse complement strand
CCTGCGCCGTGCGCCAGAGCTCGTCGAGGAGCTGCTCGACCGCAGCCCTCGGCCGGCGCTCGAGGTGATGGTCGGGTACTCCGACTCCGGCAAGGACGGCGGTCCGCTGACGGCGCAGTGGGAGATCTATCGCGCCCAGGAGGAGCTCGTGCGTGTGGCCCGGGAGCGGGACGTGCGCCTGACCGTGTTCCACGGCCGCGGCGGCTCCGCCGGCCGCGGCGGCGGCCCGACACATGCCGCCATCCTCGCGCAGCCACCAGGGGCCGTGGACGGCAGGCTCAAGCTGACCGAGCAAGGTGAGACGATCGCCTTCAAGTACGGCTTGCCCGGCCTCGCGGAGCGCAACCTCGAGGCGGCGGTCGCGGCGACGCTGCTGACCCGCTTTCCCGTCGTCGCGGGCCTGGCGCCGCCGAACGCCGGCGCGCGGGACACGATGAGCGAGCTGTCGCTCTCGGCGTACACGGCGTACCGCTCGTTCGTCTGGGAGGATCCCGGCTTCCCGCGCTTCTTTCGCAGCTTCACGCCGGTCGACGAGCTCGCGCTGCTCGAGATCGGCTCGCGGCCCGTCTCGCGGCCCGAGGCTGCGGCGACCGGCGAGCTTCATGCGCTGCGCGCGATCCCGTGGGTGTTCGCCTGGACGCAGAACCGCTGCCTGCTGCCCGCGTGGTTCGGGTGCGGCTCGGCATTCCACGCGTACGGCATCGCCGGCGACCGGCTGGCCTGGCTCCGGCGCCTCTACCGTGAGTGGCCGTTCTTCCGCGCGCTGCTGGAGAACCTCGAGATGACGCTTGCGAAGTCGAGCTTCGAGATCGCCGCCTCGTACGTCTCGCTCGTGCCCGACAGCGCAGAGCCGGAACGCTTCTGGGACGCGGTCTCCGCGGAGCACGGTCGCACCGTCGAGGCGGTGCTGTCGATCGTCGAGGCGGACGAGCTGCTCGACCGACACCCGGTTGTGCAGCGGTCGATCAGGCTGCGGAACCCGTACGTCGACCCGATGAACGCGATTCAGGTCGAGCTGCTCGGGGCCTGGCGCGGCGGCGAGGAGGCGGCCCGCCGCCCGCTGCTCCGTTCCATCGCCGGCATCGCGGCCGCCTTGCGCAACACCGGCTAATGGCTGTTCGATCGCGCGCTGCGGATTGTCTGTTAGGTAGGCCCGCGGGCGGGCCCCTTTAGGGATTTTCGCGATAGAGGGATCCCCGCTGGGGATCCCCTCCTTGAACTAGTTCTAGGTCTACGCTGCCAGGACGACGTCGCCGCCGGCGGCGTGGACGACGTCCTTGAGCTGGTGCTGCAGGCGGGTGAGGGCACGGGCCTCGATCTGCCGCACGCGCTCGCGCGTGAGGCCGAGCTCCTTGCCGATCGCCTCCAGCGTCCACTGCTCGCCGACGAAGCCGAAGCGCAGCTCCAGCACGCGGCGGTCGGGCTCCTGCAGAGCCTCGACGGCGCGGCGCACCTCGAGCCGCTGTAGCGTCTCGTCTGCCTCGTCGGCTGGATCGACGGCGCTGCGGTCGGCGAACAGGTCGCCGAGCTCGCCGTCGCCGTCCGAGCCGACCGACTGGTTCAGCGAGACCGAGGCGTCGGCGGTCGAGAGTGCCTCCTCGACGTGCGACTCCTTGAGGCCGGTCTCCTTCGCGAGCTCCTCGATCGTGGGGTCACGCTCGAGCTTGACCTCGAGACGCTGCCGGGCACGTGCGAGCTTCTGCTGCCGCTCCTGCACGTGAACCGGCACCCGGATCGTGGCGCCCTGGTTGGAGATCGCCCGCTGGCAGGCCTGACGGATCCACCACGTGGCGTACGTGGAGAACTTGTAGCCCTTGCGCCAGTCGAACTTCTCGACCGCACGGTTGAGGCCGATGACGCCGTCCTGGATCAGATCGAGGAACGGCACGCCGTGACCGCGGTACTTCTTGGCGATCGAGACGACGAGGCGGAGGTTGGCGTTGATCATCCGCTCCTTGGCCGCCTTGTCGCCGCGCTCCACCCGCTTCGCGAGCGCGACCTCGTCGGCCGCCGTGAGCAGCTTGTGCTTGCCCACGTCCTGCAGGAAGAGCTGCAGCGAGTCGGTCAGGACCTGCGAGGTGTCGGCGGTCCAGACGGCCTCTTCGGCCGCGGCGGCGACCGCGTCGGTCTCGTCGGTGTCGTCGTTGGCGTCGATCGCGATCGCGCGGTCGGCCAGCGCGGCGCGGACATCGTCGATGGCGGGCTCGTCGAGGTCGAGCTCGAGCGCAAGCGCTTCGAGCTCAGGTGTCTCGACGCGGCCGCGCTCCTGCGCCTCGGTGAGGAATGCATCAATGGCAGGGATATCGATCGTGGTGTTCAGCGTAAGTCCTTTCGGTGTCTTCAGTCCTGCGTGCGCGCGCGTCGGATAGAGTCGCGATCACACGGAGGTGCTCATTCGACATCGCTCCTTCGAGACCATCCGCTTCCGAAAACCTGCGTGAGGTGATCCGGAGCGCGCGGTCCAGTCAAACGCGCTTCCCGCGGGAACGATGTCGTCATAGTGTACAACGTTTGACGTGCCGTGAAATTCCGGGTTAGCGGGTCTTTTCCTTTTCTTTACAGCTCTATGCGGGAATTATCGGCAGACCGTTCTGCTTCCTACATCCCCCGTTGCAGCGCGGGGATCGGGAAAGACGGCGGCTACGCTGGCCGGGATGCGACGCATCTGCGTGTTTTGTGGGTCTGCACCGGGGATTGACCCCGTGTACGCGGCCGCTGCAGGGGAACTCGGAGCCGAGCTCGCGGCGCGCGGGATCGAGCTCGTCACCGGTGGTGGCCGCGTCGGGCTGATGGGGGTCGTGGCCGACGCGGCGCTTGCCGGAGGGGGAAGCGTCACCGGCGTCATCCCGCGTAGCCTGCAGGAACGGGAGATCGGCCATACGGGCCTGACCGACCTGCGTGTCGTCGGGTCGTTGCACGAGCGCAAACAGCTCATGCACGACCTGTCCGATGCCTTCGTGGCACTCCCAGGCGGCTTCGGAACCCTGGACGAGCTCGCCGAGGCGATCACCTGGGCGCAACTCGGCATCCATGCGAAGCCGATCGGCCTGCTCGACGTCGGCGGCTACTTCGAAGGCCTGCTCACGTTCGTCGATCGCGCCGTCGCTGACGGCTTCGTCACGCCGGCGCACGGAGCGATTCTCACGGTGGCGCGGACGCCGGTGGATCTGCTCGACCGCCTCGCGACGTTCCGCATGCCGGCGCGAAAATGGGCCTGACCCGTATCCGGCGACACGCTGCGGCGGTCTGGAGGCCCCCTCCTGCAGGGCCTCCAGACGCCGAGCCACGCTTGGCTCAGCTGCCGACGATGGTGATCGTGCGTGCCGCGGCGCCGCCGACGGCTGTGTTCAGGTCGACGTTCACGATGTAGGTCTTGCCCTTCGCGACCGTGAGCCCGTCCACGCGATAGGCGACGGTGCAGTCCGAGCCAAGGCCGACCTGCGCCTGGGACACGGCGACGAGCTTGCCTGCGAGGGTCGCCCGCGAGTTGATCCCGACGGCGCTACCGGAAGGGCTGTTCGCGCAGAATGAGCGCACGTTGATCTTGAGCGCGGGGCTCTTCGTGCCACCCTTGACAGCGATCTTGCTGTTGACCGCGCTGAGCGGCTGCGCGGCGGCCGCGAACTTCGCCCGGGCGGGTTTTGCCGCTCCGCTCGTGCGGTAGAGGCCGCTCTGCCACAGGCTCCCCGGCGAGTCGCGCATCACGAACCAGATGAACATCGGCACACGGGGATCCTGCTTCGCGAGGTTGATCGCCTGCGTCACATACGCAGCCTGCTTGGCCTCCGTGACGCCCCTCGGCTCGCCGGGCTTCGTCTCCTGGCCGTACTCCGTGATCCACACGGGGATGTTCTTGCGATGGAACCACGTGTCGAGTGACGTCTCGAACTGCGGGAAGGACGCGAGCGTCACGTTCGGCCACTTCACCTTCTGGGTCGGCTTCTGGCTCACGGGGTACGGGTACGGATGCTGCGCCCAGGCGTCGAACTTGAGTTTTCGGTTCGCCTTGGCGACGAGCTCCGCGAACTTGCCGGGGGATACCGAGTCGGTGGCGCCGGCTTTCTTCTTGTCGCGACCGTTCGAGGATGTCTCGCCGACGGCGACGAGCGCTTTGCTGCTGCCGGCTTTGATACCCGCGTATCCCGCCGCGGCCAGCTTGGCGTAGGCCGCGGGACCGACGATCGCTCCACTCGCGTTGTATTGCGGCGCGAGGAACAGGCCGAGGTTGGACTCGTTCCAGATCCCGTAGAAGCGGACGAACGGGTAGCCGGGGTTCCTACCCGAATAGCGGGACGCGACCGCCTTCGCAAAGTTCTGGAAGTCGGCCATCTTCGTCGGCAGGTAGTTCGGCGTCTTGCCGCCGTTGGCCCACTTCGGGGTGCCCCAGAGCGTGATCAGCACTTCCATGTCACGCAGCTGCGCGTTCCGGACGAACTCGTCGAGATCGTCGAATTTGTATGCGGGATCGAACGGGTCTGCGGCATTCGTAGGCTTCTCGGGCGCGACGCTGGCCCAGGTCACGAGCGTTCGCAGGACCGTGGCCTTGTTGCTGCGTGCGACGTCGAGCTCTGTCTGTCGGTTCGGGTCGAAGCGCAGGACGGGGTCGTCGTGGAAGCCGATCCACATCCGGTCTGCGGATGCGGCAACGGGAGCCAGGACGGCGGCGACGAGCGCGGCGGCGATGAGCAGTGGGATGGGATGGCGCATAGGCTTCCTCCTCGAGCGTAGTCAGGCCTCGGTTCACGGTACCGCCGCCCTATGAGGGCTATGTGAAGGCCGGTGTCTCGTCACCCTTTCGACACGGACATGGCCCACACCTGTTCGTGTTGCCTCCCTAGCGTGGATGGCGTTTACCCCATCGAACCGAGGAGGGACACATGGACACAGCGCTCGCGCTGGCGGGCCCGGCCTATGCGCCGCCCGCACTTGCGGCAGGCGACGACCTCGCCGAGACGGATGACGTCGTCTGGTGGATCGTCGTCGTCGGGTTCGCGTACGCACTTGCCCTTGCCTGGGCTGCGTGGTGCCGTCACAACGGTGGCAACGCCGAGATCTCGTTCGGCTGGTCGGGCTTCAAGGTTGTCTGCAAGAGCTGAGGACGCCCTCGACGGGAGGGCGGCCCTGTGCCGCTCTCCCGTCGCCGATCCGCTGTGGGCGTTGGGTCTCGTCAAGCGGTACGACGGAGTCGTGGCACTCGGCGGCGTCGACCTGCGCGTGCCGCGCGGCCGTGTGGTGGGGCTCGTCGGGCCGAACGGATCCGGCAAGACGACGTTGCTGCACGCGGTCGCCGGGCTCGCACGGCTCGACGCCGGCTTCGCGCGTGTCGCGGGGGCACCGGCAGGCGGTCGGGATGCCCGCTCCCGGCTGGCACTCGTGCCCGACGAGCCGGCGGGGTTCGACGAGCTCACCGTCGCCGAGCTCGTCTCGCTGGTGCACGCCCTCTGGCGTGCGGGGCCGGAGGCGGGGCGTCGCGCGGCATTGCTGCTCGAGGCGTTCGGGCTGGCAGCACGGGCAAATGATCGTCTCGGTGCGTTGTCGCGCGGGTTGCGGCGGCAGGCCGCGGCTGTGGCTGCGTTCTCGCTCGCGCCGCCGCTCGTGCTCGTCGACGAGGCGACTGCGACGCTCGACCCAGAAGCGGTCGTGGTGCTGCGTGAAGCAGTCTCGGCGCTCGCGCGGCGCGGGTCGGGCGTGCTCCTCGCGACCCAGGATCTCCACTTCGCGCAGAGCGCGTGCGACGACCTCGTGTTGCTCCAGCGCGGGCACGTCGTGGAGCGCGGCACGCCCGAGGAGTTGCTTCGGCGGCACGGCACGGCGTCGCTCGAAGGTGTCTTTCTCGCCGCAGTCGGCGACGCCGGCTTGCGTGAGCGGGTTCGGGACGGCCTGCGTGCTCTGTAGCGCGGTGCTCCGATGCCAGGCGCGTCGCCTGCTCGCGCTCGGGCGCTCGGCGCCGCTGCTCTCGGCTGCTGCCGTGATCGCTGTCGCGGCGGCACCCTGGCCGCTCGCGCGGGCGGGCGCCGAGCTCGGTCGCGCGCTCGGGCCTGCGCTCGGCGCGCAGTCGGTGGCGCGGGCACTCGTCGCCGGCCTGGCACTCGCCGGGGCTGCAGCGGGGGCGGCCCTTGCCGTGTCCTGCCCGGGCCGGCAAGGGCTCGGCCCGCAACTCGCCGCCGGGCCGGTAGGCAGCTGCGCCGCACTTCTCGCTCTCACCCTTGCCCCCACTGCCGTCGCCCTCCTGCCCGTGCTGCCGAGCGTGCTCGCCTTCATGCTGCCGTTCGCGGCGCGGACGCCCGGTGGAGCGGTTTCCGGTGGCGCGCTCGTTCTCGCCGCTGTCGCCGGGAGCACCGCTGGAGCGGTCCTCGCCGAGGCCGCCGTGCATGCGAGCCGGGGCCGGCGTGTGGGAGCGATCTCTGCTGCCGTGGTGGTTCCTGCCTGGATTGCGCTCGGCGCCGGGTTGGGTGCGCCGGCGCTCGGCCCGCTGGCACTCGTCGCGGGTGCCGTCGCCGGAACAGTCGCGCCTGTCGTCGCGCTCGCATCCGCGGCTCTGACCAGTGCCGGCCTGGCTGCGCTGTGGCTGGCCATGGGGTGCCGGAGACCAGAGCGCCGCCGCCGCGCTCGCGCGCGGATGCCGAGGCTCGTCCACGGTCGCGGCGTGGTCGCGGTGGCGGCGGCCGTCCTGGCACTCGTCCTGCGTCGCCGGGACCTGCGGCTCGCAGCGCTGGCTGCCCTGACGTTCGGGCTCGGCGGTGTGAGCGTCGGAGCCGCGTCCGGCGCCCCGCCTCCGGCGCCGCTCCTGCTCGGCGCGACGAGCGCGTTGCTCGGGGTGGCGCTGATTCCGCTTGCGCTACCCGGCGCGGTTGTGGCCGGACGCTGGGCGTGGGCCTGCGCGCCCCGTCGGCTGCCGGCACCCCTGTCGGCACTCCTGGTGAGCCTCGCGGTCCTGGCCGCCTCCTTGGCGCCGGTCGTGCTCTGTGCTCTCATCGTCTCCTCGGGTGCGCCCGCTACCGTCGCGACGCTCGCCGTGCTGACGGTCATCGTTGCCGCCGCAGCCCTCGTCGCCGGGATCGTGGTGCCGTGGCGCGGCGGGGGCGTCGGCGATCAGCTCGCGTCATTCGGTGCGTTCGCGGCGTGTGGTGCGGGTGCCTCCGCGGGCGTGGGGCTCGCCGGGCCGAGGCTCGTCGCGGCAGGCGTGCCGGTCGGCGTCGCTGCGGCCATGCTTGGCTGCGCTGCGCTCACGGCTGCGGCGTGCGCTCTCGTCTACGAGATCGAGCGGCCGCGCTGATGCTGGGCCCTGCTGACCGGCTCGTGCTCGCCGCCGGCGTGCGGCTCGTGGACGGAAGGCTCACAGACGGCGTGCGGGCTTCGTCCTGGCCGCTGAACGCAACCGGGTGCTTCGTGCTCGAACGCGCGGGGCACCGGCTCGGCGAGATCGCAGCAGAGGTCGCGGCGGCGTTTGCGCTGCCGGTCGATCAGGCTCGCTCCGATGTGCTCGCATTCGCGTGGCAGCTCAACCGCCTCACGCTCGTCAACATCGAGCACGGCCAGGGCCGGCTCGGTCGAGCGCTGACCTGGCTCACGCTCGCGCTGCGGCTGCTGCCGGCCGGAACCTTGCCCCCGGCGACGGCGGAGCGCCGTCCTCTCGACACGCGCACGGCAGCTCGTGCCGCCGGGTCCGTGGTGCGGGCCGTCTGGACACGAATGCTCACGGTCGCCGTGCTGACGGTCATCGTGGTGCTGCAGCTCGGTGCCGTCGCCGGAGGGCTTGCCCTCGTCCCGGCGCTCGTTGGAGGAATCGCTGCGGGCACGGGTGTCGCGCTGCACGAGGGCGCCCACGCGGCAACGCTGCGGGGCGTTCCGAGCGCGCTCATCGTGCAGGGACGGCGCACGTATGTGCTGCACGCCCCCACCGGCAAGGTGCGGCGGGCGCTCGTCGCTCTCGCCGGCCCGGCGTCGGCTTGCTCGGCCGGCGTGGCGCTGATGGCCGCGGCGACGGCAGCCGCGTCTCCCGCGCTCGCCCTCGCCGGCGGAGTGTTCTGCGCACATGCTGCCGGGCTCTCGTTGCTGGGACCGGACGGAAGGTCGGCGTGCGGACTCTGAGGGCGTTGGTCGTCGGCATGCTCGCTGCGGGCGTGCTCGCCTACGCGGGCGCCGCCGCGCTGGCCGTCGCCGTACAGGCCGGAACGTCGGGCGGGTTGCACATCGCGATCGGGGGGCTCGTGCTCGTCGCCGTCGAGCGCTCCGACGACGCGACGGCGACGACGTTCGGCGCGGGCTTGCTCGTGCTCGCCGTCGCCGGCGGCATTCTCAATGCGCTCGCTGCGGCGCTCCTCTCCCGGCGCTCCTGACGACGCTCCGATCGCATAGACTGGCCGGCGCATGGTTTGGGAGATCGTCTTCATGCTGTTGATCCTGAAAATCCCGATCGTCTACCTCTGCGTCGTCGTCTGGTATGCGATTCGCGAGGAGCCGGCTCCGGCCGATCCGGCCGCCCCGGTCCGCGTCACCGATACGCCGCCCTCCGGTGGGAGCCCGTACCGTTCCCGTCGCGGTGCCGTTCGCCTGCCGCGCCGGCCCTCGCCGACACGGCGTCCCCATGGCCCGCGGCGCACGGCCCTGCGCGCCGGAGCTCGACGATGAGCTCGCTGGACGTACGCGACGACAGGTACTCCGCGACCGACATCGTGGCCGGCCTGCTCGCCGTCGCGTCGATCGTGGTCTCCTGCGTCGGCATGGGCTTCGGGCTCATCCTCGAGGTCGACGCCCGGCCCGCCCGCCTCATTCCGATCGCGGTTCTCATGGCGCTCGCATCGGGGCGCATGAGCGCGCGCCTCCAGAGCCTCGCGCTCAAGGCGGCGCTCTTTGCGATGGTTGCCTGGGTCGTCGGCATGACTCTTGCGGTCATCACCGAACACCCACTCATCTAGTCGGCGGAGAACCGGGCCTGCCCCGGTGCCGCTGGTACAACACTCTTGATGAGCACGAGCGATCTCACCGGTCTGAACACGGGCTATGTCGCCCAGTTGCTCGAGGACTATCTCGATGCTCCTGCCAGTGTCGCGCCCGAGTGGCGCGAGCTCTTCGAGCGGGATCCCGCGTCTGCCGTGGCGTCGCTCCCGGGACTCGCCCGCCTCCTCAAAGGGAACGGCAACGGATCAGCGGGGAGCGCGCCGCCCGCCCTGCTACCCGTGGCCCCGGCCCTCGCGCCCATCCCGTCGGCGCCCGATCCTCCGGCATCTCCGGTAGTGCAGCCGGCGTCGCCCGCCCCCGAAGAGGCTGCCCTGGCCGAAGGTGCTGCGGACGAGGTTGCCGCTGCCGACGGTGCGCCGGCCCGGCTCCCGGTCGCAGTGGAGCCGGACGAAATCCTGCTCGGTGGCGTCGCCGCGGCGATGGCCCTCGTCAAGGCGTACCGGATGCATGGGCACCTGGCCGCGCGGCTCGATCCACTCGGCTCGGAGCCGATGGGCGACCCTGCACTCGACGAGTCCCGGCTCGTTCCCTCGCTGACACCGGAGCTGCAGGCGCGGATACCCGCCTCCCTCCTGCGGCTGTACGTGCCCGGCGAGACGCTGCTCGAGGCGCTGCCGCGCCTCCGTGAGGTCTACACAGGGTCGATCGCCTACGAGATCGAGCACATCTCCGACCACGCCGAGCGGGTGTGGCTGCGGCAGGCGATCGAGTCGGGGAGGTACAACCGGCCGCTTCCGGACGAGGATCGGATCACGCTCCTCCGGCGCCTCTCGCAGGCAGAAGGATTCGAGCAGTACCTCCGCCGGTCGTTCCTCGGCCAGAAGCAGTTCTCGCTCGAAGGGCTCGATTCGCTGGTGCCGATGCTGGACGAGGCGATCGAGCTCGCGGCACGGGGCGGCGCGCACGAGGTCGTCATCGGCATGGCGCACCGCGGCCGCCTCAACGCGCTGGTGCACACCGTCGGCCGCTCGTACGAATCGATCTTGCGGGAGTTCGAGGGGGAACGCTCGATCGATGCGCTCGTCGTCGATCCCGAGGGCGGCACCGGCGACGTCAAGTACCACCTGCCCGCCTCGGGGACGCGCATGACCGGAGCGGGAGAGATCGAGGTCACGATCGTCCCCAACCCGAGCCACCTCGAGGCCGAGGGCCCGGTGGTGGAAGGGCGTGCGCGCGCCGAGCAGACCGACCGCTCGAGTGGAGCCGGCCTGCACGATCCGTCGGTCGCGCTGCCGCTGCTGATCCACGGTGACGCAGCCTTCCCGGGCCAGGGAGTCGTCGCGGAGACGCTCAATCTGCAGTCGCTCGAGGGCTACGCCACCGGCGGCACGCTGCACCTGATCACCAACAACCAGGTTGGCTACACGACCGATCCCACCGAGAGCCGGTCGACCCGCTATTCGAGCGACCTCGCGAAGGGCTTCGACGTGCCGATCGTGCACGTCAATGCCGACGACCCCGAGGCCGCCCTGTCGTCGATCCGGCTCGCCCTCGCCTACCGCGCCGAGTTCGGCCACGATTTCGTCGTCGATCTCGTCGGCTACCGCCGCTTCGGGCACAACGAACAGGACGACGCCTCCTACACCCAGCCGCTGATGGTCGAACGGATCGACCACCAGCCCACGGTGCGTGACGTGTACGCGGCACGGCTCGAGCGCGACGGAGTCCTCACCGCCGAGCAGGCCCAGGACTACGTCGCAGAAGTCACGCAGACGCTTCGCACCGCCCATGAGCGGCTGCGCTCGGCCATCGGTCAGAGTGCGCCGCCTCCCCGTGTTGCCTCGGCGGAGCCGCCTCCGGTCGCCAACACCGGAGACGCGGTCGTCACGGCGGTCGCGGCGGAGCGGCTCGAGACGCTGAACCGGCAGCTGATCGAGGTGCCCGACGGCTTCACCGTCAACGCCAAGCTTGCGAAGCAGCTCGAGCGCCGCCTCACGACGATTGCCGAAGGCGGCATCGACTGGGGACAGGCGGAGGCGCTCGGCTACGCGTCGCTGCTCGAGGAGGGAATCCCGGTCCGCCTCTCCGGCCAGGACGCGGAGCGCGGCACCTTCGGTCACCGCCATCTCATGTTCCATGACCCGAACACGGGGGAGACGTACGCGCCGATCCAGCATCTTCCGGGAGCCAACGCTTCGGTCGAGATCTACAACTCACCCCTGTCGGAGTATGCGGCGCTCGGTTTCGAGTACGGCTACTCGGTCGCCGCGCCTGACGCACTCGTGTTGTGGGAGGCGCAGTTCGGCGATTTCGTCAACGGCGCGCAGATCGTGATCGACCAGTTCCTCGTCGCCGGCCGCTCGAAGTGGGGCCAGACGTCGCGGCTCACGCTCCTCTTGCCGCACGGGTACGAGGGCAACGGGCCGGAGCACTCGAGTGCCCGCCTCGAGCGCTTCCTGCAGCAGGGAGCTCAGGACAACATCCGCATCGCCAACTGCACGACCTCCGCGCAGTTCTTCCACCTCCTCCGCAGGCAGGCGCTCGATGCGACGGCCCGACCGCTCGTGGTGATGACGCCGAAGGGGCTGTTGCGCCTCCGCGCCGCCTCCGCGACCCTGGCGGAGCTCGCCGAGGGGGGCTTCCAGCCGGTCATCGACGATCCCGGGGCCGACCACGCGAGGGTGCGCCGCCTCGTTCTCTGCAGTGGCAAGGTCTACTACGACATCGCCGCGCACGAGGAGCGGCCGCACGCAGGCGAGGTTGCCGTGGCACGGCTCGAGCAGCTGTACCCGTTCCCGGTGGCGGCGGTCGAGGGCGTGATCGCCTCCTACCCGCTGCTGCAGGAGATCGTGTGGGCGCAGGAAGAGCCGCAGAACATGGGCGCCTGGCGCTCGATCCGCCACCGGCTCGACGACGCCGCACGCGCGAGCTCAGCCGTCCCCGGCGTCGCCTACGTCGGCCGGCCCTGGCGCGCCGCTCCGAGCGAGGGGTATCCGACGGCGCACCAGCGAGAGCAGGACCGCATCGTGCGAGCGGCTCTCGGCTCCGCAAGTCCTTAGATCTGCCGATCCCGCGCCTGGCCGCCGCAATCCACCGTCACATCCGCCGCCGCGTCGGGAATACTCGGTGTGTGGCAAAGGTCTGGCTCAAGTCGAGGATTCTCGGAAAATCGGTTCGCCTCGCGGATCACTGGGTCGAACGTGTCATGGACGGGTATGGCGACATCGTCTGGGGCAATCGCCGGTTCCGGTTCTCGCACGCCGCGGAGATGCGGGATGCCGACGGCAACAAGGAGACGTGGCTCGTGTTCGAGGATGCGGGCGCGGCTGGCCTGGCTGACGTCCCGCGACCGTGAACGTCAACGGCTCGATCACCGTCCGGCCGATCGTCACCGTGTCTGTACCAGGCACGCGCCAGACAGAGGTTGACCGCTGACGCCGGACCCGTATGGTCAAAGGTGATGCTGAGATTGTTCGGGGTGCCGGTGAAGTACGGAGATGCGCGCGCGCTGGTCGCGGCGCTGCTCGCCGACGGAAGCGATGACGCCGTGGCCGCTGCCGGTCTGATCGACGTCGCCATTCGCCGTCGGCTTGCCGGCCTCGTCCTCTCCGCGGAGCTGCGCACGGCAATCGTGGTCGCGCTCGACAAGGCTCCGGCAGGCCTGATGGACCTGCGCGAGCGCCTCCGTATCGACGAGCGGGGAATCCAGACCGGCTGACGCCGTGTCGTCCCGCATCGCGGGACGTGATGCCACTACCGTTGTGGGGTGCCGGGGATCCGTCTCGACCCGCTCTCCCGCTCGCACCTGGACGCAATGGCGGCGCTCGTGCTGGACCCGGACGTGCAGCGGTTCACCCGGGTGCCGGTTCCCGTGCCCGCCGGCTTCGTGGAAGCGTGGTACGCCCTCTACGAAACAGGTCGCCGCGAGCACAGGCGTGAGGCGTTCGCGATCAGCGGCGACGCAGACGGGAGCTTCCTCGGTCTTGCGCTCGTGCCGGTGATCGACCGCGCCGCGCGCACCGCGGAGCTCGGGTACGTCGTTGCGCCGGAGGCGCGAGGGAGAGGGGTCGCGACCGCCGCCTTGCACCTGCTCACCGACTGGGCGTTCTCCGAGCTGGGTGCGTTGCGCCTCGAGCTCCTGATCTCGGTCGGCAACGTCGGGTCGAAGCGCGTTGCCGAGCGGTGTGGGTACAGATGTGAAGGCGTGCTCCGCTCACTGTTCCTCAAGCAGGACATCCGGGACGACACGGAGATCTGGTCGCGCTTGCCGACCGATCCGGTGCCGGCACCGTCCTCGCACGGCCGGCCGTGAATTCCTGAGAGCGGATCCCGGTTCGCTCAGTGGCCGTGGTACGCGTGTACGACCGCGTGGCCCCGCCCGCGCGCAATCAGCGCGCGGTTGACGGGGAAAGCGGCGACGAAGGCGATCGCGAGGCTGACGCCCAGGCTCCACCAGAAGAGCGCGTCGCCGAGGCCCGCCGCGAGCGCGCCTGGCACGGCGAGGATGAACGCGTTGTCGACGAGCTCCATCGTTGCGATCGACAGCGTGTCCGACGCGAGCGCGAGCCTTGCGGCCTTGCCGGGCTCGATACGGGCGGCGATCAGCGGCCGCAGCGTCAGCCCGTAGCCGAAGGCGAATGCGAGCACGATCGAGATTGCGATGGAGGCGGCGTCGCCCCAACCGGCGGCCGTCGCGATGACCATTCCCAGCACCTCTCCGATCGCACACCCGGTGAGGCAGTGCAGCGTCGCCTGGAGCGCGAGCCGGTTGAGCGACGTTCGGACGCCCGCCATCGGGCGGGCAGCTAGCCCCGGGGCCTGCGGGCGCGCGACTTCGCTGCGGCGGCCATGGCGACGGCGACGCGGGGCCCGTGGGTGCGGGCGACCTGCAGGAGTTGCTTGCGCTGCTGCGGGGGCAGACGCCTCCAGGTGCGATAGAGCAGGAAGCCCATCGCGGTCGGAGTCATGGGAAGACGGGGCATGAAGAGATCGTTACATACCTGTCACGTTCTCGTCGAAACCCTGGGGTTGCAGGCAAATCGCAGTCGGCTAGACTTGGTGCTGGTTTGTAAGCCGCCCTGTCCCCGACCGAGGAGGCTCAATTGCCGGTCGAAACCGAATCGATCTTTGCGAGCGTGATCCAGGACCACCTGGACCTGAAGAAGCGAAATG
Source organism: uncultured Gaiellaceae bacterium (assembly GCA_963799615.1). Lineage (GTDB taxonomy): Bacteria > Actinomycetota > Thermoleophilia > Gaiellales > Gaiellaceae > Gaiella. The sequence continues at coordinate 56,183 of CAWCXS010000015.1, read as the reverse complement.
CCGATCTTGGCGGTGACATGCCGCTGGATCGCTATCAACTCGAAGACCCATTTGAGAACCACCCACTGTTCAAATCCGAAGAGCAGGCGCGCATCGAGGAGACGCTGGACGGTGAGCCCGCAGTCGAGCTCCACTCCGAAGCGCTGCCCTGGCCCGGCGAGGTGACCGTCGAGGACGCCGTCCCTGAAGGACCCGCGCTGGACGAGGGCCTCTGGAGCCGGTCCCCGCGCGATTTCGACTGGGGCGAGTAGCCCTCTCCGTCACCTGCGTTCTCCATAGCTCCGGCTGAGCCGGCCGCGCTGAGCCCGCACCCGACAGAGCCCTGTCCCTGGCGCGGATCCGCTCGACCGAGGGATCGTGTCTGTTGCCCCGTGCGGCGATATCACGGTCATGATCAGGCGACTCCTTCTCACTCTGTGCGTCATGCTCGTAGTTGCGGCTCCCGCGCTCGCAAGTGGAGCGAAGCACGGGCTGCGCGCGATGCACGGAACCGTCACCGCTCTCTCCGATGAGAGCATCGTCGTGCAGCAGGGCGACCACCAGGTCACCTGCCGGCGTGGCAAGCACTCCCCCGCGATCGAAGGGATTGCGGTCGGCGACACGGTTGCGATCCTCTGTCGCAAGCGGCACCGCGGACTCGTGCTCCTGCGCGTCAAGAAGCTCGACGAGCAAGCGCTGACGGGCAATGCGGGACAGCCCGTCGCCATCGCAGGGCTGATCACAGCCCTGGCCGACGACGCCGTCACCGTGCACAGCGACGAGAAGGGGACCACGTTGACCTGCCGGTTCCCGGACCGGCTTGCAGAGCTCGCGAAGAAGCTTCAGGTCGGAGACCGCATCGCCATGCTGTGCCGCGGGCCGGAGGACACCGTGCCCGTGCTGGTCAAGCTCATCCGCCCGGAGACGAAGGCCGGCGGCGAGCACAATGGCGACAAGGCCGGGCTGACCGACATTGCCGGACGGGTGACCGCGGTCGGCGAGGGCAGCATCACGATCGGGAACGGCGACGGTAATCGCAGCCTCACCTGCTCCGTGCCGGACTCACTGGTGGCAACCGTCGCTCCACTTCAGGTCGGCGATGCGGCCAAGATGATCTGCCGCGGAAATGTTCTCGTCGCAATCCGCAAGGGTGACGCACCCTCGCAGCCGCCCACGGCCGCACCTCAGACGTTCAGCTTCACCGGGTCGGTGACGGTGCTCTCGAATGACCGTGTGGGCGTCCGCGTCGAAGGCGAGACCCGCTCCTGCTTCGTGCCGGAGGACCTGCGGCCACAGCTGTCCGGTTTCGCGCTCGGGCAGGCCGCTGCGCTCACCTGTCAGGGCGCCGACGCCGCGCACGCGAAGCTGACCGCGATCGCTCACGCCGACTGACGCCTGCGCCACGCCGGCGTCAGGGTCTCAGGCGACGCGCCCCATGGTGGTGCCGTGGAGCATCTCGGCCAGCCGCCGGAAGGGGCCGTCCTCGGCGAGCAGCTCCGCCTCGGTGCCGCGCTGCGCGATCCGCCCCTTCTCGATCACGAGGATCTCGTCGGCGCGCCTCACCGTCGCCAGACGGTGAGCGATGATGATCGAGGTGCGGCCGCGCAGCAGCGTGTCGAACGCCTGCTCGATCAGGATCTCGCTCGGCCTGTCGATGTTCGACGTCGCCTCGTCGAGGATGAGAATGCGGGGATCGGCGAGCAGCGCCCGCGCGATCGAGATCAGCTGGCGCTCACCGGCGGACAGCCCTGCACCGCCCTCGCGCACGACGTGGCCGAGACCGTCCTCGAACCGGGCGGCCACGCGGTCGACTCCGATCGCGCTCGCTGCCGCCTCGACCTCGTCGTCGGTCGCCTCGGGCCGCCCGAAGCGGATGTTGTCGGCGATCGTGCCGCTGAACAGGAAGGGATCCTGCAGCACGACTCCGAGCTGGCGGCGGTACGAGCGCAGCTGCACGTCGCGCAGGTCGGTGCCGTCGACGCGAACGGCACCCTCCTGTGGATCGTAGAAGCGCGCAATCAGCTTCGCGGTGGTCGACTTGCCGCCGCCCGATTCCCCGACGAGCGCGATGCAGCCGCCCTCCTGGATGTCGATCGAGATGCCGTGGATGACGGGCTCGCTGCCGTAGGCGAACACGATCCCGTCGAGCTCCAGGTGGCCGTCGATGCGGCCGAGCGGCCGCGCGCCCGGCCGGTCGGTGATGTCCTGCTCGGCGTCGAGGACGGTCGAGATCTTGCCCATCGCAGCGCTCGCCGCCTGCACCTGGCCGTAGAGCTCGGAGAGCTCCTGCAGCGGCTGGAACACGAGCTGCAGCATCCCGATCGCCGCGATCAGCGTGCCGATCTCGAGCGAGCCCCCGTCGATCAGCTTTGCGCCGCCGTAGAGGACGAAGACGGTCGCGGCGACGCCGAGCAGCTCGATGGCCGGGAAGAAGACCGATGACAGCGTCTGCGCATGGACGTTTGCGACGCGGTTCTCTTCGTTGAGGCCGTCGAACTCCTGCTGGAACGCTCGCTCGCGGTTGAACGCCTGCACGACCGCCATGCCCGAGACGGACTCGGCGAGCTGCGCGGTCACGGCTGCGATGCGCGTCCGCACGTCGGCGAACGCGACATGCGACGCCCGCTGGAACCAGCGGGTGACGAGGATGCCCGGCGGCAGCACGAGGAGTGCAATGAGGCCGAGGCGCCAGTCGAGCAGGAACAGGCCACCGATCGCGGCGACAAGCGTGAGTGAGTTCACGACGAGTGTCGTCAGGCCCTGGTTGAGCACGTCCGAGAGGGCGTCGACGTCGCTCGTCAGCCGCGCGATGATCCAGCCCGCCTTCTGCTCCGAGAAATAGCGCAGCGAGAGGGAGGTGAGATGGTCGAACAGGTCCCGCCGCAGGTCGAGCACCATCCGCTGGCCGATGCCGGCCAGCATCAGCCAGGTCGTCGTCCCGAGCACCCAGGCTGCGAGCCCGACGGCGATGTAGGCGAGCACGTCGACCTGCAGTCGGTGCACGTCGGATGCGCGGATGCCGTTGTCGATCGCGTCGCCGACGATCTTCCAGCCCGCGACGGGAGCGGCGGCCGAGACGGCGGCGAGCAGCAGCACGACGGACAGGCGCCGCCGGCGGCCAACGGTATAGCGCCCGAGGCGGGAGAGACCGGTGCGCGCGTTACGCGGCAAGTGCCTCGTCCCCGAACAGCTCCGTGAAGGCGCCGCCGTTGCGGATCAGGTCCCCGGGCACGCCGACCTCGACGATGCGCCCGTCCCGCAAGACGGCTGCGCGGTCGGCGACGAGGATCGTCGACAGCCGCTGGCCCGCGATCAGGACGGTGCGGCCGGCGACCGCGGGCCGCAGGTTGGCGACGAGGTAGCGCTCGGTTTCGGTGTCCACGGCTGACATCGGGTCGTCGAGCACGATCACGCGGGCGCCTGCGATCAGCGCGCGAGCGAGGGCGACACGCTGCCGCTGGCCACCTGAGAGGTTCACGCCTCGCTCGCCGATGAGCGTGTCGTAGCCGTCCGGGAGGTCGTCGACGAACACCGCCACTCCGGCTGCCTCGCAGGCGTGCAGCACCTCGGACCAGTCGGCGTCCGGGCGCGCCGCGAGCAGGTTGTCGCGGAGCGGCACCGAGAACAGCACGGCCCGCTGGGTCACGAGTGCGACCGAGCGTCGCAGCTCCGACAGCGCCACATCGCGGCTGTCGACGCCGCCGAGCAGGACGCGGCCCTGGGTGGGGTCGTAGAAGCGCGGGATCAGGTTCAGCAGCGACGTCTTGCCGGACCCGGTCGCCCCGCACACGGCGAGGATCTCGCCGGGAGCGACCTCGAGGTCGACGCCCGACAGCACCTCCGAGCCCGTGCCGTAGCTGAAGTGGACGTCCTCGATCCGCACCGTGAGCGGGCCTTCCGGCAGTGACAACGGCTGCTCCCGCTCGGCCAGCGGCTCGATCCCGTCGAGCCAGGCGAAGCTGCGCGACGCGGCGGCCGTCGCCCGCTGGCCGAGGTTGATGATCCAGCCGAGCGCCTCGAGCGGCCACACGAGCTGCAGCAGCAGGCTGATGAAGAGCGTGAACTCGCCGATCGTGAGCGTCCCGGCGATCGCATCCCGGCCGCCGAAGTAGAGCACTGCCGCGATCCCGAGCGACGGCAGGGAGATGAGGCCGGGAAGGAAGCGGGCCTCCACGCCCGCCTGTCGCATCGTCTCCGAGCGGACGCTCTCGGCGCGGGTGCCGAAGCGATCGCGCACGTCGTCCTCGCGGCCGAATGCCTGCACCATCTCGATCCCGACGACTGCCTCGTCCGAGGCTTCTGTGAGATGTCCCTTGCGCTTCTGCACCTGGCGCGAGATCGGGAACACCTTGTGCGCGAACACATACGTGAGCACCGCGATCGGAGGCATCGAGAGCGCGGCGTAGAGCGCGAGCCGTCCGTTCACGCTCGTGAGCACGATGCCCGCGCCGATGAGCATCATCACGCTCTGCAATGCCTGCACGACGCCCCAGCCGATGAAGTAGCGGACGGGATAGATGTCGTTGGTGGCGCGCGAGATGACCTCGCCCGTCGCGTGGCGGTCGTAGAACGCGCGCGGGTAGGAGAGATACGCCTTGTACAACTTGCCCCGCAGCTGCGCCTCGACCGCGATTCCGATCTTTGACGTCAGCCAGCGGCGGACGAAGTTGACGAAGAAGCGGACGGTCGCGATCGCGAGAATCAGCGCCAGGTACGGGACGAGCAGGCTGTGGTCGGAGCCGACGATCGCGTTGTCGATCGTGCGCTGGATCAGGATCGGGATCAGCAGCGAGAGCCCGGTGAACACGAGCGAGCACGAGAGCCCGATCGCGACGAAGCGCCGCTGGCCCCACCAGAGCGGAAACAGGTGGCGCAGCGTCGGCCAGAGGCTCAGATCGGGCGGGTCGACGTGATTCACGGCGGGCGGACGCTCCTCGCTCGCGCCTGACGGCACGGGCCGGACATGAAAACGGTCACCGCCCCGGCCGGATCGGCGGGCGGCATGTCGCCCGGAACACGGACACTCCGAGGCGACGGAAGCGTCACTCTATCAGCGCTTGCGGGCATGACGTCGCCCCGACTCTCTATTGACGCTTGACAGACATCAAAATGATGTCATACTGCCGGGCATGGAGCTTTCCCGACACGTGCAGGCGATCCAGTCCGACCTCGAGGCAGTCTCGGCACTCGGTGACGACGCGGCGGCCGAGGCGGCACACCGCCTGTCGGAGGCGCTTGCCTCGTCGCTGCAGCTGCGTCTGCTCGACTTCCTCACCGAAGCGACGCTGACGCTCAACGAGCAGCTTCCCGCCGCCCACGTCGAGGTGCGTCTCGCCGGACGCGACGCCGAGCTCGTCGTCGTCGAGCACGAGGACGCGAACGACGGCGCAGCGCCGTCTCCGGGTGACGATCTCAGCGCCCGCATCACCCTGCGCCTCCCGGAAGGGCTGAAGGCGCAGATCGAAGCGGCCGCGAGCCGGGAAGGCATCTCCGCCAACGCCTGGATCGTGCGCGCGCTCGCACGGTCACTCGAACCGCGCTCCACCCGCATCCGTTCCGGCAACCGGCTTCAGGGCTTCGCCCACAGCTAGCTCGAAAGGAGCACCACCATGGCCCTTTATCCCTTCATCTCCGGCCACGTCGACCTCCCAGGTGTGGAGGAACGACGACCGCTCGGCGCCCGCCCTGACGGCGTGCGCACCGTTCGCCGTCCGCAGCCGGTGCGCGTCGGTGAGGTTCGCTCGTGACTGCGTTCGAGACACCCGGTCATGTCATTCTCCGCGTGACGGTTCCCAGCGGGGAGGTCACGATCCAGACCTGGGACGAGCCGCGCGTCGACGTCGACCTCGTGCCCCTGCGCGACAACGACGCCACACGGCAGCTCCTCGGCGACACCCGGGTCGAGATGCTCGACCGGGGCGGGAGCCACGAGATTCTCGTCGAAGCGCCAAAGAACATGGGCTCGCTGCTGGGGCGCGGCCCGAGGATCGGTGTTCGCGTCCGCTGTCCGAACGCGAGCGACCTGACACTGCGGTCCGGCTCTGCCGATCTCGCGGTAACGGGGACGCTCGGCGTGGTCGAGGTGAAGTCGGCGTCGGGCGACGTTGCGCTGGAGGACGCCGCCTCCCTCGACGTGGCGACGGCGAGCGGGGACATCGAGGTCCGTGATGTCGCAGGCTCCGTTTCCGTCAAGACCGCCTCCGGAGACGTGTCGGTCCGTCGCTGTTCCGGGCCGTTGTCCACGAATCTCGTCTCGGGCGACCTGTCGGTTGCCGAAGCCGGCGCCGGGTTGTCGGTCACGACGGTCTCCGGTGGCGTCGACGTCCGTGCCGCGGGCGGCGGCAACATGCGCGTGCAGGCCGTCTCCGGCGATGTTCGCATCGGCATCAAGCCGGGCGAGCAGCTCTACATCGACGCCACTTCGGTGAGCGGCACGATGAGCTCGGAGCTCGATCTCGAGGACGCGTCCCCCTCGGCCGGTCCGGTCGTCGAGCTTCGGGCCCGCACGGTCAGCGGCGACGTTCAGATCATTCGCGCAGCCGCAGTGCGCGCCTGACCGTCGCAGATCGGCTCAGTCCTCGCCGGCGAGCTCCTCGGCGAGCAGTGCCATCGCGTAGCACTGCCAGGCGAGATCCACGTCGCTGCGCAGGAGCCGCAGCGCCTCGCCGGCCCCGCGCAGCCCGTCCGCCTCCGGCACGAGCTCCTCGAGGCCGGACTGGAGCTGAGCGCGGGCCGAGGGCGCGTCGAGGTCTTCTGCGAGCGCTGTCACTGCGCGGCCGTAGAGCTCGAGCCGCCGGCGCGGGTCGCCGCCGGCGGCGAGCAGGAGCTCCGCCCGCCGAAGCGCCGCGTTGACCTCGTCCCCGTCGATCGTCACCTGCTGCCCGGCGACGAAGCAGAGGAGTGCCCATTGGTCTTCGGGCTCTGCCCGCTCGACCGAGCGCAGCCAGTCGCGGACGCTTTGCCGGGGCACACGGGAAGCCTACGCCGCGGCCGTCGGCCGCCGGTGCCGCGTGATCGTGCTTCAGCGAGCGGTGTAGACGCCGGTGGACGTCGAGTGATAGCCCTTGGCTCCCACATCGCGTGCGAGGGGGCTGCGAGGGTCCTCGTCGGCCTTGAGGCGGTCGAGCACGCCACGGAAGTCGTAGCGGGGCGTCCAGCCCAGCTCGGCGCGCGCCCGCCCATTGTCATAGACGCGATCGAGCCGGGGGAACATCGTCCAGCCCCGCCGTTCGTACTCCGCCTCGTGATCGGGAAAGAGCCGGCGCACGACCTTCTGGGCATCGGCGGCCAGGTCGGCTGCGTCGTCGCGGGCGAACGGCGTCGTGGCGCTGACGATGTATCTCGCAAAGCCGAGCTCGGGCGCCCGCGCCGCGGCGAGCAGGTGCGCGCTCGCCACGTCCTCGATGTCGACCCGGCGGTAGAGGAATTCGTTCGCCTTGACGTTGGCGTCGTCGTAGGCGGCGCGAACCTCGTCCCGATCGTCCGACTCGGGGAAGAAGCGAGACGTCCGCAGGACGATCACGGGAAGCTCGTGATCGCGGCTGACGAGTTCGCAGAGATCCTCTGCTGCTGTCTTCGTGACGCCGTAGATGTTCCGCGGGACCGGCGTTACGTCCTCCGTGATCCAGGCTGCCGGAGCTCCCGGAAGCGGGGACAGCGCCCGGCCGAACGCGCTCGTGGTGCTCGTGAACACGAAGCTCCTCACGCCGGCTGCGACGGCCTCTTCCAGTAGCACGAGCGTTCCGGTGATGTTCGTCTCCACGAACGCCTGCCGGTCGTGAGAGCCGATGTGCGGCTTGTGCAGCGTCGCCGTGTGGAGTACCGCGGTCACGCCTGCAAGGGATTCCCGCACGAGATCACGGTCGGCGACCGATCCGATCACGCCTGTAAACGGTGAGGCGAGCAGGTCGAGGCCTACCGCCTCGCGTCCCTGGGCGCGCAGGACGCGGACGAGTGCCTCACCGAGGTGCCCGGCGGAACCGGTGACGAGGATCCTCTCCTGCTTCACACGCGTGACGATAACGACGGCGACTCAGGCCGGTATCGCCCTTTTCTCGAGCCAGGCCGAATAGCCGCCCTCGCTTGCCCGTGCGTCCCCATCCCGTACTTCGACGATGCGATCCGCGATGCGGTCGAGGAAGTAACGGTCGTGGGAGATGGCGACGACGGTGCCTGCGAACTCCTCGAGGGCTTTCTCCAGCACCTCCACCGACTCGATGTCGAGATGGTTCGTCGGCTCGTCGAGCACGAGCAGATTCGGGCGGGCGACCATCAGCAGCAGGAGCTGTAGCCGCGTGCGCTCGCCGCCCGAGAGCAGCCTGTTCGCACGCCGTACCTGCTCGTACGGGAAGAGGAACTTCATCAGCAGGCCGACGCCGTCCGCCTCCGAAACGGGCACGGCGCGCCGCACTGTGTCCAGGGGAGTCGACGCGGGATCGAGCGTGTCCTGATCCTGCGCGAGGTACCCGATCTCGATCGACGGCCCCACCCACACCTCCCCTTCGGTGGGCTCGATCTCGCCGACGAGCATCTTCAGCAGCACCGACTTTCCTGCTCCGTTGTCGCCGACGACGCCGACGCGCTCTCCGTGCATGACGGTGAGGTCGATGCCTGCGAGCACCGGTTCGCTGCCGAACGCGACGCCGAGGGAGCGAAGCTCGAACACGCGCTGGCCGCCACGGGTGGTCGGTCGCAGCTGCAGCGCGATGCGGCGCCGTTCCAGCACCGGCCGCTCGACCTTGTCCATGCGGTCGATCTGACGCTGCTTGTTCCGCGCCTGTCTGATGTGCCGCTCGTCGGGCACCCACGAGGCCCAGAGCTCGAAGCGCTTGATTGCCGCTTCGAGCCGCTCGATCTCCTTCTGCTGGGTCACGTACTGCTGCCGCTGGCGCTCGAGCTCGAGCTCGCGGGCGACGGTGTACGCCGAGTAGTTGCCCGGCCACAGACGGATCCGACCCGCGTCCAGCGAGGCGATCGTGGTCACGATCTCGTCGAGCAGGTAGCGGTCGTGCGAGACGGCGACGATCGCCCCGTCGAAGCGGCTCGCGAGACGCTCGACACGAGCGCGGCCCACGTTGTCGAGATGTGCCTCCGGCTCGTCGAGGAGCAGCACGTCGGGCCGCTGCTCGAGGCACGCGGCGAGGGCGATGAGCTTGCGCTGACCGCCGGACAGAGCGCGTGTCGGCAGCTCCAGCTCCTCCTCCTCGAGACCGAGCTCGAGCAGCGTGGCGCGGGCGCGGCCCTCCACGCTCGGCCCGCCTGCCGCGTCCCAGTGCTCGAGCAGCTGCTCCTGGCGGTGCAGCACTCTCGTCATCCGATCGAGGTTCGGCTGCCACCGCGGGCTCGCCCAGCTGCTTCGCGACCGTTGCCAGCTCATGCTCGAGCTCGACGAGGTCCGGCCGGGCGGAGAGGACGGTGTCGAGCGCCGTGCGGGCGTCACCGGCCGGGTGCTGGTCGAGGTAGGAGACGGCGACGCCACGACGTCGTGTCACCTCGCCTTCGTCCGGCTCCTCGAGTCCGGCGAGCAGCTTCATCAGGGTCGACTTGCCGCTGCCGTTCGGCCCGACGACGCCGATGCGCGCACCCGGCTCGATTGTCAGGTCGGCGCCGTCGAGAACGAGGCGCGATCCGAACGACTTCTTCAGCGCCCGGCCTGCGAGCAGCGTCACGGCACGGGACGGCTGGCGCGAACCGTCGCCACGACCTGGTCCCCGCTGCCTTCCGCGAGGAGGTCTGCGAGCCGCTTCTGGCCGGCACCGAGGGCGCCCATCCGGAGCGTCAGCACCTCGTACAGCCGTGTCTCGTCGAGCCCTGCTTCGGCAGCGGCGGCGACGATGCGCGGCACCACCGGGTACGGCTTCCCGTTGTGGAACTGCCAGGCGGGATAGAGCCAGGCGGTGGAGCCCTGGGGGCGAACGCCGATCAGCTCGCCGCCGCGGCGCATGCGGTCGACGCGCGAGGCGTCGATGCCGAGGCGCTCGGACAGCCAGGAGCCGCTGAGGCAGTCGTCGTACACGGCCGGATCCTAGAGGCTCGGCGTCCTTCTCGGGCAGAGGCTCGGGCGCGACGGCGCCGAACAAGGTCTCTTCCCCGTTGAGTTAACGGAATCCAAACCGGGTGGGTGAGACGGTTGCTGTTCAGGCCCGCGCCGGTCTGTCCGATAGGGACGGTGTGAGACGACTTGCGGCTCTACTCGTGTTACTCGCGCTCGGCGCTCCCGCCGCCGCCACGGCCGCCGATCCTGCGTCTGCTCCGCCTGAGCCCGCGGGCGCGGGCGACCCCGCCCTGACCTGGGCCTCGCCGCAGATCGACAGCGTGGTACTGGCCGGCGTGATGGCGATGGATGCCGCCGGCACCTTCCGCCCGGCGGATCCGCTCACACGCGGTGAGCTGTATGCCTCGCTGATCGCGCTCGGCAAGACGCCGCGCGAGCCTGCCGAGCCGAGCAAGGTCGTCACGATGCGCGAGCTCGACGCGCAGCTCGTCGGAGCGCTCGGGCTGGGTCCTGCGGCGAAGCGATTCCGCGTCGCGGCACGTGACGCAGGCCTCGACCCGACCGGGATGCTCGGCACCGAGACGGTCGCCCGCCTGCTCGGCCTCCGCGTCAACCATCCTTATGGCCAGGATCAACTCGAGCTGCTGCCGTCCCAGCCGGCCACGCGCGCCGAGGCTGCATTTTCGCTCGCCCGGGTGCTCGAGCTCACACCGGACCAGCTGGCGTGGCTCGACGAGCTCAGCCAGACGTTCGTCCTCCCCGAGCTGACCCCGCTGCAGCGGGAGGTGCTCACCCGCGCCCTGCGCTTCGTCGGCTACCCGTACGTCTGGGCCGGCACGTCCGAGCGGCGCCAGCTGCTGTGGAGCTCGACCGCCACCGGAGGCCAGATATCGGCGCCCGGCGGCTTCGACTGCTCCGGCTTCGTCTGGCGCGTCTACAAGACGCAGCCGTTCGCGGACGCGCCGTCGCTGTCCACCACGCTCAAGGGACGCACGACGTATGCGATGAGCGGCGAGGTGAAGAAGACCGAGCGGATCGGAATCGATGATCTACAGCCGGGCGACGTCATCTTCTTCGGCAACCGTGGCACCCGGTCGAAACCGGTCGAGATCGGCCACAGCGGCATCTACGTCGGCAACGGCTGGTTCGTGCACTCCTCGAACACCGGGGTCACGCTGCAGTCGCTGCAGGGCTGGTACCAGACCTCGTTCGCGTGGGCCCGGCGCCCGCTCTCCGAGGCTGGGCTGGCTTCCTAGGCCGCGTGGGCTGACGCGGGAACGGGCATGATCAGCCCGTGAGGCTCTCCCGACCGGGCTCCGGCAAGAACGTCCGCGACGCGCGGGGCCAAGGCGGTGGCAGCGGAGGCGGCTTCGGTGGCATGCCGATCCCGGGCGGTGGGATGGCCGGCGGCGGCATCATCGTGATCATCGGCATCATCGCCGCGATCCTCCTCGGCGGGAACGTGCTCGGGGGCGGCGGCGGCGGCCTCGGCGGCTCGCTCGACGACATCGGCGCTTCCGCGCCGGCCCCCGGCAGCGGGGATGTTCCGGATCCCGACCTCGAGCTGAAGCAGTTCGTCAGCGCCGTCCTCGACGACGTGCAGCAGTACTGGGGGCAGCAGTTCTCCGCAGGCGGGAAGCGATACGAGGATGCGCAGCTCGTCCTCTTCAACCGCCCTATCGACACGGGTGGCTGTGGCGTGGCGGCGTCCTCCTCCGGCCCGTTCTACTGCCCGGCCGATCAGGCCGTCTACCTCGACCTCGGCTTCTTCCGCGAGCTGCGCACGCGATTCGGCGCGCCGGGCGACTTCGCCCAGGCCTACGTGCTCGCCCACGAGCTCGGCCATCATGTGCAGAACCTGCTCGGCATCGACTCGGATGTCCGCCGGCAACAGGAGGACGATCCGTCCCGCCGCAACGATCTGTCGGTGCGCCTCGAGCTGCAGGCCGATTGCCTTGCCGGCGTGTGGGGATACTCCGCCTACGATCGCGGCGAGCTCGAGCCGGGCGATCTCGACGAGGGACTCGCAGCTGCCGCCGCGGTCGGCGACGACCGCCTCGGCGCCCGCAGCTCGGAGGAGTGGACGCACGGCTCCTCTGCGCTCCGCGTGAAATGGTTCTCGCGCGGGTTCGAGACGGGCACGGCGAGCTCCTGCGACACCTTCTCCGGCGCCCTCTAGGTGTCTCCTCCGCGAACGTTGCTGTGGCTCGCTGCGGCGGCGGGAGCCGTCGCGCTGGCGGCCGGCGTCGCGGGAGCCGCGCGAGGCGGCCCCGCATCCGAGCCGGCGGTGCGCGAGCTCGTCGGCCAGCGGCTCGTGGTCGCCATGCGCGGCACCACTCCCTCTGCCTCGCTCCTGGCCAGAGTGCGGCGTGGAGAGATCGGTGGCGTGATCCTCTTCGGCTCCAACATCACGGGGCCGGCCCAGCTGCGCCGGCTGACGGCACGGCTTCAGGCCGAAGCACGTGCCGGCGGCAGGCCGCCACTGCTGATCGCGACCGACCAGGAGGGCGGGGGCGTGCGGCGGCTGCCGTGGGCAGGGCCGGCGCTCTCCGCGACCGCTCTCGGGAGGACGAGCAGCGCCGCTGTGCGGCGAGAGGGCCGCGACGCCGGCAAGGCGCTCCGCGCAGCCGGGGTGAACGTCGATCTCGCGCCCGTCGCCGACGTTCCCGCAGCCGGCTCGTTCATGGCTGCCGACCAGCGCACCTTCTCGTCCGCCGGGAAGGTGGTCGGCTCGCTCGCGGCTGCCTTCGCCGCAGGGCTGCACGACGAGCATGTCGCCGCGACGGCGAAGCACTTCCCCGGCATCGGCAGGGCCCGGCGAAACACCGATCTCGCGGCCGTCACGATCTCCGCCGGAGCGCCGGCACTGGCACGCGACCTCGGCCCCTTCCGCACGCTGATCGGGCAGGGGGTGCCCCTCGTGATGGTTTCGAACGCCACCTACGCTGCGTACGGCGACAAGCCCGCGGCATGGTCGCCACGGCTGCAGACGCTGCTGCGGGGGGAGCTCGGGTTTCAGGGCGTCACGATCACCGACGCGCTCGACGGCGCGGCTGCCACGCGTCACCTGTCGCTACCGGCTGCCACCGCGCTCGCGGCCCAGGCCGGCATCGACCTGCTGCTCCTCATCGGCAGCGAAGCGTCGAGTGCCGCTGCCTACGAGCGGCTCGTCATGCTCGCGCAGGAGGGAAGCATCGCGCCTCCGTCCCTGCGTCGCAGCTACGACCGCATCCTGGCGCTCAAGCACGCGTACGGGTAAGCCGTTCTGAACCGGAGCGCGCGTGATCGCGCTACCCTCACAGCACACCTTGAGGAGGCTGACATGACCGAGCTGGCACCGGCGCCGGGAGAGAGCGCAAAGACGAACGGCTCCGCGATCGCGCCCATCCACCACTGGATCGAAGGAGCCGTCGTCGCCGGCACCTCGGGCCGCACGAGCCCCGTGTTCAACCCCGCCGCGGGACGGCAGACCGGGGCCGTGGATCTTGCCTCGGTCGAGGAGGTCGACCGGGCCGTGCAGGTGGCGAAGAATGCGTTCGCGTCGTGGCGCACGATGTCGCTCGCGCGCCGGGCGGAGATCTTCTTCCGCATCCGCGAGCTCGTCCACCAGCACAAGCAGGAGATCGCCGAGCTGCTCGTTGCCGAGCACGGCAAGGTGCTGTCGGACGCGATGGGCGAGGTGACCCGCGGGCTCGAGGTGATCGAGTTCGCATGCGGCATCCCGACGCTGCTCAAGGGTGAGTTCTCGGAACAGGCCTCGACCGGCGTCGACGTGTACTCGATCCGCCAGCCGGTGGGTGTCGTGGCGGGAATCACGCCGTTCAACTTCCCCGCCATGGTGCCCATGTGGATGTGGGCTCCGGCGATCGCGTGCGGCAACACGTTCGTGCTGAAGCCGTCCGAGAAGGACCCGTCCGCGTCGATGCTCACGGCACGCCTGTTGCAGGAGGCGGGGCTGCCGGACGGCGTCTTCAACGTCGTGCACGGCGACAAGGTCGCCGTCGATGCGCTGCTCGAGCATCCCGGCGTGTCTGCGCTCAGCTTCGTCGGCTCGACGCCGATCGCGCGGTACATCTACGAGACGGGCACCAAGCACGGCAAGCGGGTGCAGGCTCTCGGCGGCGCCAAGAACCACATGATCGTGCTGCCGGACGCCGATATCGAGATGGCCGCCGACGCGGCGGTGAGCGCCGCCTACGGGTCGGCGGGAGAACGGTGCATGGCGGTTTCGGTCGTTGTTGCGGTCGGCGACGTGGCCGATCCTCTGGTGGCGGCGATCCAGGAGCGGCTCCCGAAGGTGAAGGTCGGGAGCGGCATGGAGCCGGACTCCGAGATGGGGCCCCTCGTCACGCGCGAGCACCGGGACAAGGTCGCGGGCTACCTCGACTCCGGCGCTGCGCAGGGCGCGAAGCTGCTCGCCGACGGCCGCGAGTCCGCGCCGGAGGGCGACGGCTTCTTCCTCGGCGTGTCGCTGCTCGACGAGGTGACGCCGGAGATGGACGCCTACCGCGACGAGATCTTCGGGCCGGTGCTGTCGGTGATGCGCTGCGCCACGTACGACGAGGCGCTGAAGCTGATCAACGACAACCCGTACGGCAACGGCACCGCGATCTTCACGCGGGACGGCGGGGTCGCGAGGCAGTTCCAGTTCGACGTCAACGCCGGCATGGTCGGGATCAACGTGCCGATCCCGGTGCCCGTTGCGTATTACAGCTTCGGCGGCTGGAAGGCGTCGCTGTTCGGCGACAGCCACATCTACGGGCCCGAGGGAATTCATTTCTACACCCGCGGCAAGGTCGTCACGAGCCGCTGGCCCGATCCCGCCACCTCGCAAGTCGACCTCGGCTTCCCGCAGACGCGCTAGCCGGCGCGCGGACTCATGGAGAGGGGGGTGAGGCGAGGCCTCAACCCCCCTCGTCGCACGCGAAGGGAGGTGTCTCCCAGAGGGAGACACCTTCGCGCCCAGGGGCGGGCGAATCACTCGAATGAGCGTTCAGCGTCGGCGCTCGGGCTACCGATAACCGGGCTCTGCGGCACGACCACGAGCGATCTCGGTGCGGCGGGATCGAGGAGGAGGAGCGATCGCGGTGTACGCAGAATCTCGCCGGTGCTCGACGATTCTCGACCGGTCGTCGCTCTTGAGCTATTGCTCGGAGCCGGGATGTACGACGCTGACGATGGGCGGCACGTGCGTGGCACACGATCCGGCCGATACGCCCGCGTATCCGGATGGCGTGCCGTCCGTGCGTGCGACGCCGGGGTTCGTGATGACGACGCAGCGGGAGGTGCGTAGCCGCGTGCCCATTGGCTAGGGCGGGCCGCCGGGGCTGATGACCGACACCGGCGGCATACCCACGGACGGCGGATGGGATCATCGGCCGGATAGAGGCCCTCCTCGTGGACGGGTTGGATACCCACCTGCCTGGGCTTTGCCGTTTCCAGACGGGCGAGATGCACGTCCCGCAGTTCGAACGATGGAGCGCGCCGACGCGCCCGTGCTCGAGCGGGTGGCGCCCTACGGCGTCGGGGTGCTCGGATTCCTCTTCGTCGCCTTTGTCGCCGGCTCGGGTGGCGGCTTTCGTCCCGTCACCTGGGCGTGGACGGCGCTTCTTTCGTGGTGGATCGCCCTGATCGCGATCGTCGTCAAACGGCGGCTCTCCTTCGGCCCGCTCGAGGTGACGATGGGCGGCGGCCTCGTTGCATTCGCCTGCTGGTTCGGGATCTCGGCTCTGTGGTCGCAATCTGTGCCGAGCACTCTGGATACGACCGTCCGGCGCCGTCGCCTACGCCGGGCTCGTCGTCGCGGCATTGCTCGTCGTCAGGCGTCGCACTGTCACGCACCTCATCGGCGGCGTCACGGCCGGGATCGGCATCCTTGCGCTCTACGGGCTCGCCACGCGCCTGCTCCCCGACAAGCTCGGAGAGTTCAGCTCGACTGCGACGAACTACCGGCTCGCAACGCCGATCGGCTACTGGAACGGCATGGGGGTGTTCTGCTCGATCGGGATCCTCCTTGCCCTCGGGTTCGCGACCCGGGCGAAACGCGTTCCCTCACGGCTCGCGGCAGGTGCAGCCCTGCCGGTGCTCGCATGCTCCATGTACGTCACGTTCAGCCGCGGAGCCTGGCTTGCGCTTCTCGTCGGGCTCGCCGTGGCATTCGCGATCGACCCCGGCAGGTTGCAGCTTGCGCTCGGAGCGATGGCGCTGGGCGCCGTCTCCGGCGCCGCCGTCCTGCTGCTGTCTGCGGTCGCACGGCGCTGATCGCCAACGGCGTGACGCTGGCCGAGGCGACACATGACGGGCACGCTTTCGTCGCCCCACTCCTTGCCCTCACGGCCGTGTCTGCGGCGATCGCCGCCGGATTGGCGCTTGCCGAGCAGCGGATCGAGCTGCCGCGCAGCGTTCGGAGCGCCTGGGCATGCTCGTTGGTCGTCGCACTTGTGATCGGCATGGGACTGTCCTGGGCGTGGATCGGATCACCGGCACAGATCGCCCACCGTGCGTGGAGTGAAGCGCGCGCCTCACCGACGGACGGCGGAGCAACTACCGGGCGCCTCTTCGACCTTTCCTCGAACGGCCGCTTCGACTTCTGGCGCGCGGCCTGGGACACCTTTCGGGAGCATCCCACCGCCGGCGCCGGCGGTGGCACGTATTGGCAGGCATGGGCCGCTCGTCCCCGCCCGAGCTCCGCCACGTCGGAGGAGGCACACAGCCTCTACCTCGGGACGCTGGCCGAGCTCGGCCTGGTCGGGCTCGCGCTGTTGCTTGTTGCGCTCGCCCCGCCGCTGGTCGCTGCGGTGCGGTCGCGCCGCTCTCCACTCGTGCCGCTGACGCTCGGGGCGTACGTCTGCTGGCTGGTGCATAGCGGCGTCGATTGGGATTGGACGCTGGTCGGCGTGAGCGGGGTCGGGTTGCTTTGCGGGTGGGCTTGATAGCCAAAGCGCGCGACCGGGACAACACTCCGATCCCTGCCGTTCGTTGGGGAACTGCGGCGCTCGCCACAGGGGCGGGGTTGTTGGCATTCACGAGCGTCGTGGCGAACGAACGACTCGCCGCGGCCAAGACTGCGCTCGTCGCCGGTCGAGACGACCACGCCGCCGCAGACGCGCGTAGCGCGCTGCGCTTCGCCCCGTGGTCGGTCGATGCCCTCGAGCTCCAGGCCGTCGCCCGCGCCCACCAGGGCCGGAACACCGAGGCACTCGCCCTCTACAGGGAAATTGTCGAGCAAGATCCCGATAGTTGGATCGCGTGGACGCAGCTCGCTGCCGCTAGCACGGGAGCAGAAAGGCGCCACGCGGAGGCCATCGCACTGCGGTTGAACCCGCGCACCCCTCGTGTATAGCAATCTCGAGACCCCACGGAGGCGCTCCGAGCGCGGGAGGGCGCACCCCGGCTCTGGCGGTCGAGCTCTGCTGCCCGGCGCGTCGTCCGCGGCCGGCATGATCGCGACCTCGATGGTCGTACTCCTCGCCGTCTTTGGTGTCGCGGCTGGGTCCGTGCGCTGGTCGGTCGGCACGATCGGCGTCCTCCGCCGAGCGGGGACGGGTCGCGGGCTCGGGGTCGTCCCGCGGAAGCTCGTCCGGAATCGCCTTGTTGCATGCGCTCCCCTCACCTGGATATTTCTGCGCCACGAAGGAGAGCAAGCACGTGGTCAAGCTCGTCCTCACCCAGGAGCGGTTCGACCGCCTCGTTGCCCAGGGCTGGACTCTCGACCATGGGCCGGGGGAACGGAGCAGGGGACGCACTCAGGCTGCCCGGCGTACGGGACGACGACGGCGCTGATTGATCACCTCGCAAGGCCGGCCGAGTTCGGGCGAAATGAGCGACGCTCTGCTTCCGATCCCGCACTACCCCGTTCGGGGTCGTTATCCCCGTTTTGGGGGCTATCTCCCCCGGAGAGCAGACGTAATCATCGTTTGGCCGCCAAGCAGGGGAGTTCAAATCGTGAGTACTGTCGGGACCCAGGGGTACCCGTCCGTTGTCAGTGTGGGTCGGATTCTGGCCGACGCATGCTCATCGTGATCGTGACGACGGTTGTCGTCGTCGCCCTCTCGCTCGCATTCACGTTGCGTCAGGCTGCCGTCTACGAGGCCTCGGCGCAGGTCCTGCTGAACTACCAGAACCTCGCGACCGGTCTCGCCGGCATCCAGGACCTTCCGACCCAGGGGCAGGACCCTGCCCGGGTCGCCGCGACGCAGACGCAAGTCGCAATGTCCCCGGCCGTTGCGAGGCGCGTCGTAGCGAAGGCGAACGTCCACGGGTTGACCAACGGCGTGTTTCTTGCGAGCGCGAGCGTGACCGCAGGTTCCGATTCGGACACGTTGAATTTCGGCGTCCGCTACTCCGATCCGCAGGTTGCGGCCCGACTCGCCAACCTGCACGCCCGGGAGTACATCGCCTCGAGGCAGCAGCTCGACACGAGCGCTCTCGTCGCCGCTCGCAAGGAGCTCGGTGAACGTATCGACGAGTTGCGCGCGACACCCGTGCGCCAGCGGGACAGGGCATTGCTGTCCAAGCTCGTCGACCGGGAACAGGAACTGCGGACGCTCGAGGCACTCCAGACCGCCAACGCCTCGCTGCTGCGCCCGGCGACCTCGGCCGTGCAGGTGCAGCCGAAGCCGGTTCGAAACGTTATTCTCGGGCTGATGCTGGGCCTGATGCTCGGAGTCGGCATCGCATTCGCCCGGGATGCTCTCGATACGCGCGTCCGATCGGCGGCCGAGCTGGCGGAGCGCCTGCGGCTCCCGCTGCTCGCACGACTGCCGGCTCCGCGCAAGAAGCTGCGCGCGACGAACACGCTGGTGATGATGGCCGACCCGCGGGGCCATCAGTCCGAGGCCTTCCGCATGCTCCGCTCGAACCTCGAGTTCGTCAACCTCGACCGCGGCGCCAAGACGATCCTCGTCACGAGCGCGCTCGAGCGGGAGGGCAAGTCGACGACCGTGGCGAACCTCGCCGTCGTGCTCGCGCGGGCAGGGAAGCGCGTGGCTCTCGTCGATCTCGACCTGCGCCGCCCGACGATCGGCGACTTCTTCGGCATCGGCCCGGCACGCCGGCGTGACGAACGTCGTGCTCGGGCAGGTCGCCCTCGAGCAGGCGCTGGTCGAGGTGTTCCACGCCACCGCCGGTGCGGGCGTCGAATACATCCAGCTGGACCGAGCGAACGGGCACGGGGATCAGGCAGCAGAAGCCGAGGAAGGGGTGCTCGCGATCTTGTGGCGGGGCAGATCCCCTCCGACGCCGGTGAGCTCATGAGCTCGCCTCGTCTGCAACGGTTGCTCGGGGAGCTTCGGAGCAGTTCGACATCGTTCTGATCGATACGCCCCCGCTTCTTTCCGTGGGAGATGCGATGGCGCTGAGCACCCACGTCGACGGCATGATCGTCGTCACGCGCCTCGAACGTCAAGCGCCCCGTACTCGAGGAGCTGTCCCGCGCCCTGGAGACGTGCCCGACAGTGAAGCTCGGCTTTGTCGTCACGGGCGCGGAGTCGGAGCCCGGCTACGAGCACACCGGCTACCAGTACTACGAGCGCGGGTACGGGTTCGACGTCAATCTGCCGGCGCCCTCGTCGATGAGCAGCGGCAGGTATAGCTGATGGCACAACGCTCCTCGAGCGCCCCGGCGCCGCGCGGGCGCCCGTTGGGATCGTCGAGCAGCTCCCAGTTCCGCCCCGACCGAAGTTCCTGCGCCTCAGCGGTCGAGCCCGCCGAGCAGGTCGGGATGCAGGGTCGCAGAAGGCGTGGCGGGCGGTGCGCAGGAAGCTCATGGTCGCCGACTGCTCGGTCTCACGGTCGCGTTCGTCCTTCTGCAGGGGGTGGTCGAATCGTCGAGCGACCGTGTCGGGAAAGTGCCGTTCGACGGCGAGCTGGTGCTCTTCGCCTGCAGCCTGCCGCTCTGGTTCGTGCTCGCCCGCGCCATGGGGCTGTACGACCGGGACGAGGAGCGGCCGGAGCACACGACGATCGACGACCTCGTCGGCGTCTTTCAGCTTGTCACGATCGGGATCTGGCTCAACTTCGTCGTCGCTTCGGTCCGGCCTCGCCAACCCTGATCCCGAGGAAGTGGACGTGTTCTGGGGGACCGCGATCGCCTTCGTTGCGATCGCGCGCTCCGGCGCACGGTTTCTCGCTCGTCGAAGCCCGCAGTACGTGCAGAACGCGGTCGTTGTGGGAACCGACCGCACCGGGCAGATCATCGCCAGGAAGCTGCTCAAGCACCCGGAGTACCGCATCAACGTCGTCGGTTTCGTCGACGCGTCGCCGCAAGGCCCTCCACGAGGACGTCTCCCGCGTGCCGGTCGTTGGGGCCGCGGCGGATCTGTTCGAGCTCGTCGGCCGGCTCGACATCGACCGCGTCGTGTTCGCGTTCTCGGGGCTCACCGACCGCGAGATGATGCAGCTCGCCCGCCGCCTGCCGTCGCTCGGCGTCCAGGTCGACATCGTCCCGCGCTTTTTCGAGGCGCTGGGGCCGAACACGAGGCTGACCCCGCTCGAGGGGGTGCAGCTCGTGAGCCTGCCGCCCGTGCGGCTCAGCCGCGCCGCACTGATCGTCAAGCGCGTGTTCGACACTGTCGTGGCGGGCCTGATGCTGCTGGTCCTGTGGCCGCTCTTTGTTGCCGTTGCCCTGTGGATCAGGCGCGACTCGCCGGGACCGGTGTTCTTCGTGCAGACCCGGCTCGGCCTCAACCAGCGCCCGTTCGCCGCCTACAAGTTCAGGACGATGCGCGCGGACACTTCGCCGGACGCCCACCGCGACTACATCCGGCGCGTGATGGACACGCAGGTCGGCTCCGAAGAGGGCGGCGTCTACAAGCTCGAGCGCGACGACGCGGTCACCCAGGTGGGCCGCTGGCTGCGGAAGACGAGCCTCGACGAGCTTCCGCAACTGTTCAACGTCCTCCGCGGGGACATGTCCCTCGTCGGCCCCCGCCCCTGCATCCCGTACGAGACCGAGCACTTCGAGCCGCATCACTTCGAGCGGTTCTCAGTACCTGCCGGCATCACGGGGCTCTGGCAGGTGAAGGCGCGGGCGCGCACGCCGTTCGTGGAGGCGCTCGAGATGGACGTGCTCTATGCGCGCAGCTGGTCGTTCGGCTTCGACGTCTTGCTGTTGCTGCAGACACCCGTGCAGGTTTTCCGTCCGAGGGCTACTCGATGAACGATCGACTGCGCATCGCGATCGTCGGTCTCGGCTACTGGGGGCCAACTGCTCGGAACCTCGTCGAGATGGATGAAGCGGAAGTCCTCGTCATCTGCGACGAGCGTGCCGAGAAGCTCGACCTCTTCCGTCGCCGCTACCCCAGCATCGCCGGTACGACCTCCTACCTCGACGTGCTCTCGGACGACCGGGTGGACGCGGTCGTGATTGCGACGCCGGTCTCGAGCCACTTCGAGCTTGCCGCCCAGGCGCTGCGCTTCGGCAAGCACGTGTTCGTCGAGAAGCCGCTCGCCGCGAGCTCGGACGAGGCGACGGAGCTCATTCGCCTGGCGCGGAGAGCCGGCCGCCTGCTGATGCCCGGGCATACGTTCCTGTACAGCCCTCCCGTCGTGCACATTCGTGAGCTGATCGAGTCGGGCGAGCTCGGGCAGCTCTACTTCATCTCGTCGAGCAGAGTCAACCTCGGCCTGCACCAGTCGGATGTGAGCGTCGCCTGGGATCTCGGCCCCCACGACTTCTCGATCCTGCGCTACTGGCTCGGCGAGTCGCCGAGCATAGTGTCCGCGCTCAGCCGGGAGTGCGTCATCCCCGGCACCCCCGACGTCGCGTTCATCAACCTCACGTATCCGTCGGGCATCGATCGCCCACATCGAGCTCTCGTGGCTCGCACCGAGCAAGTTGCGGCGCACGGCGATCGTCGGCTCCGAGCGGATGGTCGTCTACGACGACACGAGCCCCGAGCCGGTTCGCATCTTCAACTCCGGCGCCTCGATTCGCGACCCGGAGTCGTTCGGCGAGTACCAGCTCAGCTACCGCACGGGCGACATCGTCTCCCCGCGCGTCGAGCCGGTGGAGCCGTTGCTGCGGCAGATGCAGGCCTTCTGCCAGGCCGTTCGCGACCGTGTCGAACCGCGCTCGTCGGCCCAGCTTGGCGCGGACGTCGTCAAGACGATCGAGATGGTCGACGCATCTCTGCACCGCGGCGGGGAGCCCATCGATCACGCCGCCATGGAGACCGGGCGCGAGGTCGCCGCTACCCGGTAGTGCACACGGGTGCACTCGATTCGTGATGACTCCCTCGACTCACACCCTCGCGGACGTCCGGCTCTGCGGGCGGAGCTGGCCGTCCACGCGCTCGCGCAGCTGCCGGCCGACATCCAGCTCGACCTCGGACGTGACGCAGGACCGCCCGATCTCGACCGGCTTGCGGACGCCTACGGTGTCGGGACAGGCTCTGCTTCAGTCGGGCGGCGAGCGCGGGTGCGGTTCGCATCGGGCACGGCGGCGATCGAGCTCTCGGGCGCGGATCTCGACGAGCTGAGCCTCGCCGACCTCGTCGAGTCGATCGCGGACGGGAGAGCTACGCGGCTTCACCCCGGACTCACGATCTCCTCGCCGGACACAGGGTGATGGTTATCACTAATCACCCGACGCACTACCGCCTGCCGCTGTTCGAGGCGATGGCGCGGCGGCTGGAGAGTTTGGAGCCGCCTTTCGCGTCGAGTTCACGGGCTCGCCCGATCCGAACCGGCCCTGGCTCGCCGGAGACGAGTTCGGCTTCGAGCACGGGTTCACCCGCGGCGTCAGGGTGCCATCCGACGAGCGCCGCTCCGGACTTCCCGCTCGACCTGGCGCGGCGGATCCGTGCGTTCAGGCCCACGGTCGTCCTCAGCGCTGGCTTGTCGCCGCTCGTCAGCGGCCGCGTCGCTCGGACCGTCGCCGAGGAGATCGTCGTCGGCTCCTGGATGGGGGAGACACCCACCCTTGCCGCCTCAGGCTCGCGCCGCGCTACGTGCTGCAGCGCCGCATCCTCGCACGGGCAGACTTCGGGATGGCCTACGGTTCGCTGAGCGCGTCGTACCTCCGCTGGCTCAAGCCCGATCTCCCGGTCGTGATCGGCCGAAACACCGCGCCCGTGCCGGACGCAACGCCTGCAATTCGTGCGCGGCCGTCGCGATGTGCTCGAACTCGTGCTGATCGGTGACCTGGCGGATGCCCGCAAGGGCGTCCGCGTTGCGCTCGAGGCGCTGCAGCATCGGAGGTCGACGAGTTGCATCTCGCCGTGATCGGCGGTGGGGCTCTGCTCGATCCCTGACTGCCGAGGCGTCTGCGGATCCGCGCGTGCGCTTCCTCGGCCCGCTCCGCCCGGACGACGTGAGAGCGAGGCTCGCAGGCGCCGACGTTCTGCTATTCCCCACGCGGCGCGAGTTCTTCGGGCTCGTGCTCGTCGAAGCCATGGGATCGGGGGTCGTACCGATGGTGTCGACAGACGCGGGAGCGGTTGCCGATCTCACGGCGAACGGAATCAACGCAGTTGTCGTCGACGGCCACGATCCGCTCGACTGGGCGGCAGGATCGACGCGATCGCCGACGATGGCGCGTCGCGCGAGCGGCATGGCACGGCGCGCACGCTCGACGATCGAGAACCGGTGGTCGATCTCCCACGCCGCCGACGCGATGCTTGCGGGCGTCGCCGCAGGCGTCGCCGCACGAGGTGAGCGATGATCCCGCTGAGCGCCTCGCACGCCCGCCGTGCCTGCAGATCGGCGGGCGGATCGCCGCCGCTCGGCGCGGCGCGGGCTCACCCAGAGCAGCTGGGTGATTGGCTTGGGGTGTCGGCCTGGTGGGTCGACCGCCTGGAGGCAGGGGCGCCCGCGTCCGACCGGTACCTGCCCGCGATCGCAGAGGCGACGAGCGTCGACGTCGGCTGGCTACGGAGTCTCGAGTTCCCGCCCGTCGTCGAGCAGGAGGAGCTCCGAGGTCGTGGGGTGGCCGCCGACGCGCTCGGGCGGGCGCTGGTTCTCGGCTCCATCGTGCTGCTCGTCGTCGTGCGGTTCTTCACCGAGGTCGTGCCGGTGGTGCCGCGCGCCTCGAACTTCGTCGACATCCCCATCTTCATCGGGCTTGTCGCCACGGCGGCTTTGCTCCAGGTGACCCCGGTCCCGGTCGGGTCGATCGTATGGGTGTCGGCGCCGCCCTCGATCGCTTCCTCACGCTC
The DNA here is from genome assembly GCA_963799615.1 of uncultured Gaiellaceae bacterium. Lineage (GTDB taxonomy): Bacteria > Actinomycetota > Thermoleophilia > Gaiellales > Gaiellaceae > Gaiella. The sequence continues at coordinate 32,054 of CAWCXS010000015.1, read as the reverse complement.
TCCGTCGTCTTGGCGGCCGCGAGTTGGGCGCATCGCACCTGCCCCGTGGTTGTGTTCATCTTCGGGTTCCTCGACCCGCTTGCTGTCTATGCGGCGGTCTACCGCCTCTGGCCGACCGGCAATACCGCGGGGCCGAGCGGGCCTCGTGGGACTCGGGATCGCGGAGCTGTGGTCGTCGCGTTCATCCAGCTGCCGCAGTTCCTTTTGAGCGGGAACCCCGACTGATCAGCGGCCGTTGGGCACAAATGCCTATCAGCTCGTGTTCTTCTTACTCCTCTTCGTCGCGCTGCTCGTCGGGATCGCGACGATGAGCCGTTGGAGCGGTGAGCGAGGTTTGAGCCCCGCTGATCCTGGCCTCGTCGTGACGATCCTCCTGCGGAGTCGCTCGCCGCTCGTCAGCATGGCGGTGGCGATCGTCGCGATCGGCGTCGCTGCTCGGCAGGGGGATTCGGGGGAGCATCGTGTCGCGGTCGTCGTGGTGCTCTTCTCCGGGACCTTCTACTACGTCGAGGCGACGTTACCTGCCCTCAAGCTCGAGTCCGCCGCGCGAGGCTCCTTCCAACCGGGGACGTACGTCTCCGGACGCCTTCGCCTTCAGAGAACGTGTTCAAGCTCGACCGCGACATCCGTCCGCCCTCCCCGTTGTGCCGGGCCGGGGACGTACTCGAGCCGGGCCTGGAAGACGTTGTGATGGCGCCGATAGTATCTCGAGGCGAATGTGCGGGAGGCTACGTGACGGCTCTGGTCGGGCAAGCCGTAGATGACCGACGTGTCCGAGAAGTGCGGGGTCCCGCAGCTCGACCGGCGCCATCGTGGAGGGCTCCACGGGGTGTCGAGCCCCTTCTGAGCGACGCGTCGCTGCTTGCGGAGGTCGCAGTCGTGGGCTTCGCGATGATTGTCGGGAATCTATCTGGTGGCGCTCCAGCGCTTGTGGAATATGAGCCGATTGACGTTGCGCACCCGGGCGGCGCACTGACCCACTCGTGATCGCCACGACCGTGGGGCTCCTGACGCTCGTGGAAATGGCACTGCTCGAGAATGGTTTGAGGTTATGTGCGTCACGTTCATCGTGTGGGCGATCTCGCAGTCTGCTGGAAGGAGCTCGACAGCACGGGAGCGACCATGAGTGGACGATGGCTGATCGTGGTGGGGCCGGTGCGACCACCGACGACGGCGTCACGTCTGGACCGGTCGCCTCTGCTCCGCAACCCCGTCCTTCGCGAGCATTTCGAGGGTGGAGCATTTCGACCCAAGCGACCATCGCTCCTGGGGATGGGAACGCTTGGGGGACCTGGGACGGGAAGAACATGTTGCTTGGCATTGTCGCGGTTGTACGGACTTGTGAGATCTCCCCGCGGCGACCGCGGGGATCGGCGGAGCTCGCCGGTCTCCCCGAGCTCCTGGGTTCCGCGCGCGCCCCGTTGTTCACTCCACGCGGCTCGACGTGTTTGGGGCGGCGGGCGGCCGGGCACTTGAGGGGGAGGACTTCCTGGTCGGTTTATGAGGCAGCGTCGTCGGCCCGCTGGCGCCGCTGCATGCGGATCACCATGCGGCGTGGTCGATTCCGCGGGTGGGCGACGCCGGGCTTGTCGTTGCGCTGGGTGTTCGAGGGGCTCGCTCTGTTGGAGCGGGATCGTCGTCGTCCCCGAACGGGATGGCTGAGCCCACTCGTGCGCCCGAGGTTGTTTGGTGAGTCCCGTAAGGGGACTGTTCGCTTCCCTCTCGAACCTGCGCAAGCGGAAGGGCGTCGGGAGGTGGTGGACGTAGGGCCGCCGGCCGGGAGCTTGCCTGCCTCCGCTGCGGTTCTCACGTTCGTTGGTGAATGGGAGAGCGAGGAGCTCGAGTGGGAGCTGTCTGCATGGGGAGCCCTGGCCTTCAGCACTTTATTGTGTTGGCTTACTGGTGATGTGTGGGTAGAGGCTACAAGCTTTCTGGCATTGGCTTTGCTCCTCCTCTCCCCGCTCGGTCGAGCTGGAGCGCCATCCCGAGGAGTTGTGCTGGAGCGCTCGCCGCGGGGTTCCTGGTGACCACCGACCGCGGCGCGATCCGTGAGACCGTGAGCAGACGGAAAGAACGGCTTCGTGCTTGATGATCCCGATCGGGACGCCCTGGCTGGCATCGTGTCCTGTCGCTTCTCAACGATTCGAACCTCGTCCTCGCTTCTCCCGCGCGGCCAGAGATGCGTATCTCGAACGATTCACGCAGGCTCGGGCCGATCAGGTGTTCTGCTCGACTGGCTGGTCGGTGTCGAATGAGCCCTACCTTTCTTCGATGCAGCGACAACCACCGCTCCACCCCGTGTTCTGCACGTGATGTGGACACTCGTGATCGGCGGGGCAGAGAGAGCGCTGTACCAGCTCGTGCTCGCACAACGGCCCAGGCCGGAATCGATGCGGGGATATTGCTTGCGAGCGACCTCGGGCTGTACGGTCAACCGCGCTTCCCCCCCGCTCAGGGCGTCACCGTCGAGACACTTGGCCTGCGCCGCCCGGATCCGAGATCGCTGCCTGCGTGCCGCGCCCCGTCGATCATGTCCCGGCGGAAGAACGTTCATTCCCATCGCCGCGGAGCCCTTCCTCATGCTCATGGCCCCCGCCCCCGCAGCCCCGCGAGCCCATCTATTACACCCACCGTGGAGGCGCGTTGTCCTATTACGAGCTCAAGAGGAGACTGAGATACAAGGGGCTGCAGGGGCGATCCCCATGCGCAGGCGTTTCGCCGGCATTGTCGGTAACACCGCCCACGCCGGGGATGTCACGCTGCTGATCTGTTCGCAGTACCCCGAACGAAGATCGGAGTCCCGTCTACAACGGAATCGACTGGGGCATCCTCCCGTCCCGAGCGGGAACCCGCCGACGTTCGGGCTGAGCTCGCACCCCTCAACCCGGGCGCGCTTCCTGCTCGGTACGAGCGCCAACCTCCGCGACTGGAAGCGGATCGACGTGCTCCTGCGCGTTCTCACGAGGGCGCCTGACCATGTCGTGTTCGTGGTCGTCGGAGATGGGCCCGAGCGCCTGTCCTCCCGAGCGTCTGGCATGCGAGAGCTCGGCGTCTGTGAGCGCGTGCGATTCACGGGGGCAAGAGGTCGAATGTCGCCGACTTCCTCCAGATTTTCGATGCATTTTTCGTCCTGCCGTCGGGACCCCAGGAATCGTTCGGCAATTCGGCCGTCGAGGCGATGGGATGGGGGCTTCCCACGATCGGGCTGCCTGAAGAGGGCGGTGGTCTGGCTCGAGACGTAGCTCACGGGGAAACGGGCGTCGTTGCCGGAGGAGCGAGGCCGATGTGGCTGGATGGGATTAACCGGGTGGGTGGGTGATGGCATGGGAGGAAGGCCGTCGGTCGAGGAGGCGCGCGCTTCCCGTCGCGACTCGTGCGTGAGAGGAAGACGGCGCGGTCGTGAGCTACCGGCGCTGGGGACTGCCTCGGCTCGGAGTGCACGCCAGGGCCCGCGGCCACCTGGCCGGCCGACAACCGCGCCTGCCCCGCTGATGCTCTCCACGCGGTCCTCACTCTCTGCATGGATGAGCTCTGCCGGGTTGTCTCCGGGTTGCTTGATTGTTTTTCCCCGGGTTGTCGCTCCATCACCGCAGGTGTTTATTGTTGTTCTAGGGGTCGTTGGATGGGTGAATGTTTGGGATTGCGGCGTGGGCCCATCCCGGGCTGGTGGACGGCTCCGGGCCAGGCCGGACCGGCGGGGACTGACGGGCTGCACTCGCGCCCTGGGTGGCAGCTCTTGTGCGCTTCCGTGGTAAGTCGTCGAGTACCTCTCTTTTGGATTTGTCTCGGGAGCCGGAACGTTGCTCGACGGCGTCTTCAAGCTTCCTGACGGGCGCGTCGCTGTCGGACTGGGCGCGATAGGTCGAGGTCTCGGAGTACTGGGATCCGCTGCCGCCGACAGCTGGAGGTGTTCCGGACGACCAGAAGGTGAGCTTCTCGCTCGGCTCGAGCTGGTCGCGACGGCTTGTGAGCGACGTCTCAATGATGCTTTGTGGAGGACTCGACTCGTCGGTCATCGCGGCGCTGGCAGTACGCACTGTGTCGCCTGGCGATCTCACCGCGTACTGGTCTCTTTCGGCCAGCCGTCGGACGAGGCCGCCGCGGCGGCGCGGCTCGCAGGAGATTTGGGAATCGCTCACCGGGAACTCCTGTTCACGTGAGACGGGCTGCGGACGGTTTCGACGACTGACTCATGGGGATGACGTCCGTCGACGACCCGCATGGATATCTGTCTCCTCGATTGATCCCGCTCCGCCGCCAGCGAAGGAAACAAGGTCTTGCTCTCAGGTGCGGCCGCGTCGAGGTCTTCGGTGGCTACAACCGCTGGATGACTACTGCAGTTTCACTTCGCGCTACTGGAGCCGACGGCCGTGACCGCCGTCGCGCGGTCGGCGCTGCGGCGCGGCCGTTCATTACGCGGTCGGCGGGTGCATTGGTTGGGCGCGTGTTGGCGGCGAGCTGTTGTTGGCGCCGACGCTTTCACGCTGACGTCTCCGCCGCTGCCCCGGCACCGTCGGAACGAGGCGGCGCTCGTGAACGACCACCTGAGAAGCCGTCACCGATCTTGCGACAGATTCGATGCGGTGCCATGTGGCGATCAGCTGGCCTGGTGAGGTCTGTCGCTCTCAAGACGGATCTGGTCGAGGACTATATGTCCGTCTCGACACCATGGGTATGGGCGAGTCGGTTGAGGGGCGCGTGCCATTGCTCGACGCCGAGCTCGTCCAGTTCGGACTGTCGCTTCCGCAGGCTGCCAAGGTCGGTCCGAACTTCGAGCAGAAGGGGCTCTTCCGCAAGGTCGTGTCGACGGTTCTGCCGCAATACATCACAGCTCGGCCGAAGCAGGGCTTCTGTCCGCCAGTGGCGGATTGGGCGTCGGGCCTGCTCCGCACCGGATCCCGGGCGATTCGCTGCTGTTCGAGGACGGCCTCATCGATCCCCGTGCGGTCGATGCGCTGTCCGGGAAGGGATCGAGCAACGGGTCGTTCGCCCTCTGGACGCTCGGGACGCTCATGGTCTGGTGCGAGACGAACCTGTGATCCGCGCGCTGGTCAGCCGCCGGGCCGAGGGCGATCGCTGATGGTCGGGATCAGCGAGCACACGCCGAAGCCCCGGTTCTTCGACGCCCAGTTCCTTCACATTGCGCGCAACTCGAGCTGGTCGATCGCGGGAACCTTCGTCGTCGCGGCCGGAACGTTCGCCGAGACGATCATCCTCGGGCGCTACCTCGGCGCTGCGAACTATGGCGTCTATCTCCTCGTGCTTGCCTTCCCCGAGGTCGTGCAGTTCTTCCTCGACTTCCGCACGCGTGAGGCAATGACCCGGTTCCTGGGCGGGTCCCTCGAACGCGCCGATGCCCCGCGCGCGGTGGCGGTGGTGAAGCTGTTGTGGATAGTCGACTTCGGCGTCGTCGTGACCGCGCTTCTGATCGTGGTCGTCACGGCGCCGATCGTGGCACCGCATCTCACCGGCAACCCCGAGGCGCCGCACTTGATGAAGATCTACGCGATCGCGCTTCTCCTGGGAGGGCTCGACGCAACCGCAGGCGCCGTCCTCCGCGTGTTCGACCGTTTTCGGCTTGCCTTCCTGACGTCGGTGAGCTCGCTTTGCGCTGCGGCTGATGATCGTGATCGAGCTGGTCGATCGCGGATCGGGTCTCGAAGGGCTCGTCTGGGGCCGGGTCGCGGCGGAGCTCGTGACGACGCTGATCGTGGGAACCGCGGCGTTCATGATGCTGAAGAAGGCGCTGTGGTCGCACCGTGGCGCGCCTCTCTCCGCCCTGCGTGGCCTGCGGCGCGAGATCCTGCACTTCCTCGTCCACATGAACCTGCAGGGGTCGCTGAGAGCGGTGGCGACGAAGCTCGACGTGCTCTGCGTGGGCGTTCTTGCCGGCCCGGGCGCCGTCGGCCTGTACAAGGTCGCAGTCCAGCTCGGATCGAGCCCGTTGCTCTTCGCCGATCCGCTGTTCATCGCCGTCTACCCGCTGTTCTCGCGCTGGCAGGCGGCCGGCCGGGCAGCCGACATTCGGTCGGTTGGGCGGAAGTCGTCGATCACTCTCGCCGCCATCGCCGTGCCCACGGTCGCTGTGCTCGTGATCGGGAGCGAGCAGCTGCTGACCTTTCTCTTCGGGCCGGACTTCGCCGCTGCGGCGTTGCCGATGACGATCGTGCTCGTCGGCGTCCTCCCCTCGGTGCTCTTCTTCTGGGGTCGGGCCGCCATCCTCGCTTTGGGGGACGCCCGGAAGGCGACGATGATCGTCACCGCTGCGACGATCGCACAGTTTGCGGCCCTTTTTGCGCTGACGCCCGTGTGGGGGGCGACGGGCGCGGCCGTCGGGTTCGCGCTGACGAGCGTCGTCAGCGTGGTGATGACCGGCCGTTACCTCCATCGGAAGGAGCTCCTCTAGCCTGATGTGCGGCATCCTCGGCATCGCGGGCAGGGCCGGTTGCGTCGATCGGGCGGCGCTGATCGGCGCTCGAGACATGTTGATCCACCGCGGTCCCGATGACGCCGGGCTCTATTGCTCGAGCGACGGGAACGTCGGCCTCGCGTTCCGGCGTCTGTCGATCATCGACACCTCTGCCGCCGGCCACCAGCCGATGCAGAACGAGGACGGGTCCGTCTGGGTCGTCTGCAACGGCGAGATCTACAACTTCCAGGAGCTCCGCGCCCGCCTCCTCATGGCCGGCCATACGCTTGCGTCCCACTCGGACTCCGAGGTCCTCGTCCATCTCTACGAGGAGGCCGGAGCCGATCTCCTCGCCGATCTCGTCGGGATGTATGCCTTCGCGATCTGGGATCAATCCCGCCAGCGCATGCTGCTTGCGCGAGACCGTCTCGGCATCAAGCCGCTCTACTACTCCTGGGACGGTGCTCGGCTGATCTTCGGGTCGGAGCTGAAAGCGGTCATTGCCTTGATGGGGGGCAAGCCGGCCATCGACGAGGACGCCGCGCTCGACTACCTGACGTACGGCTACGTGCCGCATGACCGCTGCGCCGTCGCCGGAGTCGCGAAGCTGCCGGCCGGCCATCAGCTGACTCTCGAGGTGAGAACGGGACGGCTCCGCGTCTCCCAGTACTGGGACGCGCCGTATTCGGGCGAGATCAGTGATCCCGGCGACGCGGTCGAGGGGCTGCAGGGGTGCCTCGCGCAGGCCGTCGGCTCGCATCTCGTATCGGACGTTCCGCTGGGGCTCTTCCTCTCCGGTGGGCTCGACAGCTCGACGATCCTCTCCGAGATGCGCTCGCACAACGGAAGCCGTCCGCAGGCATTCGCGATCGGCTTCGACATCGAGGAGAAGAGCGAGCTCGGCTACGCACGGCTCGCGGCCGACGCGCTGGGAGCGGATCTCGCAGAGCGCACCGTGAGCGTCTCCGACGCGTCCGAGCTGCTCCCGCGCATCGTCGAGTGCTACGACGAGCCGATCGTCGACTACTCGACGATCCCGACGTACTGCGTGTCGGCGCTCGCCCGCGAGGGCGTCACCGTCGCGCTCAGCGGTGACGGCGGAGACGAGCTCTTCGGCGGCTATCAGTGGCATGCCAACCACATCGCCGCGGCCGGCAGGCGGGCGAGAGTCCGTGGTGTCGTTCCGTTCGCGCCGGCGCTCTTCCGCGCAGCATTGCCGGTGGTGCGGCGGATCCCCTTCGCCGCGCGGGCGAGCATGCTCGAGAAGACGCTCTACGCGCACCCGGAGGAGGGCTACTTCCGCCACGTGGGCTACTTCGACGCGTGGGAGCAGCGACAGCTCGTCGGCAAGCCGCTCTCGTCCAGGCTCGCCGAGCGCGATCCTCTGTGGCTCTTCCGCGAGTTCTACCGGCCCGACATTCCGCAGCTGGCCGCCCTGCGGTATCTGGATCTCAAGACCTACTTGCCGGACGACATCCTCGTCAAGGTCGACCGGGCCAGCATGGCGTCCTCGCTGGAGGTCAGGGTCCCCTCCTCGACCATCGGGTCGTCGAGCACGTCTTTCGTCTCCACGACAGCCTCATGACCGCGGACGGACGGAGCAAGTACGTCCTCCGCCGCGCCATGCAGGACTCGTTGCCCGATGCCATCCTGGCACGAAGCAAGAGGGGGTTCGGAAGCCCGGTTCCCGTGTGGCTGAAGGCCGGGCTCGTCGGCGATCTCGTCGCAAACCTGGACACGTGGGAGATCGTCCGCTCGGGGCTGATCCGACCCGACTTCGTGCGCTGGTTCGTCCGCAACGTCTCGTTCAACCGGTGGGCGAAGCTATGGTCGCTCGTCATCCTCGAGCTCTGGTACCGGCGCTGGATTTGCGACTTCCCGATCCGCTGGGTGTTGGCTGATGCGCATTCTCTACTCTCCGACTCCGCGATTCCCAGTCGGGCGACGAACGCCATTCAGGTCTTGCGCATGTGCGCAGCCTTTCAACGTGCGGTGGCGACGTGACGCTCGTGCGGCCGTCCCATTGGGTGACCATCCGGAGGGATATCGAGGCAACATCTGGGACTTCTATGGCGTCGAGCCGATCTTCGAGGTCACGACCCTGCCGACGCCGATGACTGCGACGCTGGCGCGTTTCGGGCGTGGCTCGGGCGGTGCGGTTACTCCCTCTCGCGGCCTACCTCGCGTGGAGAAGCCGCCCCGGAAGCGAGGCGTTCGTCTGTTACACCCGGTCGTTCCTGGGGCATGGCTGGCGGTCCACGCCCGACGCTGTTGGGCGGGCAAAGGGGCATGCCGAGCGGTCGTGATGGAGCTTCACGACGCTCCCGAGAGGTGCCGAGCATGGCGCGTTCTGGATGCCGTCGACGGCATCGTCACGATCAGCGACGCGCTACGAGACGAGCTCGTCGGCGAGCGTCCCAATTGTCGGCGAAGACGTGGGTCGAGCACGACGGCGCCGACATGCACGCCGCGCACCAGCAGGTCAGACCGGCGAGGCAAGAAACCGTCTCGGCCTCGAGCTGACGGATCGTCTCGTGCTGGGCTACACCGGGCGCGTCATCGCCGGGAAAGGAACAGACGTCCTGTTCGCCGCGGCCGACCGGCTACGTGACCTTGGCGTCCACATCCTGGTCGTGGGCAAGGTCTACGACCCGGGATGGACCCAGGCCGCCCGGTCGAAGGACAACGTGACGTTCACCGGCTTCGTCCCCCCGTCCGACATCCCGCTCTACCTCGCAGCCGCGGACATGCTGGTCATGCCGACGACCCCGGATCTCGCGTATGCTGCCTACACGTCACCGCTGAAATTGTTCGAGTACATGGCGTCCGGAAGGCCCATCGTCGCCTCGGGCCTTGCGAGCGTGGGTGAAGTGCTCGACGACGGCGGCAACGCGGTTCTCTACGAGGCCGACAGCGCAGAGGGTCTGGCCGAAGCCGTCGGCCGCCTCGTCGCGAGCCCGCCGCTCGGCCGTTCGCTGGCCCAGCGCGCGCTGCAGGATGTCGCCGGCTACGCGTGGGACGCACGCGCACGACGGATCATCGACCGGATCGGCTCGCTCGTCGCGGACGCCGGCGATACAGCGCTTCCCGGGCGCGACGTGGCCAGCGAATATGCAGCATTCGCGCCGCGAAGCCCAGTGCCGGACGAAGATGTACGGCCTCCGGTTGCGGAAAGCGCTCTAGCGCACTCGCATACAGACGCGGGTGAATGAGTCGCGGAACCTGCGTCTCGTCGATCCCCAGGTCGTGCAACCGGTCGCGCCGCACGTACAGGATCGTGTTCTGCGCATGGAAATACCGGACGTCCGGATGAGCCCAGAAACGAAGACGGATGACGTCGCAGGCAGCGTAATTCCGCTCGGAAAACAGGTTGGCCCAGTAGTCCGGCCATTGCTCGTTCACGTGACCGGCGCCGGTCTGTCCAGGCACCGCGGCTGAGAACAACACGACCGGCGCGAGTCCCGTCAGCGACTCGACGAGGGTCGGCGCCGCCGATTCCGGCAGGTGCTCCCCGGCCTCGATCGAGAGCGCGAGGTCGAACTCGCGATCGAGCCGAAGCGGCTGTGCCAGATCGTGCACGTGGAACCGCTCCGGCGGGATCTGCAGTTGTCCGGGTCGACCCAGGGCCCGTCGTACCCGAGGCAGTCGCTGACGCCGAAGGCCGCCAGCCAGGTTCCCGTGCCGCAGCCGAGATCGACGATGCTCGAGGGGAGACGAACGACGCGACATACGGCTGCGATCACGGCGGCGGAGCGCCCTGTGGCGTCCTCGTGTCACCTCGTACCAGTCGCGGTTGTAGGGGGCGGCGCTCACCGGCGAACGTATATCAGCGTCCGGCGCGCGTGCAGCCACCCGCACGGGGGATGCCGACACCCTCACGGGGGATAGCAGGTGAACAGGTCCCGATATACCCCACCGATGGAGAGAGCCCATCCGGCATTCACGCGCCGGTTGAGCGGCATCGAGGGGTTGCGAGGGATAGCCGCCGCGAGCGTTGTCGTCTTCCACGTCTGGACGAACAGCGCGGCTGCGTCCTTCCATTTCGGCTGGCTGGGGCACATACGTCTTTCCCAATCTCGGCCGGGCGTTCAGCTCTTCTTCGCGCTGTCCGGGTTCCTGCTCTACCTCCCGTTCGCCGCCGCCGCGCTTCGGAGCCAGGCCAGGCCGAGCTTTGTCGCATACCTGCGGAATCGGGCGCTGCGGATTTTTCCTGCCTACTGGTGCATCCTGCTCCTGACGGCGCTGGTGCTGCGCTCGGCGAAGGTTTACGAGCACGGCGTCACCACGACCGGGCCATCACCGATCCGCTGGCTGCTCGCCAAGAACGCTTCCTGATTCAGAACTACAGCCGTTCGAGCGCGAACACCGGCATCGGCCCGGCCTGGTCGCTCGCTGTCGAGCTCATCTTCTATCTCGTCTTGCCGCTGCTCGTGATGGCCGGGATCCTGCTCTCCCGCACGCAGCGAGCCGGATCGAGGCGGCGGTTCATGCTGCTCGTCCCGACCTTCTTCATGGCGGCGCTCGGTCTCGTCAGTGTCGCCGCCGGTCGTGGGCTGCACGGCGACGTCCACGACCTGTGGTACGCTTCGTTCCTCCTCGGCGCATTTGTTTGCGATGGGTATGGCCATCGCGGTTTTCGGGTCGAGGATGAGGATCGCCGCTTCGGCTGCCGCGATATTGGCGCGTTCGCAACGCTTGCGACAGATTCTGCCGTTGTCGCAACCAATAGACTTGCACGTGCACGATCTGATTCCAGGATCGGCCGACGTCGCCCTGATGTCGATCCCGTGCAGCTTGCTGTTGGCTCTCGTCGTACTTCGAGGGGAACGATAGGGTCTCAGAGGGCCGTAGGACCCTCGAGAGCCGGCCGTTCGTCGCTGTCGGCCTGATCTCGTACAGCGTCTATCTCTCGCACGCACCTGTCATCCTATTTCCTGCGCGGCACACGGGCTCACCATGGGAGGCGGCACCGCCCGCCTTTCTCTTCAACCTCGCCCTCGTCTTCCCTCGTCACGGGCTTGCTGTCCTGGCTCACGTACAGCTGGGTCGAGAAACCGGCCCTGAAGCTGAAGGCGAAGAAACGGCCATGCCGCCGAGCCACGTGTGGCGGCCGAGCCACAGCCGCAGGCCTCGCCCACGTGACAGACGCGGTGGCGCGGCGACCTAGTCGACGGGAGCGTTGAATCCCGATTCGACGCGCCTACCCCACCGCGCGCCTGTCAGTTGCGGCTCGAACTCGAGCGGCGCGCTCCGCAAACGACGCTCGATGGCGCTCGGGGTGCCGCGACGCGATGAAGAGCGTGTAGACGGGAAGGAATGGCTGATCGTTCGAGGTGCAGCAGCAGCGGGGTGAAGCCGTGCTCCTCGAAGAACCGCTTCAAGAACAGCGGCGTCAGCCGGACGTAGTCGCCGTACGAGGCTGTGTAGTGAACGCCCTGCGCGAACGGGACGACGCTTACGACGACGTCCCGCGAGAGCTGCGCCATCGTCTCGAACGTCTGCCGGCGGATCGAAGACGTGCTCGGCCACGGTGTGTGAGAAGACGACATCGAAGGCTCTGTGCAGCTCGGCCGGAAGCAGGCTGGTCGAGATCGAGGAAGAGCGATTCGACGCCATCGGGCGATCGTGTCCGGCATGCCGGTCTCGCCCCGGATGTTGCTGACGACGTAGCGCGACCGTGATCCGAAGTAGTCGCGGTAGAACGCGCCCTCCTTGTCTCGGTCCTCCCAACCCGAGACGTTGATGATGTCTCCCTCGAACGTCCGAAGGTATTCCCGCAAGAGGCCTGTTGACGCGATCGCCTCGGGTGCCAGGCGTCCCCAGCCAGCGCGCTTGGCAGAACCTGTCATGGCCCAGTGCCCCAGGCGGAGGGCGCGGAGAGCGGCGGGCTCCTTTCGCCTCGCTGGCTGACGGATCCATGATTCCAGTGATACTCAATAGTTTCCAGGCCTCGCCGGGGTCGCGCGCATCACCTCTAGGGTTAGTCGTTTTCGGCCGCTTCAATCGCCCGTGTCGGGGGACTGCATAGCCCTTGCGGGGGACTGTCTCTCACGGGTGGCCAGCCCGTAGCATTTGTCGTTCCGTGCCGCACTCGGGGTCAATCATGAAGCAGGTCGGACAGCGCCCCAAGGACGGGTTGCTCAGTGTGGTTGATGTGCCGCCGCCGGTGGTCCGACAGGGATGGGTCGTCGTCGAGAGCGCGTTCTCGCTGATCAGCGCCGGCACCGAGCGCACGAAGGTCGAGACTGGCGAGAAGAACCTGCTCCAGAAGGCCCGCGCGCGTCCCGACCTTGTCAAGAAGGTCTCGACCGCGCCCGCGTCGAGGGCGTTGGCGCTGCGATCGGTGTCGCGCGTGACCGGCTCGCCGCGCTCACGCCACTCGGCTACTCGTCCGCGGGCGTTGTGCTCGAGGTCGGGGCAGGAGTCGAAGGGATCGCCCCCGGCGACCGGGTCGCCTGCGGCGGCGGGGCTGGGCGAACCACGCTGAGATCATCGCAGTGCCGAGGAACCTCGTCGTTCACGTTCCCGTCGGATGTCGGCCTCGACGACGCCGCCTACGCTACCGTCGGCGCGATCGCCCTCCACGGCGTCCGCCAGGCGGAGGTCGGGCGTCGGCGATGGTCGGCGTGATCGGGCTCGGGCTTGTTGGCCAGCTCGCGACCGCATCCTGCTCGCGTCGGGTTGCAGGGTCGTGGGTATCGACCTCGACGATGCCGCCGTTGAGCTCGCGCGCGGGGCCGGTGTGACCGCGCTCGCGCGCGACGACCCAGGCTCGAGGACGCTGTGCGGTCGGCGACCCGCGGCCTCGGCCTCGACGCCTTGCTTTTTGCGCCTCGTCTTCCTCGCCCGACCCGCTCGAGCTGGCTGTTCGCTCGCACGCGACCGCGGCCGGATCGTCGTCGTCGGCGAGACGACGATCTGGTCGACCGGCGCCGATGTACGAGAAGGAGCTCGAACTACGGATGTCCCGCTCGTACGGGCCGGGCGCTACGACCGCGACTACGAGGAGCGTGGACGCGACCTCGCCCCCGGCTACGTCCGCTGGACGGAGCAGCGCAACATGCAGGCCTTCCTCGATCTCGTCGCAGCCGGGGCGTCGGCCGGCCGAGCTGACGACCCACCGATTCCCCATCGACGCCGCACCCGAGGCGTACGCCCCTCACCGGCAAGGGCGAGGCGCGCGCCCTTCGGCGTCCTGCTCGAGTACTCCGAGCTGGCCGCGCGCCGCCCCGTCGGCCCGCGCAGCCGCTCCGGGCTGCTCACGCCGGCGTCGGCGTGGCTCTGATCGGGGCCGGCGCGTTCGCCCGCGCGACGCTCATTCCCGCGCTCAAGGACGCCGACGCGCACCTCGTCGCGGTCACGAGCGAGGGCGGGCTCACCGCCGCCGATGTCGCGACGAGGTTCGGCTTCGAGCGCGCTGCGGATCGGTCGACGAGATCCTCGGCGACGACGCGATCGGCGCCGTCGTGATCGCAACGCGACATCCGAGCCACGCCGCCCTCGCGGCCGCCGCTCTGCGCGCGGGCAAGGCGGTGCTCGTCGAGAAGCCGCTCGCGCTGTCCGCGCGAGCAACTGCAAGAGGTCGAGGGAGCGCTGACGCCCGACTCGGTGCTGATGGTCGGGTTCAACCGCCGCTTCGCGCCGCTCGTCGAGCGGCTGCAGGACGAGCTGGCGGGCTCGACGATCTCGTGCTCTCGATGCGCGTCAACGCCGGCCCGCTCCCCGCCGACCATTGGCTGCACGATCCCGAGGACGGCGGCGGGCGGCTGCTCGGCGAGGGCTGCCACTTCGTCGACCTGCTCGCCACGCTCTCGGGCTCGCATGCCATCTCAGCTCACGCGATCGCGATACCGCAGCCAGGGCGTCCGATCGAATGCAGCGACAGCTTCTCCGCGCACATCCGTTTCGCGACCGGCGTCGGGACGCTCGTCTACTCGGGGGGGGGGATCCGAAGTTGCCGAAGGAGCGGTTCGAGGCATTTGGTGGTGGCGTCTCCGCCGTCCTCGACGACTTCCGTACGCTCGAGTTCCCGCGGCGGCAAGCGGCGCAACTGGAAGTCGGCGCAGGACAAGGGCCACCGCGCCGAGATCAAGCGCTTCGTCGAGGCGGTCGACGGCGAGGCCGAGCCGCCGCCGACACAGTCGTATCTCGACTCCACGCGACTCACGCTGGCGCTCGCCGAGTCGCTCCGAACGGGCAAGCCTGTCGACATGTCTGCGGAGGCGATTCAGGCTCAACCGGAGCCGTAGCGTCGACACCGCGGGCTACAGGATGGAGCGGCTGATGTGCGGCATCTGCGGCGTTGTGGGGCGCGCCGACGAGCGCGAGCTTGGTCTGATGACCGACGCCATGGCCCATCGCGGGCCCGACGGCCGCGGCGTCGTGAGTTCCCGGGCGAGCCTCCGGCCGGCCTCGGCCACCGGCGGCTCGCGATCCTCGACCCGACGCCGGCGGGCGCGCAGCCGATGGCGTTCGACGGCCGCTGGTGGATCACCTACAACGGCGAGATCTACAACTTCCGCGAGCTGCGCGCCGGTCTCGAGCAGCGCGGCGAGCGGTTCGCGTCCGACTGCGACACCGAGGTCCTGCTCCGCCTCTTCGTGCTCGACGGGCCCGCGATGCTCGAGCGCCTCAACGGGATCTTCGCCTTCGCGGTCTGGGACGACCGCGACCGAAGCGCCTGTTCCTCGCGCGCGACCGGCTCGGCGTCAAGCCGCTCTACTGGACACAGCGCGACGGCGTCTTCGCCTTCGCCTCGGAGCTGCGCGCGCTGCTCCCGCTGATCGGCCGCCCGACGCTCGACGAGACCGCGACTCGCCGACTACCTCACGTTCCTCTGGGTGCCCGACCCGAAGACGGCGTTCAGCGAGATCCGCAAGCTGCCGCCCGGGCACTATGCCTGGGCCGACGCGACGTCGTTCACGGCGCACCAGTACTGGGATCTGCACTTCGAGCCCGAGGAGCGGCCCGAGAGCGAGTGGCGCGACCAGGTCGCCGACACCGTCACGCGATCGGTGCGCCGGCAGATGGTGAGCGACGTGCCGCTCGGCGCGTTCCTCAGCGGCGGCGTCGACTCCTCGGCGATCGTCGCCGCGATGTCCGAGGAGGGGCGAGCGCGTCAGCACCTACACCGTCGGCTTCGACGAGGAGGACCTCCGCCACGAGATCGTCCCCGACGACCTCGTGCACGCCCGCCGCGTGGCGGCGCTGTTCAAGACCGACTACTTCGAGCACATCCTCGAGCCGAACGTGCTCGAGCTGTTGCCGAAGGCCGTCTGGCACCTCGAGGAGCCGGTCGCCGACCCGGCGGCGATCTCGACCTACCTGATCTGCCGCGAGGCCTCAGCCGCGCATGCCGGTGATGCTCAGCGGCATGGGGGCCGACGAGATCTTCGCCGGCTACCCCCGCTACCTCGCCTACGGCATCTCGCGCTAGCTCGACCGCATCCCCGCCCGGTCACCCGCGGTCTCGAACGGCTCGTCTCGGGTGCCGCACGGCCCGGCCGGCCCGGGCGGCTGCGCGGCCCGCGGCGCAACCTCTGGAAGTTCATGCGCGGCGCCGGCCTGCCGCCGGCCGAGCGCTACCTCGCCTTCTCCACCTACTACACGACGACCGAGCTCGGAGCGCTCCTCACGCCGGCTTCGCGTCGAGCCTCGGCGGCTACGACCCACTCGCCGGGCACCGGGAGCTGTTCGACCGAGGTCGGCGACGTCGACGAGCTCAGCCGGCTCCTCTACCTCGACGCCAAGACGTTCCTTCCCTGCCTCAACCTCACCTACACCGACAAGATGGCGATGGCCGCCTCCGTCGAGGTGCGCGTGCCGCTCCTCGACGACGAGCTCGTCGCGCTCGCTGCCCGTATCCCGTCGAATCTGAAGCTGAACGGGCTGAAGCGGAAGTACATCTTCAAGAAGAGCCAGGAATCGGTGCTGCCGCACGACATCGTCTGGCGGAAGAAGGCGGGCTTCGGCGCGCCGATCCGCTCGTGGCTCGTCAAGGATCTCGCACCGCTCGTGCGCGACGCGCTCTCCGAAGGAGCGCTGCGCCGCCGGGGCATCGTCGATCCGGCGACGGTGGCCGAGCTGATGGCCGACAACGCCTCCGGCCGCGCGGACAACAGCCTGCAGATCTACGCTCTGCTCACGCTGGAGCTGTGGATGCAGACGTTCATGGACCGGAAGTGGGAGTGGCAGCACCTCGGCGGCTCCGCGCAGATGGACGACGCGCTGATCGGCGGGCGCGATGTCGCGTAGCGCTCAGGCCTCGTTGTCGCCGGCTCCGCCCTGGCGACCTGGTGCCCCGAGAAACCACGCCGCCGAGCGGAAAGATCAGGACACGGCGCAGGCGATCCCGGCGCCCCGCGCTTCGAGACCGCCCTCGAGCAATTCGTCGCTCTTCACAACGCGGTCGCTGCGAGTGATTTCCGTGGATGGGAGTTCGACGACATGCTGGCGTCGCCGATTGTCCGCGCGTTGTGCTTCGAGAATCTGCTCCTGCAGCGCATCGCGATCCAGGTTGGTGAGCGGTCCCCCGTCAATCTCCGCCCGCTGCTCCGCGTCCCCAAGCTGCGAAGCAGCAAGGCAGATGGGTTCTTCGCGCGGGGCTATCTGCACGCGCATCTCGCGACGGGAGACATGAGGTGGCTTTGGCTTGCGGAGGAGCTCCTCGACTCGCTCGGGGACCGCACCTCGGGCGGGGTGCCGGGCTGTGCCTGGGGGAACGACTTCGATTTCGCCAGTCGCGCCGGCTTGTTTCGCAAGGGCGCTCCCACCGTCGTCTGGACATCCCACATCGGCGAGGCGTTCGCGCTCGCGCACCGGATCACCGGCGCCGCGCGGCATGCCGACATGGTCGTTCAGATCGGGGACTTCGTGCTCAACGGGTTGGAGCGCCACGAGGACGGCGAAGGCGTCTGCCTCGCCTATGCACCGGGGCTGATACCGCTCGTGCACAACTCCAACATGCTCGGAGGCGTGGCGCTGCTGCGAGCGTGGGCCTATGACGGCGACGACCGCAAGCTGGAGCTCGCGAGGCGGGTCTTCGCCTGGTCGCTCGCCCGCATGGAGCCCGACGGGAGCTTCTACTACGGGGTCGGCGATACGTACGCCTGGATCGACAACTTCCACACGGCGTACGTGATCGACTGCTTGTCGGAAGCGCACGAGCTCGCCGGCTCGGACCTGATCCCGCTCGACGTTCTCGAGCGGGCTGTCGGTTACTGGCGGCGCACGTTCTTCCTCGCCGATGGGACGCCCCGGTATTACCACGACCGTTCGTATCCGCTCGACATCCAATGTGCGGCGCAGGCGATCGAGACGCTGTCGAAGCTCTCCGCGACCGACCCTGGAGCGCTCTCTCAGGCCAAAGCCGTTCTTCGGAGCACGACCGCGAAACTCGGACGAGCCGACGGCTTCTTCGAGTATCGCCGGCTGCGCCGGTACCCCATCCGCCTCGTCTCCCTCCACTGGGGGCAGGCGACGATGCTCTCGGCACTCGGCTGCTTCCTCGTGGCCACGAGAGCGGAGGATCCGCGTGCAAACGATCCTCGTTAGCTCGCATCGGATCGTCGACCGGCTGCGCTACAAGGCTGATCTCCTCACGGCGCTGGCTCGAGCGCGGCGACGTCACGCTGCTCTACGCCGGAGGTGGTGTCCGGGACTACTGGCGCGAAGCGCGGCGACGGTCACCGGCTGAAGTCGTCCACAAGCTGTCGGCGAGCGCCCGTCCGGCCTCGCACCCGGTGCAAGATTCAGGCTCAACGCTCAGCGATGTGGCAGTGCGGCTCGGCGTGGAGGTGAAGGTAGTCGAGGCGCTCGACGATCGGACCTGCCTGGAGCTCGTCGACACGCTGCAACCCGACCTCGTGGTCAATGTGAGCACGCTGTTCATCCCGGAGAGCTTCCTCGTCGCGTGCGGGCACCGAGTCGTCGGCGCCCACTATGCCGAGCTGCCGCGACTTCGGGGAGGCGACACCATACGCTGGTCGATCCTGCTCGACGCTCCGATCGTCGTTTCCCACATGTTCCTGCGCAAGGAACTGGATCTGGGCGACGTCCTCTGCCGGACTCAGGTACCGGTCGCACGCGGCGATCAGATCGACGACATACGGCTCAAGTGCCAAGACGCGAGCGTCGCAGGCCATCTGGCCGTCGCCGATGCGGTCAGGCACGGAACGCTTTCGGCCGAGCCTCAGAGTGCGCAGGAAGGGAGCATGTTCTTTCGCATGGGCGCCTACCTCCGGCGAGAGGTGGACGCCATCCTGCGTGAGCAGCGCTACTCGCACTACGAGGCGGCCGGAGGGCCGGCTTCGTGAACGATCTCGTACCCCGAGCATCATCGTTTCTCGAGGCGGTGTACGACCCGGGCCTCTCGTTGTTTCCCTACACGACGCGCGTCGAGGACGGGCGGTACGCGAGCGACTTCGATCACCCTTCGGCTATCCGCTACTCGATCAACTGCCTGCTCGCTCTCCGGGCAGCCGAAGAGCGCGAACCGGGCAGCCTTCCCTTCGCCGCGCGCGCGGACGAGCTCGTCGCAGACTTCCTTGCACGCAATGAAGGGCGGGTGACGAATGACGGCGACAAGGGTCTCATGCTCGTACTTCTCGCCGGGCACGACGGCCTGGAGGCTCAGGCGGCCGAGCGTGCGCTCGCGCGAGTGAGCGAGCTGGGCGAGGATGCTCGAAGAGCTCTCGTTCTGCAAGACATCTGCTGGCTGCTCTGGGGGGTATTGGCGCTGTGGCGCGCCGGCGACGAACGCGCTGCCCCGATTGCGCGTTCCCTGTTTCGCACCCTCGTGTCGAGCTTCCTCGATCGTGACTCGCTCTTTCCCCGCCACAGCCCGGCGCGCCATCGACGGGGAACCGTCTCGTTCGGTGGCATCGTCTATTTCCTTCGCGTGCTCCACGAGTACGCGTCGCTGACGGGTGACGAGTATGCGGAGACCCTCTTTCAGCACGCAGTGAGCCGCGTTGTCGCGACGCAGGGTCCCGGCGGTGAGTGGCCGTGGTTCTTCGACGTCCACACGGGCTCGCCGATCGACGTCTACCCGGTCTACGGCGTCCATCAGGACAGCATGTCGATGCTCTTCCTCCTACCGGCCTACGACCGTGGCCTGCCAGGCATGGACGAGGCGATCGAGCGCAGCTACGCGTGGGTTCTCGGCCGAAACCAGCTCGGCACGCCAATGATCCTCAACGAACCCTTCCTCCGCTATCGAGCCCTTGAACGTACCGGGCATCTTGCGCGCCAGCGCCGATATGCCCGGTCGATGGTGCCGTGGCGGCACACGGGGACGGCGTTCGAGCGTGGGCCCGAGCACATGCGGATTAACCCCGAGTGTCGCTCGTATGAGATGGCTTGGATCATCTATGCCTGGTCCGGCCGGAGCGAGCGGTTGAGCATGACCCCCGGCACCCAGGCAGTCGTGTTTCCGAAGCATGCAATCGAAAACGGAGCCGGCTGGCGGGCGGCATGAAGGTCTGGGTCGACCTGGCGAACTCGCCGCACGTGCCGCTGTTCGTCCCGGTCGTCGCGGCGCCTGCGCGAGCAGGGGCACGACGTCGTCGCTGACGGCCCGGGATCACGCCCAGACGGCGACGCTCGCCGCCAGGGCGTGGGACGACGTCAGCGTCGTCGGCGGGGCGAGCCCGCCAGGTCGTGCCCGCAAGGCGGCGCAGATCCTCTCCCGGACGGTCTCGCTGCGCCGGTTCGCCTCGAGGGCCAGGCCCGACATCGCGCTCTCGCACGGCTCGTACGCGCAGATTGTCGGCTGCGCGCGCGCTGCGCCTGCCGTCCGTCACGATGATGGACTACGAGCACCAGCCCGCGAACCACCTCAGCTTCAGGCTCGCCGATCGCGTGATCGTGCCGGAGATCTTCCCCGGCGAGCATCTGCGCCGCTTCGGGGCGCGCGGAGCGAAGATCGTCCGCTACGACGGCTTCAAGGAGGAGCTCTACCTCGCCGACCTCGATCGGGCGCGGACGTGCTCGGCCAGCTCGGGATCCGGCGCGACGCAGTGGTCGCGGTGCTCCGGCCCGCCGCCCGACGGCGCGCTGTACCACCGCGAGCGCAACGACCGCTTCGACGAGACGCTCGACCTTCCTCGAGGCGCAGTCCGGGGTCGAGATCGTGCTGCTGCCCCGAACCGACGAGCAGCGCGTGCGCTACGCGAACCGGCGGGTGACGTGCCGGAGCGCGCCGTCGACGGCACGGCGCTGCTCGCCGCCGCCGACCTCGTCGTCGGCGGCGGCGGCACGATGACGCGCGAGTCGGCGCTGCTGGGAACGCCGACCTACACGGTCTTCCTGCCGGAGCTGGCGGCGGTCGACGCCGAGCTCATCCGCCGCGGGCTGATCGTCGACCTGCGCGAGCACGGCCGGCTGCCGGCGGTCGAGCGGAAGCCGCGTGCAGCACGGTCGGAGGGGCGCGAGCGCAGCGACGCCATCCACGCGTCATCGCCGCGACCCTGCGCGACGCGCTCAGCCCAGCGCGCTGAGCGCGCGCGCGGGAACGCCGGCCACCGTCTCGCCCGCGGCGACATCCCGCGTGACGACGGCGCCGGCACCGACGAGGGCGCCCTCGCCGATCCGCACCCCACCGAGCACCACGGCGCCGGACCCGATCGAGGCGCGGCTCTCGACGACGGTGCGGAGCAGCTCCCAGTCCTCGGCGTCCTGGAGCTCTCCCGAGGCCGTCGTCGCCGCCGGTCGCTTGTCGTTCACGAACATGACGCCGTGCCCGACGAAGACCTCGTCCCCGATCGTGACGCCGTCGCAGATGAACGTGTGGCTCTGGATCTTGCAGCGCGCGCCGACCACCGCGCCTGCGCTGGATCTCCACGAACGTGCCGATCGCGCGTCCCGTCGCCGATGTGGCATCCGTAGAGGTTGGTGAACGAATGCACGACGACCCCTTCGCCGAACGTGACGTCTGCCAGCACGCGGTGTGGAGCGTCGTTCGCCGGACGCTCAGCCACCGGCGAAGTACTCCTCGACGGACCGCACGACGTGTGCGATGTCCTCCTCCCCGATTCCGGGATAGAGCGGCAGCGACAGGCAGTGGTGCGGCGACCGATTCCGCGACCGGGAACGACCCACGCTCGTGCCCGAGACGTGCGTACGCGGGTGAGAGGTGCACCGGGTGCGGGTAGTGGCGTCCCGTCTGGATGCCACGGTCGTTGAGAAAGGCTCCGAGAGCGTCCGGCGCCGAGGTGCGGACGACGAACAGATGCCAGGCCGGGTTGCTCCCGGGCGCGACCGGGGGGAGCAGGAGGTCGCCGACGCCGTCCAGCGCTGCCAGATAGAGCGCGGCGGCGTGCCGCCGTTGTGCGGTGCAGCGGTCGAGGAGCGAGAGCTTGCGCAGCAGGATCGCGGCCTGGATCGTGTCGAGCCGTGCCGTGTAGCCCTCGCGCTCGTGCTCGTAGCGCTGCCGCTGCCCGTGCTGCCTCAGCGAGAGCGCAGTGTCGGCGAGCTCGTGGTCGTCGGTCGTCAGTGCCCCGGCGTCGCCCATCGCCCCGAGGTTCTTGCCGGGATAGAAGCTGAACGCGGCTGCCTTGCCGAGCGTTCCGGCGCGCCGGCCGTCCCTCTCCGCTCCGTGCGCCTGACAGGCGTCCTCGATCACCGTGAGGCCGAGGTCGCGGAGCCGTGGCATGTCCGCCACCTGCCCGTACAGATGCACGGGCAGCACGAATCTCGTGCGGCCCGTCACCGCGGCCGCCGCCGCTGCGGGGTCGAGATCGAGATCGAGGGGAGAGATGTCGGCGACGACCGGCACGCCTCCCGCCTGGGTGACGGCCTCGAGGGTCGCGACGAACGTCAGCGCCGGCACGATCACCTCGTCTCCCGGCTCGAGCCCTGCCGCCAGGAGCGCCAGCCTGAGGGCGTCGAGTCCGCTCGCGGTGCCGACGCAGCGCGTCGTGCCGCAGTAGCCCGCGAATGCCTCCTCGAACTCCTCGACCTGCGGGCCGTCGATGAAGCGGCCCGTGTCGATCAGGTCCGCGATGTCGGCGAGCAGCTGCTCCTTGAGCGGAGCGTGAACCGGCTCCAGGTCGAGGAACGGGAGGATCGATGCCGCTTGCTGGGTCAAGCCACGGGCTCTAGCCGACCGGAATCCGGCTGCGCACCTCGCGCTGCGTCGCCCGTACGAACGGCCGCTCCTTCACGTACGGCACGCCAAACGGATACGAGGGCGGATCGGCCGGGTCGTGGGCGACACACGTGCCACCCATCGTCAGCGTCATGCAGCCCGGCTCCGAGCAATAGCTCAGGAGCGGCGACCGGCGAACGGTCTTCGAGCGCCGGAGAGAATCTGCGTGCACCCACATCATGTCCTCCTCATCGATCCCGCCGACCGAGATCGCCCGTGGTCGTGCCGCAGAGCGGCATTGTCCACTGTCGAGCGCCGGGGCGCAAGTGCTCATTCGGGTGATTTCGCGGATCGCAGGCCCGCAAGGAGCGCGCGCGCGGCTCAGGCCGAGGAAAGCAGCGACTCGGCGTAGCGCTCGAGCCCCTCGTCGAGCCCGACGGTGGGCCGCCAGCCCAGCGTCTCGGCCGCGGCGCTCACGTCGGCCCAGGAGTCGCGCACGTCACCCGGCCGCTCGGGCAGATAGTCACGCTCGACGGCGCGACCGAGCACGCGGCCGATCGCATCTGCGAGCCCGTTCACGCTCACGCCCTCGCCCGTCGCCACGTTGAGAACGCGTCCGGCGGCACCGTCGGCCTCGGCCGCCAGGAGATTGGCCGAGACGACGTTGCCGACGTACGTGAAGTCGCGTACCTGCTTGCCGTCCCCGTGGATGCCGACCGCGCGCCCTTCGGCGATCGCCCGCACGAACAGGGGCACGACGGCCGAGTACTGCGACAGCGGATCCTGCCGCGGGCCGAAGACGTTGAAGTACCGCAACGCGACCGTCTCGAGCCCGTAGACACGGTGGAAGCTGAGGCAGTAGCTCTCGGCCGCGAGCTTCGCGACGGCATAGGGCGACAGCGGCGCGACCGCCTGCGCCTCGGCGCGCGGCAGCGTGTTCGTGTTCCCGTACACCGACGACGACGACGCGAACACGACGCGGCGGATGCCCTCGTCGCGCGCGGCGAGGAGCACGTTCAGCGTCCCCTCGATGTTGACCGCGCTCGTCGTCAGCGGGTCGTGCACCGAGCGCGGCACGGACGGCAGTGCTCCGAGGTGAAAGACGACCTCGGTTCCGCGGACGGCGTTGTGCACGCGCTCGTAGCTGCGCAGCTCGCCCTCGACGACCTCGATGTCGTCCTCGACCCCGTCGAAGTTCGGTCGCCGCCCGGTGGAGAAGTTGTCGAGCACCCTGACGTCGTCGCCCTGCTCGAGCAGCGCACGCACGAGGTTCGACCCGATGAAGCCCGCACCACCCGTGACGAGAACGCGTCGTGCCATGTGCCTGTCTACTCCCCAGCCGTGGTTGACGCCCGGGGCCGCACCGGCGCGCTGATGTTCATCTCTGTGAGCACCGGCCGCAGCCGGAACGTCGCGGCACCACGATACACGGCTGGACGCCCTCGGTGAGACCTACCGTGATCGACTTCGACGTCGGCCGTCTGACGTGGCCGATCCCCGCGGCGCAGCATGTGCGGGTTATCGGGCGACCGGCGCCGAAACTAAAGGCGCCGCGGAACGCACCGCTCGAGCGGCACCGAGCCGCGCACGCGCCGAGTCGTGCGCTTCTAGTCTGTGTCGTCGCGCCAAGGCGCGAAAATGCCCGCGACAACCGGCACGACGATGAGCCAGACGATCACTGCCAGCATGACGAGCACCCAGCGAATAGCGAACAGTGGCAACGCCATAACCGCAAGTACCCGCCGCGTTCGCGGTCTCCCAAGCACGGCGGGCGCGTGATGAAGATCGGACTCCGTCATCACCGATCCCTTCGACATGGTGGGTTCCATGCTCACACCCTAATTCGAGGGATCAGAACCTGGGTTACAGAAGAGTTAGCTTTTTGTAACCGTCTGACGGTATGTGCGGGTTTTCAGTGGCAGCTCCCGGTCCCGGAACTCCGTGAACGTGCCGGAGCCCGGATCGTTGACAAACTGCCAGTCGTAGCCGGTTGGGTGCAGCGTCATCTTCAACACGCCGTACGTGCTGAAGTCGCGGACGACCTCACCCAGGAGCGGCGGCTCGCGACACGCACGACGCCTCAGTTCGTTGTGATTACGAGTTGTGGTGGGTTGGCGCCTGTTCTGCTTTGCATGCTGAGGGCGGTGCTGCTGGTTGTGGTGAGCGCGATGCTGATGGTGCCGTTGCCGCTGATGAGCGCGGTGACGTTGACGCTCGTCCAGGTTCCGGCGCTGATTGGGCCGGAGGAGCCGGTTTTGGTTGCTGCCAGCGCGGGCGCGTTGGTGAAGGTGATTCCGCCGGTGCCGCTTTCGATCCAGCTTGTGTCGGAGACGGCGAACACGTCGTAGCCGGCGTTCAGGGCGGAGTTCGCGAACACGCGCAGCGTTGCTTGGCTCGCCGTCCCGGGCACCCCGTTGATGTTGAACTTGAGGTACGTGCGGACGGTGGGGGAGGCGTCGACGCGGATGATGTTGCTGGTGCCGAAGTTGTTCGCTGGTTGTGAGGAGTCGACGTAGGAGTCGGCGACAGGCGTGAACGTCGCGGTGCTGCTCGGTCGTCGCCGAGGCGGGCGGGCTTGATGGTGCGGATTCGTTCGGGACCGCGTCGTAGGCGGTGACGGTGTAGGAGTGCGTGGAGCCGGCTGCGAGGCCGGTGTCGGCGTATGTTGTGCCGCTGGTCACGTTCGCGAGCGGGGTCGGGTTGCTGTCGCGGAAGACGTGGTAGCCGGTGACGGCGGTGTTGTCGGTCGAGGCGGTCCAGCTGAGATCGATCTCGCTGCTGCCGTTGGCGGCCGCCTGCACGTTGCTCGGCACCGACGGCGCCTGCGTGTCGGGTGCTGCCGCTGTGATTACGAGTTGTGGTGGGTTGGCGCCTGTTCTGCTTTGCATGCTGAGGGCGGTGCTGCTGGTTGTGGTGAGGGCGATGCTGATGGTGCCGTTGCCGCTGATGAGCGCGGTGACGTTGACGCTCGTCCAGGTTCCGGCGCTGATTGGGCCGGAGGAGCCGGTTTTGGTTGCTGCCAGCGCGGGCGCGTTGGTGAAGGTGATTCCGCCGGTGCCGCTTTCGATCCAGCTTGTGTCGGAGACGGCGAACACGTCGTAGCCGGCGTTCAGGGCGGAGTTCGCGAACACGCGCAGCGTTGCTTGGCTCGCCGTTCCGGGCACCCCGTTGACGTTGAACTTGAGGTACGTGCGGACGGTGGGGGAGGCGTCGACGCGGATGATGTTGCTGGTGCCGAAGTTGTTCGCTGGTTGTGAGGAGTCGACGTAGGAGTCGGCGACAGGCGTGAACGTCGCAGTGCTGCTTGTCGTCGCCGAGGCGGGCGGGCTTGATGGTGCGGATTCGTTCGGCACCGCGTCGAAGGCGGACACCGTGTACGAATGCGTCGAGTTGAAAGCGAGGCCGGTGTCGGCGTATGTTGTGCCGCTCGTCACCGTGGCGATCGGGGTCGGGTTACTGTCGCGGAACACGTGGTATCCCGCGACCGCGTCGTTATCGCTCGAAGCCGTCCAGCTGAGATCGATCTCGCTGGCGCCAATCGCCGTCGCTGTCACGCCCGCCGGCACACTCGGCGCCTGTGTGTCCGGCGGCCCGAAGCTGATCCCAATGCTGGAGGATGCTCCGGCCCCTTGAAGATCGCGGAGGTACAGGAGGGTTGCGCCGGAGTCGTAGAACCACGCCGACCCGGTCGCCGCCTGGAACGCGGCGAGTGAGGCGGACTGCGCAATCGACGAGCCGTCAATCGTCAGCGTCTGCGGCGCGATTCCACTCGTGATGAGCAGGTCGATCTTTGTCTGGGGCTGATCGGTCAGGGTCAGGGAGAGCCTCGACACGCCCGCGCTCCAGGTCGCGGCGGTGATCCCCTTCGTCGTGCCCACGCTGCACGCGCAGCCGGATGCCGGCGCGAACGAGTCGACATGGGCACTCATCCCTGCTGGTAGCCCCGACACAGCCCTGAAGAAGATCGGCTCGGTGTGCGCGAGCGGGTTGCCGGCGGAATCGCGGATCTCGGCGCGAACGAAGGTGAAGGAGCCGGAGAGGGGGATCGACTTGGTCACGTCGTAGCTTGCCCCCGAGGGTGTGTCAGTGATCGTCTGGCTCCCCGATCCGCTGTTGTAGACCCAGTTCACCGTCTGGCCGCCCGCGAGACCGCTGCTGATCGAGAGGTGAACGTTCGCCGAGCTCTGGCCTGCGGGAACATAGACCGGGTATCGGGCCGGATACGGACTGGCCGAGCTCGGGTCGAGGTTGAAGGCGATTCGACCGCCGAAGTTGTTCCTGGCCATGAACATTCGCCCCTCGAAGAGGCTGGTCAGCAAGTTGTCGCGGGTCAGGCTCGGCGCGTCGATGTAGTCGGCGGGTGCACCGTTGCCGACGCCTGCGTGCGAGTCGGTGCCGTAGGTGCCGATGACCTGATGGTTCTGCTGCAGGATCGCGTCCCACGTGCTCGAAAAGTTGGAGGCTCCGACCACCTCGACTGCGTCCGCGCCGTGCGCGAACGTGCTGATCACGTCCGCGATCGTGTCGGTTATGCCGGGATGGTTGTTCTGTGCCGGGTAGCCGCTCGCCTGCACGGCCGCGATGTTGTCGCTCCCGAAGGGGGAGAAGCTCCAGGGAGCCGAAGGGGTGTTCGTCGAGGCGCAGAGAAGGCCGTCATTCGACGTCGAGTCCGAGTACGTGTCGTAGTACTGGGCCGGGTTCGTGATGTCGAAGTTGAACTGGTTCGTGTGCTGTTGCTGGCCCATCTCGCGCGCCGGGTAGAGCACGAAGTTCGCTCCACTCGCGTTCTGACCGTTGAAGCTGCCGCTGTCGATCAGGCTGTTGCGGTAAGCGAAGTCCGCGGCCGGGCAGTTCTGCGTCGCGCTGGAGAGGGTGTAGTCGTCGAAGTAGGCGTCGGCGGTTCCGTTGGACGCCGAGGCCTCCATCTTGACGAGCGCGAGCACCGCGTAGTCGGCCGGCTGATCGACCGGCGTGAGAGAATTGAGGCCGCTCGTCGACGAGTTCGTCGTCGACCCACCGTTCGGCGTCCAGCTCACAGCGCCTGTGGTCACGTTGACCACATAGTGGTTCCAGGTGCCGAGCGTGTACTGCAGCGCGTTCGTGATCACGTGCGTCGTCCCCGTGTTCGACGCCGCGCGAGCGGCCCCCAGTTGCCAGACGAGCACGGTGCTCTTGGCCAGGTGCGGCGCCCCGTCCGAGGTCGTATAGCCGAAGATGCCCGTGTTGGTGGTTGCGTCGCCGCCGAGCGAAACCGAGACGTCCACGCCCGAGTTGGCGTCGATGCGCGTGGGATTCACCCAGAAATCGAGCGTGATAGCGCCGCCGCGGAGCGTTGTACCCCGATCGGCATAGACCATCGTCCGCGAGTTCGCCGGCGCGGGCGCGGTGACCGCAAGATGGAGCGAGTTCGAACCGGAATGGACCGGGCTGGTGACGACAGCGTTCGCAAAGTTCGTAGCGTTGACCGTCTTCTGCGTCCACCGGCCGCTGAGCGCGTCCCGGTAGTCGATGTAGTTGCCATTCGCCCCCTGGATCGAGAAACTGGCCGAACGGTCGTGGTCGGTCACGAAAATCGCGTTGTAGCTAAGGCCCTTGTCGGCCGCGGCCAGCACGCCAAGATCCTGGCGCGCGTCACCACTGAACGACGAGTGCTCGTGCAGGTCGACCTTCCACCAGGTCGGAACACCTGCACCGGCGGCAGGCGCAGACCCGCTCAGCAACAGACTCGCCACGATCAACCCCAGCGTCCCCATAAGCACAAACCCCCGGGATACGCGGCGGCTGAAACCGAAGTGTAGATAGGCCCAGGGCCTCATCGTCCGTCATCGATCCCTTCGACATGGTGAGTCCCATGCTCGTCCCTAATTCGAGGGATCTGAACCTGGGTTACAGGGTGTTAGCTTCTGTAACCGTCTGACGGTATGTGCGGGTTTTAGTGGCAGCTCCCGGTCCCTGAGTCCGTGAACGAGCCGGAGCCTGGATCGTTGACGAACTGCCAGTCGTAGCCGGTTGGGTGCAGCGTCAGCTTCAACACGCCGTACGTGCGAAGCTCACGGACGACCTCACCCAGTGAGCGGCGGCTGGGTGCCGAACCCGTAGTGGTTCTTGCCGCCGGTGCCGACCACGAACTCGCGGATCCCGTTCGGATCGAGGTTCGGGTCCTGGAAGCTGGGCGTTTCTGTCGTCGTCCCGTTCGAGGCGGCAGCGTCCTGCGATGTCGCTCCCGATCGGCTCGAATCGCTCGTAGTCGTGGTTGTGCCCCGACAAGCACGACGTCGGCGTGAGCAGCGACGAGGTCGTTCCAGATCGTCGCCATCTGCTGCGCGTCACCGTGCTGGCCAGACGAGAACCGCGGCTCGTGCCAGTAGGCCAAAGTGCAGGCGTTCGCGTGCGCCGCGAGATCCTGCTTCAGCCATGTCTCCTGTGGGCTGTGCCGGCGTCACATCCGCCGACCTTCGACTGGCTCCCGAGCCGTAGCTGCATTCGGAGTTCAGCGCAACCAGTGCCATGAGCCGATGTCGTAGCTGTACCAGCCGCCTGGCGACGACCCGGCGCCAGTCCCGAAGTACTGGAAATAGCCGGTCGCGTCGTTGGACTCGCAACTCCGCCCGTACTCGTGATTTCCGAGCGCAGGACGCGTTATCCGCCTGACGCGTCCCCAGCTCGGCTCGTACGACTGGGAGAAAGCATCCGCAGCACCGCACTCGTACTGCAGGTCGCCGAGAGGCAGGACAGCGCTCAGCCCGCTGCCGACCAGAATGTCGCTCGTCCATTTCTGGCGGCAGGAGCCACGCGAGCCGAGTCCGCCCGCGAACTGTGAGCTAGCCGGATCGCACGCGATGTCCCCGGCGGCGGCCACCATCGGATCGGCAGCCCCCTGTATCACCGGAGTTGCCTGAGCTATCACGATTCGCGTTCGAGCCGGCGTCGAGATCGTGACCTGCACGCGGAGTGTCGCGCCGAGGTCCGCGGCACGCACGCGGTACCGCTGACGATGTGCGAAGTCGAGGTCGGAGCAGGCACCGCCCCTCCAGTCGCATGCCTGCCACTGGAAGCCAGGGGTCCGTGGAACCTTCGGTTTGGGACCCTTGAGCGCCCCGACCAGCACCTCGCCAACACGCGCCGTCCCCAGGATCCGCGCGCTCACAGGCGATCGGCTCGATGCGGAGGTGGCGCCCACTGCCGGACCCGAGAGCCCATTACCACCGGGACTCATGTCGGCCACGAACAATCCGGTCGTCAGAATCAACAGCGGCGAAAGGAAACCGGCCATCAGCCTGCGCTTCATATGACCGTGCGCCCCACGGAACTATTGGTGGGGCCCAGGCATTCGAGAGGCTTCTCTGTCAGTCTCCCGCGCCCTCGAAGATCGTGTGGACAGTCTCCCTGCTGGTGCCGGCGATGTCGTGACACGCACGACGCCTCAGTTCGTTGTGATTACGAGTTGTGGTGGGTTGGCGCCTGTTCTGCTTTGCATGCTGAGGGCGGTGCTGCTGGTTGTGGTGAGGGCGATGCTGATGGTGCCGTTGCCGCTGATGAGCGCGGTGACGTTGACGCTGGTCCAGGTTCCGGCGCTGATTGGGCCGGAGGAGCCGGTTTTGGTTGCTGCCAGTGGGGGCGCGTTGTTGAAGGTGATTCCGCCGGTGCCGCTTTCGATCCAGCTTGTGTCGGAGACGGAGAACACGTCGTAGCCGGCGTTCAGGGCGGAGTTCGCGAATACGCGCAGGGTTACGTTCGTCACCGTTCCGGCTATCCCGTTGACGTTGAACTTGAGGTAAGTGCGCACGGTGGGGGAGCCATCGACGCGGAACATGTTGGCGGAACCGAAGTTGTTCGTTGGTTGTGACGAGTCGACGTAGGAGTCGGCGACAGGTGTGAACGTCGTCGTCGTCGTGCTGCTACTGGTCGTGGCTGTGGCGGGCGGGCTTGATGGTGCGGATTCGTTGGGGACGGCGTCGTAGGCGGTGACGGTGTAGGAGTGGGTGGAGCCGGCTGTGAGGCCGGTGTCGGCGTATGTTGTGCCGCTGGTCACGTTCGCGAGCGGGGTCGGGTTGCTGTCGCGGAAGACGTGGTAGCCGGTGACGGCGGTGTTGTCGGTCGAGGCGGTCCAGCTGAGATCGATCTCGCTGCTGCCGTTGGCGGCCGCCTGCACGTTGCTCGGCACCGTCGGCGCCTGCGTGTCGGGTGCTGCCGCGGTCGTGGCTGTGGCGGGCGGGCTTGATGGTGCGGATTCGTTCGGGACGGCGTCGTAGGCGGTGACGGTGTAGGAGTGGGTGGAGCCGGCTGTGAGGCCGGTGTCGGCGTATGTTGTGCCGCTGGTCACGTTCGCGAGCGGGGTCGGGTTGCTGTCGCGGAAGACGTGGTAGCCGGTGACGGCGGTGTTGTCGGTCGAGGCGGTCCAGCTGAGATCGATCTCGCTGCTGCCGTTGGCGGCCGCCTGCACGTTGCTCGGCACCGTCGGCGCCTGCGTGTCGGGTGCTGCCGCGGTCGTGGCTGTGGCGGGCGGGCTTGATGGTGCGGATTCGTTCGGGACGGCGTCGTAGGCGGTGACGGTGTAGGAGTGGGTGGAGCCGGCTGTGAGGCCGGTGTCGGCGTATGTTGTGCCGCTGGTCACGTTCGCGAGCGGGGTCGGGTTGCTGTCGCGGAAGACGTGGTAGCCGGTGACGGCGGTGTTGTCGGTCGAGGCGGTCCAGCTGAGATCGATCTCGCTGCTGCCGTTGGCGGCCGCCTGCACGTTGCTCGGCACCGTCGGCGCCTGCGTGTCGGGTGCTGCCGCGGTCGTGGCTGTGGCGGGCGGGCTTGATGGTGCGGATTCGTTGGGGACGGCGTCGTAGGCGGTGACGGTGTAGGAGTGGGTGGAGCCGGCTGTGAGGCCGGTGTCGGCGTATGTTGTGCCGCTGGTCACGTTCGCGAGCGGGGTCGGGTTGCTGTCGCGGAAGACGTGGTAGCCGGTGACGGCGGTGTTGTCGGTCGAGGCGGTCCAGCTGAGATCGATCTCGCTGCTGCCGTTGGCGGCCGCCTGCACGTTGCTCGGCACCGTCGGCGCCTGCGTGTCGGGTGCTGCCGCGGTCGTGGCTGTGGCGGGCGGGCTTGATGGTGCGGATTCGTTGGGGACGGCGTCGTAGGCGGTGACGGTGTAGGAGTGGGTGGAGCCGGCTGTGAGGCCGGTGTCGGCGTATGTTGTGCCGCTGGTCACGTTCGCGAGCGGGGTCGGGTTGCTGTCGCGGAACACGTGGTAGCCGGTGACGGCGGTGTTGTCGGTCGAGGCGGTCCAGCTGAGATCGATCTCGCTGCTGCCGTTGGCGGCCGCCTGCACGTTGCTCGGCACCGTCGGCGCCTGCGTATCGGGTGCTGCCGCGGTCGTGGCTGTGGCGGGCGGGCTTGATGGTGCGGATTCGTTGGGGACGGCGTCGTAGGCGGTGACGGTGTAGGAGTGGGTGGAGCCGGCTGTGAGGCCGGTGTCGGCGTATGTTGTGCCGCTGGTCACGTTCGCGAGCGGGGTCGGGTTGCTGTCGCGGAACACGTGGTAGCCGGTGACGGCGGTGTTGTCGGTCGAGG
>CAWCXS010000014.1:0-110670 GCA_963799615.1 uncultured Gaiellaceae bacterium | reverse complement strand
GGGAACAAGGGCGTGATCTCGAAGATCGTGCCCGAGGAGGACATGCCGTTCCTCGAGGACGGCCGGCCGGTCGACGTCGTGCTCAACCCGCTCGGCGTCCCGAGCCGTATGAACATCGGACAGATCCTCGAGACCCACCTCGGCTGGGCGGCCGCCCACGGCGTCTTTGCCCAGAGTGACGAGCGCAGCGGCGTCAACCCGCGCGCACCGATCAACGCGCCGAGGCCGCATCCGGTGGCGACGCCGGTGTTCGACGGCGCGACGGAGACCGACGTCGACGAGGCGCTCGTCCGTTGGGCGACGGCGACGGACTCGCCGATCAAGATGAACGTCGACCAGTCGCGCCCGGCCGGCCGCAAGGCCTCGGGCAAGGTGCAGCTCTTCAGCGGCAAGAGCGGCGAGCCGTTCGAGCAGAAGGTCACCGTCGGCTACATGTACATCCTCAAGCTGCTGCACCTCGTGGACGACAAGATCCACGCGCGCAGCACGGGCCCCTACTCGCTCGTGACCCAGCAGCCGCTGGGCGGCAAGGCGCAGTTCGGCGGCCAGCGCTTCGGCGAGATGGAGGTCTGGGCGCTGGAGGCGTACGGCGCCGCCTACACCCTGCAGGAGATGCTGACGATCAAGTCCGACGACACGATCGGCCGCGTCAAGGCATACGAAGCGATCGTCAAGGGCGAGAACATCGCCGAGCCGTCCATCCCGGAGTCCTTCAAGGTGCTGCTGAAGGAGATGCAGTCCCTCGCACTCGACGTGCACGTCCAGTCCGACGACGGGCGTGAGGTCGAGGTGCGCGAGGAGGACGACGAGCTGCTCCGCGCCGCGGAAGAGCTCGGCATCGACCTCTCGCCGGCCGCAGTGCGTGCCGCGGCCGGTGAGCTCTCGGCCCAGGAGGTCGAGGAGGGCGGCACCGCTCCGGACGAGGGCGTCGACATCGTCGTCGCCGCCGACGAAGCGCTCGACGGGGTCGAGGCCCCGGAGCCCGCCGAGCTCGAGGTCGGGCTCGCGGACATCGAGCTGGACGACTGACACCGCACAGAGTCAACGGAAAGAGGCGAAGCACTAGGTGATCGACATCAACGAATTCGACGCGATCCGCATCGGGCTCGCGTCGAGCAAGCAGATCCGCGACTGGTCCTCCGGCGAGGTCACAAAGCCGGAGACGATCAATTACCGCACGCTCAAGCCGGAGCGTGACGGTCTCTTCTGCGAGCGCATCTTCGGTCCGACGAAGGACTGGGAGTGCTACTGCGGCAAGTACAAGCGCGTCCGCTACAAGGGCATCATCTGCGAGCGTTGCGGTGTCGAGGTGACCCGGCAGAAGGTGCGCCGCGAGCGCATGGGCCATATCGACCTGGCCGCCCCGGTCTCGCACATCTGGTTCTTCAAGGGCGTTCCGAGCCGGATCGGCTACCTGCTCGACATCGCGCCGCGCGAGCTCGAGAAGGTGCTGTACTTCGCGGCGTCGATCGTCACCGGAGTCGACAACGAGAAGCGCGCCGCCGACCTCGCCGACCTCGAGGACAAGGTGCGTGCCGAATCCGAGCAGATCTACGTCGACCGCGACGAGCAGCTGACCGCGCTCGAGGACCGCCTCAGCCGCCGCCGGGATTACTTCTCGGCGGGGAAGGAGCGGAACTTCGACGAGGACGACGAGTTCTGGACGCGAGGCCTCAACAACTGGGCCGAGGATCAGGTGCTGCCGACGCTGGAAGAGGTGCGGTCGCTCGCCGGCGGCATCTTCCCCCAGCTCGCGAAGACGCTCACGACCGAGGACGGCAAGAAGATCCGTGAGCTCGTGCGGCAGACCGCGACGCGTGAGGACCGCAAGCTCGCGCCGCGCGAGATCGAATCCGTCGCCACCGCCTCGCAGGAGATCCACGAGGCGCTCGATCCGCTGCGCGCGGAGCTCGAGTCTGCGTCGGGCTCGAAGAAGGGCGCGATCACGAAGCACCTGCACAAGCTGATCGACGCGCTCACCACGGGCACAGAGCTGTCGGCCGAGGACGCCGAACTCGTCGCGTCGGTGGACGCGAAGAACCTAGAGAAGGCGCGCGAGGTCGGCAACGGCCTGCTCGCCGACGTGCTTGCACAGGCGCAGGCCGGCGACAGCCCGGAGGCCGTGCGCGAGCTCGCGTACGACCTCTGCCTGCTCCCCGGTGCGAAGAAGGACGACCTCGACATCGTCGGCCAGTGGGCGCTGAAGGTGCGCGAGATGGTCCAGGACATGGACTCCCGCCGTGACGACGCCCGCGAGGCGGCAGTCGAGGGTGTGCGCCGGCTCGAGGAGACGTGGAAGCTGTTCCGCGAGCTCGAGCCCAAGCTCGTCGTCAACGACGAGCAGCTGTTCCGTGAGCTCAAGGACCGCTTCGGCTCGCCGTACGGCTTCGGCCAGTACTTCCGGGGCGGCATGGGTGCCGAGGCGATCCGCGACCTGTTGCGCGACCTCGACCTCGTCGAGGAGTCACGCACCCTGCGCGACGTGATCAAGACGTCGAAGGGGCAGAAGCAGCAGCGTGCGATCAAGCGGCTGAAGGTCGTCGAGGCCTTCATCAAGTCGGAGAACAAGCCGGAGTGGATGATTCTCGAGGCGGTGCCCGTGATCCCGCCGGAGTTGCGCCCGATGGTGCAGCTCGACGGTGGGCGCTTCGCCACGTCCGACCTCAACGATCTCTACCGCCGCGTGATCAACCGGAACAACCGCCTCAAGCGGCTGCTCGACCTGGGCGCGCCCGAGATCATCGTCAACAACGAGAAGCGCATGCTGCAGGAGGCCGTCGACGCGCTGTTCGACAACGGCCGCCGTGGCCGCGCCGTCACGGGCCCGGGCAACCGCCCCCTGAAGTCGCTCTCCGACATGCTCAAGGGCAAGCAGGGGCGCTTCCGCCAGAACCTGCTCGGCAAGCGCGTCGACTACTCGGGCCGCTCGGTGATCGTCGCCGGGCCGAACCTGAAGCTGCACCAGTGCGGCCTGCCGAAGCTGATGGCGCTCGAGCTGTTCAAGCCGTTCATCATGAGCCGGCTCGTCGAGCGCAAGGCCGTGCAGAACATCAAGGCGGCGAAGAAGCACGTCGAGTCGATGTCGCTGGACGTGTGGGACGTCCTCGAGGAGGTGATCGCCGAGCACCCGGTCCTGCTGAACCGGGCGCCGACGCTCCACCGCCTCGGCATCCAGGCGTTCGAGCCGATCCTCGTCGAGGGCAAGGCGATCCAGGTGCATCCGCTCGTGTGCCACGCGTTCAATGCGGACTTCGACGGTGACCAGATGGCCGTGCACCTGCCGCTCAGCGCGGAGGCGCAGGCAGAGGCGAGGATCCTGATGCTGTCGGCGAACAACATCCTCTCGCCGGCGCACGGGCGGCCGCTCGCCACCCCGACCCAGGACATGGTGCTGGGCTCGTACTTCCTCACCTACTGCGAGCACGACCTGCCGGCGTTCACGGCCGAGGAGATCGCCAAGAAGCTCCGCAAGAAGGGGCTGATGCGGTTCCGCACCGAGGAAGAGGTCGAGTTCGCGATCGAGTCGCACCAGGTACACACCCAGGAGCCGATCGAGTACCGCTGGAACGGCGAGCTCGTGGTGACGACGCCCGGACGCGTGATCTTCAACGCCGAGATCGGCCGCTCGCTCACCGAAGCCGTGCATCACGAGATCACCGACGGCGGCCACGCGTACATCAACCGCGCACTCTCGAAGCGGGAGCTCGACTCGTTCATCGCCGAGCTCGTCGACAGCTACGGCGCACACGCCGTTGCCACCGTGCTCGACACGATCAAGACGCTCGCCTTCCGCTACGCCACCCAGGCAGGGATGACGGTCTCGAAGAACGACATCGTGATTCCGCCCGCCAAGGAAGAGATCCTGGCGCGCTACGAGGCGGAAGTGGCAAAGGTCGAGCGCGAATACGAGCGCGGCCTGATGACCGAGGACGAGCGCCACGAGCGCATCGTGGCGATCTGGACCGAGGCGACGGACGTGGTCGCGGAGGCGATGAAGGAGACGCTCCACGAGACGAACCCGATCTTCATGATGGCCAACTCGGGCGCCCGTGGGTCGTTCAACCAGATCCGCCAGCTCGCCGGGATGCGTGGGCTGATGGCAAATCCGAAGGGCGAGATCATCGAGCGCCCGATCAAGGCCAACTTCATGGAAGGCCTGTCGGTGCTCGAGTACTTCATCTCGACACACGGTGCACGCAAGGGCCTCGCCGACACAGCACTGCGGACCGCCGACTCGGGTTACCTGACCCGTCGCCTGGTCGACGTCTCGCAGGACGTGATCATCCGTGACCTCGATTGCGGGACGACCGACTTCGTCGAGCTGCCGGCGATTCTCGACGACCAGCTCAACAAGAGCGTCGCCGGGCGGATTCTGGCGGTGGACGTGTTCAAGCCGCTCAAGGACGGCAAGCCTGGCAAGACGCTCCTCGCCGCCCAGGGTGAGGAGCTCACGCTCCCGAAGCTCCGCGACCTGCTCGACGGGCTCGAGGAGCACGCGGAGGGCTACCAGGTGCCGGTGCGCTCGGTGCTCAAGTGCCGCAGCGAGTTCGGCGTGTGCCGCTCCTGTTACGGCACGTTCCTCGCCACAGGTGACATCTGCGAGGTCGGAGACGCGGTCGGCATCATCGCCGCGCAGTCGATCGGTGAGCCCGGCACACAGCTGACGATGCGGACGTTCCACACCGGCGGCGTCGCCGGGGCGGACATCACGCACGGCCTCCCGCGCGTCGTCGAGATCTTCGAGGCGCGTAACCCGAAGGGAGCCGCGACGCTGGCCGAGGTGGGCGGCAAGGTAGAGGTCGAGGAGGCGGACCGCACGATCAAGGTCACGGTCGTCCCGTCCAGCCTCGACGAGAGCGGCGAGCCGATCCCTGCGAAGGAGTACTCCTTCCCGCGGCGCACCCGTTTCCTCGTCACCAACGGCCAGCTCGTCGAGGCCGGTGACCCGCTCAACGAGGGGTCGATCGCCCCGGCCGAGCTGCTTGCGCTGAAGGGCTCGACAGCGACGGAGCTGTACCTCGTCGGCGAGGTACAGAAGGTCTACAAGTCGCAGGGCGTCGACATCCACGACAAGCACATCGAGTTGATCGTGCGCCAGATGCTGAAGAAGGTGCGCGTCGAGAGCGCCGGTGACACCCCGTTGCTGCCGGGCCAGCTCGTCGACAAGGCCGTGCTCGCACGCGCCAACGACGAGGCCAAGAAGGCGAAGAAGGAGCTCGCCTCCTTCGAGCCGCTCATCCTCGGCATCACGAAGGCGTCGCTCGCGACCGAGTCGTTCCTGTCCGCTGCGTCGTTCCAGGAGACGACGAAGGTGCTCACCGACGCGGCGATCGAGGGCAAGATCGACCGGCTGCTCGGCCTCAAGGAGAACGTGATCATCGGGAAGCTGATCCCGGCGGCCACGGGCTTGAAGAAGTACCGCGGGATCGAGATCGAGCCGGCCGAGCCGCTGCCGTCCTCGATGTTCGCGGCAGAGGCACAGGAGCTGCTGGCGGCACTCGAGGAGATCGGCGGCGAGGGCGATATCGACCTCACCGCTCTCGGCCTCGGCTTCGAGGACGAGGCGCCCGCGGTGGACGAAGCGCCGCCCGAGGCGATCGACGAGGCGTAGCGCTCCGGTGGCGCGGTACGTGTCGCCTGGCGCGCGGTAGTTCTTGCAGTGCGGGGTGTCTCCCGTCAGAGCACGGGAGACACCCCTACGCTTGCGGTTACGCGGCTGTCCCCTTGCCGTTGCCCTTGGCTCGGTGCAGCGCCTCGTCGGCGCGCTGAAACACCGATACCGCATCGTCGTCCGCTGCGAGCTCTGCGATGCCGCCTGACACGGTGAGGCCCGGCACCTGCGCCGGAGGAACGCGGCGGAGTGTCGCCTGGACGCGCGCGTAGAGGCCTTCGGCCTCGACCCGCCCCGCCTCGGGCAGGATCACGGCGAGCTCGTCGCCGCCGATGCGGCACGGGATGTCGTAGGGGCGAGCCGACTCGCGAACGAGCGCAGCAACCTCGACGAGCACGGTATCTCCGCCGAGGTGACCGAGCCTCTCGTTGACGCTCTGGAAGTCGTCGAGATCGAGAACGAGCAGAGCCAGAGGACGCTCGTAGCGTCGCGCCCGAGCCACCTCCTGGGTGAGCGCGTCGTGAAAGCTGCTGCGGTTCGGCAACCCGGTGAGGGCGTCGAGTGCCGCAAGGCGCTGCGCTTCGCGGTACTGGCGGGCATTTTCGATCGCGGGACCGGCGTGGGACGCGATCGCCTCGAGCGTGCCGAAGTCGTCGGGGTCGACCGGGGACTCGTCACCGCGCGCGTACACGGCCAGGAACCCTAGCTCCTGCGCGTCGATCTCGAGTGGCACGGCGATCGCCGAGCGCAGCGGGTCCCCGGGCTCCTCCGTGTGCGGGTAGTGGTACGAGAGCGCGACGGCACGAACGCGGCTCCCGTCCGGCGGGCCTGTGATCTCCTGGGCGGCGGCTGCGGCGCCGTCGACCCCTGAGCTGGCGACCAGCGGCTCGCCGTCCTTCGGGCGGACGCGGACGACGCTCGCCGCGGCACCCGGGAGGGCGGCCGCCGCGTCGGTGACGCGGGCGAGTACCTCGTCGAGATCGAGCGTCTGGCCGAGGGCCTCGACCGCGCGAGCGCGGCGGCTGTCCTCACGCAGGCGCTCCATCGACGCGGTGAGATCCCGTGCGAGATCGTCCATCCGCTCGCCCATCTCGCGGAGCGCGTAGCCGACGCGGGTTTCCGATGCTGCACGCGTGCGGCGGCCAATCGCGGCCAGCAGCGCCGCGACGGCCACTGCCGTCAGCGCGGCCACGAGTGCGATCGCCGCGGTCGTCATCGGTCAGCGTCCTCGCTCCAACCTTACTCGGGTGAAAGAGAAGCGCCAGTCCGTCGGCCGGTGTCGCCCGACCGGCCGCAACCCGTGGATGAGCTCGTCAGCGGACGGGATTGAGCCCGATGCAGTCGGTCTCGAGCCGGTCGCGACCGAGCGACTTCGCGTCCTTCTCGACGTTCGCTGCGCGGGCATCGATGTCGGCACCGGAGTCGTCCTCGCGCAGGTCGGAGAGCCCCGCCGAAAAGCTCATCGTGGTGACGAAAGGGAACTCCGTGCCCGCCACCACCGCCCGCAACCGGTTGTAGGCGAGCACACCCTGCCGGCAGGTCGTCTCAGGGAGGATGATGGCGAACTCCTCGCCGCCGCGCCGGCAGGCGATGTCGGTCACGCGTACGGCGGCGCGCAAGCTGTCCGCGAAGGTCGTCAGCACCGCATCTCCGGCGGGCAGCCCGAATTCGTTGTTGACCCTGCTGAAGAAGTCGAGGTCGACGATCATCAGCGCCAGCGGCCGGCCCGAGCGTCGCGCGAGCGCGAGCTCACGTTCGAGCGCCTGGTCGTAGCCGCGGCGGTTCAGCAAGCCGGTGAGCTCGTCGGTGATGCTCAACTCCTGCACGACACGGTGGCGCAGCGCATTGGCGACGGCAGGTGCGGCACGCCGGGCGACCGCTGCCAAAATCTCCGTCGCCTCCTCTTCAAAGGCGTGCTCGAGACGGGAGTAGACGGTGAGCGTGCCGAGCTCGCGCTCGAGGCGCAGCGGCACCGCGAGCGCCGAGCGGATCGCCTCGGGATCCTGGCGATCGTAGACGTACGAGACCGCCGTCGAGCGGAACGGACGGCCGTCGGGAGGCCCGCCCACCGGCCGCAGCGCCTCGGGTGGGGCCACACCCCGGGCCTCGCGCACGACGACGCCGCTCTCCGTCATCACGTCGACCTCGGCGCCGTCCACGCCCGCGAGCGCCCCCGTCGCGGCAAGCGTGCGCCGCAGCACCTCGCCGAGCTCGATCGTCGATCCGATCGCGTCTCCGAGCCCGGTGTCGAGCTCCGTCGGACGGCGAATGGAGGTATCGATCCGGTCGGCGAGCGTGTCGAGACGGCCCCCGAGCGCGTTGAGCTCGTCGTACAGGCGCAGAGCTTCGCGCCGCCGCCGCGAGGCGCCGGTCAACGCAAGCAGCGCCCCGAGCACGATGACGGCTGCCAAAGCCGCTCCGACTATCGCAGTCGCGATCCCAGACCCCTTCTCTGTCCCCCCGTCCGTTCCCAGGCGCACTGTAAGCGGGGAACAGGAGGTTGTATAGAACTGCACCGTATTTGCCGCCTTCCCGTGGGATTCGCTACACTGGGCGACCCGGACGGCGGGCTGAGTGCCCTGCCGGCCTTTCTCGTGACGAACGACCTTCGACCAGAGCGTTAGGAGCAGCGTGCCCACCGTCAATCAGCTCGTCCGCAAGGGACGAAAGGCCCCCGTGGCCAAGACGAAGACCCCAGCGCTTCGCGGTGCGCCGCAGAAGCGCGGCGTCTGCACGCGCGTCTACACGACCACTCCCAAGAAGCCGAACTCGGCGCTGCGCAAGGTTGCCCGCGTGCGGCTGACGAACGGCATGGAGGTCGGCGCCTACATCCCGGGTGAGGGCCACAACTTGCAGGAGCACTCGGTCGTCCTCATCCGCGGCGGCCGCGTCAAGGATCTGCCGGGCTTCCGCTACAAGGTGATCCGCGGCGGGCTCGACACATCGGGCGTCACCGACCGCCGCCAGGCGCGTTCCAAATACGGCGCGAAGAGAGCCGGATCGTAATGCCGCGCCGCGCTGAGATTGCCCCACGCCAGGTCGACGCCGACCCCGTCTACGGGTCGGTGCTCGTCACGCAGGTGATCAACCGAGTGATGCTCGACGGCAAGAAGTCGACCGCGGAGAAGATCGTCTACGACGCGCTCGCGGTTGCGGCGGAGAAGACCGGCAAGCCGGCCCTCGAGGTGCTCGAGGGTGCCGTCAAGACGGTGACGCCGGTGCTGGAGGTCAGGTCGCGGCGTGTCGGCGGCGCCAACTACCAGGTGCCGATCGAGGT
The DNA here is from genome assembly GCA_963799615.1 of uncultured Gaiellaceae bacterium. Taxonomy (GTDB): domain Bacteria; phylum Actinomycetota; class Thermoleophilia; order Gaiellales; family Gaiellaceae; genus Gaiella. The sequence goes on along the minus strand of CAWCXS010000014.1, from coordinate 101,782 downwards.
GCCGCAACGGCGTGCCCGCACGCTCGCGATCCGCTGGCTGATCCAGTTCGCCCGCGACCGGCGTGAGAAGCACATGGGCGACAAGCTCGCCGGCGAGCTCATGGACGCGCTCAACCAGCAGGGTGGCGCCTACAAGAAGAAGGATGACATCTACCGGATGGCGCAGGCCAACAAGGCCTTCGCCCATTACCGCTGGTAGGCCGTCGATGAGCACCACAGCAACCCGCATCGGGCTGGACCGCGTCCGGAACATCGGAATCATGGCGCACATCGACGCCGGCAAGACGACGACGACCGAGCGGATCCTCTACTACACCGGCCGCACCCACAAGCTCGGCGAAGTGCACGAGGGCGCAGCGACGATGGACTGGATGGCGCAGGAGCAGGAGCGCGGCATCACGATCACGTCGGCGGCGACGACGGCGGAGTGGCGCGACCATCGCATCAACATTATCGATACGCCCGGGCACGTGGACTTTACCGTAGAGGTGGAGCGCTCGCTCCGCGTGCTCGACGGCGCCGTGGCCGTATTCGACTCGGTGGCCGGCGTGCAGCCGCAGTCCGAGACCGTCTGGCGACAGGCCGACCGCTACGGCGTCCCGCGCATCGCGTTCATCAACAAGATGGATCGCACGGGAGCGGATTTCTTCGCAGCCGTGCAGTCGATGCGCGAGCGCCTCGGGGCCCATCCCGTCTGCGTGCAGATCCCCGTCGGCGAGGAGGAGCATCATGCCGGCGTCGTCGACCTCGTCGAGATGAAGGCGATCACGTACGACGACGATCTCGGGCAGACGTTCACCGTCGGCGCGATCCCCGATGCGCTGCTCGAGTCCGCGCAGACCCAGCACCACATTCTCATCGATGCGGTCGCCGAGTACGACGACGAGCTGATGGAGAGCTACCTCGAGGACGAGGACAGCGTCACGCCCGAGATGATCCGCCGCGCGTTGCGGGCCGGCACGCTCGCGAGCGGTTTCACCCCGGTCTTGCTCGGGTCCGCCTTCAAGAACAAGGGCGTGCAGCCGCTGCTCGACGCGGTCGTCGACTACCTGCCGAGCCCGCTCGACGTACCGGCCGTGCAAGGAATCGATCCCAAGACCGACGAGGAGCTGACGCGCGCCGCCTCGCTCGACGCCCCGTTCTCGGCGCTCGTGTTCAAGGTCATGTCCGACCCGTTCGTCGGCAAGCTCACCTATTTCCGCGTCTACTCCGGCCAGATCAGCTCCGGCGACCGCGTGCTCAACACGACGAACGGAAAGACGGAGCGCGTCAGCCGCATCCTGCAGATGCACGCGAACCACCGCGAGGAGCGCGAGGAGATCGGCGCAGGGGAGATCGCCGCGGCCGTCGGCCTCAAGCAGTCGACGACGGGCGACACGCTGGCAGCCGAGAAGGCGCCGATCGTGCTCGAGTCGATGACCTTCCCCGACCCGGTCATCTCGGTCGCGATCGAGCCGAAGACGAAGGGCGACCAGGACAAGCTCTCGCAGGGCCTGCAGCGTCTCGCCGAGGAGGATCCCACGTTCCGGGTCACCTCGGACGAGGAGACCGCGCAGACGCTGATCGCCGGCATGGGCGAGCTCCACCTGGAGATCATCGTCGACCGCCTCATGCGCGAGTTCAAGGTCGACGCCAACGTCGGCCGGCCCCAGGTCGCCTACCGCGAGACGGCGTCGAAGCCGGCGGAGAAGGTGCAGGGCAAGTTCGTGCGCCAGACCGGCGGCTCGGGTCAGTACGGCGACGTCACGATCAATCTGCTCCCGCAGGTGCCCGGCGCCGGCTACGAGTTCGTCGACCGGATCGTCGGCGGCAAGATTCCCAAGGAGTACATCAAGCCCGTCGACGAGGGCATCCAGGAGGCCATGAACGCCGGCATCCTGGCGGGCTACCCGGTGGTGGACGTCAAGGTCGAGCTCATCGAGGGCTCCTACCACGATGTCGACTCGAGTGAGCGCGCGTTCAAGATTGCGGGCTCGATGGCCTTCAAGGAGGCGATGAAGCGCGCGAAGCCCAAGCTGCTCGAGCCCATCATGGCGGTCGAGGTCGTCACGCCCGACGACTACCTCGGCGACGTGATGGGTAATCTCAACAGTCGCCGCGGGCGGGTCGAGAGCCTCGAGCCGATCGCGAACTCGCAGTCGATCAAGGCGAGCGTGCCGCTGTCGGAGATGTTCGGGTACGCGACGGACTTGCGGTCGATGTCCCAGGGCCGCGCGACGTTCACGATGCAGTTCGATCGGTACGAGGAAGTGCCCCAGTCCATCGCGAGCGACATCGTCGACTCGCAATCAGGCTCGTAAGAAGGAGACCGGAGGAGAGCATGGCAAAGCAGAAGTTCGAGCGGTCGAAGCCGCACGTCAACGTCGGCACGATCGGCCACATCGACCATGGCAAGACGACGCTGACCGCGGCGATCACGAAGGTGCTGTCCGAGTCGGGCACAGGCACCGCCGCGCGCGACTTCGGCTCGATCGACGCGGCTCCCGAAGAGCGCCAGCGCGGCATTACGATCAACACGGCCCACGTCGAGTACGAGACCGAGGCCCGTCATTACGCGCACGTCGACTGCCCGGGTCACGCCGACTACATCAAGAACATGATCACCGGCGCCGCCCAGATGGACGGTGCGATTCTGGTCGTCTCGGCAGCGGACGGACCGATGCCGCAGACCCGCGAGCACATTCTTCTCGCCCGCCAGGTCGAGGTGCCCTCGATCGTGGTGGCGCTGAACAAGGCCGACATGGTCGACGATCCCGAGCTGCTCGAGCTGGTCGAGCTGGAGGTTCGCGAGCTGCTCTCGAAGTACAACTTCCCGGGCGACGACATCCCGATCGTCCACGTCTCGGCGCTGAAGGCGCTCGAGGGAGACCCCGAGTGGACGCCGAAGATCCTCGAGCTGATGGCTGCGGTCGACTCCTACATCCCGGAGCCGACGCGCGACACGGACAAGCCGTTCCTGATGCCGATCGAAGACGTGTTCACGATCACGGGCCGCGGCACAGTCGTCACGGGCCGCATCGAGCAGGGCAAGATCGAGGTCGGCAGCGAGGTCGAGATCGTCGGCATCCACGAGAAGGTCGAGAAGACTGTCGTGACCGGGCTCGAGATGTTCCAGAAGGTGCTCGACTTTGCCCAGGCCGGGGACAACGCGGGCGCGCTCCTGCGCGGCATCAAGCGCGAGGAGGTCGAGCGCGGCCAGGTGCTGGCGAAACCCGGCTCGATCACCCCGCACACGCAGTTCAAGGCCGAGGTCTACGTGCTCTCGAAGGACGAGGGAGGCCGTCATACGCCGTTCTTCAACGGCTACCGGCCGCAGTTCTACTTCCGCACGACGGACGTGACGGGAGCGATCAAGCTCCCCGACGGCCAGGAGATGGTGATGCCCGGTGACAACACCCAGATGGAGATCGAGATGGGCCAGCCGATCGCCATGGATGCGGGTCTCAGGTTCGCCGTCCGCGAGGGCGGCCGCACCGTAGGCGCCGGCGTCGTGACGGAGATCATCAAATAGGAGCCGGCGAAAGGGCGAGGCTTGCCTCGCCCTTTCCCTCGCCCCTCATCGCACACGAGAGAAGAGAAACGATCAATGGCGCAACAGAAGATCAGGATCCGGCTCAAGGGCTATGACCACCAGCAGCTGGACCGCTCCGCTTCGCAGATCGTGGAGACGGCCCAGCGCACCGGTGCGACGATCACCGGCCCCGTGCCCCTGCCCACCGAGAAGAACGTGTACTGCGTGATCCGAAGCCCCTTCAAGGACAAGGACTCGCGCGAGCATTTCGAGGTGCGGACGCACAAGCGGCTGATCGACATTCACAGCCCGACGCCGAAGACCGTGGACTCGCTGATGCGCCTCGACCTCCCTGCCGGCGTCGACATCGAGATCAAGCTCTAGGTGGGAGAGATGAAAGGCATTCTCGGCAGAAAGCTCGGCATGACCCAGGTCTTCGATCTCGAGACCGGCGGCGTCACCGCAGTCACCGTGATCGAGGCGGGCCCGTGCCCCGTCGTGCAGGTGAAGACCACGGCCACGGACGGCTACGACGCGGTCCAGCTCGCTTTCGACGAGGTCGTCGAGCGCAAGCTCACCAAGGGTGAGCTCGGCCACCTCAACAAGGCCGGCGTTGCGCCGCACCGCCACCTGGTCGAGTTCCAGGGAGCGACCGAGCTCGCCGTCGGCGAGGCCGTCACCGTCGAGGCGTTCCAGCCGGGCGAGGCGATCAAAGTGGCGGGCACGTCCATCGGCAAGGGCTTCGCTGGCACGATCAAGCGCCACAACTTCAAGCGCGGCCCGGTCAGCCACGGCTCCCACAACATCCGCAAGCCAGGCTCGATCGGCGCCTCGGCGACGCCGTCGCGCGTGTTCCGCGGGCAGAAGATGGCCGGACGCATGGGCGGGGAACGCGTGACTCAGCTCGGGCTCGTCGTCCACGACATCGATGTCGAGCGCAATCTCCTGCTCGTCAAGGGCTCTGTTCCAGGCCCGAAGAGCGGCATCGTCGAGATCAGGGGGAAGGACTAGTGGCTGACCTCAAGGCACAGGTGATCGGAGGCTCGGCGGCAAAGAGCGTCAAGCTCGAGGCGGCCGTATTCGGCGCCGAGCTCAAGAAGCACCTCGTGCACGAGACCGTTCGGGCCGAGCTCAATGCCCACCGCGCGGGCACGCGCGGGGCCAAGAGCCGCGGGCTCGTGTCCGGCGGCCGCGCGAAGCCGTGGCGCCAGAAGGGCACTGGGCGCGCCCGTCAGGGCACGATTCGCGCGCCGCAGTTCGCGGGCGGCGGGGTCGCGTTTCCGCCCGGGATGCGCGACTTCTCCGTCAAGGTGAACCGGAAGGCCCGGCGCGCAGCGCTGGCCGGCGTGCTCTCGAACCACGTCTCGAACGGCACATTCGCGCTCGTCGACGGCGGCGCGTTTGCGACCCCGTCGACCAAGCAGGCCAAGGCGCTCGTCGCCGACTGGAAGCACGAGGGCCCGTTGCTCCTCGTCGCCCACGAGGACGAGGAAGCGCTGATCAAGTCGTTTCGCAACCTCGACCGCGTGCTGGTCACGGTCCCGGCGGAGCTCGAGGTGGCGCCGGTCGTATGGGCGCGCTCGGTGCTCGTCAGCGAGACGGCGCTGCCACTCGTGCAGGGAAAGGCCGTGCAATGAACCCGGCTGACGTTCTGATCGCACCGGTCGTGTCCGAGAAGAGCTACTCCGGCCTCGCCGACCGCAGGTACACGTTCAAGGTGCATCAGGACGCCCACAAGACGCAGGTCCGCCAGGCGGTCGAGCAACTGTTCGACGTCAAGGTGCGCAGCGTCAACATCGTCAAGGTGCAGCCCAAGCCCAAGCGGCGCGGCGCCATCAAGGGCGTTCGGCAGGGCTGGAAGAAGGCCATCGTGCAGCTGCACGCCGGTCAGACGATCGAGATCTTCGAGGGGGCTCAGGTCTAAGCCATGGCAGTGAAGAAGTTCAAGCCCACCAGCCCCGGCCGGCGCTTCATGGCCGTTTCCTCTTTTGAGGAGATCACGAAGGGCGCGCCCGAAAAGTCGCTCACGGAACCGCTGAAGAAGACCGGCGGACGGAACAACAACGGCCGCATCACGACGCGCCACCAGGGCGGCGGCCACAAGCGCCGCTACCGGGTGATCGACTTCAAGCGGATCAAGGACGGCGTCCCGGCGAAGGTCGCAGCGATCGAGTACGACCCGAACCGGTCGGCGCGGATCGCCCTGCTCCACTACGCGGACGGTGCGAAGGCCTACATCATCGCGCCGCAGGGTCTGAGGGTCGGCGCCACCGTCGAGTCCGGCCCCGGCGCCGACATCAAGGCCGGCAATGCACTGCCGCTCGACAGCATCCCGACGGGAACGCTGATCCACAACGTGGAGCTGCGGCCGGGCCAGGGTGCCAAGATGGCGCGTTCTGCCGGGTCCGGTGTCCAGCTCGTGGCGAAGGATCAGGGATACGGCGTCTTGCGCCTCCCGTCCGGCGAGATGCGGCGCGTCCTGCTCACCTGCCGTGCGACCGTCGGTCAGGTCGGCAACTCCGAGCACGCCAACGAGTCGAGCGGCAAGGCCGGCCGCAGCCGTTGGCTGGGCAAGCGGCCTTCCGTGCGCGGCTCGGCAATGAATCCTGTTGACCATCCGCACGGCGGCGGCGAGGGCAAGTCGAAGGGCGGCCGCCATCCGGTTACCCCGTGGGGCGTGCCGACGCTCGGCAAGCGCACCCGGCGCAAGCACAAGGAATCCGACACGTTGATCGTCCGCGGCCGCCGCCGCGGCAAGGAGAGGCGCTAACACATGAGCAGGTCGTCCAAGAAGGGGCCCTTCGTCGAGGCGCGGCTCCTGAGCCGCATCGAGGCAATGAACGCCGTCAACGAGAAGCGCATGATCCGCACCTGGTCGCGCACGTCAACGGTGTTCCCGGAGATGGTCGGCCACACGATCGCCGTCCACGACGGGCGCAAGCACGTGCCCGTGTTCGTGAGCGAGCAGATGGTCGGGCACAAGCTCGGCGAGTTCGCGCCGACGCGCACGTTCCGCGGCCACGCCGGCGACAACAAGACCCAGGTGAAGAAGCGCTAGTGGCTGCTCCGACCGACACCCCCACCTTGAGCCAGTCCCGGGCGGAGGCGAAGTACGTCCGTCTCTCCGCGCGCAAGGCACGGCTCGTGCTCGATCACATACGGGGACGCACCGTCCCCGAGGCGCGCACGATCCTCGCCTTCACGCAGCGCGCCGCCGCGGTCGACATCGAGAAGGTCCTCAGCTCGGCCGTGGCGAACGCCGAGTCGACGCATGCCCTCGACGGTGACGAGCTCGTCATCGTGGCGGCCTACGCCGACGAGGGACCGACCTTGAAGCGCTGGCGCGCCCGCGCCCGCGGCCGTGTCAACCGCATCCGCAAGCGCACGTGCCATATCACGCTGATCGTGAGCGAGAGCCCCAAGGCTGCGCAAAGCCCGAAGCGGAAGGCCGAGCAGCCCGCCGCCAAGGAGACTCCTGCGCCGGCCGCCGAGCAGAAGCCGAAGCGCAGGGCGCCGGCGAAGAAGAAAGAGGTAGCAGCCTGATGGGTCAAAAAGTTCATCCTGGTGGCCTTCGCGTCGGTGTCATCCACGACTGGAAGTCGAACTGGTACACCGGCAAGAAGGAGTTCGCCTCCTACATCCTCGAGGACGTCCGCATCCGAGGCCACATCACCGGCAAGCTCTCGCACGCGGGCCTGTCCGACATCCTCATCCGCAAGGACAAGCAGCGGATCACGGTCGACATCTACACGGCGCGGCCCGGCATCGTGATCGGCAAGTCGGGCGTCGAGGTGGACGCGCTGCGCAAGGAGCTCCACGCGATCACCGGCAAGTCGGTGCACATCAACATCAACGAGATCAAGCGGCCCGAGCTCGATGCGCAGCTCGTCGCCCAGTCGATCGCAGAGCAGCTGCAGAACCGCGTCTCGTTCAGGCGCGCCATGAAGCGCTCGCTGGCCTCCGCGATGCGGTCGGGCGCACAGGGGATCAAGATCCAGTGCGGCGGCAGGCTCGGCGGCGGCGAGATGAGCCGCTCGGAGCGCTATACCGAGGGCCGCATCCCACTGCACACGATCCGTGCCGACATCGACTACGGCTTCGCCGAGGCAAAGACGACATACGGCCGCATCGGCGTCAAGGTGTGGGTCAACAAGGGCGAGATCATGCCGGAGGGCTACGAGGGCACGACGACCGGCAAGGAGACCCGGCTCGGCGACCAGGATCAGGCTCGCCGGAAGCGTGGCGGAGCAGCCGAGGGGCTCGGGGCATCTCGCGAGGGGGGCCGCGGGCGCGGTCAGGATCGCGAAGGGCTTGGACTCGTCCAGAAGCGTCGGCGCGGCCCCGGCGGAGGCCAGGGTGGCGGCGGCGGCCGGCCCGGCGGACGTCCTCCGGGCGGCGGTAGCGGCGGTCGCGGTCGCGGTTCGCGCCCGGCCGGCCAGCAGGCAGAGGGGCAGCAGGGCGGCGGCCGGCCGCCGCAGAGCACGCCCATGCCGGAGCAGACCGACCAGCAGGCTCCCGAGACCACGGATGCTCCCACGCCCGACGCCGGCACCGAGGGGGCCGAGTCCTGATGTTGCTCCCACGCAAGACCAAACACCGAAAGCAGTTTCGCGGCCGTCGCGACGGGTTCTCCCGGGGGCAGACGACCGTGCAATTCGGGGACTATGGGATCAAGGCCCTCGAGGACGGCTGGATCACGAACCGCCAGATCGAGGCGGCCCGGATCGCGATGACCCGCAAGATCCGCCGCGGCGGCAAGGTGTGGATCAACGTCTTCCCGGACAAGCCGTTCACGAAGAAGCCGGCCGAGACCCGGATGGGTTCCGGCAAAGGCTCGCCCGAGGGATGGGTCGCGGTCGTCAAGCCCGGCCGCGTGATGTTCGAGCTCGCAGGCGTCTCCGAGGAGCTGGCGCGGGAAGCCCTTCGCCTCGCCGGGCAAAAGCTGCCCGTGAAGGTGAAGTTCGTGAGACGGGAGGCTGATCTCTTTGAAAGCTAGGCAGCTGCGTGACATGACCGACGACGAGCTGGCGGAGAAGATGGCGGAGACCCGGAAAGAGCTCTTCAACCTTCGTTTCCAGTCGGCTACCGGAGCGCTCGAGAACAGCGCCCGGCTGCGATCCGCCAAGCGCGAGATCGCACGCATCCTGACCGTCAAGACCGAGCGGGAACGACTGGGGAAGATCTGAGATGGCTGACAAGAAGGACAAGAAGAACGAGCTGGCAGAGGAGGCCCCGGTCGAGGAGACGGTGGACGAGGCCGCTCCCGAGCCGGAGGCCGCTGCCGAGCCAGAGCCGGCCGAGGAGCCCGTCGCCGAGGCTGCGGAGCCGGCTGCCGAGACGCCGGTCGAGGAGCCCGTCGCCGAGGCTGCGGAGCCGGCTGCCGAGACGCCGGTCGAGGAGCCCGTCGCCGAGGCTGCGGAGCCGGCTGCCGAGACGCCGGTCGAGGAGCCCGTCGCCGAGGCTGCGGAGCCGGCTGCCGAGACGCCGGTCGAGGAGCCCGTCGCCGAGGCTGCGGGCGAGCCCGTGGCAGCTGCTGTGGAGGCCGCTCCCGACGCGCCACCGGCCGAGCCGGCCCCGCAGTCGCAGCCGAAGGTGAAGAAGAAGCGCCTGCCACGGTCGCTGCGCCCCCAGAAAACGCGTCCGACGCGTGCCAAGGCGGCCGAGCGCAAGCCGATCGTCAGGCTGGAGAAGCCGGAGCACGACCGAGGGCGCAGCCAGGAGCGGCAGGGCACCGTCGTCTCCGACGCGATGGACAAGACCGTCGTCGTCAAGGTCGACGTGATCAAGTCCCACCCGAGGTACAAGAAGGTCGTTCGGCGATCGGTCAAGTTCCACGCGCATGACGAGGGCAACACCGCCAAGGTCGGCGACGTCGTCCGCATCGTGGAGACGCGCCCGTTGTCCGCGACCAAGCGCTGGCGTCTCGCCGAGATCGTCGAGGTCGCCAAGTGATCCAGCAGGAGAGCCGCCTCAGGGTCGCCGACAACACCGGCGCCCGCGAGCTCCTCTGCATCCGCGTGATGGGGGGTCCCACCGCCGCTACGCGCGCGTCGGCGACATCATCGTTGCTACCGTGAAGGCCGCGACGCCGCAGGGAACGGTCAAGAAGGGCGAGGTGGTGAAAGCCGTCGTCGTCCGGACGAAGAAGCCCTACGGCCGCGACGACGGCACGCTGATCGGCTTCGACGAGAACGCGGCCGTCATCATCGACAACCAGAACAACCCGCGCGGAACGCGCATCTTCGGCCCGGTCGCGCGCGAGTTGCGCGAGAAGAACTTCATGAAGATCGTCAGCCTCGCTCCCGAGGTCCTCTAGAGATGGCAGCCACGATGAAGATCAAGAAAGGCGACACGGTGCAGGTGCTCTCCGGCAAGGACCGGGGCAAACAGGGCCGCGTCATCGACGCGCGCCCGAGCGACCGCCACGTCATCGTCGAGAACCTGAACGTCGTCAAGCGCCACACCAAGCCGCGGCCGATCCGTGACGCCTCGCGCATGGGTGGGACGCAGATCACGCCGGGCGGGATCGTCGAGAAGGCGTCGCCGCTCGATGTCAGCAACGTCATGCTCGTGTGCCCGACCTGCAAGCAGGCCACGCGTGTCGGCGTCAAGCTGAAAGAGCTCAAGGGCGAAACCGTTCGCGTCCGCTTCTGCAAGCGCTGTGACCAGGAGATCGACCGCTGATGGCAGCCACCGAGACCACGATCCCTCGCCTCAAGCACCACTACGAGGACGAGATCAGGCCGAACCTGATGGCTGAGCTCGACCTCGACTCGATCATGCAGGTGCCCAGCGTGACGAAGATCACGCTCAACATGGGCGTCGGCGAAGCCAAGACCGACGCCAAGGCGCTCGACGCCGCCATGGACGAGCTCTCGACGATCGCCGGCCAGCGGGCGCAGGTCCGCCGTGCGCGCAAGTCGATCGCGAGCTTCAAGCTCCGCGAAGGCATGGCCGTTGGCGCCCGGGTGACCCTGCGCGGCGCACGCATGTACGAGTTCCTCGATCGACTCGTATCGATCGCGCTTCCGCGCATCCGTGACTTCCGAGGCCTCAGCCCTGATTCGTTCGACGGCCGTGGCAACTACTCCATCGGCATCAAGGAGCAGATCATCTTCCCGGAGATCGACTACGACAGCGTGCAGTCGATCCGGGGCCTCGACATCGCGATCACGACATCGGCGGAGACAGACGACCACGCGCGCGCGCTGTTGCGTGCGCTCGGGCTGCCTTTCGCCACCGAGAGAAGGGAAAGCTAGGTGGCCAAGACCTCACTCCGCGTCAAGCAGCAGCGGACGCCGAAATTCAAGACCCAGGCCTACACGCGGTGCAACCGTTGCGGTCGCCCGCGGGCCGTGTTCAAGAAGTTCCTGCTCTGCCGGATCTGCCTGCGCGAGCTGGCGCACCAGGGCGCCATCCCAGGCATGACCAAGAGTTCATGGTGATGGGAGATATCACCATGAACTCTTGTGATGCTGGTCCCTTGTCATCCCTCCGGGATGACTGCGGGGGATTGTTCATGGTGATGGGAGATATCACCATGAACTCTTGTGATGCTGGTCCCTTGTCATCCCTCCGGGATGACTGCGGGGGATTGTTCATGGTGATGGCAGATATCGGGAGGAGGGAAACGGAATGCTGACCGACCCGATCGCCGACATGCTCACCCGCATCCGCAACGCCAACAAGGCGATGCACGACAACGCTGCGATGCCCACCTCCGGCATGAAGGAGGAGATCGCGCGCCTGCTCAAGGACGAGGGGTACATCAAGGACTTCCGCGTCGTCGACGGCACGCCGTTCTCGACGCTCGTGATCGAGCTCAAGTTCGGGCGCAACCGCGAGCGCGTGATCACCGACCTCAAGCGGGTGTCGAAGCCGGGACGCCGCGTCTATGCGCGCAAGGATCGTCTGCCGCGCGTGCTCGGAGGCCTCGGCACGGCGATCCTGTCCACCTCCACCGGCGTCATCACGGGGCGCCAGGCGGCCGAGCGTGGCGTCGGCGGCGAAGTCCTCGCATTCGTCTGGTGACCCAATGAGTCGAATCGGCCGCAAACCCATCGAAATTCCCGCCGGCGTCACCGTCGTCGTCTCACCGGGCGGCAACGTCAAGGTCGCCGGCCCGCTCGGCGAGCTCGAGCAGCGCGTCCCCGCCCGCATCCAGATTGCAGAGGAAGACGGGGTGCTGAACGTGACGCGGCCGACCGACCGCGGAGACGACCGCGCGTTGCACGGCCTCACGCGGACGCTCGTCGCGAACATGGTCGAGGGCGTGACGAAGGGGTTCGAGAAGTACCTCGAGATCCAGGGGGTCGGCTACCGCGCGCAGCTCAGAGGAACGGACCTCGAGCTGGCGGTCGGGTACTCGCACTCCGTCACGATCCAGCCGCGGCCCGGCGTCAGCTTCGAGGTCCCCGTACCGACCCAGATCGTGGTCAAGGGCACCGACAAGCAGGTCGTCGGCCAGACCGCAGCCGAGATTCGCGAGGTGCGGCCGCCCGAGCCGTACAAGGGCAAGGGCATCCGCTACCGCGACGAGCAGGTTCGCAGGAAGGTCGGGAAGCGAGCATGAGAACTTCTGTGTCACCACCTTCGCCCATGCGCGTTCCTCGGTCGGCGCTCGCTGCGTTCGGCCGGAGGGGACAGTATGGGAATACGGCCCCGGAAGGTCGGGTACTGCGAGCGCCGACAGGCCGTGGCGGAGCCCGGCTCTGCCGGGCGGGAGCCATGGCCGGCGAGGGGCGCGCATGAGCACGCTCACCACGCGTGAGGCGCGCCTGCGCCGGCACCGCCGCATCCGCGGCAAGGTGGCCGGCACCGCCGAGCGCCCGCGGCTCGCCGTTTTCCGCTCCAACAAGGGAATCTTCGCCCAGCTCATCGACGACGGGAACGCCGTCACGGTCGCGGCCGCCAGCTGGCTGCAGCTGAAGTCGTTCTCCGGCAACAAGACCGAACAGGCCGCCGAGGTGGGCAAGCAGCTCGCGGCGTCCGCCAAGCAAGCAGGCGTCTCGAGGTGCGTCTTCGATCGCGGCGGCTATCTCTACCACGGACGCGTGAAAGCGCTGGCAGACGGTGCCCGCGAGGGAGGACTTGAGTTTTGAGCAATTTCCAGGTCGCTGAGACCAGAGAGCTGAAAGAGCGCGTGATCGAGATCAACCGGGTCGCGAAGGTCGTCAAGGGCGGCCGGCGCTTCTCGTTCACGGCGCTCGTCGTGATCGGGGACGAGGTCGACCGCGTCGGCGTCGGCTACGGGAAGGCACGAGAGGTCCCGCTCGCGATCTCGAAGGCCGTCGACGACGCGAAGAAGAACCTCTTCACGGTCCCCAAGCACGGCACCACGATCACACACGAGATCCTCGGCGAGTTCGACGCCGCGCGGGTGTTCCTGCGGCCCGCGAGCGAGGGCACCGGGGTCATCGCCGGAGGCGGTGTGCGTGCCGTGCTCGAGCTCGCCGGTGTCCGTGACGTGCTGGCAAAGAGCCTCGGCACGACCAATCCGATCAACATGGCGAAGGCGACCGTGAACGGCCTCAAGCGGCTGCGGCGCCCGGAGGACATCGCCCGCCAGCGCGGGAAGACGATCCGCGAGGTGCTTCCCCTGCCGCGCAACTACCAGGTTCCCGTGGCGGCCGTCGTGGCAGCGGAGGACGAGGCATGAGCGTCGTCAAGGTCACCCAGGTGCGCAGTACCATCGGGCAGAGCAAGGCCCACGAAGGCACGCTGCGCGCACTCGGCCTCGGCAAGATCGGCCGTAGCTCGGAGCACAAGGAGTCGTCGGAGCTCGCAGGACAGCTGCGCCATGTCGCGCACCTCGTCAAGGTCGAAGGGAAGGACGCGTAGAGATGGGCGAGGAGCTCAACCTCCACTCGCTGCAACCGGCGCAGCCGCGCAAGGAGCGCAAGCGGATCGGCCGCGGCCTGGGATCCGGGAAAGGGCGCTATTCCGGCCGAGGCATCAAAGGCCAGAAATCGCGGTCCGGATCGCACAAGATGCACGCCGGCTTCGAGGGTGGCCAGATGCCGATCGACATGCGGCTGCCGAAGCTCCGGGGCAACACATCCGCCGACGCAATGCCGGTCGGTCCGTTCCGAACCTCCACGCAGCCCGTGAACCTGCGCGACCTCGAGGCGCGCTTCGAGTCCGGCGCCGAGATCACACCGGAAGCGCTCGTCACGGCGGGGCTGATCAAGAACACGAAGATCGACATCAAGATTCTCGGCTCCGGTGACCTCACAAAGAAGCTCACGGTCACGGCGCACGGCTTCTCGAAGACCGCACGGGAGAAGATCGAGGCTGCCGGCGGGTCGGTCACGTGGCTGCGCGGCGAGCCCGCCGAGAAGAAGGCAAAGACGCGTCCGAAGCCGGTCACGGGCGGCGACGACGACGAGCCCGACGAGGTCGAGGTCGCAGCAGACGCTGCGGATGATGCGGCCGACGACGCGGCCGACGAGGCTGTCGAGTAGCACCGTGTTCAGCTGGCTCGGCAACGCGTGGCGCGTACCGGAGCTCCGGCGCCGCGTCCTGTTCACGGCACTGGTGCTCGCCGTCTACCGGCTCGGCTCCTGGATGCCCGCACCGGGCGTCAACGCGTCCGCGATCGAGAACTACTTCTCGGGGCGCGGCGGCTCCATCCTCGGACTGCTCAACCTGTTCTCGGGTGGCGCGCTGTCACAGTTCTCGCTGTTCGCGCTCGGGATCATGCCGTACGTCACGGCGTCGATCATCCTCCAGCTCCTGACCGTCGTGATCCCGAGGCTCGGCGAGCTGCAACGGGAGGGCGAGTCCGGGTACGCGCAGATCAACCAGTACACGCGGTATCTCACGATCGTGCTCGCCGCGCTGCAGGCGCTCGGCTACGCGGTGCTGTTCCAGCGTCAGGACGCGCTGCAGGCGAACCCCGGCCGCATGACGCTCATCGTCGTCTCCCTCACGACCGGCACCGTGCTGCTGATGTGGCTCGGCGAGCAGATCACCAAGCGCGGCATCGGCAACGGCATCTCGATCCTCATCTTCGCCTCCATCCTCACGAGCGCCCCGCTCGGGGTGAGCGCGTGGTGGAACGGCGGCCCGATGGAGCGGATCTTCTTCCCGCTCATCGCGCTCGCCATCGTCTCGTCGGTCGTCTTCGTCCAGGAAGGCCAGCGGCGCATCCCGATCCAGTACGCGAAGCGGATGGTCGGACGCCGCATGAGCTCGGGCGGCGCCACCTATCTGCCGCTGCGCGTCAACATGGCAGGCGTGATCCCGGTCATCTTCGCCGCCGCCCTGCTCGCCTTCCCGGCCACGATCGCGCAGTACTTCCCCGGCTCGCAGAATTTCGTCAACGATCATTTCCAGCCGGGCAATCTCACGTATCTGCTGGCCGAGGCGGGAATGATCATCGTCTTCACGTACTTCTACACGGCCGTGCAGTTCAATCCGGTCGAGCAGGCCGACAACCTCCGCAAGTACGGCGGCTACATCCCGGGCATCCGCCCCGGCCCGCCGACGGCGCAGTACCTCGACCGCGTGCTCACCCGGTTGACGCTCCCGGGGGCTCTGTTCCTCGCAGCGGTTGCAGTTCTCCCGAGCGTCTTCATCCGCTACGGCGGCTTCTCCCAGGCGAACGCCCGCGCGCTCGGCGGTACCTCGGTGCTGATCGCGGTCGGCGTCGCGCTCGACACGATGCGCCAGATGGAGAGCCAGATGATGATGCGGAACTACGAAGGTTTCCTCAAGTAGGGGCCCCGCAAGCGTGAACATCCTCCTCCTCGGCCCGCAGGGGTCGGGCAAGGGCACCCAGGCGAAGCGCATCGCGCAGGATCTCGGCGTGCCGCATATCGCGACGGGCGACATTCTCCGCCGGGCCATGGCCGAGGGAACCGAGCTCGGTCGCCGTGTACAGCCCATCTACGACGCGGGGGACCTCGTCCCGGACGACCTCATGGTCGAGCTCATCCGCGAGCGCCTGGACGGCGAGGACGGATTCGTCCTCGACGGGTTTCCGCGCACGATCGCGCAGGCCGAGGCGCTCGACCGCATGCTCGGCGCGATCGGCAAGGCGCTCGACGTCGTGGTGCTCCTCCAGGTCGACGATGCGGTCGCGACCGACCGGTTGCTCGGCCGTGCGCTCGAGGAGGGCCGGGCCGACGACGCGCCGGAGGCGATCGCGAAGCGACTCGCCCTCTACCACGAGATGACCGAGCCGGTCGCCGACTACTATCGCGAGGCAGGTAGCCTCGAGACGGTGGACGGCGAGCGCACGCCGGCAGACGTCGAGGCGACGATACAGGACGTGCTCCACCGCGTCGCCGGGCCCCGATGATCATCCGCAAGGGCCCTGAGGAGATCGACCGCATCGCACGTGCCGGCGACCTCGTGGCCGCCACCATCGCTCACGTCGGCGAGCACATCGTCCCGGGCATCACGACAGGTGAGCTCGACGAGATCGCCGGCGCGTTCATCGCCTCGCATGGCGGGGTGTCGGCGTCGAAGGGCTACAAGGGCTTCCCCGCCGAGATCTGCATCTCGCCGAACGACATGGTGGTGCACGGCATCCCGGGCCGCTACCGCGTACAGGAAGGCGATCTGATCACGATCGACGTCGGCGCCGTCCTCGACGGTGCGATCGCGGACAGTGCCTACACCTTCGGCGTGGGGGAGCTCGATCCGGTCGCGCAGCGACTGCTGGACGTCTGCCAGGACGCCCTTGCGGCCGGGATCGCCCAGGCGCGCCCGGACAACCGCATCGGCGACATCTCGCACGCCGTGCAGACCGTCGTCGAAGGCGCCGGCTTCTCCGTCGTGCGCAGCCTCGTCGGCCACGGGGTCGGCCGCCATTATCACGAGGATCCGCATGTGCCGAACTTCGGCGAGCCAGGTCGTAGAGAGAGGCTTTCGCCCGGAATGACGATCGCGATCGAGCCGATGATCACGGTCGGGACGCCCGACGTGTACGTGCACGCGGACGGGTGGTCGATCTCTACCGACGACGGCTCTCTCGCCGCGCATTTCGAGCACACGGTGGCGATCACGGAGGGCGGTCCCAGGATCCTGACGCCCCGGGTCGGGATCGCCACGGAAAGGGCGAGTTTGCTACAGTAAGCGGCCCGCGGTTCGGGATTGTATCGCCGTGCTGTCGGTTCTGTTTTTTCGACTGACCGCGACCATTGCGGTCTTTGCGCGAGGGAAGGGTGGCAGTCAAGGAAGAGAAGATCGAGGTCGAAGGCGAGGTTGTCGAGTCGCTCCCGAGCACCATGTTCAGGGTCGACCTCGACACGGGACACAGCGTGCTCGCCACGATCTCCGGGAAGATGCGCAAGCACTACATCCGCATCCTCCCTGGTGACCGGGTCAAGGTCGAGCTCTCTCCGTATGACTTGACCCGCGGCCGCATCACCTTCCGCCTCCGCTAGCCGCCCCCGACACCGCTGCCCCCGAGGAAAGTCAACGATGAAAGTTCGCCCGTCCGTCAAGCCCATGTGTGAGCGCTGCCGCGTCATCAAGCGGCATGGGCGCACCATGGTCATCTGCACGAATCCCCGGCACAAGCAAAGGCAGGGCTAGGCACTCATGGCACGCATCGCCGGCGTCAACCTCCCGAACCAGAAGCGTCTCGAGATCGGTCTCACGTACATCTACGGGATCGGCCAGTCGATCGCGCAAAGGATCTGCAAGGACCTCGAGCTCGACCCCGATCAGAAGGTCAAGGATCTCACGGACGACGAGGTGGCGAAGCTCCGCACGTACATCGACGCCAACGTCGAGGTCGAGGGCGATCTGCGCCGCGAGCGATCGCAGGCGATCAAGCGCCTGTCCGAGATCGGCTGCTACCGGGGAGTCCGGCACCGGCGCGGCCTGCCCGTCAACGGCCAGCGCACGAAGACGAACGCACGGACGCGCAAGGGCCCGAAGAAGACCGTCGGGCGCGGAAAGAAGGCCAAGTAAATGGCGCCTCCGCGCAAGGCGGCCGCAGCCCGCGGCCGCACCCGCCGCCGCGTCAAGAAGAACATCGCGATCGGGCAGGCGCACATCAAGACGTCGTTCAACAACACGATCGTGTCGCTCACCGATCGTGAGGGAAACGTGATCGCATGGGAGTCGGCCGGCTCCGCCGGGTTCAAGGGCTCGCGCAAGTCGACACCGTTCGCAGCCCAGGTGACGGCTGACAACTGTGCCCGCAAGGGCATGGAGCACGGCCTGCAGAAGGTCGAGGTCTTCGTCAAGGGCCCCGGCTCCGGTCGCGAGACCGCGATCCGCTCCCTCCAGGCCGCCGGTCTCGAGATCCTCGGTGTCAAGGACGTCTCGCCCCAGGCGCACAACGGCGTCCGGCAAAAGAAGCGGAGGCGCGTCTAGTGGCCCGCGATCTCGGCCCCAAGTGTCGCGTCTGCCGCCGCGAGGGGATCAAGCTGTTTCTCAAGGGCGAGCGCTGCCTGACGGAGAAGTGCGCGATCGAGCGCCGCTCGTATCCGCCGGGCGAGCACGGTCGCGGGCGCATCAAGCAGAGCGAGTATCTGCTGCAGCTGCGCGAGAAGCAGAAGGCGCGCCGCTACTACGGCCTGCTCGAGAAGCAGTTCCGCAACACGTACGACAAGGCGACCCGCGGCACGGGGGCTCCAGGCGAGAACCTGTTGCGCATGCTCGAGACGCGTCTCGACAATGTCGTCTACCGCCTCGGCTTTGCGGGCTCGCGCGCACAGGCGCGTCAGCTCGTCCGTCACGGCCACTTTCAGGTGAATGGGCGCCGCGTCAACATCCCGAGCTTCGCCGTGCGGCCGAACGACGTGATCACCCTCAAGCACGGCAGTCCCGCCGCACCGCTCGTCCGCGACGCCACCGATCTCACTGCATCCGTCTCGCCGTGGCTGCAGGCCGATCACGAGGGCCTCACCGGCAAGGTGCTGCGATGGCCCGAGCGCGCCGAAATAGACACCCCCGTTCAGGAATCGCTGATCGTCGAGCTGTACTCCAAGTAACGGCCGACGCGAAGAAGAGAGAGAAGAGAGGACCGATTTGGCCACGCGTACCATGATGGATTTCCAGATTCCGCGCATCGTTCGCGAGGAGTCCGACGACGATCGCGGCGTGTTCGCGATCGAGCCCCTCGACCGGGGTTTCGGCTACACGTTCGGCAACTCGCTGCGCCGCGTGCTGCTGTCGTCGCTCGAAGGCGCAGCCGTCACCGCCGTCAAGATCGAGGGCGTCTCGCACGAGTTCACGACGCTCCCGGGCGTGCGCGAGGACGTCACCGACGTGATTCTCAACCTCAAGAGCCTGATCTGCCGTTTGCACGGCGAGTCGCCCGAGGTCGAGGTGCACGTCTCGAAGAAGGGGCCGGGCATCGTCACCGCTGCCGACATCGAGGCTCCCGCCGATCTCGAGATCCTCAATCCGGAGCTCGAGATCGCGCAGCTGGCCGACAAGGGCAAGCTCGAGATGACCCTGACGATCGGCCGCGGGCGCGGCTACGTGCCGGCAGAGATGAACAGAGGGCCGGAGACGACGATCGGCGTGATCCCGATCGACTCGATCTTCTCGCCCGTGCGTCGCGTCGCGTACGAGGTCGAAGCCGCCCGCGTGGGGCAGCGCACCGACTACGACAAGCTCGTCCTCGACGTCACCACCGACGGCTCGATCGAGCCGAAGGAGGCGATTGCGCAGGCCGCCGAGATCCTCATCCGGCAGCTCGCAATCTTCACCGACATCGACAAGATCGAGGGCTTCGGCGAGGCGGCGGTCGAGGCCGCTGCCGAGGCGACGACGTCCCACGGGATGGAGAACTTCCCGATCGAGGAGCTCGAGCTCGGTGTGCGCTCGTACAACTGCCTCAAGCGCGTCGGCATCGAGACGATCGGCGACCTCACCTCGAAGTCGGAGGCGGAGCTCGCGGCTATTCCGAACTTCGGCAAGAAGTCGGTCGAAGAAGTGCGCGAGACGCTCGCCGCTCACGGTCTCACGCTGAAGGGCGAGGAGCTCGTCTAGATGCGTCACGCGCGTGCAGGGAAGAAACTGGGGAGGGACTCTGCGCATCGCAAGGCTCTCTACTCCAACCTTGCGGGCGCGCTGATCCAGCACGGCCGAATCGAGACGACCGAAGCGAAGGCGAAGGCCGTGAAGCCGTTCGCCGAGAAGATGATCACGCTCGGCAAGCGCGGGGACCTGCACGCACGCAGGCTCGCGCTTGCCGAGCTGCGCTCGAACGACGTCGTCCACCTGCTGTTCTCGGCCGTCGCCCCGCGCTTCGCCGAGCGCGAGGGTGGCTACACGCGGATCGTCAAGCTCGGCCCACGGCAGGGCGATGCAGCACCCATGGTGCTGCTCGAGCTCGTCGATTACGACGCAGTCGCCGCCACGGCCTGACGCCGTCACCCACGGCCGAGTGGGCGCCCGTCGCCCTCGAGGCGCTCCTCTCGTACGCTGTGGGCCATGCTCACGGTGCTGGCGATCGTCTTGGCGCTCGTCGTCGTGCCGTCTCCCTGGGGCGTGGTTCTGGTGCTCGGAGCGTTCGGCGTCGACGTGCTCGAGACGCTCGCGCTGAGAGCCTGGTCGCGACGCCGCCGCGCTGCAACCGGTGTGCAGACGCTCGTCGGCCGTTCTGCCATCGTCCTCACGACACTGGCGCCGGACGGCCAGGTCCGGCTCGACGGCGAGATCTGGAACGCCCGCTCGGCGGCAGGGCTCCTGGAGCGCGGCGCAGAAGTGCGCGTGCGATCCGTCGCAGGGATCGTGCTCGAAGTCGAGCCCTTGTGACACTGTGTCACAAGCGATGACGATTCTGCAGCTCACGCTCGAGTACGACGGAACCGGGTTTCGCGGCTGGGCGCGCCAGCCGGGCTGGAGAACGGTCGAGGCGGCGCTCCGCGACGCCCTCGACGCGCTGTACCCAGGGTGGACCGGGCTTGCGGTCGCCGGGCGGACGGACACGGGCGTCCATGCCACGGGGCAGGTCGCGTCGGTGGCCGTGAACGGAGGGCCGCCGGCATCCCGGGCGGCAGCCGCGTTGAACACCGTCCTGCCGTCCGACGTCGCCGTGCTCGCCGCACAATCCGCGGCGCCGGGGTTCCACGCTCGCTTCTCGGCCCGGTCGCGCACCTACCGCTACGTCGTGCTCAACCGCACCACGCGCAGCGGCCTCGACGCTCGGCGTGCGTTGTGGTGGCCGCGCCCCGTGGACGACGAGAAGCTCACTGCCGCTGCGGCCCTGCTGTCCGGGACGCACGACTTCAGCGCGTTCACGCCGTCGGTGACGCAGCACGAGCTCTTCCACCGCACGATCAGAGCTGCCGCGTGGGAGCGCCGCGGCGACGACCTGCACTTCACGATCACCGCCGAGTCCTTCCTGCGGCACATGGTGCGGACGCTCGTCGGCACGATGCTGGAGACGACGCCCGAACGGGTCGCCGAGCTCCTGTCGGGACGGCCGCGGGCGGAGGGAGGCACGACCGCACCGCCCTGGGGCCTGTACCTGGAGCACGTCGAGTACGAGTGACGGGCTCGCTCGGCCGGCAGGAGCGCCGTCCGTAGAATCGCCCGTGTGCGCATCCCTTTCGTCCTGTTCGATCTCGACGGAACCCTGATCGACTCGGGGCCGATCATCATGGCCTCGATGCGGCACGCATGTGTCACGGTGCTCGGACGGGAGCCTGACGAGGTCAAGGTGCGCGCTGCGATCGGCGGCCCCGGCCTCGTCGCGCAGATGCGCGAGCTCGATCCGGACCGCGTCGACGAGCTCGTCGACGTCTACCGGGCCCACAACATGCCGCTGCACGCGACACTCCAGACCTTTGCGGGTGTGCCGGAGCTGCTCCACGAGCTGCGCCGTCGCGGACACCGGCTCGGCATCGTCACCGCGAAGCGCGTCGATACGGTGGAACTCGCATTCGAGCGCTTCCCGGTCCTGCGCGACACGACCGAGGTGCTCGTCGGTGCCGACGACACCGAACGTCACAAACCCGACCCGGCGCCCGTGCTCGAGGCGCTCGCACGCATGGGCGCCCGGGCCCAGGATGCGGCGTACGTCGGAGACTCGCCGTTCGACGTCCGGGCCGGAAAGGACGCAGGAACGTTCGCCGTTGCCGTCGGGTGGGGAGGGATCCACGCCGACGAGAGCCTGCTGGCCGAGCAGCCCGACGCGCTCGTGCACACCACGGAGGAGCTCCTTGCCCTCCTCTAGCCCGGCCGCACGCGTCGCGGAGCTCCGCAGGCTCGTCGAGCACCACGCGTACCGCTATCACGTGCTCGACGACCCGGAGCTTCCGGACGCGGCGTACGACGCCCTCTACGACGAGCTGCAGGCGCTCGAGGCCTCCCATCCCCAGCTTGTCACGCCCGACTCACCGACCCAGCGAGTCGGGGCGCCACCGGCGGAGGGGTTCACGAAGGTCCCGCACCTGGCGCCCATGGGCTCGCTCGAGAAGGTGACCACGACGGAAGCGCTCGAGAAGTGGGCCGACGACGTGCGCAAGCGGCTCGGCACCGACGAGCCGGTCGCATGGGTGCTCGAGCCGAAGATCGACGGCTCAGCGATCTCGCTCGTCTACGAGAACGGTGTCTTCGCTCGCGGGGCCACCCGAGGCGACGGCCTCCGCGGTGAGGACGTGACCGCCAACCTGCGCACGATCGAGGCGGTTCCGTTGCGCATGCGTATCCCGGACGGCGAGAGCGCGCCTGCGCGTGCTCGAAGTGCGCGGCGAGGTGTATTTCCCCCTCAGCGGCTTCGCGCGCTTTACGAAGGCTCAGATCGCCGCCGGCAAGAAGGCGCCGCCGAACCCGCGCAACGCTGCGGCCGGGTCGCTCCGGCAGCTGAACCCGATGATCACGGCCGAACGGCCGCTTTCGA
This sequence comes from uncultured Gaiellaceae bacterium, assembly GCA_963799615.1. Lineage (GTDB taxonomy): Bacteria > Actinomycetota > Thermoleophilia > Gaiellales > Gaiellaceae > Gaiella. The sequence goes on along the minus strand of CAWCXS010000014.1, from coordinate 79,454 downwards.
TCTGGGTCTACGGGTCCGGGGTTCGCGACGGTGCCGGGCCCGACACGCAGTTCGCGACGCTCGCCTGGCTCCGTGAACGCGGATTCCGCACGAATGCGTTGGTCGAGCGCTTCGAGACGATCGGGGAGGTCGCCGCCGCCTGCGAGGCCTGGGAGCAGCGTCGTCTCGGCCTCGACTACGAGATCGACGGGATCGTCGTCAAGGTCGACTCGTTCGACCAGCAGCAGCGGCTCGGCGCCCTGCATGAGCGACCGCGCTGGGCGCGGGCCTTCAAGTGGGCGCCCTCGACGGCGATCACGACGCTGGAGCGAATCCACATTCGCGTCGGCCGGACGGGCGCGCTGAATCCGTGGGCACAGCTCGACCCGGTCCAGGTCGGCGGCGTCACCGTCTCCACGGCAACGCTGCACAACGAAGAGGACATCAATCGCAAGGGCATCCGTGAGGGCGATCTCGTCATCGTCCAGCGCGCCGGCGACGTGATTCCGCAAGTCGTCGGCCCTGCCGGCGAGCATCGAGCCGGCACGGTGGAGTGGAAGATGCCGACCCATTGCCCGCTGTGCGGTGTCGAGGTCGGTCAAGCCCGAAGGGGAGGTCAAGCACCGGTGCCCGAACCGCGCCTGTCCGTCGCGAGGGCTCGAGACGCTGATCCACTGGGTCAGCGCGGCCATGGACATCGAGGGCGTCGGCGAGCAGTTCGTGCGCAAGCTGTGGGACGAAGGATTGCTCCGTTCGATGCCGGATCTCTACCGGCTCACGGCCGAGCAGCTGCTCGAGATCGAGGGGTACGGCGAGATCTCGGCCGCACGCGCCGTCGCTGCGATCGAGCGGTCGAAGCAGCAGCCGTTCTCCCGTGTCCTGTTCGGGCTCAACATGCCCAAGATCGGCTGGGTGCTCGCGCGCAACCTGGCACGCCATTTCGGAAACGTCGACGCATTGGCCGCGGCAACCCAGGAGGAGCTCGAGCAGGCCGACGGCATCGGCCCGGATCGGGCAGAGCTGGTCGCCGAATGGTTCGCCGACGAGGAGAACCGCGCTCTCGTCACGGACCTGCGCGAGCTCGGTCTGCAGATGGTCGCCGGCGAAGCCGAGCAGCCCGTCGAAGGACGGCTCAACGGCCGCCAGTACGTCATCACGGGGACGCTCGAAGGCTTCAGCCGCGAAGAGGCGAAGGCCGCGCTGGAGGCACTGGGAGCGAAGGTTTCGGACTCCGTGTCGGGGAAGACGACGGGAGTGATCGTCGGCGACAACCCGGGCTCGAAGGTTGCGAAAGCAGAGAAGCTCGGTGTCGCGCTCCTGGCCGAAAAGGCACTGGTCGAGCTGCTGTCGGGGTGACCTGTGGCCTGGTCAGGCACGCCGGCGTGGGTCAGGGCGCCCCGGCCAGGATCGTGACGAACCGGTCCTGCGCCGAGCGCGCAGACCAGAAGGGCACCGGATTGCCGTTTTGCAGCACCGCGAACGCGTACTTCCGGCCGATCAGCCCCGACAGCGTGCACGCGATGTCCGTCGTCCCGGTCTTGCCCCTGACGGTTCGCGGCAGCGGCCACAGACGACGGCTCAGCGTCCCGCTGTGCCCCGCGACCGCGAGCGAGCTTACGAACGCCTTCCGGATCGCCGGATCGGTCGCGCCTTCGCGCAAGACGCCTACGAGAGCTGCTGCCGTGATCCGGTCCAGGCTCGACAGCCCCGAGCCGTCGACGATTCGCACCCCCGTCACCGGAATGCCCGACTCCTTCAACGTGGCGATCACGATGCGTCCGCCCGCAGCTGACGACCCAACCCTCCCGTCTGCTGCGGCAAGCTGCTTCAAAAGCATCTCCGCGTAGAAATTGTCGCTCGCGTGATTCATCGTGCGCACGATCCCGGAGAGGGGAGCGGAGACGTCGGTTGCGAGAGACGCTGCGTCCGGAGGGGCAGCGCCCAGACCCGGACGGCCCGCGACCGCGACGCCGTGCATGCCCAGAGCGCCGCGAAGCGCCCGCGCAGCCAGCAGTGGGGGCGAGAGCGCCGGCCACCCCTGCGCCCGGTCGACGACGAGGGCCGACAAGGGCGGCGTCTCGCCGCCGACGAAGTACTGCTTCCACCCGAGAGCACCCCGGTCGCGGTCGTAAAACGACTCGTCGCCGAGCACCCGCCCGGTGACGGCGTGGATCCCGGACGCCCGCAACTTGGCAGCCAGCTGATCGATATCGGCCGCCGTCAAAGTCGGGTCGCCGAATCCCTTCAACACGAGATCCCCGCTCCAGGTGGAGCCGGTACGCACCCCGACCCCGTACACCTCCGTGTGAAAGCGGTAGCCCGGGCCCAGACGCTTCAGCGCAGCCCACGAGAGAGGCAGCTTCTCGTTCGACGCAGGTATCACCGGCAGCGCCTCGTTGTGCGCGAAGACGACCGCGCCCGTCGACAGGTCGACTGCGAGCGCGGCTGTCTGGGCCCGGGAGATCCCGGGCGAGTCGAGCGCCTTCATCAGCGCCGAGCCGATCGTCGAGCCGGGTGCGGCGATCGCCGCAGCCGCGAGTGCCGCGGCTGCGAGCAAGGCCGCAACCGCGGCGAGGATTGGGCGGCTCCTCACGGCTGTCAACCGTAGACGGTGATGGTGACGGTGCGCCGGCCCCATGCCCGAGCCTGGATCGTGGTGGGCATCCAGAGATCGATCACCAGGCCCTTGACCGCCGATCCGACATCGGCCGCCACCGCAGGTCCGTACCCTGGAACGAACACCCGCGTTCCGAGAGGGATCACGCTGGGGTCGACCGCCATCACCCCGACCCCCGCCGGCAGCCCGCTCGCAGTCCGTCCGACGAGGTGGTAGGCCACCGCGTCGACAACGAGGGTGTGGGTGCTCTGCTCGGTGCGCCGATCCGCCGGCGGAAGCCGCCGGCGCCGCCGGCTCGCTGGACGGCATGTCGCTGCCGGCGGCCGCCGCGACCGGAGGCTGCTGCACGACGAGCCGCTCGGATACCCGGGCCGCCGCGCGGGCCTGCTCGCGAAGCACGGCGAGCCGGTGCGCCGCGACCATCTTGTCGCGGCTGATCGCCGAGACTGTCGACGTGCGCCGGGCGACGGCCACCACGAGGCCGGCCGTTGCTGCGCGAGCAGAAGCTCGTGCTCCGTCCAGTTCGCGCCGTCGCTGTGCGAGATCGGCGCGAAGTCGCCGCAACCTATCCGCCTGAGCCAGCGCCGACTGCGCGAGGCGCTGATTCTGGGCCGCCGCCCGGTTCAGGCTGTCAATGCCGTGCACCGCCTCGTCGAACGACTCGGCTCCGAGGATGACCGCGAGCGGGTCGGACACGCCCCGAAGGTACAGATAACGCAGCAGTCTCCCAACGCGCGCCTGCGATGCAGCCAGCGATCGAGTCACGATCGCCGTGCTCCGCCGCATGTCTTCCTCCCGCGATGCAAGCGCGGAGGAGCGTGCCTCCAGCCGTGCCTGCTCGCTTCGTGCGCGCAAGAGCGCAGACTCGGACGCATACAGCTGGAGCAACGCCGATTGCTCGGCTCGACCCAGGGTTGCCGTCTGCGTCCGGAGCGTGGCGACGGTGTCAGCACCTCCCACCGACGGCGTCAGGCCGGTGCTCAACACGCCGATCGCGAGCACCGCCGTGAGAGGCAAGAGCCTTCCAGATCGACCGTCCACAGGCGCTGGACGGTAGCACATGCGGCCCGGTCAAACCCGTCAAAGATCGGGGATTTGCAGCCGTTTTAGGCGCTTCTCGGTTGCACGCGTCCACACCCGCTGCTAACCTCCTCCACCTGTGACGGGTAACGCCGCCACCGGCGCGTCTGGCGCGGGTCGAACACGCTTCACGAACGGTTCGAACACGCGACAGACTCCAGCCACCATGCTCGCCATTGCGGCGCTTCTCGCGGCCCTTCTCACGGTGGCTGCATCGGCGACGGCCAACCCGTCGATCCAGTCCAAGCGCGCTCAGGCGCAGGCCGTCCTCGCCGAGATCCAGCAGAAAAACTCGACCCTGGAGAAGGCGATCGAGTCGTACAACTACGCGAACGACCGGCTGGCCCAGATCGACGCCGACCTCACCTCCAACCGGCACCACCTGGTGATCGCCCGTCAGAGCCTGGCCGTCGCGCAGAAGCACATCGCCGAGCGCCTCCGCGCTCTGTACGTCAACGGGGACGGCGGTGGTGCCGTCGAGATCATCCTCGGCGCCCAGAGCCTCGATGACCTGCTCAACCGGCTCGACATGGTGCACCGCGTGGGCGCGCAGGACGCCAAGGTGCTCAAGGACGTGAATCAGTTCCGCCACGAAGTCGAGCAGCGCGGGGAACGGTTGAAGAACGCCCACGCCGAGCAGACCCAGGTCGTCGCCGAGCGCGCCGCCCAGAAGCGCTCGGTCGAATCCCAGCTCGCAGAGCTCCAGCGGCTCCGCGCTTCGATCAAGGACGAGATCGCCCGGCTCGAGGCTGCCGAGGTGCGCCGTCAGGCGCAACTCGCGGCAGAGGCACGAGCCCGCTTCGTAGCGCAGCAGCGAGCCGCCGCCGCCGCCCGCGCCGAGAGAGACACGGCCGGCGACACGTTCACCGTGCTCGAGGCAGGCACCACAACGGACCCCGCGGCGCCGCTCGCCCCGGCACCCCCGGCGCAGTACGGCAACGTCGTCGGCGTCGCCATGCAGTACCTCGGCACCCCGTACGTGTGGGGAGGGGCAGGGCCAGGCGGATTCGACTGCTCCGGCTTCGTCCAGTTCGTCTTCAGCCAGGTCGGCGTCTCACTCCCGCACCACGCCGCCTCGCAATTCGGCTACGGCACTCCCGTCGGGCTCTCCGACCTGGAACCCGGGGACCTCGTCTTCTTCGACGGGTTGGGCCACGTCGGCATCTACATCGGCGGCGGACAGTTCATTCACTCCCCGCACACCGGCGACGTGGTCAAGATCTCGTTGTTGAGCGGGTATTACCTCTCCAACTGGGTAGGCGCCCGGCGGCTCTGACCACCGATCGCACCCGCTCCCGCCGGGCGGAGCCCGGCTCCGCGGGTGCTCGCGGCGCTGAGGGCACCCGGCTCTCCGGGGCTGTGCTGAGCACTATCCCCTCCGGCCGTGCACCCTCAGCGCCACGTCGGAGGCCAGAGACGCCGGCGGTTGGTGCCAGCCGACAACGTTTCGCGCTCAGCTGCGCTAGTCCGTGTACAGCTCGTTGACAGCTTCGGCGAAATGCTCCAGCACGACGCGGCGCTTCAGCTTCAGCGTCGGCGTCACCTCGTCGTGCTCCATGGTGAAGTCGCGGGGGAGGATCACGAAGCGCTTGATCTGCTCGTAGCGCGAGCGGTCGCGGTTGACGCCGTCGACGAGGCCCTGCACGAGCTCGCGCACCCGCTCGTCTCGGGCCAGCACGGGGAGGTCGCCGCCGATTCCCTGCTCGAGCGCCCACTTGCCGATCTCGGCCTCGTCGAGGGTGATCAGAGCGGCCGGGTACGGCCTGCGGTCACCGACGACGAGCGCCTGGGAGATCAGCTTCGAGCTCTTGAGATCGTTCTCGAGATTCTGGGGCGCGATGTTCTTGCCGCCGGCGGTGACGATGATGTCCTTCTTGCGGTCGGTGATGGTGACGAAGCCGTCGTCGTCGATCTCGGCGATGTCGCCAGAGCGCAGCCAGCCCTCCTCGTCGAACGCAGCGGCCGACGCTTCGGCGTCCTTGTAGTAGCCCGCGAAGACGGTCTCGCTGCGGATCAGCAGCTCCCCGTCCTCTGCCAGCCGCAGCTCGAAACCGGGGAGTGGGGGACCGACGGTGCCGAAACGCCAACGCTCCGGCGTGTTGGTCGTCGCCGCGGTCGTGCACTCTGTCAGGCCGTAGCCTTCGAGGATGCGGATCCCGATCGCGTCGAAGAACTCCGCGATCTCCTGAACGAGCGGTGCACCGCCCGAAATCGGTGTGCGCAGGCGACCACCGAGCCGCTCGCCGATCTTGCGGAAGACGAGCCGGTCGGCAATGCGGTGCTGGAGTCGCAAGGGCAGCGGCACGGGGCGCCGAGCCTCCTCCAACTTGCTCACGCGCCGGCCGACGGCAAGCGACCAGTCGGCCAGCCTGCGCTTTGCGCCAGAGGTCTCGTCGATCGCCGACACGACGGCGGTGTGGATCTTCTCGTAGACCCGCGGGACGCTCGGTAGCACCGTCGGTCGCACCTCTTGCAGCGCCGCGGCGGTCTGCAGCGGATCGGGGAGAAACGCAATCGTGTAGCCGACATACGCACCGGTCAGGTGCATCAGCCGGCCGAAGTTGTGGGCCAGCGGCAGGTAGAGGAGCATCAGGTCACTGCTCTGCACGTACAGCGGCAGGTGATCGATCACTGCCGCCATCGCGTAGTAGTTGCGGTGCCTGATCATGCAACCCTTGGGCGGGCCTGTCGTGCCAGACGTGTAGATGAACGTGAACAGGTCTTCCTCGCCGATCGCCGCCACGGCGTCGTCGAGCGCCTGCGGATGCTCGCGCTTGAACGCTGCTCCCTCGGCCTCCAGCGCAGCCAGGTCGTCGAACGTGAGCACATGACGAAGCTGCGGCAACGCGTCGCGAACCTCCTCGACCTTCGCTCTCTGCGCTGCGTCCTCGCAGAGGACCCCGATCGACTCGGAGTGATCGAGGATGTAGAGGACGTCCCGTGGGGAGCTGTTCGCGTAGACGGGGGCTCCCACGGCACCGACCTGGGCCAACGCGAAATCGAACAACGACCATTCGAGCGTCGTGCGCGCCAGCGTTCCGAAAGCCTCGCCCTTGCGGACCCCCCGGGCGAGTAACCCGTTGGCCATGTTCTCGACGCGGGTCGCTGCCTCCGCCCACGTGACCGGGCGCCAATCGTCCGCGTCAAGCGTCAGATACGCGGTGCCGGAGCGCTGCTTCGCCACGGCGTCGCGCCAGAGACGGGCGATCGTGCGGTTTGCGGTCACGGCTCGCGAAATGTACAGGTGCAGGAACGCCGAATCCGGGCAAGAATGGGTCAAGTCCCCGATCAGCGAGGAGTCATGCGCACCACCTGGAACGGTTCCCTGAGCTTCGGTCTCGTCAGCATCCCCGTCGGGCTCGCGCCCGCGACGAAGCCGGCAGCCCGCCAGTCGGACGTTTCGTTCCGGCTTCTGCACCGCGAATGCAAGACCCCGATCAAGCAAAAGCGCTGGTGTCCCAAGCATGACCGCGAAGTCACCGCCGACGAGATCGTCAAGGGCTGGGAGGTCTCGAAGGGACAATTCGTCGTGGTCGAGGACGCGGATCTCGAAGCACTCGAGCGCCACGACGACTCGCGCTCGATCGACATCACACAGTTCGTTCCCCTCGACCAGGTCGACCCGACGTGGCGTGACCGCACCTACTTCCTCGTGCCCGGAGCCACCGCCGCGCAACGCAGGCCGTATCGGCTGCTGCTCGAGGCGATGCAGGAAAGCGGCATGGGTGCCATTGGACGCTTCGTGCGCTCCGGCCGGGAGTCGCTCTGCCTCGTGCGCGTCATGGAGCAGGCCCTGGTGCTCGAGACGCTCTTCCTCACCGAGGATGTGTACTCCCAGGCGGAGATCGCCGAGGCGGTCGAGGCAACCGACCTGAAGGAGCCGGAGCTACAGCTTGCGCGCCAGATCATCGAAGGGCTCTCGGGCCAGTTCGATCCCACCACGCTGGCGAGCGACTACCGCCGCGATCTGAAGGCGTTGCTCGAGGCGAAACTGCGAGGCGAAGAGATCGCCGTGCCCGAGCCCGCGCCCGACAAGGCTCCGGCGGTCGACCTCCTGGCGGCGCTCAAGGCGAGCGTCGAAGCCGCGAAGTCGAGCTCGGGTGACGCAGGGCCGGCGAAGGCGAAGCGGAAGCCCGCCGCGAAGAAGCGAGCAGCCGGCACGGCAAAGCCCTCCTGACAGGGGTAGGGGCGCCGTCGGGCGCCCCTACGAGTCAAACGAATCTCGGTTGGATCAGGCGTGCTGAGCCGTGGCGAGGCCTGCAGCCTGCAGCTGCGCCTGGAACAGATGCTTGTCGATCTTGCCCTGGTAGATAGGGACGCCCTCCTCGATGCAGAGCTTGACGATCGCGTCGCGATCCATGTCGAGCTCCTTCGAGAGCTCCTCGGGCGTCAGATGGTTTGCCATACGTCGCCTCCTTCGAGCATCAAAAAAGCCCGACGGCGCACTGCGCGCGGTCGGGCTGAACTCGACGCTCGGTTGTGAGTGGCGGGGGTCAACGGGCCCGCCTCCCGAAAGGCACCATGATGCCTCTGAGAATACTCACGGGTGCCGACGTCCGCAAACCAATCGTGGGGGAACCCATGGTTCCCCCACGGGCCCCCTCCTTCACGCGCGCGGCACGGGTTCGGCTTCGTGGGCCTCCCGCCGGGCGAAGCCCGGCTCCGGCCTCCATGATCCCGTGCTCACGGGCGCAGGGAACCCGTGGTCCAGCGCGGGCGTTCTCGGCTGCGGTGTCTCGCCGCCTGCTACACCGGATTGTCGGACTCGACGTAGTGCCACTCGAGGTTGAACTCCTGGGAGAGCCTGGCTGCCAGCGCCTGGACGCCGAAGCGCTCCGTGGCGTGATGACCCGCCGCCACGAGATGGATGCCGAGCTCACGCGCAGTGGCAAAGCTCGGCTCCTCCGGCTCGCCCGTCAGCAGCGCGTCGAAGCCCTCGTGCGCCGCGCGAATCAGGTCGTAGCCCGCGGCACCGGTCGAGATCGCGACACGGCGAATCTCCGGCGGCCCGAACGGCAGCACCAGAGGCTCCCGGGCAAGGGCGTCGCGGATACGTCGTGCGAGCTCGTCGATCGTGAGCGGGCCGATCGAGCAGGCGAGGCCGACGCCCGCAAAGGGGCCTTCAGGCTCGGCCCCGACGCGCGCTGCGAGCTGCGCGTTGTTGCCGAGCGTGGGATGGGCATCAAGCGCGAGGTGATAGGCGAGCAGCGAAACGTTGCCGCGGAACAGCGCCTCCAGCCTCCCCCGCAGCCGCGCGTCCACGACGAGCGGCTCATTGCGCCAGAACAGGCCGTGGTGCACGAGCACCAGCTCGGCGCCGAGCTCGACGGCGCGTTCGAACAGGTCGCGTGAGCAGGACACGCCGCACGCAAGCGTCGTCACCTCCGGCGCGCCCACCACCTGGAGGCCGGGAGGACCGAACTCGGGCCACGTCTCGACATCGAGCAACACATTCGCGTACGCCGTGATCTCGTCGCGGGAAGCCACGACGACAGTCTAGGAAGCGGCTCGCTCGTGCGCATCGCGTGGCAACCTGCCGACCGGTACCCTGTCGGCGCTCGGGGTGTGGCGCAGCCTGGTAGCGCGCTCCGTTCGGGTCGGAGAGGTCCCCAGTTCGAATCTGGGCACCCCGATTAGGGCGGGGGAACCCGTGGTTCCCCCGCCGGCCCCCTCCTTCGCCGCGTGGCACGGGTTGGGCATCGCTGGCCTCCCGCCGGGCCGAGCCCGGCTCCGGCCGCGGGCCGTACTCTGCTCATGGCGACTGGGAGCCCACGCTTCAGTGCGGGCTATCCTCGGTGGATGCTGCGCGCTGTGCTGTTCGACGTCGACTTCACGCTTTCGCGGCCCGGCCCTGAGCTCGGCCCCGAGGCATACCGGCACGTCGGCGCAGAGCACGGCCTCGAGCTCGACCCTGACCGCTACGAGCCCGCACGACTCGCGGCGGTCGATGAGATGCAGCGAAATACAGAACTCGTGCACGACGAGGAGACCTGGGTCGCTTTCACCGAGCAAATAATGCGAGGGATGGGCGGCACCGGCTCCCGCCTCCGCGGGTGCGCGGCAGAGATGGTCCGTCGATGGGAGGTTCATGCCAACTTCGACCTTTACGACGATGCCGTGCCCGCTCTCGTCGCCCTCCGGGCGCACGGGCTCGCGCTCGGTCTGATCTCGAACGGTCAGCGCGACCTGGAGGAGTTCGCAGTGCATCACGCTCTCGAGGTCGACGTCGCCATCGGCTCGAAATCCCACGGGCGCACGAAGCCACACCCGTCGATCTTCGAAAAGGCGCTGACCGCACTCGGCGTCGAGGCGAGCGAGACGGCGATGATCGGGGACTCCTACGCCGACGACATCGAGGGCGCACGAGCTCTCGGGATCACTGCGATCCTGCTCGACCGCGACGACCGCTATCCGGAGGAGCCTCTCCGCATCACCGATCTCCGCACCCTGCCCGCCGTGCTCGGATTGACGTAGCCGGGAGGGCGTTTGCGCGCGCGGCGCCGCGGCGCATATCCTGCGCGAGTCTTGACTGACCGTTCAATCGCACGCGACCACACAGGTCGGCAGTCAGGCGGCGAGGAGAAGCGGCAGCTCATCCTCGACGCCGCCGTCCGCGTGTTCGCGCGCGACGGCTACCACACTTCGAGAGTGGGCGACATTGCCGAAGAAGCCGGCATCGCCCACGGTCTGCTGTATCACTATTTCTCGTCCAAGGACGAGGTGCTGGCCACGGTGTTCCGAGAGAACTGGAGTGCATTGCTCGAGGCCTTCTCGCACGTCGAACAGTCGGACGAGCCCGCCGACGAGCAGCTACGCGGGATCGCCAAGATCCTCCTGCGCTCGTGGCGCAACGATCCCGGACTCGTCACCGTGATGGTGCGCGAGGTTGCCCGCAGTCCTCACCTGCAAGCCCAGGTGGACGAGATTCGCGAGGGATTCCTGACGATTCAGCGCGTGATCGAGCGCGGCCAGGCGCAAGGCGTGTTCCGGCCGGAGCTGGATCCAAGGCTCGCAAGCTGGATCTTCTACGGCGGTCTCGAAGAGATCCTCACTGGCTGGGTGCTCGGCCAGCTCCCCGACGGTGACGAGGAGGTCGCCCGTGCAGAGCGGACGATCGTCGATGTCGTCTGCGGCGGTCTCTCCGCCGGCAGCGTCGTCGCCGGCTGACAACAGCTCGCCCGTCCGGACGACGATCGTTCTCGGCGTCGGCGCGCTGGGGCTCGCGTGGTCCCTCACGACGACGGCTGCGTATCTGCCGCCGCTGCTCGAGCGCTTCACGAGCTCGACGACGCTGATCGCGCTCGTGCTCGCCGCCGAAGGCGCCTTCGCGCTCACGCTCCCGCTTGTGATCGGGCCATGGAGCGACGCCTTCCACACGCCGCTCGGGCGGCGCAGGCCCTTCATGCTCGTAGCGGTCGGGCCGATCGGGTTCTGCCTCGCCCTGATGGCGTTCATGCCGAGCCTCTGGACGACGTCGCTGCTCGTCTTCGCCTTCTTCTTCGCCTACTACGTCTACGAGCCGCCCTACCGCGGCCTGTACCCGGACGTGCTGCCGGACCGCGTCTTCGGGAGGGCGCAGGGCATCCAGCACCTGTTCCGTGGCATTGCGCTCGGAGCAGCGCTGATCGGCGGCGGCGTCCTCTTCCATGTCTGGAAGCCCGCGCCGTTTCTCGTCGCGTCGGTCGTCGTCACGGCCGCGTGCCTGGTGCCGATCGTGTTCATCAAGGAGGACGGCGGGCACGGCCGGGTGTTCGAGGGTGTGGGCACGTACGTGAGGCACTCGTGGCTCGTCCTGCGCGGCAACCCGGAGGTGGGCAGATTTCTCCTCGCGAACGCCGCCTGGGAGGGAACGTTCGCCGGTGCACGGACATTCGTGGTGCTCTACATCACCGTCGGCCTCGACGAGCCGCTCTCCACCTCGACGCTCGTCCTCGCCGCCGTTGCGGCCGGGTACATCGTGTCGGCGGTCGTCTCCGGCCCCATCGGCGATCGGTTCGGGCTCGCGCGCGTCATCACCGGGTGCTCGATCGTCTACGGCGTCGGCTTGCTCGCCGGAGGCCTCGCCACCACCTGGCATGACTGGTACCTGCCGGTCGTGTTCTTCGTCGCGCTGTTCGGCGGATCGGTGATGACGCTCGCCTGGGGCCTGTTGTTCAAGCTCATGCCGCCGGGCGACCGGGGCGCCATCTCCGGCCTCGCCACGACCACGAAGGGACTGGGCCTCCTGATCGGGCCGCTCCTCGCCGGCGGGCTGATCGACATCCTGCGCCCGCACCTGCAGGCGACCGAGGGCTATCAGGTGCTGTGGCCCGTGCTCGGCGTGCCGATTCTGCTCGCGATCCCCCTCGTCGCATCGTTGATCCCCGCGGAGCGCCGCTCAGCGGCACGCGGGCTCCCCGGCGGCGACCAGGGCGAAGCCCCAGACGGCGCCGTCGACGATGGCGACGATCGTGTGGACGTTCTTCCCGGGTAGCTCGATCGCGCGGTACCCGGCGCACTCGCGTGTCGGCAGCGTCCCGTAGGTCGCGGTCGCCCTGGCCGCCGGCTCGCCGACGCGCAGGCCTCGGGCGGTGCGCCAGCCTGGCGGCGCCCACAGCGTGAAGACGGCGATCACGCGCCCCTTCCGCAGCTCGACGCCTGCACCCTGCGGCTGAAACGGCCGCTCGTTGAAGTACAGCGTCTCGCGGGCACATGAGCGGCACCGCGCGTATCTGTCGCCCCAGGCCGCGATCACCATCGCTCGCGACCAGCCGATGCGCACCCCTCCGAGCGACTGTCCTTCCAGCACGACACCGGCCCGGGGGAGCGCTGTCGCTGCGGGCGCCGCCGCCGTAGCCGACACGGCAACCAGCGCCAACACGCCTGCAATCCGGGCTCTCCGCACGCACACCAGTTTGACAACACTCGACCGGACACATCCGGAGCCATGTCGATCCACGGCGAATGACACCCGCACTGCTCTCATCGGACTCTCAGCTGTCTCTTAGCTTTGCGTGCTGCAATCAATGGTCGAGAACCGACGAGAGGAGGGCTCCGTGATCGGACGCAGACGAAAGGGACTCGCGGTCGGCATCGCGCTGCTCGCACTCGTGGTCGGCGCAGGTGCCGCGCTGGCCGGCGGGCTCGGTTTCGGGGACGACAACAAGGCGTTCCTGAATGACGTCGCGAAGCGGCTCGACGTGACACCGGAGAAGCTGCAGGAGGCACTGCTCGGTGCCTACGACGCCCGCCTCGACGCCGCCGTCGCAGCAGGCACGATCACCAAGGAGCAAGCCGACGAGCTCAAGCAGCGCGCCAAGGACAACGGCGGGCTGCCGCTCTTCGGCCCCGGCCGTGGCGGCTTCGAACTACACCACGGCCTCGTCCGCGGCGTCAGCCTCGACGCAGCCGCGACCTACCTCGGTCTCAGCCAGGCCGAGCTCCGCACCGAGCTCGAATCCGGAAAGACGCTGGCGGAGATCGCCACCGCCCACGGCAAGACGGCTGCCGGGTTGAAACAGGCGCTCAGCGATGCCGCGAAAAGCAGTCTCGACGCGGCCGTCACGGCGGGCAAGCTCACGCGAGCCCAGGCCGACGAGCTCCTCACGCGGCTCGAGTCCCGGCTCGACGACCTGATCGCAGGCAAGGTCGGCCACGACTTCGGCCGCCCGCGGTTCGGCCGGCTCCCCGCCGCGGGACCACCGGAAACGGGGGAAGCACCGGCTCCTGCCGGGTTCGTACCGATCTAGCCCACACGCGGACGGCGAACTGGATCACGTGTCACGGTCAGGCGACCTGAGACTCGCGGAGCCGTGCGAGTGCTCGGTCGCGGTGCGCGTTCTGCAGCTGCACCGCGCGCCGGGCGTCACGGGCCGCTACGGCGCCGAGGATGGCACGGTGTGCCCGGTCCGCCTCGGCGGCTTCGCCCGGCAACACGTAGTACAGGGCGCGGTATGCCTCGGTCGAGTCCCACAGGAGGTCGATCAGGCGGCACAGCTGCCGGCTGCCCGCGAGAGCATGCAGGCGGTCGTGAAAACGCCGGTTCGCAGCCAGCTGGAGGGCGACATCGCCCGCCTCGGCCGCTGCCGCGCAGGCGTCCGCCTCGCGCTCGAGCGCGACGAGATCGTCTCGAGTCGCTCGGGGGACGCCTCGAAGCAGGGCGTCGGTCTCGAGCAGCGAGCGCAGCCGATACACCTCCTCCAGATCGGCCAGGTTGAGCTCAGTGACCGCGTAGCCGCGGCGAGGCCGGTAGGTCACCAGACCTTCGCCCGCGAGCGCGCGCAACGCCTCACGCACCGGAATCATGCTCACGCCGACGCGTGCAGCCCACTGCTCCTGGTTGACACGCTGACCGGGCAGCAGTTCCCCGTCGAGGATGGCCGCGCGCAGCAGCGCGGCCGCCCTGTCCTGGGCCGTCGGAACCCGCAGCTCGGGGGCCGCGGTCACGCTCAGCGAAAGGCGGGCAGGCCGGTGAGTGCCTGGCCGACAACCAGCGTGTGCACTTCGTGCGTGCCCTCGTAGGTCAGTACCGATTCGAGGTTGTTCATATGGCGAATCACGGGATACTCGAGCGTCACGCCGTTGGCGCCGAGGATCGTGCGCGCGCTCCGGCACACCTCGAGCGCGCCCCGCACGTTGCCCATCTTGCCGAGGCTCACGTGCTCGGGCCGCAAGGTGCCGTTGTCCTTCATGCGGCCGACGTGCAGCGCTACGAGCCCGGCACGGTTGATCTCGAGCGCCATCTCGGCGAGCTTCTGCTGGGTCAGCTGATACGCGGAGATCGGCTTTGCGAACACGATCCGCTCGCCGGCATACGCCAGCGCCTCCTCGAAGCACGCGCGTGCGGCGCCGACGGCGCCGAACACGATGCCGAACCGGGCCTCGTTGAGGCACGAGAGCGGGCCGCGCAGCGAATCGGCTTCCGGAAGCATGCTCTCGGCCGGCACCCGAACGTCCTGCAGCACGAGCTCGGAGGTGACCGAAGCGCGCAGCGAGATCTTCTTGTGGATCTCCGGTGCGGAAAAGCCCGGCGTGCCCTGCTCGACGATGAAGCCGCGGATCTCCCCGTCCTCCGTGCGCGCCCACACGATCGCGATGTCGGCGATGGTGCCGTTCGTGATCCACATCTTCGACCCGTTGAGGATCCAGTCGGGCCCGTCGCGTCTCGCGTGCGTTCGCATCGTGCCCGGATCGGAGCCTGCGTCCGGCTCGGTCAGGCCGAAGCAGCCGATCACCTCACCCGTATGCATCGACGGCAGCCACCGTTCCTTCTGCTCTTCCGACCCCCAGCGCCAGATGGCGAACATCGCCAGCGAGCCCTGCACGGACACGGCGCTGCGGATCCCGGAGTCTCCCGCCTCCAGCTCCATGCACGTGAGCCCGTATGCGACGGCGCTCGCTCCCGGGAGCCCGTAGCCGTGCAGGTGCATCCCGAACAGGCCGAGCTTCGCCAGCTCCGAGACGATCTCGCGGGGCAGGATCCCCTGCTCGAACCAGTCGCCCACGTCCGGCAGGATCCGTTCTCGCACGAACTGGCGCACCGTGTCGCGAATCGCGCGTTCCTCGTCGTCGAGCAGTGCATCGAGAGCCAGAAAATCGTGTGGATCGAGCACGGGCGCGGCGCTGCTGGCGGTGGACATGAAACGGAACCTCCGGCTCGTCAGAATGGGCACGAAAAATATATAGAAAAACGGCAGGCACGTAGCCGGCCGCTAGGCTCGTAGCATCGGCAGCGTCGTCTCAGCGGCCTCTCGTGCGGTGTGGCTCATTGCCGGTGCACTCGCCGTCGTCGTAGCCGTCTGGGCGGCGAGCGCATTTGCGGGCGGCGGTGGCGATCTGCGCGCGCAGGACGTCGTCGTTCCAGCGCCGAGCCTCGGGGACCCGATGCGCGCCGAGGTCGTCCTGCCGGCGGACTACGCAACGTCCGGGAAGCGCTACCCGGTGATCTACTTCCTGCACGGGCTCCCGGCGGCGCCGTTCGCATACCGTGGTGTCGGCTTTCTCGAACGGGCTCTCGACGGCCTCGGACCCGGGGCAATCCTCGTGGCGCCGCAGGGCGCTCGTGCCGGCGAGGACGATGCCGAGTACCACGACTGGGGGCCGGGGCGGAACTGGGAGACCGCGGTCGCCCGCGACCTGCCGCACTACATCGACACCCACTACCGGACGATCGCCGATCGCCGGGGCCGCGCGATCGTCGGCCTCTCGGCCGGGGGGTACGGGGCGATGCTCGTTGCTCTCCATCACCTCGGGGACTTCAGCGTCGTGGAGTCGTGGAGCGGATACTTCCACCCGACGGACACATCCGGCCTGAACGCGCTCGACCTCGGCTCGGCCGCTGCGAACGATCACGCGAGCGCGCACCGGCTCATCGCGTCGCTGCGTGCCGACGAGCGGGTGCGGCCCACATTCCTGGCCTTCTACGTCGGACGGGACGACGGCCGCTTTCGTGCCGAGAACCGGCTCTTACACTCCGAGTTGCGCGCAGCGAGCGTGCCCCATGTGTTCCACGTCTATCCCGGCGGGCACGTGAGCTCCCTGTGGCAGGCGCACGCCGCCGGCTGGTTGAAGCTGGCTCTCGAGCACCTGCGTCTCGCCTCGCCCTGACGCGTGCCGCGCTGCGGCCTCCGTCCGCAACGTCCGCCTAACGCTTCCCAACCATCCGTTAACGATCACGGTCGTATACCTCTGCTGTGAGCGGGCAGGCGCTCGAGGTTTCGCGGCGGTGGCGGGCGACGGCACCGGCGCTCGCTGCGCTCGCCGTCTTCGTCGCCACCGGTCTCGTGGGGTTGTCGCACTATGTCGGCAATTTCTGGCTCTATCGGGGCTTTGCACCGCCTCGGGATCCCGCGTTCGTGCAGCAGGCCGGAACGATCCAGCGCTTCTATGTCAGCAGTGCTGCGATCGGCGACCGCCACCAGCCGGTCGACGTCTACCTGCCACCCGGGTACGCGAGGTCGCCGCGCCGGCACTACCCGGTCTTCTACCTCTTGCATGGCGTTCCCGGCCGTCCCGGCGCGTTCCTGCAGACGGTCCGGCTCGGCGTCGTCGAGGACGTGCTCCTCGCCCGCCACAGGATCCGGCCGATGATCCTCGTGATGCCCTTCGGCTCGACCGGGTCGTTCACCGACAAGGAGTGGGCGAACGGCACGGGGCCGAACGAGGGCTGGGAGACCTTCCTCTCGCGCGATGTCGTTCGCGCCGTGGACGCGCGCTATCGGACGATCCGCGGCGGCGGCGCACGAGCTCTCGGCGGGCTCTCGGAGGGCGGCTATGGGGCACTCAACATCGGCATTCATCACCCAGGCCGTTTTCGTGTGCTCGAAAGCTGGTCCGGGTACGAGCACGCCGACGACGTCGGCTCGATCTTCGGCCATCGGAAGGGAGCGCTGCGCTGGAACAGCCCTGCGCTCGAGTTGCCCGGCCGCGCCGGCGCGCTACGGGCGCACCGAACGTACTTCTGGCTCTATACGGCGAGCGGCGACCCGCTCCGCGCCCAGAACGCCTCCTTTGCGGCGGAGCTCGCGCGGGCGGGGCTGCAGCATCGCTTCTTCACCCTCCGCGGTGGGCACAACTGGGCCTTGTGGCGCGGTCAGGCGGCGAACGCGATGCTCGCCGCGTCGAGGCATCTCGGCCGTGCATAGGCTCGCCGGCATTCGTTTCCTCGTGATCGTGCCTGCCACGCTGGTGATGGCGCTTGCTGCAACGGGCTGGCTCTACGTGATCGGACCGCAGCCCGGCGTTCCCGGCCCTCGCATCGCAGATGCGCTGCCCCTCGACGAGCTGCCGCATCGCTCGGCGGTCCCCTTGCTCGTCTTCGTCGTCGTGTGGATCTCCGCCGGTGCGCTGCTCGGTGCGATCGCGCGCGTCGCCTGCATCGACCGGCTCGCCGTCGGTCTGCTGCTCGGCCTGCTCGTCGGGTTGTTGTTGGACGTCGCGAGCGCCGCCTCGATCGCGGCCGTGCGCCAGATTCCCGTCCAGCATGCCTTCGACCGGGCAGCAGGGTTGCCGGCCGTGTACCTCGCTGCGCTTCTGGCAGGGGTCGGCGGCGCCGTGCTCGGGCGCCCGCGGATCGCGGTTCGGCCCCGGTCGCCGGTCGTGCTGTCCGTGACGGTCGCCCTCGCGGGAGCGCTCGACGTGATCCGCACGGTGCTTCCCGGCTCTCGAGAGATTGTCGGAGGGCTTGCTCCGGACGCCGTCGTCTCGGCGGCGGCCGCGTTCGGCGTACCGATCGGAGTGGCGCTCCTGTTCGCCGCGCGCGGGCTCGCACGCCGCCAGCGCCGTGCGTGGGTCGTGGCGGTCTCTCTCCTGGTCTTCTCGTCGACCCTGCACGTTCTGCACGGGTTCAACGACGGCGGCGTCCTCGCCGCCGTCACCCTCGTGGCCCTGGTTGCCCTGCGCGGAGACTTCGACCGGGAGGCCGATCCGGCAGGCGGAAGGCGCGTCCTGCTCCGGGCCGTCCTGACTGCGTCGGCGGTGGCCGGGTTCGGGGTCGTTGCCGTGTGGGTCAATCGTGGTTCCGCCGATCGTCCGTTCACCTTCGGATTCGCGCTGCGGGAAACGCTCGAGAGCGCTGCCGGCCTCAGCGTGCACGGCGCGTCGCACCTGGGACGGCCGTTCGGCGACTGGTTTCCGCTCTCCATCATGATCCTGGTCGTGCTCGGCCTCGGTTGGACGCTGTCGGCGGCGCTGGCGCCGTGGCGCTATCGCCTCCACCAGGCCGCGGCCGAGCGGGATCTCGCCCGGTCGCTCGTTGCTGCATGGGGTACCGATACGCTGGCGCCGTTCGTGCTGCGAGCCGACAAGTCCTATTTCTTCGGGAGCGGCACGCGTGCGTTCCTGGCGTACAAGGTCGTCGGCGGGGTGGCGATCGTCTCAGGCGACCCGATCGGCCGTCCCGCGGCGATCGAGCCGCTCGTGTCGGAGTTCATCGGCCACGCCGGTTCGCGGGGCTGGCGGATCGCAATTCTCGGTGCGTCCGAGGCCTACCTCGACCTGTACCGCCGGCTCGGGCTGCAGGCGCTGTACCACGGCGACGAGGCGGTGCTCGAGACGGGATCGTTCTCGCTCGAAGGCCGTGCGATCCGCAAGGTCCGACAGTCGGTGCAGCGCCTCGAGCGCGAGCGGTACTCCGTGCGCGTGCTCCACCCCCGCGAGATCACCGGCGAGCTCCGAGCCGATCTCGAGCTGATTGCCCGCGAATGGCGGGGTGACGAGCCGCAGAAGGGATTTGTGATGGCACTCGACACGCTGTTCCGGCTGGAGGACGAGGACGCAGTCTTCGTGATCGGGTTCGCTCCGGACGGCCGGCCTGCCGGATTCCTCCATTTCGCCTGCTCACGCGCCGGCGCGGCCCTGTCGCTTTCCTCCATGCCACGCCTCCGCACGACTCCGAACGGCTTCAACGAGTGGCTCGTCTGTGAGACGGTGTCATGGGCTCAAGCGCACGGGTACCTCCGCATCTCCCTCAACTTTGCGCCGTTCGCAGCCCTGCTGGCACCCGAGGCCGAGCTTGGCTCCCTGCAGAAGCTGGAGCGGAGAGCGCTCCTCGCGCTGAAGGGCCATTTCCAACTCGACAACCTGCTCCTCTTCAACCGCAAGTTCTTCCCGGGCTGGCAGCGGCGGTTCGTCGTCTACGAGCGTCGCGCGGATCTCCTCCGCGTCGGTATCGCCGCGCTTGCTGCCGAGGCATACCTGCCGTTCACCGGCCGGCGCGAGCCGTGACCTGGGGGGTCGCGCTCGGGCTGGTACTCGCACTTGCATCGTCCGCAGCGCTGAACTGGAGCTATCTCGCCCAGCACGGTGCCGCCGCCGCGCTGCCGCCGTTGTCGGTGCGACACCCGGTGCGGTCGCTGCGCTCGCTGTTCGGCGAACCAGCCTGGGTGCTCGGCTTTGCCACCGGAATCGGTGGCTGGGTGCTCTATGTCGTTGCGCTCTGGCTCGCGCCGCTGTCGCTCGTCCAGGCGACCTCCGCCGGCGGTATCGGGCTGCTGGCGCTGCTCGTCGACAGGCGCTCGGAGCAACGATTGCCACGGCGCGAATGGGTGGCGGTCGGCATCGCGGTCGCCGGGCTCGCGCTCCTCGGCCTGTCCTTGGCCGGCGGCTCCGACGCCGGAGGCGTGCCGTCATGGATCACGGTCGTGAGCTGGATGGGCGCCTCGCTCGCTCTCGCTGCGGTGGCGGCCGGCCGCGGCTCACGATGGCTCGCGGGCGGCGCGGGCCTCGGCGTCGCAGCCGGCGTGCTCTACGCGGCGGGGGACGTCGGCACGAAGGCTGCGGTGCACGGGAGCGCCTGGCTCTTCTTCGTGCCCGCATTGCTCGTGTGCCATGGGCTCGCGTTCATCGCGCTGCAGCTCGGCTTTCAGCGTGGTCGCGCCCTCGCAACGGCCGGGGTCGCAAGCCTGCTCACGAATGCGCTTCCCATCGCCGGTGGGCTCCTCGTCTTCGGCGAGACGCTCCCGGGCGGAGCGCTGGGCGACATCCGGGCGCTGGCGTTCGTGTTCGTCGTCGTGGCCGCCGCTCTGCTCGCTCGACCGGACGCGGATGCCGTCCTGCCGGTCGTCCCGGCCCAGGCAGGGTTCGCGCCTTAGAGCTCTCGCACCGCCGTCGCCGACCAGCGCCCGTCTTCTCGGCGCACCGTCAGCGGGACGCCGAAGCAGGTGCCAAGCGGGCCGGCCAGGAGCATCTCGGCGGCCGCACCAGCCGCGACGATCCGTCCTTCGCGCAGGAGCAGGGCATGCGTCGTCGAGGCAGGCAGCTCCTCGACGTGGTGCGTCGTCAGCACCAGCGCGAGCTTCGGCTCGTCGTGTGCGAGCCTGTCGAGCGCGGCGAGCAGCGTCTCCCGGCCGGGCAGGTCGAGGCCCGCGCCGGGCTCGTCGAGGAGCAGCAGCCGCGGACGTGCGACGAGCGCCCTGGCGATCAGCGCCCGCTTACGCTCGCCGTGCGAGCAATCCCCGAACCGGCGCTCGCCGAGGGCGCCGAGCCCGAAGGCGCCGAGCAGCATCTCGACCCGGTCGCGATCGAGACCTGTCAGCCGCTCCTCGAAGTACCCGATCGTCCCGGTCGCGCCGGTGCGAACGACATCGCGCACGTTCAGCAATGGTGCGAACCGGGCACCGAGTCGTGCGTCGACGAAGCCGATCGACTCACGGAGCTGCGACACGTTCGTGCGTCCCATCGTGCGTCCGAGGATCTCGACCGTGCCGCGGCTCGGGAAGTCGACGGCGGCAGCAAGCGTGAGCAGCGTGGTCTTCCCGGCACCGTTCGGGCCGAGCAAGGCCCAGCGCTCACCGGGCTGCACCTCCCAGTCGACGGCATCGAGCAGCGCCTTCCTCGTACCGCTCGCTGCATGCCAGCGCCAGACCTCGACGCCGAGCAGGCGGAGTGCCGCGGGCGCTTGACCGGCGGGCGGGCTTCCCTCTAGACTTATTGACTGACTAGTCAATCGAGTGCTCGGGAGCAGAGCAGTGGCCACAGTCGAAGCGCGAGTCAGCGGCGGCGTCTCGTTCGCCCTCTCCGAGGAGCAGCGCGAGCTGCGCGCGCTCGCGCGCTCGTTCGCCGAGAAGGAGATCCGCCCCAAGGCGGCAGAGTACGACGAGCATCAGACCCACCCTGCCGACATCATCGCCAAGGCGCATGCCGTCGGCCTCATGAACCTGCACATACCGGAGTCTCTCGGTGGGCCGGAGCTGCCGTGCTTCGACGGGATGCTCGTCGGCGAGGAGCTGAACTTTGGCTGCTCGGGCATCGGCACGTCGATGAGCTCGAACGGGCTCGCGGCTGGTCCAATTTTGATCGCCGGCTCCGAGGCGCAGAAGCGGGAGTGGCTCGCCCCCTTGCTCGAGGCCCCGATCCTCGGCTGCTTCGGGCTCACGGAGCCCGGCGCCGGCTCCGACGTCTCGGGCATCCAGACGACGGCCGTGCGGCGCGGCGACGAGTACGTGCTCAACGGCTCGAAGATGTTCATCACGAACGCGGGACATGCGTCTTGGATGGTCTGCTTCGTCTCGACGGACCGCTCGAAAGGCCACCGTGGACTGACCGCTCTCGTCGTACCGATGGACACGCAAGGGGTGACGATCGAGAAGCACCTCGACAAGATGGGCCAGCGATCGACGGACACGTCGGCGGTCGCCTTCGTCGATGCCGTCGTGCCGGTCAGGAATCGTCTCGGTGAGGAAGGCGAAGGCTTCAAGATCGCGATGCAGACGCTCGACTTCAGCCGGCCCGGCACGGCCATCGGTGCGGTCGGCGTCGCCCAGGCGGCGTACGAGCTCGCGGTCGAGTATGCGAAGGAGCGCGTCCAGTTCGGCAGCCCGATCGCGATCAACCAGGGTGTCAGCTTTCTCATCGCCGATATGGCGACGGAGATCGAGGCGGCCCGGCTGCTCACCTGGCAGGCCGCGTGGATGATCGACGCCGGGCGTGGCAGGGGCGCAACCCTCTACTCCTCCTTCGCCAAGCGCTTTGCCGCAGACACCGCGATGAAGGTGACCACGGACGCCGTGCAGGTGTTCGGCGGCTACGGCTACATGAAGGAGTTTCCGGTCGAGAAGCTCATGCGCGACGCCAAGCTGTTTCAGATCTACGAGGGCACATCGCAGATCCAGCGGCTCGTGATCGCCAAGGAGATCTTCCTCCCGAGGGACTGACGGACCGGCCTGCTGAAATGTCAGCGGCGGGGTGCCATTCGGCACCCGAGCGGCTCCAGCCGGGCGTAGGGGGCGGGGAAGGGCTTTGGGGCCTTCGCTAGAATGGGCCGCCGGGTGCACACTGAATCGCCGATCTATCGCTCAGGAGTGCGCCGGCGGCGCGTCTCGGCGGCCGCTCCGCTCGGGTGGATCGTGGGTGTCGTGGCGGCGTTCATCCTGCTCGTCGCACTCGTCGGCGTCGCCTTCGCGGGCTCGTCGACGACGCTCGCCGAGGGTACGACGATCGCGGGCATCGATGTCGGCGGCATGGCGGAGGGCGAGGCGACGCGGATGCTCGGCGCGAAGTCGCGGTCTCTGGAGCAGAGCCCGGTCTCGTTCACGGCCGCCGGCCGGTCCTTTCGGCTCTCGGCCTCGCAACTGGGAGTTCGGGCCGACTGGCAGGCCGCTGTACGCCAGGCGGCTGCCGCCGGCGACGGCGCTCGTCCGCTGCGGGGCCTCCGCCGCCTGCGCGTCCGCTTCTTCGGCGCTCATGTCCAGCCGCGCCTGACTGCATACCCGGACGCACTGAGCTTCGAGCTCGACCGGATCGCGGCGGCCGTGAACCGGCCGAGCATCGACGCGGCGCTCGTGCGCCACGGCCTCTCGGTCTCCGTGCAGCCGGGCCATCCCGGCACGAGGATCGACCGCGGCCGCACCTCCGAGACCATCGTGAGCGAGCTCGGCTCGCTCGACCGGACGGCGACCGTCGCGCTTGCGGTCGCGTCCACGACGCCGAGCGTGCGGCAGACCGACCTCCGCGAGGCTGCCGTGCAAGCGCAGACGGCGCTCTCGGCACCCATCCGCCTCGCCTACGGCGAGACCCGCTGGAAACTGCCGCGCTGGCGCATCGCTCCCTTGCTGCAGCTGCCGAGCGGCGGCTCGACCCACGTGACGATCGGCGGCCCCGGCGCCGACCGCTATCTCGAGCGGCTCTCGCACACACTCGCGCGCAAGCCCCAGGACGCACGCTTCCAGGTCACCGCCGCCGGCAAGATCGTGATCGTCCCGTCGCAGCCGGGGCTCGAGCTCGATCCGTCCGCGACGGCCAGGGCGATCGGCGTTGCGGCGTTGTCATCGACGCAGCGCACGGCTCAGCTCGTCGCCCGCGTGGACGAGCCCAAGCGGTCGACCGAGCAGGCGCGCAAGATGGGTATCACCGACGCGGTGTCGTCCTACACGACGACCTACGGCGGCACACCGGGCCGGCTCCACAACGTCCAGCTCGTCGCCCAGCTCATCGACGGCGCCCTCGTTGCGCCGGACGGCACGTTCTCGTTCAACGGCACGACAGGCGAGCGAACGGCGGAGAAGGGCTTCGAAGTGGCCCCGGTGATCATCAACGGCGAGCTTCAGAACGGGCTCGGCGGCGGCATCTGCCAGGTGTCGACCACCGTGTTCAACACGGCGTACGAGGCAGGCCTGCCGATCACCGCACGCACCAATCACGCGCTCTACATCAGTCACTACCCGCTCGGGCGCGACGCCACCGTCAACTACCCGGATCTCGACCTCAAGTTCAGGAACGACACGGGTCACTGGCTGCTGCTGCGCACGTTCGTCGGCGCCGGCTCGCTGACCGTGAACCTGTACGGCACCCCCGTGCACCGGCGGGTCGAGTCGTCGACCGCTCCTCTGCGGGTGACGGGCAGCGTGCAGGTGAAGCAGATCAAGGATCCGACGCTCAAGAAGGGAAAGCGCAAGGTCGAGACGACCGGTACGCCTCCGCTTGCGACGAGTGTCGAGCGCAAGGTGTACGACGCGGACGGGAAGCTGCTCTACGACGACACGTGGCGGTCGTCCTACGTCGGCGAGCCGACAATCGTTCGCGTCGGCACGAAGAAGCCGCCGAAGCCCAAGCCGGCGCAGAATGCTGCGAACCGTGGTGGTCCGCCCGTCGCGAGCGAGGCGCCCGTTGGGACGAGCTCGGAAACGGCGCCTCCGGTCAACCCGGTGACTCCGCCCTAGCCACGGCCTCGGCGAACCAGGGCGGAACGCGGGTCGGCGTCCGCGTCTCGCGATCGACGAGTGCGTGGGCGGTCGAGCCCGTCGCTACCTGCTCGGTGCCTCGCTCGATCACGTACTCGTAGCGGAAGCGGGCCCCGCGGATGTCGACGCAGCGCAGGTGGACCGCGAGCACGTCGTCGAAGGCCGCCGCTCTGTCGTACGCGAGATGGACGTCCGTCGTGAGTGCTTCGAGCCCACGCGCCTGGATCGATCTGTAGCCGCCGACATGATCGGCGAGGTACGCGACGCGGGCGACCTCGAGCCAGACGACGTACGCCGCGTGATGGGCGATGCCCTGGGCGTCGGTCTCGGCGAACCTCACACGCACGTCGTACGAGCTGAAGAATCCATCCGGCATCGGTTCCCCAACCCTAGAGCGAGGCGGACCTCGGCGTCGCGCCGGGCGGATGTGCTGGCGCCCTGGGCGCCACGTCGTCACAATGTCATTCCTGTGCGGCACTTTTTCCACATAATCCTCCTGACGTGCACGCTCGTCGCCGCCGCCCTGGTCGGGCCGGCTCTCGCTGCCGACTCGAACAAGCGGCCGCACGCGGCTCCGGCGGTTGCCGGTTGCATACGCGGGTCGGAGCACGGCCTGCGCTCGGCGCGTCTCGCATACGCAGCGCAGGCGCTTCGCCCGCTTGTCGCGCGCCGGGCACCGGACGGCCCGATGCTGGAGCGGTTCGAGACGACGAACGCGAACCGCGTCGCCACCGTGTTCGGCGTTCTTTCGGCCCGCGTCGACCGTTCCTGCCGTCCGGTGGCGTTCAGGGTGCAGCTGCCGATCCGCCCGAACGGCAGCACCGGCTGGGTGCGTGCCTCCGATGTGCGGCTGCTCACCGTGCACACGCGCATCGCCGTTGATCTCTCGCAACGCCGAGTCACCCTCTTTCGCGACGGACGACCGGTCCTCGTCACGACGGCGGTGATCGGATCGCCCGCGACACCAACCCCGACCGGCCGCTACTACGTGAACCAGCGCCTGCTCGCGGCAAACCCCACAGGCGCGTACGGCCCCGGCGCGGTCGGCATCTCGGCCTTCTCGCCCGCCCTGCAAAGCTGGGCCCAGGGTGGTCCGATCGCGATCCATGGCACGGACGCCCCGGACATGCTCGGCTTCGCCGTCTCGCACGGCTGTGTCCGCGTCAGCAACGCTGCCATCCGGGTACTGCTGCGCCTTGCCGATGACGGGACGCCGGTGGAGATTAGACTGTGACCATGTCACAAGTACCGAAGACGACGGACGACGACCGCGACGTGATCTCCAAGCTCGCCGACCGCGGCGAGCAGACGCTGGCGAAGCTGACGGAGCTGCCCGGTGGCTCGAAGGCGCTCAAGGGATTCAACGACCTGCGCCTGCGCCTGGACGATCTCTCACGGAAGGCGCGCGGGGTCGATGCGCTCGAACAGCGTGTGAGCAAGCTCGAGAAGGAGCTCGCGACGCTCAAGCGCGCCTCGAAGCCGCCCGCGTCGAAGACGCCGTCGAGCTCCGCATAACGCCGGCCGAGCAGGCCCGGGCGTAGCGCTCCAACCCCCGTTCAGGGCGTCGGTGGCACGCGCAGCCTGATCGCGCCCGGCAGCACCTCGAAGCTGCAGGGTGTCGTGCCGGGCTGCTCGCCGTCGAGCTGGACGGGCACCGGCTCATCGGTCTCGATCGTGACGGTGCGGCCTCGAAGAGCTTCTGCCTTCGGGTGCGGAAGGTAGGTGCCGCGATAGATCTTCGGCATCGTCCGCACGAGATCCCGTTTCGTCACATCGCCGATGGTGACCACGTCGAGCAGGCCGTCGTCCGGCTCGGCCTCGGGACAGATCTTCATGCCGCCGCCGAAGGAGCGGCCGTTCGCGACGACGACGTCGAACATGCGGCCGCTGCGGGCCTCGCCGTCCACGGTGACACGCGTTTCGACCGCCGACCACCCCGTGAAGACGGCAACCGTCGCCAGCAGGTACGAGGCCTTCCCTCCGAGCGCCTTCGTCGTTCCGTTCGCACGCTGTGCGATCGCGCCGCTCATCCCGGCAGAGGCGACATTGGCAAAGATGCCTTGCGCCTCATGCCCGTCCCAGGTCCGGTACGTGACCCGGCCGAGGTCGATCGTACGGGGAGCGCCGGTGAGCGCCACCTGTACGGCGGCGTCGGTTCCGCGGGGAATGCCGAACGTGCGGACGAAGTCCCATCCCGTGCCGTGCGGCAGAATCGCCAGCTCGGGTGGATCGGAGAGCGCTGCAAGTCCGTTGACGACCTCGTTCACGGTCCCGTCGCCTCCGACCACGACCAGCAGCTCTGCCCCGCCGAGCGCTGCGTCGTGGGCAAGCTCGCCGAGATGCCCTGCGCGCTCGCTGAACAGCGCGTCTCCGGCGAGCCCTGCGACCGCGGCACGGTGGGCGACCTGCGGCCAGCGCTTGCCTGTCCTGCCGTTGGCGGAGGCGGGATTGACGAGGAAGACGGTCCGCGTCACGCGGTGACGGTATGAAGAGCGAGCTCGGTCATCTCGTCCACCGCTTTACGGAGATCCCCGTCGCTGATGCGAACGAACTCGCCCTCGACCATCACGTCGCTCACGATCAGCATGCAGCCGGCCTGGATCTTGCGCAATGCCCCGAGCGTGAACAGCACGGAAGCCTCCATCTCGACGGCGAGAATCCCGCGCTCGGACCAGCGCCCGACCTGCCCCGGGTCCGGCTGGTAGAAGAGGTCGCTCGAGACGATCGGGCCGACGCGCACGGACTTGCCGAGGTGCTTCGCCTGATGGACCGCCTCGTGGACGAGGCCGAAGTCCGCCGTCGGAGCGTGCGGCTCGTCGCGGACGTAGTGTGCCGCTGTCGAGTCTGCTGCGGTGGCGGAGATCGCGATCACGAGGTCGCCGATCGACAGATCCGGCTGTAGGCCGCCGCACGTGCCGACGCGCACGATCTTCGTGACGCCGAGCTGGACGAGCTCCTCGGTCACGATCGCCGCCGAGGGACAGCCCATGCCACTCGACTGCACCGATACCGGCTTGCCGTTGAAGGTGCCGCTGTATCCCAGCATGCCGCGCTCGCCGTTCCGCTGCACGACGTCGTCGAAAAAGGTCTCGGCGATGTGCTTGGCACGAAGGGGGTCGCCGGGCAGCAGGCAGGCTTCGGCGTAGTCACCGACGTTGGCGCGGATGTGGATCGGCATCACGCAAGCCTACGGATTCACCCACATCGCCGCCTCTGCGAACCGGCGTCGTGCCCGGGTGGGAGAGCCTCTAGAGTTCGGTCGCCGTGAGTGAGACCCTGATCGAGCCCTCGATCGACCAGATCCTTCGCTTCTGCGCCCTCGATCCGGTCGAGCGGGTCTTTCTCGAGGATGTCGCCCGTCGCGGCCTCGGCCGTTTCGCGGGCCGTGCCGGAGGCGACGGCGAGCTCGAGGCGATCTGTCACCTCGGCACGAACATCGTTCCCTCGGGCAGCGGCTGTGGCGCGTTCTCCGAGCTCGTGGCGCGGTCGGGCGCCCGCATGCTGATCGGTGAGGCCGGAGCCGTGAGCGACCTCTGGGGCGCCGCGCGCCGAAAGCTGCCGCGACCGCGCGAGGACCGTCCGGGTCAGCCTGTCTACGCGATCACGGAGCCGCCGTCGCCCGGCGATACAGGGCTCCGACCCGCCGTCGTCGCGGACCTCGACCTGCTCGTGCCGTCGTGTGCGGCCGCCCACCACGAGGAGCTCGGCGTCGACCCGCTGCGACGGGATCCGACGGGCTTCCGGTGGCGCACCCGCGTCCAGGTCGAGGAGGGCCGCTCGTGGCTGTGGGCGGAGGACGGCGTCATCCGCTTCAAGGCGGAGGCGTCCGCCTGGACGCCGCACGCGGTGCAGCTGCAGCAGGTCTGGACCGATCCGCCGGCCCGGAGGCGCGGCTACGCGGGCAGGGCGCTGCGCGATCTGATCCGGTTGCTGCTCCGGGGCACTCCGACGGTGTGCCTCTTCGTCCGCGCGGAGAATGCGGCGGCGATTCGGCTCTACGAGTCGGTGGGAATGCGCCACGTGCTCGACTACCGCTCCTTGCTCCTGTGATCCCGCTCGCGCCGCGCTCGTGCAGAGGCTGATCCTCGCCCGCCACGGGCAGGCGGCCTCGAACATCTCGGATGCGGTCAACGGGGTGCCTCCGGGCGAAGGCCTGTCGCCGCTCGGGATGGAGCAGGCGCTCGCTTTGGGATCTGCCCTCGCAGACGTGGCGATCGGCCTCGGCGCCTGCACCGAGCTGGTGCGCACCCGGGAGACGCTCGACCTCGCCCTCGGCGGCCGCGGCGTGCCCATCCTCGTCGTGCCCGAGTTGAACGAGATCGCATTCGGCAGCTTCGAGGGCGGTCCGTTGGCTGCGTACCGGGCCTGGGCGTGGGAGAGCGGTCCCGACGTGCCCTGCCCCGGCGGCGGGGAGAGCCGGGCGAGCGCTGCGAAGCGGTTCTCGGCGGGGCTGGAGTCGCTCCTCCTCCGGCCCGAGGAGACGGTGCTCGCGGTCGCCCATGCCCTGCCGGTGCGCTACATCATCGATGCCTCGGACGGAGGTTTTCCGGCGTCGCGCGTGGAGCCGGTTGCGCATGCCGTTCCGGCAACGCTTGGTCGAGAGGCTGTCGCGACTGCAGCGGCCACGCTCCGTGGCTGGGCCGAGGCGCCGCGTTTCGCCGATACCCCGTTCGGTGGATAGCCAGGATGGCATCTGCCGCCGATGGAGTTCGAGCATGATCCTGCGGCGACCCTTCATCCTGCTCGCGGCGCTGATCGGGACGCTGTCCCTGATCGCTTCCGGCTGCGGCGGCACGACCGCCACCGTGCACGAGCTGGCGAGCTTCAAGCAGGTACAGCGTGCGAGCGCCGCTCCGGGCTCGGCCCGGTTCGCGCTCCGGCTGCAAACGTCCATCCCGGGTGCAAAGGAGCCGTTCTCGTTCACCGCGGAGGGCGGGTTCGACACGACGGCGAAGCGCGCCCAGCTCGCCGTCGATCTCTCCGCGTTCGCGGATCTCTTCAAGAGCCTCGGCGCGAGCTTCGGGGGTACGGTCAAGAGCGATCTCCCGCAGGGAAAGGATGCGTGGAAGCTCGACGCGATCGTGGACGGCGCGAACGTCTACATCCGCTTCCCGCTGTTCACGGACAAGCTCCCCGCCGGGAAGACATGGATTCGGGGCGATGCGAAGGAGTTGTCGTCGGGAGACGGGCAGCTGGGCCAGTTCGGCTCGTTCGCCGGCACCGACCCGAAGGACGTGCTCGGATTGCTGAGGGCGATCTCGGGAACGATCGAGGCGGTGGGGACCGACACCGTGCGCGGCGTCGAGACGAGCCACTACCGTGCCACGATCGACGTGAAGAAGCTCGTCACGCTCGTCCCCGCTGCGCAGCGCCAGAGCCTCGCCGGCTTCGACGGGCTGATCGGCAAGAGCGGGCTCGCGAACATCCCTGTCGACGTCTGGATCGACTCCGAGCAGCGGGTGCGCAAGCTCGTGCTGGACGCCAGCGCGGCAGCGCCGGGCTCGACGGAGAAGGTCGAGGCATCGGTCCAGATCGAGGTGTACGACTACGGCAAGCCGCTCGAGCTCGAGTTGCCCCCACCCGAGCAGGTTGCCGATGCGAGCAGCCTGCGACCGTAGCCCGCGCAGGCTCACGTCCGGGCGGAAGTGAATCGTTCCCCCGGTCCGTCGTTCACAATGAGTGGGAGATGGGGACGTCGCTGACTGCGCGCGTGGGGTCCTTCGTGGCCGCGCACGGGTTGATCCCGCCCGGAGGGGCGGTCACCTGCATGGTGTCCGGCGGTGCCGACTCGACCTGTTTGTGGCACGTGCTGCGCACGCTGGGTTTCGACGTGGGGGCGCTCCACGTCCATCACGGCGTCCGCGGGGCCGACGCAGACGCCGACGCGCGACATTGCCTCGAGGAGATGGGCGCGGAGATCGTCCGCGTGCCGCCGGCCTCGACGGAGGCGGCACTGCGGGAGCTCCGCTACCGCGTTTCGGCGTCGCGTGGGCTCCGCGCCACCGGTCACACGGCCTCGGATCAGGTCGAGACCGTGCTCTACCGGCTGATCTCGAGCGGGAGCACGCGCGGCATCAGAATGCGCCGCGACGACGGCGTTGTGCGACCGCTGCTGCAGGTGACCCGCGAGGAGACGTCGGCCTACTGCGCCGAGCACGGGCTCACGGTCCGCCAGGACACGACGAATCCCGACACGGCGCGCGGGCTCATCCGCGGCGAGATCCTGCCGTTGCTGCGCCGGCTGCACCCCGGCGCAGACGCGAACCTGCTCGCACTCGGGAACGAGCGGCCGAAACTGCCCCGGGCCCTCGAGGCCTCGCTCGTCGACCTCCTGAGCTCCAGGACGGGCACGAGGTCGGCCGACCTCGGTGGAGGCGTGCGCGCCGTGCGCGAGTACGGCGTGCTGCGGTTGGAGGGCACGGTCGAGTGGGGCCCCTGGACGCTCTCGTCGGAGCTCGACGGCCTGGAGGTGCGCGCACGGCAACCGGGGGACCGGCTCGCAGGGCGTCGCAAGAAAGTGCAGGATCTGCTCGTGGACGCGAAGGTGCCGAGGGCGCAGCGTGACGCGTGGCCAGTCGTCGTACTCGACGGCGCGGTCGTCGCCGTGCCCGGAATCGCGGAGGCGCCGGGATTCGAGGGTGCCGTGCTGGCACGGAGGGACGCATGAGCGAGCTCGTCGAGCGAGGCGTCGGTGAGATCCTCATCGACGAGGGCGACGTGCGCGCACGGGTGGCCGCCCTCGGCGCCGAGATCTCTGCCGACTACGACGGGCGCGACCTCCTGCTCGTCGGGGTGCTCAAGGGCGCCGTCTTCTTCATGGCCGACCTGATGCGGCAGCTGACCGTGCCCTGCGAGATCGACTTCATGGCGATCTCGAGCTACGGCGCCGCGACGGACACGTCGGGGGTCGTGCGCATCCTCAAGGACCTCGACATCAACATCGCGGGCCGGGACGTGCTCGTCGTCGAGGACATCATCGACTCGGGTCTCACGCTCTCCTACCTGATGCGCAACCTCCGCGCCCGCAAACCGGCCTCGCTCGAGATCTGCGCCCTGCTGACGAAGCCCGAGCGGCGCGAGATCGAGGTGCCGGTGCGGTACGTCGGCTTCGAGATCCCGAACCGATTCGTGATCGGCTACGGGCTCGATTTCGCGGAGCGGTACCGCAACCTGCCGTACATCGGCGTGCTGCACCCCGATCTCGTGCCGTAGCGCGCGGAGCGTCTTGCAAGGCGGGTGTCTCCCGTACAAGCAGGCAGATACCCCGCGTTTGTTGTGGACGGCTAAAAACTCACTCCGGCCGCTCAGACGACGCTGCTACGCTCTCGAATACCCGTGAATCGGTTTTTCCGCAGCGCCCTGTTCCCGCTCGTGGTGATCGTGCTGCTCGTGTATCTCGCGAGCCAGACTCTGATCCCGCGTCGCGACAGCGCGCGCAAGGTGACGCTGTCCGACCTGATCACCTACGCCGAGGCCGGAAACGTCGAGAAGGTCAGCTTCAACCCGAACCGGCAGTCGATCACGGCCACGATCAAGAGCCTCAACCAGAAGGTCAAGGTCAACTACCCGACCGCCCAGTCGCAGTTCCACGTCCAGCAGGTGCTCGAGAAGAACCACGTCGGGTTCGACTCGAAAGGCACGGGCACCTCGACGTGGTGGGCGCTCGTGTCGGGGCTGCTGCCCTTCCTGCTGCTGATCGGCTTCTGGATCTTCCTCATGAACCAGGTGCAGGGCGGTGGCTCGAAGGTGATGAGCTTCGGCAAGAGCCGTGCCAAGCGGATGTCGCCCGACACGCCGAAAGTCTTGTACAAGGACGTCGCCGGCGCCGACGAGGCGGTCGAGGAGCTGCAGGAGATCAAGGAGTTCCTCGAGAACCCGAAGAAGTTCCAGGCGCTCGGCGCGCGGATCCCGAAGGGGGTCCTGCTGTACGGGCCTCCCGGCACCGGCAAGACACTGCTCGCGCGCGCCACGGCGGGCGAGGCCGGGGTGCCGTTCTTCTCGATCTCCGGCTCCGATTTCGTCGAGATGTTCGTCGGCGTCGGCGCCTCGCGCGTGCGTGACCTGTTCGAGCAGGCCAAGCAGGCGAGCCCCTGCATCATCTTCATCGACGAGATCGACGCCGTCGGCCGCCATCGCGGCGCCGGCATGGGCGGCGGTCACGACGAGCGCGAGCAGACCCTGAACCAGCTGCTCGTCGAGATGGACGGCTTCGAGGTGAAGGACAACGTGATCCTGATCGCCGCCACGAACCGTCCGGACATCCTCGATCCGGCGCTGCTGCGCCCGGGCCGCTTCGACCGGCAGATCGTCGTCGACCGGCCCGACCGCAAGGGCAGGCGCGAGATCCTCGAGGTGCACTCGAAGGGCAAGCCGCTCGGGAAAGAGATCGAGCTCGACGTCCTGGCGGCCTCCACCCCCGGCTTCACCGGCGCCGATCTCGCCAACGTGATCAACGAGGCAGCGCTGCTTGCAGCCCGTCGCGGCGAGAAGACGATCGGCCAGAACGAGCTCGAGGAAGGGATCATGCGCGTGATCGCCGGCCCCGAGAAGAAATCGCGCCTCTTCTCGGAGAAGGAGCGGAAGATCACCGCCTACCACGAGATGGGGCACGCGCTCGTCGGCTACTACCTCGAGGGCACCGACGACGTGCACAAGATCTCGATCGTCAGCCGCGGCCAGGCGCTCGGGTACACGATCTCGCTCCCGAGCGAGGATCGCTACCTGACCACCAAGGGCACGCTGATGGACCAGATGGCGATGACCCTCGGCGGCCGCGCCGCCGAAGAGCTCGTGTTCCACGAGGTCACAACCGGCGCCGCAAACGACCTCGAGAAGGTGACGGCGACCGCAAAGCAGATGATCATGCGCTTCGGCATGAGCGAGAAGCTCGGGCCGCGCGTGCTCGGCCGCAACCACGACATGCCGTTCCTCGGCCGCGAGATGGGGTCGGAGCCGGACTACTCCGACGAGATCGCCCGTGAGATCGACGACGAGATCCGCCGTGTCATCGAGGAGGCCCACGACGCCGCCACCCGTGTGCTGCGAGAGCACATGGAAGAGCTGCACAAGCTCTCGATCCTGCTGATCGAGCGGGAGACGGTCGACAAGGATCAGTTCGAGCGTCTGCTGGCGGGCGAGCCGGAAGAGTCAGTCTTCCCGCCGGAGGAGTCGAAGCCGGTCGAGGAGGAGCCCAAGGCGGAGTCGGAGAAGAAGCCTTCCCTGCGGCCGTCGCCGCGCACGATTCCCGGCGCGGCGATGCAGCCGCCGCCGGACCCCGCCGCGAGCTAGCCGGTCCCGGCGCACGATTCCTGCGAGGCTGCGCGGGCCTCGGCACTCCGGCTGCGGCTTGATCCCGGCCTCGCCGCTCGATCGCTACGCTCATCGCCGTATGGGCGGTGAGGCGATCGAGGAGCGCTGGCCCCGGCCCGCCGTGATGGGAATCGTCAACGTCACGCCGGACAGCTTCTCCGACGGCGGCGAGCACCTACGTCCAGCGGACGCCGTCGCCGCGGCGCGGCGCATGCTGCAGGAAGGCGCCGCCCTTGTCGACGTCGGCGGCGAATCGACCCGGCCGGGCGCGGAAGGTGTCCCTGTCGACGAGGAGCTGCGCCGCGTGCTGCCGGTCCTCGAAGAGCTGCACGGCCTGCCGGTCTCGATCGACACGTCGA
This sequence comes from uncultured Gaiellaceae bacterium, assembly GCA_963799615.1. Lineage (GTDB taxonomy): Bacteria > Actinomycetota > Thermoleophilia > Gaiellales > Gaiellaceae > Gaiella. The sequence goes on along the minus strand of CAWCXS010000014.1, from coordinate 45,456 downwards.
AGGCCGAGGTTGCGCGCCGGGCGATCGGGCTCGGAGCCGTGATGGTGAACGACGTCACCGCGTTGCGCTCTGACCCGGAGCTGGCAGAGGTCGTCTCCGCCGGCGCCGCGTGCATCTGTCTCATGCACATGCAGGGAGAGCCTCGGACGATGCAGCTCGACCCGCGCTACGACGACGTCGTCGACGACGTGACGTCGTTTCTCGAGGAGCGGCTCGCCTTCGCCGTTGCAGCCGGCATTCCCGAACGGCTCATCTGTCTCGACCCGGGGATCGGCTTCGGCAAGACGCCAGACCAGAGCCTCGAGCTCGTGCAGCACCTGGACCGGATCGCGGCGCTCGGGCGGCCTGTGCTCGTCGGCCTCTCGCGCAAGAGCACGCTCGGCAAGGTGCTCGGCGACCCATCCGCGCGTACGGGCACTGCCGCTGCTTCCGTCGGCGCGGCAGTGGCCGCGTTCGATCGCGGGGCGGCGCTGTTCCGCGTCCATGACGTGCGCCCGCATGTGGAGGCGCTCGCGGCGGCGGCAGCGGTGGAGCGGGGGACGGTCGCGTGACCATCGAGCTGGCCGGGATCCTGCTGCATGGGCACCACGGGGTGCTGGAACACGAGCGCCGCGACGGTCAGCGGTTTCTCGTCGACGTGGAGCTCGACCTGGCGGACGAGGCGGCGGCCCGCAGCGACGGCATCGAGGACGCCGTCGACTACCGTCGCGTCGTCGCGCGTGTCCGCGACGTATCGGACGCGCGCCCCTACAACCTGCTCGAGGCGCTTGCCGCGGCGCTCGCCGATGCCCTGCTCGCCGACTTCCCGGTCGATGCTGTTCGCGTCCGCGTGCGGAAGCCCGACGTCGTCCTCGAGCCGCCGGTCGAGTTCGCGGCTGTCCGCGTGGAGCGCCGGCGCTCGTAGCCCGAAGCACCGGAGATCATCGCGTGTTCGACCGTATCCGTCCTACGACGAGAGACGCAGCGTGTAGACGGCGTCGCGGACGCCTTTCGGGAACGTCACAGCCAGGTAGGCGAAACCGCCCGCGACGGTGTTGCGATAGACGAGCTTCTCGCTCCGGCCTGCCGATCGCCGCCCGGGCGAGCCGGTCACCGGAGGCGATGGGTTCGGTGACGCTGGTGGTGCCGGGCTTCCAGAGGCTGAGGTCGACGTCGGTGTCGGCGGTCGCGGTGGCGGTGATCGTTCCCTGTTTCGGCAGCCACACGCGATAGACGTCGCGTGGGTCGTCGGCCGCCGTCAAACGGGCCCGTACGGTCGCGCGGCGATGCGTTTTCGCCGTGAGGGGGGCGATCGCGGTGTCGTAGAGCCCGTCCGGCTTGACGTATTCGACGTCGTCGTTGGGCTCGAGCGGGTCGCGCACGGGAGCGGGGTAGGCGAGGGCGGCGGGCACGTCGAGGAGCCCGAAGCCGGTGGCGTCGTCTCGGCCGGCCGGGTCGATGTCCTGCGCGGACCGGCGCATGACCTCGAACAGCTGCGAAGCGTCGAGGTCGGGTCGCACAGTCCAGACCCAGGCCGCGGCGCCCGATACGAGCGGAGCGGCGAAGCTCGTACCGTCGCCGGATGTGAAGCCTTTCCCGAGCGCGGTCGCGATCGGCATGTCCGCGCCCGGCGCCACGAGATCGACGAAGCGCGAGCGGCTCGAGAACGGTGCCACGCGGCCGTCCCTGCCGCTCGCGCCGACCGTCAGCACGTGCGGGAGCGATGCCGGGTAACTGAGGGTATTTCCGATGTCTCCGTCGTTGCCCGATGCGGCGACGACGAGCGATCCCTCACTGACCGCCTTGTCGATCGCCTGCTCGACGGGGACCTCCTTGTTGTTGGAGCCGAGGCTGAGATTGATCACGCCGGGCCCGGCGGCGGCCGCAGCGAGAATCCCCTGCACGATCGAGCTCGTGTCGAGCTCCGTCCCCGCACCCTGTGCGGCATCCCAAGACCGCAGCAGGGCATCCGGATAGATGCCGACGAGACCGATCCCGTTGACGGGCGCGGAGATGAGGGACGCGACCGCCGTGCCGTGCTCGCCCCCGACGCCCACAGGCTCCTGAGTGTTGAGCGTCTCCGTGCTGGGACGGCCGAGAAACTCGGGATGAGAGACGTCGATCCCCGAGTCGACGATGGCGACGGGCTTTCCGGCCGGCGGCGGAGTGAGCGCGTCCACCTTCACCGCCTGCCGCCACCACTCGGTCGGTACGAGCGGGTCGGCGAAGTCGACCCGGCCGAGCCGTCCGGCGGCGCGGTCGGGCGTCGAGAGGCGAACGGCGCCACGCGCACGAAGCACCGGGAGCACACGCGCCGCCGCGACGGACGAGAGACGGTACAAGCCGAGGCTTCGGGCGACGGGCGTCGCGCCCGCCTGAGCGAGGACGACGGCCCCGGTACAGGCGGCGGCCGGCTCGAGCTCGACGAGCGTCGCCGCACCCCTCGCATCTGCGGACCCCGCCGAGAATGGGAGCAGGACGACCGCGACGACGGCGGCGGCGGCGAGGGAGGCACGCATGCACGAGTTGTACGTGCTCGCCGAGATCATGGATGGCAAAGACCCGATTAAGATCCGGTTGTGAAGCGGGCATTCGTCGGCCTTGGCGCCAACCTGGGCGATCGAGAGGCGACGCTCGGCGCCGCGATCGCGCTGCTGGAAGCGCTCGACGGCGTGCACGTGACGGCAGTGTCCGAATTTCGCGAGACGGAACCTGTGGGCTACCTCGACCAGCCGCGATTTCTCAATGCGGCGGCCGAGCTCGAGACGACTCTCGCTCCGGGCGAGCTGCTTTCGTCCCTCCTCGACGTCGAACGCGCACTCGGCCGCACCCGCGATGGCCCGCGCTTTGGCCCGCGGACGATCGACCTCGACCTGCTGCTCGTCGACGGGCTCGTGGTCGAGGAGCCGGGCCTGACGGTGCCGCATCCCAGGCTGCACGAGCGCCGCTTCGCGCTGGAGCCGCTCGCAGATCTCGATCCACAGCTGATCGTGCCGGGTCACGGCACGGTGGCGCAGCTGCTTCACCAACTAGAATGAGCGCATGAGCCATCTCGACGAGCTCGACGAATTCGAGGCCAAGCTCGAGCTCGAGCTGAAGCGCGAATACACAGCCGTTTTCGGCCTCTTCCGCTATTGCATTCTCACGCAGGATGCGACCTATCTGTGCAATACGCTCGATCTCAAGGTCGTCCCGCAGGCGAACTACCCGTTCTTCCACATTCAGATGGAGGACGTCTGGGTGTGGGACAAGAATCGGCCAACGCGGATGATTCCGCGCGCGGAGGTCTACACGTCCGGCGACGTCACTGTCGAGGAGCTGCACGGCGAGGGCGACGAGCCCAAGCTGACGGCGGAGGCGCTCGCCGAGCGGCTCGGCGAGACGCTGCCCTCCGACGACGACGCCTGACCCCCCGGCACTCGCCGGTCGGATAGCGGGAACCGGCGTCCGGCGTCTGCCCGCGCCCCGGGACCGATCGCGCGTCGCCCTACAATCTGCCCCATGCTCCTCGCTGTCGATGTCGGCAACACCCAGACGGTGCTCGGCCTCTATGGCGGAGAAACGCTGACCGGGCACTGGCGGACGGCGACCGAGCGGACACGCACCGGCGATGAGCTCGGAGTTCTGCTCGGCGGCCTGCTCGATCTCGATGCAGTCACCGGCATCTGCCTCTCCTCGACCGTGCCTGCCCTGATCCGCGAATGGGAGCGGGTGGCGGACCGCTGGGCGGCCGCATCGATCCTGGTCGTCGGCCCCGGTGTGAAGACGGGTATCCCGATCCGCTACGACGACCCGCGCGAGGTCGGACCCGACCGGATCGTGAACTCGGTTGCCGCGAAGGAGCGCTACGGCGCGCCTGTGATCGTCGTCGACTTCGGCACGTCGACCAACTTCGACATCGTCTCGCCTGCCGGCGAGTACGTCGGCGGGGTGCTCGCGCCCGGCATCGAGACGTCGATGGAGGCGCTGTTCGCCCGCGCCGCGCGGCTCGTGAAGGTGGACTACGTGGAGCCGCCGAGCGTGATCGGGAAGACGACGGTAGGAGGGCTGCAGTCGGGGCTCGTGTACGGCTTTGCGGGCCAGGTCGACGGAATCGTGAAGGCAATCCGCGGCGAGCTCGGAGTCGACGCACGCGTGATCGCGACAGGCGGTCTCGCGGAGCTGGTGGCGCCGCACTCGAGCACGATCGAAGCGGTCGATCCGTTCCTCACGCTCGACGGGCTGCGTCTCGTGTGGGAGCTCAACACGTGATCGTCGACCCGGGCACACTGGCCGTGTTCGCGCTCGCGGCGCTCGCCATCCTGGCGGTGCCGGGTCCCGCCGTGGTCTACATCGTCACCCGCAGCATCCACCAGGGCCGCGGCGCCGGGCTCGCGTCCGTGCTCGGTATCCACGTCGGGACGCTCGTCCACCTGGCCGCCGCCACGGCCGGGCTCTCCGCGATTCTTGTCTCGTCGGCGAGCGCCTTCACAGTCGTCAAGCTGCTCGGCGCCCTCTACCTGATCGTCATCGGCATTCGCACGCTGCTCGGCCGCGGCGAGGCCGGGGCGTCGGATGTGCAACGGCCTCCCCGCCGCCGCCGCCGCGACTTCGCCGAGGGGGTCGTCGTCAACGTGCTCAACCCGAAGACGGCGCTCTTCTTCCTCGCCTTCCTGCCGCAGTTCGTCGACCCGTCACAGGGTCGGGCTTGGCTGCAGATCCTGGCGCTCGGCCTCACCTTCATGGCGCTCGGTCTCGTCACAGACTCGATCTGGGCGCTTGCCGCCGGGACCGCCGGGGAGACGCTGCGACGGAGCCGCCGCTGGGCGTTGGGGCAGAGATACGTGTCGGGCAGCGTCTTCGTCGGGCTCGGGCTCGTCACGGCACTGACCGGATCACACCGATCCTGACGTGACCGGCAGCGACTGAAACGGAGCCAGCGGCGCGGTTGCGGCCGCCTACTCGGATGTTTGCGCGTGCCGGATCCACGGCTCGTGGATCCGGCACTTGCGCTATGAGGCAGCATCCAACCGGAGCGTGACCTTGGACGGGAGCGAGACGGAGGTGCTGTCCCGCGTCCGCTTCGCCTCGTAGAGCGCCTCGTCGGCGCGGTGGAGCGCCGCACTCGGGGCGATCGATCCGTCGAGCAGCGTGCCCCCGACCGAGACCGTGACTGCGGTGGTCTCCGTCGCCGTCGTCACGGGGAGATCGCCGACGAGCGTGCGGATACGCTCGCCGACCTGCTCGATCTGACGCCGGCCGCGCACGCCCGGCGCGAGCACCGTGATCTCTTCTCCGCCCCAGCGCGCGACCGTGTCGGAGGGCCGTAACCCGTCCGTGAGCCGTCGCACGACTTCGATCAGGACCTCGTCGCCGACGCGATGGCCGTGGCGGTCGTTGATGGACTTGAACCTGTCGATGTCCACGACGTAGAGGGCGGCGGGGACGCCGCCTCGGACGATGCGTGCATGCTCTGCGACCATTGCCTCCTCGAAGGCTCGGCGGTTCGGCGCACCGGTGAGCTGGTCGCGGCGTGCGTTCTCCTGCTCGGTGACGAGTGCGGCGGCAGTCGTCCTGCGCGTGTGTTGAGCGATCGTGAGCGCAGCGAGCATGGCACCCATCGTCGTGACGACGAGCACGGAGCTGGTCTGCGACGTGATCAGCAGGGCACCGATCAGCGGCACCATCAACACCGCTTCGAGGCCGTCGACGACGACGCCCCTGAGCCAGAGCTGGCGCAACGGCGTCCGGCGGCGCTCGGCCATCACGAGTAACCGGCCCACGCTGTTGACGGCGACGGCGACTGCCATCGCGCCGGCGGCGATGACCGTTGCCTCCGTGCCGTCCGTCCATGCGTGGAGCCCGATCGCCCCGGCCGCGAGGCCCTGAATCGAAGCGAGCCCGCCCTCGGCGAAGCGTCGACGCCACACGGCCTCGCCCCGTGCGAGCTGCGTGGCGATACCGGCTGCGACACCGACCAACGGGCCACCGAGGAGCGCCGCGACGACGACGGCCGGAGTCGAGGCCGTATACCAGCTGCGCGGCCCGAGCTGGACGACGACCCGCTCCGCAACGGCAGAAATGACGAAGAGCGCCGCCACGACGTAGGCCGAGGCATCGACCGACCAGCCTTCGTGAGCCACCCACGCGGCCGTGAGCGCCGCCGAGAGGAGCGGGAAGCCGACGGCGACGCGCGTGCCCCGGTTAGGGTCGGCGACGCCTGCAAGCGGCCGCAGGCGAAGACCCGGGCGCCACACCCGTTGCGCCACGGAACGCGGATCGCTCGCCACTCTCAACACATCGGCGCAGGGATCCCTGGACCATCCCCCTAAATGGTGATGACGCCCCGCGGAACCAGCGTTGCTACCCGCCTCCGTATACAGAGATCGACAGCGCGAGCGTGACCTCGTCGCCCGCCGGCACCTCGGCCTCGAGCTCCTCGATCAACAGCGCTGCACCCGGCGCAGCCGCGATCAGGCGGCGTTCCACCTCGTCGGTCGCATCGAGCACGACGAGCTCCTGCTTGAACGCCCGCGGGAAGCGGCCTCGGCTCAGATACCAGCCGTAGAACTTCTTCAGGAACCCGGCAGCGCGCCGCTCACCGAGCTCGCGCACCGTCTCGCGGACGAACAGGACGAGCTCGGCGACCACCTCTTCGCGCGTGGGGTCGGCGCCGTCGCCGTCGACGATCTCTCGCAGAGCCCACGGGTTTCCCTGTGCACCGCGTCCCACCATCACCGCCGCGGCGCCGGTGGTCGCGAGCACCGCCTGCGCCTTGGCCCGCGAGACGATGTCGCCGGACGCGATCACCGGCACGTCCACGAGATCGACGAGCTCGGCCGTGAGCGAGTGATCCGCGCTGCCGGTGTACATCTGTTGCGCCGAGCGCGGATGGAGCGTGAGCGTCGCGGCGCCTGCGGCGACGAGGCGCGGGCCGGCCGAGAGGCAGTCGCGCGAGCCGTCCCGTACGCCTCGGCGCATCTTGACGGAGACAGGGATGTCGACCGCGCTCGCGACGGCCGAAACGATACGGCAGGCGAGGTCGGGGTCATCGAGTAGCGTGGCGCCGGCGCCCGTCTTCGTCACCTTCCGCACCGGACAGCCGAAGTTGATGTCCACGATGTCCGCGCCCGCCGCCTCGACCATGCGCGCGGCCCCGCCCATCGCGACCGGATCGGACCCGAAGATCTGGATCGCGAGGGGGTGCTCGTCCGCGGCGACACGGAGATAGCCGAGCGTCTTCTCGTTCCCGTGCTCGATCCCGGCGCACGAGACCATCTCGGAGCAGACGAGGCCGGCTCCGAAGCGCCGTCCCTGGCGCCGGAACGCCTGCACGCTGACGCCCGCCATCGGCGCGAGGACGACGCGCGTCGGGATCTCGACGCCGCCGATCGCCCAGCTCTCGCGGAGGTCGATCTGCACGCGCCCATGGTAGTTGCAGGGTGTTGCGGAACGGCCGTCACGACAGCTACCCTTAGCGACCGTCGCGGCGGCCTCTCGCCGCGTTTCGTCTTCGGTGTACCGCTTGGAGGCCATGACTTGAAGGACGTGCTCCTCACACCTGAGGGCTACGAAAACCTGACGCGGGAGCTGGACACGCTCCGCACCGAGCGGCGGCGCGATGTCGCCGACCGCATCCGAGTGGCGCGGGAATTCGGCGACATCGCCGAGAACGCGGAATACGACGACGCCAAGAACGAGCAAGCCATGCTCGAGCACAAGATTGCGCAGCTCGAGGAGCGTCTGCTCAACGCGCGCGTCATCGACACGGGCGATGTGGACACGAGCGTCGTCTCGGTGGGCTCAGTCGTACGCCTGCGCGATGTCGACGCCAAGGAGACGGTCGAGTACCACATCGTCGGCTCGGCCGAGGCCAACCCTGCCGAGCACAAGCTCTCGAACGAGTCTCCGGTGGGCCGCGCCATCCTCGGTCTCAAGAAAGGGGAGACCGTCGAGGTGACGACGCCCAAGGGCGGCAAGATCAAGTTCAAGATAATGGAAATCAAAGCGGCCTGACACGCCTGGCGCGCACCGGACGGCGCCGGCTGCGGCCGGCGGAGCCGGCCTCCGCCGTCGCCTTGCGCCGCTCACGGCACGCGGCTCTCCGGGTCTGTACGTTCGTACTATCCCCTCCGGCCGCGCAACCGTGAGCGACGCACCGGAGCACGCCAGCCAGGTCTCCAACTAGGTCTTTGATGTCGGGTCCGGATAACGTCGCACCGAAGCGCTTTCCCGACCGGGTCGAGATCGCCTCGGTCCTCGCCGAGTGCGAGCCGCTCGAGGCAGGGCAGAGCGGCGACGTGAGCCGTCGCATCGCCGGCCGGGCGATGGCCCGCCGCGACATGGGCAAGCTCGTCTTCCTCGACGTCGTCGACCGCTCGGGGCGAATCCAGGTCATCTGCGAGACGACGAAGACCGGCGAGCTCGACGTGCTGCTCGGCGACATCGTCGGCGTCACCGGGGCTCCCGGGCGCTCACGCCGCGGCGAGCCGTCGCTGCATGCGGTCACGGTCGAGGTCCTGGCCCGCAACACCCAGTCGCTCCCGGATACGTTCCACGGTCTCACCGACGTCGAGCTGCGCTACCGCAAGCGCTACCTCGACCTGCTCGTCAACGAGGAGACTCGCAAGGACTTCATGCTGCGCGCGCGCCTCATTACCGCCGTGCGCGCGTACCTCGACGCGGAGGGCTTCGTCGAGGTCGAGACGCCGGTACTGCAACCCCGCTACGGAGGAGCGTTCGCGCGGCCGTTCGTCACGCACCACAACGAGCTCGACCGCGACCTCTATCTCCGCATCGCCACCGAGCTCTACCTCAAGCGCCTGATCGTCGGCGGTCTCGAGCGCGTGTACGAGCTCGGCAAGGACTTCCGCAACGAGGGCGTCTCGTTCAAGCACAACCCGGAGTTCACGATGCTCGAGTGGTACGAGGCCTACGCCGACTACCACGACACGATGGAACGAATCGAGAGGCTCGTCGAGACCGTCGCTCTGGGCGTGGTCGGGAGCACCGTCGTGCACTTTCGTGGGCACGAGATCGAGCTGAAGGCGCCGTGGCGCCGAGTGCGCTTCGCCGAGACGCTCGAGGCCAAGGGGCTCTGGACTCGCGAGGAGGCCGACTTGGAGGCGAGGCTCGCGGCGCTGGGCATCGATACGAGCGCGGACCGTGGGTGGACACAGCTCGTCGACCATGCCTTCAGCCACGTCGTGGAGCCGGAGCTGATTCAGCCGACGATCGTGCACGACTACCCGATCGAGCTGTCTCCCTTCGCCCGAGCGACCGACGACGATGCGGCCATGACAGAGCGGTTCGAGTACTTCGCCGGCGGCATGGAGCTCGGGAACGCGTTCTCCGAGATCAACGATGCGGCGACGCAGCAGGCCCGCTTCGAAATGCAGTCGGGGCAGGTGGACGGTGAGCGCGGCGATCCCGAGTACGTCGAGGCGCTCTCCTACGGCATGCCTCCGACAGGCGGCCTCGGCCTCGGCATCGACCGCCTTGCGATGCTGCTCACAGGCCGCGAGACGATTCGCGACGTCGTGCTGTTTCCCGCGCTGCGGTAGCGGGGGCGGGTCGTCAGCCGGTCACGCCGGCGACACGCAGGCGCTCGACCGCGCTCGTTCGTCCGTAGCCGGCGCACGGCGAGCCGCCGAACACGTACACGCTGCCGTTGAGCGCTGCCATGCCGTGACCGTGCCGCGCGACGGCGAGATCGGGGAGGCGCCGCCAGCTGCCGTCCGCCCGCAATGCCCAGGTCGCCGGCGTGACCCAGCCGCCGGCGTCGTCGCCGCCGCCGCTGACCACGACCTGCCCGTCGACCGCGGCGGCGCTCAGCGCGCCGACCGCGAGCGGGAGCGGATGCGCTTCGCTCCAGCGGCCGGTCGTCGTGTCGAGCCGTTCGACCGCAGCGATCGAGAACAGCGGTCCGTCGCGCCCGCCCGCGACGACGATGACCTTGCCGACCGCGACGGCTGCGTGGTGGTGCCGCGGCGTCGGCATGTCGGGTGCGGTCGTCCAGCTGCCGCTCGTCGTATCGAAGACCTCCACGGTGCCGCTGCCCGGAAGCGAGCCGTGGTCGTGACGTGCGGTCGTGCCTCCGATCACGAAGACCTTGTCGCCGACGACGGCCGCCGCCGTGGCCGCTCGCGCGATCGGCATGGGCGGCAGCTCATGCCAGCGGCCGTCCTGCATTCGAAACGCGCGCCGGCTCGGGACGCCGTTGGACCAGCCGCCGAAGGCGTAGAGCATGTTGCCCCGCGCGGCGAACGCGACGTGATCCAGCGCGAGCGGCAACGGGGCGATCGCCTGGAAGCTGCGACGCACGGGATCGAACGCGAAGAGCTCGCTGAGCGAGGCGAAGCCGCCCGGCACGCCGCGCGCGGGAGAGAGTCCCGAGCCGACCACGATGCGATCGCCGACGGTGACCGCGCGGACCTCGTCACGGGCTTGCGGGAGCTGTCCCGCCGCCTCCCATCGCGCTGCAGTGCTTCCTCCCAGCGGTAAGCGAAGCACGGCCGAGTCCTGCCTGCACGGCACCGCGACAGGCTCGACGCCGAGCACGCGCCGCACAGCGATGCCCTGGGTCAGGAGCAGAGCGGCTCCGATCACGACGAGGCCGCCGAGAGCGATCGTTGCGCTGATCCACCATCGACGCGAGTTGCGAAGGCGCAGCTCGGGAGCCGCGTCGATGCTCACAGTCCAGCCCTGTCTCGGACGAGTTGCACGAGCGAGCCGAGGTCGGTCGCGGAGCTGCCGTCGTCGTCGTGGTTCGGGATCGCGCGCACGAGATCGATGCTCTCCGACGCTGTCACCTCGAACGCCCCTGCGGCCCGGCGCCGGACGGTGTAGGCGCGAATCGTCCCGTTCTGCTGCGCGACGTAGAGCCGTCCGTCGGGGCCGACCTGGAGCGACGTCGGGCGGAGCGGTGCCCCGTCTGCGACGCTTCCGAGCACGTAACTGCCTGCAAGGGAGCGCGCCTGGTGCGGTTCGGGAGTAGCCGCCTCGTGGCCGCACGGCTTCGGGCCGACGGCGAGAGCCTCGTGGGCGTCGGAGGGGCCTCCGCCCATACGTATCCCGCCCGCAGCCACGAGCACGCGGTCGCCGCAGAGAGCGGCCTGGATCCCGTGTCGCGCCGTCGGCATCGACGGCAGCGTCCGCCACGTGTCCCGGGCCACGTCATACGCCTCGACCGTGGGCAGGACCCGCCCCGGCACCTCGCCCCCGATGACGAGCATCTCCCCGTGCACGAAGACGGCTCCGAACCCCCCACGCGGGGTGGGGAGCGGGGCGAGACCCGTCACCCAGCGCCGCTCGCTGACGTCGTACGCGTCGGTATCGGCGATCTCTGTGCCGATATCGCGATTGCGCCCCCCGGTCACGAGCATGCGGTCTCCCGCGAACACCGCCTGGAAGTGATCACGCGGCCGTGGCATGTCCGGTAGCTGCGACCAGTGACCCGTGGCCGGGTCGAGCACGTCGAGCCAGGGAACCGCGCGGCCGCGGTGCAGGCCGCCTGCGTAGTAGATCTTGCCGTCATGGACGGCGACGCCGCCCGCCCCTCGCGGACGGGGCATGGTCGGCCCGCGCGAGAAGCGGTTCGAGGCGGGATCGTAGACGTAGACGGTGCCGACCTCGTCGTTCGGCCAGCTCCGGAGGCCGCCGACGTAGTAGATCTTGTCGCCGACGACCGCGCCCTGGATGTGATCGAGGGACTCGGGCAATGGCGCGACATCGCTCCATGTTCCCGTGCGGGGGTCGAAGACCTGCTGCCTGGTTCCGCCGCCCGCGAGGAACAAACGCCCGCCGTAGGCCACATAGCTCACCTCCTGACGTGGTGACCCGGTTCCGGCGAGCGTCGTCCACGGCCCGATGTTCCGTCGTGCGGGCTCCAGCACAGCCAGTCCGCCGGGGTTGCCGCGGGCGTCGTTGTAGAGCGCCACCCAGATCGTCCCGGGCAGCGGGTCGTCCTTGCCTTCGACCGTCACATCGAGCGGGACGCCGCCGAGCTTGACGGCCTCACGCGCGACGACATGGGAGGCCGTGTCGTCGAGTCGGAGCCGGTACAGCGTGCCGTCGAGACTCGCCGTGAGAAGATCGCCGGCCAGCGGCCCTGCCGGGACCTCTGCGAGCCCGTCGGTCGACCCCGGGAAGGTGGCGAGCGGAGCGTCCGTCGCTGGGCCGCACTCCCCGCGCGACGGGTTCGGGTGACCGTAGTACGCGCCTTGCCGAATCCGAACGAGCGTGTCCGGCGCGCGCCTCCCGCCCTCGCGGGGTGCGTTCGTGCAGTCGGGCCCGGGTCGCGCCCCGCGTCCCTCGTTCGCCCCGTTGATCGTGGCAAACAGCGCACCCGAGCGGGTGCGGACGATGTCGTACGGGTTTCGCAAGCCGGTCGCGACGAGCCGGACGGGTCCCCCGCGCGGCGCGAACGTTGCGTTGGCACCGCCTCGGCCTCCGAACAGCCCTCGTCCCGAACGGGTCGGCAGGTCGTACGTCACATCACCTATCCGTGCGAGGTCGATTGCGATCACCGAGCCCGACAACGGGCTCTCGGGCAGGAGGCCGAAGCTCTCGGATGGTGCCCCGCGATTGGTGTTGGAGCCCTGGACGACATACAGCGTGTGGGTGGAGGCGTCGAGCGCGAGACCGTTCGTGGCGTGATCCTGGCGGGAGCGGGGAAGCCCACGTACCAGGTCGTGCCGCTTCCAGCCGTCCGCTGTCAGCGTCAGGCGGCTGACGATGCCCGAGTTCGTGTCCATCGCGCGGTCGTGCCGGTTCGCGGCGCCCGTGCGCGGGTCGCTCGACGTCACGTACACGACAGGGTGGGCCGGGGTGCCGGTGACCAGGATTCCCGTCACGAGCCGCTCCGTGGCGGGACCGTAGTCGAGCTTGCGGAGGATGCGATCCGGGAACACGACGACACCCAGGGCACCTGCCACGACGGCGAGCAGGGCGATGATCCCGAGAAGCCGTGCGGCACGCAGCGCGCGCTTGCGCATCTGCGCATTCTCCCCGTCCCTGGCCGAAACGGAAAGGGGGGTGGCGCCCCCGACGCCGGTGCGGCGAGGGCCGTCCTGCGGGTCTCGGCGAGGGAGGGTACCGGGCCCGCTGGGCGAACGATCGAAATGTCGAGCCGGGCCGAGACGGCAGCCACGACCCGGTTCGGTACGATGAGACACATCCCCGACGCGGACCCCGCGGTAGGCGCAGGCTCCGGATGGAGTGACCAGAGGAAAGGAGGGTCGAGGGACAGTGTTCGAGCGATTCACCGAACGAGCACGGCAGGTCGTTGTCCTCGCGCAGGATGAGGCGCGGGCCCTCAAGCACAACTACATCGGCACGGAGCACATCCTGCTCGGACTGTTGCGCGAGGAGGAGGGCCTTGCCGCGCGCGTGCTCGAGTCTCTCGACATCACGGTGGAAGAGGTGCGCGCCCAGGTGGCGCGGATCGTCGGCCAGGGCGACGAGGTCACGACAGGTCAGATCCCGTTCACGCCGCGCGCGAAGAAGGTGCTCGAGCTCGCGCTGCGCGAAGCGCTCTCACTTGGCCACAACTACATCGGCACCGAGCACATCCTGCTCGGGCTCGTGCGCGAGAACGAAGGCGTCGCCGCCCGCATCCTGCTCGACTTCGACGCCGACGCCGAGAAGATCCGCAACGAGATCATCCGCATGCTGTCGGGGCCGGGCCGGCGACAGACCGGATCCGGCGCAGCACCGGGTGGCGAGAAGACGAAGAACTCGAAGCTGCTCGACCAGTTCGGGCGCAATCTGACGAAGATGGCGACCGAGGGCAAGCTCGATCCCGTCGTCGGGCGCCAGACCGAGATCGAGCGCGTGATGCAGATCCTCTCACGACGCCAGAAGAACAACCCGGTGCTGATCGGCGAGCCCGGCGTCGGCAAGACAGCCGTCGTCGAAGGCCTCGCCTCCCGCATAGCGGCGAATCAGGTACCGGAGCTGCTGAAGGGCAAGCAGATCTACACGCTCGACCTCGCCGCGCTCGTCGCCGGATCGAAGTACCGCGGTGAGTTCGAGGAGCGCCTGAAGAAGGTGATGAAGGAGATCACCCAGCGCGGCGACATCATCTTGTTCATCGACGAGCTGCACAATCTCGTGGGTGCGGGGGCTGCCGAGGGCGCGATCGACGCTGCCTCGATCCTGAAGCCGGCGCTCGCTCGTGGCGAGCTGCAGACGATCGGCGCGACGACGCTGGACGAGTACCGCAAGTACCTCGAGCGCGACGCAGCGCTCGAGCGGCGCTTCCAGCAGGTGCGCGTGGAGGAGCCGTCGATCGATGACTCGGTGCAGATCCTTCGCGGGCTGCGCGACCGCTACGAGGCGCATCATCGCTGCAAGATCTCCGACGAAGCCCTCCGCGCCGCCGCAGTGCTGGCCGACCGCTACATCCAGGACCGCCACCTGCCCGACAAGGCGATCGATCTCATCGACGAGGCCGGCTCGCGCCTGCGCATCCGCACGATGTCCGCTCCGCCCCGCTACCGGGAGCTGGAGGAGGAGATCGAGAAGGTGCGCTCCGACAAGGAGAGCGCGATCGAGGCGCAGGAGTTCGAGAAGGCCGCGTCGCTCAGGGACAAGGAGCGCAAGCTCTCCCAGAAGAAGAAGGAGCTGGAGGAGAACTGGCGCAACGAAGCCGACGAAGAGCAGCCGGAGGTGGGGGAGGACGAGATCGCGGACATCGTCTCGATGTGGACGGGGATCCCCGTGTTCAAGCTCACCGAGGCGGAGTCCCAGAAGCTGATCCGCATGGAGGAGGAGCTGCACAAGCGCGTGATCGGCCAAGAGCCGGCGATCGTCGCCGTCTCGAAGGCGATTCGTCGCGCGCGGGCAGGCATCAAGGATCCGAAGCGGCCGACCGGCTCGTTCATCTTCCTCGGCCCCTCGGGCGTCGGGAAGACGGAGCTCGCCCGCACGCTGGCCGAGTTCCTCTTCGGCGACGAGGACGCGATGATCCAGGTCGACATGTCCGAGTACATGGAGAAGCACTCCGTGTCGCGGCTCGTCGGCTCACCCCCCGGATACGTCGGCTACGACGAAGGCGGCCAGCTGACGGAGGCCGTGCGCCGCAAGCCCTATTCGGTGCTCCTGCTCGACGAGATCGAGAAGGCCCATCCGGACGTCTTCAACATCCTCCTGCAAATCCTCGAGGACGGAAAGCTGACGGACGCGCAGGGCCGCAAGGTCGACTTCCGCAACACGATCGTGATCATGACGTCGAACATCGGCGCCGCCCAGATCTCGAAGAACCAGTCACTCGGGTTCACCCTCGGCGACGAGCAGGGCCTGTCGTACGACGATATGAAGGGCCGTGTGATGGGCGAGCTGAAGAAGGTGTTCCGCCCCGAGCTGCTGAACCGGATCGACGAGATCATCGTCTTCCACAAGCTGGAGAAGAGCGAGATCCTGCAGATCGTCGACCTGATGATGAAGCGGCTGCGGGACCAGATGGCGATCCACGGCGCCACGATCGAGTTGACGCCCGAGGCGAAGGAGCTGCTCGTTGAGCAGGGCTACGACCCGGCGATGGGCGCCCGTCCGCTACGCCGATCGATCCAGCGTCTGATCGAAGATCCGCTCGCGGACTTCGTGCTCGGCCGAGACCTCGGCGAGGGCTCGACGATCCTGATCGACCGCCGCAAGGACCTGACCGGCGTCGAGGGGGAGTCGCTGGTCGACATTCGCGTGATCGAGGGTGTGCCGCAGCCGGTCACGGTCCCTGCCGACGACGAGGTGCCCGAGATCCCGGAGATTCCGGATTCACCGCCCGTCGACAGCGACCTGAACTGAAGCGAGCGCCGGGCGGTACGACGGCTCGTGCGCACTGCCGAACGTCCACCGGAGGCCCGTATGACGCTGATCGAGCCCGAGAACGCGGCACCCGAGGTGCGCGCGGTCTACGACGACATCAAGGAGACGCGGCAGACCGATCGCGTCAACAACTTCTGGAAGGTACTCGCCAATCATCCGCCGACGCTCACGCGTACGTGGGAGAGCGTCAAGGAGGTGATGGCACCCGGTGCCCTCGATCCGCTGACGAAGGAGCTGATCTACGTCGCCGTCTCGGTCACGAACGGCTGCGAGTACTGCATCGCCTCGCACACGGCCTCCGCGCGCGCGAAGGGGATGACCGAGGAGCAGCTCGGTGAGCTGCTCGCGGTCGTCGGAATGGCGAACGAGACGAACGCGCTCGCGACGGGCTGGGGGGTTCCGGTCGATGAGATGTTCAGGCGGGACGTCTAGAGCTTGCACCGTCCCGCCCGGACCCAGACAATCGCTTCGGTGACGATCCGGCACGCCCACCCTGCCGACTACGGCCGCGTCATCCAACATGTGAACGCATGGTGGGGCGGACGCGAGATGGCGCCCATGCTGCCGAAGCTGTTCTTCCTCCACTTCGAGGGGACGAGCTTCGTCGCCGAGGACGACGACGGCAGGCTTGTCGCGTTCCTGATCGGGTTCGTCTCGCAGACCGACCCGGCCGAGGCCTACATCCATTTCGTGGGCGTCGCGCCGGAGCAGCGTGGCTCGGGCGTCGGCCGCGAGCTCTACGAGCGCTTCTTCACCGTGGCGAACGGGCTGGGCTGCAATGTCGTCCGCTGTGTCACGTCTCCTGCGAACACGGACTCGGTCGCGTTTCACGAAGCGCTCGGGTTCGAGGTCGACCGCGTCGCCCCCGACTACGACGGGCCGGGCGAGGATCGCGTGCTGTTTCTCAAGCCGCTCGGCTGACCCGATCTCTATTGCCTGATCGGGCAACGGTCCGTCCGAGTGGTCGCGTACCATGGGCTGATGGCGAAGGTGATCGTCCAGCATGTGTGCTCGGAGTGCGGCACGACGACGGGCCGCTGGCTCGGGAAGTGCCCCGGGTGCAGCGCGTTCGGGACGCTGATCGAGGAGCTAACCGGGCAGCCCGCGGCAGAGCAGGGGCGTGGCAGGGGCGGGAACCGCGTCGCCCGGCCGCTGCAGCGGCTGGCCGATGTCCGTGTCGAGGAGGCGGCCCGCATCGGCACAGGCGTGCCCGAGCTCGACCGGGTGCTCGGCGGCGGTCTCGTGCCGGCCTCGCTCGTGCTCGTCGGCGGGGAGCCGGGGGTCGGCAAGTCCACGCTGCTGCTGACGGCGCTCAGCAACGTCGCGCGCAGCGGCCGGCGTGCGCTCCTCGTCACCGGCGAGGAGTCGGTCGCCCAGGTGAAGCTCCGCGCCGAGCGCCTCGGCGGCGCCGACGGTGTGGAGATCCTGGCGGAGACCGAGCTCGAGGCCGTGTGCGCGACGCTCGAGCACGAGCGGCCGGACGTCTGCGTGATCGACTCGGTACAGACCCTGTACTCCTCCGAGCTCGGCTCGGCGCCGGGCTCGGTGGGCCAGGTGCGCGAGTCTGCCGGTCGGCTGCTGCGCGTGGCCAAGGAACAGGGTGTGGCGACGATTCTCGTCGGGCACGTGACGAAGGACGGCTCGGTCGCCGGGCCCCGCGTGCTCGAGCATCTCGTCGACTGTGTGCTGCAGTTCGAAGGCGACCGCTATCACGCCCATCGCGTCCTGCGGGCTGCGAAGAACCGCTTCGGCTCGACGAATGAGCTCGGGGTGTTCGAGATGACCGGGGCCGGGTTGCTCGGCGTGCCGGACCCATCCGAGTTGTTCGGCCGCACGCAGGCGGGAGAGGTTGGTGCCGCCGTCGCCTGTGCCCTCGAGGGGACACGCCCGATCCTGCTCGAGATCCAGGCGCTCGTGTCGAAGAGCGATCTCGCCATGCCCCGGCGCGTCGCGACCGGCGTCGATCCGAAGCGGCTGGCGATGGTGATCGCCGTACTCTCGCGGCATGCCGGTATCGCGCTCGGCAGCGCCGACGTCTTCGTCAACGTCGCGGGCGGCGTTCGCATCGATGAGCCGGGTGCCGACCTCGCAGTCGCACTGGCGATCGCATCAGCCGCTCGCGGCGTCCCGGTGCGCGAGGGTGCGGCGGCGTTCGGGGAGATCGGGCTCACCGGCCGTCTCCGTCAGGCTGCGCAGGCCGAACGACGGCTCGAGGAGTGCGGCAAGCTCGGCATCGCTCTCGTGCTCGCCCCAGAGGGCACCTGCGCTGCCGCGGGTGCGAATGGCGGCGCGCGGGATGGGCCGCGCGTGCTTCGTGCAGAGACGCTGCGGCAGGCCCTCACGGCAGGTCTCGAAGCGGGCGCTCCCGCCGCCTGAGGAGCTTCGGCCGCCCCGCATCGGCCGACACGGGGCGGATTGTGCCTGCACACGACGATTCGCGGCTCCCCCAGAGGACATGTCCGCGTGAGCAAATCGCCTGGAGCGCGCCGCGGATCTCAGCTAGAATATGACTCCCCCGCCGGGCAGTCGCAATTGCTCCGGCGGTTTTTTTCGGCCAGGCAGGCGGACCACGGGGAGGGCGAGAGTTTGTTCGACGTCGGTGACAATGTGGTGTATCCGCACCACGGCGCAGGCACGGTTGTGAACAAGGAGACGCGCGTGATCCTGGGACAGGAGCGCGAGTACCTGACGATCAAGATCCTGCACAACGACATGACCGTGAACGTGCCCACGGAGAATGCCGAGAAGGTAGGCCTCCGCTGGGTGATCGATCTCGAGACCGTCGAGGTCGTCGTCAAGGCGCTCTCGGGCGAGTCGACAGAGATGCCCAAGAACTGGAACCGGCGCTTCAAGCACAACCGCGACAAGATGAAGACCGGCGACATCCTCGAGCTCGCCGAGGTCGTGCGCAACCTTGCGCTCCGCGACCACGAAAAGGGCCTCTCCACCGGCGAGAAGCAGATGTACGTGAAGGCGAAGAAGATCCTCGCGTCCGAGCTCATGTACGCCAAGAACATGAGCGAGGAGGAGGCGGCAGCCTGGCTCGACGAAGTGCTCGCCAACCCCGCCGGCAACAAGAAGAAAGCCAAGCCGAAGGCCAAGGTCGCAACGGCCAGTGCCTAGGGGCGAGTGCCACGCGCCCGCGACTGCCTGAGCCGGCGCACGACGCGGCCGGCAGGCGCCGGGCATGAGTGCATCGCTTCCTGCCTCCGGCGGCTCCCGTGCCGCCGGAGCGACGTGGGCGCTGCTCGTCGCAGGTGGGACGGGAGACCGGCTCGGCGCCGGCCGCCCCAAGGCCTTCGTGGCACTCGGTGAGCGCGTTCTGCTCGCTGAGAGCCTCGAACGTCTCGACAGCAGCGCGTGGATCGACGCAATCGTCGTCGCCGTGCCCGCCGGATGGGAGGAGCCGGCGATCGTGCTTGCGGAAGAGCTCGTCACGAGCAAGGTCGCAGCCGTCATCGCGGGGGGCGCCACCCGTGCGCATTCCGTTCGTGCCGCCCTCGCTGAGGTGCCGGAAGACGCGCTGGTCGTCCTCGTGCACGACGCGGCACGCCCTCTGGTCGACGAGGCGGTGATCGAGCGGGTGCTGCGGCCACTCGGTGAGGGCGTCGACGGCGTCGTTCCCGGGCTGCCGCTCGCCGACACCGTCAAGCGCGTCGAACGGGATCTGGTCGCCGAGACCGTCGATCGCACCGCGCTCGTCACCGTGCAGACGCCACAGGCGTTCCCGGCGTCCGTGCTGCGCTCGGCGTACGACGGCCCGATCGAGAATGCAACGGATTGTGCATCGCTCGTCGAGGCGCGCGGCGGCCGGATCCGCGTCGTCGAAGGAGACCCACGCCTGCTGAAGATCACGACTCCGGCCGATCTCGCGCTCGTCGCGTCGTGGCTCTGAGAGCCGTCTTCTTCGACGTCGGCGAGACGCTCGTCGACGAAGGGCGTTATTGGCGCCTTCTCGCCGAGCTCGTCGGTGTCCCTCCGCACGTGCTCTGGGCCGCTCTCGGCGTCACTATCGAGCGCGGTGAGGACCACACTGAGCTCTGGCGTCACCTCGGACTCGAGCGGCCGTCGGCCTGGGACGAGCTCACCTACGTCAGGGACGACCTCTACCCGGACGCAATCGCATGCCTCGAGGCGGTGCGGGCGCAGGGATTGTTCGTCGGTGTGGTCGGCAACCAGACGGTGGCACTCGAGCGCTGGGCTCGCGCCGAGCTGCTGCCCGCCGACTATGTCTCGTCATCCGCGAGCTGGGGCGTGCGCAAGCCTGCTGCCGGATTCTTCCAGCGCCTGATCGACACTGTGGGTGCCGCGCCGGCCGAGGTTGCATACGTCGGCGACCGCGTCGACTACGACGTGATTCCCGCCGCGACGGCGGGGCTCGTTGCCGTTCACGTGCGGCGCGGGCCGTGGGGCATGCTGCAGCACGCAGGCACGCACGCGACGCTCACCGTCGAATCCCTCGAGGACCTGCCCGGAGCGCTAGCGTCTCTCGGATGAGCCACCTCAGCATCGGGCTCGGCGTCGATGCCCACGCTCTGGCGGAGGGCGTTCCACTCGTGCTCGGCGGCGTCCGCATCCCTCATCCACGGGGGCTCGCGGGACACTCCGACGGTGATGTCATCGCGCACGCGCTGGCGGACGCGATTCTCGGGGCCGCCGGTCTGGCCGACCTCGGGACGCTCTTTCCGTCCACGGACGATCGCTATCGAGGCGCCGACTCACTGGGGCTGCTCGCCGAGGCGTACCGGCAGGCAACCGAGGCAGGATTCGCGCTCGTCAGCGCCGATTGCGTCCTCGTCGGCCAGGAGCCGAAGATCGCGCCGCATCGCGAAAAGATGCGCGAGCGGCTCGCAGGCGCGCTCGGCCTCGATCGGGAGCGGGTCAACGTCCGTGCGACGACGACCGACGAGCTCGGTTTCACCGGTCGTGGAGAGGGTCTGGCGGCGCAGGCGGTCGCGCTCCTCGAGCGGGTGCAGGAGTGAATCGCCGAGCCTGAGTGTGCTTGCCGCGCGTTAATGTGGAAGCCTGACGACCCCGGCGGCGCGCTCCACGAGGCCATCCCGCAACAGTGCCGCGACCACCTCGCCGTCGAGCTCCGACTCGATACGCGGCTGCCGGGCGACCAGTCGCAGGATGTCCGCCCGACGCTGGCGGAACGACCCCTCGAAGCGCCCCTGCTTCCGAAGCGGCTCGTCGCGTGTGCCCCTCGACGGGCACGGGCCTGCGAGCGGGCAGACAGCACAGCGTGGGATGCGCGCGAGGCACACGGTGGCGCCGAGATCCATCAGAGCCTGCGCAGCCCTCCCGGTGAACTCGTGCCGCGTCCGCCGCTCGACGCGCTCCACGTTCACGTCGCGCGGCAGTACGTTCTCGCCGAAGGCAAAGTTGCGCACGGCCGCCGCGGTGTACGGCCCGACGCCCGCCAGCCGCGTGAGGTCGGCGGGCCAGCCGTCGGTTGCGATCGCGCACGCTGCGCGGTGTAGGGAGAGGGCGCGCCGGTTGTAGCCGAGTCCCTGCCACTCGCGAATGACGTCCGCCGGAGAGGCGGCAGCGAGGGCCTCGGGTGTCGGCCAGCGCTCGAGCCAGGCGAGATAGCGGGGAATCACGCGCTCGACCTGCGTCTGCTGGAGCATCACCTCGCTGACGAGGATCGCGTATGGGTCACGGGTCCTCCTCCACGGTAGGTCTCTGCCCATGCTGTCGTACCAGTCGCGGAGGAGACGGTCCATACCGCTGATCCTAGAGCGCACGTCCCTCGGCCCTTGGCAGGCGCGCGGAAGGCCCGACAGCGTCTTCAGCCGCAGTACGCGGTGCCGACCACCCTTGCGAGGGCGGCCTCGACGCGCTTGCTGTGGGAGTCCTCGCCGAGGTTCGTGAACACGACGACCTGGTGTGTGCCGTCTCTGCTGGAGAGAGCCCAGGTCTTGTAGCCCGGAAAGCCGCCGTCGTGGCCCCAGGCGGAGCCACACGGAAGCGATAGCTCGGCGAGGCCGAGCCCGTAGCGGAGACCGTCTCCGGCGACGGTCGTCTCCATTGCCCTCAGGAGCTGTGGCTTCAGCAGGTGGGCCTGGAGCAGCGCCCCGTAGAAGCGGGCGATATCCCCGGTCGTGGAGACGATCGCTCCTGCCGACCAGGCAAACGACGGGCTCAACACGCTCACGTCTGTGAGTGGCGGCTTGCCGAACTGCTCGTAGCCCGACGCGTGCCGGCCGGCGATCCGAGGCCCGCCGTCAAAGCTCGTCGACCGGAGCTGCAACGGCGCGAAGATACGGTGCCGCAACTCGGCTGCGACAGTGTTTCCCGTCGCCTTCTCGACGATCATGCCCAGCAGGACGTAACACGTATTGCAGTACGACCAGTCGGTTCCGGGAGCGAAGCGCGGCTTGTGCGCGGCCGCGATCGCAACGAGGGTACGCGGCGTCCACTGATGGGTGAAGTCGCCCGACACGAACGGCCCGATCACGGTCTGGTCTCCGTCGTTGAGGTAGTCGAAGAGGCCGCTCGTCATGTTCAGCAGTTGTCGCAGCTTGATCCGCTGCCCGTTCGGCACGAGCCCGGGTAGCCACTGGTCGACCGTGTCGTCGAGCCCGAGCCGGTGCTCCTGGACGAGCTGCAGGACGACGGTGGCGACGAACGTCTTGGTCACGCTGCCGGCACGGAAGCGGTCTGTGACTCTGATCCGCGTCCGCGGGCGCAGTGTTCCGAGGCCGCTACGGAGCCGCAGAACGCGATCGCCGTCCCGAACGAGGGCAATCGCACCCGGCGCGCCGGCAGCGACGAGGTCGTCCAGCGCCGCTTGCAGGCGAACCGTCCCGGCCGGCTGGGCGGCCGGTGCGGCCGTAGCGGCGGCTGCGACGCCGACGAGAGCCAGCGTCGAGGCGAGGGTTGCTGCCGCTACGGCGCGGCTGATGCGGCGATTGCTCATGGAGCGTCCTCTCTCGGCTCAGGCGACGTGTGAGTTCAGGCGACCGCGGTGTGGCTGTGCTGTCCTGCTCGGGCGCGAGCGCTGGAGACCGCGTGTCGCGAGGATGCCCGCGGCGAGCAGCATCAGGATCAGCGCCGTCCCGGTCGACACGACGGTGCCGCCGGGCGCCGCCACCGCCGCCACCGGAGCCGCGGCGACGGGCAGCAGCACCCAGCGCGGGATGACCCGTGCGCGGATCATCGCCACGAACAGCAGCAGTAGGCTGAAGGGAAAGGCGACGATCAATGGCAACATCACCATCGTCGGCCCGGCGTCGGTGATGCGGTTGAAGAGCGCGACCATCTGCTCGGGGTCGCTTCCGCCTTTCGGCGCCTGCACCCAGACCAGGTAGAGCATCGCGAGGGCGGCGTGGCCCAGAGCTCCGAACAGTGCGAGGCAGGATGCGACCCGCCCGATGCGGCGGCCTCGATCCGCGAGCGTCCGCACGAGCCCGAACACCCCCGGCATGATGAGCAGGGACGTTGCGAGCAGCAGGTACGCCGAGGCGATCATGCGGCCCGGGTGCTGAGAGGCGGCGTCGAAGAGCTTTGTCGAGTCGTCGCTGTTGGCCGGGTCGACGAGCGTCTCGGCGAGATCGGCGACGATCGCGGAAACGAGCGCAACAGCTGACCATCGGAACGCTCGTGAGTGGGTCGTGAGCGGGTTGGTCATCAGTGGGGTTCCTTTCAGTCCGGGGAAGTGACCGTCGTTCGGGTCGGTCATTCGACAGTAGGCGCGCCGTGACGGCGCGACATCGGCTCCTGGGTGGTTCCTGGCCCGACCGCAGGCTGACCGTGAAGCGGGAGATCTCAGCCTCTCGGAGGAGAGGCCTTCGTCCAGGAGACGTAACCGTGTCCGGGCGGGTCAGGGAGGACTCGAATCCCCGGGTTTGTGCGAGAGTCCAGCCATGCTCCTCTACAACTCCGCCGTCTCCGGCAACTGCTTCAAGGTGCGTCTGCTCGCCGCCCAGCTCGGCATCCCGCTCGAGCTGCGCGAGCTCAGCGTCGTCGACCGCTCCAACCGGGGAGACGTGCTCGGCGGCCTCAACCCGGCGCTGCGCGTGCCCACGCTCGTGCTCGACGACGGCCGGCCGCTCGCCGAATCCAACGCGATTCTCTGGTACCTCGGCGACGGAACTCCATTTCTTCCCGTCGACCGCTATCAGCGCGCACAGGTCCTGCAGTGGCAGTTCTTCGAGCAGTACCAGCACGAGCCCTCGATCGCCGTCGCGCGCTTCCTCCTCGCCTACTCCGGCGAGCCCGAGCGTCATGCCGAACGCATCGAGAGCGCCACGACGCTGGGCTACGTCGCGCTGGGTGCGATGGAAGGCCATCTTGCAGGGCGAGCATTCCTCGTCGGTGAGAGCTACACGCTCGCCGACATCTCGCTGTACGCGTACACGCACGTGGCGCACGAGGGTGGCTTCGACCTCGCCGGCTATCCGGCGATCCTCAGCTGGCTCGAGCGGGTTGCCGCCCAGCCCGGGCACATCACGATCGACACGTGAGCGCCGCCCGCGTTCGCTTCGCGCCGAGCCCGACGGGGTCGCTGCATCTGGGCAACGCGCTCAGTGCCGTCGCCAACCGCGCCTTCGCCGACGCGCGCGGCGGCGTCCTCGTCCTTCGAATCGACGACACCGATCCGGCGCGCAACGTCCCCGGCGGTGAGGAGGCGATTCTCGAGGATCTGGGCTGGCTCGGCGTGGCATGGGATGAAGGGCCGCTGCGACAGAGCGAACGGTCGGCTCTGTACGCCGACGCGATCGGGCGGGCGCTGGAGCACGGGGCCGTGCACGACGACGACGGCTCGGTCCGCCTCGGCGGCGTCACGCTTGCCCGCCAGGATGGAAGCGCGACGTATCAGCTGGCCACCGTCGCCGACGACCTCGAGCTGGGTATCACCCACATCCTCCGCGGCTCCGACCACCGGCCGAACGAGGAGGTTCAGCGTCGGGTGGCGCACGCGCTCGGCGGCCGGCTTCCGGAGGTGCTGCATCACGGGCTGCTCCTGGGTGATGACGGCAAGAAGCTCTCGAAGCGGCACGACCACTCGTCGGTGGGCGAGCTCCGCACCGAAGGCATCCCTGCCGCAGCGGCGCGCGCTTACCTCGACGAGCTCGGGCTCCCACAGCACGACGTCCACCTGGATCTGCCCCGTCTGCACCGCCTTTCGATCGACGCGATCACGGCAATGCCGGACGAGGAGCTCGCCGCTGCCGCCGGGGCGCCGGCCAGACTGGCGCGCGCCCTGAGGGGAGCCCGCACGCTCGTCGAGGCGCGGTCGATAGCCCGACAGATCCTCGAGCCCGACCCCGTCTCCCTCGACGAGGAGGCCAGGGCGACGCTGGAGCGATTCACCGAGCTTCGCGTACCCGGGCCGGAGATGCTCGACGAGGAGGAATCACGTGCGATCGTTCGCGAGCTGAAGGGAGTCGGTGCGAGCCTCAAGACGCTGCGGCTCGCCTTGACCGGCTCGCCGAAGGGGCCCGAGCTATGGACCGTGGTCGCCGCGCTCGACCGCGACGAGGCTCTGCGGCGCGCGGCCGCGGCTATAACACCGCGATGACGGTGCGCCTCTACGACACGTCCACCCGCTCACTCGCATCCCTGCCGGAGCCGCCCGCGCGTGTCGGCATGTACGTGTGCGGCCCGACCGTGTACCAGCGCGCTCACATCGGCAACGGCCGCCCGTTCGTCGTCTTCTCATGGCTTCGCAACTGGTTGCGGGACCGCGGCTACGACGTCACATATGTCCACAACATCACCGACATCAACGACAAGATCTACGAGGCTGCGCCGGGGCACAGCGCCGAGCGCGCCGCCGAGGCGACACAGTGGTATCTCGAAGATGTCGCTTCGTTCGGTCTCGGGCTGCCGGATTCGCTGCCGCTCGCGACCGAGACGATCCCCGAGATCGTCGAGCTGGCCGCAGAGCTGATCGCGTCAGGCCACGCCTATGAGGCCGGCGGAGACGTCTACTTCCGGGTCGCGAGCTTCGAGAGCTACGGGGCGCTCTCGGGACAGCGGCCCGATCAGGTCGAGGAGCAGGAGCCGAACCCGTTGAAGGAGGACGTGCGCGATTTCGCGCTCTGGAAGGCGACGAAGCCCGGCGAGGACACGTCGTGGCCCTCTCCGTGGGGCCCCGGCCGCCCGGGCTGGCACATCGAATGCTCTGCGATGGCGGAGAAGACGCTCGGGCCCGAGTTTCTCCTCCACGGCGGTGGCCTCGACCTCGTCTTCCCGCATCACGAGAACGAGCGTGCTCAATCCCGGGCGGCGGGCCGGCCCTTCGCGCGCATCTGGATGCACAACGGCATGTTGCGCTTCACGGGGGAGAAGATGTCGAAGTCCGTCGGCAACGTGGCGACGATCCAGGAGGTGATCGCGGAGTGGGGACGGGAGGCAGCGCTGCTGTTCTTCCTGACCGGTCACTGGCGCAAGCCGATCGACTTCTCCGAGGAGACGATGACCGCCGCCCGCGCACAGGTCGAGGGACTCCGCAACGCTCTCAGGGGAGAGCGCCGCAGCACCGGCGACTGGGAGCAGTTTGCCGCTGCGCTCGACGACGATCTCAACACCCCGGCGGCTCTCGCCGTTCTGCACGAGTGGGCCCGGGGGGGTGCAAACGACGAGCTGCGCCGCGGACTCACCTTGTTCGGGCTCGACTCACTCGCCGAGCGCGTCGCTGCGCCGGGTGACGTGACCGAGCGCGCCGAGCGGCGCCAGGCCGCACGGGCTGCGGGCGACTTTGCCGAGGCCGACCGGTTGCGCAACGAGATCGCTGCTGCCGGATGGGACGTCCGAGACGGTGCGAACGGCTTCGAGCTCGTGCCGCTGCAGTGACCCGCGACCTGATCTACGGCCGCAACGCCGTCCGCGAGGCGCTGCGCGGACGGCGCGAGGTGCTCGAGCTGTGGGTGTCGGAACGGGCCGCCGCCTCGCTGGAATGGCTCAGCGAGGGACCACGAGTGCAGGCGCGCAAGGAGCGCGAGCTGACCGAGGCCGCCGGGAGTCCCGATCATCAGGGAGTCGTCGCCTGGGCGCAGCCGTATCCCTACGCAGACGCCTGGGCGCTCGCCGCCGGCGACGCACCGCTGCTGGCGTGCCTCGACCAGGTGACCGACCCGCGCAACCTCGGCGCCGTGGCGCGCAGCGCAGCGGGCGCCGGGGCGACGGGCGTGATCGTGCCGGCGCACGGCTCGGCGACCGTCACCGCGGCCGTGTGCCGCTCGTCGGCCGGGGCCGTCGAGCATCTCCCGGTCGCCGTCGTCCCCAATTTGGCGCGCTACCTGGCCGAGATCAAGCGCGCCGACCTGTGGTCGTACGCAGCCGCCGCCGATGCGCCACAGTCGCTCTGGCAGACCGACCTCACAGGCGGCGTCGCGCTCGTCTTCGGAGCCGAGGGTAAGGGCGTGCGGCCGCTCGTGCGCAAGACCTGTGACGGCACCGTCGCGATACCACTCGCCCATGGCGTCGAATCGCTCAACGTCAGCGTCGCGGCGGCGGTGCTGCTGTTCGAGGCGCGGCGGCAGCGCTCCTGACGCCGGAGGACCCGAGGCGGATTCCCAGCGACGCAGTGCGGCAGGAGGCCTGGTCCGTACGATGGTCGTGTGCCCGAGCCGACCCTGTACCTGTTCGACGGCTACAACCTGCTCCACGCCGGCGGCTTCGACGACGCCCGGACACTCGTCGACCAGCTGGCGAGCTTCGTCGCGCTGCAGGGTGCGCGAGGCGTCGTCGTCTTCGACGGCGTCGGGGAAGAGCAGGATCTCGGCGCGCTCGCCGTGCGTTTTGCGCCTGATGCTGATGCTCTCCTGGAGCGCCTCGCCGCCGAGCATCGCGACAACGAGCGCGTCTGTCTCGTTTCCTCGGACGCGGAGGTGCGCGGCACGTCCGGCCAGGACGTGCGGACGGTGTCGTCGCGCATCTTTCTCGGGGACCTCGAGCCCACGCGTCCACGGACACACGATGCGTCTCGTGTGCGGGACCGTCTCGACGACGAGACGCGCGCCAAGCTCGAACGCATGCGCCGCGGCTCGTAGAGACGTTCCCGCGACACCAACGCGCTTTCCGGCACTTCCAGGTGGAGGCGAACACATGTTCCTATCACCATGGAAAAAGTGCAAAGGGGTTGTATCGCTCGCAAGTTGCTGCTAGGTTCTCCCTCAACTTCAGGGTGAGGCTTGAACGTCCTACGCCGAGAACGGCCGGGGAAAAGCCCGCAAATCAGGGGAGAAGTGATGTCCGCTCGCACAGCCGTCGCACCGAAGTCACCGCAGAAGGTTCAACGTGAACTTGAGGATCTGCAGTTCGTGATCAAGGCTCGCAACGGGAGCCAGGCCGCGCTCGATCAGCTGATGCGCCGCTATCACGGGTTCGTCCGCCTCAAGGCGAGCTCATACTTTCTCGCCGGTGGGGACGCGGACGATCTCATCCAGGAGGGGATGATCGGCCTGTACAAGGCAGTGCGCGACTTTCGCCACGACAAGGAGACGTCGTTCCGCTCGTTCGCCGAGTTGTGCGTGACGCGACAGATCATCACGGCGATCAAGACCGCGACTCGCTTCAAGCATGCACCTCTGAACACGTACATCTCGTTCAGCCACACGCCGGCCGGGCAGGAGAACGACGGCGAGTGCACGCTCGGGGACGCGCTGCCGGGCCCGAACACGAACGACCCCCCGGTGTGCGTGATCTCGACCGAGGAGCTGCAGAGCCTTGTCGGCTGCCTCGGCACCAGCCTCTCTTCGCTGGAGTCGGAGGCGCTGCGCCTCTATCTCGACGGCAAGTCGTACGACGACATGGCCCTCGAGCTCGACTGCGATACGAAGACGATCGACAACGCGCTCCAGCGCGTGAAGCGCAAGATCCTCGCGCACCAGGCTTCGCGCGCCGTGCCGGCCTGAAAGCTCCCGCTTCCCCTGGTCTGCCGAGGCCTACGCTCTGTAACTCCGCATCAAGACGCGGGCGGCGCACACGAGGTGCGCGCCGCCCGCGCGTGGCGATTAACGCAGTGACTTGAATGCAGCCCGGAGCTCGGTGGCGAAGAGCTCCGGCTCTTCCCAGGCGGCGAAGTGGCCGCCCCTGTCGACTTCGTTGAAGTAGATGACGTTCGGGTAGCTCGCCTCGACCCAGCTGCGCGGCGTCCGCCAGATCTCGCCCGGGAACGTCGTGAAGCCGAACGGGATCGCCGGCGGCGGCAGTGGCTGACCGCCCGCGGCCGGGGCGTCAGGCCCGTAGGCCTCCCAGTAGGACCGAGCCGCGGAGGCGCCGGTGCCGGTCAGCCAGTACAGCGTGATGTTGTCGAGGATGTGGTCGCGCGTGAGGTTGCCCGAGGGCTGCCCGTCGACGAAGGCGCGCGCGATCTTGTAGTAGGCGTCCGTGTCGTGGTCGATCATCCAGGCGGCCAGGGCGACGGGAGAGTCGAGCAGGGCGTAGCCGATCGTCTGCGGGCGGGTGGCCATCTCGACGAAGTAGCCGTTTCCGGACTGCTGGAAGGTCGCGATCTGCGCGGCCGCGGCGCGTTCCTCGTCCGTGTCCGTCGGCATGGTGCCGCCCAGCGCCGGCACGAGCAGGTTCGTGTGGATGCCGACCAGGCCCTCGGGCGCCTGGCGGCCCATCGCGTCGGTGACGCCGGCGCCCACGTCGCCGCCCTGGGCCACGTAGCGGGTGTAGCCGAGTCGGCGCATGAGCTCGGCCCAGGCCCGTGCCGTCCGGCCCAGATCCCAGCCCACCTCGACCGGCTCGCCGGAGAGCCCGTACCCGGGCAGGGAGGGCAGCACGAGATGGAAGGCATCCTCGGCGCTGCCGCCGTGCGCGGTCGGGTCCGTCAGCGGGCCGACGGAGTCGAGCAGCTCGATAACGGAGCCGGGCCAGCCGTGCGTCATGATCAGCGGCAGCGCGTTCTCGTGCTCGGACTTGACGTGGATGAAGTGGATGTCCACGCCGTCGATCTCGGTCGTGAACTGCGGCAGCGCGTTCAGCTTCGCTTCGGTCTTGCGCCAGTCGTGCTCCGCCGCCCAGTAGCGCGCGAGCGCCTGAAGCGTCGCCGACTGCACACCCTGCGAGCGGTCGTCGACGAGCTCCCTACTGGGCCAGCGAGTCGCGGCGATGCGCCGACGCAACTCGGCGAGCTGCTCTTCGGGGATCTCGACGTGGAAAGGACGGATGTCGATGGCGGTCTCGACGGTCGTACTCATGAGGACCTCCGTGGTTGGTGCTGGGCGGGTGCGATGACCTCATCTCGTTACCGGCACGCTCGACCGAGCCCTTGGCGCCTATGTCGCAGGGGCGAAGAAGTCGATGAGCAGTTGGTTGACGCGTTCAGCCTCGTCGTGATGCACCCAGTGCGACGCGTCGGCCAGGCGCTCCACGCGGTCGAGGTTGGGCACGTCGTCGCGGTCGGGCTCGGCGAGGTCCGAGCCGAGGTAGGAATCGCGCTCCCCCCAGATGACCAGTGTCGGCGCCGAAATCGGGCGAAGCTTTGCTGCGGCTTCCTTCTGGGACTGTCTTACCGAGGCGCGGTAGTAGTTGATCATCCCGGCGGCTGCCCCCGGCTGCGACCACGCCTCGATGTAGCGTTCGATCTCCTCCGGCGTGTAAGGCGGGTTCGCGTCCTCCAGGAAGTGTCGGAAGAAGTGCCAGTCTCTGGCGTGCACCACCTCCTCGGGCAGTCCCGGTGTCGCGAAGAAGAAGAAGTACCAGGACTTCCGCAGCTGGCTGGGGTGGTGCAGTCCCTGTTGGAGCCGCCGCGGATGGGCCGCGTTGAGGATGGCGAGTCGGTCGACCACCTCGGGGTGGTTCATCGCGATGGTCCAGGCGATGGACCCGCCCCAGTCGTGACCGACCAACAGAGCCGACTCCGCACCGAGTTCTCCGATGAGGCCGCGGATGTCGGCGGCGAGCAGGTCGACGGCGTAGGCTTGGAAGTCCTCTGGCTTCGATGACAGGTTGTAGCCACGCGTGTCGGGCGCGACCACCCGAAAACCCGCCGCCACGAGCGGCTCGATCTGTAGCCGCCAACCGAACCAGAACTCCGGGAAGCCGTGCAGCAGAACGATCAGCGGCCCGTCACCGGCCTCGACGTAGTGCAGGCTTACATCGCCGACTTCGGCGTAACCCTCCCGAATCTCGATCCCAACGTCAGGGAGCAGGCTGGTGGTCATCATGACCTCCGAGGTAGGGGACTTAGCCCGACACTACGCCCCGCCGACCTGGCTAAGCAACAAGGTCACGAAGCCGCCGCGGCACAATCGCCCAAGGCGGTCAAGCGACACTTCCGCACACTGGGGCAGGGTCAAGAACTCAGCTTCCGAGAAATGGGAGGCGATCCGCGATCAGATCGACTCAGAGCGCCCCTAGGTCGAAAACCCGGCCGGCGCAGGAATTTCGGGCGAAGCCGGAGAAGGGATTCGAACCCTTGGCCCCCGCTTTACAAGAGCGGTGCTCTGACCAGCTGAGCTACTCCGGCGTGCACTCCATCGTAGACGCGAATCGCCCCGGCCTCGCGCTTGGCGAGACCGGGGCGGGTTCTGCGTGACGGATGGACAGCTACGCGGCGATTCGTGCCGGCTCCGCGTCGATCGGAGCATCGGCAGACCGCTCGTGCTCCAGGCGGGGCAGCCACTCGAGCCACTTCGGCAGGTACCAGTTCCAGCTGCCGAGCAGCTTCATCGTCGCGGGCAGGAGCACGGCCCGGACGATCGTGGCGTCGATCAGGACGGCGAGGGCGAGACCGATGCCCATCTCCTTCATGTCGATGATCGGCATCGTCGCGAACACGCCGAACACGAACACCATCACGACGGCCGCGCTCGTGACGACGCCGGCGGTGGAGCGGATGCCCGTGGCGACTGCCTGTTCCGTGCTCATGCCGCGATCGAAGTACTCCTTGACCCGGCTCAGGATGAACACGTGGTAGTCCATCGAGAGGCCGAAGAGGATCACGAACAGGAACATCGGCAGCCAGGAGGCGATGCCCCCGTTCTTCTGGAAGTCGAGCAGGTTCGCGCCCCAGCCCCACTGGAAGATCGCGACCAGCGCACCGTAGGCGGCGCCCACGGAGAGCAGGTTCATCGCGATCGCCTTGACCGGGATCACGAGCGAGCGGAACGACACGAGCAGGAGCAGGAAGGCGAAGCTGAGCACGAACGCGAAGACGAGGGGTGCGGACGACTTCATCTTCTCGTTCCAGTCCTTCGATGCAGCCGTATCGCCCGTGACCGCGTACTCGACGCCCGCCACCTTGCCCACCGTCGCCGGCAGAAGCTGCGTCCGCAGCATGTCGAGCGCGTCGTTCGATGTCGCGTCGGTGCCGCCGCCGACGAGCGGGATCGCCACTCGTAGGACCTTGCCGTCCGGGGCGGTGTCCGTGTAAATCGGCTCGAGCGCCTTGCCCGAGGCGAGTGCCTGCCGCTTCAGGTCGGCGACCGCCGCCTGAAGCTTCGGATCCGACGCGTTGCCCTTGATCGCGACCACGGCCGGGGTTGCTCCGCCCGGGAAGGCGGCACGCACCTTGTTGAACGACTGTACTTCCTTCATGGACTTCGGCAGCGCGTCGAAGCCGGACTGCGAGGTGTGGAGGCTCAGTGCCGGAATCGCGAGGGCCACGAGCACGGCCGTCGCCGCGAGAGCCGAGACGAGCGGGCGGCGCAGCACGCGATCGAGCACTGCAGTCCAGAGGCGGCTCTCGCCGTCGGCCCGCTTGAGCCGGCCGACGAACGGCACACGCACCTTGTCGACCCGGTCGCCGAGCCACGAGAGCACGGCCGGCAGCACCGTCAACGAGCCGATCATGGCGACGGCAACGACCATCATCGTCCCGATCGCGAACGACATGAACGTCTTGTCGCCGGAGAAGAACATGCCGGCCATTGCGATCATGACGGTGAACCCGGAGATGAGCACGGCCCGGCCCGACGTGGCGGCGGCAGCTTCGAGAGCGGCCGACTCGCTGCGACCGGCTCGGCGCTCGTCGCGCTCACGCCGGACGTAGAACAGCGAGTAGTCGACGCCGACGGCCAGCCCGATCAGGAGGATCACCTCGGCGATCGACTCGTCCATGGGAATCGCCTGGCTCGGCAGGGCAACAAGCCCGAGCGTCGCGAAGACGGACGACAGTGCCAGGAGCAGCGGCACGGTGGCGCCCACGACGGAGCCGAACACGAGCAACAGGATGACGAGCGTGATCGGGATCGAGATCATGCCCGCGCGGGCGAGCTGAGAATTGAACATCGCGTCGAGAGCCTTGCCCGTCGAGGCGGAGCCGGCCTCGCCGACGTAGAAGTCGGGGTTGGCCTTCTGCACCGTGGCGGTCGCGGCCGTGATCGTGTCGATGTAGCCCGTGGCCTCGTCATACGAGCCCTTCGGGCTGAACTGGATCAGCACAGAGTGACCATCGGCGGAGACCTGGCCCTCGTTCCCCGCCGCGAGCGGCGAGCGGAGCTTGGTCACCTTGGGGAAGGCCTGGAGCTTTCCCACTGCCTGGTCGACGACCGCGCGGAAGGCGGGGTCCTTCACGGTCGCCGTCTGCGACTGGACGAGCACGTACTCCATCTGCTCGTCGAGCTTGAAGCCGGCGTCGCGGATGATGTGGTCGGCCGTTCGCGCCTCGCCGACGTTGGTGTCGTTCTGGTCGATCGTCTTCATGCCGACCGTGGTGCCGATCGCGAACGAGGCGATCACGAACGCGAGCCAACCGAAGATCGCGGTCTTCCGGTGGTGCGCGCTCCAGCGGCCCATGCGGGCTGCAATGTTCGTGCTGCGCTTCAGAGGTGACATGCGGAAGAGCTCCTTGAGAGGGGGTGATTGACTATGTCGAGAGCCTCGCATCGCGCCGTGCGCCGCACAGTGCGGCGCTCAGGCCTCTTGGGGTGCGGCTGTCCACACCCCGGGCGGTGGAGGCGGCCAGAGACCTGGCTAGGCGTGCGCGGCGGTGGCGGCGGAGCGCCGCGCAGTGCCGGCCGGATCGCATACCGGGCGTACCAGCGCCCGCGCGACCAGCCAGCCGGCCACCACGACGAGGCCGCCGGCAGCCGCGTCGAAGAAGAAATGGTTGCCCGTGGCCACGATCACGACCAGCATCAGCACGGGATACAGCGCGCCCGCAATCCGGATGGAGCGCCGGTGGGCGAACGCGGTAATTGCGAGGCCGACGATGAGCGCGTAGCCGAAATGGAGGCTCGGGACGGCGGCGACGGGGTTGTACAGGCTGCCGAGCGCGTCCGAGCTCAGGTTGAGCCCCGTGTGCGAGCTCACGGTGTCGGCGAAGCCGAGACCTGCGAGGCGCGGCGGAGCGGCAGGGAAGAGCACGTAGCCGACCAGCGCAAGGCCGGTCGTGACGACGAGCGTCGTCCGCACGAGAGCGAACTGCGGACGCCTGTAGCGATGTACCCAGACGAGCACGGCAGCTGTACCGACGAAATGGAGCGCGAGATAGGCGATGCCGAGAACGGCCGGGAGACCGCTGACGCTCTCGGCCCAGCGCTGCACCGCCTGCTCGCCGAAGACGTGCAGGGAGCGCTCGAGCGAGACGATGTCCGCCGTGTGCAGGCGCGCCGCATCGAAATCGACACCCCCGAAGCCGCGGACGATCTCGTATACGGCGTAGAGCAGCACGAGCCCTGCGACCTCGCGGACGCCGCCATGTGAGCGGGAGATGACGGAGCGCGACATACCCCGATTTTTCCACCCGCGCTCGGGTCTACGCGCTGGTGCGCGCCGGAGAGTGCGGGTACGGATTACCGAACCATCGACAGATCCGAGCGGATGCGGCAGGGTCGCCCGAACGGCTCCCGGGCGCTGCGCCTACGGGTCGCGGAGGAACGCGAGCACGGCCAGGACGCGCCGGTGATCGTCCGTGCTGGCCGGAAGGTCGAGCTTGGTGAAGATGCTCGTGACGTGCTTCTCGACTGCACGCAACGTGACGAACATCCGTTCCGCGATCGCCTGGTTGGAGCGGCCTTCGGCCATCAACTCCATCACCTCGCGTTCCCGCGGGGTTAGCTCGTCGAGCGGGCCATGCTGACGGCGCCGGCCCACGAGCTGGCTGACGACGGCCGGATCGAGGGCCGATCCTCCCTCGCCGACGCGACGCACTGCGCCCGCGAACTCCTCCAGGTCCGAGACGCGATCCTTGAGCAGGTAGCCGACTCCCTCGCTTCCCTCGGCCAGCAGATCGAGGGCGTACCCGGCCTCGACGTACTGTGAGAGGACGAGGACTCCCGTGCCCGGGAAGCGCTCGCGGATCACCCGTGCCGCCACCAGACCCTCGTCGGTATGTGTCGGCGGCATGCGGATGTCGACGATCGCCACCTGGGGCTTGTGCATCGCGACGTGGCGCAGCAGGTCATCGGGGTTGTCCGACTGGGCCGCAACCTCGAATCCCGATTCCTCGAGGAGGCGCACGACGCCCTCTCGGAGGAGGACCGAGTCTTCCGCGATGACGACGCGCATCGCATTGCCCAGCATCGCCACCGTGTTGCGGAGTGGGGGGAAGTCGCGCGGCAGGCCGTCGGCATAGAGCTGGTGGATGTGCTCCGGGTCGGGAAGCCCGGCAAGGCGGTGCGTCCCGAGATCTCGAGTCGAGGCATCGTGTAGGAGCGCACGTGTCGCTTCGCTGACGAGGATCTGACCGCCGTGGCCGGCCGACCCGATCCGCGCGGCACGGTGGACGTCGATGCCGGTGTAGCCGTCCTCGGTCACGAGCACCGCACCGGTGTGGAGGCCCATTCGGATGCGCACGTCGTGGCCACCCGGCCAGCGGTGCTCGACCAGCGCGCGCTGGGCGGACACGGCTGCGGCTGCAGCGGCGTTCGCATCGAGGAACGCGGCGAAGAGCTCGTCGCCGTGCGCGTCGATCTCGTTGCCCTCGTGTTCGGCGAGGGCGCTGCGCAAGATGCGGCGCTTGTCGGCGAGGATCCCGGCGTACGCCGCTCCCGCTGCCTGCACGAGGCGGGTCGAGCCCTCGATGTCGCACAGGAGGAAGCTGATCGTTCCCTCTGCCGGCTCGCTCATCCAGCGGAGTCTACGAGCGCGCGCCCGAGGACGGGGTCATATGCCCCGCTTGCTATGGCGGATGGCTATCGGTTCGTCGTGTCAACCTCCCGAGACCAGCGTGAAGTCGACGCGGTCGACACCGACCGGCTCGAAGACGCTGCCCCTGCGGCAGAACTTGCGCAGCGACAGCGTGGCCTGACCTGACCGTGCCGCCTCTTCGGCCACCTCCAGCTCCACGGTAAACGAGCCCGATGCCTTTCCCCCGTTTCGCGAGCATTGCCCTGCACAGGTGACCCTCGCACCCGCCGGCGTGACGACCGTGAGGCGCGGATCCGCCGGCCGCAGCTCGATCATCCCGGAGCAGCCGCTTCCGGTGCCGACGCAGTGGATCGTCCAGCCCACGGTGATCGCGACATGAACCTTGCCGGAGGCTGCACGAGTCACCCGGCCGAGTGTGGCCCGTGTCGTCAGCTTGTTGCACCGGCACGGCTCGGCGAGCTTGGAGAACGTCGCGCGCACCGCCAGCGAGCCGCCGACGAGAACGGTGCATGTCGGGCGGGTGCCGGCGCACGCCCCACCCCAGCGTGAGAAGGCCGACCCGGGCCGTGGGACGGCACGGAAGGTGACGGTGCGGCCCGGAGCGATCCGTGCGACGCATGTGCGCCCGCAGTTGATCGCGCCTGCCGCGCTGACGACCCCGTTGCCGGCTCCGCCGCTCCCCACGGTCACCGTGAACGGCTGCGGGAGTAGCACTACCGCCTGCCGGTCGCCGTTGATGGCACCGACGCCTGCGATCTGCCAGCCGTGGTTGATCTCGGACACGGTCTCGATCGTCCAGCCGGCGCCGTTCGTGACCAGCGTGTTCAGGTCGTAAAGCGCCGGCACCGCCTTCGGCACACGCCGGAGGTCGACGATCACCGCGATCTGGCGCTTGCGAGTCGAGTCGGTGGCGTCGCCGACCGCGATCCGCTGGTCGTTGACTGCCAGCAGCTCCGCGAGGTCGTACCCCGTCAACGCCCCGACGGGGCCGGGCGTGGACGTCGTCCAGAACGCGGCCAGTGCGCCGCTGTCCGTCGTGCCGTAGCCGACGACGAGGCCGTCGTCGGCTACGCCGTAGGCGACGCTCATCGCCGCCTTCCCCGAGTGCGTCTTGATGCCGCCGAGGTCGTCGATCTTTCCGCCACGCCAGCGCACGGCGTGGATGCTTCCGTCGGATGCCTCCGACTGTCCGACCACGACACCGGAGGCGTTGATGCTACGCGCCAGGCTGAAGCTGCCGCCGGGCAGCGTGCCGAGGTCGCTGATCTGCCCGTCGTGCCAGAGGACGGCGCGGTTGCCGTGGTCGGACTGCGAGACACCGACGATGTCGCCGGCGTTGTTGATCGCGAGCGCGATGCTGATCTGGCCCCCGGACAGCGTGCCGAGCGAGCGGGGCTGGCCTCCGCTCCACAGCACCGCTGTCCGGGCGCCGTTGAAGATCCCCGAGACACCGACGATCTGACCTTTGTCGTTGATGTCCTGGGCCGAGCTGAACTTGGCGTCGCTGAGCACGCCGAGATCGCGCATCCGCCCGCTGCTCCACAAGAAGGCGTGGGTCGACCCGTCCGCCAGGACGGAATCGCCCACGACCTCTCCGTGGACGTTGACCGCAAGAGCCTCGCTCGTCTTGCCACCGAGCGTGCCCAGTGCGCGGAGCGTGAAGCGCGGCGGCTCCGGCACGGCTGCGGTCGTGCTCGTCGTGTGTGTTGTCCCTGTCGTGCGGTTCGACGCCGACTCGCCCGGTGGCGGCGCTGACAGCGTCAGCGCCGCCCCGAGTCCGAGTAGCCATAGAACCGTCCTCACCTGGCGCACCGGGCCGCCGGTTGCCCGGCGGCGGCCGGTGCGCCGTTCGAGTTGTCCATCGCTTGTCCATTCGCTTTCGTGCGATCGAGGGGACACCGGTACCGGTGCGCTCGACCGCCGTGTGACGGGTCGGGAAAGGAACCGACTGCCGATCTTCGCCGTGTCGGCGAAGGAGAAGGAACGCGGCTGCCCGCGACCTCGCGTCCGGCCGGCGAGCGCGGCATCCGGACCGGGCCGGGACGTCGGCCGGAGGCCGTGCCCGTCGGGGCCGGAGCGCGAGCTCGCGAGCTGTGTCCACGTTCTCATCTCATCTCGGCTTTCTTTACGTCGCTTTCTCGCCTTCCCGGGGGCCCGATCTTGGGTCGGGCCCCCGTGGGCTGCGAGTCGGTGATCGCTTAGTTGGTTCCTTTCCGTTCCTCCGTCTTCATCCGTTGCCTACCAGCGCTTCTTCAGGTTCTGGATGGTCTTCGAGGCCGAGCTGTTGCCGACCTGCATCTTCTGCGAGATCGACTGTGCCAGCTCCGACGCGTTCGACTGCGTCGCGTCCCCGCTCGTCGCGTTGCCGGACGTGACCGACTTCGCGTTACCGCTGTGATCCGCGCTCGAGTTGCCGCCCGTGCCACCGTCTGCAACAGCGTTGCCGCTGTCGGAGTAGTTGGACAAGGCGTCGCCGCTCGACGCGTTCGCCGTCGGATTGGCTGTTGCTGCGCCGCCCGCTCCGCTGCCGGAGATGGCGTTGCCGCTGGCGTCGATCACGCCGCCGATGGCGTTGCCGCCGTCGGCCCAGCCCGACCCGCCGTCTGCAGACCCGCTGCTGCCGCCGGCTCCGCCGGTGCCAGTGCCGCTGCCTGCGGTCGAGTCGCCGACGGTTCCGCCGTCCGCGGACCCGCTGTTGGCGCTGTTGCCGCCGTTACCGGTCGAGCCACCGTTGGCGGTGTTGCCGCTGCCGCCGCTGGTGGTCTGTGTCGCACCGGTTGCCGAGCCTGTGCTCGCCGAGCCCGTGGAACCGCCGGTTGCGCTGTTGCCACCGGTGTTACCGCCGGTCCCGCTGCCGCCGGCCCCGCCGGTCACGGCCTGGGTCGCGACGCTCGTCGCAACCGGGACTGCGATGCCGCCGTTGCTCGATTGAGTGTTGCTCTGGCCGTTGGTGTTGCTTCCACCAGCACCGCCTGCACCGCCGTCTGCGGTGTTGCCGGTGTTGCCGCCGCCGCCGGCACCGCCGGTTGCAGCGCCTGTGGTGCCTGAGCCACCGGTACCGGCACCGCCGGTTGCCGAGCTGGCTCCGCCGGCACCGCCGGTGGACGTCGCGTCACAACATGCACCGCCGGTACCCGTCCCGCCGGCACCAGCAGTGTTGCTGCCCTCGGGACAGCTGTCGCTCTGGGTCGTGGCACCCGAATTGCCGCTGCTGTTCTGGTTGCAGCCAGCCGACGAGTCGGACGAGGCGCCGCCGGCGCCGCCCGGGCCTGCGCCACCAGTGTTCGCACTGGTGCTGGCCGTGGAGCCACCGCCGTTTGCGCTGCTACCTGCGCCACCACCGGTTCCAGCGGCGCCGGTCGCGGCTCCACTGGATCCGGATCCGCCGTCGTTGTCGCCGTTTGAGGTGGTGCCGCCGGCGCCGCCCGCTCCGCCGGTGCTGCCCTGCCCGCTGCTGTTGGTGCCGGTGTTCGGACCACCGTTCGCGTTCGCGGTCTGGGTGGGAGAGGCGGTGTTCGTCGCACTCCCCGCGCTTCCGCCGCTTCCGCCGCTGCCGGAGGAGCTACCGCTGTCGCTGGTAGCCGCACCGCCTGCACCGCTCTGGGCGTTTCCGGTTTGGACCGGGCCGTTCGTCTGCGCGGCGCTG
The DNA here is from genome assembly GCA_963799615.1 of uncultured Gaiellaceae bacterium. Classification (GTDB taxonomy): domain Bacteria; phylum Actinomycetota; class Thermoleophilia; order Gaiellales; family Gaiellaceae; genus Gaiella. The sequence goes on along the minus strand of CAWCXS010000014.1, from coordinate 6,029 downwards.
GCATTGCCTCCACCGGTACCGCCGTCGGCGCTACCGCTCGTTGGGGACGCGGTACCGCCGGTGGACACTCCACCAGGAGCGGAGCCGCCGGTGGATGACCCACCGGAGCCGCTTCCGCTCCCGCCGCTGCCGGCCGTCGACGTGCCGCCGGACCCGGTGCTGTTCGTGCCGCCGTTCCCGGTTGCATTCGCGTTCTGCGAACCGCCGGAGGCCGTGCTCGACGAGCTTCCGCCCTGAACGGGGGCGAGGTTCGTCGCCAGCCCACCCTTGGCCGTGCTCTTCGTCACGACGATCCAGGGAGCAGCCGCCGTGGCGGTGCCGCCGTCGGCGGACCCGCCGTTGGAGCTGACGCTCCCTCCGGTCGCGTTGCCGCCGTTGACCGTCGCGGGGCCGCTCTGCGCGTTCCCGGTCTGGTTCACGTTGGCCGTGTTCTTCGCCTTCTGCTTCAGAAGGCAGGACGGGTCGACTGCGAAACCGCTCTTCGAGCAGTTACTCACCGACGCGCCCGGGTGGTTCGTAGCGAAGGCTCCCGATGTGAGAACCAGCGCTGCGGCCACGCTAACTAGGGTCGCCCCTAGCAATCGGACCTTACTCAAGGTTACTCCTTTGTTCTCGAATTACCGGATGCGGGCACGTGCCCGCACCGCCGGCTCCCAAGCGCCGGCGGGGTTCGGGTCCGCGAGGGCCCTACCCGGGTGAATCGAGAACGGCGACGACGGCTCCCGGTGGTTGCAGCACCGGTGATGGCACCACAACCCCACCGTCGTCGGGAGGAACGGGAAAACCTTCGAGGGCGGGCGTCGACGCGCTGCCCGAGAACCCGGGCGCGCGGCCGGCTGCGACGCCACCGGACGAACCGACGGCGCCGCCCAGTCCGTTGCCCGAGTCTTCGGGCGCCGAAGCGGATGCAGGGACGTCGGAGGAGGACGAAAACGCGAGCAGGCCCTCCAGAGGGCCTCCGAACGCCGTCGTCCCGGCGGCGTTCTGCGCCGTGAGGAGGAGCAGGAGCGTCGAGTTGCCCGAGGCGTCGCTCCCGCTGTCGATGAACACCACCGAGCGCGTGCCGCCGGCGGCCGTCCCGGAGGTCTCGTTGCCCCACCCCGGCTGCCCTGCGACGGCGACGTCACCGTTCGTCGAGCCGGCCGTGTCGGACGCGTCCGTGTCGGAGCCGGCAGCCGGAGCTTCGGAAGGCTGGCCTGTCGCCCCATTGTTGCCGCCGACGCCGGGAGTCCCCACCGGCGTGCCGCCCGCCCCGAGCCAGAACCGGTCGAGCCGGAACCGCGTAGAGCCGGAACCAGTCGAGCCAGAACCGGTCGAGGAGAGCCGTTGTGTCCCGAGGGGCCGCCTGCTCCTCCGCCTGGGTGACCGCCGGTGTTACCGCCGCCTGGGTTGCCGCCGCCGGGGTTGCCGCCGCCACCGGGGCCGCCGCCGGTCGGGGGCTCCAGCGTGTCGCCGACGATCTCGGACTGCTCGATCGCCTGGTCGACCACCGACACGTTGTATGCAACCGCGTTCGACGTTGCGATCGACTCGGAGACGCCGTCCTCGAAGGGGCCGCGGTTGTCGACGCCGTGCTGATAGGCGGAGGCGGACGCGGTGTTCTCCTGGACGACGACTGCCTCATTGTCCGCCTCGCTGGTGGCCCCGACCGTGCCCGTCTGCTCCTGCTCGCTCGCCTGAGCGGTTCCGCTCGCGTTCGCCGAGGCGGCGGTCGCGACAGCCGCGTTGTGCTGGTAGTAGTCGCCGTTCGAGACGCCGGCCGAGTCGAACGAGTCCTGATCGGCTCCGTTGCTGACGTTCGTCTGCTCGACCTCGGTCGTGGACTGCGTCGTCTGCGACACGATCGCCGCGTGCATCGCGTCCTCGCTCGACCCGGTGCTGTCCGACTGGAGTTGGACGACATTCTGCTCGAGGTAGGAGGAGTTGGCTCCGATGGAATCCGCCTCGCCGACGTTCAGCTGCTCGACCGAGAACTGGTCGGCCGGCTCATCGACCTGCGGCCTCGGTGCGGTCAGGGAGAGGTAGTTGCCCGCGAGCGCCTGGCCGGCCGAGGCAGTCGTCGTCGCGGACTGGTCGACGAACCCGAGCTGGAGGGCCGTTTGGACGCTGTCCGTGGCGCCGTCCTGCCCCTGCAGCGCCAGCTGGGTCGTCTCGCTGAGATTCGCGACCTCCGATGTCGCTGCAACGCCGTTCGCCTGTGTCACGGTGATGGGCGTGTCGCTGCCCGGCTGCGGCTGTGAAATCGCCCTCAGGCTGTTGCCCGCGTCGCTCTGGGCTGCCGCTGCGGACGCAGAGCCCTGCTGAACGGCTTGCGCACCCTGCGCGACAGCCTGCATGCCGGACCCGTCGTTGACGGTGCCGATCAATTGCTCGACCGTGCTGTCGTTCGACGCGTCAGCGCCCGCGTCGGCCACATTCGCCTGCACGACGCCGGAAACGTCAGGGTCGGCAATCGTTGCGGTGTTCGCTGCCAGCGCCTGAGCCGTCTCGGCCTCTGCCACCGCCGTCTGCACCGTGGCAGCGCGCTGGTCGGAGTGGCTCGGCTCGTCGCCGTAGGCTCCTTGCACGACGGTCGAGCTGTTGGAGGCTGAGGCCTCAGCGGTAGCCGCATTCACCTGCGTCAGCACGAGCGTCTGCTGCCCGTCCGACTGGATCAGCGCCGTTCCGCCGGAGGCTTCGGTGGCAGCGGAACCCAGAGCTGGAGTGGACGATGCGGACGGAGCGGTGTCGCCCTCGGACGGGCCCCAATTCCAGTCCCAGTCCCATGACCAGCTGCAGTCGCATGGTGCGGTGACGCTCCAGTCCCAGACCCAGTTCGCATCATCGCTCTTCGTCCAGCGCCAGACCCATGTGAACGTCCCTGTCGCCGGCGCGGCACTCCCGCTGGCGACACCGGACGCCTGGTCTGCAGAAGAGCCGGCTTCGGCGGCATTGTTCTTGCCGTTGCCGTTGTCGTTGCCGTTGCCATTGTCCTTGCCGTTACCGGCCTGACCCTGACTGACGTTTTCGATGCCGAGGTCGCTGAGATCCTTCCAGATCCAGTCCCAGGTCGGGCCGGAGGTGTCCGTGTCGTGGGACGACGAGCCATGCTGATTCGAGTCGTCGGCAGCATTCGGCTTCGACCATTGCCATGTCCACATCCACGAGTCCGGGACCGTGCCGATGAAGCCGGCGCCGACGATGACCGAGATGTTGTCGGAGTTGCCGTGGCTCGTGGCGGCGGCGACGATGACGGGGACGTCGGGATCGTCGCCGGCCGCCTGCCAGGCGGTCGCGAGGTCGTCCGACGAGGCAGCGCCGTTGACGGTGTTTACCTGCGAGACAGGGCCGTCGGCTCCGGGGCTGAACACGCGGACGCTGATGTTGCGGTTCCACGCGTCGAGCTGCGAGGTGTCCGTCTCGGCGTTGACCGCGTTCTTCTGCGTCACGGCGCCGTTGTCGCCGGGGCTGAACACACGCGCGCTGATGTTCTCGTTGCCCGCGCCCGTCTGCGTTGCCGTCGCACCGCCGCCGCCGGTCGCCGTCGCGGTCGCGACGTTCGACTGGGCCACGTCTCCGTTCGTCCCGGGGGCGTCGACACGGATGACGACGTGGCCGTTCGTGGCGTCGCTCTGCGAGGCGTTCGACGTCGAGGCTGCCGAGCCGTCGCCATCCGACGACGCCGTTGCGCCGGCCGTCGCCGTGTTGGTCTGGCTGACATTCCCGATGTCGGCCGGCGTGCCGGTGACCATCGACGCTGCCTGGTTGTCGACCCCACTCTGCGAGGACGTCGCCACGGCCGTGGCCGATGCATCGTCGCTGCCGCCGTTGTTCGTCGCCGTCGCCGTTGCCGTCGAGTCGTTCGACTGCGAGACGGAGGGGACGTCGGTCGGCCCTCCGCCCTGCTGGCCACCGGCCGTGCTCACGTCGACCGTGCTCGAGTTGCCGGCGCCGGACTGGCTCGCAGACGCGCCGCTCTGTGCGTTCTGGGAGCCGCCGTTCGCTACACCCGCCGAGTTGCCGTCGTCACTCGACGGCTGCTGGCTGTTCGTCGCCGTGGCGGTCGCGGAGGCGTCGTTCTGCTGGGAGACTCCCTGCTCGCCTCCTTGCCCGGCGGAGCCGTTCGCGGGGGTCCTCGGCGCTGGCGGCACGACGACCACGATCGTGGTCGTGTTCTGCGCGTGGCTCTGCGCCGTATCGGCCTCACTGTCCGCCTTCTGAGCGGAGTTCGAGCTGTGCGGGGACGAGCTGTCGTTGGCGGAGTTCGACGTGGCCGCCGCGGCGTTCTGTTGATCCGCAACGAGGCTTCCGTCGGACGATGGGGAGCTGGTCGCGATCCAGGGGGAATTGCAGGCTCTGTTCTGGCTCGCATCGGCCGAGCTACTCGCAGTTTGATCGGTTCCCGGGGTGGGAAGAGCGTCGGCCGTTGCCGGGGAATACCAGCCGGCTGCTCGTCTTCCCCGTCGTCGCTGTTGGAAGCGTCGTTTACGTCCGCTGAGACTGCCGGGGAAGGGGTGTCAGCTGGGAACACCTCAGGCGTGCCCTGGTCGTTGCCGCTTGCCGTCGCAGTTGCCGTCGCGAGCAGGCCAAATAGCAGCGCGAGGGCGCAGAGTGCGATGAAACGAAGAACGTGCGCCCCCAAACCGGTCCTGCCCTCCACGTCGGGCTCCCCCAGCTCGAACACAGCCCGAACATCCGACCATGTCTGTTGCGGAAACCGATCCCGGGACCCGCACGATTCAATCTCTGACGAGGCCGGGAACTACGTTGCTCGTTGTGTCGTCTCGATCGTCGTTCTGGGAAGCGTCGCTTGCATCGGCAGAGGCGGCCGGCGAACCCGCGTCGGACGGGAACACCTCGGGCGCGCTCCGGTCATTGCCATTTGCTCGAACCAACGCGAACGTACGACCTGATACTCAACTCGTTCCGGACTCACGAGACCAACCCTCGGACGAGACCGGTGTCCTTCTTCCTTCTGTCCTGCTTCCTTCGTCGAAGTTGGATTGCTCGTTCGTCCTCCTGGTGGTAGCTCAGGGAAGCGGCGACCGCATCGGCAGGGGCTGCCGGCAATCCCGTGTCAGACGGGAACACCTCAGGCGTGCCCTTGTCATTGCCGATTGCAGTCCTACGGTTCTTGCCCCCAGAATCGACCGGGGCGAACGTAGCATGAACGTTCTTCCGGATTCAAGATGCGAAGGCCAGATTTGTGCGGATCGAGCGTCGAACATGTGTCCAGGAGATCTGCACGGAGCCGAGAGATGACGGTTACAGCGACGGCAAGAACGGCGATGATGGGCCGGCGCCAATCACGTGGTCTGTAACCGTCGTCCCCGGCTCCCGATGAGGGTGGCATCGTCGAGGACGTGCAGTGCGGTTGCCGCCGTTGCGGCGGCGAGGCATTCTTCTGTCACGCGGCGACATCGAGCGGCGCGGCGTCGAGCACGAGCCCGCGGTGTGCCGCGTAGGCGTACGGATGGTCGAAGGCGTCGAGGGCCTCGTGGGCCGCGACGACCAGCTCGAAGGAATCCGCCGACCCGTCGATCACGACGACTGCGAGAGCGTCGTCGGCGGGGCACCAGAGCAGGTACACCTCGATGCCGTTCGACGAGCGATGTGCGAGCTCGCGGCGGGCGGGAATCGTATGAGTGGCGGACACGGCGGGCCTCCTCTGCGTTGATTGCTTGCTGCCCGGACGTTCGCACGCGGTGGACGCCCCGGTAGTCCGGTGCGCTGGTGTCTTGTGGTGCGGCTCGCCCTACCCTGTGAGAACGGCTTTGCGAACCGGGATCTCCGCCAGGATGCGCGTTCCCCCGCCGGCCGGGCTTTCCACCGTCAGCGTCCCGTCGAGCGCGGCAATGCGGTCGGCGAGCCCTCGTAGCCCGGTGCCCAGCACGGGATCGGCCCCGCCGACGCCGTCGTCGGTCACGTCGACGGTCACGACCTCGTCCACGGTCTCACGGACACGCACCCGCGCATTCGACGCCTGAGCGTATTTTGCGACGTTGGTCAAGGCTTCCGAGACCACGTAGTACGCCGCTGCCTCCACGGAC
>CAWCXS010000013.1:0-546007 GCA_963799615.1 uncultured Gaiellaceae bacterium | reverse complement strand
AGGATGAGGACAACGAGTATCGCGACGCCGTAGACGATGCTGCGCCCGTATTCCGGCATGTTCTCAGCCCGCAAGAGGCTGATGAGGGCAACGAGGCTGATCGCGCCGGCGACCGTGCCGAGGTAGTGACCGCGTCCGCCGAGGATCGAGACACCACCGATCACGGCGGCCGCGATCGACTGGAAGAGAAACGGGTCGCCCAGGCCGAGCGTCGCCTGACCGCTGTAGGCGACGAGGAGGATCCCGGCGAGAGCCGCGAAGAAGCCGCTCAGCATGTAGAGGATCACCGTCACGACTCGGACGTTGACACCGGCAAGGTAGGAGGCTACGGCGTTGTTTCCCGTCGAGTAGATCTTGCGGCCGAACGTCGTGAAACTGAGGATGAACGTGACGAGCAGAATCACCCCGAACCAGAGAATCAGCTCGACCGGGATGCCGGCGACTTGAGCGTGGATCGCATTCTGCAAGGCGGTCGGGGCGTATGAGCCACACGTCCCGCATGTGAGCCCTTGCGTACGACCGAGCGTCAGCCCTTCCATGATCCCGTTCATCGCCAGGGTCATGACGACTGCCGGCACGGCGAGATATGCGATGCAGAGACCGTTGACGAGTCCCACTATCGCGCCGAGCCCGAGGGCGAGCAGCAGCGCATAGGCGGCGCGAGAGTCCCGTCCGAGCGAAGCGGTTGCGAACAACACCCCGGCTGCGTTCAGCACCCACGGAACGGAGAGGTCGATGCCGCCGACGAGAAGAACGAATGTCTGGCCGGCGGCGACAAGACCGACGAACGACGCGATGACGAGAATCGCTTTGATGCTGGCGGCGCTCGCGAACCCTGGGTGGAGGAACGCTCCGACGACGAAGACGAGGATCGCCGCGCCGAAGGTGACGAGAATTCGGCGACGATCCACGGTCAGCAAGTCCCGCGCTCTCGTGCCGGAACTGGGGCTGCTGGATTCGCTCATGTGCTTGCTTTCAGTAGGCGGCCGAGGATGACGCCGAGGAATACCGCGAGGACGAGGAACAGGCCCTGGAAGAAGGACTGGTAGAGCGGGTCGATGCCGGCAAAGAACAGAACGTTCGTCAGGATCGTGAGCACGAAAGCGCCGGCGATGCTCCCGAGCGCGCTCCCTCGTCCGCCGTAGAAGCTGATTCCTCCGAGTACGACGGCAGCGATCGAGGTGAGAACGTAGACATCGCCGGCGGCTGCGTCGCCACCCGTTGTGCTCGCCGAGAGGAAGAGCCCGCTTGCGGCTGCAAGCAGCCCTGAGAGAGTAAAGGCGATCACCTTCACGCGGCGCACCGGAATCCCGTGCGCGCGGGCAGCCGATTCATCGTTTCCGATCGCGAAGATCCGAACGCCGATTGTCGTGCGTCGGAGAACCAGCCAGGCGACTGCCACGAGTGCAATGAAGAGGAGGCTCCACGGTCCTTGCGTGCTTGCGAGCGTGTTCGAGTAGGAGGGTGGGATGGAACCGCCCGGCTCCGGGAGGATCCAGATCGCAAGCCCCTGCAGGATCGCGAGCGTTGCCAGGGTGACGAGGATCGGCTGGAGACGGCCGTAGGCAACGAGTATCCCGTTGAGGGCACCGAAGGCCGCGCCGAGGGCGAGGATCGCGAGCGACCACCCGACCATGCTGACGAGGCTGTCCTTCATGTGCGTTGCCGCGAGTGCGTTCGAGACGTCGATGACGCCGCCGACCGAAAGGTCGATGCCACGGGTGATCACGACGATCGTCTGGCCGACCGCTACGAGGACTGTCGGGACAGCGGTGTTGACAACCGATGTCCACTCGAACGTGCCGGGGTAGGCGTTGAGCTGGCCGTGGAACAGTCCGATGTAGAGCAGTGTCAGCCCGGCGAGGATGACGAACGAGAGCAGGAAGGACATGTTCTGCGCGAGCGAGTGGCGCCAACCCTGAATGGAGACGATGTCGCGGCGGTCGTCGGCATGTCACTCATTGATCACCCTCGCGCAGCGCGGCAGCGACGAGAGCCTCCGCACTTGCTTCCGCGCCCGACAGCTCAGAGATGACGCGTCCTTCGCGCATCACGAGGACGCGGTGACAGAGCTGCGCGATCTCTTCCGTCTCACTCGAGTAGTAAAGGAGTGCCTTCCCTTCTGCGGCGAGGTTGACGACGAGCTGGTAGATGTCGTGTTTCGTCCCGACGTCGACGCCGCGCGTGATGTCGAACAGGAGAAGCACGTCAGGTTCGGCGAGCAGCCATCGCCCGATCAGGACTTTCTGCTGATTGCCCCCTGACAGGGTTCCGACCTGTTGCAGTCCAGCGTTGCGGGTTCTGATCTGGAGTCGCTCGGCCACATCCGCGACGAGCGAGCTCTCTCGCCGACGTCGCACCACTCCGGCCTTGCTGATCTTGTCGAGCACCGCGAGCGTGAGATTGTCTTTCACCGACATCGGCAGCATCAGTCCTTCGGTCTTCCGGTCCTCCGGGACCAGCGCGATCGCAAGGCCTCGCTTGATCGCGTCTGCCGGGCTTCGAAGCTTCGCCCGCTTACCCCCGATCGAGATCTGCCCTCGCGAGAGTTTCCGCGCCCCGAATAATGAGAGGAACAGCTCGGGCTGCCCTTGGCCGGCAAGGCCGCCGATCCCGAGTATCTCGCCGCGCTTGAGATCGAAGGAGACGCCGCGGATGACGTTGCCCTCCAATCCCTCGGCGCTCAGCGCTACCTCGCTCTCGGCGTCTGGGAGCGCCGGCCTGTCCGGGTACATACGATCAATCGTTCGGCCGGTCATGAGAGTGACGGCCTCGTGCTCGGTGAACTGGTGCTCTGTCGCCACGTGCGTGCCGTTTCGCAGCACCGTGATCCGATCGGCGAGAGAGCCGACCTCACCCCAGCGATGCGAGGTGAAAAGCACGCATGCCCCGCTGTCCCGGAGGCGGCGAACAAGCCCGAACAGCCACTCGACTTCACGCTCGGCGAGAGCCGAGGTCGGCTCGTCGAGAAGGAGGATGCGTGGTTCGCGCATGAAGGCGGATGTGATCTCGACCATTTGTCGCTGCGCGAGAGGAAGCGAACCCGCAAGAGAGCGGGGGTTGATGCCGTTCACTCCGAAGCGCTCGAGAACCTCGGCCGCGCGCTGGGGGAGCTTCCGCCGCTGCATCAACCTCGCGGGGCCGCGGGGCTCGCGCCCGACGAAAAGATTCTCGGCCACCGTCAGCCAGGGAAACAGGGTCAACTCCTGGAACACAGTGCCAACGCCGAGGCGGCGGGCAGCCCGGGAACCCGAGGCGGTCACGTCTTCCCCGTCGATCACGACCGAACCGGCGTCCGGCTTCACGGTTCCCCCGATGATCTTGATCAGCGTGCTCTTGCCGGCGCCGTTCTCACCGACGAGCGCATGAACCTCGCCGAAGCTCGCTGTTAGCGCCGCCCCGGTGAGTGCCTCGACACCTCCAAAAGAGCGGGAAATCGCCGATTGCTTCGATGGCCGGGTTTTGCGCGGCCGCGGTGCTCCGTGTCTCGTCGCTCATCTCGGAGAATGTATGGGTCGAGGAGTTGGGCTGGTGGCCGCCAGGAGGGCGAGCGGCCACCAGCCTTCCGGCGACTTACTTGGGGAGCCGGACCTTCAGAACCCCGGGGCAAGGCTTGCCTGTCAGCGCCGCCTTGACGCAGATGACGAGCGTTGCGTTGGGACCTGAGTCCGTGAAGTCGGCGAAGAAGCTGTCAGGGAGGGCCGGGAACACAGTCAGACCCTGCTTGACCGTCTTGTCCGTAACGAACGGGAACGGGATTTCGATGTTCGACTTCGCGTGTTGTCTTGGTGAGAATCTGACGAGCCAGTTCGAGAGCGACCAGAGAGAGGAAAGGCGGCTGGCCGAGTGACATGCCCTGGACGTGGCTGCCCTTGTAACCCTGCGGCAGCAGGAACCGGCGGAAGCCGTTCTCGGCCTCGCCGCCTGTGATCGGGAGCGGCTTTCCAGCGTCGACGAACGCCTTCAGTACCCCATCGGTGCCGCCCTGCACCCAGGCGCCGTCGACTGCCGGCAGCGAAGGAAGCTGAGCGGCCGTCGCCCGCTGTGCGTCAGCGGAGGCCCAGTTGCCGCTGTACTTGGCAACAACCTTGATTCCTGGGTTCGCCTTGAACACAGCTTCCGCACCCTTGTTTCGCTCGGTGTCGGCGAAGGTGCCGGCAACGCCCGTGACCATGATCACGTTGCCTTTTCCCTTCAGCTGATCGACCAGGTACTGCGCCATCTGGGTGCCGAACTTGAGCTGATTCGTATTCACCGTCTGAGCGCACGGAGCCGTGACGACATTGTCGAACGACACAACGACGATCCCACGGTCGCAAGCCTGTTTGATGATCCCGTTCAGGCCCGTCGGAGATGCGGCGTTGAGGACAATCGCGTCGACCTTCTGCGAAATCAGGTTCGAGATCTGCTGGGTCTGCTTACCGACGTCGTTACCCGAGTTGTAAACAGAGCAGGTCACCTGCTTGCTGTACGGCGGCATCTTGCATCCGCCCTTGAAGAGGTTTGCCATCTCGACACGCCAGGTGTTGCCGATGAACGAGTTGGCGAGGGCGATCTTGTACGGCCCGGCGTCGCTTTTGGTGCCGCGAGCCGACGCGGCTGAGGCGACGGCGATCAGGATCGCCGCCATCACTGCAACAGCGAGAAGGACTGTCCAACGTGAAGCCTTCATCGGTCGTTGCTCCTTTCCATCCTGTACGTTCTCGGCCGCGAAAAGCGGCGGCCCGGGACACGACGGAGCACCCGATGTGATCCGTCACGGCTCGCGGTCGCCTCATGGCGGCGCGACATCGAGCCGACCTGCGGACTGCAAACTGCGAAACGTGACCGGTTCCCAACATCTGCGAACCTGGATATACTGGTCTTACCGAACTGGTCTTACCGGTAATTCCGCGAGCATACGACCATCGCTATGCGATTGTCAATTGGGGTGGCACTTGGATCGCATGACGGACACGACAGTCCAGCCGCGAAGCTCCCACGGCCTCCCAGGCGGCAGAACCACTCGGCCGCCACGTCGCCTTGCTCGGGCTCATGGGCACGGGGAAGACGGCCGTCGGTACGCAGCTCGCGACTGCTCTAGGGGTCCGCTTCGACGACAACGACAGCCGGCTCGCCGCGGCGTCGGGTCTCACCCCGCGCGAGCTGCGGAATCGCGACGGCATCGTCGTGCTTCACTCTCTCGAGGCGCAGCATTTCCTCGGAGCGCTCCGATCCCCAACCCCGGGGGTGGTCAGCGCGGCGGCGAGCGTGATCGAGGACAGCGCGTGCAGAGAGGCTCTGCGCAATCCGGAGATATGTGCGATCTGGCTTCGTGTCGAACCGTCGACTCTCGCTGCCCGGTTCCACAGGGAGGCGCACCGCCCGATCTACTCGGACGACTTGCAGGGTTTCTTCGACAACCAGCTTGCGACCCGAGCCCCGCTCTACCAGCAAGTCAGCGACTCGGTTATCGAGACGGACGGGCTGACGGTCGCTGAGGTTGTCGAGCTCGTGCTGCCGATCGTCGATCAGCATCTGGCCGGCGTGTCGCGGCCCGTCTAGTCACGACCACGCGCCTCTTGCCTAATGGTTGTCGCGCGGAACCCCACTCGTCTGCGCGATGCGCTGATATTCAACCGCCAGCTTCAAGACCATGCCGTTGGCGAGCTCGTCGACGATTCCACGCTGGATTTCCTGCCACGGAGTCTGGCTCTTGGGAACCTGGTACCCGCCTGTGCCGGCGAGCACCTCGCGTCGTCTCGCCAGCTCCCTGTCGTCAACGAGCATATTGGCGGATCTCCTGCCAAGGTCGATACGGACACGATCGCCCGTCTTCAAGAGTGCGAGGCCGCCGCCGGTCGCCGCTTCCGGGGAGGCGTTCAGAATCGACGGGCTGCCGGAGGTGCCTGATTGTCGACCGTCGCCGACGCACGGAAGCTCCCGAATGCCTCGCTTCAGCAGGTAATCAGGGGGACGCATATTGACGACCTCGGCCGCGCCGGGATAGCCGATCGGCCCGACGCCGCGGATGACCAGCACGGCATCCTCGTCGAGCTCGAGCGTCGGATCGTCGATGCGGGCGTGAAAGTCCTCCGGGCCGTCGAAAACCACCGCGCGCCCCTCAAACGCCTCGGGATCTGCCGGGTTAGAGAGGTAGCGCGCCCGGAATTCGTCCGAGATCACCGATGTCTTCATCAACGCGCTGTCGAACAGGTTGCCTTTCAAGTTGAGGAACCCGGCGCGAGTTCGCAGCGGCGTATCGCCGGACCTGATGACGTCGCGGTCGTTCGTGAACAGGCCCGTGCAGTTGTCGCGCAGCGATTTCCCATTCACCGTTGTCACGTCCGCGCGGATCCTTCCCAGCGCGATGAGCTCGGCGACCACGGCGGGCACCCCGCCTGCCCGATAGTAGTCCTCGCCGAGGTACTCCCCGGCCGGCTGCAAGTTGACAAGGAGCGGCACTTCGAAGCCGATCTTCTCCCAGTCGTCGTTGTCGAGCGCGACGCCGACATGGCGGGCGATCGCGTTCAGATGGATGGGAGCGTTCGTGGATCCGCCGATCGCTGAGTTGACGACTATCGCGTTCTCGAACGCGGCCCGAGTGAGGACGTCGGATGGCTTCAAGTCCTCATTGACCATCTCGACGATACGTTTGCCCGTCCTGTACCCCATCTCCTGACGGTCGCGGTGCGGCGCTGGTATCGCAGCGCACCCAGGGAGGCTCATTCCGAGCGCCTCCGCAAGCGAGTTCATGGTCAAAGCCGTGCCCATCGTGTTGCAATGACCGGCGGACGGAGCGGACGAGGCAATCAGCGCCGTGAACTCGGACTCGCCGATGTCTCCGCGAGCCAGCATCTCGCGTGCCGTCCAGATGATCGTCCCTGAACCCATCCGCTCACCGTTCAACCATCCGTTCAGCATCGGCCCGCCGGAAAACACGATGGCAGGAATGTCGACTGAAGCGGCGGCCATGAGTTGCGCCGGCGTCGTCTTGTCGCAACCGGTGGTCAGCACGACGCCGTCGATCGGGTAGCCGTAGAGAATCTCGACGAGCGACAGGTACTGGAGGTTGCGGTCCAGGGCTGCGGTCGGACGCTTGCACGTCTCCTGGATCGGATGGACGGGAAACTCGAACGGGACGCCGCCGGCTTCGCGGATGCCGTCGCGGACTCGGCTCGCGAGAGAGAGGTGATGTCGATTGCAAGGCGTGATGTCCGACCCTGACTGCGCGATGCCGATAATCGGCCTTCCCGACTGAAGCTCGTCGCGCGTCAGCCCGTAGTTCATGGTGCGCTCGAGATAGAGCGCAGTCATGTCGAGGTTCGCCGGATTGTCGAACCACGCACGAGATCGCAAGTTGATCATCCGCGCACCCCTGCTCTCTCTATCCGATGAGGACATCATCCGCGGAGCGACGACGGCGCTGCGGGACGCATTCGATCCGTCGGCTCGATGCCCGCATCGTCGGGAGTATAAGAGCCGCACCGCGGGCCGCCGGAAGTCGCTCAACACGTGATCGCCATCGGCGGCGTCGTGGGCGGTCAGCCAGGGGTGGCGGTGCTCGCGAACAGCACGATCCCGCGCCGCTTGCCGCGCCAAACGTCAGACGGATCGGGCGAGGTGGAGGGGTCGTGGACGCTGGGCGGTGATCTTTCGGAGTGTCCGGTTGACACGGGTGGCTGGCTGAGGTCGGCAGAGGTGGTAGCCCTGGACTTGGTCGCAGCCGTAGGAGGCGAGGAGTTCGAGTGCGTGTTGGTCTTCGACGCCTTCGGCGACGACCGAGAAGCCGAGGCTGTGTGCGAGATCGATTGTTGAGTGGACGATCTTGGCGTCGGCGTCGTTGGTTGCAAGGTGTCGAACGAATGATTGGTCGATCTTGATTTCGTGGACGGGGAGACGGCGGAGGTAGGCGAGTGAGGAGTAGCCGGTTCCGAAGTCGTCGATCGAGAGGCGGATTCCCATCGCGTCCAGTTCGCGGAGGGTGGTCAACGCCTGTTCTGGGTCGGTCATGATCGTGGTCTCGGTGATTTCCAGTCCGAGTTGCGAGGCGTTGACGCCTTCGTCGTCGAGGATGCTCGTGATGTCGCGGACGAGGTCGGTGTCGAGCAGGTTTGCTGCCGAGAGGTTGACCGAGACCGGGCGGGGCTGTCCTTCTTCTTGCCATTCGCGGGCTTGGCAGATCGCCTTTCGCAGCACGAGCAGCGTGAGTTGCTTGATCAGGCCAGTGTGCTCTGCGAGGGCGATGAACTCGGCGGGGTAGAGCAGGCCGCGCTGTGGGTGCTGCCAGCGCAGCAGCGCCTCGACCGAGATCGGTTGCAGGGTGCGCGTGTCCAGCTTTGGTTGGTAGTGAAGCTCGAACTCGTCAGTGACGACGGCGCGGTCGAGGTCGCTGGCGAGCGCGAGCCTGGCCGGGTTGTAGGGGTCCCGCGTGTAGTCGTAGACGGCGCAGGCGTTGCGGTGCTCCTTCGCCAGATAGAGGGCGATATCTGCGTGCTGCATCAACGTCTCGCTGGTGTCTCCGTGGGTTGGGTAGGTCACGATCCCGACGCTTGCGCTCATGCGTGGGTTCATGATCGGAAGCCTGAAGGGCTGCCCCAGCGCCGCGAGGATGCGCCTCGCGATCTCGGTCGCTGTGTCGCTGTCCGCGCCGGGCAGCAGCACCGCAAACTCGTCGCCGCCGAGCCGAGCGAGCGTGTCGCCCGGTCGCACCAGGTCAGTCACCCTCGGACCAATCTCACGGAGCATCAGGTCGCCCATGCTGTGTCCGAGTGTGTCGTTGATCTCCTTGAAGCGGTCGAGGTCGAACATCAGTACCGAGAAGGGCGCCGGGTCGCGGGTGCGGCGTCCGATCTCGTGCTCGACACGGTCGTAAAACAGCCTCCGGTTCGGCAGATCGGTCAGTGGGTCGTGCAGCGCGGAGTGCTCGTTGTGCGATGCCTGTCGACCGAGGTCGCGAACCAGCCGGATCACGTAGGCGATAAAGATCCCCAGCAGCGAGAGCACGAGCAGCCCCCCTGCGAGCGCACCCACGATGGCAAACCGTGCTGCAACCGAGGCTTGCGCCTCACTGCTGCGCACCCGAGCGAGGTTGAGACCGACGAGAGCATTTACCTGCCCGACAACGGCTTGGCCCAGCTGGTCCAGCTCATCGACGTATCGATCCGTTTGTCCACCGCTCGACGACTGATCCCGCGTGAATGCTGCGATCAACGCGTCATTTGCGGCACGTGCCGACGAAGCGAGCGGAATCTCTTCCGGCAACCGATTGGGATCAGGTTCGATCAGCTTCTGATTGAAAGCAGTCCGGTGCGCCTCGACCTCGTAAACCAGGAAAGGATCGGGGCGAAGAAGATACTCGTCGATCGCCTCGCGCTCACGCCAAAACAACGTCTCCGCACTCTGCACGCGAGCGACGTCGGCGCGGGCAGCAAGCGCGTCCTTGTAGCGGGATTGCGACCGTAGGTGACCGCCGATCGCCAACACCGACGCCGCTGCCATCAGCACGACCAGAGCGACGCTGATCAAAAAGAGATGCCTCAGGCTGCGGCCTCTAGGCGACTCGACTGCGTCTCGCGACACGCCCGTCCCGGAAAGAGCAAACGTGTGGGCGACGCGCACGCCTCTGGACCGCAGCCGCATCTCTAAGTGGTCGGGATGGCGATGAGGCTGCTGAACGTAGCCGCGCCGTTTGCGACCAGCACGGCACACTGGACGCTCAAAAGGGTCGATGACGTGTTCGTTGTGACGGCCTGCAGTGACACGGGCACGGCGGCAAGTGCGGGCAGCGTCTTTACTGCGATCTGGTCGAGCGTGGTGCTGCCGGCTTTCAACCAGCAGTCGATCGAGTCGCCTGCACCGGTATGGGAGAGCTGCGTCTTCGCCAGGACGACGTAGTGGCCCGCCGGAACGGTCAATTCGACGGCGGTGGTCGGCGGGGAACCGGTGGGAAGTGCGGTGAGTCCAGCGGTGGCCGACAGCGGCGTAACGGTGCCGTTCGAGCCGTCGGTGCCGGTGTCGCCCTTCACACCAGCAGCGCCGTTGGTGCCGTTGGTGCCGGCCGTGCCGGTATCACCCTTCGCACCGGCCGTGCCGTTGGTACCGGCAGCACCCTCAAGGCCGATTGCACCGCTACCACCGCTTGGCCCGGTCAGTCCTGTCGGCCCGGTGAGTCCGGTGAGTCCGGTGAGTCCGGTGTCTCCGGCGAACCCTCTCGCCCCTTTCAGTCCGCGAAGCGAACGTCGCGCCGAGGCATCGAATGCCTCGTCGCCCAGCGAGTGCTGCTTGACATCCGCGCCGGTCAGCGATCCATCCTTGATGTCCGTGCCCGTCAGCAAGCCTTTGGCCGCAACCGCACTGCCGCTCAGGGCTAGCACGAGAAAGAGCACGCCAAGAACCGTGAGTGGCTTCTTCATCTCATTCTCCGTCCGGTGGGCTGAGGTTTCGGCGCTGGCCGTATCCCCGAAATCGCCCGGGGTGGGGCGGTTTCGTGCGGGGCACCGCCGGACTGCTCGATTGCGATCATTCCTCGCGCCGCTTTCTCGCTCACATTCCAACGGCTCATCAGACGCTGACAAACGAGATCGATCGCCCGAGCGGGGGCGGGCAGCGTTGCCACCCCACCGCCGTGCGTCAACGGTCGCATCATCGTGGTGACCACGTCACTCTGCATGTGAGAGAGATCGGGCTCCAGTCCCTCAGCAGTGACAGGTGCGACCCTGATTCAGATGCGGATAACTACTGACAATCGGCCTGTGTCAAACTCACCCTTCTGAGCTTGAAAGGCGGAGCTTGGCGTTGTTGTCGATGTCGACAAGGGGTGACAGAGCGGCCTCTAGACAAGATCGGTGGAGAGTGAGCCACTAGCTTCGATGATTCGTGCGGCGCGTTCGCTCTCGCTCAGTACAAATTGCGCGAAGTCCGTCTGCGACATGCGCATCACGTCCGCATCGTGTTCCCGGAGCCGACCTCGCAGAGCCGGGTCGGTGAGCACGCGCGCGATGGATTCCGAGAGTTCACGGACCGTTCTGGCCGGAGTGCCGACCGGCGCCCACAGCCCGTACCAGATCGGAAAGTCGAAGGCGGCAGCTCCTGCCTCGGCCAGCGTCGGCACCGTCGGAAGGAGCCGGGAGCGACGCGAAGTGCTGACGCCAAGCGGAGCTAGCCGGTGTTCTCGGATGTGAGGCAGAGCGACGGAGATCGGCGACAGTGCGTAGTCGGTCCGTCCAGCCACGGTCTGGCTGATCGTGTCGGCAATTGCGTCCGTCCCGCGCGCCGGGACGTGCACTGCTTCGATGCGAACTTCGAGATTGAGCTTCTCAACGGCCACATGCGTTGCGGTGCCCATGCCGGAAGAACTGAACCTGATCGCATCGGGCCGGGTTTTCGCCGCCGAGATCAGCTCGGCAAGCGTTGTGACGCCAAGGTGCATCGAAGCTACGAGCACGTAAGGCTGGCTAGTGAGCGGTGCGATCGGGACGAAATCATCTAACGGGTCGTACGGGAGGCTGGTCTTGAACGAGGCGCCATACGCATGTGCGCTCGTGCTCACCAGCAACGTGTAGCCGTCGGCCGGCGACCTCGCGACCAGAGCGGGTCCCGCGGTGCTTCCCGCACCGGGGTAGTTCTCGACCGTGACGGGCTGGCCCCACAGCTCAGAAAGTGGTTCGGCGACGGCTCGTGCAATCAGATCGGGGCCACCGCCGACCCCGAAGGGGTCGATCAATCGCACCGATCTGGTCGGATAGTCACGTGCACTCACGGATGAGTGGCCTCCTCCGCCTTTCGTCTTGAGTCTACGAGGTCTCAAGCACGCGGAATCCACGAATCCCGTCTGGCGAGTCGTTGTCCGTTCGACCACGAGGCGTAAGGCCTCAGACGGTCGGGGGTCGCCACGGCTCGCGCTCGTGCGCGAGCCAGACAAGCTCGGGGTCGAGAGCGCGCACCCGCAGCTGGCCTTCGGTGTGCGGCTCGTCGAGCTCGCCGAACCAAACCGCCACGTCGCCGCCGACGACGACCGGACGCCCGCCAGTCTCGACGACGACCACCTGCATGCCGCGTGTGTGGCCCGGCGCCGGGACGAGCCGGAGCCCGGGAAGCAGCTCGAGCTCGCCGTCGACCGGCACGTACCGCACGCCGGGCGCCTCGACCCACTCGCGAATGGTGTAGTCGTCCTCGCTGCGCGCGTCGTCGAGCTCCCGACGCTGGACGTAGATCGGCTTGCCGGCGAAGAGGTGGTTGCCGCCGCAGTGGTCGAAGTGCAGGTGTGTGTTGACAACGATGTCGATGCCGGAGAGGTCGAAGCCCTTCTCGCTCAGTGGACAGAGGCGGGGATCGAGATCGGCCACCGCCGGGTGCAGCTCCGTCATGCCGGTGTCGACCAGCACGCGCGCATCGGGATGGTCGATGACGTACACGAAGACCGGCATCCGCTCGCCCTCGGCGAGCAGGTCGGCAACGCGGACTGGCGTGATGGTGAGCGAGGCGGGGGCGTTCATTGTGTACGGACCGCCGCGGTGGTGGTTGATAGGTGAGTCATGATGACCTCCTATACCGGTTTCTGGTGTCTCCAAAATTGCGGCGACTAAACAAAGCGCCCTGTTCCGCACATCGAATGACTGTGATAGCGGCCCGCGGAGCCACGGTCGAAGCGCTTGAGTCGCTGTACCGAGCTGATCTACCGCGTTTCGTGCGAACAGCCACCGCGATCACCGGCGACGAAGCAGCGGGGAGGGACGCCGTGCAAGACGCGTTCGTACAAGCGGTCAGAAAGCGGGACAGCTACAAGAGCAACGCTCCGCTCGAAGCCTGGGTTTGGCGGATCGTGATCAACGAGGCACTCGCGCTACGACGAGGCCGTGGGTCAGCCGTCGAGTCGATTTCCGCGACGGCCGAGTCCACAAATGGCGTTCCTGAACACGATGCCGACGTACGTGCCTGGATTGCGTCTCTTCCCGAGCGCCAGCGGCTCGTGGTGTTTCTCCGGTACTTCGCCGATCTCGACTATCGGTCGATCGCGACGGCTCTTGACGTCGAGATCGGCACCGTGTCCGCAACGCTCGCCACGGCGCACGCTGCGCTTCGGCGCGCCTACGAGGAGGCAGTGCGATGACAGACCTTGAGCTCGAGGTCTCCGACTCCTTCGAGCGGATCTTTCCGGTGCCGACGGTGATCGCCGATTGGCATGACGTACGCGACCGGGCGGAAGCTCAGCGTCCAGACCGCGGCACACGGTTGCCGTCCCGGCGTGCAGTTGCCATCGCAGCGATGATCGTTCTCGCCGGGCTTCTGGTTGCGCCCGCCCTCGCCATCGGGGATCACATCCTCGAGCTGATCTACGGCAAGTCCACGCCGGGCGACGTGCAGACACCTGCGTGGTCGCCCGACGGACGGAAGCTCGCGTTCGTGAGCCGACGCGACGGCAACTCCGAGATCTATGTGATGAACGCCGACGGCAGCGGGCAGGAGAACCTGACCCAGCAGCCGGCGAGCGACAGCCATCCGAGCTGGTCGCCCGACGGGCGGAAGCTCGCGTTCGTGAGCCGACGTGACGGCAACTCCGAGATCTACGTCATGAACGCCGACGGGAGTGGGCTGCGCAACGTGACGCGGACTCCGTCGAACGATCTCGATCCGGCCTGGTCGCCTGATGGGGGTGCGATTGCGTTTGTCCACAAGGTCCAGAAGAAGTGCGTGCCGAACCCACCACCCGGCATTCCGTGCAACAACTACGAGACGTACCTCTATGTCGTGAACGGCGACGGAAGCGGGCTGCGGCGGCTGACGACACACCGGGCGCGGCTGTTCAATCCAAGCTGGTCGGCGGACGGGAACACGATCCAGTACGGGCGTTATCGCGTGCAGGCCGACGGCACCGGGCAGACAGAGCTGCCTAGGAAGGTCCCGCTCGCAGGAGCTTGGTCGCCCGACGGGCAGCGGATCGCCTTCGCGGTGGTGGACCGCTCCCTCGGGGACCGAACCGACGACGCAGCGGCCGGACTTTGGGTCATGAACGCCGACGGAAGCGGCTCGCGGCGGGTGGCGCGTAACGCCGCCTCGAGCGATCCCGCGTGGTCACCGGACGGTCGCCGGATCGCCTTCAGGAGGTTCGACCGGCTGGCCGAGAACTCAGACCTCTATGTCGTGAACGCCGACGGGAGCGGGCTGCGACGGCTGACACGCCATGCGGCGTCCGTCGCGGAGCGCGCCCATCTGGCGCGTTGGTTTGCGTGGTCACCCGACGGGCGGACAATCGCCTTCCTGCACAACCGGGAGGTGTACATCGTGAAAGCCGACGGAAGTGGGGAACGGAGGCTCACGCAGCTCAACGAATAGTTGAGGGGCCAAGCAACCAGCGGGGTGGGCCAGGCAACAGCCGTCAGGCCGGGAAAGCCTCTTGTTGCAACGGTGCTACACATGGTCAACAGGTGACCTCGGGAGTGGTACTTCTCCCTGGCCAGTGTTCGGGAATGTTGCTTGATCCGGGCGTCAGGAGCGCCCAGTCGCTTACGCAACCTATTGCCGTCCGGTGACTGGGGCTAGGAGTCCGGCCAGGCCACGTCGCCGGGTTCGCCGTCCCCGCC
The DNA here is from genome assembly GCA_963799615.1 of uncultured Gaiellaceae bacterium. GTDB lineage: Bacteria > Actinomycetota > Thermoleophilia > Gaiellales > Gaiellaceae > Gaiella. The sequence continues at coordinate 531,446 of CAWCXS010000013.1, read as the reverse complement.
TTCGGGTTTCGGGCCGCCGACCGCGATGACTTCCATCCCGTCCGGGCCGGCCGCGAAGGCGCGAACGGTCGTAGGCGCGACGCGCACGAGGTCCCACTGGCCGAGTTCGATCACGTCGCCGTCGAGCATCATCTCGCCGGAGCCGGAGATCACGAGGTAGGCCTCTTCCTGTTCCCGGTGGCGATGCCCCATCGTGCTGCGGAAGCCGGGGGCGTAGCGCCAGTGGCTGACGCCGACATCTTGAGCGCCCATTGGGCCGCGCCCGAAGCGGCCCTCGATGCCTTCTGCTCGGCCTGCCATCGAGTCCTCTAGTTCCATCAGGTTCACGCGCGTGTAATTGTCCATGCCTCCGTTCTATCCGATTCGACTGCGGTCGCGTCGACCAGAACAGCTCGTGGTGCGGCGGTCCCCGTCGCTTGGGCCAGCGTTCGGGAATGACCCGGCCCGAACGAGGTGCACGGCTGCCGAGTGGCGCCTAGGCGCGCGGCGCGTACTCGACGCTGTCGAATGGCCAGTCGGAGGCGAGCCACTCACTCACGGCGTGCCAAAGTGGAGCGTCCAGGTGGGCGCGGCTCTCGCGCACCCATGAGCGCGCACGGGCGTCATAGTCCCCGTTGCGGACTGGATAGATGTAGACACACCCGATCACGTCGCGGCTCACTGGATCGAGAACCGTGTACGTGAACCCCGTCCGCTTGCGAAAGTCGTCGGCGTGTCGCTGCAGGTCCGCGCGGTTTTCGTCCGGGGTCATCTCTCGCGGCCAGCTGCTGTCCTCCCATCCGGGCGTCGCGTGGATGTGCTCCCCCGACGAGGTCCACGCGTCGTAGTCCTGGTCGTTGTGCTCGGGGTCGAGCGGCTCGAGCACGAACTGCGGCGTCTCGAGCCGCCGAGGGACGTTGAAGTCGCGCGGGACGAACTCCTCCACGCGACCGATCGTAGAACCTTGGCTCAACCGGCGCCGGGCAAGCGAATCGTCACCCCACTGAGCGCGTCTTTCGTGAAGTGGAGCGTGCCGGGCTCGAACCGGCGACCCCCAGCTTGCAAACTCGTATCGGGGGGTCGCCTCCGAAGGCCGAGGCCGGTCAGAAGTGCCGATTCATGCTGTTTTTGCCACCGTGCTTGGTCGCCGATCGTCTCGGGTGGTCACCAGAACCTGACCCAAATCTGACCTGTCACCGCCTTGCAATCGTCGCACGCTGTTTTGGCCGCAGCTCAGTGTCTCCCTGGAATCGCGCGATCTCGGTGGATTCTCATCTGACGTGGGATGATGAGTCGCGTGGACAGTGCCTCGCCGCTGGCTCGCAAGATGACAGGCCCGCGGAGCGGGCCTGTCCGTTCAGGTTGTTCAGACGCCTCAGGCAGGAGCGGGCAATGCCTTGGCGCACGCTGAGTCGGGCACGGCGGGCTCCGCCCTGGCGGACGAGATGTCGAGCGCGATCAGGCCGAGGTTGGCAGCGAGGGTCGCACCGACGACCGCGGTCACTGCTCCGAGTCCCGGCCCGTGCGGGACTTGGTAGCCGAGCCAGGCGCCGAGCGCGGCGGCGCTGAGCGCGGCGAAGGCTGCAACGCTGCTAAGTGCCGCGGGCCTGAACCAGCCGGCGTAGACAGCGAGGGCAACGGGCGGGGCGATCGAGACAACCGCCAGCAGCTCGTCCGTGACCGGAACGGTCGGAAGCGCGACCAGGACGATCAGCACGCCCAGGCACCAGCCGCCGAAGCCAAGCACAAGCGGGAGCAGCGACCGGACTGCGACGCTTCCCTTCCGTCCGAACATCGCGCCGCGGTGGAGCCGCCCGGCGAGCCACAGGAGCGAGAGGACGACGAGGCCCGCGAACCCGAGGAAGACGCCGATGACAATCTCGGCGATTCTGCTGTGGGTTACCGACGATGTGAACTCGAGGCGGTTGTCGGTGTAGAGCGACGTGTCGACGCGGCCGGTGTCGAGGAACGTGTCGATCAGGCGGGTGGAGGCGTCCGGTTCGTAGGCCCAGAAGTCATCTGAGTGCCCGAGCTTCGGCAGCACGAGCTGCTGCCCGTTCGGGAGATGGGGTAGGAGCTCGTGGGTCGCGTTTTGCGGCGGCGTCGCGGAATCGAGCTGGCCGCCGATCAGCAGCGTCCCGACGTTCGAGTCGCGGACCCGGGAATACTCGTTCTCGTCTGGATTCGCTGGCCAGGCGTCGAGCAGCCGGCCCCCGGCCCAGAGCAGCTCGGTGCCGGGGCTGCCGATGACGGAGCCGTGATCGGCCCCGGCCGCGAAGAACAGCCTGCCGTAGTCCGCGTCGGTCCGTGCAACGGCGGCGACGTCACCCCAAACCTGCGCGCGTGGGAACACGAGCGCGGCGAAGACGGAGAGCAGCCATGCGCCGCCGGCGCCGTCACCCTCATCAAGCGAGAGAAGCGTGTCGAGCGTCCGCGGGGCGGCAAGGGGGCCACCGCCATCGGCCGTGGCGTTGAACAAACCAAAGAATCCGGCGACGCGGACGTTGCCCTTCTTGATCGGCAGGAACCAGAAGCGGCTCGGGATGTGGCCGTAGGCCGAATGCACCGACGCGGCGAGGTCGGGCGTCCGCGTGCGGCAGTCGCTTGCCTGGGCGCACAGCGCGGCGTAGCGACCGACCTGCTCGCCGGTCGTCTTCGCGTCCCAGAGGAAGTGACCCGGCGGGTTGACGCCGATCATCACCGAGCGGTGGATGCTCCGTGGGTAGCGCCAGGAGTAGATCATCGCCGTGCGCGTACCTGCGCTCTCGCTGACGAGGTCGATCTGTCCGTAGCCGAGCGTGCGGCGCGCGAGGTCGAGGTCGTCAACTCGCTCGGGCAGCGAGTACCCAGCGAGATCGACGCCCTTGTCGCGAAGCCGGGTCGCGCATGCGCGGAACGCGCTGGCATCGGATGCCAGCGAGGCCGTGCTGAGCAAGTCGCGCGAATGCTCCCTCGACGCGACCACCTCGGGGCAGTCGAGCCTCGACGATCCGTCGACGCCGCGGTAGCCGACGAGCACGACGTCGTGACGCGCGGTGAAGCGGCTCGCGTCGGGGAAGTCCATGTTCGTGACGCCGGGGCCGCCCTGGAGGCGGAAGACTGGTGTTCCCGGGCGTGCCGTTAGGGCACGGATCCGGGTGACCGGGAGGGCGATCAGTCGGGATTGCGGGTCGGCCCGGTTCTCGGGCACGACGAGCGTTCCGCAGTCGGCGCGGTATGCGCCCTTCTCGGTGTTGTAGTTACAGCTCTTGAGCGTCAGCTGGCCAGCATGCGCGCCAGCAGGCACGGACACGGATTCGGAGCCGCCGGCGAAATGGAGGTAGCCGAGCCCGAGCGTGAGGATCGCGATGAGGGTGAGGCCGCTGATCCGGCCGCGACCCAAACGTTGGGCAGAGCTCGACGAGTGGCTGTGTTCCCTGGGATTGCGGTTGCCGGGGGGTGGCTGGTCGTGCAACAAGACGGTTTTCATGGCGGCTCCTTGTCGAGGGTTGTTTCGTCCTCGAGGAAGCTTCCGCTGACGGCTCCGCTGCGACTATGGATCCAGCTGGCGTCTGGCGGTGGCGTTCGCCCGCGTCTCGAGGGTGCGTCTAGGTAGTGCCGCCCGAGGCGCCGCGCAGCAAGTGAAAGGCGACCACGGCGAGCCACACGAACCAGACGGCGCTCCCGATACGGCTGGCAACGCCGGGTCCGTAGGTACCGAACGCGGCGCTCGTCCCGATCACTGCGGGAGTCGCGAGAAGCGTCAGGGGCCACAGGCGGCGCCATGCCGGAAGGCGCCGCAACGCGAAGGCGAGCACCAACGGCGTCAGGAGCAAAGCCGCCGCTGTGACCCCCGACTCGATCTTGTGCGCGGAGGAGTGCCACGACGTGTTGTCGCAGCCGGCGTCGATGCCCTGGCAGTCCAGGCGGAACAGCCCGTCGAGGAGGATGCCGGTTCCCACGACGACCAGACCGACGACGCCCAAGCGCGAGAGAAATCCGCGACCGAGTGCGACCCACAGGCCGAGAGCGAAGCCGAGGACGAGGATGCCCGTGAGGTTCGCGGCGACCTGGTTGTAGTACCACGGACTCGACGCGGTGAGAGCGCCGAGGTCGCTGATGTCATCGTTCACCGGACTGAAAGCGGCGGGCTGGACCGCGTCGGCGAGAACGATGCCGACGACGAAGCTCGCGGGCGCCGCGAGCCCGCAGATCGCAGCGGCGCGCAGCTGCAGATATTCGGGCAGGCCGCGGCATCTCCCGTGGAATGAGAGTCGCCTCTGGGTGTCATGCTCGCGGTCGGGACGAGCGCGGGGATCCTGCTGTGGCTCAGCCGTCTGGTCGGAGTCGGAGGGTTCGTCAGCCTGTTTGCTGTTCTCGGGCGGTTGGTCGTGCACCAAGACGGTTCTCAAGTCAGCTCCTTGAGGAAGATTTCGGCTCTCGTGGGAGCTTCCAGGGACGGCCTCACCGCCGCTATGGACCAGGCTGGCGTGCGCGCGGGCTCTGGCTTGCGTCTGGAGGGTGCGTCTAGCCGCACCATGCGTCAGGGTCGAGCTAGGGGCCCAGGTACGCGAGGACTGCGAGGATCCGGCGGTGATCGTCGGCGCTTTGCGGGAGGTCGAGCTTCATGAAGATCGAGGTCACGTGCTTCTGGACGGCGCGCTCGGTGATAACGAGTCGCTCGCCGATGGCTTTGTTCGAACGTCCTTCGGCGACGAGCTCGATCACCTCGCGCTCCCGCGGGGTGAGCGAGTTGATCGGGTCGTTCGCGCCTCGTCCCTTCGTCAGGAGCTGTGAGACGACCTGAGGGTCGAGCGCGGAGCCGCCTTCGGCAACCCGCCGAAGCGCTGCGGTGAAGTCCTCCAGGTTGGTGACGCGGTCTTTCAGGAGATAGCCGATGCCTGCAGCGGATTCGGAGAGCAGGCGCGTCGCGATTCCGACCTCGACGTACTGGGAGAGAATCAGGATTCCGACCTTCGGGTAGCGCCGCCGAATCTCCTCGGCGGCGCGCAAGCCCTCGTCGGTGTGCGTCGGTGGCATCCGAATGTCGATGATCGCGACATCGGGTTGGTAGCTGACGATCTTCAGGAGCAGGTCGTCCGCGCTCTCTGTCTGAGCGACCACGTCGATCCCAGCTTCGCGCAACAAGGACGCGAGCCCGTCGCGGATCAGCAGGCTGTCATCGGCAATCACGACCCGCACGGGATCACCGCCGAAATCGTCGTTCCGCTCCCAACAGGGCTGCGGATGCGCAGCTGACCGCCCAGCGCCTCAACCCGATCGGCGAGGCCACGGAGCCCGGAGCCCCCGGCGTCGTTGGCTCCGCCGATGCCGTCGTCCGTCACCTCGATGAGCGCGCCCTCGGCAGGGCGCGAGACGCTGATCGTCACCACCGTCGCCTGTGCGTACTTTGCAACGTTCGCCAATGCCTCCGAGGCGACGAAATAGGCAGCGACCTCGACGACTTGCGGCAGTCGCTCGTCGAGATCGACCGATACAGCTGTCGGGACCGTCGAGCGGGCGGCGAGCGATTCGAGCGCGACTGTGAGCCCATGATCGAGCACGGCCGGATGAATGCCAAGGGCGAGCTCGCGCAGCTCGTCAACCGAGATGGTGAGCTCGGAGGCCGCAGTTGCGACAAGCGCCTCGGCTGCTGCCGGGTCGGTCCGGATTCGAGGGCCAAGCAGGCGAAGCTGCATTCCGAGCGCGACGAGCCGCTGCTGCGCACCGTCGTGCAGGTTGCGTTCGAGCCGGCGGCGCTCCTCATCGCCGGCGCTGACGATCCGCGCCCTCGACGCGCGCAACTCACTCACGCGCGCCCGCAGCTCAGCCCCCAATCGCTCGTTTGTGAGCGCGATTCCGGCGGCGGCGACAACCGCCTCGAGCAGCTTTCGCTCGTCCGCCAGCGAGGCGTCGTAGACGATCGCAGCAACACGCTCACCGTCCTGCTCCACCACTGCTGACAGCCTTTTGTCACCGTCGACCGGAAGCTCGACCCTCTGTCCGTCGCTGTCGGCGTAGGAGCCAAACTCCGGCAGCCAGTACGCCAGCGTCAGCGTCGGATCCCCGAGGGCCTTGGCAAGGGCGGTCTGAAGCGGGCGACCGTGCATCGAGCCGAGATCGACCAGGAGGTCTCCGACAGCGGCGCGCGCGACCCACGCACGCCAGATACCTGCGAGAAAGACGACGGGAACCAAGACGAGCCCCACGAGCGTCGGCCAGACGAGCCACGGAGACTGCGCTGCCTCGAACACCCCCTCCAGGATCAGTCCACCCAGGAACAGCAGGGTGATCGCTCCGACTACGGCTGGAGCGCTGGCACGGCGGACAGGGCGCGTCGCCTTCAGCCACCGCGCAACTAGAAGGATCGCCAGGAAAATCGCCGCGGCAAACCCGAGCGAACTGGCCGCTTTGTCGATTGTGCTCGCGACCTGCGGGTTCGGCCAGATGAGCGCGAGGTTGCGTGGAACCTCGGCGAAGAGCATCCAGGCGAGCGCGAGCACGACCTCGGCGACAACGAAAGCGCCGATCACGAATTTCTCGCTCGCACCCCACCGACGCCGACCTCCCGGAAACCAGACCAGGAGCACGGCAAACGTGATGATCCAGTAGTTCGAAACCGCGATACCGAACGTCTCGGCAAGCGACGAATGGAGCCGGCCGAGCGTCCCGTGCACGAAGAACAGCATCCCCGTAACGACCATCAACGGGCCGGCCAAGCTCTCGGGCCGACGATGCCATGCCAGCAATCCGCACGCCGCGAACGAGCCGCCGACGACGTGATAGAGCACGACCTCCGGTCTCACGTGCTCCTGAAAGATCACGGGGCGCAGAGCGGCCCACTCAGCGGCAGCCGCCGCCAACCAGAGACCCGCGAGTAGGAGCGTCCGCCGGGAGAACGCCGTATTCACCGTCCGCGCAGGCCCGCGCCCGCGCGAGACGAGATGACGTGATACGCCCCATGCGCAGGGCGATGACCTGACCGAGCTGATGTTCGAACCATGCTGCCCACCGACGACCTCCTGCCCGCCTTCCCTGACCGGACGCGCTCAGCGGCGAGCACCACCTCGTCAACCCTACTGCTCGTAGTGACAAATTGTGCGATTTGGAGCGCTCGGGCCGTCTCAGTCTTGCCGTGAACAGAGCTCGACCCATTCTTGTGTTGGGTGTGTCCAGACGCACCCCGAAGAACACCGGCTAGAGACACCGACGGAAACATGCTCGATCCATAGCCGCGGCCCCGCCCCCAGAGGAAGCTCACGGACGGAACGATCCCTCTGAAAAGGAGCTGTCATGAAGACCGTCCTGGTGCACGAACGACCCACGCCAAGCGCGAAAGAGTCCCGCCCACCGCAGCGCCGCCCCAACCTCGCGGCCCGCATGGGCGGCTGGAGTGCCGATCACTGGAAGACCGCCACCTTCGGCTGGCTTGGGCTCGTGCTGATTGCGTTCGCGGTGGGCGGCCAGGTCGGCACGAAGCAGGCTGATCCGACAAACGCGGGCCCCGGCGAGTCGGGGCGCATGGACAGGATCCTCGATGCGGGGTTCAAGGTGCCCGCAAGTGAGAGCGTCCTGATCCAGAGCCGCTCGCTTCGAGCAGGCACCCCCGCCTTCGACTCGGCCGTCAAGGACGTCGTGACCCGCCTCGGAACGGTGGCGGCTGTTCAGAACATCCGCTCGCCGCTCAACGCGGCCAACGCTGGCCAGATCGCACAGGGCAGGCATGCCGCACTCGTCGAGTTCGAGATCCGCGGCGACAGCAAGAAAGCAATGGACAAGCTCGACCCGATCCTCAAGAGCGTCGCCGATGCGCAGAATGCCCATCCGGGTTTCTTCGTCGGTGAGTTCGGCGGTGCGAGTGCGGCCAACGCAGTCAACATCGCCTTCGCGAACGACCTCAAGAGCGCAGGCGCATTCTCGATCCCGATCACGCTGATCATCCTCGTCGCAGCGTTCGGCGCACTCGTGGCTGCGGGCATTCCGCTGCTGCTGGCACTCACGGCAGTGTTCGCGACGTTCGGGCTGGCGGCTCTACCGAGTCACCTGCTCCCGCTAGCGCCCGAAGCGTTCGCCGTCGTGCTGCTGATCGGGCTTGCGGTTGGTGTCGACTACTCGATGTTCTACCTCCGACGCGAGCGAGAGGAACGAGCCGCCGGGAGGAGCGAGCGCGCGGCCCTCGAGGCCGCCGCCGCCACCTCCGGTCGCTCGGTGCTCATCTCGGGGTTCACGGTGATCGTGGCCATGGCCGGGTTGTTCCTGACCGGGGACGCCACCTTCGCCTCCTTCGGGTATGCGACGATCATCGTCGTCGCGTTCGCGATGCTCGGCTCGCTGACCGTTCTCCCCGCCCTGCTCTCGAGGCTCGGCGACAACGTCGACAGGCTGCACGTTCCGCTCGTCGGCCGCCTACGGCGCGACAACGGCGAAGGCCGCATCTGGGGAGCCATCGTCGACCGCGTCCTGCGCCGGCCGCTGCTCTCCGCCGTGATCGCGGGCGGACTGCTGCTCGCACTCGCCGCGCCGGCCCTCCAGCTGCGGATGGCCACACCGGGTCCGGACACGTTCCCCAAGTCGCTCGACGTAGTGAAGACCTACGACCGCATGCAGCAGGCGTTCCCGGGCACAGCTCTGCCGGCAAACGTCATCGTGCAAGCGCCCGACATCAATGCGCCCGCCGTCCGCCGAGCGATCGGCCGGCTCAAACTGGCGGCACTCGCCACCGGTCGCGCTCGAGGACCGATCACGGTCGACACGAACAGCAACCACACGATCGCGAACATCACCGTCCCGATCCTCGGCAACGGAACAGACGCACAGTCGAACGCCAGCCTGGCGGCCCTCCGCGAGGACGTCCTACCTCACACCGTCGGAGCGCTTCCGGACGTCCAATCGGGCGTCACCGGGCTCACGGCCGAATGGAAGGACGCAAAGGACCAGCTGAAGTCGAAGCTACCGCTTGTCGTCGGCTTCGTGCTTCTGCTCGCGTTCCTGGTGATGCTCGTCGCATTCCGCTCGATCATCGTCGCGATCAAGGCGATCGTGCTCAACCTGCTCTCTGTTGCCGCCGCCTACGGAGTACTCGTGCTCGTCTTCCAGCACGGCATCGGCAAGGGGCTGCTCGGCTTCACCTCCACGGCCGGGATCGACCCCGTGACGCCGCTCCTCCTGTTCGTGATCCTGTTCGGCCTCTCGATGGACTACCACGTCTTCATCATCAGCCGCATCCGCGAAACGTTCGACCGCGGCGCGAGCATGGACGACGCGATCGCCCACGGGATCAAGTCCACCGCCGGAGTGGTCACGAGCGCAGCGATCGTCATGGTCGCCGTCTTCTCGATCTTCGCAACCCTCTCGATGCTGATCTTCAAGCAGTTCGGCGTCGGACTCGCGGCAGCGATCCTCATCGACGCCACGCTCGTGCGCGGCGTACTGCTCCCGGCAACGATGAAGCTGCTAGGCGAGCGGAACTGGTACCTCCCCGGCTGGCTCCAGTGGCTCCCACACCTCGAGCCCGAGGAGCCGTCGACGACACCCGAGGCGAAGCCGGTGCCCGTTTCGGCGTAGTTCCTGCACGGGTCCCGGCCGCGGATCGAGCGGCCGGGACCCGACGAGCTCCGGTACGTCGCTGGGCGAAGACGTTTGCTTGCCTGGCGACGCGTGCCCCCGAACCTCGTTAGGGTGTGGATGGATCGGAGTCCCGTGGCGCTAGCGCCGCCACCGGGTTGGTTCGAGTCGATCGCCTCAGCAGGCGGAGCTCAGTCGTCGATGCTGTCGACCCGGTTCGGGTAGAAAGCGACGTAGCCGCCAATCTCGCCGACCCATGGGAAGGCGTCGCGGTACTGCCACGCAGCGTTTATCGACCGTTCGCCGCCTGAGGGGATGGTGTAGTAGCCGGCGTCGCCCTTGTACGGGCAGTACGTTGTGTGCTCGGTCGGCTCGAGCAACGAGAAGTCGACGTCCTGGGGCGGGAAGTAGTAGACGGGCTCGTAGCCTTGCTCGCGGAGGATCAGCGTTCGCTCGCTGTTGGCCACGACCGCGTCGCCGACAGCCACCCGCACCCGGCCGGCGCTCGGCTCGATCGTGATCGGGTGATCGAGGCCCGGCTGCTTGATTGGTCGCTCGTCGATGGTCGCCACGTGCCTCCGTCTATCGTAGTCCCAGGAGGCAGCTCGCAGACGGCCAGAACGCCCAAAATGACACAGAGGCGGCCCCTTGTGGGGCCGCCTCTCATCGTGGATACGGGATGTTTCCTGGTGTTGCGGTGATGGAGCGTGCCGGGCTCGAACCGGCGACCCCCAGCTTGCAAAGGCTGCCCGATAGATCGCCGTGAACCGCGGAGAACGACGGATCGGCATATCCACGGTTTCGATAGGGGATTGGGGGACTCACTGAGACCCAGGGCGATCACAGCAACTTTCCATGAGGCTTTCCACCTGATCGGCTCGGCCACGCACTCGGGCAGATAGCCCGTCGCGGTCGACCGTGGCGGGAGTGGCCCGGCTTTGTGGTGCGGCTGCGGGCGCGAAGGAGGCTAAAGATCGCTTCCAGCCCCGAGGCAGGTCGCTGGTGCCCCGGTGGCATGTGCGCGAGACGGTTGCAACGCCAACGGCTCGCGAGGGGGTCGCCCGCTGCGAACTGTCTAGGAATTCACCGAGATTTCCCGGGCGAGTGTGATGGCTTCGTCGAGGGAGAGCGCAAGCCCTTGTGAGTATGCTGCGGCCCACTCCGCTTCGTTCAGGGTTGAGCGTAGGTTCTCGACGGTCGCAGCGTAGAGGTTTGCCTCGAAGTTCTGGAATTCGGTGTCGAGTTCTTCGTTTGCGCTGTCGATGCTGCCGATGAGCCGCGCGGAGAGTCCGGCGTCCGATGGTGCGGTGGCAGCCGCGATGCCGAGTAGCGCCTGTACGTAGCCTTCGTTCAGACCGACTTCTTGTGAGGCTGTGAGGCCTTGCTGGAAGGCTGTTAGCGCTGTTTGCGTGTCGCCACGGGTGAGGGTTGCAGTGCCGATGTTGAGAAGCGCCCGTGCTCGTCGGTCGAGGTCGCCGCGTGCTTCTCCGATGGCAAGGCTTTCGTTGAAATACTCGATCGCGGTGTCGAGCTGTCCCTGGACCATTGCGTGGTCGCCCAGGTTGTTGAGGATCACGCTGATGAGGAAGCCGTCGTCGGTCTCGCGCGCAAGGGGCAGAGCCTGAGCGAGGAAGCGAGCCTGAGCTTCGTGGTCGTTGTCGTGTGCAGCCGCGATCCCGGCGAGCTTGAGCGCGATCGCCTCGCCACGGATGAGGCCATGCGCTTGGGAGAGCGCAAGCAGCGTGCGAGCGTGTGCGGCACCGATTTCTGTGTCGACTTGCCACAGCGCCAAGAGCGATGCGCCCCAGAGCGGATCGACCCGAAGGCTTACGTCGGCTTCGAGCGCGAGTGCTGCGTCGAGCCAGCGTCGTCCTTCTGTCCAGTAGCCGCGCGTCCACCAGAACTTCCAGATTGCGCCGGTCAGTCGTAACGCCGCCTCGCCGTCGCCGTCCTCGATTGCGTACCCGATCACCTGGCGCACGTTTGCGTGCTCCGCTTCGAGCCGGTCAAGCCAGGTCGCGGCTTCAGTGGCTCGCAGATGCGGCGCTGCGCGTTCGGCAAACGCGAGATACCAGGTGCAGTACGCGTCACGCAGATCCTGCCCGTCGCGCGCCAGGGCTTCGCTCGCAAATTCACGGATCGTTTCCAGCATCCAAAAGCGAGGGTGCCCATCCGAGCCATCGTGACGGCGGACAAGGCTCTTATCGAGCAGCGACATCAGGATCTCCGGTTCGGCATCACAGACGGCTTCTGCGGCCTCGAGCGTGCAGCCTCCAGCGAACACCGACAGGCGCGCGAACAACTCCCGTTCCTCACTGGTCAAGAGGTCGTACGACCACGCGATCGTGGCGCGCAACGTGCGCTGGCGCGGATCGATGTCCCGCCCGCCGGTGAGTAGATCAAGCCGCTCACCAAGCCGCTGCAGCAGCTGCGAGGTCGACAGCAGCTTGACACGCGCGGCAGCAAGCTCGAGCGCGAGCGGCAGGTTGTCGAGCCGCTCACACAACTCCAACGCCGCATCGTCCATCACGAACTCTGGACGCAGAGCACGAACCCGCTGCGCAAACAACTCACGGCCATCCCCGGCCCCTAGTGGCGGCACCGCATACTCGTGCTCGCCCGCAAGCTGAAGCCGCTCCCGGCTCGTCACGAGCACATCCAAACGCGGGCAGCCAGCAAGAAGGACGCCAAGCTCCGAGGCGGCCTCGATCACATGCTCGAAGTTGTCGAGCACGAGCAGCATCCGCTTGCCCCCGATCAGGTCGGAGGCTTCGTCGCTCGCGCCCAATGTGTGTGCCACCGCCGTCATCACCAGCGTCGAGTCTCTCAGCGCGGCAAGCGGCACCCACCACACCCCGTCCGGATACTCGCCCGCGATCTCAGCTGCCACCTGCAGACCAAGCCGCGTCTTCCCCGTGCCGCCAGGTCCCGTCAAATTCAACAGCCGAACCTCGTCACGCCCCAGTAGATCGACGACCGCCGCCAACTCCTGCTCGCGGCCCAGGAACGACGTTGCTGGTACCGGCAAGTTCGTGCGGTTCAGGGTCTTCAACGGCGGAAACGCATCCGCGAGTTCCTTTCCGCACAGCTGATACAGCCGCTGCGGCCCCGACAGATCCTTGAGCCGATGCTCACCAAGATCCCGCACCTCCGCCTCGACGAGGTCGCGCACCGACTGTGACAACAGCACCTGGCCGCCGTGCCCGGCACTCATGATCCGCGCCGCCCGGTGCACATCGATCCCGACGTACTTCGGCGGATCAAGCCCCGGCTCACCCGTATGCACACCAACCCGGATCCGGATCGGCCCGTCCCGCAAACCTGTCATCGCCTCCAACACCGCCTCGACTGCCGAGCGCGCAGACGCGAACGCATAGAAGAATGCATCCCCCTCGTAGTCGACCTCATAGCCCTCGAAGCGGCCGAACGCGTCCCGCACCACGCGTCGGTGCTGGCGCAACGCTTCCCTGTAAGCGTCCACGCCAAGTTCATCCAGGAGCCTCGTCGACCCCTCGATATCGGTGAACACCAGCGTCACCGTCCCCGACGGCTGTTCAATCATGCCCCGAATCTTCTGTCACCAGCGTGACACTCGCAACGTCGCCGCTGCGAACGACGCGTCGTCGGCCGCCTCCTAGATTGAGCCCATGAAGTCCGTCCCGGGATCAGCGAGCCGGGGCGTGTGTGTCTTCTGCGGAAGCCTGGGAGCAGCGAGGAGGATGTCCTATGCTCAGGCAGCCCAGTCCCTGTCGGAAGTGGAGGTGCCCGTGTCCCTGCTGCTGCCACCGAACGTCTCCGAGAAGAACCTCTCGAAGGCTCTCGCGGACTTTGCAACAGTCGTCGGCGCCGAGCACGTCCTGACGTCCGAGGAGGGCAAGGCCGAGTTCCGGGATCCGTTCTGGTTCAAGAGCTGGGACGACTACGAGGCTGCCGCGGTGGTGCAGCCCGGGACGGTCGAGGAGATCCAGGCGATCGTCAGGATCGCCAACGAGCGCCATGTCCCGCTGTGGGTGTCGGCGGTCGGCAGGAACAACGGGTACGGGGGCTCATCTCCTCGTGTACGCGGCTCCGTCGTCGTCAACCTGCGCCGGATGAACCGCGTACTTGAGATAAACGAGGAACTCGGCTACGCGGTCGTCGAGCCGGGCGTCACCTGGTTCGACCTCTACGACGCGATCCAGTCGGGCGGTCACAAGCTGCGCCTGTCGATCGCCGATCTTGGCTGGGGGAGCGTCGTCGGGAACACGCTCGACCACGGCATCACCTATCTGCCGTACGGTCAGGATCAGATGATGCAGTGCGGGATGGAGGTCGTTTTGCCGGGCGGCGAGCTGATGCGAACCGGGAACTGGGCTATCCCGAACAGCAAGGCGGCGCATGTCTACAAGCGCGGCCTCGGCCCGACGCCCGACCAGCTGTTCATGCAGTCGAACTTCGGGATCGTGACGAAGATGGGCGTCTGGCTGCTGCCGACACCGGAGTGCTACATGCCGTGCTGGCTGCGGGTCTGGAAGGACAGCGACCTGCCGCAGGTCGTCGAGACGCTGCGGGGGCTGATGCTGGACAAGAGCATCGAAGGCGTGCCGCAGGTGCTCAACACGCTCTGCCTGGCATCGGTCTTCTCGAATCGCAAGCAGTGGTACGACGGCGACGACCCGATGCCGGACGACATGATCGACCACGTCGCGAAAGAGCTCGATATCGGCCGCTGGATCATGCGCTTCGCGATGTACGGCGACGAGAACATGGTCGACCTCAAGTTCGCCAAGGTGAAGAAGGCGTTCGAGCAGATCGAAGGCGCCGAGGTGTGGGGCACGAAATACGGCGCTGACGAGTACGACAAGATCACCCACCCGGCCGAGAAGGTCGAAATCGGCATCCCCAATCTCGACATCAACACGATGACCGGCTGGTACGGAGGCGAGGAGGGCGGCCACGTTGCGTTCTCACCGGCTGTGCCGATGAGCGGCAAGCATGCCGTCGAGGTCTGCGGGCTGCTCCGCGACCGCATCGAGAAGAAGGCCAACCTCGATTACCTCGCGGCGCTCCTGCCGATCAACGCGCGCTGCTTCATTCACATCACGATGGTCATCTTCGACACGAAGGACGAGCAGCAGGTGCGCGGCGCGTACGAGACCTCGAAGCTCCTCGTGCAGGAAGCGGCCGAGCAGGGCTACGGCGAATACCGGGCCCATCTCAACTTCATGGACCTCGCCTCGGATCAGTACTCGTTCAACGACCATGCCTACAGGCACTTCTGCGAGACGATCAAGGACGCGCTCGACCCGAACGGGATCCTGATGCCCGGCCGGCACGGCATCTGGCCGAAGTCCATGCGCCAAGGGCGCGGTAGCTCGAACGGCGGCTGAACGAGCGGGCCGAACGAGCCGGGCTCCGCCCGTTCGGGTTGGTCCTGGAGGCAACAACGGACCAACAGATCACCCAACGCCATGCGGTGGACGACCCGGCCTTCGGGACGGTCAGTGTTCCACGGCAGAAGATCGAGGAATGGCTTGACGGCCTCGATGACACCCCGGAGGAGATCGAAGCAGAGGATCGAGCCGACTACCATTGGGAGGTCGGAAGCGTTGATGCACGACTTCACGCGGGTGAGGACGTGTTCATGTCTGACTTCGAGCGTGAGCTGTATGACCGGCTCGCCGGTATCGATGGTCTGACTGTCGTCCCGCAATGGCCATGCCGTGGCAAGCAGATCGATCTGGTCGCCACCGACCACGAGGGGCGGCGGCTCGCCATCGAGGCTGATGGCGAACAACACCACGAGACGACCGGTGGTGCCCTGATCCCGGAGGACATCGAGCGTCAAGGGCTACTCGAAGAGGCCGGCTGGGTCTTTTGCCGCGTCCGTCACAGCACCTTCCGCGCGAACCCTGATCAGGAAGTCGGAACGCTGCTGGAGAAGCTGAAGGCGCAACCGACAAATGCCGATCTCGCTGCTCGCATGCGCGGCGAACTTGTCCTCGCCGAGGCGGCTGTAATCGCCGAGCCCGGGGCAATAGGTGAGACAGCCACCCCTGAGCCGCCGAGCATCGACCCGACGCCAAGCATTGACGAGACCGCGGATCGTGAGCGAGGCGCCGAGCCTGAACGGATACAGGGCAAGCCGATCCCTGGGTGGACCGAAGAACAACTGGAGAGTCTGCTATTCCCTGGGGAAGAGCGGGATGGCCTGATCGAAGGGATCCGCCTGGACGCGGAGCAGTCGCACGAGCAGGACTGGCTCCTGGATGATGCGGATTACCTCCTACCTGCCGAGGGCGACACGCAGCGGCCCGGCATCGGTGGCGCGACAGACGACTCGATTGGTTTCTTCGCAGACGTGCCGCTACGGATGGTTGCGATGATGGTTGGGGCGCTCGTAACTCTTAGATCGTCCACCGAGGACGTCGATCTCGTTGACGACTTCGCAACCTACTACCGAGTTGAGATTCCACTCAATCTCCGATCACTTGTTGTGAAGTCCGCTTGGTTGGCGAAGGACTACCGCTTCGTGACTTTCAACGGCTCATCATGGGCACCGGGGAACGAGGAGTCGTCTGAGATCGAAAACTTCGGTCCCTGGACGTTCAACGACGTGGTTGCGAGCGCCACGGCATTGCTTCGGATCAAGAATGAGAATGATGTCTTCGCGCAGTTGCTCCACGAGGTCTATGCGACCGAGCGCGAACAGGTTCCTCGGCTTGTGACCAGCGTGGTTGGCAAGGCGGTCCATGCCGCACAGCGCGGCTAGCTGGGCCCGAGCCTATCGCGAGCCTGGTCTGGTTTCACGAAAGCTGCCGGTTGCGATGGTCGACCGCGAGTATTCCCCGAAGCTCGGCGAGTCGCTCGGGTGGGTCGATCATCACCCGCTGCATCGCGTCGCGTTGCCCCGGCTCCAGAGCCACCGTATACAGCTCGCGGTCAATGGCGTTGTCAATCCACAGCCCGGCCTCGACCGCGTCAGCCGCACCGTCCGCATAGAGCCGGTCGACGAGCCACCTCGCATCCTCGGGGTCGATCGGCATCCCCAACAACCACAGCACGAGACCTGTCTAACCGAACAGGTGTTCGATGTCAAGCGCACGACCTTTGTGTCGGACGCCACAGGCATGGGCCGAGGAATAACTGCCTCCCCTGCCGAGTGTGCGGGCATGTCGCTTGACGCGCGACGTGGCTATGCGGCGAAACACTCGACCTGCCGCTAGTTCATGATCGCCTCATCATGCACGCCATGGGTCCGATAAAGGATTCGTCGGCGCTCTAGCTCTTATGAGCATGAGTCGCCTTGACTCCGACCTGGAAGACCTGTATCGGCGACGGCAGGGCGCCTTCCAGGTGATGCTCGCGTCCGTGACGGGCAACATCGACGGCGCACGAGACGTCGTGCAAGAGGCGTTCGCGCGAGCGCTGCAGAAGCAGGACGGCTTTCGTGGCGACGGCTCGCTGGAAGCGTGGGTGTGGCGGATCGCGTTCCGAGTTGCCGTCGGATCGAAGGGGTCGCTCGAGCTCTCGGTCGACGAGGTGCCGGAGGTGGCGTTCGTCGATGAGGGCCGCGATCCGACGCTCGCAGCCGCGGTGCGAGAACTGCCGCCGCAGCGTCGGATCGCGATCTTCCTCCGCTACTACGCGGATCTCTCATATGCCGAAATCGGCGAAGTGCTCGGAATCGCCGAAGGAACGGTCGCGGCGACCCTGTCCAAGGCGCACGAACAGCTCGGCGCCGAGCTATCGACTGACGAGGTGATGGCATGAGCCCGTCCGAAAGGAGTCTGGTGGCCGCACGGTTCGCCGCGCTGGCGCCCGAGCCGCTCGCAGGGAACTGGGATGACGTTCTCCGGCGTGTCGCCGAGCCCCGCCCCGAAGGCTGGGACGACGTGCTCCACCCGGCGGGAGCAGAGCATCCATCCCGCCGCTGGACGTTCCCACGCTGGCGGATCGTCGCCGTCGCTGCCGTGATCCTGGTCGGCGGGCTTCTGGTCCCCGGCGTTCGGCCTGGGCAGTCGCCTCCTGGGTCTGATCCGGAGCACGCCCGCCCCGCTCGACGTGCACACAGCTGCGTGGTCGCCCGACGGACGGAAGCTCGCGTTTGTGAGCCGACGCGACGGCAACAGCGAGATCTACGTGATCAACGCCGATGGCAGCGAGCAGGAGAACCTGACGCAGCACCCGGCGAGGGACAGCCATCCGAGCTGGTCGCGCGACGGGCGGAAGCTCGCGTTCGTGAGCCGACGCGACGGTAACTCCGAGATCTACGTGATGAACGCCGACGGCAGCGGGCTGCGCAACGTGACACGGGCTCCGTCGAACGATCTCGATCCGGCCTGGTCGCCTGATGGGCGTGCGATTGCGTTTGTCAAGATGATCCAGAAGAAGTGCCCGAGCCCACGCGACAACACTCCGTGCAACTACGTGCATGGCGTCGTCTACGAGCCGAACCTCTATGTCGTGAACGGCGACGGGAGCGGGCTGCGGCGACTGACGACACAGTGGGCGTCTCTGGTCAATCCAAGCTGGTCGGCGGACGGGAAGACGATCCGGTTCGGGCGTTATCTCGTGCAGGCCGACGGCAGCGGGCAGACAGAGCTGCCTAGGAACGTCCCGTTCGCAGGAGAGTGGTCGCCCGACGGGCAGCGGTTCGCCTTCGCGGTGGTAGATACCTCCCCCGGGGACCGAACTGACGACGCAAAGGCCGGACTTTGGGTCGTGAACGCCGACGGAAGCAACCCTCGGCAGCTGACGCGCTCCGCCGTCGGGAACCATCCCGCGTGGTCCCCGGACGGTCGCCGGATCGCCTTCCGAAGGCGATCGGCTCCCTGGGGGTCGAGTCGATCCCGGCCGGGCCCTCAGCAGACCTCTTTGTCGTGAACGCCGACGGGAGCGGGCTGCGACGGCTGGCGCGCAACGGGGGCGCTCCTGCCTGGTCGCCCGACGGGCGGACGATCGCCTTCCTGCACAACCGCGAGGTGTACATCGTGAAAGCCGACGGAAGTGATGAACAGAGACTCACGCAGCGCAACGAATAGTCGAGGGGCAAAGCAACCCAGCGGGGCGGGCCAGGCAACAGCCGTCAGGGCGGGGAAGACTCTTGTTGCCCCGGTGCTAGACGTAGTCAACCGGTGACATCGAGAGTGGTGCCTGCTCGCCTGCGCGACGGTGCTCTCACCTGACAGCCTGAACTGCATGCGTGGACGCAGTCACAACTCCCCTGAACCCCCCGGAACGAATGCGTACCCGCAGGCCCTCAGACCACGCCTCGCGCGCGCGATTACGGGTGCGCGCGCGCAAGGGACGAGGGGTCTTTGCAGGAATCTGGACGCCCTTCTTTCCATCCGCTTTCCATAACGCCCGATTTGGCGGCGTCGGGGTAATCCACCGAGTAAGAGAAAACCCCACTGAGCGGGTCTTTCGTGAAGTGGAGCGTGCCGGGCTCGAACCGGCGACCCCCAGCTTGCAAAGCTGGTGCTCTCCCAACTGAGCTAACGCCCCAAGGCTTGAAAGTGTAGAGCCGTTTCGGCGCGTTGGACGCTCACCCTTCTTTGCGCGGGCGTGTTCCGTGCTGCTGCAGCTTCTTGAAGCCCCCGGAGAACCCGAGTGTCTGCTCGCCGGGGTGCTGCTGCTCGAGCTTGCGCAACCGCTGCTCCAGCTCGGACAGTCCCGGCTTCGCCCAGCCGCCGGTGCTGTCCTCGCGCTCGTCGAGCTCCCGCTCGTGTTGGCTGACGAGCCGTTCGCGCACGGAGACCGCCTCGCTCCGCGCAGCCAGCTCGTCTCGTGTGCGCAGGAACAGTTTCTCGGACTCGCGCAGCTCCGCCAGACGCTCCTCGATCTTCGCGAGCCGCTCGCCGTCCGGATCGGGAGGGGCTGCCGACGCGAGTGTCTGTTCGCGCTCGGCGATCGCGTGCTCCCTGGCCGTCAGGGCTGCCTCGCGCTGTTCGAGCTCCCGGGCGCGCCGATCCAGCTCGAGGGCGCCGTCCGTCTTCTGCGCGGTATCGGCCGGCATCGCCGCCAGGCGCGCGACGAGCTCGCGCTCGCGGCGGTCGAGCTCTGCCGACCGCGCTGCCAGAGCCGCGCGGGCCGGACCGTCGTCGTTCGACGGAGGTGCCACCGTCGCCTTCGCCGGCGGGACCTTTCCCCGGGCGACATCCTGAATCGCCTGTTGCAGCTCGTGCTCTCGCAGTTGAACCGACTGCACCCGCTCTGCCAGTTGCCGCTTGAGATCCTCGAGGGCAAACCGCTGCTCGCGCAGCGCGTCACGCTCGTCCTCGATCGATCCCGGTGGCTCGCGGCGCTTGAACGGCACGAACGTCATGATACGAGGGCGCGGCTGTTGTAGCCGCGCCCTCGCAAATCTCGACCCTAGGCCGCTCGCTCCAGCCGCTCTTCGGCGCGGGCCCGCTTGACTATCTGCTCGCGCTCGCCGAAGCGGATGCGTGCGCGCTCTGCCCGGTGGGCGTCCCACAAAGCGTCGAGCTTGGCGTCGAGTGCCTTGATCTGAGCGACGAGCTCAGGGTTACGGCCCGCCGACAACTGGTGCCACAACTCGGCTCGCTGATCGCTGATCTGGTCGATCTCGTCGTGAATGATCGCGATGATGTTCATGATCGAGAAAACGCGTGCCCGGAACGGTGCATTCCCTCACGACGGACGGCTAAACCAAAACGCAACGATGGCGATCAAGCCTGCGACGAACGCCACCCACAGGAGCCCGTCCAGAACCCCGGTCACTCGTATCCCAGCTCTGCGAGACGGTCCTCGTCCAGGCCGAAATAGTGGCCGAGCTCGTGCAGGACGGTGATCCGGATCTCACGCTCCAGCTCGTCGGGATCCGGGAATTCGCCCTCGAGCGGCAGACGGTAGATCGTGATCCGGTCCGGCAGCTCCCCCGCCATGTCGCCGCGATCCGGCAGCGGGACACCCTCGTAGAGTCCGAATAGGTCGGGATCCTCACGGTTCTCGTCCTCGATCGCGATGGCAACATTCTCGAGCGCCTGCGCCAGGTGCGCAGGCAGCGAATCGAGCGCCATCCGCACGTGCTGCTCGAACGTCACCGGATCACGAGCGCCATGACCGCCTTCTGCGTGTGCAGTCGATTCTCGGCCTGATCCCACACGAGCGAGCGCGGCCCGTAGAGCACGTCCTCCGAGATCTCCTCTCCCACGTGCGCCGGCAGGCAATGCATCGCCACTGCGTCCGGGGCCGCGACAGCGAGCAACTCGCCGTCCAGCCTGAACCGCTCGAGGTCGCGCACACGCTGCTCGCGCTCTTCCTCCTGACCCATGCTCGTCCAGACATCTGTGTACAGGACATCCGCGCCGTCGCAGCCGTCGAGCGGGTCGCCGCTCACGCGAATGCTGCCGTTACTCGCCTCGGCATCCGCAACCGCTGCCGCCACCACTCCTGCATCCGGCTCGTAGCCCGCCGGGCACGCGGCCACGAAGTGCATCCCGAACCGTGCGGCGATCCGCATCAGCGAGTGGCAAACGTTGTTGCCGTCGCCGAGGTACGTCAGGCGTACGCCTTCGAGTGCTCCGAGCCGCTCGCGTATCGTCATCGCGTCGGCGAGTGCCTGCAGCGGATGCGCGAGATCGGTGAGCCCGTTGATGACCGGGATCGATGCATGCTCGGCGAACGTGTCGACCTCGGACTGGTCGAACGTTCGGATCATGAGAGCGCTCAAGAACCGCGACAGCACGAGCGCAGTGTCCCGGTAGCTCTCACCACGGGCGAGCTGCAGATCCGCGGCCGGCAGATAGAGCGCCATGCCGCCAAGCTCGGCGATGCCGACCTCGAAGCCCACGCGGGTGCGGGTCGACGGCTTATGGAAGATGAGCCCGATCGTGCGGCCCGGCAGCACACGGAGCTCCTTGCGCCGGGTTCGCTCCTGCTTGAGCTCGTCGGCCACCGCGAGGGCCGTTGCCAGCTCGTCGCGAGACCAGTCCGAGACACGCGTGAAGCTGCGGCCCTTCAGGGTGTCGGGGATCCCCGCCATGGATGGATGCTAGGGCAGAACGGGCATTTCCATCGCGGGAGGCAGCTCCGGCCGGCTCTCGGGCGCCCAGGCACTCTGTCGCCGGGCGCGGGGATGTAGATTCCGCCCATGCCCAGCTTCAACGAGCAACTCAACGAGCAGGTCGCGCACGAGTTCGCCGCGTCACAGCAGTACATCGCGATCGCCGTCCACTACGACGCGCAGACCCTCCCGCGGCTCGCGGCGCACTTCTACCGCCAGGCCGTCGAGGAGCGCAACCACGCGATGATGATGGTGCAGTTCCTGCTCGACGCCGACGGTGATCTCACGATCCCGGCCGTCGCCGCTCCCAAGACGGCCTTCGACGACCTCGTCAGCCCTGTCGCACTGGCGCTCGACCAGGAGAAGCGCGTCACCGAGCAGATCTCCCAGCTCGCCCTCACCGCGCGTGAAGAGGTCGACCTCGTGGCCGAGCAGTTCATGCACTGGTTCCTGCAGGAGCAACGGGAAGAGGTTTCGTCGATGTCCGACCTGCTGCGGGTGATGGAGCGGCTCGCGGACAACGTGATGCTCGTCGAGGACTACCTCGCTCGTGAGTCGGGCGGCGATGCGAACCCGCTCGAGAGCGGCGCCCCGCCTGCGGCGGGCGGTGCCCTCTAACAGCCGTGCGGGAACTTCGCGTCCGCACCGAGCGGCAGAGCCAGCTCGTGGACATCACGCGGGCGGTGCGCGAGGCGGCGGCCGGCCAGGCAGGTGCTGCGGTGCTCGTGTACGTGCCGCACACGACGGCCGGTGTCACGATCAACGAGCATGCGGATCCCGCCGTGGCACGGGACTTCGAGACGGCGCTGGAACGAGTCGTGCCGGCGGACTGGGCCTGGCAGCACGTCGAGGAAGGAGAGGAGAACGCCCCGACCCACATTCGCGCCGCGCTGATGGGGCCGAGCGTGCTGATCCCGCTGCGCGACGACGGTGACCTCGCTCTCGGAACCTGGCAGGGCGTGTTCCTCTGCGAGTTCGACGGCCCCCGCGACCGCAGCGTCTACGTGACAGTGCTCGCGTAACCGAGCGCGGCTACCCTGCCTCCCGCATGGCCGTCCCCGTCTCCAAGGGTGAGGAGCTCGAGCTCCGTATCGATTCGCTCGCCTACGGCGGCAGCGGTGTCGCGCGCCATGACGGCTTCGTCGTCTTCGTCCGCCGCGGACTCCCCGGCGACACCGTGCGGGCACGCGTCACGAAGGTGAAGCGCGGGTTCGCAGAGGCCGTCGCGGACGAGGTGCTGGCCCCGGGGCCCGGACGGGTCGAGGCGCCGTGCCCGCACTTCGGCCGCTGTGGCGGCTGCCGGTTCCAGGACTACGCCTACGACCGGCAGCTCGACGCCAAGGCGTCCCAGGTACGCGACGCGCTCGTCCGGCTCGGCGGCTTCGCCGATCCGCCGCTCGAGCAGATCGTGCCGGCAGCCTCCCAGTACCACTACCGCAACAAGCTCGAGTACTCGTTCACCCAGACGGCCGACGGTCCGGCGCTCGGCTTCCACCGCGCGGGACGCTGGGACGAGGTGCTTCCGATCGACGTCTGCCTGCTCACGACCGACATCGGCAATGCGGTCCGCGACGCGGTCCAGGCCTGGGCGCGCGAGGAGAAGCTGGTCGCCTACGACCAGGCGGCTCACAGCGGCTATCTGCGCCACCTCGTCGTGCGCGAGGGACGGAACACCGGCCAGCTCCTCGTGCAGCTCGTGACCGGGCCAGGCCGCAGGTTCGAAGAAGGCTATTTCGTCGAGGTGCTGCGTCGCTTCCCGGAGGTGCGATCGATCCACTGGGCCGTGAACGACACCCCGGCGGAGGTGACGAACCTCCCCTCGAAGCTGCTGTGGGGTGAGGAGGCGATCGAGGAGGAGATCCTCGGCTTGCGCTTCCGCGTTCGCCCGAACGCGTTCTTGCAGACGAACACCGAGATGGCCGAGACGTTGTACGGCCTCGCCCGTGAGTTCGCCTCGCTCACGGGCAGCGAGACCGTCTACGACCTCTACTGCGGCACCGGCACGATCGGCCTCGCACTCGCGTCGCAGGCGTTGACCGTGTGGGGCGTCGAGATCTCGGAGGAATCGGTCGCCTGTGCGATCGAGAACGCCGAGCTGAACGGGATCACCAACGTTGCGTTCTTTGCCGGCAACGTCTCTCTCGCCCTCGAGGAGCTTCGCGAGCGTGCCGGAGCGCCGGACGTCGTTGTCGTCGACCCGCCGCGGGCAGGGCTGGCGGGCAAAGCGCTACGGCGGCTCGGCCGGCTCGGCGCACAGCGCATCGTCTACGTCTCCTGCAACCCGACCACGCTCGCGTCCGACCTGAAGCTCCTGCGGGACGATTTCGGCTACGAGTTGCTGCGCTGCCGGCCGGTCGACATGTTCCCACATACGCCGCATATCGAGAGCGTCAGCCTGCTCGAACGGCGGGGCGACGCAGCCGAGCCTCCGGCCTGAAGGGTTGCGCTCGCAGATAGGGTCGAGATACTACGACTGAGGGGTTGATCCGCCGCGACCCGGGGGGTGGCGGCACCCCGGATGTCCGGTGATGGCACCGTGCTCGGTGCAGCGAAGGGGGGAGGATGAGCCGTCAGAGGGTGCACAGCCTGAGTGGGCGCCGCACGCGGCGCGCCCGGGCACACGGCAGCAACCCCGAAACGGTGCTGCTCCTCGGTACGGCGCAGTGGGCCGCTCCAGCCAGCGCCCGCTCCCTCGCCCGAGCCGGCTTCCGCGTGATCGGAGCGTGGGAGGGAGGGCGGCTCGCAGGTCGCACCCGGTACTGCAAGGATCTCCACCGCATCCCGCACGCGAGCGAGATGAGCGCCTTCCTGGCCACACTGCACGATCTCTGCCGGCGAGAGCGTGTGGCAGCAGTGCTGCCGCTTGCGGACGAGCTGCTCGGTGCTGCTCTCGCGGGGCGCGCGGACGACGCTCCCTGGGTTCTCGTCGGTCCGACCCGGGCCGAGTTCGACGCGGTGTGTGACAAGGTGCGCCTCGTCGAGACCGCGGCAGGCGCCGGCATTGCGTCCCCCGCGTTCGTCGTCATCGGCCCGGAAGGCCGGCAGGGGCCACTCCCCCGGTTTCCCGCGTACGTCAAGGTCGTCTCGGGTGCCGAGGCCGGACGGCCTGCGGGTCGGCCGGTGCGGGTCGAGGACGCGCAGGCCTGCGATGACGTGGTATCACGGCTCGTTGCGAAGGGCGTCGTCGTGATGGTGCAGGAGGAGATCAACGGCGATCTGTGGCGCTTCCAGTTCGTCCGCTCCGGAGGAGCGACGGCCCACCTCGCCGCCCGAACGCTCGCTGACCATCCCGTTCGGGTCGGCCAGCCGACGGTCTCCGAGTTCCTCGGAACTCCGAGCGCTGTCGCCGACATCGGCATGCGGATGCTCGACCAGATGGACTATCAGGGTGCGGGTGTGATCCAGTTCATCCTCCGCGATGGAGTGTTCTTCATTCACGACGTCAACCTGCGCATGCCTTCCGCTGTGACGGGAACCATCGCTGCGGGCCTCGACATGCCCCGGCTCGCCGTCGAGCTCGCCCTCGGGCGTGCGCCGGCTCTGAAGGGGTTGCGCATCCGGCCTGTACGGCTCGTGCAATTGCCGGGGGAGCTCGCAGCGATGCGCAGCACCCTCGGCGGCGTGCCGACCGGGCGCTCGGTCGCGAAGATCGGAGCGGGGATCGGACTGGCAGCCGTGCTCCCCGGACGCGTCCTGGATCCGTTCGACCCGACCGACCCGCTGCCGACGCTCGCCGCGCTGACCGCCCTCAGACGCCCACCCGGCCGGGTTGCCAGTACGCAGGTGGTTCTGTCATGAGTTCTGTCATGAGCTCCGACATCCGCTCCGGGCCGGCGAATGGCCCGCGCGGCCCGCGGCACACGTTCGACGTCCTGCGCAGCGACTCGGAGCTACAGGGGATCGAATCGGAGTGGCTCGAGCTCTTCGAGCGGTCTCGTACTCGAAACCCGTTCGCACATCCGGCGTGGGTGAGCTCATGGCTCCGGCATTTCGTTGCCGATGACCAGCAGCGGCTCGTCGTCACCGCGCGGAGTGCCGGCGAGCTTGTCGGCGTCGCGCCGTTCTACCTGCGTCAGTACCGGATCGGCCCGATACGAGCCCGTTGCCTCCAGCTCGCAGGCGGGAGCCCCACCCAGGACGATCCCCTGACGGAGATGAGCGAGATTCTCGTCGCGCACGATCGCCGGCGCGCGACCCTCCGTGCTCTCATCGAGAATCTGATCCTCGAGCACGCGGACCGTTGCGACTGGATCGGCTTGACGATGCCGCCTGAACAAGGCTGGTTCGACGACGAGTGGGTTCCGGATGCCTGGAAACGGAGAGGCGCCTTCATGTTGCACAAGGGGATCCGGCCGTTTGTCCTCCTGCCGCTGCCGGCGAGCTGGGAAGAGCTCGCGCTCAAGCGCAACCTGAAGGAGGCGATCCGTCGCAGCAAGAACCGGCTCGCCGCGCTCGACGGCTCATCCGAGATCGTCATCGCCGAGGGAGCCGATGTGGCGGACGCTGCGCTTCAGGTGCAGAGCCTGCATCGGCGCCGGGCAGCTCTCGCAGGACACCTTCCGCACGACGACTACTTCGAGGACGACGCCTTCGCGACGTTCGCCCGCGATGCTCCGGCAGGCCTCGCGGCAACGGGTCACGCAGCCGTCGCGCTGTGCATGCTCGACTCGAATCCCATCGCCGGCCGCGTCATCCTGCGCGCGCACGGCTGCGCGTTTCTCTCCTTCTCCGGCGTCGATCCCGAGCACTGGCACCTCGGTGCCCCGACTGCGCTGATCGTCGCGTCGATCCGGCAAGCGATCTCACGCGGGGACGACGCGCTCAACTTCTCTGTCAATCCCGATCCGGCGAAGCTGCGCTGGAGCGACCGTCTGGAGATCCACAACGAGTTCCTCGTCGTCGCTCCGTCGCGACAGGCACGGGCAAAGCTCGCCCTCTACTGGCAGGTTCGGGCAGGGAGGTCGCTGATCGGACGGCGGCAGGCGCTCAAGCAGCGGCACACATACTGAGGCGCCGATGCCGGCTGCCGCTCGGCGGCGACCGCCGCCCTACGCGAGCTCGAGGCCGCGGTCGCGCCACGCCTTCCACAGCAGATCCGCGTTCGGAAGCAGGAACCCGAGCGAGATGGCGGGCAGTGCGGGGAGCCCTGCGAGATCGAACACGCTCGTGAGGATCAGGGTCAGCGCCAGCAGCCCGACCATCCCGATCCACGTCCAGGCAACCCGCAGCTTGAAGCGGTCGGCAGCTGCCAGGAACAGCGCCAGGAACAGGATGTCGGGTGGGCCGATATTGGCGGAGCCGTCCTCGCCCGGGACGCGAAACGCATAGGAGACGCGGTCGAACAGGCTCGGCTGCTCGCTGACGACGTACTCGGTCGGCCCTCGCCATACCGACAGCGCGTCGACCCACGGGATCACCGCCGCCACGAGCACGACCCACGACAACGCTTCGAACAGCTGCAGGAACCAGAACCCTGCGAGTGTGACGGCGAGCAGCTTGGCGACGTTGAACGCTGCTTCCATCCCGGCAAGATCGAGGAGGAGCGCCAGCACGCCGAGGGCAGCCGCGATCGCGAGGATGCCGCGCTGGTTGGCCAGCGGCAATGCGAGGAGGGGGACGAGAAACGTGACGGGTACGAGGACCAGCGCGACAAAGCCGACGTCGATTCGCTCTCCCGCGTTCGGGAGCGCTCCCGCGCCCGCATCCCAGGCGATGAGAACGGCGATGACCGCGCCGAGCGCGACGGCCCGGCGTCGGTCTAGTAGGGCGGTAGCGCCGCCCACCACGGGCCGAGCGCCTTGAACGCGTTCCAGAAGGCCGTCTTCGCGTCGCGCTCGTCGAGACAGGCGTCGATGTCGGGCGTCACGATCGCGTCGATTGTGGGCGTGAAGCGCTGCACGGTGCCCATCGCACCGGCGTCGAGCGGGTCGGCGAGCGGAAATTGGACACCCTCGAGAAACGCGACTGCCGGCTCGCCCATGACGACGATCAGCTTCGGCTGCACGATGTGGAGCTCGCGCGCGAGCCAGGGGCCCGCCTGGGCGCGGTCCTCCGTGCCGAACTTGAAGCAGTTCGTCCCGTACACCCCCATCGGGTCGACCTCCAGCCGCTGCAGCGACTTCAGCAACGCATTGCCGGCGCGGCCGAAGAACGCAACGCCCTCGGCGATCTCCGCCTGTTGCGGCTTGTGCTTGAGCAAGAACACGTCACCGAGCGGGTGGCCGGATCCGAGCACGGGCACGTGCGTCTCGTCGGCGAACGCGAGGAGCTCGTGTTGCAGCTCGTTGATCTCTCCGATCGCCTTCCGGAGGTAGCGCTCGTAGATCTCGTCGGTGGGCACGGCAGCTGACACGGGAGACCCCACCCCCTTCTGCTCTAACGGACCTTCTCCTTGACTTGCGCCACCCACTTGAGCGACTGCAGGTAGGCGAGTGACTTCGGCCGTCGCAGCACCTCGGCGGTGCGTAGCGACAGCAGAAACTCCTCGGGCCCGTCGAAGCGGCGCATTCTCAGGGCGCCGGTGCCGACGCCTTGGAGCACGTGCGCGTCGGAGCCGGCGCCGGCCAGCAGGCCGTACTTGCGCTGGAAGCGGAGCGCTTCGTCGTTGTACGTCTCGAACAGGAGGCGTGCGTTGTACACCTCGAGCACGTCGATCTCGTGCAGGTGGTGATGCAGCGTCGTCGGGGCCGGGATGGCGTGCATGCGGTCGAACGGGTGCGGGACGTACACGATTCCCTCCTGCGCGCGGATCGCCGCCACGGTGTCGGCGAACGTCATCCCGCGCGGAATCTCGGTCTGCAGGAAGAGCCCGATCACCTCGCCCTGCTCGTCCGTCTTCACCTCCTCGCCCGGGATCACGATCAGGTCTCGACCCTCGGCGAGCGCGGCCGTTTCCTGGGCGCCGCGAAAGACGTTGTGGTCGGTCACAGCGATCGCGCCGAGGCCTTCCGCTTCCGCGTGATCGATCAGTGCCTGGGGCTCGATCGAGCAGTCGTGCGAGTAGCGCGTATGCATGTGCAGGTCGACGACGATCCGCTCGCGGTCCGTCAGCGGGTCGCCACCCAAGGCCGCCCGCGGCGGGCGCCGGCGGCCGGCAACGGAGCGGTACACGCGCTCGAGCTCCGCGGCGACGTCGTCGAACGTGGCGGACTCGGCTCGCGCCCGCGCATCGGCACCGTTGCGGCGGCGGAGGTCGTCGTCCTCTGCGAGGCGCGCGACCGCGGCGGCTGCGAGCTCCGGCTGATCGACGAGGCCGTACGGATCGACGATCGCGCATCCGCAGGACTCGGCCTCCGCGCGCAGGCGCTCGCTGCCGTCGGGAAGGGGAACGAACAGCGCCGCCTCGGCGAGCAGGGATCGGCGTGCCTCGGGCTTGACGACCGAGCGCACGTATGCGCGGTCGCGAACAGACGGCGGGATCGTCGGCCTGAGGGCGAGCGGCGAGGTGCGTGCGAGCGCCAGATCCCAGACCGGGAGCGACCGGAGGGCGCGCAGCACCGCCCGCCCTATTGCATTCTGCGCCGTCCCGGTCTCGACGACGATCAGCTTGCGCTTCACACCAGGGGCGAACCGGTCGGGATCGACGCCCGGTGCGATGACCGTGAAATCACCAGGGAAACGACGAGCAGCGGCAGTTGCCGCAGCATTCGAGGTCGCGAGCAGCGCGTCGACACGTGCCAGTAGCCGTGCGCGCCGGTTCTTCCGGGCCAGGGTGAGGCGCTCCGGCGAGAAGAACGTTGCGGCGGTAAGCGTCTCGGCCTCGAGCAGGGCGGCATAGGAGAGGCTCGGAAGACCCGGCTCGACACCGTGGACGACGTCGAAGCGACCGATCGCAAGAGCTGCCGCGAGGTTCGCGCGTACACCGACCGGAAGCGCGATGCGGTCGGTCAGCGACGTCGGCACCGCGGCGCCGATCGCGACCAGTTCACCCAGCTCGCGCCGTTGCAAGGCGCGACGCCCCTCGTGCAGGTCGGTTGCGCGGGTGGAAGGCGCGATCACCGTGACGGCATGACCGCGCCGGCGCAACGCGTCTGAGACGCCCCGCACGTGCTCGTTGACGTCGTGCGGCTGCGGCCAGGGGAATGGCGTGACGAAGCAGATGCGGAGGCTCATCGGAATCCGAGTGTAATGGCCGTCCGCGTGCCATCCGAGTTGCGTCGCGGGTAGAGTCGGGCGATGAGCGAGGTCAGGATCGAGGTGCGCGCGAACGGGCCCTACAAGATCAGCGGCCCGATCACCGTCGTCGACGCCGAGGGCGTCCCGTTCGAGCTCCCGCCCGGCAGCGCGGTCGCGTTGTGCCGCTGCGGGCACTCGAGCAACAAGCCCTTCTGTGACGCGACCCACAGGCAGATCGGGTTCACGGCGGACGACACCGCGCCGCGCGCAGACACATAACTCCGGCCGTGTGTCAGGTGCGGTGGCGCAGCACGAGCCGCTCGCCCGGGCGGAGAACCGGGTCGACCGCACCGTGAACGGAGTTCGTCGTCGCGACGAGCTCGACATCGCCGAGGTGGGCGACGATCCGCTCTTCCTGAGGAGCCGATGCCGGCCGCACGGCACGGGACACGACCGGGACGAGCGCATACCCGAGGACGGTCAGGATCCACGCGACCGCGAGCATCTTCGCGTAGCCGTCCCCGACCGATTCGTCGAATGTGATCGCCGCGATCGACATGACGGCGGCGACACCGCCGATACCGCCGACGGCGAGTGCGAGCCGATAGGCGACCCGGCCTCGTGCGAGGAGCAGCGCCGTGCAGAGCAGGAGCCCTGCCAGTAGAGCGATGATGGCCGAGAAGGCGATTTTCCAGCCCGCGTCGTCACCGTCGTCGAATGCACCCCAGAGAACCGAGACGATGAGCGCGAAGCCGACGGGAGCCGCCGCCGCGAGCGCCCAGCCGGCGAGCCTCGCCTGCCTTCGCTCCGCGACGGCGAGTCCAGCGAAGAGGGCACCGCCCGCATACAGCACCGCCGCCAGCGTCCCGAGAATCGAGCCGTCGGTATCGGAAAAGTCCCCCTTGAGGACGGCCGCCAGAGCGACGAGGGCGGCGGCGACGAGGATCGCCGCCGCTCCCATCCAGGCCAGGCGGAGTGGCCGGCCGCTGGTCATGCCTCGGCGGCTGCCTTCTCCTTCTTCTCCACCTTGCGGGCGTTCCGCGCGATGAACCGCTCGGTGTTCGCATGCGCCTCGTCGTCGACGATCTGGACGGGCGGGGACTTCATCAGGTAGCTCGACGGCGCCTCGAGCGCACCCGAGATGCCGTTGTTGAGCGCCAGCTTCGCGAGCCGGACCGCGTCGATCACGATGCCGGCCGAGTTCGGCGAATCCCAGACCTCGAGCTTGAGCTCGAGATTGAGCGGCACGTCGCCGAAGGCGGTGCCCTCCATGCGGATGTACGCCCACTTGCGATCGGTCAGCCACGGCACGTAGTCGGACGGGCCGACGTGGACGTTGCCCTCCCCGAGGTCGTAGTCGAGCATCGACGTGACAGCGTTCGTCTTCGAGATCTTCTTCGACTCGAGGCGCTCCCGCTCGAGCATGTTCATGAAATCCGAGTTGCCGCCGACGTTGAGCTGCATCGTCCGGTCGAGGTGCACGCCGCGCTCGCGGAACAGGCTCGTGAGCACGCGGTGCGAGATCGTGGCACCCACCTGCGACTTGATGTCGTCGCCGATGATGGGAACACCGGCCTGCTCGAACCGCTTCTGCCAGTACGGCTCGCGCGCGATGAACACCGGCATGCAGTTCACCATCGCGACGCGGGCTTCGAGGATCTGCTCGGCATACCACTTCGCGGCGGCCTCGGAGCCGACAGGAAGGTAGTTGACGACGACGTCGGTCCCGGTCTCCTTGAGGATCTTGACGATGTCTACAGTCTCGCCCGGCGCCTTCTCGACGACCTGGGAGAGGTACTTGCCGATGCCGTCGTGGGTCATCCCGCGCGACACCTTGATGCCCGTCTTCGGGACGTCGGCGAACTTGATCGTGTCGTTCGGCTTCGCCCACATCGCATCGGCGAGGTCCTCGCCGACCTTCCCCTTGACGACGTCGAACGCGGCCGTGAACTCGATATCCGAGATGTGGTAGCCACCCAGGTCGACGTGCATCAGGCCGGGCACGAACTCGTCGGTCTTCGCCTGCCTGTAGTACTCGACACCCTGCACCAGGGAGTTGGCGCAGTTGCCGACCCCGATGATGGCGACGCGTACCTTGTCCTTGGAACGTGCCTTGCCGTTCGTCGAGCCGTTGCTCGCAACCATTGGTGTGTCCTTCCCGCGGCCGGACCCGAACGGGACCGAGCGGCGTGCATTGGATTCGAAGGGGACGCCGAGCTCATCGGAGAGCGCGGCGAGAATGACGTCGTTGGTGTTGGAGCCGGCGCGAGCTGCCTCGGCCTGGATCGCATCCTTGAGGTCCACCGGCATCCGGAGGAGCACCACTGGGCTCGTGCCGGGGAGAGGGCTCTTGCGGTTGGACGGGACGAAGACGACGCCGAACCGGTCGGCCAGCATCCCCGTCACGACATCGTTGAGCGAGTGACCGCGACGGGCCACCTCGCGCACGAGCGCTTCCTTCAACGAGAAGGGCATCCTGACGAGGACGCCCTTCGTGCTCCGAGTGCTAGCAGCCAAAGTGCTAGCAGTATAGCCGAGATCTGCTAGCAGTGTCCGGGAAGCGCAGTGCTAGCACCACGCGGCGCCGCGAACACGGTGCAGCTGTCGGCGATGCTACGTGCCGGTTTCGGCAAGCTCACGCAGCTGCCTGCGGACGAACAGGATCCGCTGCACCACCGTGAGCCACGTCATCGCCGCCAGCAGATAGACCGGCCATTGCAGCCAGCCCCACGGCGCGAGCCCGAGCCCGATCGAGATCAGCACGACACGCTCGACGCGCGAGCCGAAGCCGACATCGCCGCGGAGGCCGAGCGCCTCCGCCTTGGCACGGGTATACGAGACGAGGAACGAGCCGATCACCGCGGCGAAGGTCGCGAGGAGCGCGATCTCGTTGCCGTCGTGCATGAACGTGAGGCCGATCGCAGCGAGGATCGCGGCCTCGCCGAGGCGATCGAAGGTCGAGTCGAGGAACGCCCCGAACACCGTGCCCTTGCTCGCCGCGCGCGCCAGCGCCCCGTCGAGGATGTCGGCGACGGAGCCGACGACGAAGAGGATGCCCCCGATCCAGAAGAACGCCTTCTCGTTCCGCTGCTCGAAGCCGACCAGCAGCGCGCCGGCGAGACAGAGCGACACTCCCGTCATCGTCAGCATGTCGGGTGTCAGCTTCGTCTTCGCCACACCCTTCATCGAGCGCTGCAGGATCTGACGCGCCGCCTGGGTGTATTCCTGCTTGACGCGGTCGAGCTCGCTCACGTGCGGGCCGCCCGTCTGGCGTTCGCTCACGCCCGAGAGACCACGCGCCAGCGCGCGAACACCGAGCGCCGGAAGAGCGTGAGGCCGGTGACGATCGCCAGGATGACCCCGGCGACGACGTCCAGCCAATAGTGGTTCCCGGTCCCCATGACCGAGAACCACACCCACGCCGGCCAGAGCACCCACAAAAGCCTCGCGGCGAGACTGCGGCAGACGCCGAACATGACGATCGCGACGATGAAGGCGTCCATCGAGTGGAGGCTTGGCATCGCCGCATACGGGTTGGCGGTGTGCGCGATCAATCCGCTTTCGTGGTTGACGCCGGAGTACTGCGCGAGTGTGTCGACGAATCCCCATTCCGGGAACATGCGCGGCGGCGCCGTCGGCACGAGCAGGTAGAACGCGAGCCCGGCGAGGTTCGCGAGGATGATCCAATTGCGAAAGCCGAAGAAACGGTCGTGGTGCTTGAAGTACACCCACAGCAACGTCGCGCCGACGACGACGAACTGCGACAGCCAGTACGTATAGGTCGTCGCCTTGATCAACAGCTCGGACGAGTCGACGAGCCGCTGCAGCGTCGGCTCGAACAGCGTCCCCATCCACTCCTCGATCCGGATCACGTGGAAGCCGTTCCAGAACGCCGTTGCGATGTCGCGGTCGGCGAAGCCGCGCACGAGCTGATACACGGCGTAGAAGCCCATCCAGAACGCAAACTGCAGCGCCAGATGGGCCCAACCGCGCGGGAGTCTCCGAGTCTGGGGTGCCGTATAGCTCGTCACGGGGGTTCCTATTCTACCCGCCCGGTCGGCAGTGTCCTGAATGCCGCACGGTATGCGAGGATCTGCGCGTCTACGAGAGGAGGCGTGACATGCCCGACGGCTACACGATCAAGCACGATGCCGAGCTCGAGCGCGACTACGGCAAATGGGTGCTCGTGCGGAGGTCGCTCGGCATCCGCTCGTTCGGAATCAACATCGTGGAGCTTGCACACGGCGAGGCGATCCCCGAGCATCACGAGCTCGATCGCGGCCACGAGGAGATCTTCTTCGTGATCGAAGGGGCTCCGACGATCACCATCGACAACGCCGATCACGCGCTCGAGGCGGGAGCCTTCGTGCGCCTTGCGCCCGAGCCGATGCGCACCGTTCGCAACGACGGCGACGGCGTCGCGCGCGTCATGATCGTGTCCGCGCCGACCGACAGCGGCTACGAGCCCATGGACTGGGCCTAGCTCCCCGGCGGCGGCTTCACCCGCCGATATAGGACATCTCGACGTGCGGCCGGCGTTCCGTTTGCGCGGCTCGGATCTCCGAGTAGCGGTCACTCCGCCGGGACCAGAGGCGGCCGATCGTGGCGTCCAGCTCCTCGTCGCCCGCACCCGAGCGGACCAGCGCCCTGAGGTCGTGCCCCGTGGCGGCGAACAGGCACGTGAAGAGGCTGCCGTCGGCGGAGATGCGGGCGCGTGAGCAGTCGCCGCAGAACGGCTGCGTGACGGACGCGATCACCCCGATCTCGCCTTCGCCGTCGCGATAACGCCAGCGCCGCGCCACTTCTCCACGGTAGTTCGGCTCGGCCGGCTCGAGGGGATGTGCTGTGTCGATCGTGCGCACGATCTCGGCGGCGGAGACGACATCGTCGAGCCGCCACCCGTTCGTGGCTCCGACGTCCATGAACTCGATGAAACGCAGGATGTGCGCGCTGCCGCGGAAGTGCCGCGCGAGGTCGAGGAGCTGCTCGTCGTTGACGCCACGCTTGACGACCGCGTTCACCTTCACGGAGAGGCCCGCTGCTGCAGCCGCATCGATGCCCTCGAGCACGCGCGAGACGGGAAAGTCGACGTCGTTCATGCTGCGAAACGTTGCATCGTCGAGCGAGTCGAGGCTGACCGTGATGCGCCGCAGGCCGGCCTCGGCGAGGGCCCGGGCCTTCTGTGGCAAGAGGGCGCCGTTCGTCGTCAGCGTCACGTCGAGGCCCCCGATCGCCACGAGTCGCTCGACGAGATGCTCGACGTCGCGGCGGAGCAACGGCTCGCCGCCCGTGATCCTGATCTTCTCCACCCCGTGGGAGACGAAGGCGCGCGCGAGCCGCTCGAGCTCCTCGAAGGTGAGGAGCTCCTTGCGGTCCATGAACCTGTAGCCGCGGCCGAACACCTCCTTCGGCATGCAGTAGACGCAGCGGAAGTTGCAGCGATCCGTCACGGAGATGCGCAGATCGCGCAGCGGCCGGCCCATGGTGTCGGTGACGCTCACGCACGAAAGGGTACCCGGGAGGGACGGGCCGAGCGGCCGCCGCGCGGCTGCGGCCGGCCGCATGGCGCCCCGGCACCGGGAGTAGCCTGCGCGGATGCTCCGGGCCCGCTCGTCGACACTCTTCGCGCTTGTCTGTGTGACGGCGATCTGGGGCTACACGTTCGTCCCCGTCCAGGACGCGATCGGGATCTACCCGCTGTTCGCGTTTCTTGCCGTTCGGTTCGGGATCTCGACCCTGGTGCTGGCGCCGTTCGCCTGGCGTCCGCTGCTCGCGCTGCCGCGGTCGGGAGTGCTGGCGGGCGCCGGGGCAGGCGCCCTGCTCGCCGCGGCATACGGGCTCCAGACCGCCGGTCTCGATCTGACGACCGTCTCGAGCACCGGTTTCATCACGGGTCTCTACGTCGTGCTGACGCCGCTGATCGCGCTGGTCGCGTTCAAGACACCGGTACCGGGCGCCGCGTGGGCGGGGGTCGTGCTGGCGCTTGCGGGGCTCCTGCTGCTGAACGGCGTGCCGGGCGGATCCACGCTCGGGAACGCGCTCGTGCTCGGTAACGCCGTGGCCCAGTCGCTGCAGATCGTGTCGATGGAACGGTTTGCCCCACGATACGACCCGCGGGCCCTGACGTTCCTGCAGATGGGGGTTTCCTGCGCCGCCTTCACGGCAATCGCGCTCTCCCGCGGCGAGCTCTCGGTGCCGCGCGATGCATCCGTGTGGTACGCGCTCGTCGTGACGGGCGTCTTCGCCGGGGCGCTCGGGTACCTCGTCGCAACGTGGGTGCAGTCGCGTACGACGGCCGCGCGCGCCGCGCTCGTGTTCACGCTGGAGGCGCCGTTCGCGGCCGTCTTCGGCGTGCTGCTGCTCTCGGAGCGGCTGGGCTGGCTCGGCTGGTCCGGATGCGCCGTGATGCTCGCCGGCATCGTCCTCGCCGAGCCCGCTGCCGCCTCGACGCTGCGGCGGCTCGTGCGGCGCCCAGATCCTGCATGATCGCGGTCGTCCTGGCGCTCGGCTCGGCTTGTCTGTTCGGGTCGATGACCGTGGCACTCCGGTCTGCGCTCGCCCGCGGCGAGGATCCGCTGCTCGGCGCGCTGCTCATCGTGCTGACCGCGCTCGGGGTGGCGCTCGCAGTCACCGTGAGCGCCGGGTCCTGGGATCTCGCCGGTATCTGGCCGTTCCTGCTCGCCGGTGTGCTCGGGCCGGGAATCTCCCAGGTGCTGTTCACCTTCGCCGTGCGTGACGCGGGGCCCTCGCGGACGTCGGCAACGGTGGGGATGGCACCGCTCTTCGCCGTGTTGCTCGCCGTCGTCCTCCTCGGCGAGCCGCTGGTCGCAGGCGTCGTCGCCGGGGCGGCGCTGATCGTCGTCGGCGGCGTACTGCTCGCCGGCGAGCGCGGCCGCCCGGTCCACGTGAAGGCGATCGGCCTCGTGCTGGCGCTCGGCTGCGCCATCGTGTTCGCCGTGCGTGACACGTTCGTGCGCCGGCTGTCGATCGACACGGACGTGTCGCCGGGCCTGGCTGCCGCCGCGACGCTGGCAGCCGGTGCGCTGACGATCGCCCTGGCGCTGGTCGTCTCGCGGCGTTCGCTGACGCTGCGCCCGGCGCGCGCCTTCGTGCCGGCCGGCCTGATGTTCGGGCTCTCCTACGTCTTCCTGTTCGAGGCCCTCTACCGGGGCCGGCTCAGCGTTGTCTCGCCCCTCGTCGCGACGGAGTCGTTGTGGGGCGTGACGCTGTCGGCGCTCCTTCTGCGGCGTTACGAGCTCGTGGGGCCGCAACTGTTCGCGGGCGCGGCGCTCGTGGTCGCGGGCGGCGTCCTGATCGGCGTCTTCCGTTGAGCTCCAGGATCTGATAGACTCGCGCTAAGATTTTTACGTACCAACACGCTCAAGATCACGCAGAAAGGACCCAAGACCCATGGCAAAGACGATAGGCATCGATCTCGGCACGACCAACTCGTGCATGGCTGTGCTCGAAGGCGGCGAGCCCACGGTGATCCCGAACGCCGAGGGCGGACGCACGACCCCGTCCGTGGTTGCGTTCACGAAGGACGGCCAGCGGCTCGTCGGCGCACCGGCCCGGCGCCAGCAGGTGACCAATCCACAGAACACGATCTCCTCGATCAAGCGCTTCATGGGGCGCAAGTGGGAGGAGGTCTCGGACGAGATGACGATCGTCCCCTACGAGGTCGTCAAGGGCGAGAACGGCGACGCCCGCGTTCGGGCCGACGGTAAGGAATACGCACCGCCGGAGATCAGCGCGATGATCCTGCAGAAGCTGAAGACCGACGCGGAGGCGTTTCTCGGTGAGCCGATCACCGACGTCGTCGTCACCGTGCCGGCCTACTTCAACAACGCGCAGCGCGAGGCGACGAAGGACGCCGGCAAGATCGCCGGTCTCAACGTCGTTCGAATCATCAACGAGCCCACTGCTGCGGCGCTCGCGTATGGGCTCGACAAGGAGGGCGCCGATCAGACGATCCTCGTCTTCGATCTCGGCGGAGGCACGTTCGACGTGTCCGTGCTCGAGCTCGGCGACGGCGTCTTCGAGGTGAAGTCGACGAACGGCGACAACCACCTCGGCGGCGACAACTTCGACAAGGCGATCGTCGACTGGATGGCGGCCGAGTTCAAGCGGGACCAGGGGATCGACCTGTCCGCCGACAAGATGGCCCTGCAGCGGCTCTACGAGGCGGCTGAGAAGGCCAAGATCGAGCTGTCCTCGACGATGACGACGCAGATCAACCTGCCGTTCATCACGGCGACCCCCGAGGGGCCGAAGCATCTCGACCTGCAGCTCACCCGCGCGAAGCTGACCGAGCTCACCGGCGCGCTGCTCGCACGGACGGTCGGCCCGACCAAGCAGGCGCTCACAGACGCAGGGGTCGAGGCCTCCGGCATCGACCATGTCGTGCTCGTCGGCGGCATGACGCGTATGCCCGCCGTGCAGGAGCAGGTGAAGGAGCTGATCGGCAAGGAGCCGCACAAGGGCGTCAACCCTGACGAGGTCGTCGCAGTCGGCGCCGCGATCCAGGGTGGAGTGCTCAAGGGCGAGGTCAAGGATGTGCTCCTGCTCGACGTCACCCCGCTGTCGCTCGGCATCGAGACGAAGGGCGGCGTGATGACGAAGCTGATCGAGCGCAACACGACGATCCCGACCCGCAAGTCCGAGACGTTCACGACGGCGGAGGACAACCAGCCCTCGGTCGAGATCCACGTCCTCCAGGGCGAATCGGAGATGGCGTCCTTCAACAAGACACTCGGCAAGTTCCAGCTCGTCGGCATTCCGCCGGCGCCGCGGGGGATGCCGCAGGTCGAAGTCTCGTTCGACATCGACGCAAACGGGATCATCCACGTCACCGCCAAGGACCTCGGCACGGGCAACGAGCAGCAGATCAAGATCGAGGGCGGCTCCGGCCTGTCCGAGGACGAGGTGCAGAAGATGGTGAAGGACGCGGAGGCCCACGCCGAGGAGGCGCACAGGCTGCGGGAGCTCGCCGATGCGAAGAACCTGGCCGAGACGCTCGCCTACCAGACGGAGAAGTCCCTGTCCGAGCATCGGGACAAGCTCGAGGAGTCGGACGCGGCCACGATCGAGGGGCGCGTGATGGAGCTGAGGCAGGTGCTCGAGGGCGGTGACCTCGACGCGATCCGCGAGAAGACGCAGGCCCTCAACGATGCGGCCCAGCCGCTCGCGCAGGCGCTCTACGCCGACACCCAGGCCGCGTCGGCCCAGACCGGCAACGGCGAGGGAGCCTCGTCCACCGAGGACGAGGTCGTCGAGGACGCGGACTACGAGGTGATCGACGAGGACGAGGCGGCGAAGAAGGCGTGAGCGAGAAACCGCACGCCGATCTCGTCGAGGAGGCAGCAGGGGATGAGGCGGAGCCCTCATCCCCTGCCGCGAGCCTCGAGCAGCAGCTTGCGGAAGCCGAGGCGAAGCGAGACGAATACCTCGCTGACCTGCAGAGGCTCGCTGCCGACTTCGACAACTATCGCAAGCGCGCGCTGCGCGACCGTGAGGCGTTTGCGGCGCGCGCAGCGGAGCGGCTCGTGACCAGGCTGATCCCCGTGCTCGACGATCTCGAGCGGGCACTCGAGGCGGCCGAGGATCACGAGGAGGCGAAGGTGCTCGCCGGCGTCGAGATGACAAAGTCTGCGCTCGCCGCGGCGCTCGCCTCCGAGGGTCTCGTCGAGATCGAGACCGACGGCGCGTTCGATCCGCACGTGCACGAGGCGCTGCTGACCCAGCCCGGCGAAGGGGCGGAGGCAGGCTCAATCGTGCAAGTCGTGCAGAAGGGGTACCGGCTCGGCGACGCCGTTCTGCGTCCCGCGCGCGTGGTCGTGGCGGAGTAACCGTGGCCAGGACACCGTACGAGATCCTTGGCGTCGCCAGGAACGCCTCCGACGACGAGATCAAGAAGGCGTATCGCAAGCTCGCCCGCGAGAGCCATCCGGATGCGAACCAGGGCGATGCTGCCGCCGAGGAGCGGTTCAAGGAGATCCAGGGCGCGTACGACACGTTGTCGGATCCCGAGAAGCGCAAGCAGTACGACGCGTTCGGCGCGGCAGGCGCACGGGGTGGCGGCGGGCCTGGACCGGGTGGGTTCTCCTACGAGAGCGTCGACCTCTCCGACCTGCTCGGCCAGTTCGGCGGCATGTTCGGGCGCGGCGGCGGTGGCCGGCGGGCCCGCCCGCAGCCGGAGCGGGGGGCCGACCTGGAGGCGCGCGTGCGTCTCTCCTTCGAGGATGCGCTCGCGGGTGCACAGGTGCGCGTGCCGGTCGAGGTCGAGACGGCGTGTCATGTCTGCCACGGCACCGGTGCCGAGCCGGGTACGTCGCCGGTGACGTGCCCCCAGTGCGGTGGTTCCGGAACGGTGTCGGACTCGCACGGGCTGTTCGCGCTGTCACAGCCGTGTCCCCGGTGCCGCGGCAACGGCGTGATCGTGGAGAAGCCCTGTAAGAACTGCCGGGGCAGCGGTCGCGAGCGGGTCACGAGGCGCTACTCCGTCAAGGTCCCGGCCGGCGCGAAGGAAGGCACGCGCGTGAGGCTCAAGGGGAAGGGCGAGCCGGGGCGTAACGGCGGCCCCGCCGGAGACCTGTTCGTCGTCGTGTCGGTCGACAAGTCGCCGCTCTACGAGCGCCGCAACTCGGACCTCGTGCTCGACGTGCCGGTCACGTACCCCGAGGCCACGCTCGGCGCCACGGTTGAGATCCCGACGCCCGACGGCCCGGTGGCCCTGAAGGTGCCGGCCGGAACCGAGAGCGGCAAGCTGCTCCGCGTCAAGGGACGCGGAGCGCCGAAGCTGAAGGGGGGCGGGAAGGGCGACCTGCTCGCCCGCGTCAAGGTGACCGTGCCGCAGAAGCTGACCAAGGCCGAGAAGGAAGCGCTCGAGGGGTACGACAAGGTATTGCGTGAGCGGCCACGAGACGGCTTCCAGCGGGTTGGATGAGATGCCGGAGCGTCCCCGCTACATGATCTCCGTCGCGGCCCAGCTCGCCGGCATGCACCCGCAGACGCTGCGCACCTACGAGGCGAAGGGGCTGGTGCAGCCGGCCCGCACGCCGGGCGGCACTCGTCTCTACTCCGAAGCCGATGTCGAGCGCTTGCAGCTGATCCAGACGCTGACGACCAAGCTGGGCCTCAACCTCGCCGGGGTCGAACACGTGCTTCGGCTCGAGGACGAGCTGCGCCGCGTCCGCACCCGCATGGAGCAGCTCGAGGCACGGCTCAAAGCCGAGATCCACGAGACGCACAGGCAGTACCGGCGGGAGGTCGTGGTCTACCGTCCCGCGCAGTCCCCGGCACCGAGAGACAACTGACCTGGCACGGAGACGACCGATCCTGGCACGAGCACTCTCGCACTGGGATCAAGGCGCGCACATGACACAACTCGTGCCA
The DNA here is from genome assembly GCA_963799615.1 of uncultured Gaiellaceae bacterium. Taxonomy (GTDB): domain Bacteria; phylum Actinomycetota; class Thermoleophilia; order Gaiellales; family Gaiellaceae; genus Gaiella. The sequence goes on along the minus strand of CAWCXS010000013.1, from coordinate 490,408 downwards.
CGGCACGCTCGGCCCAAGTGACACAGTTTCACAAGGGCATGGGAAGGAGTGAGACCCAATGGATTTCAACAAGCTGACGATCAAGTCCGGCGAGGCGGTGGCAGGCGCGCAGGAGCTCGCGCGCCGTGCCGGCAACCCTGAGCTGACGCGTGACCACCTCGTTGTCGCTCTCCTCGAGCAGGAGTTGCCGCGCACGCTCCTCCGGAGGGCGGGGGCCGATCCGGACGCGATTCGCGCAGAGGCCGAGGCGCGCCTGCGCGCGCTACCCACGGTCTCGGGCGGCAACGCTCAGCCCCAGGCGGCCGCGGCGTTCCGCAAGGCGCTCGACGACGCTCTCGACGAGGCGAGAAGGCTCGAGGACGAGTTCATCTCCGTCGAGCATCTGCTGCTCGCGCTGGACATCGTGCCGCGCGATGCGCTGCTCGACGCGCTCAAGGACGTTCGCGGTGGGCAGCGCGTGACGACGCAGGATCCGGAGGGGACGTACGAGGCGCTCTCGAAATATGGGCGGGACCTCACCGCTGCCGCCGAGGCGGGCAAGCTCGATCCGGTGATCGGACGCGACGAGGAGATCCGGCGCACGATCCAGGTGCTCTCGCGCCGCACGAAGAACAACCCCGTTCTCATCGGCGAGCCCGGCGTCGGCAAGACGGCGATCGCGGAAGGCCTCGCCCAGCGCATCGTTGCCGGCGACGTTCCGGAAGGGCTGAAGGGCAAGCGTGTGTGGGCGCTCGATGTCGGCTCGCTCATCGCCGGCGCGAAGTACCGGGGCGAGTTCGAGGAGCGGCTGAAGGCGGTGCTCACGGAGATCACTGCCGCCGAGGGCGAGATCATCCTCTTCATCGACGAGCTGCACACGATCGTCGGTGCCGGCGCGGCGGAGGGCGCGGTGTCCGCGGGCAACCTGCTCAAGCCGATGCTGGCGCGCGGCGAGCTTCGGGCCGTCGGCGCCACGACCCTCGACGAATACCGCAAGCACATCGAGAAGGATGCGGCGCTCGAACGTCGCTTCCAGCCGGTGCTGGTCGGCGAGCCGTCGGTCGCCGACACGATCGCGATCCTGCGGGGCCTCAAGGAGCGCTACGAGGCGCATCACGGCGTTCGCATCCGTGACGCCGCGCTCACCGCCGCAGCAGTGCTGTCTGAGCGCTACATCACGGATCGCTTCCTCCCCGACAAGGCGATCGACCTGGTCGACGAGGCCGCTTCGCGGCTGCGCATGGAGATCGACAGCTCGCCCGTCGAGCTCGACGAGGCCGAGCGGCGCGTCACCCAGCTCGAGATCGAGCTGGCCGCAATGGCCAAGGAGGCACCCGCGGTGCGCGAGCCGCTCGAGCGCGAGCTCGCCGAGGCAAAGGCGCGGCGCGACGAGCTCGCCGCGCGCTGGGCCGGCGAGAAGGATGTCCTCGACCGCGTGAAGGAGATCACGCGCCAGATCGACGAACTGCGCATGGAGGCCGAGCGCGCCGAGCGGCACGGCGACCTGCAGCGCGTGGCAGAGATCCGCTACGGCCAGCTGCCCGCACTCGAGAAGGAGCTCGGGGAGGTGGGCGAGGCCGTCAGGGCGACCGAGCCGATGGTCAAGGAGGAGGTCGACGAGCACGACATCGCCGCCGTCGTCGCCTCCTGGACCAGGATCCCCGTCGACCGGCTACTCGAGGGAGAGGTGCAGAAGCTCGTGCATATGGAGGAGCGCCTGCATCAGCGCGTCGTCGGCCAGGACGCCGCCATCGACGCCGTCTCGAACGCACTCCGTCGCGCGCGCTCCGGCCTGCAGGATCCGAACCGGCCGATCGGCTCGTTCGTGTTCCTCGGTCCGACCGGTGTGGGGAAGACCGAGCTCGCCAAGGCGCTGGCCGAGTTCATGTTCGACGACGAGCGCGCGATCGTGCGCCTCGACATGTCCGAGTACATGGAGAAGCACACGGTGTCGCGGCTCGTCGGTGCGCCGCCCGGTTACGTCGGATACGACGAGGGCGGCCAGCTCACAGAGGCGGTCCGGCGGCGGCCGTACTGCGTGATCCTGCTCGACGAGATCGAGAAAGCGCACGGTGATGTGTTCAACGTGCTGCTCCAGCTGCTCGACGACGGGAGACTGACCGACGGCCAGGGCCGTACGGTCGACTTCCGCAACACCGTCGTCATCATGACCTCGAACATCCGCTCGCAGGAGCAGCTCCTCGAGCACTTCCGGCCCGAGTTCGTGAACCGGATCGACGAGATCGTCGTGTTCGAGCCGCTCTCGCGCGACCAGATCGGCACCATTGTCGGCCTGCAGCTGCAGCGACTCCGCGGGCGGCTCGCCGAGCGGGGTATCGCGCTGGAGCTGACCGACGGCGCCATCGAGCTGATCGCCGAGGCAGGGTGGGACCCCGCGTATGGCGCCCGCCCCCTCAAGCGCGCGATCCAGCGGCTCGTCGAGAACCCGCTCGCTCTCGAGCTGCTGGAAGGACGTTTCGCCGAGGGCGACACCGTGCGCGCATATGCCGACCGCGGCGCGATTCGATTCACGACGGCTGAGACCGATGAGGATGCAGTGGCCGACGCGGGTGCCGGCGCACCGGACGACCGCCCGACGACGGCCGACGTCGCCTGAGCGCGTGATGTGAATTGCCACGGCACGCGGCCTCGAGCGCGCGCCGCCGGTATCTGGGTGCTCCGGATTCGCATGCGCGGGTGCGGAGCTTGCGCGGGCTCCTCGGCCAATCCGACTGGATGCGCTGCGCGTAGCTCCCGGTGGGAACGGCAACGACGAGGAGGACAGATGAAGAAGCTCGGAATCGCGGCGGCGCTGGTGCTCGTGCTCGCCGTCGTGGGCGTGGCCGCGGCAAGCATCGCCAAGGAGAGCTATTCGTATCGCGCCACGATGACGGCGAAGCAGGAGGTGCCTGCCTCGAAGGGCGTGCCGGCGAAGGCGGGCGGCGTCTTCACGGCGACCGTGACCGAGAACGGCGCGAAACGGTCGATCAAGTGGAAGCTCACCTTTCACAACCTGAGCGGCAAGGCCGCTGCCGCGCACATCCACATGGGCAAGCCCGGTGTCGCGGGCGGCGTGATCCTCGCACTGTGCGGGCCGTGCAAGAGCGGCATGACGGGCAATGCGCCCACGACGACAGCCGTGGGCGACGCGATGGAGAACGGCAAGGCCTACGTGAACGTGCACACGGCGAAGAACCCCGGCGGCGAGATCCGCGGAGCGGTCAAGCTCATCGGGCACTCCTAGCGGGGTGACAGGCGGCGCGGGCGGCCGGGGTCGGCTCTTCGACCCCGGCCGCACGATCTGATCCGCGCTCGCCGCCACAGCCCGGCGCGATCTCGGCACGAACAAGCGCGAGTGACTGTCACCCGCGACGGTCCAGGACGAGCCCGGTGACGCCGTGCCGCGCGTGTGCGAGCGTGACGGCCGTAGGATCGCCGTAGTCCACGCCGGAGAACGACAGTGCCATGCCAGACATCCTGATCGTCGCCGCCACCGCGCGGGAGCTGACCGGCCGCGACGGTCTCGTCTGCGGCGTCGGCCCGGTCGAGGCGGCGGCAGCCACGGCGCGGGCCCTGGCCGTCAGGCCCTGGGGTGCGGTGCTCCACGTCGGAGTCGCCGGCGGCCGCGAGCTCGCGCCCGGCACCCTCGTGATCGGGTCCGAATCCGTGTACTGCGATCTGTCGGCGGCGATCCGCCTCGTCGATCGGCTCGCCGGCGACGCGCGGCTCGTCGAAGCGGCTCGCCGCGCCGTTCCGGACGCGCGGGTCCTTCCGATCGGCACGAGCGCGGCCGTCGGGAGCGTCGGCCGGGACGTTCCGGTGGAGGCGATGGAGGGCTTTGGCGTCTTGCGCGCAGCCGCGCTCGCGGGTGTCCCGGCAGTCGAGGTGCGTGCTGTCTCGAACGAGATCGGCGAGCAGGACCGGTCACGGTGGCGGATCGCCGATGCCCTGGCGGGGCTCGATGAAGCGCTGCCCGCCCTCGTCACCGCGGTGGCCTCCGTGGTTCGAGCCCAGGCTCGCTGACGGCGGTACGGTTCCGCCGATGCCGCGTCCTCGATACCCGAAGAGCTCAGGCCCGCCCCCGCCGCCCCTGCCGCCGGCCACGCGGACGGTCGGCCAGCTCGTCGCAGAGACCGTCAAGCTGTACAGCGACCGGTTCTGGGCCGTCATCCCGCTCGGACTGCCGCTTGCAGTGGTCGATCAGCTCACTGTCGGCCAGGAGACGGCAACGTCGATCGTCGTGTTCGCCATCGCCGCCCCCATCTTCTCCGGCGCCTACGCCTACGCGTGCACCCTGGTTGCCGGCCACGGCGCCACGCGCCATGCGTGGCTCGTGGCGGTGGGGGCAGGCTCGGTGGTGTTCCTGCCGGCAGCGTTTCTGCTGCCCTGGTTCTCGCTTGCCGCCGTGATCTGGCTCGCGCTGTTCGGGTTCGTGGTACCTGCCGCGATGGTCGAAGGACGGGGCCTCGCCGGTGCCTTCAGGCGCACGATCGAGGTCGCGCGCGGGGATGTCGTGCACGCAATCGGCGGCCTCGCCACCCTCGTGCTGCTGTACGGGATCATCCAGCGGCTCCTCCTGCAGCTGCTGCATTCACAGGCCGACAACACCGCTCGCGCCTCGATCCTGCTCGCGGACATCGTCCTCGCGCCGATCCTCTTCGTCGGTGCGGCGCTTCTCTTCAACGACCTCGCGGCCCGCGTCGGCACGACCCGCCGGTCCAGGCAAGCTGCCCGTCTCGCTCCCCACGACGCGCGACCGCCGGCCGAGTAGGCTCGCAGTCACTCGACGGAGGAGGCGCCATGCCGATCTACCTGATGCTGACCACCCTCACCGAGAAGGGTGTGCAGACGCTGAAGTCGAATCCCGGCCGGCTGCGCGAGGTGAACCGCGACGTCGAAGAGCTCGGCGCGCGCGTCCTGCACCAGTGGGCTTCGCTCGGCGCATACGACTTCGTCAACATCGTCGAGGCGCCCGACGACCTCACGATCGCCAAGGTCTCGGTCGCGCTCGGTGCGCGCGGCAGCTCGAAGATCGAATCCCTGCCGCTCGTCTCCGTGGACGACCTGCTCGCCTCGTTGGAGGCGTAGCGCGCCAGGCCGTGGGTGACGGCGCCCTTGCCTCAATCGAGGTGGCGGCCGGACCCGACAAACGCTGCGATGCGCTCGAGTGCGGCCTCGAGCGTCTCGGCTGCAGAGGCATAGCACAGCCGCACCGACCCCTCGCCGCCGGTTCCGAAGGCCACACCCGGCGCGATGCCGACGTGCTGCTCGGCGAGCAGGCGCCGGCAGAAGGCGAACGAGTCGGTCAGCCCATCGATACGCGGGAAGAGATAGAAGGCTCCCTGAGGCTCGGGCACGGTGATCCCGGGCACGCCGGAGAGAGCCTCGAGGCAGAGGTCTCGTTTCGTTCCCAGGTCTCGCACCATCTCGGTGAGCCAGTCCTCGCCGCCGGCGAGCGCGGCTTCGGCAGCTTTCTGGCTGAAGCTCGCGGCATGGGAGACGACGAACTCGTTCAGCTGGCCGGCTTTGACGCCGACGTCCCGGCGTGCGACGAGCCAGCCCACCCGCCAGCCGGTCATCGAATACGCCTTGGAGAACGACTGCGCAACGATCACGGCGTCTTCGCGGCCGGCCTTCCGCAGGATCGACGGCGCGGGGTCCCCCGGTTCGCCGCCGTACCAGAGCCGCTCGTAGACCTCGTCGGCGAGGAGCCAGAGCCCATGGGCGCGACAGAGTGCCAGGAGCCGCTCCTGGTCGTCCTCGGTGGCGACCCATCCGAGTGGGTTCGACGGTGACGTGTAGACGATCAGCCTCGTGCGCGGAGTGAGTGCGGCCTCGAGCGCGTCGAAGTCGATCGTGTACCGCCCGTTCACGAGCGGTTGGCGGATCTCGTGCGGAACGCCGTTTGCGAGCGCGACGATGGCGACGCCGTTCGGCCAGGCCGGGGTGAGGACGAGCGCCTCGTCGCCGGGGTCGAGAACGGTGCGGATGCCCAGATGGAGGGCCTCGGTGCCGGATGCGGTGACCACGATCTCCGTATCCGGATCGAGCTCGACGTCGTGGAGGCGCGCGTAGGTGGCGGCGAGGGCTGCGCGAAGCGAAGGCAGGCCCGCGTTCTGGGAATAGAACGTGTAGCCGTCCGCGAGCGCCCGGGCTGCGGCGTCCTTCACGAACTGGGGCGTGGGGACGTCCGATTCGCCGAAGTAGAGGCGCAGCACTCCGGGCATCGCCATCGCCTCTTCTGCGAGCGCGCGAATCAGCGAGTACGAGACGCTCTCGACCGACGAGGCGAGCGCGGCGCGATGACCCATCAGTGGTGCAGGCGGAACCCGATCCGCTCCGGGACGATTGCGAGCGGGCTTGCGGCGAGGCCGGGTTGTGGGTCGAGGTTGAACCCGCCGGGAGCCACGTCATTGGGTGTCGCGGGGTGGAACAGCGAGGCGAGCAACTGGATCTGGCCACGCCCGGCGCCGAGCTCGAACTGGCCGCCGCCGTAGACACCGATGCCGTGCGCGGCGCAGTGGTCATACGCGGCGAACAGACGCTCGACGGAGCCGAAACGCGACGGCTTCACATTGACCGTGCGCGGCGGCCAGCGGAGGGCCTCGATGTCCGCCACCGAGTGGATGACGGCGTCCCATGTGACTCGGTCCCGGTGCGGTTCGAGCACGGCCTCCGTCTCAGGAGTCAGAGCCGGATCCTCGAGCCACGCGTCCGGGAGTCCGTCGACGACACGGCGGTACAGCTCCGCGTCGGGGATCGTGTCCACGACCGTGCCGTGGTACTGGCCCTTGAAGTCGACGGAGTCGACCGCACCCGTGGCGGCGAGCTCGCCGATGAGCTCGCTCGACCAGTCGGGCGTGGCGTCGAGCTTGAAACGGAGGCCCGGATAGAGCTCGAGCCAGGCGCGGAGCCTGGCCGTGGTCGCAGGCTCTCCGAGGCGCATCGAAACGACAAATGTGACGGGCGTGGCGGAGCGCCCGAGCACATCGCCGAGGGCGATGCCGTCCTGGCGCAGTGCCAGATCGAGTGCGGCGCTCTCGAAGGCCCAGCGACGGTAGTCGACAGAGGCGGCCTGGTCGGGCTCGCGCTCGAACAGCGCTTGTTGGGCCAGATGCTGGGAGAACGTGTGCAGCGTCCAGTCACCCGTCAGCGGAAGCAGCGGCCCGCGCACCTGCTGCACGTCGTGCTCGAGGGCGTCGTACGTGACGTCCTCGCCGAAGCCCATCTCGCCGTGCCCGTGCAGGCGAATCACCGTCGTCTTGCGCAGGAAACCACTGGACACGTCCTGTTCGAGCCCGTCGAGTGCGTAGCCGTCCACGGTCAGCGGCATGTCCCTGACAGCGTCGTAGAGGCTCATCCGCGCCCCTTGCCGGCCGTGGCCCTCAGCGCTCGCCGAACACGCAGGGACGTGAGGCTCGGCATCTGACCTCTCACGCGCGATCGACCTCGAGAGACGCATGGGCGGCCGCGATCTCGCCCGCCAGCCCGGCGTTGGCGATGATCAGGTCGCGGTTGACGCGACGCGTCTCCCCGCCCGACTGCTCGTGAAGGAACGCCAGCACGAAAGGCGTCACCTGCTGTCCGCTGATGCCTTGCCGTTCGGCCTCCGCCACGGCCGCCTCGGTCAGCTGCGCGACGTCGAGACTCTCGTCGGGCGGCCTCCCGACGAGGATGCTGTTACCGCCGAGCCGCCAGTGGGCATCGGCGACGCGCGCGATCTCCTGCGCCGTCTCGACGCGGGCGGAAACCGGTGGGCCGCCCTCCGCGGCGTAGAACAGCGGAAGCGTGTCGGTGCGGTAGCCGAGCACCGGCACCGAGAGTGTCTCGAGCAGCTCGACCGTGGCCGGGACGTCGAGCAGCGACTTGACGCCCGACGAGGCGATCACCGCGGGGATCCGTGCCGCAGCGGCGAGATCGGCGGAAACATCGGGAGGTGTGGGAAAGCCGCGATGGACGCCGCCGAGGCCCCCGGTTCCCATGAAGCGAATCCCCACGGCCGCACCGGCGGCAAGTGTTCCGCCGACCGTGGTTGCCCCGATCGCACCCTGCACCGCGCAGACCGCGAGGTCGCGCGGCCCGAGCTTGCGGGCAGCCGGCGTGAACTGCTCGAGCTCCGACGGCGCCAGTCCGATGTGAATGCGCCCGTCGAGGACGCCGATCGTCGCCGGAGTCGCACCGGCGGCGCGGACGGCGGCCTCGCTGGCGAGGCCGACCTCGACCCCGTCGGGCGCCGGAAACCCATGTGCGACGAGCGTCGTCTCCAGCGCCACGACAGCATCATCCTCCGCGAGCGCGGTTGCGACCTCGTCGCTGACGCGGATCAGGTCGATCACGCAGCGAGGGTACTTATTCGCGCAAGCTGCGGGATCCCCGAAGGGCCGTCAGCGGGCCCATACTCAGACTCGGTCAAGGACTCATGGCATCGATCCCGGCTGCTGCACGCAGCGCGCCGCCGCCTCGAGCGCGAGGTCCTGCCCGCCGACGATGAAGCCTGCCGCCAGCGCATCGCCGGCCCCTGTCGTGTCCAGGACACCCGCCACGGGCAGCGCTGCGCGTTCCTCGCCGTCGAACGAACAGCCGCGAGCGCCGCGCTTGAGGATCCAGGCGGTGCCGGGGATCGCGCCTCCGAGAATCGCGTCCTCTTCCTCGTTTGCGAACACCACGTCCGGCGCCAGCTCTCCGAGCTCCCTGCGGAATGCCTGCGGCCCGAAGTCGCGGATCGCGCTCCATGACGACAGGTCGACGCTCACGCGGGCACCCGATGAGCGGGCGAGCCGGACCGCCCGCGTCGCGGCAAAACGCACCGGCTCACGCAGCAACGCGTAGCCCGAGACGTGCAGGTGCTCGCAACCGTCGAGCCACACCGGATCGAGCTCGTCCGCCGGGAAGTCCTGAGCGACGCCACGGTCGGAGCACATCGAGCGGTCGCCGCCGGGAGCGACGAGGGAGACGATGACGCCGTTCCCGTCCTGCTCTGCCGGCCCTGCAATGTCCACGCCGTACTCGCGGAGACGGTTGGCCGCGAGGACGCCCGCGTCGTCGTTCCCGCGCTTGCCGAGAAAGCGGGCTCGACCGCCGAGGCTGGCGATCCATGCCGCCACGTTCGCAGCCTGGCCACCGGGCCGCAGCACGATCTGCGAGGTGGCGTCGGCACCCGGGGCGAGCGGCTGCTCCAGCCGGACGATCACGTCCAGCGCGAGGTCGCCGAAACAGACGGTCAACATCGCCTACGATCCTCGCATGGAAGAAGAAGAGAAGCGGCGGCGGAGGCTGCGCTCGTTCATGATCGGAGGCGTGCTCGGAGCCTCGGCCACGCTGGCCGCAGCGCGGCGCCTGCGCCCGCGGCGGTCGCGCCGTACGGCGCCCACAGGGCTCGGCGCGTTCGAGAGCGCGCCGTGCTATCGCGAGTTGTTCGAGCGCGAGCGCAACGAGGGCCCGTAGCCGCGGAGCTTCCGGTCGGCCTGCTCGATCGTCTGCATGTTGATGTCCGCGTCTCCGATGCCGAGCGATCGCCCGAGCAGCATCGCGCGCGCAGCGGCTGCGAGATACGCGTCCTCCGACCGCACCGGCGCGCGCGTTCGAATGACGAGGAACGGCCCGAATGCATGCGTCTCGAAGACCCCTGCAGGGCCCGGATCTCGGTTGGGGATCTCGAGGCGCGGGCGGAAGTTGTTGCGCTCGCTTGCGTCCAGGATCCAGACGCCGCGGCCGAGCGGCCGCCGGCGCGCCTGGAGCACCCGCAGGGCGAGAGTCGAGTCGGCGCGCGGGAGCACGACGTCGGAGAACGTCCGGTTCCGCTCCCAGGCTCCCAGGTACAGCGGCTCGTAGCCCCACAAGATGTCGTCCGGGCGGCTCGTCGCGGCCAGATATCTCTCCGCTGCGGCACGGGCGACCTGATGCTGGTCGGACTCCCACACGAAGAGCGGGGCCGTCCGATGCCACGCCCACGTTATCTCCGCCAGCAAGAGCCCGGCGACCGCAATGACCGCCAGCGCCGGCAATCGGCGGCTCACGCGCACAATGCCTGCGGCGACGAGCGTCGAGAAGAACGGCAGCACGAAGATGAGATGCCGTGACTCGGGCGAGGCCGAGCCGCCCACACGGGCGGCGAGGAACGCGGCCACCGGAACGCCAGTGGCACAGACGGCGAGGACGCGTGCTTCGTATCCGACGGAGGCGAGCCCGACGAGTGCGAGGAGGAGCACCACCGTGAGGACGGGCCACCAGCCTGTGCTGAAGTCGCCCGCCGTTCGCCAGAGATAGGTGACGATCGCCCACGGGCCGCCGAGCCGCTGCCCGCCGCCGCCGACACCGACGTCGAACCGCCCCGCCAGCACGATGTCCGTGAGCCAGAACGGGATCCCCAGGATCGCGACGGCGCCGAATGCGGTGATCGCGGCCCGCAGCCGGTCACGGCGGGCCACCAGCACGTAGGCGCCTTGCGCCGCGAGCACGAGCGCTCCATACGGATGCGCGGCGACGGCGAGCAGGATCGCTGCGCCCCACCCGATCCACGCGCGCCCGCCCCGGTCGAGCGCTCGCAGCAGGCCGAGAAACGACAGCAGCGTGAGGAACAGGAACAGGCTGTACATGCGCGCATAGATCCCGTGGAAGAGGAACATCCAGCTCCCCGCTGCGAGAGCCGTCGCGATGAGCGCGGTGCGGCGCCCTGCGAGCCGGGTCGCGAGCAGCGCAACGAGCGGCAAGCTGGCGACCGCGAACACGGCGGACACGAGTCGGATGGCGCCGAGGCCCAAGCCGGCATGCGCCACGGCCCACGCGAACAGGAAATGGAGCGGTGCGCCGCCACGGTCCCGGGTGACGTGGTGGAGCAGCCCTGTGAGGGAGTCGCGGCCGACGAAGAGGGCCAGTGTCTCGTCCTCGTGAGGGGGCCACGCGAGCAGCTGGTGCAGCAGGAACGCGGCGGCCGCCACGGTGATCGCCGCGACCCCCAGCGTGAGCCCGTGCGCGAGCGCGAAGGCCCGTGTCGCCGGGGCCCAGGAACGGCCGATCGTCGGTGCTTCAGCGCCCTGTGTCATCGCGTTTCCGCCGCATCTTCGCTGGTAGATTGGCCCCCGCATGCCGATCTACGAATACCGGTGTCCGAACGGCCATACGTTCGAGGTGTTCCAGCGGATGAGCGACCCGCCGGTGCAGGTGTGCGAGACGTGCGGTGCGGGGCCCGTCGAGAAGATGTTGTTTCCCGTTGCGGTGCATTTCAAGGGCTCCGGCTTCTACTCGACGGACTACGGCCGCGGGGGCAAGAAGGCGGTCAAGGATGGTGACGGCGCCGGCACGGGCGACAAGAAGGAGCCCGCAAAGGAGTCCGGCTCGAGCAGCGGCAGCGATGCCGGCTCGGGCGAGAAGAAGGCGGCCTCGGCCGACTGAGGCCCGGCCCTCACAGGCCTCGATCTCCGATCACGCATCCCGGCGCGTACGGCGAGCCCCGCGGCGGCGCCAGCGGTGCCGATCGGCCCGTGAACATCGCCACCGTGCTCACGTTGTCCTCCGAGCCGAAGATGACCGACTGTCCATCGGCCGTACCGGGCTCGCCTCCCAGCCGGCAGTGGAGCGCCTTGCCGGTATCGGCCCGGAAGTAGGCCCAGCCGAGCTGTAGCACCTGACCCGCGCTGAGGTCGGTCGCAAGGGGCTTGACGATCGTGTCCCCCGTGAACGGAAGCTTCAACGCCGGCACGAACGACGTCACCCGGTCCGCAGTGGCCTGGATCACCTGCTGCTGACGCCGGGCGCGGTCGAGATCGGTCTCGGACGGGTCGAGGCGGTTCTCCCGGATCCGGGAGTAGATGAGCGCCCGGTGCCCGTCCATGTGCTGCTTGCCCTTCTCGAAGCGCCAGCCCTCCCACGCCTGGCACCGCGACTGAGCCGGGTAGGGGCAGTCGAAGCGATTGGACAGGATCGGCTTGGGAACCAGAATGTCGATGCCTCCGACAGCGTCGATCAGCTCCTTGAAGCGGTCGAAGTCGACGAAGGCGACATGGTTCAGCTCGAGGCCGGTGAGCGCTTTCACGGTGCTGACGGCGAGTGCGGGGCCACCCTCCTGAAACGCAGCGTTGATCTTCGCCGTCCCGTGCCCCGGGATGTCGACGCGGAGGTCACGCGGAATCGAGAGGAAGGCCAGCCGGTGCTTCCCGGGATCGGTGTGGATGAGCATGATCGAGTCCGACCGGTTGGCTCCTCCGCGGCCGGGCTGGGTGCCGCCGTCGGTGCCCAGCACGAGGATCGTCGTCGGTGTCGACGTCAACATCCCGTTGGCGTCGGTCAGCTGTGCGAGCACCGACTTCGGGACGCGGTCGTTCGCGCCCGAGATGCCATGCGAGAACGACAGGTAGCTCCCCAGAAGCCATGCGCCGGCAAGCAATAACAGCACCACCAGGGTCAGCGTGATCCGGCGACCCCAGTGCCGTTCTTTGGCGGGCTGCGGGGGGCTGTCCCCGTCGCTCTGCTCCCCCGTCGGCGCCGCGTGCCGCTGCAACGGGACCCTGCCCTTGGCCCGTCCGCCTCGATAGACGCGGTAGGGCTTCTCTTGTTCGGGCATGCGGGCGGATATCGTAGCCGCGCGGTGCATGAAGAACGCGTTATCGGAGTCGACCTCGGCGGGACGAAGATCCTGGCCGGCCTTGTCGGCCGGAACGGCGCCATCGGCCGTACGATCGAGATCCCGACACCGGACGGAACGCAGGAGGAGGTTCTCGCTGCGATCGACGGCGTCGTCGAGACACTGCTCACCGAGGGCGCGCTCGCGATCGGCTACGGCGTGCCGCTCAACCTCGACCGGCGCACGGGCATCGGCATCCGGGCGACCAACCTGCCACTTCACAATGTCCACTTCCCGAGCCGCGCGCAGGAGCGCTTCGGGCTGCCTGCCGGCGTCGAGAACGACGGGAACGCGGCGGCGCTGGCCGAGTGGCAGTTCGGGGCCGGTCGCGGCACGTCTGATCTCGTGATGCTGACGCTGGGGACGGGCGTGGGCGGAGGACTCGTCATCGACGGGCGGCTCTACCGCGGGTGGGCCGAGCTCGGCCACGTCGTCGTCGTCGCCGACGGGCCTCCGTGCCAGGGGAACTGTCATGGGAGGGGGCACCTCGAGGCTGTTGCCTCCGGGCTTGCCGCCGACCGTGCGGCAGCGGAGCTGTACGGCGGCGACGCCGATGCCCGCCTCCTCGTCGAGCGCGCCAGGGCGGGCGAGCAGCCGGCTGTGGCGGCGCTGGCTCGAATCGGCGACCTCCTGGGTGCCGCGGTGGGATCGCTCGCGAACATCTTCGATCCCGATGTCGTCGTCGTGGGAGGCGGCTTCGGCGCGGCGGCAGGTGATCTCGTACTCGAACCGGCGCGCGCGTCTGCACGGTGTCAGGCAATCCAGCCCGCGGATGCGACGCTTCGTATCGTCGAGGCAGAGCTCGGTGACGAGGCAGGCCTGATCGGGGCGGGGCTCGTCGGCTTCGAGGCCCTCGACGGGATGCGGTGATGCCGCTCGCGGTCTGCGCGACACCGATCGGAAACCTGGAGGACGTGACGCTGCGAGTGCTCGCTGAGCTCGCAGCGGCGGACACGGTTCTGTGCGAGGACACGAGGCGCTCGCGCGTGCTGCTCGATCGCCACGCGATCCAGGCGCGGCTGCTCTCGTACCACCAGCACAACGAAGCCGCCCGCGTGGCCGAGCTCGTGCCTCGGCTTCTGGACGGCGAGCGGATCGCGCTCATCTCGGATGCGGGCCTGCCAGGCGTCAACGATCCAGGGGTAAGGTTGATCGCTGCTGCGCTCGAGGCTGGAGTGCCGGTCTCCGTGCTACCCGGCGCCTCTGCAGTGGAGACGGCCCTGGTCGCGAGCGGGCTCGCAGGCGAGCAATACCGGTTTCTGGGATATCTCCCCCGGCGGGCTGCCGAGCGGGAAGCGCTCTGGGAAGAGCTGGCGGCTTGGCCCCACCCGGCCGTTGCCTTCGAGTCGCCGAAGCGCCTTGGTGCATCGCTCTCGAGCCTTGCGGCCGTTCAACCTGGCCGGCCGGTGGCGGTGTGCCGGGAGCTGACGAAGGCATTCGAGGAGGTCGTGTCCGGATCTGTCGAGGAGCTCGTCCAGCGCTTCTCGGAGCCGACGAAGGGGGAGATCACGATCGTGATCGGGCCGTCCGAGGCGCGTGCAGGGGCGCCCGTCGACCTCGTCACCGCGGCTGTCGCCGACCTTGTTGCGGCGGGAACGCCGCGCAAGGTCGCCGTCGACGTCGTCGCCCGCCTCACGGGTGCGTCGCGCAACGCTCTCTACAGAGCTTCGTTGTAGCCCGGATTGACAACGTCCGACGGTCCCGCTACCGTCGTCTTTCGACGTTGTTGTCAATCGAGAGAACAGGAGATGCCGGCATGCGCCGCCTCGCTTGTGCCGTGGCCGTGATGGTCGCCCTCATGCTCGTTCCTGCCGCCGCCGCGTGGACGTGGCCGACCGGCGGGCCTGTCGTACGCCCCTTCTCGCTCGGGCCGGACGCGTACGCTGCCGGCCAGCACCGCGGTGTCGACGTCCAAGCGGACGTGGGCGAGGCCGTGCTCGCACCGGCGGCCGGAACCATTTCCTTCGCCGGCACCGTGCCGACGCACGGCTTCACCGTGACGATCCAGACGGCTGGATACGCGGTGTCGCTCACCCATCTGGGAGAGATCGCCGTCGCCGAGGGCGACGCCGTGGCCGAAGGTGCGGTGATCGGACGCGCAGGCGCGAGCGGCGTGATGGAATGGCCGTCTCCCTACGTCCACCTCGGCATCCGGGTCGGGTCTGCGGCCGACGACTATGTCGATCCGATGAAACTGCTTCCCGGCCGGACCGTCGTGCCGCCGCCTGCCTCGCCGGCGCCCACGCCGGCCCCGACTCCCGTACCACCGGTTGTGACGGTGCCGGCCCCGGACGGTGCAGTCAGTCCTCCCGCGCACGTCGGGGCGCAGCCGGTCACGCTCCCGTCGTCCGGTCCGTCGGTGCCGCCGGCTGAGGCCTCGACCTCGCCGGCGTTCACGGCGCCCGCGGATACGACGGACGAGATCGCGATGTCAGCCTCTGCTTCACAGACGGCCTCCCCGGCACCTGCCGCGCCGGCCGCGACGCTCGGAACAGGTACCGAGGCCGGCCACGCCGGCCCCGCTGCCGGACGACCGGGGGCTCGGACCAGGCACGCCGGGCAGGCGGGCCGGCGCGCGTCCCGCCAGATTGCGCACCCCCTGCACCAAATCCGTGCAGAGGTCGTGCCGCCCGTGGTCCCGGCCGGCTCGCGGGCAGGCCGCACCGGTCTCGTGCGAACGGCGCGCCCGCCCGCGGCCCTCTTCGGGGCAGGGCGGGCGACCGCCGCCGCTGCACCCGCGCGCGCCGCCAGGCCCGACCCCGCAGGCCTCGTTCACCGACGTGGGCGGCCGGCTGCCCCGATCCGGCGCACGACGCGTCCGAGTTCCGGTGCCGAAAAGCATGCGATCGCCTGGCGCCAGTCAGCCGGTGCCGCTGCGCCCGCGACACGGGCTCCTGACGATCGTGGGCGGCGCGCGCATCTCATGTCCCCTGCGACGGTGCTGAGGGCGCTGCTCGCGAGCGTTGCGGCTGCTGTCGCATCCGCCGCCGTGCTCCGGCGAAGGTGTCGCAACCCTGTTCGTATGATGATCGGCGATGTCGGAGCCCCGCAAGATCCTCGTCGCCGTGGCATGGCCGTACGCGAACGGCCCCCGGCACATCGGTCATGTGGCGGGCTTCGGCGTCCCGTCGGATATCTTCGCGCGCTACCACCGGCTTCGCGGCAACGACGTGCTCATGGTCAGCGGGACGGACGAGCACGGCACGCCGATCATGGTCACGGCGGATCAAGAGGGCGTCTCCCCACGTGAGCTGGTCGATCGCAACAACGGGGTCATCCGGGACGACCTGCGCCGTCTGGGGCTCTCGTACGACCTGTTCACGAGGACGACGACGCTCAACCACCACCGTGTCGTGCGGGACCTGTTTCGCACGCTCTGGGAGCACGGCTTCATCATCGAGCAGACGACCGTCGGGGCGTTCTCCGCCTCCACGGGGCAGACGCTTCCCGACCGCTACGTGGAGGGTACCTGCCCGATCTGCGGGTTCCCCGATGCCCGCGGCGACCAGTGCGACAACTGCGGCAACCAGCTCGATCCTGTCGACCTGATCGAGCCCCGCTCCAAGATCGACGGCCAGCCGCCGGTGTTCAAGGAGACGACCCATCTGTTCTTCGACCTGCCGGCGTTTCGCGACCAACTCACGACGTGGATCTCGGGGCAGGGGCACTGGCGGTCGAACGTGCGGCGATTTTCTCTGGAGCTCCTGAAGAACGTTCGTCCGAGGCCCGTCACGCGAGACCTGGACTGGGGCGTTCGCATCCCGGTGCCGGGCTACGACGAGAACGACGACAAGCGCGTCTACGTCTGGTTCGACGCCGTCATCGGGTACCTGTCCGCCTCGATCGAGTGGGCCGCGAACCGGGGCACACCGGACGCATGGCGGGAATGGTGGCAGCACGTCGACGCGAGGCACTACTACTTCATGGGCAAGGACAATATCGTCTTCCACAGCGTCATCTGGCCGAGCCAGCTGCTGGGGTACGGCCAGGGCGGTGAGATCGGCGCCCAGCGCGGAGAGCTTCAGCTCCCGTACGACATCGTGTCGAGTGAGTTCCTGACGATGGAGGGGAAGCAGTTCTCGACGAGTCGTAGCGTCGTCATCTACGTCGGCGACTTCCTCGACCGCTACGACGCGGACCCGCTGCGCTACTTCCTCACGGCCGGCGGTCCGGAGAACCAGGACACCGACTTCACCTGGGCCGAGTTCGTGCGCCGCAACAACGACGAGCTCGTGGCCAACTGGGGCAATCTCGTCAACCGAACGCTTTCGAGCGCGTACAAGAATTTCGGCGTCGTGCCGGAGTCTGGTGCGCTCGGCCCCGACGACGAGGCAGTCCTGGCCGACGTGGCGGAAGGCTTCGATTCGGTCGGAGGCCACCTCGAGCACGCGCGATTCAAGTCGGCGCTGGCAGAGGCAATGCGGCTCGCAACGCGTGTGAATCAATACCTCAGCGAACAGGCGCCGTGGGCGCTGCTCGAGTCCGATCGCGAGCGGGCCGGGACGATTCTCTACGTCGCCCTGCAATGCATCGACCATCTGCGGACGCTGTTCGCGCCCTTCCTGCCGTTCAGCTCCCAGGCCCTGCACGAGATGCTGGGTCACGAAGGCCACCTCGCCGGCCCGCTCGAGTTCCGCGAGGTCGACGAGGGCGACGGCCACGTCCACACCGTGTTGACCGGAGAGTACGCAGGCTGGGTCGGATCGTGGGCACCCGGTGAGCTGTCTGTCGGGCAAGAGCTTCGACCTCCCCGGCCGCTCTTCCGCAAGCTCGACCCCGAGACCGTCATTGCCGAGGAGCTCGCGCGAATGGAGAGGTCAGCCGCGGCGTGATCGACACGCACGCGCACCTCGACGGGTGCGAGGAGCCCGCGGCGGTCCTCGTCGAGCGGGCTCGTGCCGTCGGCGTCACGAGAATCGTCACGATCGGCACCGGCATCGATTCCTGCCGCGCGGCGGTCGAGATCGCAAGCCACAGCACGGGAGTGTTCGCGGCACTCGGCATCGACCCGCACCAGGCCGCCGGCCCGGAGGCCGACCGCATGGAGGAGTTGCGGGCGCTGCTCGAGCATCCGAAGGCGATCGCCGTGGGGGAGACGGGACTCGACTACTTTCACGACTTCGCTCCCCGGCAGGCACAGCAATGGGTGTTCGAGAACCAACTCGCGATCGCATCCGACCTTGCGCTGCCGGTCGTGATCCACACTCGCGATGCAGAGGACGACACTGCAGCGCTCCTGGCCGGCTTTCCGGGGGTCGTCGTGCTGCACTGCTTTTCGGCGCCGGCGCTGCTCGACGTGGCGATCGATCGCGGCTACTACGTGTCGTTTGCGGGCAACGTCACCTTTCCGAAAGCGACCGAGTTGCGCGAGGCTGCGGCACGAGTGCCGGCCGACCGGATTCTCGCCGAGACGGACAGCCCGTACTTGTCCCCGCAGCCTCTCCGCGGCAAGCACAACGAGCCGGCCAACGTCCTTCACACGCTCGCTGTTCTCGCACGAGCACGGGGAGAGGACGTGCCCGAGCTGGAGCGCCGCATCGACGAGAACGCGACAGCTGCCTTCGCGATCCCTGTGCCGTGAGCCGCATCGCGCCGAAGAAGTCGCTCGGCCAGCACTTCCTCGCCGACGGCAACATCCTCGGAGTCATTGACCGGCTCGCCGAGCTCGACCCTGCAGACGTCGTGCTCGAAATCGGGCCGGGCCTCGGGGTACTGACGACGCTCCTCGCCGAGCGCTGCTCGTACGTGCACGCGATCGAGCTCGACCACCGACTCGAGCCGCACCTCGCGAGCCTCGGCGAGTTGCCGAACGTCGATCTCCATTGGGGCGACGCGCTCAGGATCGACATCGCCGCGTTCACTCCACGTCCCTCGAAGCTCGTCGCCAATCTTCCCTACAACGTCGCCACGCCGATCGTGGCCGAGAGCCTCGACGGCCTCCCGTCGCTCGAGCTGTGGTGCGTCATGGTGCAGCGTGAGGTCGCCGACAGGTTCTTCGCCTCGCCCTCCACCAAGGCGTACGGGGCTGTCTCCGTGCTTGTCCAGCTCGCCACCCGGCGCACGGGCTTCCACCCGGTCTCGCGAACGGTCTTCCGGCCGCCGCCGAACGTCGAGTCGGCTCTCGTCGCGTTCCGACGCGTACAGCTCCCTGCCCGCTTTGCCGATGTGCGCCGTGTCGTAGAAGGCGCATTCGCCTACCGGCGGAAGACACTCGCCAACTCCCTTTCCCTCAGCAGGGTCGCATCGCGCGAGCACGCAGCTGCGGCGCTCTCCGCCATCGGCCGCGCGTCCACCGTTCGGGCCGAGGAGCTCGAGCCCTCCGAGTTCGTCGCCCTCGAGGAAGCACTGCGTTGAGGGAAGCGTCTGCTCCCGCCAAGATCAACCTGGCGCTCGTCGTGGGACCCCGTCGTGAGGACGGCAAGCACGAGGTCGTGACCGTGCTGCAGCGAGTGACACTCGGCGACCGCGTGTCGGTTGCCCCTGCCCCCGGCCTCGATATCGTCGGCTTCCCGGATGACACGATCGTTCGGCGGGCACTCGAGGCGCTGGCAAGCGTCGCAGGCGTGGAGCCTCGATGGCTCACGCGTATCTGGAAGTCGATCCCCGTTGCTGCCGGGCTTGGCGGCGGCAGCTCGGATGCCGCCACGGCGATGCGGCTCGCCAACGAGCTCCTGCCGAGCCCGCTATCCATCGACGACCTTGCGGGAACTGCTGCCAGCATCGGTGCCGACGTCCCCTTCTTTCTCCGCCCCGGACCTCAGCTCGGAACAGGCGACGGGACATCCCTTGCACCGCTGGCGCTCCCCCAAGACTTCTGGGTCGTGCTCGTCCTGCCCAAGCACGCGACCAAGGTGGGGACCGCCGACGTCTACCGGCGGTTCGACGAGCGTGAGGGTGGGACGGGCTTTGCCGGTCGCCGCACCGCATTGCTCGAGGCTCTCGCAACGGTCGACGCGTCGCGCGATTTGAGCGCGTTCCCCGCCAACGACCTCGCCTCCTCGCCGCTCGCGGCAGATCTCGTCGAGCACGGCGCCTTCCGGGCCGACGTCAGCGGCGCGGGTCCGGCGGTGTATGGGCTGTTTTCGCAGCGCCGGGACGCCGATGCCGCCGCACGCGCCTTCCGCACCGTCGGGCGCACCTGGGTGACGACACCATGCTCGTAGGAGCCTCAGACGCGGTGCAGCACGAGGCTCCGGTTACACTCAGCGTCCCGATTCACTGGGGCGTGGCCAAGCGGTAAGGCAACGGGTTTTGGTCCCGTGATCCCAGGTTCGAATCCTGGCGCCCCAGCCAACGTGCCCTCCGTGTCCGATCCCCGCAACCTTGCAGCAGTCGTGATGGCCGGTGGCCTGGGCTCGCGCATGCGCTCGGCGATGCCCAAGCACCTCCATCCGATCCTCGGTCGCCGCATGGTCGACTGGATCGTCGAGGCGGCGCGTCCTCTCGGTGCCGAACCCCTCGTCGTCGTGGCGGCACCGGACAGCGCCGACTCCTTCGAAGGGCTCGAGGTGGCGATCCAGGAGCGTCCGCTCGGGACCGGGGACGCGGTCCGCAGCGCCCGGGTGGCACTCGCCGGCGCGGATGAGGTGCTGGTGCTCTCGGGCGACACCCCGCTGCTCACGACGGCACTGCTCTCCGACCTTCTACACACGCATCGGGGCAAGGGGGCGGCTGCCACCGTGCTCTCGTTCGTCCCCGCAGACATCCGTAGCTACGGCCGCGTCGTCCGCAACGCCGACGGCGACCTGCTCGCGATCGTCGAGGCCGCCGATGCGAGCCCCGAACAGCTCGCGATCGGCGAGGCGAACTCGTCCATCTACGTCTTCCAGGCGGACACGCTCTGGCCCGCGATCGACCGCCTCAGCCCTGCGAACGCCCAGGGCGAGCTATACCTCACCGACGCCGTGCGCCATCTCGTCGAGGCGGGCGGGCGCGTGGCGGTGCACGTCGCCCCCGACCCCGATGAAACCGAAGGTGTCAACACGCGTGTCGAGCTGGCAGTCGCCGCGGCAGCGCTGCGTGACCGGATCAACGAGTGTCACCAGCTCGCAGGCGTCACGATCGAAGATCCGGCGACGACCTGGATCGAACCGACCGTCGAGCTCGAGCCCGACACGACGATCCTGCCGTTCACCGTCTTGCAGGGAGCCACGCGCGTCGAGGCCGGCGCTCGGGTCGGGCCTCACGCCGTCGCCGTCGACGCCGTGATCGGGCCAGGCGCGCTCGTGGGGCCATTCTGTTACCTTCGCCCCGGGACAGTGCTGGGGCCGAACTCCAAAGCAGGCGCCTTCGTCGAGCTCAAGAACAGCCGCCTCGCCGAAGGTGCGAAGGTGCCACATCTCTCCTATATGGGCGATGCCGAGATCGGCGAGCGTACGAACATCGGTGCCGGCTCGATCACCGTCAACCTCCCCCACGCGAAGGGCGCGAAGAAGCAGGAGACCAGGATCGGGCGTGACGTCAGGGTCGGTGTAGACACTGTCCTCGTTGCTCCGATCACGATTGGCGATGATGTATGGACGGCTGCGGGTTCTGTCGTCACCGAGGATGTCCCCGACAATGCGCTCGTCGGATTCCCGCCGAGGCAGACGATCAAGGAGGGGCGAGGTGGAAAGCGGGACGATTGAGCAGCAGCTGCCCGGCCTGGGCACGTCAGGGCCCGAGGTTGCTGTCCAACCGCTCGTCGGCCGGGCCGGCGGCATCTCGCCGCGCAAGCGACTCGTCGTCGTGTCGGGCAGCTCGCACCCCGAGCTGGCACAGAAGATCGCCGACCACCTCGGCGTCGACCTGGGCGCGCGTGAGCTGAAGACGTTCGCCGACGGTGAGACCTACTGCCGCTACGACGACTCTGTCCGCGGGGCGGACATGTTCATCGTGCAGACAGCAGCGAGGCCGGTCGCGCAACACCTCGTCGAGCTGCTGATCATGGTCAACGCGGCAAAGCTCGCGTCGGCGAAGCGGATCACGGCGGTGATCCCGTGGTACTTCTACGCCCGGCAGGACAAGAAATCCCGCCCGCGCGAGCCGATCACCGCGAGGATGGTGGCAGACCTGCTCGAGACGGTCGGCGTCGATCGTGTGATCACGATGGACCTCCACGCCGGCCAGGTCCAGGGCTTCTTCCGCATCCCTGTCGACCACATGGTCGCCGTGCCGATGTTCGCGAACTACATGCGCGACCTGCTCGGCCCCGATGTCGAGCGCGTCGCAGTCGCGCCGGACACCGGCCGCGCGAAACTCGCCGGCAAGTTCGCAGAGATGATCGGCGGCGGCCTCGTCGTCCTCAACAAGGAGCGGCCGGGCCACAACCAGGCTCGCGTGACGGGCGTCATCGGCGACGTCGAAGGGAAGGTCGCCGTCATGACCGACGACATCATCGACACCGCCGGCACGCTGTGCGCCGGCGCAGAGGCATTGCGCGAAGCGGGAGCAACGAAGGTCTACGCGTGCGCCACCCATGCCCTGCTCAACGCTCCCGCGCTCGATCGCATCGCGCAGAGCGCGTTCGAGCGGGTGATCGTCACCGACACGGTCCCGGTCAACGTGCTCACGAAGCCCGACAACATCGAGGTGCTCTCGATCTCGGGGCTGCTGGCCGAGACGATCCACAACGTGTTCTCGGACGACTCGGTGTCGGCCATCTTCGCGGGCGAGAACCAGCTCTTTTAGCTATCCCGCCTGAAACAGCGGGTTTGCGAGGTAGCTGCTAACGGATCGCTAACGCGGCTTCTGGGCACTAGGGAATCGTGAGCGGTGACGCTGCGCCCCAGTTTTCTGGTGTTCGACGGCCTGCTATGCCACGATCGTCATGTGGAAGGCGGGCTACTGCGGGACGAGGACTGGGGTCCGCTCGACGGCGAGATCTGTCGTGTCAGGGCGTTCACGCCGCTCGCTGGCCGCGTCGAGGGCACGGAGGTCAAGTCGTCCACCAGAGGGCTCCCGTATGCATCGATCGAAATCGAGTCGCCCACCCTGGCGGAGACGACGACCGGGTACATCACGAACAAACTCGACTTTCAGCACCTCTGGCAGGCGTTCAAGGTCCGCGGCGTCGGCGATGACGAGGAGGTCATCGTGGTCTGGAACAAGCGCAACCTGAACCGTGTTGCCCGCTGGTTGTCACGCGGCTTGCCCGGCCTCATCGTGTGGATCTGCCCAAAACAGGCCTACGAGCTTATGACCGATCCGAGCTTCCGACCGGAGCTCGTCGGAATGGAGCGGCACCGCGCGGCCAGCGCAATCGTGACGTGGGAACCCGAGTTGATGTAGTGACACCTGCCGCCGGGGCACCTCGTTCTTGCACGATTCGATCACGAGCACGCCGGGCGCCAGGTCCTCGATCGGGGTGAAGCCCGGCAGGCGCGTTCTCCCGGCGCGGCTGTCGCCGAGCTTGGCACGGTAGAAGTCGACGAGGCGGCGGCGCAGCAGCCAGCCGCCCGGGAACGGCAGCTTCGAGAACTATGCCTGTGCGCGGGTTCGGGTCCCTCTTGTTGGGCGCTCGCGGAACGCGCTATCGTCTTGGCATGGGCCAGGAAGCCGAGGCGAGGAGCGGTCATGCGATCGCCCGGTTCGCGGACTCGGGCGAGGACGCGATGCGCAATCTCGTTGCCCTCCCGCTGCGGATGCTCGCCGGGGCGTTCGGCATCTCCGAAGCACTACTCCGTACGGCCGCCGATGCGATCAGCAAAGGCGATCCGATTGACCAACGGGTCGTGGACTTGGAAAGGCGCATGGACTCATTCGAGGAGCAGGCGACTGGTCGCCGAGAGGCCGCAGGCGCCACGAGCGCGGCAAGGAAGCGGACTCCGACAGGTGCAGACATCGCCGCGGAGCAGCGCGGGGCCTAAAGACGCGGAAGCGGCCGGACAGGTCGACGAGCTCCAGCGCGAGGAAGCCAAGTGCCTCCTCGCGCAGCTCCGGGTCCATGTAGCCGCCGTTCGCCCGCAGACCCGCCTCGAGCACGCCCGCGCAGAACCCGTACACGTCGTCGACGTCGTGGCGCGATGAAGCAGGAGCGGGCGAGCAGTCCTAGCCTGAGGCGGGGTCGATGACGGTATAGCTCCCGTCCGGATCGACCAGGACGCGCCGCGGAGGCGTCTCTTCCTGCTCCAAGACCGTCATCAGCAAACGTCGCGCAGCGTGTCCGGCGGCGTTCTCCCCGACGGCGGTGCGACTCGTGTACTCGAGCGTGATCTGAAACTCGCGGCCTTCGTCCGAGACGACGAACGTCTTCGCGACGTCGCGGCCACCACCAGGGTCAGCTTCGTGATTCCACGCCTTCACGACCTTCCAGTCAGCCACGGACGAACGATACAACCCGGCGGGTCGGCTCGTCCTTACTACCCCGCCCGGCCGAACCTCCCGCGCGTGACGTCCGGGCGAGAATCCTTCTCGTCGAGCTCGGCCTGCTCGACGGGTTTGTGGGTGGCGAAGCCTGCTCCACGAGGGCGCGACGTGCAGCGACGGCGCCCCACCGGGCCGGCCATCGCCGCTCAGGGCATTCGCTACACTTCGCCGCCGTGTCCGGGGACAGGATCACTCTCGAGGTCAAGGAGCGCGGCGCCGACCAGCTGGGCACGCGCAATACGAAGCGCCTGCGCCGCGAAGGCCTGATTCCCGGCGTCATCTACGGCAAGGTCAACAAGCCGTTCGTGGTTGGCGAGCGCGAGCTCCGCGCCGCGCTGACCGGCCCATCCGGCCTGCACGCGATCGTCGACGTCGTCATCGACGGCCAGAAGACTCCGCACCACGCCGTGCTCAAGGACTACCAGCAGCATCCGATCAGAGGCACGATCACACACGTCGACTTTCACGAGGTTCGTCTCGACCAGCCGATCCAGGCGACCGTTGCGGTGCAGCTGATCGGCGAGGCTCCCGGCTCCAAGGTCGGCGGCGTCGTCCAGCAGGTCACGCGCGAGCTGCGCGTCGAGGCCCTGCCGTCGGCGATCCCGGAGCACATCGAGATCGACATCAGCAGCCTCGAGCTCGGTGACACGCTGCGCCTGCAGGACGTGCCGACGGTCGCGGAAGTCATATTCCTCGACGACCCGGCCGAGACCGTGATCGCCAACTGCTCGAGCCCGCGCGGCCTCACCGAAGAGGAAGAGGCGGCCGAGGAAGCGCTGGCCGCCGAGGCGTCCGCCGAGTTTGCAGCCGAGCATGAAGTGGCAGCTGACGACGCCGAAGCCGGCGCCGACGCCGACGCCCCAGAGGAGTAGTCCTTGCCCCTCTTCCGTCGAGGCGAGCGCGCCTCGACGCTCGACCTGCTCGTCGTCGGTCTCGGAAACCCGGGCCGCGAGCACGAACGTGACCGCCACAACGTCGGCTTCATGGTCGTCGACGAGCTCGCCCGCCGGCACGGTGGATCCTTCAGGCAGAAGTTCAGCGGCCGCATCGGCGAGATACGCATCGGGGATGCGCGACTCGCGCTCCTGAAGCCCGAGACGTACATGAACGACTCCGGCAGCGCGGTGCAACCCGCCGTGCGCTTCTACAAGGTGCCTCTCGACGAGCTGCTCGTCGTCCACGACGAGGTCGACCTGGACACCGGCCGGCTGCAGGCACGACGCGGTGGGGGCCTTGCCGGGCACAACGGGCTCCGCTCGATCGCACAGCGCCTCGGGGGCCCTGACTTCCTCCGCCTGCGGGTCGGCGTCGGCAGGCCCGGCCGCGGCGACCCGCGCGACGTCGCGGATTACGTCCTCTCGGCATTCGCCCCCGAGGATGACGTCGAGGCGCTCGTCGGCGCAGCAGCCGACGCGGTCGAGGCGCTGGCCGCGGACGGCCTCACAGACACCCAACAGCGTTTCAACTAGACGCTGCCCGCGGACGACCCGCCTCGAGAGTCGGAGTCGGCACACCGGCGTGTCAGATGGGCGCCACACCCGGCACACAGTCGGCACGCCGTCGTCACCAACGCGTCACGGCATCGCCGCTAGCGTGTCACCAGGGACACGGGAGTGCCCCTGGGGGAGGTTGCGGATGTGCCCAGGGCACGCCGCTACGATGGCCCCGCGGGGCGCGTTCCCGCCATTCGCATGGACCCGACGCCTCTTCACGTCTTCATTTCCGAGCTCTCGGCGAGTGAGCGCTTCCAGGCGTTCGTCAAGGCGCTGCCCGCGCGCGCGCGCGTCTCGGATGCAGCTCTGCCGCTCGTGCTCGCGACCCTCTACGAGGAGCTGGGCCGCGGCCTCGTGGTGCTGCTGCCCGAGGATGCGGATGCCCGCGACGCAGCCGACGGGGCGTCGTGGTATCTCGGCGACGATCGGGTGGCGCTGCTCCCGAGTCGTGGCGTCTCGCCTGCCTCCGGCCTCGAGCCGCCGCCGCACCTGATCGGAGAGAGAGCCCGCGCGCTCGACGTGCTTGCCGACGGTGGCCTGGTGTGTGCTTCCGCGGCAGCGCTGGCGGAGGGCATGCCCCCGTTCGGCGCGCGGCCGCTCCCGGTGCGTCTCCGGGTCGGCGACGAGCCGGGCATGGACGGACTCGCAACGAAGCTGGCGCTCGCCGGCTACGAACGCGTCGACCGGGTCGAGGAGCGTGGGCAGTTCGCCGTCCGGGGCGGCATCGTCGACGTCTTCCCCTCGACCGGCCGGGAGCCGCTGCGGATCGAGCTGTTCGGCGACGAGATCGAGCAGGTGCGCGCGTTCTCGCCGTTCACGCAGCGCGCCCTGCATCCACTCACGGAGGCGACCGTCTATCCGGCCGCGGAGCGGCGCCGTGATCTCGTGGACGTGCAGTTGCCGCCCGACGACGAGGACGAGATTGCGCCGGTTCTTGCGGCCGGCGACCTCGTCGCCCCCATCGATCGCGCACCCGACGTCGTCTGGCAGCCGGATGACGTCCGTTCCGTCTGGGAGGAGCAAGAGCTCGACCCGGTGTCGCTCGTAGGCGCGACGGAGCTCGACCCCTTCCCGCGCGGGCAGGCATTCCAGTTCGAGGCGCAGCGCCCGGCGATCGCCGCGCGCGGCCTCGCCGAGGCGGAGAACGAGCTCGCTGGATTCGTTCGCTCCGGCAACCGGGTGGTCGTCACCTTCGCCCACAAGGGCGAGGCGCTGCGCCAGGGGGCACTCCTTCGCAAGGTAGAGGCCAACACGCTCGCCGCCGCCCTGCCGCGCGAGCCGGCGCTGCACTTTGCCGTGTCATCGGCCCGCCGCGGCTTCGTCTGGCGCGAGCTCGGCCTTGTTCTGCTCCCGGACACGCAGGTGTTCCGCAAGAAGCCTCCGCGCGCCGATGCGCGGCTCGGGCGGGCCCTCGCCTCGTTCGCAGACCTCCGAGTCGGGGATTACGTCGTCCACGAGGATCACGGCGTCGGCAAGCTGCTCGGCTTCGAGACGAAGTCGGTCGCCGACGTCACGCGCGACTATCTCTTCCTCGCGTTCCGGGGAGACGACCGGCTCTACGTGCCGCACGAGCAGCTCGGCAAGCTCTCGCGCTACATCGGCGCCGACGCAAAGGCACCGGCCCTCTCGAAACTCGGCGGCAAGGCCTGGCAGAATCTCAAGACTCGCGCCCGTGAGTCGGTACGCGAGCTCGCCGGCGAGCTGATCTCGCTCTACGCCCAACGCCAGCGCGCCGAAGGCGTCACATTCGATCTGGCGCACGAGTGGCTGGAACGGCTCGAAGCGTCGTTCCCGTACAGCGAGACCGACGACCAGGCGCGCGCGATCGAGGCGGTCAAGGAGGACCTCGAGTCCAGCCGGCCGATGGACAGGCTCGTCTGCGGCGACGTCGGCTTCGGGAAGACGGAGGTGGCCGTGCGCGCCGCCTTTGCGGTCGCCGTCAACGGCAAGCAGGTGCTCGTGCTGTGCCCGACGACGATCCTCGCCGAGCAGCACTGGAACACCTTCCGCGACCGCTACCGCGACTTCCCTGTCAACGTCGAGATGGTGTCGCGCTTCCGCAAGCCGGCGGAGACGAAGAAGGTGCTCGCGGAATTCGCCGCCGGCAAGGTCGACGTACTCGTCGGCACACATCGCGTGCTCTCCCGGGACGTGATCCCGAAGGAGCTCGGCCTCGTCATTCTCGACGAGGAGCAGCGCTTCGGCGTCGCCCAGAAGGAGCTGCTGCGAGCCCTACGGCTCGAAGTCGACGTGCTCGCACTCTCCGCGACACCGATCCCGCGCACCCTGCACATGTCGCTCTCGGGCCTGCGCGACATCTCCATCATCGAGACTCCACCCGAGGGCCGGCGACCGATCCGGACGAGCGTGAGCGAGTACGACGAGGAGCTGATCAGGGTCGCGCTCGAACGAGAGCACGCGCGTGGCGGCCAGGCGTTCTATCTGCACAACCGCGTCGAGACGATCGACGAGATCGGACTCAAGCTGCAGCAGCTGTGCCCGGGCCTGCGCTTTCTCGTCGCACACGGACAGATGGGCGAGCGCGACCTAGAGGAGCGCATGCACGCGTTCCTCGCCGGCGACGCGGACGTGCTCGTGTCGACGACGATCATCGAGTCGGGCATCGACATCCCGCAGGCCAATACGTTGATCGTCGAACGTGCGGACACCCTCGGGCTGAGCCAGCTCTACCAGATCCGAGGTCGCGTCGGCCGCTCCGACGTCACCGCGCACGCCTACCTGTTCTATCCCGACGCGAGTGAGCTGACGCCCGAGGCGCGCGCGCGCCTCGCGACGCTCGCCGATCACACCGAGCTCGGCGCCGGCTTTCAGATCGCGATGCGCGACCTCGAGATCCGCGGTGCCGGCGACCTGCTCGGCGCCGAGCAGTCGGGTCACGTCGCCGCGCTCGGTTTCGAGCTGTACGTCGAGATGCTGAATGAGGCCGTCGCCGAGCTGTCCGGGCAGAAACGGCTCGCAGTTCGCCCCGTTCGGGTCGATGCCAGGGTCGACGCCTACATCCCCGCCACGTACGTCTCTTCCGAGGCGCTCAAGATCGACCTCCATCGCCGGCTCGCACTCGTCGAGGACGACGACGAGCTGCGCGAGCTCCAGGCTGCCACCGAGGACCGCTACGGTCCGCTGCCCGAGCCCGTCGCAAATCTGTTCGCGATCCAGGAGGCGAAGCTCAAGCTCGCACGCATCGGGGCGGACTATCTCGTCTATCGCGGAGGACGGGCGACGGTGGGCCCGCTCGTCCTCGGATCCCAGGAGCTTCGTGCGCTTCGTGCCGTCGCCGATACCGCCGTGTACACCGGCGCGAAGCGGGAAGTGGCGCTCCGCACGGACGACCTGCAGGGTGCGCTCGGCCTCGCCGATGCTATAGTCGAGGCCCGCTCGGCCGCATGAACGCGGCTTTTTTCGTGCCCGGCCGGCGCACGATCGAGGGATCGCAACAGTCACTTAACGCATCCTCGTCTATACATCCGGAGTCCTTACACCGACTCCGTCCACAAGAGAGCCTGCATTGATGAAGCGCACCATCCGTATCGCCCTTCCCCTCCTTCTCGCGGCTGCCGTTGTGGCCGCATCGGGTTGCGGCGGCAGCGACTCGAGCGTCCCCAGCGGGTCCGTCGCCGTGGTCGATGGGACCCCGATCACGAAGGACGATCTCGACGCGCTGATCGCGCGCGCAAAGAAGTCCTACGTCTCGCAGAAGCGCGCGTTTCCGAAGGCCGGCACGAGCGACTACCAGAGTCTGCAGAGCCAGGCCGTCGCGTTCCTCGTGCAGCGCGCCGAGTACGCCAAGGAGGCGGACAAGCGCAAGCTGGCCGTGACCGATGAGGAGATCCAGGCTCGCGTCAACAAGGTCAAGAAGCAGTACTTCGCCGGCAGCCAGAAGAAGCTCGACGCCCAGCTGAAGGCTCAGGGCTACACGCCGGAGGGATTCCGTGCCGACATCGAGGCGCAGCTGATCTCGGAGAAGCTCTACAACCAGCTGACGAAGAGCGTCAAGGTCACCGATGCCGAGGTCAAGAAGTACTACGAGGACAACAAGAGCCAGTACGAGGTGGCCGAGAGCCGTGATGTTCGCCACATCCTCGTGAAGCAGAAGGCGCTCGCCGACAAGATCTACGCCCAAGTCAAAGCGGGCGGCGATTTCGCCGCGCTCGCGAAGAAGTACTCGACGGACCCCGGCTCGAAGGACAAGGGCGGCAAGCTCACGATCACGAAGGGCCAGACCGTCCCCGCCTTCGACACGACTGCGTTCCTGCTCGCGACGAACCAGGTCTCCAAGCCGGTCAAGACGCAATTCGGATACCACGTGATCCAGGCCATGTCGCCGGTCAGGCCGGGCAAGACGACCCCGTTCAAGGAGGTCAAGGCGCAGATCGAGAACACGCTCGAGGAGCAGAGGAAGAGCACGGCCGTCCAGAGTTGGGGCGCGTCGACGACGAAGGCGTACGCCAAGAAGGTCTCCTACGCGAGCGGCTTCGCGCCACCGGCGGCCGCGACGACCGGCGCCGCGCAGACGACGACCGGATAGCCCATGGCGCTCGCTGAGGCGCTGCTCGAGCTCCACGAACTGACCCGGCGCCTGCGCCGCGATTGTCCGTGGGATCGTGAGCAGACGGCCCGTACGATCGTTCCGCATACGGTCGAGGAGGCGTACGAGGTCGCGGAAGCGGCGAATGCCGACGACCCGGCGAAGCTCCTCGACGAGCTCGGCGACCTGCTCTTCCAGACCTACTTTCTCGCACTTTTGCTGGAGGAGCAGGGCCAGGGCGACCTCGAGCGCGTTGCGCGTGCCGTACACGCGAAGCTCGTCCGCCGGCATCCGCACGTCTTCGGGGACGCCGAGGCGAAGACGCCCGGCCGCGTGCGTGAGCGATGGGAGGCGATCAAGACGGAGCAAGAAGGGCGTGAGGGGGTGTTCCACGACGTCCCCGAGGCGCTCCCGGGGCTCCTACACGCACGCAAGGTGCAACGCCGGGCGGCCGCCGTCGGCTTCGACTGGCCCGATGTGTCGGGACCGCTCGCGAAGCTCCACGAAGAGCTGGCCGAGCTGGAGGCCGAAATCGCGGCAACAGGCCGGCCCGCACCCGAGACCGAGCCCGCCGCCGCCGTGTTCGGCGAGGTCGGTGACCTGCTCTTCACCGTCGTCAACCTGGCCCGGGTTCTCAACGTCGACCCTGAGCTCGCGCTGCGCGCGA
The DNA here is from genome assembly GCA_963799615.1 of uncultured Gaiellaceae bacterium. Lineage (GTDB taxonomy): Bacteria > Actinomycetota > Thermoleophilia > Gaiellales > Gaiellaceae > Gaiella. The sequence goes on along the minus strand of CAWCXS010000013.1, from coordinate 459,758 downwards.
CCAGCAGCCGCTGGGTCGCTCGGGTCGAGGTGGCCGAGCGGCTCGCCGCCGAGGCGGGCGAGACCTGGGCCGAGCTCGACCTCGCCGGGCAAGAGCGCTGGTACGTCGAGGCCAAGGCGCACCTCGCCGCCCGCTGAGGATGTTCCGTCGTTGCTGCGAGGCGTGATCGACGGGGCGGATAGGGTTGACCCGTGAGCGACATCGTCCACGTCCACGGCCGCCAGGTGCTCGACTCGCGCGGCAACCCGACGGTCGAGGTCGAGATCGGGCTCGACTCGGGTGCCTTCGGCGCGGCCGCAGTCCCGTCCGGCGCCTCGACCGGTGAGCACGAAGCCGTCGAGCTCCGCGACGGCGGCGACACCTGGGTGGGCAAAGCCGTGCTTCGGGCCGTCGCTCACGTGAACGGCGAGATCGCCGACCGCGTCACCGGGCTCGACGCGCGCGACCAGCGGGCGCTCGACCTCGCGATGATCGAGCTCGACGGCACGCCGAACAAGTCGCGGCTCGGAGCGAATGCCGTGCTGGGTGTCTCGCTCGCCGCTGCCAAGGCCGCCGCGGACGACGCAGGCGTCCCGTTGTACCGCTGGATCGGCGGCACGAACGCGCATCTGCTGCCCGTGCCGTTGATGAACGTCGTCAACGGCGGCGCCCATGCGCAGAACTCACTCGACTTTCAGGAGTTCATGCTCGTGCCCGGCGGCGCGGAGAGCTTCTCCGAGGCGCTCCGGATCGGCGTCGAGACCTACCATGCCCTCAAGGGCCTACTGAAGGAGCGCGGCCTCTCAACGAGCGTCGGTGACGAAGGCGGCTTCGCTCCCGATCTCGGCTCGGCCTACGACGCCTGCGAGGCGATCCTCGAAGCGGCCGAGCGGGCAGGGCATCGCGACAAGATCGCCATCGCCCTCGATCCCGCAACGAGCGAGCTCTACCACGACGGCGCGTACGTGCTCGAACGGCAAGGAGGCACGCTCGACGGCAACGGCATGATCGATCTCTGGGCCGACCTCGCCGACCGCTTCCCGATCGTGTCGATCGAGGACGGCCTGGCCGAGAACGACTGGGCCACCTGGCAAACCCTCACCGACCGCCTCGGCGGCCGCGTCCAGCTCGTCGGCGACGACCTCTTCGTGACGAATGTCGCCTTCCTGCGCCGAGGCATCGCAGAAAACGTCGGCAATGCGATCCTCGTCAAGGTGAACCAGATCGGGTCGCTCACCGAGACGCTCGACACGATCGAGCTCGCCCAACGGAACGGATACGCGACGATCATCTCGCACCGCTCCGGAGAGACCGAGGACGCCACTATCGCCGACCTCGCCGTCGCCACCAACAGCGGGCAGATCAAGACGGGCGCGCCTGCGCGCTCCGATCGCACGGCGAAGTACAACCAACTGCTCCGCATCGAGGATCAGCTCGGCGGGCAGGCCGAGTTCCCCGGCTGGGACGCATTTCCGCGTAGCCTGAACGTGTGACCATGCATCTACGCAGGACGAAGATCGTCGCGACGATCGGCCCGGCTTCTTCCAGCCCGGAGATGATCGCTGCGCTCATCGAGGCGGGCATGGACGGCGCCCGCCTCAACATGTCGCACGGCAATCGCGAGGATCACGCAATGCGCGCCCGGCTCGTGCGTGACGCCGAGGCGGCGTCCGGCCGCCCGATCGCACTCATCGCCGACCTGCAAGGACCGAAGTTGCGGATCGGCGACCTCGAGCAGCCCGTCACGCTCAAGCGTGGCGACTCGGTCGTCATCGCAGGCGAAGACGCGGCTCGGGACGGTGACCTCCCCGTCAGCCCGGCCGTCCTCGGTTCCGTGCTCCAGGTCGGCAACGACATCCTCATCGACGACGGTCATGTCAAGTTGCGCGTCGAGTCCGTCGAGCGCGGACGCGCAGTCTGCGAGGTGCTCGCGGGCGGCATCGTCACGTCTCACAAGGGGGTCAACCTGCCCGGCGTGCCACTGCCGATCCCCTCGCTCACGCGTAAGGACCTGGACGACCTCGAGTTTGCGATGGAGCTCGGCGTCGACTTCGTGGCGCTGTCATTCGTGCGCTCGGCCTCGGACGTGCGCGCGCTGCGGACGCTGATCGAGGCGCGCGGCTCGCAAGCCCACGTGATCGCCAAGATCGAGAAGGCGGAGGCGATCGCCTCGCTCGACGAGATCCTGGCGGAGTCGCATGCCGTCATGGTCGCCCGCGGAGACCTCGGCGTCGAGATCGGCGCTGCCGACGTGCCGCTGCTGCAGAAACGGATCATCGCGCGGGCGCTCGAGCGCGGAAAGCCTGTGATCACCGCCACGCAGATGCTCGAGTCGATGATCCACCAACCCGAGCCGACCCGGGCCGAGGCATCCGACGTCGCGAACGCGGTGCTCGACGGCACCTCCGCGATCATGCTGTCCGGCGAGACCGCAGTCGGCGAGTTCCCGGTCGAGTCGATCGAGGTGATGAACCAGATCGCCTGCGCAGTCGAGCCGAGCCTCGACTACCGTCACGAGATCCCGCACGCCGATGACGAGCCGACGATCGGCCAGGCGATGTCGAACGCCGCCTGCGACATCGCAGAGGCGCTCGCCGCCAAGGCGATCCTCGTACCGACGTTCACCGGCCGCACTGCGTCCGCCGTCGCCAGGCTGCGGCCACGCCGTCCCATCATCGCGATCACGCATCACGCGCACTCTCTGCGGCACATGGCGATCGAGTGGGGGGTGACGCCGCTCGAGATCCCCGAGACAGACGACGTCGAAGACCTGTGGTCGCGATCCCTCGAGGCAGCCCGAGCCAAGGCCATCGTCTCCCGCGGCGATCGCGTCGTCATCACCGCCGGCACGGCCGTGAACATTCCGGGGTCAACCAACGTCATCAAGGTCGACCTGGCTTAGACGCCAGGGACGCAGGGGTGCTCGAAGTCGCCGCTCCGGCTGCACAGGCTGTCGACGAATTGTTGCAATGTTGGCACGCGTTGCCCTTGACGAACATCGGTGTCTGACACCGAAGTCGTTCCTTGAGCGTCGACGCTCGGGAAATCGCTGGAAAATGCACAGGTACCGTCAGGGCCGCGACGTCGGTGTCAGACACCGGGTCGACGCGGCATTGCGCCCGGGGCATCGTCCGTAGGCATAGGCGGAACCGTTTCTTGCTTCGCTCCGCTGCACCGCGGCGGACGGCAGGACAGTCGCCCCCGGGCGGCGAAGCTAGAGCCGTGGCACCTGCGGGGGACAAGTCGCGTCGCACGGCGCGCGGCACGGCGAAGCGTCGCCGGCTGCGCGTCCGCCTGCTCGTGCCCCTCATCGTTGCCTGCGTGATGGCGTTTCTCTATTACCAGCCGATCTCGAGCTACTTGCAGACCCGCTCGCACCTCGCCGACCGGCGGGCCGAGGTGGCGGCGCTGCGCGCGGAGAAGATCCGTCTGGAGCGACGCTTCGCGCGCACGACGAGCGACGCCGCACTGGCCCGCGAGGCCCGCCGGATCGGATATGTGAAACCCGGCGAGCGGCTCTTCATCGTCAAGGGCATCGGTCGCTGGCGCAAGCAACACCCTGCTGGCGCCGCGGCGCCGTAGCCCGACCAGCGGCAAACGCCGTGCATCCGTGCCAGGAGCGGCCCTCGTCCCGAGGAGCGACGTCGAACGCGCGGTACGGTGTCGGGATGGACGATCGGGTCGCAGTCGCGCGCCAGCTCGGGCGCGCACCTCGCGCGTTCCACGCTGTCGCCGCGCGCTGCCCGTGGGGGGCGCCTGCCGTCACGGAGCAGTTGCCATACGACAGCGCCGGCGCGCCTTTCCCGACGATGTACTACCTCACGTGCCGCCACCTCGTCGCGGCCGTCTCGCGCCTCGAGGCGGCGGGCGGAGTCGAGCGCTGGAGCACCGCCGTCGCACTCGACCCCGAGCTCGCCGCCGAGCTCACCCGGGCGACCGACGAGCAGCGCCGGCTCAGGCACGCACTGGCAGCCGGTGAGCGAGGAGCTGATGGGGGAGTGTCGCTCGACTCGGGCATCGGCGGGTCGCAGAACCCCGCCCAGCTCAAATGCCTCCACGCGCACGCCGCCTACGCTCTCGCCCGTCCCGGCTATGTGATCGGAGAGCGGGTGCTCGCCGAGCTGCCCGAGCGATGGCCTGCCGGCGGTTGCTGCGCATCCGAGTAGCATCGCCCTCCGTGAGCGCCGCCATCGACATCGAGAGCGCACGGCGCGAGTGGGAGGACGGATACCGCCGCCTCGTCGCCGCAGTGACACAGGAACCCCTGCAGGCGGAACGTCTCCACCGCCAGCTCGACATCGTCACCGCTGAGTTGCGCCGCCGCGTCGGATCGACGTACACGATCGCAGAGCTCGCCCGCGCGTATCCGGATTCGGAGCGCTGGGCGCGCACCGTCGTCGAGGAGACCGATGCGCCACCAGGATGGGCCCGCTCGCTGGCGATGGTGGGTGACGCCGCGTTCCACCTCTACGCCCGTGGCGCCGTGGACTACACGCCGTGAACGGGCTCGAGCAGCGCGGTATCCGTCGGACCGGGCGGCGCCGGCTGCGCTGGCTCAAGCTGCTCGCGCTCGCAGTCGGCGTGCTGGTCGCCTTCGGGCTCGGGATTGCCCTCGGCCAGGCGCTCGACGACGGCCCTCCGACCGGCGCGACCCAGACATTCGTCCGCACGCTTCAACCACTGCCGCAGCGACCCGCAGACACGACGGGCCCCTGACCCACGACGCACGAGCCCTCTAGAGCTCCTCGGACGCCTGCAGCAACCCTGCCACGATGACCCCGATCGCGGCCACGAGACTGATCCAGATGCCGACGCCGCGGCCGGCGAAGAAGAAGTCGTCGGGAATCGAGATCACCCGGATCAGGACGAAGATGGTGGCCAGCGAACCGAGCGCGATCGTCAACAGGCTCTCAGGTACGGCAGCCGGCAGATCGACGCCGAACTCGCGCACCGCGACGACCAGGAACACCGCTACGCCGAGGAAGAACACGAGCTTTCCGAGCGTGCCCGTGTGCCAGCCCATGACGGAGACCGTGACCCCCTGACCCGAGCCCGTGTACCAGCCGGTGAACGCCGAGACAGCCAGCACAACTCCCGCCAGCATGCCCAGTCGGTCGCCGATGCCGAAGAAGCCGCGCTCGAGCGCGGCACGACCGTGTAGTCCTCGCTCGGGAAGCGCCATCCGGAGAACAGTATGGGCCTCGCAGCGGCTGGAGTCACGCGCTTACACTTCGCATATGGCCCGGCGTGTCACCGAAGCGGTTCCCGAGGATGTCGTCCCCGCCGACGTTCCTCTCGATCCCTCCGGCGACCCACCACTCAACCCCGGCGCGGTGCGTGATGCGTACCGTCTGCACCGGGCCCGGCGCAAGGCGCGGATCGAGCACCGGCGGCGAACGAAGCGCGCGGGGATACGATTCTGGCTCGCGCTCCTCCTGCTGCTCGTTGCGAGCGTGGCCATCGCGGTCACGATCTGGCACGAGGTCCAGCAGCTGTTCGGGCTCTAGACGGCTTGGCCATCGACCTCAACCGCCGCGCAGACGGTCCGTTGCGCATCGGTCACCGCGGCGCTGCCGCCCTCGCACCGGAGAACACGCTGGGCTCGTTCCGCGCGGCCCTCGCGGCGGGAGTGCATCTGATCGAGTTCGACGTGATCGACTTGCCGCGGGGCCCTCTCGTGCTCGCACACTCGGATCATCTCGACGAGGTGAGCCATGGAGCTGCGTCGGGAAGCATGCGCGACCTCTCGCTCGACGAGCTCCGCCAGATCGCGCCGGACCTGCCGACCCTCGACGACGCCCTCGCGTTCTTCGCCGACGAGGCCCCCGACGTCGGGCTCCACGTCGATCTCAAGCTGCGCACACGCCTCGACGAGCTCGCTGTGGCGCTGGACCGCTACGGGCTCACCCACCGCACAGTCGTCAGCGGGGTTCACGTCGCCAGCCTGCGGGCCGTGGCCCGGCATGCGCCCGGCGTGCGCATCGGCCTCACGTATCCGGAGGACCGGTTCTCCGTTTCCCGCAGGCCGTACCTCTGGCCGGTCGTCTCGCTCGGGCTGTCGGCAATGCGCGCCTCGGTGCCCTTCAGGCTCGGGAGTCTCGCCCGCCGGGCAGGGGCGAGCGTCGTGATGCTGCAGCACCGGCTCGTCACGGGTGCTGCCGTCGATCGCGCCCACGCGCTCGGGTTGCCTGTTCTTGCATGGACGGTGGACGACCGCGACGATCTGCGGCGCGTCGTGGCAGCGGGCGCAGACGGCGTGATCACGAACGATCCGCGCATCTTCGCCTCGTAGCGTCGGTCGGCCGAGCCTGCAACACGAGGCAACCGCGTCTGCGCACGTGGCTACACTGAGCGCCTAGTGAGCAAGGGGCCGAAGATCGCCGCATTTTCGGCCTGTGCGGTCGCAGGGTTGCTGAGCGCCGTGGTGCTTGCGGCGGCGCCACAGGCCGGGGCGGACGAGGGTACGACGACCGACACGAGCGGCACCGCAACCGAGACGACGACGGGAACGACCGCGCCCGCGCCACCGACCGACACGACCCCGACCGTGCCGGTTCCCAAGCCGCGGCCCAGGCCCAAGCCGGCTGTGCCGAAGCTGATCGCTGCGGGCGTCACCGTCGGCGGCACGCTCGTCGGCGGGCTCACGGCAGCCGAGGCGCGAGAAATCGTGCAGAAGCGCTTCGCGCGTCCGCTCACGCTCGTCGTCGGCACGAGCCGGAAGGTCGCGGTGACGCCGCAGGAGCTCGGCGCGGCATCGCACCTGACCGAGGCGATCAAGCTGGCGGCGAGGGTCAGGCGCCCCGGCTTCATCGTGCCGCTGAAGGTCGATGTCTCCAGCTCGAGGGTCGAGCGTCTCGTGTCGTCGATCGGGAAGCGCTATCGGCGCGAACCGGTGGACGCCGAGCTCAAGCTGCGCAAGCTCGTTCCCTTCGCGACGAAGGACGTTCCCGGCCGTCGTCTCAAGCAAGTCGTCTCCGCGCGAGCCATCGTCCACGCACTGAAGGCGCAGGAGCGAGAGCCGCTGGAGTTGCCGTTCGAGGAGATCGAGCCGGCGGTGAAACGGGCGATGCTCGACAAAGCGATCGTGATCCGCCGCGGCTCCAATCAGCTTCTGCTGTATCACCTCGCCGACACGTCGAACGTGGTCCGCTCCTTCAAGGTCGCGACCGGACGCTCGCAGTTCCCAACCCCGCTCGGACAGTTCGAGGTCATCACCAAGCAGCTCGATCCCTGGTGGTACCCGCCGGCCGGCTCCGCCTGGGCGAAGGATGCGAAGCCGATCCCGCCCGGGCCCGGCAACCCGCTCGGGACACGCTGGATGGGCCTGTCGGCGCCCTACGTCGGCATCCACGGAACCCCCGACGCCGCCTCGATCGGCTACTCCGCCTCGCACGGCTGCATCCGGATGCTGATTCCACAGGTCGAGTGGCTGTTCACGAAGGTCGACGTGGGCACTGCCGTGTTCATCGTCGCGGCGTGACCAGGCGGCTCAAGCTCGTCGCTCAGGGGATCGCCGTCGCGACCGTCGTCGCGCTCTTCGGGCTCCTCATCTGGAAGGTCGCCAAGGACGACTCCGGGGCAGCCGGCAAGCTCGCCAAGGGGGAGCATCCCGAAGCACCGGCGTTCACGCTCGAGCGGTTGGACGGCACCGGGCCACTCTCCCTGGCCACTCTCCGCGGGAAGGCCGTGGTCGTCAACTTCTGGGCCTCGTGGTGCGTGCCCTGCAAGGGCGAGGCGCCGGCCCTCGAGGCGACCTACAAGCAGTATCGGAAGGACGGCCTCGTCGTCGTCGGGATCGACGTCGAGGACTTCAAGACGGATGCGAAGCGCTTTGCAACGCGCTACGGGCTCACCTATCCGATCGTGCGAGACGTCAACAAGTCGACGATCGGGAAGTGGGGCGTGACAGGCTATCCGGAGACGTTCTTCGTCGACCGCCAGGGCCGTCTCGTCGGAGAGCGCCTGGAGGGCGGGATCGACACCGAGCGCAACAAGGACGCATTCGCCGAGGGCGTTGCGCTCGCCCTCGGCACGCCGCAGTGATCCGCAGGGTCACGCTCATCCTCTCGCTCGCCCTGGCGCTCGCAACGCCGCTCGTACCGCCGGCCCTCGCTGCCGACAGGCCCAGCCAGGCCGATCTCGAGGGCGAGGTCGTCTGCCCCACGTGCAAGACAACGCTTGACCAGTCCAACTCGCCGATCGCGACGCGCATGAAGGCGTTCATTCGCGCGCGCATCGCGGCGGGAGACAGCGCGGCGCAGATCAAGGCGCAACTCGTCGACCAGTTCGGGCCGAACGTCCTCGCCGAGCCTCCGACGCATGGGTTCGACCTCCTCGCCTGGCTGCTTCCTCTTGCCGGGCTTGCCGTCGGTGCCGTCGCCGTCGGAGCGCTCGCATGGTCGTGGAGCCATCGGCGCGAGACGGCCGAGCCAGAGCCTGTAGCTCCTCTCGATCCGGCGCTGGAGCGGCGGCTGGACGACGAGCTCGACCGCTTCGAGGGATGAGGCCGGCATGCGGTTGACAGAGCTACCGATCGCGCTCCTCGCGGGCTTCATCTCCTTCCTGGCACCGTGCGTGCTCCCACTCGTGCCCGGCTACCTGTCGGCGGTGTCCGCCGTCGAGGCGGAACGGCTCGGGGAGCAGGGCTCTGCCCGGAGGGTGGTGATGGCGAGCATCCCCTTCGTGCTCGGGTTCACCGCCGTCTTCGTCCTGCTCGGGGTCGGCGCCCAGCTCGTGGGCGACGGCCTCTTCCGCAACCAGTTCCTGCTCGAGCGCATCTCCGGCTTCGTGCTCGTCGTCTTCGGGCTCGCCTTCATGGGGCTGCTGCCGTGGCCCGAGCGGCTCGTCGGAGCCGGCCTGCTGCAAGGCGCCCGCAGTCGTGGCTCGCGGGTCGCGCTCGGAGGTGCGTTCGCGATCTGCGCATCCCCGTGTATCGGTCCCGTGCTGGCGGCGATCCTGGTGCTCGCCGGCTCGGCAGACACGGCTGCCCAGGGTGCGTTGCTGCTCGCCGTGTATTCCCTCGGGCTCGCAATTCCGTTCGTGCTCGCCGGCGCCCTGTTCACGCGCGCGATGGGTGCGTTCCGCTGGCTGCGCGATCACTATGTCGCGATCCAGGTCGTCAGCGGAGCGATCATGGTCGCGCTCGGGCTGCTGCTGTTCTTCGAGCGCTTCTACGTGCTGCGGATCTATCTCAACCGGTTCCTCGAACGGCTGGGGATCGAGCCGGTCTTCTGAGGCCCGCCGCGAGCGTCTGGCACGTCGATGGAACCGTCCTGAACGGCTGCTAGCGTCAAACCGTGGCCACGATCCTGCTCGTCGGGGTCGACCTCTTCTTTCGCGGCAAGCTGGAGGGGTTGCTCCCCGCGCACCACCTCGTCACGAAGGACTCCACCCACCCACCGGATCTCGTCATCTGTGACATCGCGCGCGTCGATCCGCTCGACGTCGCCGATGCGTGGCCGGACGTGCCGATCCTCGGCTACTCGAACCACACTGACACGGCAGGCCTGCGAGCCGGTCATGCCGCCGGCTTCGATCAGGTCGTCGTCAAGTCGTCGCTCGTCGAGCGCGCTCCCGAGCTCGTCTCCGAGCTCACCGGCGGGTGACCCTGCGCGACAACGGTTCAACCACGTGACCGCCGGAGCCTCGGGGTAGAGTTGGAAGCACGATGACGTACATCATTGCCGAGCCCTGCATCGACATCAAAGACAAGTCGTGTATCGACGTCTGCCCCGTCGATTGCATCCACGAGTTCGACCGCATGCTCGTGATCGACCCCGAGGAATGCATCGATTGCGGCGCCTGCGAGCCCGAATGCCCGGTCGAGGCGATCTTCCCCGAGGATGCCCTGCCGGACAAATGGGAGCCGTTCGTGAAGATCAACTACGCGTTCCCGGACGGGGCCGCAGTGATCAATCCGCTCGTCGACCAGTACGCCACCGAGCACGACGTCCACAACGAGCCTCTGGAGTAGTTCGGGCTAGAAGTCGTTCGGACTACAAGTGTGCAGCCGAAGGCGGCAGGCGCACGGCGATCCACGTGCCCGCATCGGTGGTCTCCGAGGCGAAGGAGCCGTTCAGCTCGGCGGCGCGCTGGGTGAGCCCGTCGAGCACGGCCTGGCGGCGCTCCTGGCCCCCGTCGTCGGCGACACGGAGCTCGACGCCCTCCGGCGTCTCCCGCAGGGAGACGCTGATGCGCGAGGGAGGCCCGCGTCGCACCGCCTGGTCGAGGGCCTCGCGCACGACCTGATAGAGGCCTGACTGCGCGCCTTCCCCGATGTCGCCGGCGCCGTCGACGTCGAGCTCGATCTCGACTCCGCGCCTGATGGAGAGCCGATCTGCCAGCTCGCGCACGGCACCCGCGAACCCGAGCTCGCTCAGCGCATCCGGTTCGATCCCGCTCACGATCTCGCGCAAGTCGGCGCTCGCCTCGCGCGCCACCTCGAGAGCCCTCGTGACGATGCGGCGGCCGATCTCGTCGTCGCCCTCCTCCAGCGCGTGGTGCGCCGCATCGAGCATCTGCGCGATGGCCGCGACATGCTGCACGGGACCGTCATGGATCAGCTCGGCCAGTCGCCGGCGTTCGTCTCGCTCCGCGCGCAGCCGCTCCGTGAGACCCCGGTCGGCCGAGGCTTCGCTCAATCGATCATCGCCTCACGGAGCGCGATCGCGACTGCCTGCGTACGGGTGTCGGCCTCGAGCTTCGTGAGGATGTGCCGGACGTGGCTCTTCACCGTCTCCTGCGAGATGAACAGCCGTCCCGCCACGTCGGCGTTCGACATCCCGTCGGCGAGCAGCTGCAGGATCTCGCGCTCACGCTGGGTGAGAACGTCGCTGCCGTCCTTGCCCGTGGTCAGCGCCGGCATCAGCGCCGGGTCGACGAACGTCTCACCGCCCGCGATTTTCTCGATCGCGCGCAGCAACGTCTCGTGCGGCGCCTCCTTGAGGATGTAGCCGCGTGCGCCCGACTCGAGACCGCGCTGGAGCAGTGCCCGCTCGGAATAGGCGGTGAAGATGAGCACCTTCGCGTCGGGGACGCGGCGAACGATCTCCTCGGTCGCCTCGATCCCGTCCATCTCCGGCATGCGCAGGTCCATGATGATCACGTCGGGGCGGCGCCGCTCCGCGAGGGAGACCGCGGTCTCGCCGTCGGGGGCTTCTCCGACGACGCGGATGTGCGGTGAGCGGAGCAACGCGAGCCGCAGTCCCTCGCGTACGACTTCGTGATCGTCGGCCAGGAGCACCGTGATCTCCGGTATTTCGGTCACGCAGCCGATTCTACGGGCGCGATTGGACGACGGTAGTGAGATCGTCAAATCAGCGTCAACTGCACGGGCTCGGCGGGCGGCCGCAGCGTCGGCCGGCGCTCGCGTCCATGCTCGCCGGCGAGGCTCCGCACGAGCTCGCGGACCGGGCCGGCTTTCGCCTCCGGGAGGTACGAACGCCCCTCGTAGAGCCGCTCGTACCGCGTCGACTCCTCGGGCCAGTCGCGCTCGAGCGCCGCGAGGAAATGCTCGCGCGTGCCGGGACGCAGGTTGAGCATGCTCGCCCACACGTGGTGCGCACCGGCGGCCCGTGCCGCACGCACTGCCTCCGCGAGCTGCTCCTGCCCGTCGGACAGGCCCGGCAGGATCGGCGCGATCGCGACGTTCGTCTCGATTCCGGCCTCGACGAGGCGGCGCACGATCTCGAGGCGGCGCCGCGGAGGCGCCGTGCCCGGCTCCGTCGTGCGCCAGACGCGGTCGTCGAGCGTCGGCACGGAGATGTTGACGACGACGCGCGCGCGCCGGGCGGCGTCCTGCAGGACATCGACGTCGCGCCACACGAGCGGCCCGCGCGTGATGATCGAGAACGGCGTTCGCGCCCGTCCGAGCACGGCGATGCACGAACGCGTGAGCCGGTACCGCCCTTCGACGGGCTGGTAGGGATCGGTGGCCGCGCCGACCGTCACCTCCTCGCGCTTCCAGGAGCGCCGGGCCAGCTCCGCCGCGAGCACGTCGGCGATGTTCGCCTTGACACGGATCGAGCGGCCGTAGCGATCGTCGGACGGCCGCTCGGCCCGCGCTTCGAAACCGCGCACGTAACAGAACGTGCACCGGTGCGCGCAACCCGTGTAGGGGTTGAGCGACCACGCGAAGGGCATCCCCTTGACCCGGGTCAGGGCGGTGCGGCAAGGCTCTTCCCGGTACTCCGTCCGCATCGCTCGAGCATAGAACACCTGTTCGTATCGGGCAAGACCCGAAACGGAGGCTACGCGCGGGCGGAACGAACCATGCCGGCGGCCACCGTGTCGTTCGTCGCCTCGTCGATCAGGATGAACGAGCCTGTCGCCCTGTTCGAGGCGTAGGGATCGGTCATGAGCGGGCTCGACAGACGCAGGCGCACCGAGCCGATGTCGTTCAGCGCCATCTGGTCAGCTTCGCGCTCGCCGAGCGTCTCCATGTCGACGACGCCGTCAATCCCCTCCACGACCACCCGCGCCGTGCGCGTCGTGTGCTTGATGCCGAGCCGTGCCCCGGGCTGCAGCGGCCGCTCGCTCATCCAGCAGACCGTCGCCGCGAGCTCACGTGCCGCCACCGGCTGGTCGTCCGGGTCGACGAGCATGTCGCCGCGGGGCACGTCGATCGCGTCCTCGAGTCGGATCGTCACCGACATCCCGGGTACTGCAGCGTCGATCGGGCCGTCCGCGGTGTCGACCGACGCGACCCGGGTGCGCTGGCCGGACGGCAGCACGAGCACCTCGTCGCCCGCGCGCCAGACACCGCCCGCGACCTGGCCGGCGTAGCCGCGGTAGTCGTGGTGCTCGTCGGACATCGGGCGGATCACCCACTGCACCGGGAAGCGGCGATCGTGGAGGTTTCGGTCGCTCGCGATCTCGATCGCCTCGAGATGCGCGAGCAGCGTGCCCCCGTCCCACCAGGCCATGCGCTCCGAGCCCTGAACGACGTTGTCGCCGTGCAGCGCGGCAATGGGGATCGCGACCTCGTCGGGCACGCCGAGTGCGGCCGTCAGCGCCTCGAGCTCGGCTTCGATGGCGCGGAACCGTTCCTCGTCGAAGTCGACGAGGTCCATCTTGTTGACCGCGAAGACGAGGTGGGGGACGCCGAGTAGCGACACGATCAGCGTATGGCGACGCGTCTGCTCGATCACTCCCTTGCGTGCATCGAGCAGGACGACGGCGACATCGGCGGTTGAGGCGCCGGTCACCATGTTGCGCGTGTACTGGACGTGGCCGGGCGCGTCGGCGAGCTGGAAGCGGCGTTTCGGTGTCACAAAGCCGCGGTAGGCGACGTCGATCGTGATCCCCTGCTCGCGCTCTGCGCGCAGCCCGTCGGTGAGCAGCGCCAGATTGACGTACCCGTCGCCCCGGCGCTCGCTGGTCTCTTCGACGTGCTCCAGTTGATCGACGAACACCTGTTTCGTGTCGTACAGCAGCCGCCCGATCAGCGTCGACTTGCCGTCGTCGACCGACCCGCAGGTGACGAGCCGCAGCAGGTCGGAGGACGCCACATCCGACAGCAACGGGTCGCTGATCTGGTCGTCCAGCGGGGGCGGGCTAGAAGTATCCGACACGCTTGCGATCCTCCATCGCCGCCTCCGACGCACGGTCGTCGGCCCGGGTTTCCCCGCGTTCGGTCACGCGCGTCGATGCAATCTCCGTGACGACGTCGTGCAGCGACGTCGCATGGGAGCGCACGGCCCCGGTGCACGACATGTCGCCGACGGTGCGGAAGCGCACCCACTCGCTGAACGGCTCCTCGTGCGTATAGCGCTCGACGACGTCGCTCGCGGCGTACAGCATGCCGTCGCGCTCGAACACGTCGCGCTCGTGCGCGTAGTAGATCGAGGGCAGCTCGAGCGACTCGCGCTCGACGTACTGCCACACGTCGAGCTCCGTCCAGTTGGAGATGGGAAAGACGCGCACCTGCTCGCCCTTCCGGATCTTCCCGTTGTAGAGGTTCCAGAGCTCGGGGCGCTGCGCGCGCGGGTCCCACTGGCCGAAGTCGTCGCGGAAGGAGAAGATCCGCTCCTTGGCGCGCGAGCGCTCCTCGTCGCGGCGCGCGCCGCCGATGGCGGCATCGAACTGGTTCGATGCCATCGCGTCGAGCAGCGTCGTCGTCTGCAGCTGGTTGCGGGATGCACGCGGGCCTGCCTGCTCGACGACCCGGCCCGTGTCGATGGACTCCTGCACCGAGGCGATGACGAGGCGCTCGTCCAGCTCTGCGACGCGCCGGTCGCGGAACTCGATCACCTCGGGAAAGTTGTGGCCCGTGTCGACGTGCATGAGCGGAAACGGAAACCGGCCCGGCCGGAACGCCTTCTCGGCGAGGCGCAGCAGCACGATCGAGTCCTTGCCGCCGGAGAACAGCAACACGGGCCGCTCGAGCTCGGCGGCCACCTCCCGGATGATGTGGATCGCCTCGGCCTCGAGCTCGTCGAGGTGCGTGATGTGCCTCAACGCCTGCATCAGCCTGGGTGCAGCCCGCACTCGGTCTTGTCGGTCCCGGCCCAGCGACCGTCGCGTCCCTGGCCGGGCACCGTGCAGTGGGTGCAGCCGATCGACGCGTAGCCACGGTCGTGCAGCTGGTTGTACGGCAGCTCGTGCTCGCGGATGTAGGCAAACACGTCGTCGTCGCTCCAGTCTGCGAGCGGGTTCGCCTTCCAGAGCTCGTGCGACTCGTCCCACCCGATCTTCGGCGCGCTCGCACGCGTCGGCGACTGGTCGCGGCGCATGCCCGTGATCCACCCCTGTAGGCCCGAGAGCGCCTCTCCGAGCGGCGCGACCTTGCGGATGGCACAGCAGAGCACCGGGTTCGACGCCCACAGCGCATCACCGTGGACGGCTGCCTGCCGGCCGAGCGACGGACCCTCGAAGACCTCGACCTGGATGCCGTAGCGCTTCTCCACCGTACGCCATACCTCGTAGGTCTCGGGGAACAGGACGTGCGTATCGAGGGCGAAGACGCGAGCGTCCGGCTCGATTCCGAGCAGCATGTCGAGCAGCACGGCCTCTTCCTTCTGAAACGAGCATGCGAGCGACAGCCTGGGATGGAAGTGCTCGACCATGATTCCGAGCACCGCAGGCGCCGTGAGTGCCTCGACATCGGTGTCCGGGAGAAGCTCTGCAACCTCGCTCGTCATCAGGCGAAGAGTAACAGCCAATGACGGGTACTTATCCCGTGAATAAGCCTAGCTTCTGGATAGAGAAGGACGGATACAGTCGTCGCATGGACATGCTCCCCGGCGGCTTCCGGCGCGTGACCCTGCCCCTGCCGGTCCGGCCCGGGCATGTGCATGCCTACCTCTTGCCGGACGGCGACGGCTGGACGCTCGTGGATACCGGGCTCGGGCTGCCGGACGCCCGGGAGCGGTGGGCGGAGGAGCTCGCGCAGGTCAGCGGGCCGGTGACGCAGATCGTGATCACGCACTTTCATCCCGACCACGTCGGCGCGGCGGCGGACGTCTCGGAGCTCACAGGTGCGCCGGTGGCTCAGGGACGGCTCGACTACGACCAGTGCGTGCGTGTCTGGGGGGACGAGGACTGGGCAGGCGTGCTGGTGACATGGTTTGCACGTCACGGCGTGCCGGCGGACGTGACTCACGAGCTGATCGAGCAGGGCTCCTACTACCGCCCCTTCATCCGCTACGCCTCGGGCCCTGACCTGCTCGACGCGGGCGACAGGGTGGACGGCTGGGAGGTCGTCCCGGCCGCCGGTCACGCCGACGGGCAGCTGACCCTGCTGAAGGACGGCGTGCTCGTGGCTGCGGATCACCTGCTCGGACGCATCACGCCGACGGTCGGTTTGTGGCCGGCAAGCCGGCCGGATCCCCTGGGGGATTACCTGATCGCTCTCGAGCGCACGATCGCGCTCGCCCCCGCGCTGGCGCTGCCCGGTCACGGCGATCCGATCGACGACCCTGTCGGCCGGGCGCACGAGCTGATCGCGCACCATCGGGACCGCCTCGACCTGACGGCCGCGGCTCTCGGAGCCGAGCGCAGGACCGGGTACGAGGTCTCGTTCCCGCTGTTCGGCACCGATCTCAAGCCCTCGGCACGCAGGTTCGCTGTGGCCGAGGCACTTTCCCACCTCGAGCGCCTCGTGCACGACGGCCGGGCCCAGCGGCACGAGGATGTCGCAGGCGTTTCCTATACTGCGGCCCAGTAGTGGACGACATTCCTCCTAGTACCGCCGCCCCGGGCAACGGGGCATGACGGTCGCTCTCGAGCTCCTCGGCGTTGCCGCTCTCATTCTCCTGAACGGCTTCTTCGTCGCGGCCGAATACTCGCTGGTGACCGTGCGCCGCACGCGTCTCAAGGAGCTCTCGGCCCAGGGCAGCAGGCCGGCACGTGCGGTGGCTCGCATCACGAGCGATCCGCCGCATTTCATCGCCGCGATGCAGCTCGGGGTCACACTGACATCGCTGGCGATCGGCGCCGTCGGCGAGCAGGTGCTCTCGGACCTGTTCGCCACATGGCTCGCCACGGTGATCGCCGTGCTGCTCGCCTTCCTGATCATCACCTTCCTGCACGTCGTCGTCGGCGAGCTCGTGCCGAAGGGTCTCGCGCTGAGCTACTCGGAACGCATTGCGCTCGGCGTGTCGACTCCGGTTCGCGTCTTCTTCTTCATCTTCAAGCCCCTGATCTGGTTCCTGCAGCGGTCCAGCGAGCTCGCGCAGCGGGCGATCGGGGTCGACCCGTCGCAACACGAGGGCGAGGCTCACTCGGAGGCGGAGCTCAAGATGCTGCTCGAGGTCTCGACCGAGCACGGTGAGATCGAGCAGGGCGAGCGCGAGATGCTCTACAAGGTGTTCGACTTCGCGGACAAGGAGGCATCCGACGTGATGGTGCCGCGTCCCGAGGTCGTGGCGATCTCGGTCGAGATGCCTCCCGAGGAGGCGCTCGGCTCCGTGCTCGACTCTCCGTTCACTCGCTACCCGGTGTACCGCGAGTCGCTCGACGAGATCGTCGGGATCCTGCACGTGCGCGACCTCGTGTCGGCGCTGAACGACCGCGGGATCGCAGACGTCAAGCTGGAGGAGCTGCTCCGGCCTGCCTACGTCGTGCCCGAGACGAAGGACCTGGCGGCGCTCCTGGCGGAGTTCCGCCGCACGAACCAGCACATGTCGATCGTCGTCGACGAGTACGGGGCCACCCAGGGCATCGTCACGCTGGAAGACCTGATCGAGGAGATCGTCGGCGAGATCGAGGACGAGTTCGACCTTCCGGACGAGTCGGTCGAACGGGTCAACGAGACGACGATCAGGATCCACGGCACGTTCCCGATCGACGACTTCAACGAGGAATTCGGGACGGCGCTCGAGCACGAGGACTACCACACCGTCGCCGGTTACGTGTTCGACCTGATCGGGCGTGCCGCGGCGCCCGGTGACGAGGTGCGCTCCGACGGGCTGTGCTTCCGTGTGCTCGAGACCGACGGCTCCCGGATCCAGCGGCTGGAGGTCGAGTTCCTCCCGCACGGCGAGCCGGATACGACGCCCGGCGCAGGCGAGACCGCCGCCGCGTGAGCCGGCGGCGCGCCGGGTCGGCGTTTCGTCACCGGGACTTCAGCCTCTTCTGGGCCTCGCTGCTCACCTCGGGCTTCGCGCTGCAGATGGCCTCGGTGGCGATCGGCTGGCAGGTCTACGAGATCAGCGGCAACCCGCTGGATCTCGGCCTCGTTGGGCTCTGCGAGTTCATTCCGTTGCCCCTCCTCGCGCTCCCGGCGGGCCAGCTCGCCGACCGACTGCCGCGCCGCACGCTGCTCGCCGCTGCCACCGTGCTCGAAGCCGGGGTGTTCGCAGGCCTGCTCGCGGTGACGCTCGGGGGCGCGCACGAGCTGTGGCAGTTTCTGGCGCTCGCATTGGCCACGGGGGTCGCGGCGGCCCTCGGTTCGCCGGCGGGGCGGTCGTTGACGCCGTCGCTCGTGCCGGAGGAGATCCTCGTCACTGCCCTCGCGCAGCGCTCGATCGCGTTCCAGGTGTCCGTCGTCGCCGGGCCTGCGGCGGGCGGACTCCTGTTCTCGATTCGGCCGGAGCTCGTATACGCCGTCGCCGTCGGCCTCACGCTGGTGTCGGCAGGGTGTGTGCTCGCGATTCGGTCCGGCCGCACCGGAGCATCCAGCGGTGCGCCGGGCCTCGAAAGCCTGCTCGCCGGGGTGCGGCTGATCCGGCGCACCCCCGTGCTGTTCGGGGCCATTTCACTCGACCTCTTCGCCGTCCTCTTCGGCGGAGCCGTCGCGCTGCTGCCGGTATTCGCGAAGGACGTGCTCGACGTCGGCCCGGTCGGCCTGGGGGTGCTGCGCACGGCGCCTGCCGTCGGGTCGCTCACGGCCGCTCTGATCCTGGCCCGGTGGCCGGTGCGCCGCCGTGCCGGGCCGCGGCTGCTGCTCGTCGTGGCGCTGTTCGGGGCCAGCATGGTCGTCTTCGGGCTCTCCCACACGATGTGGCTGTCGCTCGCCGCGCTCGCGTTCGGCGGCGCCGTCGACATGGTGTCGGTGGTGCTGCGGCAGACGATCCTGCCCCTCGTGACGCCGGACGAGGTGCTCGGCCGAGTCAACGCCGTCGAGATGGTGTTCATCAGCGCCTCGAACGAGCTCGGGGCGTTCGAATCGGGCGTCGCCGCCGCGCTCGTCGGCGCGGTCCCCGCAGTCGTGATCGGCGGCGTCGCGACGATCGCGATCGCGACGCTGTGGACACGGTTCTTCCCGGCGCTCGCGGGCGTCGACGGCCTCGACGAGCTTCGGCCGACGACGGTCGCCTCCGGCCGCGAGTGAGCTGCCTTTGCGCCGGAATCACCGCCGCGACGTCGCGCGCAGCCTGCCAGCCGGCACGCCCCGGATCGAGGCGTCGACGAGCTCGATCGGGTGTAGCGCCGGCAGCGGGCTGCCGGCGCGCCGCAGCGCCGTGGCCACCTGCACGAGGCAGCCGGGATTCGCGCTCGCGTAGGCCTGTGCACCCGTCGCCACGACATGCTCCGCCTTGCGGTCGCCGAGCCGGCGCGCCGCCTGCGGCTGGGTGACGTTGTAGATCCCGGCGCTGCCGCAGCAGATGTCCTGCTCGGCCGGCTCGATCACCGTCAAGCCGGGGATCCGGCGCAGGGACAATGCAGAGGACAGCGGCAGGCCCTGGGCGTGACGGAGGTGGCAGGAGTCCTGCATCGCGACGCTGAGGTTGAGCGGGTGCCGGGGCGCCCGCGGCTCCACGCCGGCGAGGAACTCGCCCAGGTCCCGCACCCGCGCGGAGAACGAGGCGGCGCGCTCGGCCCAGGCGGGATCGTCACCGAGCACGTTCCCGAGCTCCTTCATGTGCGAGCCGCAGCCCGAGGCGTTCACGATTATCGTCTCCACGTCCTCGAAAGCCCCGATCAGCCGGCGCGCGAACGCCCTGCCTTCTTCGAGCCGTCCGGCGTGAAGCGATAGCGCCCCGCAGCACCCCTGCGGCGGCGCGACGACCTCGTAGCCGTCGGCTGCGAGCACGCGCGCGGTGGCGGCGTTGACCGAGCCGAACACCACCGACTGCACGCAGCCTGTGAGAATGCCGACGCGTCCGCGCGTCTCGCCTCGCGCGGGCGTTTCTGCCCGCGGGGACTCCGTGGAGCGCCACGGCGGGGCGATCTCCGTCATCGCGCCGAGCCGCCCGCGGAGCGGGAGCGCCCGGCCGGCCGGTGCGAGCCGCAACGCGACACCGAGGCGGCGCGGATACGGGAGCAGCTTGAAGAGGAGAGTCCGCACCAACCGGTCGGAGAGCCGGCGCGGCGCCTCCTGCTCGATCATGGCGCGCGCGCCCTCGATCAGCCGGTCGTACCGGACGCCCGACGGGCAGGACGTCACGCATGCCATGCAGCCGAGGCAGCGGTCGAAGTGGGAGACGACCGTCGGGTTGAAGGCGATCGTCCCGTCGAGCCGGGCCTCGAGCAACTGGATACGGCCTCGCGGAGAGTCCATCTCCTCGCTCCAGAGCAGATACGTCGGGCAGGTGGGCAGGCAGAAGCCGCAGTGGACACAGTCGCTCGTGAGCCCGCGCAGGACGTCGCTGTCGGCAATGCTCATACGAGCGTCCGTGCCGGGTCGAAGCGCTCCCGCACCCGCTCCTGCAGCGCTTGCACCGCCGCGGGGACGTCGGTCGGCACCGGCTGCGGCACGTACGCGATGCCGGCGGCCGGGCGCACGATCCCCTCCGGGAGCTCGAGCAGCGTGTCGTGGAGCGATCCAGGAGGGAAGCGCACCTTGCCGTGGGCGGCGCCCTGACGCTGACGCGCCTCGGCCCACACGTCGTCGCCGGCACGGACGCCCCCGATCAGCGCCTGGGCCGCGTCGACTTGCGCCCGCACGGCCGCGTCGCTCCCCTCGAAGAGGACGGCGACACGTCCCGGATGAAGAATGTCGACCGCGCTCGGGACGAGGTGCGAGCGCCTCACCGCCGAGACAGCGGCCGCCGCATCGCTCGTCTCGGCGACGATCGCGCCGGCCGCCGGCGGGATCGGGTGCAGGCGCAGGCTCACGCGGGCGATCAGCGCCAGCCGGCCGAGCGATCCGCACATGAGCTTGCCGAGGTCGTAGCCCGCGACGTTCTTGACGACCTTGCCACCGGCGTTTGCGACGGTCCCGTCGGCGAGCACGAGAGTGACGCCGAGCACGAGATCGCGTGGGGAGCCCCAGCGGTGGCGGAGCGGGCCGGAGAGGTTTTTCGCGATACAGGCACCGATCGTCGGATCGCCCGGCGGGTCGAGCGACAGCCGCTGGCCGTGGCGGCCGAGCGCGGCGTTCAAGGCCGACAGCCTGATGCCCGCCTCGACCGTGCACGTGAGGTCGCCCGTCTCGTGCTCGAGGATGCGGTCGAGGCCCGACGTGTCGAGATCGTCACCGATCCGCACCTGCCTGCCCTCGGCAGCGGCGTCGCGCAGGAGCTCTGCTGCCTGCTCGAGGCTGGACACGCTAGAACCGCTCGGCACGTCCGATCCTTTCCAGGGGATGCATGCGGTACGGGCCTGGTACCTCGCCGCACAGGCGCGGCGTCGGGACGACCTTGCCCGGATTCGCGAGGCCGTCCGGGTCGAAGGCGCGGCGGAGGCGACCGAAGGTCTCGAGATCGAGCTCCGAGAACATCTGTGGCATCGAGCAGGCCTTGTCGACACCGACGCCATGCTCTCCTGTGAGGGAGCCGCCGGCGTCGAGACACGCCGTCAGGATCGCCTCCGCGAGCTCCTTGGCGGCTTCCGTCTCGCCCTTGGCCGCGTCGTAGAGGACCAGTGGGTGCAGGTTGCCGTCGCCTGCGTGGAACACGTTGCCGACGCGAAGGCCGTGCTGCTCCGAGAGCTCGCCGATGCGGCGGAGAACCTCCGGCAGCCTGGTGCGCGGCACCACCCCGTCCTGGACGTAGTAGTCGGGGGACATCCGGCCCATGGCCGGAAAGGCACCCTTGCGGCCGAGCCACAGCAGGGCCCGCTCAGCGTCGTCGCGTGCGACGCGGATCTCGAACGCGCCGTGCTCGAGGCAGATCCTGTCGACGGCCGCAGTGTCCTCCTCGACCTGCACCGTGACGCCGTCGAGCTCGACCAGCAGCACCGCTTCCGCTCCTTCGGGGTAGCCGGGATGGAACGCCGCCTCTGCCGCAACGATCGTCAGCCGGTCCATCATCTCGATCGCCGCCGGCGCGATCCCGGCCGAGACAATCGCCGAGACGGATGCGCCGGCGTCGTCGATCGACCTGAAGGCTGCGAGCTGTGTCGTCACCGTCTGTGGCTTCCGCACGATGCGAAGCGTGATCTCCGTCGCGATCCCGAGCGTGCCCTCCGAGCCGATGAAGACGCCGAGCAGGTCGCATCCCTCCGGGTCGAGTGCCTTGCCGCCGAGCTCCGCGAGCTCACCGTCGGGCAGCACGACGACGAGCCCCGTCACGTGGTTGACGGTGAAGCCGTTCTTGAGGCAATGGGCGCCGCCCGAGTTCTCGGCGACGTTGCCGCCGATCGTGCACACCTGCTGGCTCGACGGATCCGGGGCGTAGAAGAACCCGTCCGGCGCGACCGCAAGCGTCACGTCCAGGTTCGCAACGCCCGGCTGCACCACGACGCGCTGGCCCTCGAGGTCGATCTCGAGGATCCGCTTCATCCGCGCCAGCGAGATGACGACCCCGTCGGCCACCGGCAAGGCACCGCCGGAGAGACCGGTGCCGGCGCCGCGCGCCACGAACGGAAGCCCTTCGCGGGCGCACAGCCGCACGACGTCCTGCACTTCGGCCGTCGAGCCCGGCAGCGCCACCACCGACGGCAGCGACCGCCAACCGGTGAGCCCGTCGCAGTCGTACACGCGCAGCTGCTCCGGCTCCGTGATCACGTGCTCGTGCCCCAGCGCTGAGCGGAGCTCGGCTGCGAACGTGGGCGGGAGAGCCATCAGCGCGAGTCTACTGCGGTCGCTCCGACGACACTAAATCGATGATCGATTATCGCCGGTTGTGTGGACCGTGCGGCGAGACGTCGCGTAGGATCGGCGCATGGTGCCCATCGAACGTCCCGGCAAGATCATTTGCGTCGGTCTCAACTACAGGGACCACGCCGAGGAACAAGGAGTCGAGCTGCCCAAGGCGCCGCTCTTCTTCTCGAAGTACACGACGGCGTTGATCGGACCCGGCGACCCGATCGTGATCCCTCCTGTCGTGACCCAGTGCGACTACGAGGCAGAGCTCGGGGTGGTGATCGGCACGACGGTGAAGAACGTCTCGAAGGAGAACGCGCTCGAGGCGGTACGAGGCTATGTCGTCGCCAACGACGTCTCGGCGCGCGACCTGCAATTCGCAGACGGGCAGTGGACGCGTGGCAAGTCGCCCGACACCTTCTGCCCGGTGGGGCCACTCGTCGCTGCGGCGGATGTCCCGGATCCTCACGTGCTGCCGATTCGCGCCATCGTCTCCGGCGAGACCCTCCAGGACTCCAGCACGTCGAACCTGATCTTCGGCATCGACGAGATCATCAGCTACGCCTCGCGGACGTCGACGCTCGAGGCCGGAGACCTGATCCTCACGGGAACGCCGGCGGGCGTCGGTGTGTTCCGCGACCCGAAGCGCCTCCTGCAGCCGGGCGACACCGTGACGATTCAGATCGATGGCATCGGCGAGCTCACGAACCCGGTCGTTGCCGGCTGACGCAAACCGGCCGCAGGGTTGACGCGTAAGGAATCGATGATCGATGATCGCGGTCGTTCCCGTGCATGGCGAGGGAGGATGTCGCAGGATGGCTGAACGGTGACGGCGATCGCGCGGACTGTGCTTCGTGAGCAGGTCAAGGACGTCCTCCTGCAGCGGATCGTACGGGGCGAGCTGCAGCCCGGCGAGCGGCTCGTCGAGACCCGAATCGCGCAGGAGCTCGGCACGAGCCAGGCGCCCGTGCGGGAGGCCTTGCGGGATCTCGAGCTCCTGCGACTGGTCGAGTCCGAGCCGTTCCGCGGTTCACGAGTCCGCGCCTTCGGCGACAACGAGCTGATCGAGATCTATCCCGTACGCGCGGCGCTCGACGAGCTTGCGGCGAAGGAGGCGGCCCTCGCGCTGGCGGGTGATGTCGGTTCGCTCGAAGAGGAGCTGGAGGCGATGCGCGCTGCTGCCGGGCGGGGCGACCTGCCCAGCCTCGTGCAACACGACTTCGCCTTCCATCGCGAGATCGTGGAGGCGGCAGGGAACGGCGTGCTGACGCAATGCTGGAAGTCGCTCGGCGTCGAGGGCCGTATCACGCTGACGCTGTACGGCACACGGATCGAGCCGGACGAGGCGGCCGAGCTGCACGTCGCGATACTGGAGGCGATCCGGTCGGAGAACGCGGCGCTGGCGGGGAGGGAGGCCCGAAAGCACGTCGAGTTCTTCGCGAAGCTCGCCCGACGGAAAGGCGCACGCTGAGCGGGATCGGGCTCCGCCGCCACACGCCTCCAGCGCCGGAGTGAGAAGAGCCTCCGGCGCAGCGGCGCTCGCCGCGCTGTTCCTCGCGGCGCTGACACTTCGGCCGCAGATCGTCGCGGTCGGCCCGTTGATCCCGGGCATCCAGGAGGATCTCGACACCTCGCATGCCGTCGCCGGCTTGCTTGGCACGATCCCCGTTCTCTGCATGGGCCTGTTCGCTCCTGTGGCCGCGTTCCTCGCGGCCCGAATCGGCACGCGGCGGGCGATGACGATCGGCCTCGTCCTGATCGGTACCTTCGGCATCCTTCGTGCAGTTGCGCCGTCTGCATGGCTCGTCGTGCTACTGACGTGGCCCGTCGGCATCGGCATGGGCCTCGGAAATGCGCTGGCCCCGATCGCCGTCAAGGATCGTTTCGCCGCCCGGCCTGCGACGGGTACCGGTGCGTACGCCACGGGCATCCAACTCGGCGCGGCCGCCGCCGCGGCTCTTGCCGTGCCGCTCGCGGCGTGGCTCGGCGGCTGGCGCGGGGCGCTGATCGCGATCTCCGCGGTCGGGCTCCTGTCGGTCGTCATGTGGGTCGTGCTCACCCGGGGAGGTGAGCCGCATGCAGTGCCGTCCGCGACGGTACCGCGACTGCCGTGGCGCAGCGGCGCCGCCTGGCTGCTGGTCGCCGTCTTCGCGACGATGGGGTCGGCGTACTACGGCCTCACCGCCTGGCTCGCCGATGCGTACGTCGAGCGCGGCTGGAGCGAGAGCTCCGCCGGGCTGCTGCTCTCGATGATGAGCCTGACGGCGATTCCCTCGGGGTTCGTCGTCGCGTGGCTCTCGGACGGCCGCGGCGGACGCCGGCCCTACCTGCTCGCGACGAGCATCGTGTTCATCATCGGCGCGACGGGGCTCGTCGCCGCGCCGGGATTCGCGTACGGCTGGGCCTTGTGCGCGGGCGTCGCCCAGGGTGGGCTGTTCGCGCTCGTGATGACGCTCCCCCTCGACTTCGAGCAGCGCACCGAGCACGTGGCGTCGCTCGTCGCGATGATGCTCGGTCTCGGCTATACGATCGCCGCGCTGTCGCCCTTCCTGCTCGGCGCCGTCCGTGACGCCTCGGGCTCGTTCGACGCGGTGCTGTGGGTGGCCGTCGGTCTGCTCTGTGCGCAGTTCCTTGCGCTGCTCGCGTTACCGCGCTCGCGGTTCGCTGCCGCGCGCGCGGCAGCGGCCGTCCCCGAACGCTGACGACCTGCTGCGTGCCGACGCGAGAGGGCTCAGGCCGGGCGGCGAAAATGAGCGACCGTGGCGGCGACCCCGTCGACGAGCCCGGCGTGCGGCAAGGGGCCGAGGATCCGCTCCAGGGCGACCGCCTCGAGCTCCCCCGGGAACGGCAGCGCCACGTCGTCCCAGTCGATTGTGCCCTCGATCTCGGGTGCCGCCGACTCGATCGCCGCGACCACCTCGGTCATGGTGGCGGCCACACCGGGGAAGTTCGCGACGACGGCGCCCTCGCTGACGGCGACGCCGGCACGCGCGAAGGCGACCCCGACCTCGGGCGCGTAGTCGTACTGGACGAGGCTGCCGTAGCCGATGCGTGACCCCTCGCCGCGGGCGGCAGCGGCCATCGCCGTCGTCGGCCCCGACGTGAGCCCCTGGTCGCGTCCGGGGCCGTAGACGACGTACGGCCGGATGCCGATCGAGGGGACGCCGCCCTCGTGCCAGGCGATGCGGGCGTTTCCCTCGTTCGCGAGCTTGAACACCCCGTAATGCGTGGCAGGCGCGACACCGCCCGACTCCGGAGCGGGCGAGGGATCGCCGGGCCCGTAGACGGCGGCCGACGAGGCCCACGCGATGCCGGGAATGCGGTCGAGCCGCCGCTTCACGGCCTCGAGCACGTTCATCGTCCCGACGACGTTGACCGCGGCGCCGAGCGGAGGGTTCTCGCGGCAGAACGGAACCTGCAGCGCGGCGAGGTGGACGACGCGGGTGATCTCGTGCTCGTCCAGCACCCGCTCGAGCGCGGGCAGCTCGGTGATGTCGCCCCTGACGAGCTCGACCTTGGCCACGTCATCGCCGAGGACGAGCTCGAGGCGATGCCTGGAGTCGCCGAGATCGAAGCCGACGACGCCGACGCCGGCGTCGAGCAACGCTCTCGCGGTCCACGCGCCGACGCACCCGAGGACGCCCGTCACGAGGGCGCGCTCAGGCATGTGGCGCGTCCTGGTAGACGGTGACGGTCTCCGTGTAGAACTCGCGCGCTGCCCGTCCTTGCTCGTGCGGGCCCCACGCTGAGCCCTTGAGGCCGCCGAACGGCACGTGCACGTCTGCGCCCGCCGTCTGCGAGTTGACGTGCAGGATGCCGGCCTGGAGCTCGTTGGCGAAGCGCTGCGTGGCGTGGAGGTCGCGGGTGAAGATCGCCGCGGACAGCCCGAACTCGACTGCGTTGGCGCGCTCCAGCGCTTCGTCGAGCGACGAGAAGCGATAGAGCGACGTGACCGGCCCGAACACCTCCTCACAGGAGAGGAAGGCGTCGTCGGCGACGTTCTCGAACACGGTGGGCGCGATCAGGAAGCCCTCGTCGGCGGCGCGCTTTCCGCCGGCGGCCACCGTCCCACCCTCAGCCTGGCCGCGCTCGATCGCCTCGAGGATCTCGTTCATAGGCCCTTCGTTGACGACCGGCCCCACCTCGGTCTCGGGATCCGCGGGATCCCCGACCTTCGCGGCGGCGATTCGAGCGAGCAGCTTCTCGCGAAACGCGTCGTACACATGCTCGTGCACGAGCATCCGTCGTGTTGCGGTGCATTTTTGGCCCGCCGACCAGAAAGCCCCGGCAAAAGCCGCTTCCGCTGCGCGGTCGAGCTCGGCGTCCGGCAAGACCACGAACGGGTTGTGGCCTCCCAGCTCGAGCTGCACCCGGCAGTTCCGCGCCGTCGCCTCGTTGCGCACGGCGTGGCCGACCGGAACCGATCCCGTGAAGGAGATCGCGCGTACGAGCGGGTTCGACACGAGCTCGGCCCCGACCGTCGAACCGGCGCCGGTGAGCACGTTCAGGACGCCGCCCGGCAAGCCGGCCTCTGCGAAGGCCTCCGCGATGTGGAGGCCGGTGCGGGGTGCCTCGTATCCGAGCTTGAGCACGACCGTGTTCCCATAGATGAGCGCGGGTGCCAGCTTCCAGACAGGGATCGCGATCGGGAAGTTCCACGGCGTGATCAGGCCGACGACCCCGACCGGTCGGCGCCGGGTGTAGAGCGTCTGATTGGCGACCGACGGCTCGTACACCTCGCCCGCAGGGCGGTACGCCTCGCCGGCTGCATAACGCAGGATCGTCGCCGCCCGCGCGGCCTCCATGCGTGCCTCGCGCACCGGCTTGCCCATCTCGGCCGTCATGTCCTGCGCGATCCGCTCGACCCGCGTCTCGAGCGCATCGGCAGCCTTGAAGAGGAATGCAGCACGCGCAGGTGCCGGCAGCTGGGACCAGCCCGCCGAAGGCGTCGCGCGCCGCGTCGACAGCCGCCCTGGCGTCATCGGGGCTCGAGGCGGCGAACGTCCCCGTCACCTCGGACGGGCGCCAGGGATTTCGCTTCTCGTACGTCTCGCCGGCGAGGCTCGCCAGCCACGCGCCGCCGACGAAGTTCCGTGCCGTGGTGTCTGCCAGCGTCTGAGTCATGGGGTGCTCCTTTGCAGCAGCTCGGTTGCAAGCGTGACGGGATTCGTGAGAGTGCCGATCTCCGGAACGTGGATCTCGACCACGTGGCCCGGAAGCAGTGTGAAGTCGTCGGGCGGCACGAGCCCGGTACCGGTCAGCAGCACGCTGCCCGGCGGGACAGGGTTGTCCCGGATCAGCCAGGCCACGAGCTCGTCGAAGGAGCGGCACATCGTCGCGGTCGACGCCTCGCCGGCGAACAACTCCTTACCGTCGGCATCACTGATCCGGAGCTGGAGGGCGAGCGGGGCGCCCCAGTCCGGCGGCACGAAGACCGCGGGCCCGATCGCGCATGCGCCCGCGAACACCTTCGCCTGGGGCAGATAGAGCGGGTTGGCGCCCTCGATGTCCCGCGACGAGACGTCGTTGCCGATCGTGTAGCCCACGATCGACAGGTCGTCTCCGAGCACGACGCCGATCTCGGGTTCCGGCACGTTCCACGAGGCGTCCGAGCGGATCGCGATCGCCGCACCCGGGCCGACCGTGCGCCTGCACCCGGCATCCTTGAGGAAGAGCTCGGGCCGCTCGGCGTCGTATACGCGGGCGTACACGTCGCTGCCCGACTCCTCGATGCGTGCATCTCGGCTGCGCTCGTAGGTGACGCCTGCGCACCACACCTCCGGAGGCTCGATCGGAATGAGCAGCCGGTACGGGGCGGCGAGCGACAGCGTCGCGGTGTCGACGATCTCGACCGTCTCGCCTGACGCGATCCGAATCTGGGCTCCCTCGACGACGCCGGCCTCGACACCATTCGGTCCCGAAAGGCGGACGTGGCGGCTCAGAAGACAGCCCTCCCGCCGGAGATGTCGTACGTCGCGCCGGTGGAGAAGGAGCACTCCTCGCTCGCGAGCCAGCAGATGAGCGCCGCGACCTCGGCAGTCGTCCCCATGCGACCCATGGGAATCCTGTCGACCATGTACTCGATGTGGCGATCGGAGAGCCCGTCGAGGATGGGCGTCTCGATCACCGCGGGCGCAATGCAGTTGACGGCGACGCCGGTGCCGGCGAAGTCCTTGCCGACCGACTTCGTGAGCGCGATCACGGCGGCTTTCGAGGCCGAGTACGCGGCCGCCATCGGGTTGCCCTCCTTGCCGGCGATCGAGGCGACGTTGACGACGCGCCCGTATCCGCGCTCGGCCATGCGGGGGCGACGGCCCGGTTGCAGTAGAAGACGCCGTCCGCGTTGATCGCCATGACTCGACGCCACTCGTCGTCGTCGACGTCCTGCGTCCGCAACGAGGCGCCGGGGATGCCGGCGGAACAGACGAGCACGTCGATCGGGCCGAGCTCTGCCTCCGTGCGCGCCACTGCCGCATCGACATCCTGCGAGCTGGAGACGTCACCGGAGAGGGCGAGCACGTAGTCGAGCGCAGTCGCCGCGAGATCGAGCGTTGCCACTTTCGCCCCCTCGGCATGGAGACGCTCCGCCGCGGCCGCCCCGATGCCGCTCGCGGCGCCCGTGACCATTGCCACCCGGCCGGAGAATCGATCATCGTTTCTCGTCATCGGCGTCAACCCTAACGGTCGGTTGCCCTCATGTTCGACGCAACGCACGAGAGGTGACGCCTGCGCGAGTCTCTAAGCTCTCGGGGATGGACTTCGACCCGCTTTCGGACTATCCACTCGGCTCGAAACGGCCCGATCTCGTCGAGACGCCGTCGGGGCTGTCACTCGACGAGGTGACGCTCGAAGCAGCACGGGACGGCACCCTGGTCGCCGCCGACGTCCGAGCGACACCGGGAACGCTCCGGCGGCAAGCTGCGGTCGCGCACGCCGCCGGCCGCGCGCCCCTCGCCGACAACCTCGAGCGTGCCGCCGAGCTCGCCACCGTCCCCGACGATCAGCTCCTGGACATCTACACCGCCCTGCGGCCCGGCCGCTCGACGGCTGTGGAGCTGGAGGCATGGGCAGAGCAGCTCGACGACTGGGGGGCGGAGAAGACCGCCGCCTTCGTTCGCGAAGCGGCGGCTGCGTACGCGGCGCGAGGGTTGCTGCTTGCCTGACCCGGACCCTGTGTCCGCGCGCTTCGCCTCGCGAGCCGAGAAGGAGCTCCGGCGCGAGCTGCTGGTCTCACCGCTTCCCGAGCTCGGCCTCGTGGCGGCCAATGGTCCGAACGACCCGGAGCCGGAGCTCGTGATCGTCAACGGCGTCGTCACCCGCCTGGACGGGCGAGCGGCAGGGGACTTCGACGTCATCGACCGTTTTCTCGTTGCGCACGGCCTCGACCTCGAGATCGCGGCAGAGGCGATGGCTTGTTCGGACGAGACGATCGCGCGGATGCTCGTCGACGTCGACGTTCCCCGTGCGGACGTCGTTCGGCTGGCCCGCGGGCTGACGCCGGCGAAGCTCGCGCGGGTGGCCGGAATGCTCGACCCCGTCGAGCTGATGTTCGCGCTCAAGAAGCTGCGGGCACGGCGTGCACCGGGGAACCAGGCGCACGTGACGAACCTGAAAGAGAGTCCGGCGCTTCTTGCCGCCGACGCGGCCGAGGCCGCCGCACGGGGCTTTGCCGAGATGGAGACCACGGTCGGGGTGGCGCGCTATGCACCGCTGAACGCGATCGCGCTGCTCGTCGGCTCCCAGGCGGGCAGGCACGGCGTGATGACGCAGTGCGCCGTCGAGGAGCGACGCAACCTCGAGCTCGCGATCAACGGCCTCGTCACCTACGCGGAAACGCTGTCCGTCTACGGCACGGAGCCGGTGTTCGTCGACGGGGACGACACCCCATGGTCGAAGTCGTTCCTGGGTGCCGCCTACGCCTCGCGTGGCGTCAAGGTGCGCTTCACCTCCGGCACCGGGTCGGAGGCGCTCATGGGCTACGCAGAGGGCATGTCGATGCTCTACCTCGAGGCGCGCTGCATCGCCGTCGTACGCGCGGCCGGCTCGCAGGGCGTGCAGAACGGATCGATCTCGTGTGTCGCGCTCGTGCTCGCCGTGCCCGGCGGCACGCGGGCGATTCTCGGCGAGAACCTGATCGCCGCGTGGCTCGATCTCGAGGTCGCCAGCGGCAACGACGCGATCGCGTCGCACTCTGCAATTCGCAAGACCGCGAAGCTGATGGGCCAGTTCCTGCCGGGCACCGATTTCGTCACATCCGGCTACTCGGTCATGCCCCGGCACGACAACACCTTCGGGGGTGGGAACTACGACGCGGACGACATCGACGAGTGGCTGACGATGCAGCGGGACTGGCAGGTCGACGGTGGCATCGAGCCGGTGGCGGAGGAGGAGGTGCTGCGTGTCCGTGCGGAGGCGGCTCGCGCGATCCAGGCCGTGTTCGAGGAGCTGGGCTTCCCGCCCGTCAGCGACGGGGAGGTCGAGGCGGCGACGTTCGGCTATGACGCACACGACATGCCCGACCGCGATCGGGCCGCCGATGTCGAAGCGGCCGATGCCGCGCTCGAGCGCAAGGTGTCGGGTCTCGACATCGCACTCGCACTCGACCGGCGAGGGTTCGCCGGCGTTGCCGAAGGGATCTTCGACATGCAGCGCCAGCGCGTCTCGGCCGACTACCTGCAGACGTCGGCCGTCATCGACGCGGATGGGCTCGTGCACTCCGCCGTCAACGACCCCAATGCCTACGTCGGCCCCGGCACCGGCTACCGGCTCGAGGGAGCGCGCTGGGAGCTGTTGCAGGCGCTTCCGCACGTCACCGACGCGGCGACGCTGGGGAGCCCCGGTGAGGGCCTGCCGTCGCCGGTCGACGAGGGTGCCGAGGCGATCAGGGGCGAGGACCCGAAGGAGGTCGTGGTTGCCGTCGGCCCTGCCTTCGCCGGCGCCATCCGCGAGACGATCAACGGGCTCGACCACGCCGACGTGCTTGCAGCCGTCGCCGACGGCGTCGCCGACGGTGGTGCGATCCCGCGAATCGTGCGTGTCCGCCGCACTGCCGACGTTGCCTTCATCGCCCACGAGGGCGCGCGCCTGTCAGGCTCCGGGATCGCGCTCGGGATCCAGTCCAAGGGCACCGCCGTCATTCACAGAGCCGACCTGCAGCCGCTCGACAACCTCGAGCTGTTCGGGATGTCACCTCTGTACTCGCTCGAGTCGTACCGCGCAATGGGGCGCAACGCGGCCGGCTACGCGCTCGGCCGGCGCGTCGGGCCCGTGCCGACGGAGCTCGACAACTTTGCCCGCGCCAAGCTGATCGTCCGCACGACGCTGCTCCACGCCCGCGAGACGCAGGCGATCGTGGCCGGTGGCGCTCCCGTCGAGCTCGCCCTCGCCCGGCAGCCCGTCTAGAGGCTGCGCGCGCGGGACTGCCGCGAGCGCGCTCTAGCCCTGGACCTTGCCCGCGACACCCCAGTGCTTGGGCGAGACGCCCTGCACGATCACGTGGATGTGCTCCTTGGCTGCGCCGCTCGACTCGGAGAGAGCGTTCGTGAGCGCCTCGACGATCTTCGGCACGCTTTCGTCCGTGACGCGCTTGTCGTAGAGCTTGACCTCGATCACTGGCATGACGACCTCCTCGGGGTGTGGTGCCGCGGAGCGTACTCATTGCTCGCTTCGTCCGAGCCGGACCGGGCCTACAGGAGACCCTCGGCACGCTGCCGTGCACGCAACGCCTGCTCGGCAGCATCCTCCTCGCGGAACAGGCGCAGGAGCAGCCATGCGATCGCGACGAAGAAGACGATCGCCTGCTCGCTCGTCATCAGAATCCCTCCGAGGTTCTGATCCTTGGCGGCGGAAATGCCCCACAGTCGCACCGGGCGGCTCTCGTAGTAGCCGTAGAGCGGCGGCGCGAAGGTGAGTGCAAGCCCCAGGAACGCCGAGAGGACGAATGCTGCGAACACGTACGCGATCCGCACGAGCGTATGCACTGCGTGCGGCGCATCGCTCAGCACCGGCCACCAGAAGAGCAGGCCGATCGCGATCATGAACACGTGCTCGACGTTCAGCAGCCACGGGTGGCGCAAGGCGACGTCGTAGACACCGCCCAGGTGCACGACGTACCAGCCCACGACCCACGTCGGCAGCGCCACGACGGGCCGGGTCAGCAGCTCGAATGGGCGGCCGCCGCGAGCCGCCACCGCCTCGCGCATCGCCGGCGTGAGACCGAGGATCAGGAGCGGCGGCGCCCAGTCGGAGATGATCACGTTCTGCAGCAGGTGGAAGAGGACGAGGTAGTGGGCCGCGATCGTCTCGAGCGGCGAGTTCAGCGCGAGGACGATCGAGAGCACGCCCGTTACGAAGAGCAAGGCGCGGGTCCGGCTCGCCGGCTGCTTCCGCCAGGCGCGTGCGTAGAGCCACAGGGCGATGACCCCGAGGCCTGCGAACAGGGGCTCGAACGTGAACGATGAGGCCGAGGGCGTCACGCGGGCTGCGGTGCCCCGCGCGCCTCGGTCAGCCGTCGGCGATGCGACGCGCGCAGGAGGAGCACGAACGCGAGGCCGACCGTGATCGTCTGCTCGCCCATCATCACGAGACCCGCAAGCCTCTGGTCCGCGAGCGGCGACAGCCCCAGCAGCCGCACCGGCTGGTCGACATACGTGGAGAACAACGGCTCGAAGCTGAACAGGATCACGTACGCCATCACCTGGCCCGTCCAGAAGATCAACGCCGTATAGCCCAGCCGCTCGCCGAGCGTGAGCCGGTGATGACGGCCCGGGTCGACGATCTGCGTCCATACCAGAGCCCCGCCGAGCACGAAGCTGAGATGCTCGACGTCGTGCCAGTAACGGTGGTGGAGGGCTGCCTCGTACAGCACCGGTATGTGCCAGCCGACGAGCACGACCACCCAGACGGCGTAGCTGACCCGAGGCTGCAGGAGGATCGCGAGTCCGCGGCGCAGCGGTTGCGCCCGCGCCAGCGGCGCGAGCAGGTTGCGAGGCAGGAAGAACACCGTCAGCGGTCCGCGCACCGCGAGGAGGATCAGCACGACGCCGAGGTCGGCGATCAGCACGTGCTGCAGCATGTGCACCCATTGCAGATACGTCTCGCCGATATGGTCGATCGGCGAGACGATCGCGAGCACGCTCACGAGCACCCCGGCCACGAACATGGGAATCCTCGTCCAGGGGGCCAACTCGGCCCGGCGGCGGTGTAGCCGCATCCAGCCGTGCAGGAAGAACGCGACTGCAACGACGCCCATGCCGAGCACGAGCGGCTGGAACGACCACGCAGCCCAGAGGCTCTCGGCGGCCACCACCATGGCGCAAGTGTAGGGCTACCGGAGCAACGAGCCGACGGCGCCGGCAGCGGCCTTGCCCGAGCGGATCGCGCCCTCCATGTGCATGTGGCCGATCCCTGCCAGGTCGCTGCACGCCCAGTGGATCGGGCCGACGGGCCGGCGCAAGTCCGGACCGAAGCGCGACAGGCCGCCCACTCCGAAGGTGGCCGCATACGCTCCCCGGGTCCACTCTTCGGCCGACCAGTCGCGCTCGATCAGATCGGTCGCCTCCAGCGCCCGCGGTCCGAAGAACCGCGAGAAGCCGTCGAGCACGAGCCGCCGCCGCTCAGCGGCCTCGAGCCGCCCAGCGGCCTCGGCCCGCTCGCCCGAGAGGAACGTGCACAGCACCCCGGGCCGCCCGGCCGGCGGCGTGTTGTCGTAGACCTCGCGCACGAGCTGGTACGGCGCAAAGCCTTCGCCTGCGAGGCCCTCCGCGCGCCAGAACGGCTCGTCATACACGGCGAGCACCTTGATCACGTCGCCCTGGGTCATTGCCTGGTGCAGGCGCATGCGCCAGGCCGGCAGCGCCGGCTCGAAGCGGATCAGCCCCGCGACGTTCGGTGGCACAGCCACGATCGCCTGCCGGGCGGAGACGACGGTTCCGGCGGCCTCGAGCTCGATACGTCCATCCGACCAGCGCAGGGCGCGGACGGGGTGGTCGAGCCGAACGCGCTCGCCCAGCTGCTCTGCCAGTCGCAGCGGGATCAGCTGCGAGCCACCGGCGACACGCGAATGCAGGCAGAGGTCGGGGTCGAACAGGTTGGCCACGCTCCCGGCGCCGGCGATCGTCGCCAGCGCCCCCAGCAGAGAGAACGTCGTCGCCGGTTTCGTCATATACCCCCCGGCCATGAACGCACGGAGCAGGTCACGCGCAACCGTGTCTGCGAGCTCGGCCTGAAGCCACTGCTCGAAGCTGAGCGCGTCGAGCTCGGCTGCACGCTCGTGCTGCCACGGCGCCTCGGGATCGAGCTCGGCCGCGAGCGCGTCGAGCGTTGCGACTGCCTGCTCGTACACGCGTGCCGATCCCTCGCCGAGCGGATCTTCGTCACCGTGGTAGCGGTGCACACGACCATCTGCATCGAGGACGACGTGATCGCCCTCGCGATAGCTGTGAAAGAGCTCGAGCCCCAGCCCTTCGATCAGCGCCTGAGCCTCGCTCTGATACGGCGCGATCCACTGTCCGCCGAGCTCGTTCGCCTCACCGCCGATCTCGACGTTGAGCACGCGCCCGCCGACCCGGTCCCGTGCCTCGAGCACCACCACCTCGCGGCCTGCAGCGACGAGCTCCGCGGCCGCGACGAGGCCGGCGATGCCCGCCCCGACGACGGCAACCTCAGTTTCGAGCGACCCCATGGATCTCCTGACCGCCTGGTCAGGAGATCATCTCACGTTGGGCCGGGTGGCATCTCGCCGACCGGCCACGGCTTGCCGCCCGCGCCCCAGTTGGCCGGATCGTGACCTTCGACGATGACCCAGGTATGGGCCTTGAGGTCAGGGTGGACGGCCTCGCCCAGCGCGTCGGTGAGCTTCTCGATCAGTGCGGCGCTCACCTCAGGCGTGATGCGGTAGTCGAACAGCTCGACGCGGATCAGTGGCATGGCTGTTCCTCCGTTTCGTGGGTTTCCGGCCGCGGGCGGCCGCTTCAGGGATTTTTGCGCGGTGGGGATCCGCTCCCGCGGATTCCCACCTTGCGCCGGAGGCAGTCGAACAGCTCGACGCGGATCAGTGGCATGGCTGTTGCCTCCGTTTCGTGGGTTTCCGGCCGCGGGCGGCCGCTTCAGGGATTTTTGCGCGGTGGGGATCCGCTCCCGCGGATTCCCACCTTGCGCCGGAGGCAGTCGAACAGCTCGACGCGGATCAGCGGCATGGCTGTTGCCTCCGTTTGGTGGGTTTCCGGCCGCGGGCGGCCGCTTCAGGGATTTTTGCGCGGTGGGGATCCGCTCCCGCGGATTCCCACCTTGCGCCGGAGGCAGTCGAACAGCTCGACGCGGATCAGCGGCATGGCTGTTGCCTCCGTTTGGTGGGTTTCCGGCCGCGGGCGGCCGCTTCAGGGATTTGCATGGCTGTTTTCCTCCCGGTTCGTTTGTTCTGTCAACGCGCGAGAAAGCCGCCGTCGACCGGGATCACGGCTCCGGTCACGTAGCGCGCGTCGTCCGACAGCAGAAACGCGATCACGGCCGCGACCTCCTCAGGCGTGCCCCAGCGGCCGGCAGGGATGCGCTCGTCGATCTCCCGTCGGCGCCACTCCTCCAGGCTGTCGGTCATCTCGGTCTTGATGTAGCCGGGAGCGATCGCGTTCACTCGCACGCCGCGCCCTGCGAGCTCGTTCGAGAGGGCTTTGGCCAGTTGGGCGACGCCTCCCTTGGAGGCGGCGTAGGCGGACACGTTGAACCCGCCGAGGAAGGACATCATCGATCCGAGCAGCACGATCGAGCCGCCACCGGCGTCGACCATGCGCCGCGCACTTGCCTGTGCGAGGGCGAACACCGAGCTGAGGTTGAGGTCGATCACCTGCCGCCACTCGTCGAGCGACATCTCGAACACACCCTTGCGAAGGATCATGCCGGCGTTGCAGACGAGCGCGTCGATGCGGTCGAGCCTCTCCACGGCCGTCTGCGCCGCCTCGAGATCGGCGAGGTCGACACCGCTTGCGCGCTCGGCCGTCTCGACCCTCCAGCCGTCGCGGCGCAGCCGCGCTGCCGTCGCCGCTCCGATCCCGCGGCTCGCCCCGGTGACGAGAGCGACTCTGGTGTCTGCGGCCAAGGGGCTCAGACCGCGCGGCACAGCACGCCGTCAGCGCTCGACGTGCAGCGAGCCGCCGAGATCGCCCAGCACGAGATCGCGCTCACGATCGGGCACATGATCGAGCGGCGGCGGCGAGAGCGCCTCGACGAACGTGACACCCGACTCGGAGTGGAGCGCGTGCTCGATGCCCCGGTTGACGACGACGACGTCGCCTGGCCCGAGAACCTTCGACTCGTCGCCGATCGTCATCGTCAGGTCACCCTCCACGATCCACATCACCTGTTCGGTGGCCTCGTGGCTGTGGCGTTGCACCGTCGTCCCGGGCGCATAGTGGACGTGGCACACCAGCACCTGGTCGCCCCCGATCGCCCGGACCTCGACACCGGGGAAGAGCGGGTACGGGTCGATGCCGTTCCACGTCCCGAAGGGCGAGCCCGCCATCAGGCCGTTGCCCCGAACGCGATGCCTCCGGACGAGACGCTGTTCACGGACAGCTCCGTGTCGTAGACGACCGTCTTCCCGGTGCGCCTGGGATCCCCCGTGCCCCCAGCCTTCGCGTCGAGTGCCCGAAGAACCTTCTCCGGCGTGATAGGGAGCTCGGTGACCCACACGCCGACGGCGTCGTACACGGCGGCTGCGATCGCCGGCGGCTGCGCGTTGTTCGCCATCTCACCGATCCCCTTGGCTCCGTACGGGCCGTCCGCAGACGGGTTCTCGATGATGATGGTGTCGATTTGCGGCATGTCTTCCATGCCGGGCGTCAAGTAGGAGCCGAACTGGCCGCCGCGGTGCTCCGCCGACGGGTAGTACGGGTAGCAGTTCTCGAGGACGCCGAGCCCGAGCCCCTGAATCGCACCGCCCTCGATTTGGCCCTCCACGAGGGTCGGATTGATCGACTTGCCGACGTCGTAGCACTGCCACAGCCGCGTGACCGTGACCACGCCCGTCTCGTCTTCGACCTCCACCTCGGCGGCACAGGATGCATAGGAGATCGCCGAGTGCGGCGGCAGGTCGACCTTCCCGGTCTCCGGCTCGACGATCGTCGCGTAGGGCTTCAGCTGTGCGCCGGTACCGGTGATCAGCTCCCCGTATCCCCAGGTCGCGGCAGCGGCGACATCCGGTACGGAGATCTTCTTCTGCGGCGCACCCTTGGCGATGACCTCGCCGTCGATGATCTCGAGGTCCGCCGGATCGATCTCGAGCTCCTTGCCGGCGATCTCGAGGATCTTCTGGCGCGCGTTCTCGGCCGCCTTCTCCACCGCCTTGCCCGCGACGAACGTCGCCCGTGATGCGAACGTGCCGGTGCAGACCGGCGACGAGTCCGTGTTCGAGTTGTCGTATGTGACCCACTCGTAGGGCACACCGATCGTCTCCGCCACGATCTGCGACTGGATCGTCTTCGATCCGTTGCCGATGTCGGAGGTGCCCGCGAACACGTCGATGCGCCCGTCCGGCTTGACCTTGATCCACGCCTGCGACGGGTCGCCGTTCTGGTTCATGCCTGTCGGGTACTCGATCGCCGCGAACCCGCGGCCGGTGTGCTTGGGCATCAGTGAGCCTCCGGGTTTCCGAGCTGGGCGACGAGGTGCTCGGGGAGCAGGTCGCCCTGGCGCTTGTCGCGCGTCATCGCCTTGTATTCGGGCGTGAGGTCGTGCCCGACCGCGTCGGCGATCGCGAGGATCGTCGGCACGGTGGACGGGTCGGTGTACGCGATCTGGTTCGGCGACGTGTCGCCGATCCGATTCGCGTTCTTCAGGCGCAGCTCGTATGGGTCCACGTCGAGCTCCAGCGCGATGCGGCTCAGGTGCGTCTCGGTGGCGAAGGAGACCGACGTGACGCCGAAGCCGCGCATGGCAGTCGTCGGCGTGCGGTTGGTGAAGACGACGTAGCCGTTGAACTCGAGATTCGGGATCGAGTAGGCACCGGTGTGGTGGAAGCTGTGCTTGGTGAGGCCGTACGGGGAGAACCGCGCGTACGCCCCGGAGTCGTGGAGCGTGAGCATCTTGCGACCGAGGATCCAGCCGTCCTTCGTGACCGCATCCGCGATCTCGATGTGCCACGGAGCCCGTGTCGACGAGCAGAGGAACTCCTCCTCGCGCGTCCAGCGCCACTTGACCGCCTTGCCGGACTTCTGCGCCAGCAGTGCGCACATCGTCTCGGTCGCCGTGTCGACCTTGCCGCCGAAGCCGCCGCCGACCGTGCCACCGACGACCTTGAGCTTGTTGAGCGGAACCTGCAGGTGCGCGGCGACGACGCCCATCGAGAAGTAGAGCGCCTGTGTGCACGAGTAGATGGTGAGCCTGCCGTTCGCCTCCGGCACGACCTGGCAGACCTGCGTCTCGAGCGGCACGTGCTCGATCGCAGCCGGGCGGTAGACGCCTTGCACGATCAGGTCCGCCTTGTCGAACGCCTCGTCGATGCTGCCCTTGCGGATCTGACGGCGGTCCATCTCGTTCTCGAAGTGGGGGTACCAGTTGCCCCACTGGTGGATCTTGGGAGCGTCGGTGTCGAACGCCTTGCGGATGTCGAACAATGCGGGGCGCTCCTCGAAGTCGGCGGTGATCGCCTCGACGGCAGTCATCGCGAGATCCTCCGAGGGTGCCGCCACGACCGCGATCGGCTGCCCCTTGTAGCGCACCTCGTCCTTGGCGAGCAGCGGCTCGTCGGCCGGGATCCCGAGCGCGGACAGGTGCCCGTACTCGAGTAGAGGCACGTCCTCCCAGGTGACGACGTGCACGCCCTTCATTGCCTCGGCCTTGCTCGTGTCGAGGTTCTTCAGCGTCGCGCTGTGCACCGGCGAGCGAAACGCCTTCACCCAGAGCGTGCCCGGAACCTGCACGTCGTCGACGAAGATCGTGCGCCCGGTCACGTGGGCGATGCCGTCGTAGCGGGGAACGCGTGCGCCGACCGCCTTCATGCCACACCTCCAAGGTTCGTCATCGCGGTACCTTCGGCGGTCACGGTCATGTCGAACGAGTCGCCGCGCGCAACGGCGGCGACCGCGTCGATGATCTTGACGTAGCCGGTGCAGCGGCACACGTGGCCGCCGAGCGCCTCCTGGATCGCCTCACGGTCGCCGGTGCCGCCGCGGTCGATGTAAGCCTGTGCGGCCAACATCATCCCCGACGTGCAGAAGCCGCACTGCGCGGCGTAGTGGTGCGTGAACGCCTGCTGCATGGGCGCCAGCTGCTCGGGCGTGCCGAGGCCTTCGACCGTCGTGATCGCCGCTCCGTCGATCGAAGCCACTGCGGTCAGGCACGAGCGGCGTGGCTCCCCGTCGACGACCACGGTGCACGCGCCGCAGCCGCCCTGCTCGCAGCCGGCCTTCGGGCTCGTGATGCGGAGCTCCTCGCGGAGCACGTCGAGCAAGGTCGTCAGCGGACCGCTGTCGATCTCGTGCTCGACCCCGTTGACGGTGAGGTTCATGCGGACTCCTCGAGCTCGGCGAGGACACGCCGGACGAGCACCGGCAGGGTCTTGGCCCGATACCACGCAGATGCCAGTGCGTCGTCGGCGAACGCGACATCGCCGACCGCGGCCGCGCCCGCGGCTACCGGATCCTGGGCGGCGGCTTCGGCGGCGCGCAGCCGGGAGGCGGTGCCTGCGAGGCCCGTCGCCGCGAGCCGGAGGGCACCGTCGCTCGCGCGAACGCCCGTCACCGCGAGCACGGTGTACTCGTGGGTGTGGGGGTAGTCGAGCGACGCGAAGGCCGATGCTGCCGGGACCGCGAAGCTGACGTCGAGCGCGAGGCGCCCGGCGTGGTCGCCGAGGAAGTCCTCGACCGGGTCGGTGCGCTCGCCGCCCGCTCCGGTGGAGCGCACCGTGGCGTCCAGCGCGAGCAACGGCCCTTGCAGGTCACCGCGCGGAGCGTCAGTGCCAGGTGTGACGCAGAGGTTGCCGCCGACCGTCCCCTGGCCGCGGATCTCGTAGTCCGCGAGATTCAGCGCACAGGCGGCGAGCGCACGCACCGTGCCGGCGAGGTCGGCGAGCGCGCTGATCGGAAGCGCGGCGCCGAGCGTGACGGTGCCTCCCGCCACGGAGTGGGTGTCGAGGCCTGCACCCGAGAGCATGAGCACACGATCGGGGTTGAGGCGTCCGTAGCCGATGTCCGGCAGGACGACAGTGCCGCCCGCGACGACCGTGATGCCCGATCCGTCCCCGAACAGGGCTGCTGCGTCGGCCGGTGACGAAGGGATCAGGACTTCAGGAGCTGCTGACATGGACCACCCTTCAAATCGAGTTCAGACCCGTCGCTGCGCCGAGTCTAATCCGCCGCGCGAGGACAGGGGAAGACAAGAATCGATTATCGGTTACACCGGGAATCGCGACGATGCGCCTACGGGAACGGTGGCTCTGCGTACACGCCCTGCTCGGTCTCGGCCGGATCCGGCTCAGGTGCTGCCTCCGCTTCGGCAAGGCCGGCAGCGACGTCGGCAGCGGCGCCCGCTCGCGACGCGTCGATCTCGTCATCGTCGACCCCGTCGAGCGCCAGCCTGGCGGCGAGCCGCTCGACCGGGTCGAAGCGCTCGGCGAACTCCTCTCGCGTTCCGGCAGGGACATAGCGCGCGTCGTCGTGTGCGGCGTGCCCCTGCATGCGCACCGACAGCGCTTCGATCGCCTGCGGGCCGTTGCCGCTCCGCGCCCGTTCCACCGCCGCCCGCACCGCGTCGAGAACCGCGAGGGCGTCGGTCCCGTCGACGCGCTCCGCCGGAATCGACCACCCGCCGTACACGCGTTGGGCGATGTTCGTGTTGACCATCTGTCGCGACACGGGCGTCGAGTAGGAGTACCGGTTGGACTGGATCACGAGCACGACCGGCACCTGCCACAGACCGGCGAGGTTCAGGCCCTCGTGCGTATCGCCGACCGAGAAGCCGCCCTCGCCGAGGAATGTCAGCGCCACCCTCGGCTCACCGCGCCTCTTGAACGCGAGCCCGGCGCCGACGACGACGGGAACGAGATCGCCGAGCATCGACACGAGCGGGAAGACACCGTCCCGCGGAGCGCCGAAGTGCATGTTTCCGTCACGACCGCGTGTCGGCCCCGTGCCCTTCCCCAGGAAGTTCCGGAACGCGTCGGCGGCGGTGACGCCGCGCGCGAAATGACACGCCAGCTCGCGGTTCAGCGGGGCGACGACATCCGCCGGGGCGAGCGCCAGGCCGGCGCCGGCGGCGACTGCCTCCTGCCCCCGACCCGAATACACCGACCCGGGCACGCGTCCCTGGCGGTACAGCGCCAGCACACGCTCCTCGAACAGCCGCTGCAGCAGCATCAGGTGAAACAACCCGAGCCGCTCGCGACGGCCGATGCCCGGCAACTCTGCACAGGGCTCAATAGGCAAGGAGCGCCTCCAGGTGCTGGGCCGTCGAGTCGACCGACGGCAGATACGCGTCCTCGAGCGCGGGCGCGAAGGGCACCGGCGTATCGGCGGGCGCGTGCAGGGCCGGTGGCGCATCAAGGAGCTCGAACCCCTCCTGCGCGATCAGCGAGAGCACGAGGCCGGCGGCACCCGTCGAGCGTGCCGCTTCCTGCAGCACGAGCACCCGCGACGTCTTCTCGACCGACGCCAGCACGGCGCCGCTGTCGAATGGCCACACGGTTCTGAGGTCGAGGACCTCGACCTCGCCGTCCACGCGCTCGGCCGCAGCGAGCGCGGTCGTCACGCCCGAGCCGTAGGTAACGACCGTCACGTCGGTTCCCGCTCGGGCCACGTGAGCCGGGCCGATCGGCGTCCTGTGCGTCGGGGGCGGGGCTGCTGCGCGCAGCGTGCGATAGAGCCGCTTGTGCTCGAAGAACAGGACCGGGTCAGGGTCCTCGATGGCGGCTCGGAGGAGCCCGTATGCGTCCTCGACGGTGCCCGGGCAGACCACCTTGAGCCCCGCCGTGCCGACGAACCAGCCTTCGGGAGAGCTCGCATGAAACGGGCCGCCGCGCACCCCGCCGCCGGTCGGGCAGCGAATCACGATCGGGATCGGCTGCCCGGAGCGCCAGTGCGTCTTCGCGGCCACGGTCACGATCGCGTCGAACGGACAGGAGACGAAGTCTGCAAACTGCAGCTCGACGACCGGCCGCTCGCCCATCCACGCGGCACCGATCGCTGCGCCGACGAAGCCCTCCTCCGCGATCGGGGTGTCCATCACCCTGCTCTCGCCGAACTCCTCGATCAGGCCCGATGTGACGCCGAAGGCACCACCGAGGACGCCGATATCCTCCCCGAGCAGGAACACGCGCTCGTCGTCGCGCATTGCGTCCTGAAGTGCCGAGCGGATCGCTTCGAGGTACGTGATCGACCCCGCAGGACCCTCGCCCGCGCCGCCGCCGGGCGGCTCCAGATGGGGGGTCGTCGTCACCGAACCGAGGCTATTCGATCAGAGCGACGCGGTTCGCGTCGTACGCGTCACGGAGAGGGAGGGAGCGAGAACTCTTCCCGACCGAGGCCCATCTTCCCCGTCTCGCCGGTCGTTCGGTGCTCGACGGCGAGCTCGGGCCCGGGCACGGAGTCGCCTACGAGCCGCGACACGACCCGTCCGTGCTCGACGCGGGCCGGGTAGTCGTGGATCGGCAAGAGGAAGGTGCCGCTATTGAGCGCCTTCTTGATCGCCGCGCGCTCCTGACGCTTCGATGTGCCCTGGTTCCCGGTCGACTGCGGCTCGTAGTCGAGGACCTGGTAGATCGGGTCGATCAGCTGGTTCTGGATGTCGTAGATAACGTCGCCGCAGATGCAGGCGGTTCCCTCGGCCGTCTCGACGAGGATGTTCATCGAGCCTTCCGTGTGGCCGCCGGCTGACTCGCAGACGATGCCGGGTGCGATCTCGTCGGGGCCGGACAGCTCGAGGTCGAGCAGCCGCATCGCGCCGGGCTTGTGCAGGCGGTCGATGTGGTGCTTCACATACTCGGCCGGGTACTGTCCACCCTGGATCCCCGATGCCGAGTACTCGAGCTCGCGCCGGTTCGTAACGACGGTCTGACGCATGGAGAACTGGCTGTCCTGGCCGGCATGGTCGATGTGATGGTGCGTGTGCAGAATCCAGCGCACTTCGTTGATCTTGACCCCGTGCTTCGTGAGCTGGCGGCGCAGCGTCATCTCCTTCGTCACGGTCCCGGTCATCCCGAGCGTCTCCATGATCTCGGGGTGGCTCGCGCCGGTGTCGACGAGGATCGGCTCGGTGTCCGGACCGAGGATCAGAAAGCCCCACGTCTTCACCCTCGTGCGGATTCCCATGTTGCGCGCGAGCACGAGGAAGCTCGACTCGAGCTCGATGTCGATCAGGTCGAGCATCTTGATCTCGTACGCCATGGAAGACTCCTCTTCTAGCGTTCGCGACCCCTCAGTCGGAATAGCACGCTATGCGCCCTGCCCGGCTCCGTCAATGCAGGCGCCGGGCGCGGCGAGATCGCGTCTCCCACGGCCTGTCGCGGCCCCGCGGGGTCGGGTGCGTCGACTACCCTCACATCATGAGCACCTTCCGCACGATCGACGAGCTCGAAGTCGCGCTGCAGGCGGCCGACTACCTTCCCGACCGCGGGCTGTCGACTGCGTTGTTCCTGTCGCTCGCGCTCGAGAAGCCGCTCCTGCTCGAGGGTGAGGCGGGCGTCGGCAAGACCGAGGCGGCGAAGTCACTCGCCGTTGCCACCGGATCGCGGCTGATTCGGCTGCAGTGCTACGAGGGCCTGGACGTCGCGCACGCCGTCTACGAGTGGAACTACCCCCGCCAGCTGCTCCATATCCGTGCTGCGCAGGAGGGAACAGTCTCCGAGGACGAGCTGTTCGGCCCCGAATTCCTCATCCGCCGCCCGCTGCTCGAGGCGATCGACACCGACGAGCCGGTTGTGCTGCTGATCGACGAGATCGATCGCGCCGACGAGGAGTTCGAGGCATTCCTGCTCGAGGTGCTCTCCGACTTCCAGATCACGATCCCCGAGCTCGGCACGATCCGCGCCCGCCGGCGCCCCGCCGTGATCCTCACGTCGAACCGCACCCGCGAGCTGCACGACGCTCTCAAGCGGCGCGCTCTCTTCCACTGGATCGGCCATCCTTCGATCGAGCGCGAGATCGAGATCGTCAAGATCCGCATTCCGGGCATCTCCGAGCGGCTCGCCACGGAGGCTGCTGCGTTCGTGCGCGAGCTCCGGCACCTCGACTTGGCGAAGCCTCCGGGGGTGGCGGAGACGATCGACTGGGCGATGGCGCTGAACGCGCTCGGCCGCCAGGAGATCGACGCCGGCGTCGTCGAGCAGACTCTCGGCTCGATCCTGAAGTACCGCGAGGACATCGAAGCGGTGCGCGACGAGACGCTCGCGCAGCTCGTTGACACCGCGCGCGCTGCCTCGGCGCGCTAGGAGCCGGATGGCAGACGCAGTCGTTCGCCACGTGGTCACCTTCGGCCGCGTCCTGCGCGAGGTCGGGCTCGAGGTGGGGCCTGGGCGAGTCGCCG
Organism: uncultured Gaiellaceae bacterium; assembly: GCA_963799615.1. GTDB lineage: Bacteria > Actinomycetota > Thermoleophilia > Gaiellales > Gaiellaceae > Gaiella. The sequence continues at coordinate 414,862 of CAWCXS010000013.1, read as the reverse complement.
ACGCGTTGCGCGGCCTCGACTCCGTCGACCTCGAACGGCAGGACGACGTCTACTTCGCACTGCGGCAGACCCTCGTCTCGCGCCACGACGAGCTCGAGTTGTTCGATCGCGCCTTCAACGCCTGGTTTCTGCGCGCTCCGGTGCTCGCGCCCCTGCGCACGGCCCCGAGTCCCACGGCCCAGCAGGTCGCCGGCGACTCGCTCGTCGACAAGGCGCGCGACGACAGCGAGCAGGACGACGAGCCGGGCGATCCGCTCGAGCTCGGTGCATCCGGACAGGAGCTCCTGCGCGAGAAGGACTTTGCGGAGATGACCCCGGACGAATATCGCCGCGTCAAGCGGCTGATCGCCGCCATCGCCGAGCAGCGCCCGCTGCGAGCGTCACGTCGCCGCCGCGCCGACCCGCGTGGCGACCGGCTGGACATGCGCCGGCTCATTCGCCAGTCGCTGCGCACCGGCGGCGACCCCGTGGACCGGCCGATCCGCGCGCGCAAGCAGATCGCACGGAAGCTCGTCGTCCTCTGCGACGTCTCGGGCTCGATGGACGCGTACGCGCGCGCGCTCGTGCTGTTCCTGCACGCCGCCGTCGGCTCGGGGCCCGGAGTCGAGGCCTTCGCGTTCGGCACGCGCCTCTCGCGGCTGACGCCGGAGCTCGGAACGCGCGATCCCGAGTCGGCACTCGAGAAGTGCACCGAGGCCGTGACCGACTGGGGCAGCGGCACCCGCATCGGCGCCTCACTGAAGGAGTTCAACGACCTCTACGGCAAGCGGGCGCTCTCGCGGGGGGCCGTGATCGTGATCGTGTCCGACGGCTGGGAGCGGCAGGATCCGGACCTCGTCGGGCGCGAGATGGCGCGGCTCGCGCGTGCCGCGTACGCCGTCGTGTGGGTCAATCCGCTGAAGGGGAATCCCGAGTACCAGCCGCTGGCCGGAGGCATGCGCGCGGCGCTGCCGTACATCGACCGCTTCCTGCCCGGACATAATCTGCGAAGCCTTGAGGAGTTGGCGGCCGTGCTCGCAGGCATCGAGAGGAGACACGCAGCATGAAAGAGATCCTGGACGAGGTCGAGCGCTGGCGCGAAGCCGGCGAGAAGGTCGTCGTCGCCACCGTCGTCGCCACGCGCCGGTCGGCGCCGAGACCCGTCGGCACGAGCCTCGCAGTCTCCGAATCGGGGAAGATGTGCGGCTCCGTGTCGGGCGGGTGCGTCGAGAGCGATGTGTTCGAGAACGCGATGGAAGTGATGCGGTCGGGCGAGTCGAAGCTGCTCCATTACGGCATCACGGACGACATGGCATGGAGTGTGGGACTTCCGTGTGGCGGCGAGATCGACGTGTTCGTGGAGCCCGTCGAGTGAGCCTCGTTGCCCGTCTTGCGGAGCTGCAGGCCGCCGGCGACCGAGGCGTGCTGTTCACGGTCGTCGAGGGCGAGGCGGCCGGCGCCAAGCTGCTCGTGCTCGAGTCGGGCGAGACGCTCGGCGGCGGCGTGCCCGAGGAGGCCTTCGGCCAATTCGACGAGATCGTGCGCCGCGGGCGCAACACGCTGGTCACGCTGGACGACGGGACGAGGGTGTTCGCCGAGTGGTACGGACCGCCACCGCGCCTGTTCGTGTACGGCGCCGTCGATACAGCGGAGGCACTGTGCAAGGGGGCGAAGCTGCTCGGCTGGACGGCGATCGTCGGCGATGCGCGGGCGACCTTCCTGACACGCGAGCGCATCCCCTCGGCCGACCAGCTGATTGCGGAGTGGCCCGAGGAGGCTATCGCCGAGGTCGCCCCGGATCACCAGACGGCGATCGTGGTTCTCACACACGACGACAAGTTCGACGAGCCGGCCTTGATCAGCGCTCTGGAGACGGAGGCGTTCTACATCGGCGCGCTCGGCTCCCGCCGCAACCAGGAGCGGCGTCGTGAGCGGCTGCTCGCAGCGGGCGTGGCTGCGGAGCAGATCGACCGGATCGCCGGCCCTTGCGGCCTCGACATCGGCGCCGACACCCAGGCCGAAACGGCGCTCTCGATCCTGGCCGAGATTCTCGCAACGCGGGCGGGCCGCGGCGGAGGGACCTTGCGCGACGCCAAGCAGCGCATCCACGCCGAGACGTCCTAGCTTGCGCAAGCCCCGGCTAGTCGGCGCAAGCCCCGGATTCGCTCGCGCGGATCCGGGACGCGCGAAGATCCCTGAAGGCGTCCGCTTCGCGGCCGCGGGTTTGTTTTTCAGATCGGAGAGAACTCATAGTCGGCGCAAGCCCCGGATCCGCTCGCGCGGATCCGGGACGCGCGAAGATCCCTGAAGGCGTCCGCTTCGCGGCCGCGGGTTTGTTTTTCAGATCGGAGAGAACTCATAGTCGGCGCAAGCCCCGGATTCGCTCGCGCGGATCCGGGGCGCGCGAAGATCCCTGAAGGCGTCCGCTTCGCGGCCGCGGGTTTGCTTTTCAGACCGGGGGAGACGTCATAGCCTGCGCAAGGCCCGGATCCGCTCGCGCGGATCCGGGGCGCGCGAAGATCCCTGAAGGCGTCCGCTTCGCGGCCGCGGCTTTGTGTTTCAGTCCAGCGCCGGCCGCCTCCAAGACTTTGACCGCGCCGCCCACAACTGTGCAGGAAGGAGCGGCCAGACGGCGAGCTCACGCAGAGCGGCACGGACGTTGCGCGGCTCCGTCGGGGCGGCGGCAACGACGCTCACGCCGCTGCCGCGCAGCAGCCACCGGAACGCCGTTCGCGCGCGCGGTGCATGCCAGCGTGACGTCACGACGACGACCTCGCGCACGCCGAAGGAGCGCGCGATCCAGACTGCATGGGCTGCGTTCTCGGCCGTGTGCCTCGCGCCCTCATCGCGGATCAGCCGCGCCGAAGAGCCCATCCAGGCGGCCTCCATCAGCGCCGCTTCCGAGCTCGTGCCCGCCACGCGCGCCCAGCCCGACAACACGACGACGTCGTCCTGCGTCGCCAGCTCTGCCGCCCGGCCGAGACGTGCCAGGCAGATCGGATGCAGCCTGCCGATACCCCCGTCGCTGTAGCCGAGCACGGCGACCAGCCGTCCCGCGGTCCCGAGACGCCGGCGGCTCAGGAGCCCCTGCGCCGCAGCCAGCGGAAGAAGACCAAGGTCGCGACGACGGTGAGCACGAGCTTGACCGCCTTCTTGCCGCGCAGCTTCGACTCGCCGCTCGAGCGCTCGCGCATGTCCACGGCGACCTCTTCGACGCGCAGCCCCGCCCGGTGCAGGCGCATCAGCGCCTCGACCTCCGGTGCACCGCTGACGTACGGCTCGGCCATCACGGTCATCGCCTTGGCGTTCACGGCGGCCATGCCGGATGTGGGGTCGTGGAACGGCCGGCCGAGGCGAACGTGCATCGCCTTCTGCAGCAGCCCGATGCCGAAGCGCCGCGAGCGGCTCGGCGCGTAGCGGTCGCTGGCATAGCCCTCACCGGCGGCGAAGCGCGACCCGACGGCGGCATCGCAGCTGCCGCTGCGGACGAGCTCGAGCAGGCGCCCGAGCTCGGCCACCGGGTGCTGGCCGTCGGCGTCGACACGCCCGCAGAACGCATACCCCCGGGCGGCGGCCTCGCCGTACCCGGCGGCGATGCCCGCGCGCAGGCCGCGGTTCATCCCGAACGAGAGCACGTCGGCGCCATGAGCGCGGGCGACGTCGGCGGTCGCGTCCGTCGATCCGTCGTCGATCACGAGAACGTCTGCTCCGGGCAGCTCGAGCCGGAGCTCGCCGAGCACCGCGGGCAGACTCGCTTCCTCGTTCCAGGCGGGAATGAAGACGACGGTGTCGGAGCGTGACGGCACAGCCGCAGGGTATCGCGAGCGGGCTTGGCGCCGTGGTAGGTTCGCCGCGACACCGCCGCGTCACGAAAGGGGAGAACCAGTGCCGGGTATCGACGCGAAGTCACGCGCGATCTTTGACCTCGTCGAGGAGGGCTCCGGGGTCGAGCAGCTCGCGACCGGATTCACGTTCACCGAGGGGCCGATCTGGCACCCGACGGAGCAGGTCCTCTACTTCTCCGACATGCCTGCGGACATTCGCCGCAAGGTCACGCTCGACGGCACCGTGACGGAGGTGCGCAACCCGTCGTTCAAGTGCAACGGCATGACCCTCGATGCCGATCTCAACCTGCTCGTGTGCGAGCACGTGTCGAGCTCGCTCGTACGCGAGCGGGCCGACGGCGTCCGTGAGCTCCTGGCCTACCACTGGCAGGGCAAGTACCTGAACAGCCCCAACGACGTCACGGTGCGCACCGACGGGACGATCTACTTCACCGACCCCTGGTACGGCCGCTTCCCCGGCTTCGGCGTCGAGCGCGCGCGCGAGCTCGGCTGGCAGGGCGTATTCCGCATCCCTCCCGGCGGCGGCCAGGACGAGCTCGACCTCGCCGCTGCCGAGGACGAGTTCGAGATGCCGAACGGCCTCTGCTTCTCGCCCGACGAGTCGTTGCTGTACGTCAACGACACGCCCCGCGCGCACATCAAGGTGTTCGACGTCAACGCCGACGGCACGCTGGCCAACGTGCGCATGTTCTTCGAAGGCGTCGGCACGGGCGTGATCGAGGAGGGCATCCCGGATGGGATGAAGGTCGACGAGCACGGCAACGTCTGGGTCACCGGCCCCGGCGGTGTCTGGGTGATCTCGCCCGAGGGCGAGCACCTGGGAACGATCGAGGTGCCCGAGAACGTCGGCAATCACACCTGGGGTGGGCCGGACTGGCACACGTTGTTCATCCCGTCCTGCACGTCCGTCTACACGATCAGCACCACGGTAGGTCCGCGCCGCGAACCGTACATGCGCTAGAGGAAAGGAGATCCACCGAATGAGCGATGAGCTGACCCTGGATCCGGCGCGTTGTGCGCTGCTCGTTCAGGACCTGCAGAACGACGTGATGATCGACGGCGGTGCATTTGCCGAGACGGGCTCGCCGCAGCATGCGAAGGACCAGAACGTCGTCGCGAACGTGGCCGATCTTGCCGCGGCGTGCCGGTCGAAGGGTGTCCCGGTGCTCCATGTCTGGTACATCGTCGAGCCAGGCGCCCCCGGCCTGAAGCTGAACGCCCCGCTGTTCGAGGGCGTTTCGGGCGGAGCTCTCGTGCGCGGGACCTGGGGTGCCGAACCGGCCGCCGGGCTCGAGCCGCAGGACGGCGATCTGATCGTCGAGAAGATGCGGATGAGTGCCTGGCAGGGCACCCGGCTCGAGAACCTGCTCGCCGGTCTCGGTCGCGACACGGTGATCGTCTCGGGAGCCTGGACGAACATGTCGATCGAGCACACGGCTCGTACGGGGGCCGACAAGGGCTACGTCATGGTCGTGCCCGAGGACGGCTGTTCGACAATGAATGCCGACTGGCACAACGCCTCCATCAACTACGCACTGCAGAACGTCTCCACGGTGACGAGTTGCGCGGCGGTGAAGGCCGCGATCGGCGCCTAGCGTGAGCCCGGCGGCGGAGCGCCTTGTGACACAGTGTCACAAGGCGCCGGCGGCGCTGCAGGCCTTGGCGCCCGCCCGCCGATGACCGGCCTCACCGCACGGGCAGGGCTGTTTCGGGCCGTCGGCGAGCCGCTCGAGGTCGTTGAGCTGGACCTTGCCGACCCGGGAGCGGACGAGGTCGTCGTGCGCATCGCCGCCGCAGGCGTCTGCGGGACCGACCTGCACCAGATCAGGGGCGAGTGGCAGCGCCCGGTTCCGATGGTGCTCGGGCACGAAGGCGCCGGCGTCGTCGAGCACGTCGGCGACGCGGTCGATTCGGTCGCGGTGGGGGACGAGGTCGTGCTCTCGTGGGCTCCGTCGTGCGGGGACTGTGCGGACTGCGCGCGCGGACGGCCCGCCGCCTGTGTGCCGCTCCATCGGGCGATCGGCAACGGGACGCTCGTGGACGGCACGACGGGGCTGTCCCTGGACGGCGAGACGGTCTATCGCGGAACCGCGACGGGTGCGTGGGCCGAGCGTGTCGTCGTCAACTCGAAGGTGGCGCTCCCGACGGGAGGGGCCATTCCCTTGCGGGAGGCAGCGCTGCTCGGATGCGCCGCGCTCACCGGCGTGGGGTCGGCGCTCTTCGCGGCGCGCATGACCCCCGGCTCGAGCGCGCTGGTGATCGGCGCCGGGGGTGTCGGGCAGTTCGTCGTGCAGGGAGCCCGGATCGCCGGGGCGGAGCTCGTCGTCGTGGTCGACCCCGTCGAAGGGCGCAGGCAGCAGACGCTCAGGCTCGGAGCGACGCACGCGGTGCATCCGGACGATCTCGCCGAGCTGATGAGGGATGTGGCGCCCGAGGGTGCCGACTACGGGTTCGACGCGGTCGGCGACCCGTCGACCAGTGCCCTCGCGCTCCGCCGCACCCGCAGCGGCGGCACGACCGTGATGGTCGGCCTCCCTGCCACCGGTCTTCGGCTCGACCTGGATCCGGCCGAGTTCCTCCGGCGCGAGAAGCTTCTCACCGGGACGATGTACGGCTCCGAGGACCCCGCCGTGGCGCTGCCGCTCCTCCTCGAGCACGTCGCGGCCGGCCGGCTCGAGCTGGGCTCGCTGATCGGGCCCGTGTTCCCGCTCGACGAGATCGACGCTGCCGTGCAAGCGAGCCTCGCAGGAGCGGCGGGGCGCGTGCTTGTGGAGGCCTGACTCTTCTGCGATCCCTGAAAGCGTCCGCGTCGCGGCCGCAGGCCCCTAGGGGAGGCCCGCCGCCAGCGCTGCGACCGCCTGCTCCTGCAGCCAGCTCAGGTATCCGTACAGCTCCAGCTGAGGGAGACGCGGGTCTGACGGGTCGAGGTCGTCTGCGAACATCTCCTCGGTGACGTCGAGCTGCGTGCCGAGCACGAGCCGGAGGCTCTCGAGCGCGTGCAGCCACGCCTCCAGCTGGGCCTCGTCCAGCCGCGTTTCGTCGACCGTCTTCTCGACGATCCGCAGTGCTCTCAGCGCTCCCTCGCGCAACTCCCGCTGGGTGAGCTTGCGGAACTCGTCGTCGCGCTGATCGTCTTCATAGGCTCGTGGAAACAGCCGCTCGAGGCTCGGGTCGTCGGTGCGCAGAAGCTCGCGGAGCTGTTCCGGGAGCGAACGCAGGAGCTCCCGTTCGCCGGGCGACAGCTGCAACCGGTAGCCACCGCCGCGGACGCGCTCGATGCGCCTGTCGCTCACGCGTCCTGCCGTAGGGTCGCCCAGAGACCGTGCCCGTGCAGTCGCGCGACGTCGAACTCGGCTTTCTCCTTCGTCCCCGACGAGACGACGGCCTTGCCGTCGTTGTGCACCTGCAGCATGAGCTTCGTCGCCTCGGCCTCCGAGTAGCCGAACAGCTTGCGCAGGACATACGTGACGTAGCTCATGAGGTTGATCGGATCGTTCCAGACGATCACGATCCACGGCGGGTCGTCCTGGCGCTCGTCGTCGGGTCGTGTCTGCTCCGTCCTCAGGGGCGCTTCGATGGTCTGGCTCACGACCATAGTGTGGCGTGCGCTCGTACCACTCGCGCAGAGGCTGCGCCGGGACGGTCAGTCGCCTGGTTCCGCCTCGCCGTCCCAGCGCTCGCGGTAGTCCTCGCGGACGGGCGTGAAGATGTCGATCACCGTCGCCCCTTCCGGCCCGCAGTACGCCGAGTGCTCGACATCGCCCGGCAGCACGTAGCCCTCCATCGGGCCGAGCTCGTGCACCTCGCCGCCGACGACGAGCGCCTGCATGCCGCGCAGCACGATGCCGAGCTGCTCGTGCGGATGGCTGTGCGGCGGGACGGTCGCCCCGGGCTCGAACTCGATCAGATTGATCATGCCGCCGCCGCCGAAGAGCGGTCTCCCCGACACCCCTTCTATGAGCGTGAACGCGCGAACGTCGTCGAAATGGACGAACTGCGGCTTCATGTGCCGGATGCTACTCGCATCGGTGCCGATCGAGGTCGCGAGCGGACCCGATATCGTCCGGGCGATGACGGCCCTCGAGACGGATCTGCTCCGGACACAGGCTTACGTCGACGGCATCTGGGTCGACGCGGACTCCGGCGAGACGTTCCCCGTGCTCGATCCCGCGACAGGAGAGACGGTTGCCGAGGTGCCGCGCATGGGAGCGACCGAGACGCGGCGGGCGATCGAGGCTGCGCAGCGGGCGCTGCCCGCCTGGAAGAACCGTACGGCAAAGGACCGCGCGCAAATCCTGCGGCGGCTCGCCGACCTGATGATGGAGCGCAGCGACGATCTCGCACTGCTGCTCGTCCGGGAGCAGGGGAAGCCGCTCGCCGAGGCGAAGGCAGAGATCGGCTACGCCGCGTCGTTCTACGAGTGGTTCGGCGAGGAGGCCAAACGGCTCGACGGCGGGGTCATCCCGCAGCCGCTGCCCGACCGGCGCATCGTGGTGCTCAAGCAGCCGATCGGCGTCACCGCGGGCATCACGCCATGGAACTTCCCTGCCGCCATGCCGACCAGGAAGTCGGCTCCTGCGCTCGCCGTGGGCTGCACGATGGTGCTGAAGCCGGCGGAGCAGACGCCGCTGTCGGCGCTCGCAGTCGCTGCGCTCGCGCACGAGGCGGGCGTGCCGCCGGGCGTGTTGTCGATCGTCACCGGCGGCGCTGCGGACGCGCCGGCGATCGGCGGTGAGATGACCTCCAACCCGATCGTGCGCAAGCTCGGCTTCACCGGCTCGACCGAGGTCGGCAAGCTGCTCATGGCCCAGTGCGCCGGCCAGGTGAAGAAGGTCTCGCTCGAGCTCGGGGGCAACGCGCCGTTCGTCGTCTTCGACGACGCCGACCTCGCCGACGCAATCGCGGGGGCGCTGCTGTGCAAGTTCCGCAACTCGGGCCAGACCTGCATCTCGGCGAACCGCTTTCTGATCCAGGACGGCATCTACGACGACTTCGTGCAGGGCTTCATCGAGGCGGCGTCGCGGCTGAAGGTGGCCGACGGGCTCACCGAAGGCGTGCAGGTGGGGCCGCTGATCGACGGGCCTGCGGTGGAGAAGGTCGAGCGCCACGTCGCCGACGCGGTCGAGCGCGGCGCCGAGTTGCGCCTCGGCGGCAGCCGCCTGGAGGGCCAGTTCTTCGAGCCCTCCGTGCTCACCGGCGTCACGGCCGAGATGGCAATGAGTTGCGAGGAGACGTTCGGTCCCGTCGCCGGCATTGCCCGCTTCACGAGGGAGGCCGACGCCGTGCGAATCGCGAACGACACGCCGTACGGCCTCTCTGCGTACATCTACACCCGAGACCTCGGACGCACCTGGCGCGTCTCGGAGGCTCTGGACTATGGGATCGTCGGCATCAACACCGGCTTCATCTCGACCGAGGTGGCGCCGTTCGGAGGCGTCAAGGAATCGGGCATCGGGCGTGAAGGCTCGAGCTACGGCGTCGACGACTGGGTTGAGCTGAAATACCTCGCTGTCGGCGGCATCGGGGAGCCGATCCAGCAATGGTGATCGTCGAGCAGCGGGACTACCACGTGACGACGGGAAAGCTCGGCGAGCTCGTCGCGCTGTACGAGGGCGAGGGGATCGTGATCCAGCAGGAGGTGCTCGGCGGCTTCCTCGGCGCCTTCACGACGGACGTCGGCGCACTCTCCACCTACACGAGCATGTGGCGCTACGACAGCTTCGCGCAGCGCGAAGAACGGCGTGCCGCGCTTCAGGCGCGTGACGACTGGAAAGCGTTCCTCGGCAAGATCCAGCCGCTCATCCACACGCAGCAGAACCGCATCCTCACCCCGACGGCGTTCTCGCCGATTCGGTAGGAGCGCAGTGGGGGAGCTCGACGGCAAGGTTGCGATCGTGACGGGCGCGGCCCAGGGGATCGGCCGCGCGATTGCCGAGGGCCTCTCGGCCGCGGGCGCACGCATCGTCGTCGCCGACCTGAACGGCGCTGAGGACGCAGCTGCCGCCTTCCCGAACGGCGTCGGTCTCACCGTCGACGTGTCGAACGAGACGGACGTGCAGCGGCTGGCCGACGAGACCGTCGAGCGCTGCGGCTCGATTGACGTGCTCGTCAACAACGCCGGCCTCTACGCCTCGCTCGAGATGCGACCGTTCACGGAGATCCCGCTGGACGAATGGCGGACGGTGATGGAGGTCAACGTTGCCTCGATGTTCCTCATGTGCCGGGCCGTGGTGCCGGTGATGCGTGGCCACGGCGGGGGCAAGATCGTCAACATCTCCTCCGGCACGCCGTTCCGCGGCGTCCCGTTCCTTCTCCACTACGTCACCAGCAAGGGCGCGATCGTCGCCTTCACCCGCGCCCTCGCGAAGGAGGTCGGCAAGGACGGCGTGCTCGTCAACTGTGTCGCACCAGGCTTCACGATGTCTGCGGGGGTCGAGCAGCATCCGGAGGTGATCGAGAAGCTGCGGGACGTCTCCGTCGCAGCGCGCACGATCCAGCGCGACCAGGTGCCCGAGGACGTCGTCGGCGCCGTCGTCTACCTGTCGGGCCCCGGCTCGAGCTTCGTCACCGGGCAGACGATCGTGATCGACGGCGGGCAGACCTTCCATTGAGGCTCTCGCTCTACGAGTTCGGCGGGGGCGGTGGCCGGAGGGGCCATCCGGAGGGGTATCCCCCTCCGGAAGACACCCCTGTCGGCGATCGCATCGTGTATGACGTCGGGCGCAGTGAGGCGCACGTCGGCGCCGTTGTCGATGACGCCCATGTGCTGGTGTGGCAGCTCGAGGACGGCGAGCAGGAGGGAGCCGGCGCGCTCCTTTCCCATGCCGTCGAGCTCGACCCGGCCGTCGACTGGATCGCGCGTTGCGATCGCATCGACTTCCCGCCCGGCGGCGTCGCCTACACCCACACCCATCCCGGGCCCGGCATCCGCTACCTCCTGCACGGCGAGCTCGAGATCCGCACGGGCGGGACATCCGTGACCTACGGCCCGGGTGGCGCCTGGTTCGAGTCCGGGCCCGAGCCGGTGTACGCCGCCGCTGCCGCCAATGGGGAGACGGCGTTCGTCCGCGTGCTGCTGCTGCCTGCAGAGTGGGCCGGCAAGCGCACCATCCGCTACGTCGACCCGGCCGACGAGGACAGACCGAAGCTGCAGCGGCCGACCGTCTTCTTCGACCACCCGCTCTCACCGAGGTGAGGCCCGGCGGGCAGATTCTGGTCGATCAGCTCGTCGTGCACGGCGTCGACACGGCATTCGGCGTGCCCGGCGAAAGCTACCTGGCCGTCCTCGACGCCCTGCATGACGCACCGATCCGGTTCGTCGTCTGCCGGCACGAGGTCGGCGCGGCGAACATGGCGGACGCGTACGGCAAGCTCACCGGCAAGCCCGGCATCTGCATGGTCACGCGCGGGCCGGGCGCGACGCACGCGTCGGGTGGTGTGCACACGGCCTTTCAGGACTCGACGCCGCTGATCCTGATCGTCGGCCAGGTCGGCCGCGAGATGATGGAGCGCGAGGCCTTCCAGGAGATCGACTACCGGCAGATGTTCGGGCCGCTCGCCAAGTGGGTGGCGCAGATCGAGAGCGCCGACCGGATCCCCGAGCTCGTGTCGCGCGCGTTCCACGTCGCCACGTCCGGGCGCCCCGGTCCCGTCGTCCTCGCCCTCCCGGAGGACATGCTCGTCGAGCAGGCCGGCGTCGACGACGCGCTGCCGTATGCCAGCGTGCAGGCGCATCCCTCCGATGTCGACCTGGCCCGGGCCCGCGGGCTTCTCGAGGCGGCCGAGCGTCCTCTCGTGCTCGTCGGCGGGGCGCCGTGGAGCGCGGATGCGCACGCCGCGCTGACCGGCTGGTGCGAAGCGAGCGGCTTGCCGGTCGCCGCAGGTTGGCGCTGCCAGGACTATGTCGACAACACGTCGGCCGCGTACGTCGGGCACGTAGGGCTCGGCCCGGACCCGAGGCTTGCCCAGCGAGTGCGAGACGCGGACGTCCTGCTCGTGATCGGAGAGCGCCTTGCCGAGATCACAACCTCGGGCTACACGCTGCTGGAGGTGCCGACCCCGCGCCAGGCGCTGATCCACGTCAATGCCGATCCCGATGAGCTCGGACGCGTCTACCGGCCGACGCTCGCGATCAACGCCGCAGCGGATGTGTTCGCGGTTGCGTTGTCGCGCCTGCCCGCGCTCGACGGCTCGCGGTGGCGTGCAGAGCTCGAGCAGGGCCGCGCGGAGTATCTCGGCAACCTCGAGCACCGGCGCCTGCCGGGCGCGGTGGACATGGGCGACGTGATGGCGCACCTGCGCAAGCGCCTGCCCGCCGAAGCCGTGCTCGCGAGCGGCGCCGGCAACTTCACCGTCTGGGCGCACCGGTTCTACGAGTTCCGGCGCTTCCGCACGCAGCTCGCGCCGACGAGCGGTGCGATGGGGTACGGCGTTCCCGCCGCCGTGGCCGCGAAGATCGTCCATCCCGAGCGCGTCGTCGTCGCGCTCGCGGGCGACGGGGACTTCCTCATGACCGGGCAGGAGCTGGCAACCGCGGTCCAGTACGACCTCGCCGTCGTCACGCTCGTCGTCAACAACGGCATGTACGGAACGATCCGCATGCATCAGGAGCGGCACTATCCCGGTCGTGTCTCCGGCACCGACCTCGTGAATCCCGACTTCGCCGCGCTCGCCCGGGCCTACGGCGCTTACGGGGCGACCGTCGAGCGGACGGACGAGTTTCCGGCCGCGTTCGAGGAGGCGCTCGCCAGCGGCCGGCCCGCGCTGCTCGAGCTGCTCGTCGATCCCGAGGCGCTGACCCCGCGGCAGACCCTGAGCGAGATCCGCGAGGCCGCGCTCAGACGCTAGGAAGGAGTGTCCCTCGAACAGGGGATTCCTCCCCCGATCGGGCGCGACCATGATCAGAGCATGAAGCGCTCATGCTCGCTGCTCGTTCTGCTGGGGATGCTCGTCGCCCTTGCCGTAGCCGCGGCGCCGGCGTCCGCCGCGACGGCTCTGACCGCTTCCCAGGTCATTGCGCGCTTCAAGGTGGCCACCGGCTCGACGCTCCTCGTCGACAAGCGCTACTCGTACCCCGGCCACTACACGGCGCTGTCCCTCTCGCCGTCGATCTCGAATCAGGCCAGGTACGGGCGCTTCACGCTCTACGTCGTCGAGTCGGGCACGCTCGCGGACGACGTCCAGGGGCTGCTCGCGGACGGCCACACCGGCCTGCTCGGCACTCCCGGCCCCGCCAACATCTACTGGGAGAGCGGACGCTACCTCGGCGGCAGCACGTTCTGGCTCGCGAAGAAGCAGTATGGAGCGAACCTCGTCCTGTGGTGGTACGGCGACCAGAAGAAGGTCAACCTGGCCTTTTCCCGGCTGCACAAGCCCCTGTTCGCGAAGGTCGCCGCCTCCTAGAACGGATCTGTGCGCGTCCCGCGTCCGCGCGAGCGGGTGCGGGGCTTGCGCGGATCAGCAGTGTCTTGGCGCGACGGCGTCGCGACGAGGCGCGCGACCGCGAAGCGGGCGCCTTCAGGGATGTTTGCGCGTCCCGCGTCCGCGCGAGCGGGTGCGGGGCTTGCGCGGATCAGCAGTGTCTTGGCGCGACGGCGTCGCGACGAGGCGCGCGACCGCGAAGCGGGCGCCTTCAGGGATGTTTGCGCGTCCCGCGTCCGCGCGAGCGGGTGCGGGGCTTGCGCGGATCAGTACAGTCTTGGCGCGACGTCGCCGTCGGCCGTAGGCTCATGCCGTCAGCCGTGATCCGACAGGAGGAAGCGACGCATGGCCAAGTCATACGCCAGCACGGTGATCGACGCACCCGCCGAGCGGGTGTGGGAGCGGATACGCGATTTCAACGGCCTCTCCACGTGGCACAGCGGCCTCATCGCGAGTAGCGAGATCGCGGGCGGAAAGAGCGGCGACCAGGTCGGTGCCATCCGCACGCTCACGCTCGGTGACGGCGCCAAGGTGATCGAGCAGCTCCTTTCTCATTCCGATCTCGAGCGCTCGTATACGTACGACTTCCAGGATCCACCGCCCTTCGACGTCGACAACTACTGCTCGACGATCCGGGTCACGCCCGTCACGGACGGCGGCGGCAGCTTCGTCGAGTGGTGGACGACCTTCGACTGTGACCGTGACCAGCAGGAGCACTGGACCGGCTTTTTCGCGTCCGAGGTGTTCCAGGGTGGGTTCGACGCGCTCAAAGCGCACTTCGCGGGAAAGTGACCGCCCGGCGGGAGATCCGCGTCGCAGGCCAGGCCGAGCCGATCTCGCATTTCACCGATGCCGTCCTGGCGGGAGATCTCCTCTTCGTCAGCGGCATCGTTCCCGTGGACGGGAAGCGCGAGCTCGTCGGAGGCAACGACGTCGTCGCCCAGGCGCGCTGCGTGTTCGAGAACATGCGGGAGGTGCTCGGCGCAGGAGGTTGCACGTTCGCGGACGTCGTCAAGGTGACGCTCTATCTCACCGACGTCAACGACCGGCCGCTCGTCAACCCGGTGCGGCAAGAGGTGTTCGGCGATACGCGTCCCGCCTCGACGCTCGTCGAGATCTCGGCTCTCGTGATCCCCGGCGCGAAGATCGAGGTGGAGGCGATCGCGGTGGTCCCCCGATGACCGGGCGGCACGAGATCCAGCTCGAGTCGCGCCCCGTGCTCTCCCATTCGGCGGATGCGGTGCGCAGCGGCGACCTTCTCTTCGTCGCCGGTGTCCTTCCCGTCGATCGCGCGGGACAGCTCGTTGGCCCAGGAGACGTCGGGGCGCAGGCGCGGCGGGTCTTCGGCGACCTCGGAGAGATCCTCGCAGCCGGTGGATGCGCGTTCGGTGACGTCGCCAAGCTGACCGTGTACGTGACCGACATCCGCGACGCGCCGCAGGTGCAGATGGCGCAGCAGCGCGCGTTCGGCCGGGCACGAGCTGCCGGTGCGCTCATCGGGGTGCGCGGGCTGGCGGTGCCGGGCGCGACGATCGAGGTCGACGCCGTGGCGGTCGTCAGATGACCGGCGACCTGAACGCGATCATCACGCCGATCACCGAGCCGGCACCACCCCGCGACGGGCCGCTCCACGGGCGCACGCTGCTCGTCAAGGATCTGATCGATACCGCAGGCATACGCACGACGTACGGGTCACGACTGTATGCCGACCACGTGCCGGAGCGGAATGCGGTCGTCGTCGATCGGGCTGTCGCGGCAGGCGCCGTCGTCGTCGGCAAGGCACATCTGCCCGAGTTCGCCTGGAGCGTGCTCGGCGCGAGCCAGTGGTACGGCACGTGCCACAATCCGACGCATCCTGGCAAGACGACCGGGGGCTCCTCGAGCGGGAACGCCGCCGCGCTCGCAGCCGGTCTTTGCGATCTCGGCATCGGCACCGACACCGGCTGCTCCATCCGCCTGCCCTCGGCCGCATGCGAGACGGTCGGACTGAAGACGAGACTCGGTCTCGTCCCGACGACCGGGGTCTTCCCGCTCTGCCCGTCGTTCGACACCGTCGGTCCGATGGGCCGGACCGTCGAGGACGTGGCCCTCTTCTGGTCGGTGCTGGCGGCGCAGCCGATGCCCGAGCCACGCCTCGACGGGCTCACGGTGGGATTGCTGCGCACGGCTCCCGCCATCGGCGACGGGCGCACGACCGAGTCGAGCGATGCCGCCGAAGCGTGGGTCTCCGATCTCGAGCGGCTCGGAGCCCGTGTCGTGGAGGCACGTGTGCCCGATGCTCCCGGCGATCCATGGCCCTTGTTCCTGCACGAGGCCGCGCGGTCGCACGACGCAACCTTCCCGAGCCGGGCCGCCGAGTACGGCGACGTCATGCGAACGAAGCTCGAGCTCGCCCACCAGGTCACCCCCGAAGGGGTCGCGGCGGCGCGCCGGGCGCTCGCCGACTGGCAGCGCTTCACGCCCGAGGTCGATCTCTATGTGAGCCCGTGCATCGCGATCGAGCTCCCGCCCGAGGACGTCGACGAGCGCGAGGTGCGGCTGCCGCTCTCCTCCTTCCTGCGCTGGGTCAACCTGCTCGGCTGGGCCGGGCTCGCGATCGGCAACCTCCAGCTGGTCGCTCCGCTCGACGAGACGGTGCTCGCCGCCGGGCTCGCATGGGAGCGCGGGTAAGCTGACCCGCGTGCGAGGGGTCGCGCTCATCGTCGTCATCGCATGTGCGCTCGTCGCAAGCGGGTGCGGCGGCTCGGACCAGCCGAAGCGGTCGGCGCTTGTCGAGCAGCTCGCACAGCTGTGCGACCAGGCGCGCGCCGACACCGAGAAGCTCGGCCTGCCCGGGGAGAAGGGCTTCGCCGTGATGACGCCGACCGCGGCGATCGGCGCGCGTCTCGCGAGGTCGGTGCGCGGCCTGCACGGGACGACAGCTCACGAAAGGGCACAGCTGCGCTTGCTCGCCAAGAACCTGGCGTACTACTACATGGAGATGCAGGCGGGCATCAAGCTCTATCAGCTCAAGCAGACCGAGGGCTATTCGTTGACGATGGATCGCGCCAAGCAGACGCTTGTCGACGCCGAGGCGATCGCCATCCGCATGGGCGCGCCCGAGTGCGCCGTGCGGCCGTTCGCCAACTCGTAGGAGCGCGAACTCTACGTGCCGTCGAACTCCGGCTTCCGCTTCTCGACGAATGCCTGCACGCCCTCGTGGAAGTCGTGGGTCTGCTGCAGCAGGCCGTAGGCAAGTCCTTCCAGCTCGAGGCCCAGGTGGAGCGGCCCGTCATAGGCCGTGTTGAGCACCCGCTTCGCCATCGCGAGCGCCAGGGGTGAATGGCGCGCGATCTCGTCGATGAGCGCGTCGACGGCGCCCTCGAGCGCGTCGGCGGCCACGACCTCCGTGACGAGACCGATCGCGAGCGCCTCGCCGGCACCGACCCGGCGGCCACGCATGACGATGTCCTTCGCGCGGCCGAGCCCCACCAGCCGGGCAAGCCGTTGCGTCCCGCCCGAGCCGGGGATCATCCCGATCGTCGCTTCGGGGAGAGCCATCTGCACGTCGTCCGCGGCGATGCGGAAGTCGCATGCGAGCGCGAGCTCCAGGCCGACGCCGAACACGTACCCCTCGAGCCGGGCGATCACCGGCTTCGAGCAGCGTTCCGGGGCGGCCACGTTGTGTGCCAGCTGCGACACCACCCACGGCGACCGCGTGAGGAAGCCCGCGATGTCGCCGCCCGCCGTGAACTGTCCGCCCGCGCCGGTGAGGACGACGAACCGAACCATTTCGTCGTGGTCGAGCTCGGCGAACAGCGCCGCGAGCTGGTCGCGCGCGAGCATCGAGACCCGGTTGAGCTTGCCGGGCACGTCGAGGGTGATCGTGGCGACGCCGCGCTCGTCGTCGCGGTCGAGCCGGAAGCCGTCGAATGCGGTCACGCAATCTCCTTGGATTCGTCTCTGAGCACTCTGCGCAGGATCTTCCCTGCTGCGCTCCTCGGCAGTGCCGATACGAAGCGGTATTCGCGCGGGCGCTTGTACCGTGCGAGGGCCGAGGCGAGGCAATGGGCATCGAGCTCCGCCTCGGTCGCGTCGCCGACCACGATCGCGAGCACCCGCTGGCCCCAGCGGTCGTCGGGCGCGCCGATCACCGCCACCTCGTGGACGCCCGGATGGCTCGCGAGCACGTTTTCGACTTCGAGCGGATGGATGTTCTCGCCGCCGGACACGATCATGTCGTCGAGCCTGCCGTCGACCCAGAGATCGCCGTCGTCATCGAGGTGGCCGGTGTCACCTGTGTGGTACCAGCCGTCCCGAATCGCCTGTGCGTCGGCGTCGGGACGATTCCAGTACCCCTCGAACGCCTCGTCCGAGGAGACGTGCACGCAGATCTCACCCGTGGGCTCGAGCTTCATCCGCGTGTTCACCGCCGGGCGGCCCGCGCAGCCGGGTTTCGCGAGCTGGTCCGGGCCGATCGAGAACGTGTACACCTCGGTCGAGCCGTAGTGATTCACGAACACCTCGGGCGCGAACTCTGCCGCACAACGCTTCACGAGTGTCGAGGTCATCGCCGCTCCCGCATAGCCGAGGGCACGCACGCTCGAGATGTCGCGCTCGGGCAGCTCCTCGTGGAAGACGAGGTCGTGGAAGAGCGTGGGTGCGAGGTAGAGCGATGTGATGCGCTGCTCCTCGATCAGCCGCAGTCCCGCTCGCGGATCCCATCGGGCGAGCGGCACGTAGCAGCCGCCGATCAGGTGCATGGCCAGCAGCGAATGGATACCCATCGTGTGATAGAGCGGCATCACGCCGAGCGTCCGTTCGCCGGAGCGGTACCCGTGCTCGAGCGCCTGCGACAGCGCACCCGCACGATCGGCACGGTGGGAGCGAGGCACTCCCTTGGGCCTCCCGGTGGTGCCGGAGGTGTAGAGCAGCAACGACGTCTCGCGCTCGTCGCGGTCGAGCGCGCCCGGGTGCTCGGGTCCCTCCTCCAGCTCGTCCCCGTCGCGGATCACGAGAGTCGCCGCGCAGTCGCCGATGCAGTACTCGAGCTCTTCGGGCGACAACCGCCACGACAG
This sequence comes from uncultured Gaiellaceae bacterium, assembly GCA_963799615.1. GTDB lineage: Bacteria > Actinomycetota > Thermoleophilia > Gaiellales > Gaiellaceae > Gaiella. The sequence continues at coordinate 396,561 of CAWCXS010000013.1, read as the reverse complement.
CGGCACGGCGACCGCGCCGGCCCACTGCGCAGCCCAGTAGAGAAGCACCGTCTCGAGGCGGTTGTCGAGCACGACCGCGACACGCTCGCCGGGCTCGAGGCCGAGGCCTCCGGCGATCCGGCGAACGCGCGGCAGCAACGCGCCGTACGGGATTCCGGGGAACGCTTCCCGCTCGGCATGGCGCTCGCAAGCCGCGAGCAGCGACTGGGCGAGGTTCATCGCCGCTCGGGCCTCGCCGCACGATGACGTGCAGCTTCCTCGATCGCGTCGACGATCGGCTCGTACCCGGTGCAGCGGCACAGGTGGCCCGACAGCATGTCCGCGATCTGCCTCCGCTCCGGCGTTCCGCGCGACAGCAGATCCTCCGCGGCGATCAGGATCCCAGGTGTGCAGAAGCCGCACTGCAGCGCGTGGTGCCGCTTGAACGCTTCTTGCAGAGGCGACAGGTGCTCCGGCCCGGCAAGCGACTCGACCGTCTCCACGACGGCGGCGTCCGCCTGCACGGCGAGCATGCAACAGGCACGAACGGCCACGCCGTCGACGCGCACGGTGCAGCTGCCGCAGACGCCGTGCTCGCAGCCGACGTGCGTGCCCGTGAGCCCGAGCCGGTGGCGCAGGAAGTCGGCCAGGAGCAACCGAGGCTCCACGTCCGCGACGACCCGCCGCGCGTTGACGGTCAGCTCGATCAGGGTCACGCCGCAGCCTCCCAGGCGCGCAGCGCGGCGCGCTCCACGAGCGTTGCTGTGAGGCGGCGGAGGTACTCCGGGCTCGCGTGGATCGACCCGGGCGGATCGATCGCTGCGGCTGCTACCTCGCCGGCCGCCTGGGCCGACGCCGCTGTCACGGGCGCACCCTCCAGCGCGGCGGCCGCAGCGACGAGGTGCGTGGGGCGATCGGTCACCGCTCCAACGACGACGCGGACCTCACGCGCCACTCCCCCGTCGCGGTGTAGCACGACGGCGATCATCGACAGCGCGTAGTCGCCCGCCCGCAGCGCAAGCTCCTCGAAGGCGCAGCCTTCACCGGGCGCCGGATCGGGCCACGTAGTCTCGACGACGAGCTCGCCCGGCTGCAACGCCGTCAGATAGTGGGTGACGAAGAAGTCGGCCGGACCGATCTCGCGCCGGCCGCCTGGACCCTCGACGACGATCGTGCCGGCGAGCGCGGCGAGGCAGAGAGGGACCTCGGCAGCGCCGTCGGCATGGGCCACCGTGCCGCCGATCGTGCCGCGGTTGCGTGTGACGAAATGGCCGACGAACGGAAGCGCCTCCCGTACGAGCGGGTGTGCGCGCGGCTCGGCCTCGAGCGCCGCTTGCCGCACTGTCGCACCGACGCGCAGGACTCCCTCGCCGTGCTCGATGCCGTCGAGCCCCGCCCGGTTGAGATCGACCAGCAGCGTGGGCCGAACGAGCCGCATGTTCAGAGCGGGAACGAGGCTCTGCCCACCGGCGATCGGCTTCGCGTCCTCGCCTCCGGCGACCAGGGCGTCGAGCGCCTCTCCGAGCGAGCGGGCGGCCACGTAGTCGAATGCGACGGGCTTCACGAGCCACCCGCGGGCCGGGTCGAGTCGGTGCCTCGGGCGCGCGAGCGCTGCAGGAGCTCCCAGACGCGCGGCGGGGTCAGAGGCAGTTCGACGTCGTCGCAGCCGATCGCATCGGCGACGGCATTCGCGATGCACACCGGCGCGCTCATCGTGTTGCCCTCGCCGATGCCCTTGGCTCCGAGGGCGGTGAACGGGGACGGAGACGAGAGGTGGCCGATCTTCAGCGCAGGGATGTCCGGTGCCGTGGGGGCGAGGTAGTCGACGAGCGACGCGGTCATCAGGTTGCCGGCCTCGTCGTAGACATGGCGCTCGAAGAGCGCCGCTGCGACGCCGTGGGCAAAGCCTCCGCGGACCTGCCCGTCGGCGAGGAGAGGATTGAGAAGGATGCCCGCGTCGTGCACGGTCACGTACTCCAGCACCTGCACCTCACCGGTGGCCGGGTCGACCTCGACGGCGCAGACATCGACGATGATCCCGTGTGCGGCGGACGAGGCAACGCGGTCGTCCGCGTCGGGCGGATCCAGGTTCGGAGCCGACCAGAACGCGACCGCCGACAGCCCCGGCTCCATCCCCTCCGGGAGCCCTTCCGGATTCCAGTGGGCCATGCCCGCGACGCGACGGAGAGTGATGTTGTCGTCGCCGGCATGAGCGCGGATCGCATCGATCTTCGCCCGCAGCTTGAGCGCGGCCGCCTGCACTGCCCCGACGCCCACGCCCGAGAATCGCGACGAGTAGTTGCCGGACGCCACGGTCCATGGGACCGTGGCGGTATCCATCTCCGACATCACCGTCACGTCCTGCGGGTCGCAGCCGAGCGCGTCTGCCACCACCTGCGCGCAGACGGTGCGATGTCCCTGACCCTGCGGGGTGGTGGCGAGCCGCACGGTGATGCCCCCGAGCGGATCGATCGCGATCGCGGCGCCCTCGGCGTTGCCGGACTTCGGGAGCGTCGCCGCTCGCTCGGCCGCCGTCTGGGCGAGCGTGATGTAGCCCATGTTCGAGACCGAGGGCTCCACGATGCAGGCGATGCCGACGCCTGCGAGCCGTCCGTCCGAGCGTGCGGCCTCGGCCCGCGTCCGCAGCGCCGCGTAGCCGGAGAGCTCGAGCGCCTCGTCGAGGCACGCCGCATAGTCGCCCGAGTCATAGAGGGCGCCCGAGGGCGTGCGGTAGGGCATGGCCGCGGCCGGCACGAGGTTGCGCCGAGCCACCTCGACGGGGTCGAGGCCGAGCCGCCGCGCCCCGATCGCCATCGTCCGCTCGAGGCCGAAGTAGAGCTGCGGGCCGCCGAAGCCGCGGTTCAGCCCTGACGGGATCGTGTTCGTGAGCACCACGCGGTTGCGCGCGGCCACGTTGCGCACCCGGTAGGCACCCGAGAGCGAGCCGTGCATGCGATACAACGTCGCGGGCTCCGGTGCGCGCACGTATGCGCCGACGTCCTCGATCGCGTCGTAGCGCAGCGCGATCAGCTCTCCGGTGGCCGTGAAGCCCGCCTCGATCTCCGTCACCCGCGCGGTCGAGGCTGCGCTCGCGGCGAGATGCTCGAGCCGGTCCTCGATCCATCTCACGGGAACGCCGAGCTTGCGGGACGCGAGCCCGACGAGCACGACGTAGCCGAACACCGACGACTTGATCCCGAACGAGCCGCCGGAGTCGGGGGGCGTGATCAGCCTCAGCCGGTCGCCGCGCAGACGCAGCGCTGCGGCGGCAACGCCGTGGAGCGTGAACGGCCCCTGGAAGTTCGACCAGGCCGTGAGGCGGCCTGCGGACGCGTCCCAGTCCGCCACCACCGCGTAGCACTCGACGGGCAGGCACGTGAACCGCGGCACGTGGAACGTCTCCCGCACGACGAGGTCGGCCTCCGCCATCGCGGCGTCGACCTGCCCGTACTCGAACGAGCGATCGTGCACGCACGCCTCGGTCGAGGCGGCTGCGACGGGATCCAGGATCGGCTCGACGGGGTCGTACTCCACGACGACGAGCTCGGCGGCGTCCTCCGCGATGTAGCGATCGTGCGCGACCACGACTGCGACGGGCTCACCGACGTAGCGAACGGTGTCGACCGCGAGCGCGTAGTGCGGCAGCGGTGAGTCAATTCCGGCGGGGAAGGGCTGCGAGAGCGCCCGAACGTCGTCACCTGTGAGCACTCCTACGACGCCGGGGAGCTCGAGGGCCGCCGTCAAGTCCACGGTGATCCGCGCGTGGGGGAGCAGCGAGCGGACGATCGCCGCATGACGAGCGTGGGGCACGGGCTGAAGGTCGTCGAGGAACCGGCCCTCGCCGCGAAGCAGCGCGTCGTCCTCGACACGGGGCAGCGGCCGGCCCACCCATGGCGCGTGCTCGACCCCGCTCGTCATGCCGCCAATGCTGGCCTCTCGGTGGGATGGAGCGCAATCGTCCTTTCGGACGAGCTAGAGCGCCGGCCCGACTAGCGCAGCAGGCCGCGCTGCCGGGCGGCGTACGTGGCTTCCGAGCGCGAGCTCGAGTCGAGCTTGCGGAAGAGGCTGCGGGCATGCGTCTTCACCGTCGTCTGCGAGACGCCCAGCGTGTCGGCGATCTCTCTGAATCGCAGCCCGCGGTCGAGGCACTCGAGCACCTCGAGCTCACGCGGCGTGAGCGTGTTCGCGGAGCGCGGCTCGAACCGCGGGGGCAGCCAGGTCTGGCCGCGCGCGATCGCTTCGACCGCGAGATGCAGCGATGCCTCCACGTCCAGGCGCGTCACGTACCCTGCCGCGCCCGCAGCGAGGGCGGCGGCGAGGCTTTCCCGCGTGCCGCGCGCCGCGATGACCAGGAGCGGCGCATCGACACCCGCCCGGCGGAGATCGGCAACCCACGATTCGATCCTCGCTCCGGCGAGCGCCTCGTCTCCGATCAACACGTCGGGGGCCCGCAGCGGTGCAGCCGCCAGCGCATCGTCTCGTGAGCGGGCGACGGTCGTCTCGACGCGGCCGTACTCCTCGAGCAGCCGGGCGATGCCGCGGCCGACGAGCGGGTCGTCATGACAGACGAGGACGCTCGTCGCCACCACCTCCTCAGGTCTCGCGAGGGCCACCGACAGTGCGTCGAGAATCGGGGCGAGGAGCTCGCTCGCTCGTGCCGCCGCGTCGCCGGGCTCGTTGAAATGCAGGTTGAGCGCTCCGGTCACGCCGGCCCGGCGACCGAGCGGCAGGGAGGCTCCGGCCCGAAACCCATGTGCGCGCACGATCCGGTCGAGCGGCCGCGAGAATCCGCGCCGGCGATCGAAGTCCGCGGCGACGAACGGCGTTCCCGCCGCTGCGCGCTCGTGGTGCGTCGAGGTCTCGAGCGGAAAGCACGTCCCCCGCCCGAGCAGCGTCTCGCCGCGAGCCTCGACGATCTCGAACGTCCCGGAATCCGCGTCGATCGCCGACAGCGAGACACGGTCGGCCCCGAGCACCGCGAGCAGGTCCTGGGCGGCGTCGCCGAGACCGGTCTCGTCCTCCTCGAGTGACCGTCCGATCTCGCGGATCCGTGCGGCGGCCTCGCTCACCGGCCCGACGCTATCACCGCTGGACGCGGGCGACTGCCTGCGCGACCTGCTCGTCGGTCGGGCCGCCGTGCTCCAGCGCCCTGAAGGCGTCGAGCACGGCCCGCGGGTCGCGGGCATGACGCTTGGCGGCCATCGTCAGCGGCTCCCGCACCGCCCCTCCGCAATGCGCGCAGGGCCAGAAGAGGCGCGACATCAGTGCGGCGGCACGTCCATCCGGATACATGCGCAGAAGCTCGAGGATCGTCGTCGACCCCCGAATCAGGCGGCCGACGTCGTCGTCGGGGCGCACGCCGGACGCCTCCAGGCCGTGGAGCGTCCGGAGTGCGTCACTCATCCCCTCATAGTGCCTGCGCCAGGTCGAACAGTTGTGAATCGGACGAGCTCATCCGTACCGCGTGCTTCGGAAGCTGATAGCGCGCGAAGGGCAGCACTGCGACCTTTGCATCCTTGCCGTGGCGCTTCATGGCGCTGTCGAACGCCTCGTCGAGTGAGGTCGTCGCGTCGAGGCCGATGTCGGCCGCCATGGCGAGGTTCTCCTCCAGCGTCACGATCGTCAGCTGCTTGCGGGTCATCACCTCGTAGATCGGCACCCAGATGCAGCCTGCCCACATCTGGATCTCGCGCTTGTGGATGTCCTGCAGCACGCGTTCGTAGTTGTCCCTGGTCGGCGGCATGTAGGGCTTCATCAGGTCCATCAGCGCAAAGCCCGGGAAGTCGCCGATCGCAGTCGAGACGCCCGGGGACGGGCTCGTGTAGATGATCGTGCCGCCGTCCTTGAGCACGAGGTCGGCCGACATGCACCCCCAGCCCGTGTGGAAGAACAGGTGGTCGGTCGGCGCGAACACGCCGCAGATGACGATGTCGGCCTGCCCCTGCTCCTCGACCCAGCTGTCATAGGCATAGATCGCGTTGAAGCGGCGGATCGCCTCGCGATGGGCTTCGGGGTGCGACCCAAAGATGCAGTCGATCACGCGGCCGTGCGTGTCGAGGAGCACGTTCATCGTGCAGTCGAGACCGCACATCGACGCGACCTCGTCGATATCGGAGCGCATCGGCCCCGCATAGGCGCCGTAGTGCGTCTGCGGAGACGTCACGAAGGCGCAGTGGTTCGACTCGATCGTGGCGTCGGAGACGACGCCCGGCAGGATCAGCTTGCCGCCGCCGCCCGCGCCCCAGTGATTCGCCTGCGCCTGGCCGATGGTGATCTTGAGCTCGCTTCGTGCGACCTCGGTGTGCAGCCACACGGGCGTGCCGCCCGACGAGACGCCCACGAACGTGTAGGCGTCGGGGTTCTGCGGGTCGTTCTGGTGGAAGGCCCAGCCGTTCGCCTCCATGCGGGCGAGGTTGTCGCGGCCGAGCTTCTGCTCCATGTCCGACTCGGACATCGGGAAGACCTTGCCATTCGCGCAGACGATCCGGACGTCACCGACCTCGGCGGCCTCGATCGCGTCGAAGATGGGGGGCAGGAGCTTCGAGGAAGGCGTCGGACGAAATTGGTTGTCGATGATCACGGCCACGCTCGCCTTGCCTTCCAGAAGCTCGGCGAAGCGCGGACCGTCGAACGGGGCGGCGAGGGCCTCTCGCGCGGCATTCGCGACGTCCGCAACGGGCTCGGGCTCCTGCGGGTACACGGCTGCGACCAGGTTGGCGGTCGGGATCTCGAGCTGGAGCGTGTCGCGGTGCTTCTTGGACTCGTCGTCGGTGGCGCCAATCGCGAGGGGGTCCATCGATTCGAACGGGATCACGGCGCGGTATGTGTCGCTCATGGGGCCTCCGATGGTGGCGGACGTGGTTCCGAGGCTAGGCGCTCCCGGTGGATACCGTCAAGCGTCTGTACTGACCGATTTCCGTCCCTCGTCCCAATGGACGAGGCACGAGCCCACGGCGTGCGCGACACTGTCGGAGCACCGGGCCCGCAGCCCGGTCGGACAGTCATGGGCAAAGAATCGATTATCGCTGATCTGCGTTGAATCCCCTCCGGCGGGTTGGTAGGTTCGGGCGGCATGTCTGAGCGCTTTGCCCAGGTGGACATCCGCCGGCTGATCCCCCGTCTCGCCGTCGGTCTCGTGATCGCAGCCGCCCTGCTCTACATCGTCGTGATCGCAAACCCTTCACCGGAGGTCGGCGGCAACTGGCGCACGACGACCTTCGGCTCCGCCTTCGACGACTGGCGCAGCTTCACCCGCACGCTGTTGAACGGGCTCACCTTCGCCGGGCTGTTGTTCATCGTTGCGAGCGGCTTCTCGCTCATCTTCGGCCTGATGCGGGTCGTCAACATGGCGCACGGCTCCTTCTACCTCCTCGGCGGCTATGTCGCATACGAGGTGCAGCAGAAGATGACCGGCTCGGGGTTCTCGATCGCCGGCACCGACGTCACCACGTGGGAATGGGTGTTTCCGGCTCTTGTCGCGGCGTCGCTGATCGGTGTCGTCGGCCTGATGGTTCAGCAGGTTTTCCTGCGCTGGAACCAGGGCCAGGAGCTGCGGCAGGCGCTGATCACGATCGCGATCTCGATCATCATCGCCGACCAGGTGATCGCGCACTTCAATGAGGGGATCCCCGCCAGCGTGACCTGGCCCGGCTGGACGGACCGGCTCGTCCAGTTGCCGCTGCTCGGGATCGACTACTCGGTCGCGCGTCTCGTGCTGCTCTTCCTCGGACTCGGTGTCGGGCTCGGGCTCTGGCTCTGGCTCTATCGCACGCGCACGGGGCTGGTCATCCGCGCCGGCGTCGACGACCGGCAGATGGCGTCGGCGCTCGGGGTCAACATCCACTTCACGTTCGCAATCGCCTTCGTCGTCGGCTCCGCGCTCGCGGCCTTCGGCGGCGTCGTCGGAACCTCCCAGGGCTCCATCTCCGTGGGGCAGGATGGGCAATGGCTCCTGAACTCGCTCGTCGTCGTGATCATCGGCGGCCTGGGCTCGCTGCTGGGGGCTGCGGTGGGCTCACTGCTCTACGGGCTCGTATTCTCGTTCTCGTCCGTCTATCTGCCCACGACCTCTGACAACTGCTGCACGCAGTATTCGATCGTGTTGACGTTCGTGTTGTTCGCCCTCGTGCTCGCCTTCCGGCCGCAGGGTCTGTTCGGGAGGCTCTCGTGAACCGCGATCGGAAAGCCGTCACCGAGCGCGCTATCGGGATCGGGGGGTTGATCCTGGCGATCGCGGCGCCGGTGGTCTTCAACGCCTACTGGGTCGACGTCATTCTCACCCAGGCTCTCATCGTCGGCATCGCCGCCGCCAGCCTGATCTTTCTCGCCGCCTATGGCGGCATGGTCTCACTCGCGCAGACGATGCTGATGGGAGCGTCCGGTTTCATGATCGGCAACATGGTCACAAAGGGTGGCACGGGCGGCGAGACCAAAGGGCTCCTGCTCGGCTGGGATCCGACTCTCGCCCTCGTTCTCGCCCTCGTCGGCACGACGCTGTTGGGCCTCCTCCTCGGCGCGCTCTCCGCCCGGAGCACCGGTATTTACTTCCTGATGATCACGCTCACCTATTCGGTCGTCGGCTACTACTTCGTCAGCCAGGTGACGGTGGTCTCGGGCTTTTCGGGGATCGGGAGCGTCAACCAGTACACCCCGCCGTTCGTCGGCGACATCGTCCATGACCGCAATCGCCTCTACTACATCGCTCTTGGCGTGTCAATCGTCGTGTACATCGTGATCCGGTTCCTGATCCGGACGCCGTTCGGCCTTGCGTTGCAAGGGGTCCGAGACGAGCCTGTGCGGATGAGCTCGCTCGGCTACGCCGTCGCAGTCCATCGGACGCTCGCGTTTGGCTTCTCGGCGTTCCTGGCTGCGCTCGCAGGGGTGTTGCTCGTGTGGTGGCAGGGCCAGATCTCACCTGGTGACATCGGCCTGCCGGCGACCATCGACCTGCTGGTCGTCGCCGTGATCGGGGGTCTGACCCGCGTCGAGGGCGCGTGGGTTGGCGCGCTCGCCTTCATCGTGATCAACAACTACGTCCGTGACAGCTGGCTCACGGATCTGCTCGACACCCTGCGGATTGGCGGCGGGTTCAACACCATCATCGGGCTCGTTTTTCTCGTCATAGTCATTGTCTCACCCGATGGCCTGATGGGGCTCTGGGACAGGCTTTGGGGTCTCGCTGCCGGCGGCACGGGAGAAGGGCCGAGCGTGACAGCGATACCGACAGGCGAGAAGGTGTAGCGAAAGGAGGAGGTTCGCAGATCGTGAGCAGGGGTCGATGAAGTCTTTTCCCGTTATTGATAGTCAACCAAGGAGGGCAACAGGCATGAGTCGTTTCACACGCCACTGGAAGCTCCTGCTTCCGCTCGGTGTGCTCGTGATCCTGGCCTCGGTCGTTGTTTCGACGTCGTTTGCTTCGTCGAAGGCGAAAGTGGTCAAGATCGCGATCATGACGGACTGCAAGGGAGCGTACGGGTTCGGCTACGAGCCGGACATCGGGGGTGCCCAGGCGGCGCTCGCGAACTACGCGCACGGCAAGGTCGTCGACCCGAAGAAGCCGTCGGCAGGGATGACCGGGCTCAGGGTCGGAACCACCCCAGTGAAGATCGTCGGCTACGGCTGCGGCGACGACACGGTCCCGACCGCGGTCAAGGAGACGCGTCGTCTGATGGAGCAGCTCGGTGCGGACGTGATGATCGGCCCGCTGTCCGGTGACGAGGCGGTCTATATCGCGAACTACGCGAAGTCGCACCCGTCGAAGACGTTCATCATCGGCACTGCCGGGTCGCAGGATCCGACCTTGCAGATACACCCGAACAACATGTTCCGCTACCACGGCGACGGCGCCCAGTGGAACGCCGGCACGGGTGTGATCGCCTATAAGAAGCTCGGCTGGCGCAAGGCAGCGATCATCATGGACGACTACAGCTTCAGCATCGCGTCCGGAGCGGGCCTGATCGCGGACTTCTGTGCCCTCGGCGGCAAGATTGTGAAGCGGGTCTTCCCGCCGCTGAACACGACGGACTACAGCACCTACGTCTCGCAGTTGCCTCCCCCCGATCAGGTCGACGGCACGTTCTGGGTCATCGGTGGCACCGGCACCGCAGCCAGCCTGACGGCGTACGAGCAGCTGTACGGGAAGCTCGACCCGAATAAGCACATCGGCAACCTGTTCTTCGCGTTCCTCGGAGCGGACAAGGTCGTCGCGCCGAAGGTCGTCGGCAGCTACGTCGGCGGCTTCGGCACCGCCCCCGGCCTGAAGTCGCCGCAGGCGAAGACCTACGAGAAGGTCGTCGCCAGGTGGTACCCGGGCCTCGACGGCGGCAACTACGCCGATGGGTTCGTCTACAACTACTTCAATGCGGCGTGGGCGTTCGTTCAGGGGCTCACGAGCTCCAAGGGCCAGGTGGGAGCAGCGTTGCAGGCCGCGCTGCCGCGTTCGCTCAGGTCCGGCTATCAGGTGTCCGGCAAGGGCGTCCTGAAACTCGACTCCCGCCGCCAGGCGATCCAGGACCAGTGGCCGCTGCAGCTGGTCAAGAATGCAGACGGCAGCGTCAGCGCACAGATCGTCGGTTTCGTGTCGAACGTCGATCAGACGTTCGGCGGGTATTTCAGCCCGTCGAGCCCGTCGTTCAGCCACACGTCGCCTGTGTGTAAGACGGGGTCGTTGCCGTGGACGAACAAGGTCAGGGTCGTCAAGAACGGCGTCGTCACCTCAGGGACCTACTAGTAGGCAGGGTGACCACAGCAGCTGGAAACGGTGTGGGGGACAGACTGGAGTCTGTCCCCCACACTGATCTCACCGAGCCGATTCTCCGCCTGCGGGGAGTCGGCCGCCGCTTCGGCGGAGTGCAGGCCGTGCGCGACGTCGATCTCGACGTCGCGCACGGCGAGCGCCGTGCCATCCTAGGCCCGAACGGGGCGGGGAAGACGACGCTCTTCAACCTCGTGGCGGGCGACTTCACGCCCTCGTCGGGGACGATCGAGGTGATGGGCAAGGATGTGACCCATCTTCCGGCGCGGGTGCGTCCTGCACTGGGCCTTGCCCGCACCTACCAGAAGACGAGGCTCTTCCCCGGCCTCACGGTCGAGGACAACATCTTTCTCGCGATCGTGGGGCATGACGGCGGGCGGCTGCGGGTGTTCCGCCACAAGGGGGACCGCCTCGTCCGCGAGCGGGCGCGGGCGGCGGCCGAGCAGGTATTGCTCGGTGACAAGACGGACTCTCCGGTGCGGGATCTCTCGCACGGTGAGCAGCGCCAACTCGAAGTAGGGATGGCACGTGCGGTCGAGCCAAAGCTGATGTTGCTGGACGAGCCTGCCTCCGGGCTCTCGTATGGCGAGCGCGAACGACTCACGGAGCTGCTGCTCGGCCTCCCGGACGATGTGACGCTGATCCTGATCGAGCACGACATGGACGTTGCGCTGACTGTCGCCGGGTATGTGACGATGATGCACGACGGCCGCAAGGTCGTCGAGGGAACGCCTGCCGAGATTCGCGGCAACCAGATGGTGCACGACATCTACCTCGGCAACCGCTTCCACGAGGACACCGAGTGAGCGACGTGCTCCTCGAGATCGAGAGCCTGGACGCCACCTACGGCTCGGCGCAGGCGCTCGAGGGCGTCTCGTTCTCGATGGAATCGGAGGCCGTGGCGGTGATCGGCCGGAACGGCATGGGTAAGACGACGCTCTGCAACTCGATCATGGGGATCGAGCCGCCGACGACGCGCGGATCGGTGCGCTTCCGCGGTACAGAGTTACTCGGCAAGCCTTCCTACAAGATTGCCGGCGCCGGCATCGCATACGTGCCGCAGGGCCGCCGGCTGTTCCAATCGCTGACGACAGATGAGCACCTGAAGATGATCAGGACGGCACGCACGGGGCGATGGAATGCCGGGGCGGTGTACGAGCTCTTTCCGCGTCTCGCCGAGCGCAAGAAAGTGAGTGCGACCCAGCTTTCCGGCGGCGAACAGCAGATGCTTGCGATCGGCCGTGCGCTGTTGACGAACCCCGATCTACTGATCATGGACGAACCGTCCGAGGGCCTCGCGCCGACGATCGTGGAGCAGGTGATCGCAACCTGTCGAGCGCTCGTCGAGGAGGGAATGGCGATCTTGCTGGTCGAGCAGAACCTCGGCGTGGCGACGGAGGTCGCCGCGCGACAGCTCGTGATGGTGTCCGGCCGGATCGCCGCTGAGACAACGGCGGCAGCGCTGATGACCGATCCCGAGGCCCAGCGGCGCTACCTCGGTGTCGAGCCGCTCGCCCGGACCGCTTAGAGCGGAAGAAGGGAAGGCCCGGACATGCGAACCGTCGTGCTCGTCGGGACGCTCGACACGAAGGGTCAGGAGTACGCGTTTCTCGCCGATCGTCTGCGCGAGCAGGGGGTGGAGGTCGTGCTCGTAGATACCGGCATCGTCGGTGCTCCGCTCACGGCTCCCGATGTGACGCGAGAGGAGGTCGCTGCAGCAGTCGGCGCGGATGTTCAGGCTCTTGCGGCCGCGGGTGACCGCGGCGCCGCCGTCGAGACGATGGCCCGCGGTGCTGCCGAAATCGTCAAGCGCCTGCACGCTGAGGGTCGGCTCGATGCGATCGGCGGCCTCGGCGGCTCGGGTGGGTCGTCGATCGCCACCTACGCGATGCGCCAGCTGCCGATCGGCGTGCCGAAGCTGATGGTGTCGACTGTCGCCTCGGGCGACACGAGCCCGTATGTCGGCTCGGTCGACGTGACGATGATGTACTCCGTCGTGGACATCGCCGGCGTCAACCGTATCTCGGCGCAGATCATTACGAATGCTGCCGGTGCGCTTGCCGGGATGGCCAAGGCGACGACGCCGCCGCTCGGCGAGGAGAAGCAGCTGATTACGGCCTCGATGTTCGGGGTCACGACGGCGGCGGTGACGACGGCGCGTGAGCGGCTCGAGGGGCTCGGCTACGAGGTGCTCGTCTTCCACCAGACCGGTGCCGGCGGGGGCGCGATGGAGAAGCTGATCAAGTCGGGCTTCATCTCCGGCTCCCTCGACGTGACGACAACGGAGTTCTGCGATCTTGTCGCCGGCGGGGTGCTCGTCGCGGTGCCCGAGCGCCTCGAATCGGCAGGGAGGCGAGGCGTCCCGCAGGTCGTCTCACTCGGAGCGCTCGACATGGTCAACTTCGGCCCGCTCGACACCGTGCCGGAGCGCTACCGCGACCGGAATCTCTACGTGCACAACCCCACGATCACGCTGATGCGGACGACACCTGAGGAGTGTCGCGAGATCGGTCGGATCATCGCAGGGAAGCTGAATGCTGCCTCCGGGCCAACGGTGCTCTTCGTCCCGTTGCGCGGCGTCTCAGCGATCGCGACAGAGGGCCAGGTCTTCTACGACCCGAAAGCCGACGAGGCGCTGTTCGAGACGATCCGTTCCAACGTCGATCCCACGAAGGTCGAAGTGCACGAGATCGACGCAGACGTGAACGATCCGGCGTTCGCGCTCGCGATGGCGAACCGGCTGCACGAGCTGATCGAGGCATCGGCATGACGAGGGCAGAAGCGCTCGCCAGGCTGCGGGCGCAGATCGAGCACGGGAGTCCCATCATCGGCGCCGGCGCTGGCACCGGCCTGTCTGCGAAATGCGCGGAGGCAGGCGGCACCGACCTGATCATCATCTACAACTCGGGCCGCTACAGGATGGGCGGGCGCGGCTCGCTCTCGGGCCTGATGCCGTACGGCGATGCCAATGCGATCGTCGTCGACATGGCGCGCGAGGTGCTCCCGATCGTGCAACACACGCCGGTGCTCGCCGGCGTCTGCGGCACCGACCCGTTTCGGTTGATGCCGGTGTTCCTCGCGGAGCTGAAGCGGATGGGCTTCAGCGGCGTCCAGAACTTCCCCACCGTGGGATTGATCGACGGCACGCTGCGCACAGGCCTCGAGGAGACGGGGATGGGTTACGGGCTCGAGGTCGACATGATCCGAACTGCCCGAGAGCTCGACCTGCTCACCGCCCCGTACGTCTTCGACGCCGAGAGCGCGACGGCGATGGCCGAGGCCGGCGCCGACGTGCTCGTCCCGCACATGGGCCTCACGACCGGCGGCTCCATCGGCGCCGGCACGGCAAAGACGCTCGACGACTGCGTGCCGCTGATCCAGGAGATGCACGACGCCGCCCGGCTGGTGAATCCGGAGGTGATCGTGCTCTGCCACGGAGGGCCGATCGCCGAGCCCGACGACGCGGCGTACATCCTCGCGCACACGGAGGGAATCGCCGGCTTTTTCGGCGCGTCGTCGATGGAGCGGTTGCCGGTCGAGGTGGCGATGGTCGAGAACATGAAGCGGTTCAAGCGGATACCCGTGAAAGGGGCCTGATGGGAGATCGATTCAAGCCGGCGGCGTCGCTCGAGCGGCAGCACATGGACTGGGGCATCTTCGCCCAGGTGAGCGGTCCTCGGGACGGGCTCGCCGGTATCGTCGCGGTCGAGGGGACATTCCTGCCAGGCAAGTGCCACGACTTCCACCGGCATCCCGGCCAGGAGGAGGTGATCTACGTGCTCGAGGGGACGATCGAGCAGTGGGTCGAGGAGGAGAAGCTCGTCCTCACACCCGGCGACTCAGTCGTCATTCCCGCTTCCCTCGTGCACGCGACGTTCAACGACGGCGACGCGAGCGCCAAGATCATCGCCATCCTCTCGCCCTCGGTCGGGGAGGACGGGTACGGCGTCGAGGACGTCTCCGGCGAGCAGCCGTGGGCGTCACTGCGCGGCGGCTGATGCAGGCGATTCGCGTTCACGACGGCGGCGGCGTCGTCTTCGAGCACGTGCCCGATCCGGTCCCCGCGCCCGGCGAGGTGCTCGTGGAGCTCCGGTGTGCGGCGCTGAACCGCCGGGATCTGCTCGTGCGCGGCGGCGTGTACCCGTTTCCGCTTCCGCTCGTGCCCGGTTCCGACGGCGCCGGGGTGCGCCGCGACACGGGCGAGGACGTCGTGATCCTGCCGTCGCTCCACTGGGGTGCGACCGAGGCGGCCCCCGGGCCCGAATTCCAGATCCTCGGCGGCCCGCGCGACGGCACGTTTGCCGAGCTGATCGCGATTCCGAAGGAGAACGTCTACCCGCGGCCGTCCGGATTCTCGTGGCAGGAGGCGGCCGCGTTCCCGCTCGCAGCTCTGACTGCGTGGCGTGCGCTCTTTACCCGCGGCCGCCTCGTCAAGGACGAGACGGTGCTGATTCTCGGAGCCGGAAGCGGAGTGTCGACGTTTGCGGTGCAGCTGGCGGCGCACGAGGGTGCGCGGGTGCTCGTGACGTCGTCGTCGCAGGAGAAGATCGACCGCGCAATTGCGCTCGGAGCAGAGGCAGGCGTGCTCTACTCGGAGGAGAACTGGGCTGCGGCGGTCAAGGACCTCACGGGGGGCAGCGGCGTCGATGTCGTGCTCGACTCGGTCGGCTCGACGTGGGGTGAGTCGCTGCAGACGCTTCGGCCAGGGGGCCGGCTGGTGGTGTTCGGGGCCACGGGAGGTACCGAGGCGCAGCTGCAGGTGCGACCCTTCTACCTGCAGCAACAGTCACTGCTCGGGACGACGATGGGCAGTCCGCCCGATTTTGCCGCCCTGCTGCGTGTGCTCCACCAGGTCACGATCCGGGCCGTCATCGACACAGTCTTTCCCCTGGCCGACGCCGGCACTGCACTCGACCGGATGGAGTCCGGCGGGCATTTCGGCAAGTTGGTGCTGACATGCTCCTGAGCACGTACGAGTGGGGTGACCCTGCAGGAGCGCCCGTTGTCTGCCTGCACGGAGTCACGGGCCACGGCCGCCGCTTTCGCCGGCTCGCCGAGGAGCGGCTCGCCTCGTACCGTGTCATCGGCGTCGACTATCGCGGCCACGGCCACTCGGGTTGGGAGCCGCCGTGGAGCGTCGAGCAGCACGTCGCCGACCTCGTCGAGACGGCGAGCGAGCTCGGCATCGAGCGTGGGACATGGCTCGGTCACAGCTTCGGCGGCAAGCTCGTCGCAGAGCTCGCCGTTCGGGAGCCCGCCCGGGTCGACCGCGCGGTGCTGCTCGATCCGGTGTTTCACATCGATCCGGCGGTCGCACGTGAGCGCGCGGACTTGACGCGGGCCGACGTCTCGTTTGCGAGCCTGGATGAGGCGATCGACGCGCGTCTCACCGACGGATCGCTCTTCTCGACCCCGCGTGAGATGCTCGCCGAGGAGGCACGAGAGCATCTGCACCTGGGGGAGGACGGCCGCTTTCGCTGGCAGTGGTCACCCGCAGCGGTGATCGTTGCGTGGAGCGAGATGGCGGCACAGGCGCCCTCGTGGCCGCACTGCCCGACGCTGGTCGTGTCGGGGGAGCGCTCGTGGGTCTCGCCGCGTGTGCCGAAGCTCGGCACGATCACGCAAGCGATCGTGCCGGGCGGTCACAGCGTGCTGTGGGACGACTTCGACGCCACCGCTGACGCCATTGTGCGATTCCTCGCTGCAAACTCGGGAAGCAGCTAGCGCGGGAGTCACTGGTCCGGCTCTACGGCATCTCGCAGCTGCTGCCGATACAGAAAGCATGCTCGGCAGCCGAACCTTCCTCATGCTCGGGATCACGATCGCCGCCGTCGCGGTCGGGGGCTGGCGGATGCTGCTGCCCGGCACGGGCGACGGCTCGCAGGCAGTCGCAGACGCGACATCCGGGCTGATCGCGCAGACGACGCGGGCGTTCTTCAGCAGCGCCGAGGCATCGCTCGAGGCGCAGCACACCGCGACCGGATCGTACGCCGGCGCGCCGCTGCAACCACCGCTGACACTGGTGCGGGCGGATCAGACCTCGTACTGCGTCCAGCTCGCCAAGGGACCGCTGCTTCAACACGAGCTCGGCCCGGGCGGCACCGGACAGCCCGGCGCCTGCCCGTAGCCGGTCGCAGCCTCAGGCCCCCGTTGCCGTCAGCCGCTCGTACGCGGGCAGCGTGAGAAACTCGACGTAGTCGTCTCTCGTCGCAATCGCCTCGAAGATGGCGCGGGCATCCTCGTAGCCGTCGCCGAGCTTTGCGACCTCCTCGTCGGTGATGCGGCGCACCTGGTCGGCGGTGATGCGGCCGTGGTGGAGCCACTGCCAGATCTGCGAGCGGCTGATCTCGGCCGTGGCGGCATCCTCCATCAGGTTGAAGATCGCGACCGCGCCGGACCCGTGCAGCCAGGCAGCGAGATACTGGATGCCGACGGAGACGTTGTTGCGCAGGCCATCCTCCGTCACCTCCCCGGGCGTCGAGGCCACGGCCAGGAGATCGGCGGAGCCCACGTCGACGTCGTCGCGCCGGCGCTCGATCTGGTTGGGGCGCGTGCCGAGCACGGCGTCGAACGCCTCGTAGGCGACGGGGACGAGATCGGGATGGGCGACCCACGTCCCGTCGAAGCCCTGGGACGCCTCGCGCTCCTTGTCCTCGCGGACCTTTGCGAGCGCGACCTCGTTCACGGCCGCGTCGCGGCGGGACGGAATGAAGGCGGCCATGCCGCCCATTGCGTGCGCGCCCCGTCGATGGCACGTCTTGACGAGCAGCTCGCAGTAGGAGCGCATGAACGGAACGGCCATCGTCACGGCCGCGCGGTCCGGCAGCACGAACTCGGGCCGGTGACCGAGCTTCTTGATGACGCTGAAGATGTAGTCCCAGCGACCGGCATTCAGGCCAGCCGAGTGGTCGCGCAGCTCGTACAGGATCTCGTCCATCTCGAATGCCGCGAGGATCGTCTCGATCAGGACGGTCGCTTTGATCGTGCCCGGCTGTATCCCGAGCTCGTGCTCGGTCCAGGCGAAGACGTCGTTCCAGAGGCGCGCCTCGAGATGCGACTCGAGCTTCGGGAGGTAGAGATAGCGGCCGTTGCGCGCGTGATTGCGCAGGAAATACAGGCCGAAGTCGAAGAGCGATGCCGCCATCGGGCTGCCGTCGACCTCGAAGTGCCGCTCGTCCAGGTGCCAGCCTCGCGGTCGCACGAACAGCACGGCGACCTCGTCGCGCAAGCGGTAGCGTTTCTCGCCGGTATCGAGCTCGATCGTGCGATCGAGAGCATCGGTGAGGTTCCGCTGTCCTTCGATGCAGTTCTCCCAGGTGGGCGAGTTCGAGTCCTCGAAGTCGGCCATGAATACGCGCGCGCCCGAGTTGAGGGCGTTGATCACCATCTTGCGGTCGACCGGGCCGGTGATCTCCACCCGGCGATCCGCGATCTCGTCGGGAAACGGCGCGATCTGCCAGTCGCCCTCGCGAACGGCCGCCGTCTCGGCCTGGAAGTCCGGGAGCTGGCCGGCGGCGAGCCTGGCTGCCCGCTCCACACGCCGCGCCAGCACGTCGATGCGACGTGCGCCGAACGCGCGCTGCAGATCCGTGAGGAAAGCGACAGCGTCAGGTGTAAGGACGTCCGCCGTCGCGGTCATGGCATCGAGTATGGCCTATCCCGGTCGGTGCCGAGACGCTCAGTCCCGTTCGTGGTCTCGTTCGCAAACCTCGGGGCACGTGCACTCGGCGAGCTCGGCCCGGGTCACCACCGGCGGACGTGGCGCAGGCGCGGCGGCACGAGGAGCGGGAGTCGAGACGCGCGGCCCGCGCTCGAGCGTGGCCATCTCAGTGTTCCGCCTCGAAGAGGTGGCCGCACGAGCAATGCACGAGCCCTTCCAGCGCATCCGGCGCAGACAGGTTCGAGCCGCTGAATCCGCACGAGGGGCACGCAACACGCCCGCACGCGGCATGTCCGCCGGAATGCACGGTGCAGCCGGGATCCTCGCATCGCTCGAGCGAGTGGCCGCCGACGAAGCCGACCGTCTTGAAATGGGGGGTCGAGACCGTGATCGTGCTCATGCCGCGCTCCTTTCCTCTGTGAACTGGGTCGCCTCGGTCGATCCGGTCAACGCGAGTGTCGAGGCGGTGCCGCCGGTGATCGTCTCGAGCACCTGGTCGAAGTAGCCGGCGCCGACCTCGCGCTGGTGCCGGGTAGCCGTATAGCCCTCGGGCTCGAGCTCGAGCTCCCGCTCCTGCAGGCGCACGTAGGCGGGCATCGCCTCGTCCCGGTATCCGCGGGCGAGCTCGAACATCGAGAGGTTGACGGCGTGAAAGCCGGCGAGCGTGATGAACTGGAAGCGGTACCCGAGGCCTGCCAGCTCGCGCTGAAACGCTGCGATCTGGCCGTCATTCAGGTGGCGCCGCCAGTTGAACGACGGCGAGCAGTTGTAGGCGAGCAGCGTCCCGGGGTACCGCTCGTGAATTGCTGCCGCGAACTCCTCGGCCTCGGCGAGGTCGGGTGTCGAGGTCTCGCACCAGATCATGTCGGCGTACGGCGCATAGGCGATGCCGCGGGCGATCGCCGCATCGAGCCCGTCACGAACCCGGTAGAAGCCTTCGGGAGTGCGCTCACCGGTGCAGAACTCGGCGTCGCGCTCGTCGACGTCGCTTGTGAGGAGCTTTGCTCCGAGCGCATCCGTGCGGGCGACGACGAGCGTCGGCACATCTGCGACGTCTGCGGCGAGTCGGGCCGCGACGAGGGTGCGGATGTGCTGCGCCGTCGGCACGAGGACCTTGCCCCCGAGGTGGCCGCACTTCTTCTCGGAGGACAACTGGTCCTCGAAATGGACGGCTGCGGCGCCCGCTTCGATGAAGGACGTCATGAGCTCGTAGGCGTTGAGCGGGCCGCCGAACCCTGCTTCGGCGTCGGCGACGATCGGGGCGAGCCAGTCGATCGAGTCGTCGCCCTCCGCATGGGCGATCTGGTCGGCGCGCAGCAGCGCACTGTTGATGCGCCTCACGAGTGCCGGCGCGCTGTTGGCCGGGTAGAGGCTCTGATCGGGGTAGGTCGCACCGGCCAGGTTGGCATCTGCAGCGACCTGCCACCCGGAGAGGTAGATCGCCTTCAGTCCGGCCCTCACCATCTGCACGGCCTGCCCTCCGGTCATCGCCCCGAGGGCGGCGACCCATCCCTCGCCGGCGAGAAGGTGTCGCAGGCGCTCGGCCCCGAGACGGGCCAGCGTGTGCTCGACCGTGATCGAGCCGCGGAGGCGTTCGACGGCCTCCGGGGAGTAGGGACGTTCGCGCGCGGCGGTCAGGGACATGCGATCAGGCGCTCCTTTTGGATCCAAGTTTGCTGTTTTCGGATCCTAACAGAGAAAATATTGCCCAACAACCCCAAGAAGTTCACTTTTCGGATCCCAAATGGTCGAGTTGGGATGCGGCAAGTGCTGGCTTACACTCACGTGCGGTGACCACGCTCTCAACCAAGGCCGACGACATCGCACGCGTGCTCGAGGACGAGATCGTGGGCGGGGGGATCGCCCCCGGCACGGTCATGCGGCAGGAGCAGCTGTCGGAGCGGTTCGAGGTCTCCCGAACGCCGGTACGCGAGGCGCTACGACGGCTGGCGGCGCTCGGGCTCGTGTCGTTCGAGCCGAACCGCGGCGTGCGGGTCCGCTCGATCTCGCCGGGCGAGCTGCGAGAGGCGTACCTCGTGCGGGCCGAGTTGGAGGCGCTCGCAACCGAAGTGGCGACCCCGCGCATGACCCCGGCCGACATCGCGGCCCTCGACGCGGCCGAGCGGCGCTTCTCCGAGTTGACGCTCGAGCTGCGCGAGCAGGCACGCCGCGGCGAGGTGCGCGAGTCGGCGCTGTTCGTCGAATGGATGCAGGCGAACTACGCGTTCCATGACGTCATCTATGCCGCGGCGGCGCTGCCGCTCGTGGAGCGGCTTGCGAAGGGTGCCCGGCGAACGTTCATCGGCGACCGGGTGTGGGGTGCGCGCGCGGAGCTCGACGAGCTCTACGCGAAGAACGACCTCCAGCACCGGGCGATCGTCGCCGCGATCGCTGCCGGCAGCGCCGCGGGGGCACGGCAGCTCGCGCGCGAGCATGTGCTTTCGTCGGGCCGGCTGATCGAGACAGTGATCGAGACGGTCGGCGGCGGGTCGAGAGATCCGGGCTGGGGGTAGGGTCGCCGCTCCGCGGTTCTTGCCGCTTTGCAAGAAGCCCGGAGCCCACGTCTATCGCTGGTCGTGCTGCGTTGTGGCTGCCTGTACCGCGTCTGCGCCGTCACGCAGGTGACGGCGCAGAGCCTCCGGGCCTTCGCGCTCGAGCCCTGCGAGCAGCTCTTGGTGGTGGGAGACCATGCGGTCGAGTGACCACACAGGGCGGAGCTGCACGAGGAACAGCTGCAGCTCGGCGGCGAGCGCGGCGTAGGCGGCCTCGATGCGCGGCGACCCGGCGGCGCGAACGATGGCCCCGTGGACGTCGGCGTGGGCTGCAGCCACCGCTCGCCACGGAGGGCGGCCGCGACCGCACGTGGCGGTGAGTCGCGCGACGGCGTCGTGCACGGCGCGCGGGAGGCGTCCATCGTGGCGCTCGAGCGCGAGGTGTGCCGCTTCGAGCTCGAGCGCGGCTCGCAACTCGTACAAGCCCTGCACGCCTGCCGCGTCGAGTCGTGCGACGGTGGCGCCGCGGTTCGGCTCGATACGGACGAGCCCGTCCTGCGCGACGCGCCGAAGAGCCGCACGCAACGTGTGGCGTGAGACGTCATACGCGTCCGCGAGCTCGAGCTCGCGCAGGGGCGCCCCGGCTCCGAGCTCGCCGTCGAGGATCCTGTTGCGAAGCGCCGCTGCGAGCTCGTCGACGACCGAGAGCCTGCGCAATGGCCCAGAGCTCATGTGCCCGATCCGGTCGAGAGGACTCGCGCCGAAGCATGCGGAAACGCGAGCACCGCCAGGCCTGCGAGCACGAGCGCGGCGCCGACCGCACCGCCACGCCCGACTCGCTCGTCGAGCACGAGCGCACCGAGCACGGTTGCCGTGAGCGGCTCTGCGAGCACGAGCGTGGTCACCTCCGACGCGTCGAGCCTCAGGAGGCCGCGAGCGAAGAGCACGTACGCGATTGCGGTCGGCACGAGGCCGAGGTACAGCGCGAGGGCGATGCCGTCCGTGGTGTGGAGCCAGCCCGTCGTGCCGGTGAGCAGCACCGGCAGCAGCAGGATCGCGCCGATGCCGAACGACGCGCCCATCACGGTGAGCGGCGCGTGGCCGAGACGAAGGAGTCGCTTGGCGACGATGGTGTACGTGGCGTAGCCGGCGCCTGAGACGAGCGCGAGCGCGATCCCGGTTGCGGACAGGGAAGCGTCGCCGGCAGCGGCGAGCGTCAGGACAGCGACGCCCGAAGTCGCGAGTACGGTGGCCGCGAGCCACGTGACACCGGGCCAGACGCCGTCCAGCACCCGCTCGAGCATGCCGGCGAAGATCGGCCCCGACCCGATCGCGACGATTGCGCCGACAGCGACACCCGTGTCTGCGACCGCCTGGAAGAAGGCGAGCTGGTACACCGCGACGCCTGCACCGGCGATCGCGAGCAGGCCCGGTGGGCGGCGTCCGTGGAAGCCGCCCGAGGCGATCGCGAGTATGGCGAGTAGGCCACCGCCGATCACGATCCTCGCTGCGCCGACGGTCAACGGCGTCGACGAGTCGGGCCCGAGAGCCTGCGCGGTGCCGGTCGTGCCGAAGAGGATGGCGGCGATGAGCACCTGGGCGCGGGCCATGGAATATTGTTACACAATTCCACAATCACTGCGCGGGCGACACCGCTCCGGCAGGCGATACCCTGGGCGTTCGCACGCGTTTCGCATCGCCGTGTGCTGACCGCATGCGGCTCGAGCGCAGGACGCGTGCTGTCAGATGGTCGGGATCGCGAGATCCGGGGCGTCTCGTCGCCCCGCCCCTCGACGAGCTCCGGGGCGCGTTCGGCAAGGAGCCGCAGGACGAGCTCCGCCCGGCGCACCCGCTCGCGGCCGAGCTTGACCGCCAGATCGGCTAGGTGCAGGCCTGCCGGATAGATGTTCGGAGCGTTGCGCAATCCCAGCTTGACGTAGAGCGGCGCGGCGGCGCGGATCAGCTCCGGAACGTCGTAGAAGCGGACGAAGCCACCCTGGTCGTCCGGCACCTCGACGTAGACGTCGAGAGGGGCGCTGCAGGCCGCACGGATGTCGCCGAGATCAGCGACCGAGAGATCCGTGGAGACGTTGATCGTGGTCGCACCGAGCTCCTCGAGCACCCGCGCCGTGGCGCCGTTTGCGCACGGCAGCAAGACAGAGGTCTTGAGCACGAGGTCGGGTGGGAGATCTCCTGCGGCACGCATGCTGCCGAGGGTCGCGAGCGCCCCGACGTCTCCGACGAGAAACGACCGGATGCCGTGTTCGAGACCGCGACGTACTTCGGCGATGCACTGCTCGACACCGGCCGTGCCCCGCGCGATGGCACCGACGGCCGACGTGAGGGTGGACTGCCCGCCCGTATCCCAGGCACCGCGCGGGCCGAGGAACAGCGACACCTCGATCCCGCGGTCGGCTCCGAGTTGCGCCATCTCGTCCAGCTCGACGTCGGTCAGCATCATCACCCCGGACCCCTGCGACACCCGGCGCACCGGCACGCCGCGCGCGTCGGCCTCCTCGAGCACCGCGCGCATGACCGCAGGTCCTTCCACGGACGGGATCTCGATGCGGTAGCGGAGACCGTCGGCAAAGCGGGCGTCGCTCACGGCGTCAAGCCTTGCACAGTCGCGCTGCAACTGTCTCGTACAGCTCAGGCCCAGAACTCCGAGAACGCGACCGGGTCGCTCGGGAGCGCCAGGACCTCGCGGACGAGGCCGCCTTCGATGCGGAACAGCAGCATCTGATCGAGCTCCAGACGTTGCCCATGCCGCTCCCCGCTCGCCCGGTACAACGCTGCTGCGCGATCGTCCGAGGCGAGGACGTCGATCAGCCGCGACGCGTACGTGCCGTTCGTCTCCTTGGGCAGGCGACCGAGAAAGCGGAAGATCTCCGCCCGCCCGCGAAACACACCTGCCATCGTCCCCGTGCCGGGGACCGTCCAGACTGCATCGTCGGCGAAGACGTCGCGGAGCGCGAAGCCCTCTCTGCGTGCGAAGGCGTCGAAGATAGCGCGCACGAGCGCCTCGTTCCGTGCTCTAGCGCCCTCCACGCGAGCGCTCCCAGCGGTCGATCAGGCCTGCGACGTGCGCGCGTTGTGCATCCCCGAACGGATACCGCGCGAGCAGCCGCCGGGCCTCGGCGGGGTCGTCGTTGGCGACCGCCGCCTCCAGTCGCTCCCGCTCGGGCGTCGGCTGCCGCAATTGGCGTCGCAGCCACCGCAAAAGGCTCACCGTCGTCTGGTCGACCTCGTGCGCCATTCCCGCGTAGGCTACTCCGGCTCGCGACGCCCGCGGTGGGCACCGTGGGTGCAGGCTACGTGGAGCTCCGCGTAGGCTATCCGGGTGGAGACGTTCCTGGCGATCGCGAGCCGGCGCGACGAGCGCAAGTACCTGCCGCAGACGCTTCCGGCCGGCGTCGTGGCACGGCTTCTCGATGCTGGCCGCCTGTCGGGGTCGTCACGCAACGCGCAACCCTGGACCTTCGCGGTCCCCGAGTCGAGGGAGCGAGTCGAGCGGATCGCTGCGTCGGTCTTCGTTCCCGAGAACGTGCTGTCGGCCGGTGCCGTGATCGCGATCCTCGTCCGGGGCAAGGGACCCGTCCTCTTCGATGCGGGGCGCGCCGCCCAGAGCATGCTGCTGGCCGCCTGGGCCGACGGCATCGCATCGTGCCCCAACGGCATCGCGGACGCCGACGCCGCCCGGGACGCCCTCGATGCCGAGGACGACGAGGCACCCGTGATCGTGCTGTCCTTCGGGCTGCCCGTCCGCGCACGAGATCCCGAGAGTCTGACGGCCGGTGCCTGGAGCGAGCGCGCGAATCGCAAGACGATCGACGAGGTGGTGCGGCGGCTCAAATGATGAAAGGCGGGCTGGACCTCGGCGGGACGAAAATCCAGGCCGTCGTCACGGACGTCACGGCCACAGTGCTCGGCCAGGCGCGCCGCGACACCCCGCGCACCGGCGGGCCCGAGGCGATCGTGTCCGAGCTTGCCGAAGCGATGGGCGCCGCCCTCGATGACGCCGGCGTCGAGCTGATGGGGATCTCGGGCATCGGCATCGGCGCTCCCGGCAGCATCGACGCCGAGGCGGGGATCGTCCTGCAGGTGGCCAACATCGAAGGGCTGGAGTCGCCGTTTCCGCTCGGCCCCGCGCTGGCGGAGGAGCTCGGCCGCCCCGTCGCGCTCGGAAACGACGTCAACGTCGCGATCGAGGCCGAACGCCGCTTCGGCGCCGGCCGCGGGTTCGACTCGTTCCTCGGCGTCTTCTGGGGGACAGGGGTCGGCGGCGGCATCGTCCTCGACGGCCGCATCCTGGCGGGTCGCGGCTCGGCGGGAGAGATCGGCCACATGTGCGCGAAGCCCGGCGGACGGCGCTGCAACTGCGGTCTGGAGGGTTGCGTCGAGGCGTATGCGGGCCGCGGGGCGCTCGAGGAGCGGGCGCGCGAGCTCGCCAAGGAGCGGAAGACCGTCCTGTTCGACCTCATGGAGAAGAAGGGGCGTGACCGGCTCACGAGCGGGGTCTGGCTGCGCGCGCTGCAGGCACACGACGCGGTTGCCGAGGAGCTGATCGAGCGGGCGGTGCAGGCGCTCGGTGTCGGAATCGGCTCCGCCGTGACACTGCTCGATGTGGAGGCGGTCGTGATCGGCGGCGGCCTCGGCGAGCGGATCGGCCCGGAGTGGCTGCAGAAGATCGAACGTGCGGCCGCCCAGCACACGTTCTTCCGCGAGCAGCCCGCGTATCGGCTCGCCGAGCTCGGCGACCTCGGCGGCGCCATCGGCGCCAGCCTGATCGCCCTGTGACGGTCGCGATCGTGACGGGAGCGGGCCGAGGGCTTGGCGCGGCGATCGCGCGCCGGCTCCACGCCGACGGATCCGCTGTGTTGCTGTGCGACGTCGACGTGCCCGCGGTCGAGCGGCTCGCGGTCGAGCTCGGCGGCGGGGCGGAGGCGGCGCGGCTCGACGTGCGGGACGAAGACCACTGGCAGGAGGCCCTCGAATCCGCGGCTGCGCTCGGCGACGTGCACGCGCTCGTCAACTGTGCGGCGCGAACCGAGGTCCGCGACCTGTTCGCGATCTCGACGACGGAGTGGGACGACGTGCTCGCGGTCAACCTGCGTGGTCCGTTCCTCGGCATCCGCGCAGTCGGCCCGGTCGCTACGTGCACGCGGTGCCGGCCGGATCGTCAACATCTCCTCCGACTCCGCGTTCAACGGCCGCGGCGTCACCGGCGCCCACTACGCGTCGTCGAAGGCAGGCCTGATCACGCTCACACGCCGAGCGGCCGCAGCACTCGCAGCGGACGGGGTCACGGTGAACGCCGTCGCGCCGGGCACGGTGGACGGCGAGACCGTGCGGGAGCTCGCCGGCGACAGCATCGAGGAGCTCGCCGCCGGCGTGCCCGCCGGCCGGCTGGCACGGCCGGGCGAGATCGCTGCTGCCGTCGCCTGGCTGCTGAGCGACGACGCCTCGTACGTCACGGGCACCACGCTGCTCGTGGACGGTGGCGCCGGGCTCTAGGCCGGCTTCTCCCGGCTCGGCACCGGCGGGCCGTCCGAACGAATCTGGGCCCGCACACCGCGGAGCCGGGCTGCCTCGACCGCGAGCAGGACGACGACGATGGCGATCACGAGGGCGAGGAGCCACATCGCGGCGAGACCGGGAAAGAGCACGACCGCAACCGGCGCCGCCGCGATCGCGACCCCGCGCTCCCAGGCGACCCTGCGCACGACGCGGTAGCGCGCGAGTGCGGGCGTGGAGAGGCCGAGCGCGATGCCGAGCGCGAGGGCCGCACGTCCCGCTCCGCTGAGCGGGTCCTCGGGATGAGCGACGGTCTTCTTCGCGGCGACTGCGAAGAAGATGATCCCGAGCACGATCGGGTAATGCAGGATCGAGAACACGTCGCGGGCGAGGCCGCCGCGCCGGCGTGGCTCGGCGAAGCGCAGCGCCCGCTCGGCGCCGAGCGCGAAGAAGTCGAAGTACGACCACCACAGCGATGCGGCGCCGGCGAACGCGATCATGACCGCCAGCGCGAACGTCGCGTCTCGCGGCTCGTCGGCTGCGCCGACGCCGATCGCGACGATCGACTCGCCGAGGGCGATGATCACGATCAGCGCGTACCGCTCGGCGAAGTGGGCGGGCGAGACGCGGAAGTCGCTCTCGCCCCCCAACGTCAGTGCGCCGCCGACGTCGATCGCGAGCGACACCCCCCAGAGCAGCGTGCGCGCGTCGCCATCGACGAGCCCGCCGGCGAACGCAATCGCGGGTGCGACGAGGAACCATGGCGCAAGGCGCAGAAAAGCGGCGAAGTGCGCAGGCTCGTGTCGCAGGCCCCAGAGGTACAGCAGCACGTGCAACAGCCGGACGACGAGATACGGGGCGACGAACCACAGTCCCTGCTCGTGGTAGGCGGCGGGTACTGCGAGGGCCATGAAGAGCATCGCCGCCATGCACACGAGAAGCACGAGCCGTACGGCGGTGCTCTCGATATCGATTGCATTCGTCATCCAGGCGTAGCCGCCCCATGCCCACCAGATCATCCCGAGCACGAGCGCGGCGCGGGCAAACCCGGCCGCGCTGGGGTCGTGCAGTATCAGCGTTGACACCTGGGTGAACGCGAACACGACGACGAGGTCGAAGAAGAGCTCGAGATAGCTCGTGTGGCGGTCGATCTCTTCCGCACGCTCGATCGCGTCGAGTTGGGTGGAGGTCATGCGATTCCCAGGGCCGGGAGGGTCATCAGCGGGTCATACCATGCGCGGCCGCCGGTTCGCCCGCGGGCAAAGCGCTCTATGCAGGGAGGGCTCGACGCAGCAGAGCGAGCAGGTTTCGACTCGTGACCGCCTCGACCGACGCCGCCGTCCAGCCGCGCCGGGAGAGGGCGGCAAGCAATGCCGGATAGTCCTCAGGGCCCTGCAGCCCTTCGATCCCGGCGCCGGGATCCAGGCCTTCCGGCATCAGCCCATCCGCCGGCTGGGGGAACGGGCTCAGCACCTGCGTGAGCCGGGTCGTGAAGTCTCCGCCCAGGCAGACCCGGTCCGCGCCCATCACCTCGACGGCGTGCTCGAGGTGGTCGATCACCCGATCGATCGTTCTGCTCTCGTGCCCGATCGCCAGTGGGTGCAGCATCAGCCCGAGCAAGCCGCCGCGTGCCGCGAGCTCGCGCATCTGCTCGTCGTCGAGATTGCGTGGATGCTCGTTGAGCGCGCGGCATCCTGCGTGCGAGCACAGCAGCGGTGCGTCCCCGACACGATCGAGGATCTCGGCGAAGGTGCCCCGCGAGGCATGGGCCAGGTCGAGGACGATCCCGAGCTCGACGAGCCGGTCGACGAGCTCTCGTCCCAGGCG
Organism: uncultured Gaiellaceae bacterium; assembly: GCA_963799615.1. Taxonomy (GTDB): domain Bacteria; phylum Actinomycetota; class Thermoleophilia; order Gaiellales; family Gaiellaceae; genus Gaiella. The sequence goes on along the minus strand of CAWCXS010000013.1, from coordinate 368,336 downwards.
TGAGAGGCCGCCTTGCTCCGCTGCGCCGTCGGCAAACGGATTCCGTCGATTCCAGGTCAGTCCGGCCATGCGTACGCCCAGCTCCCAGAACGTCTCGGCCGGCCAGGTCTCGTAGCCGAACTGCTCGACCCCTTCGAGCGAGAGCATCAGGCCGATCCGCTCCCCGCGCTCGACCGAGTCGAGGTCGGCGACCGTCCGTACCTGGACGACGCGGCCGGCGTTGTCGCGCACAGCGCGAAGCAGGCACGTTGCCTGTCCCAGCGCTTCCCGAAGCGCCCCCTCGGGCTGCCGCTCGAGCTCGACGAACACCGGGCACACCTGCAAGCCGACGCCGCCCGCCTCGAGCAGCGGCAGCCACGTGTGACCGAACGAGCCTGGTTCTCCGTTGCGGACCTCGCGGTACGCGAGCTCGAGCAACAGGTCGACGTGGGTGTCGGCGATCACGACGGGATCATCACCTCTCGACCTCCCTCGTGCAGCTTCAGCCCTTCATTGACAAAGCCCCTTCCACCGTTTAGTTTGCTCGACCGCCATACAAATCCGATGCCGGACTGACGAAGTCGACGCTGACACCCCACCGCACAGCACGCGCATGAGCGCCCAGCGCTCATCGGCCCGTGCAGACCAGACGACGGTGCGTCGCGTCAACCTGGGCGTTGTGCTCCAGCACGTGGCCGATGACGGGCCACGCTCTCGCGCACGTATCGCGGCCGAGACGGGGCTCACGCGGGGTACCGTCTCGAGCCTTGTCGCGGAGCTGATCGAGCTCGAGCTCCTGCGCGAGACCGGCGAGGACGAGCGCCCGGGCGGCGTCGGGCGGCCCGCGCAGACGCTCGAGCTCCACGATCGCGTCGTCGCGATCGGTCTCGAGGTCAACGTCGACTACCTCGCCGTCTGCACGGAGGATCTCGTCGGCAACGTGCGCTTCGAGCGCCGGATCTATGCGGACAACTGGCGCTCTGCGCCCGGTCCCGTGCTCGACCGCCTCGCAGAGCTGGCCTCGGAGGCGCTCGAGGATGCGGCTGATCGCAACCTGGTCGTCGCAGGCCTGGTGGTCGCCGTGCCCGGCCTGACCGAAGCCGCCACCGGCACGTTGCTCCGCGCTCCGAACCTCGGCTGGTCGGACGTCGCAGTCGCCGACGAGCTCCGTGCCCGGATCGGGCCGTTTGGCGTCAGCGTCGAGAACGAGGCGAATCTCGCAGCGCTTGCCGAGCGGTGGCTCGGAGCGGGTCGGGATGTGCCCAGCTTCATCTGCGTCTTCGGCGAGGTCGGAGTCGGAGCGGGCATCGTCATCGACGGCGAGCTGTTCCGCGGCGCCCACGGCTTCGGTGGGGAGTTCGGCCACATGACCGTCGACCCAGACGGCCCGGACTGCGCTTGCGGCAGCAACGGCTGCCTGGAGACGCTCGTCGGTCAGGAGGCGATCGCGCGCCGGGCAGGTGTGGAACGCGCGACGGACGGCCGCACGCGCAGCGTCACCGAGGAGCTCGTGCGTCGCGCCGAGCAGGGCGACGAGGCCGTCCTCCAGAGCCTCGTCGAAGCCGGAACGACGCTCGGCGTCGGACTTGCGTCGGCCGTCAACCTGCTCGATGTCGACGCGGTCGTGCTCGGAGGGTGCTTCGGCCCCCTGGCACCGTGGCTGCGGGACACCGTCGCCGCGACTCTCGGCACCCGGGTGCTATCCGCTCGCTGGACGCGCTGCGAGGTGCGTGCATCTGCTTTGGGCGAGGGATCCGCAGTGCGGGGGGCCGCCGCACTCACGCTGCGCGGGGTCCTCGCCGCCCCGTGGCTTGTCGGTGGGAACCGACTTTCTGTGCAGGAAGCCGTCGTATGAGCGTGCGGCCGTTCACTGCTCCCCCTGCTTCGCGACCCGAGGAGGTCCGCCACTGAGTGACTCGCCGGCGCGCGGTGCCGGGTGGGATTGAAGAGAGCGCCGATCCGCTGTAGCGTTGCGGCGCCACCAGAGAGATTTGACCTATGCCAGGAGGGCACCATCGTGAAGAAACTCGTTCTCGTACTTGGGGTTGTGGCACTGATGGTCAGCGTGGCCGTCACCGCCGCAGTCGCCAAGCCGACCAAGAAGAGCGCGAGCGCAGACATCTGCGTTCTGCTGCCGGATCCAAAGTCGTCCGTTCGCTGGGAGACGCAGGACCGGCCGGCACTCGTCGCGGCCTTCAAGAAGGCGAAAGTCTCGTACGTGATCACGAACGCAGGCGGAGACGCCCAGAAGCAGAAGACGCAGGCCGACCAGTGCCTCTCGAACGGCGCCAAGGTCGTCATCCTCGTCTCACTGGATGCCGGTTCCTCGATCGCGATCGAGAAGGCTGCGGCCGCAAAGAACGCAAAGGTGATCGAGTACGACCGTCAGGTCAAGGGCGGCACGTCGTCGATCTACATCTCGTTCGACGGCGCCAAGGTCGGCGTGCTCCAGGGCCAGGGAGTTGTAGCCGGGCTCAAGAAGAACGGGATGTACGGCAAGAAGCCGGTCGTCGCCGAGTTGAACGGCGGCCAGACCGACAACAACTCGTACCTCTTCAAGGGTGGATACGACTCCATCCTGAAGCCGCTCTACAAGAACGGCACCTTCGTCAAGGGCCCGGATCAGTTCACACCCGACTGGGACAACCAGAAGGCAGGCACGATCTTCGAGCAGATGCTCGTCAAGACGAACAACAAGATCGATGCCGTCGCGGCGGCCAATGATGGCCTCGCGAACGCGGTTGTGGTCGCGCTCAAGGCTCACGACCTGAAGCCGATCCCGCTCTCCGGCCAGGATGCGACGGGACAGGGTGTCCAGAACATCATTTCCGGTTGGCAGACGATGACCGTCTGGAAAGACACCCGGGTGCTGGCGACCAAGTCCGCGCTCGCCGCCATCGCGCTCGCCCAGGGCAAGACGCCGATCGCGAACACGACGGTGAAGAACGGCGCGAAGAACCTGCCGGCGTACATCATCCCGCCGGTGGCGATCACGAAGGCGAACTACAAGCAGCTCTTCAACGGCTACCTCAAGAAGAGCGAGGTCTGCGTCGGAGAGTACAAGCAGTTCTGCTAGTCACGTAGGCCAGGACCAAGCGAACGGGGGCCGCCCGCCAGGCGGGCGGCCCTCGGCTCGTTGGCTTGAATCACGATGAGCACTACGGCACCCGCACCCACATCACCGTCCACGGATGCGCCGCTCCTCGAGCTTCGGGGACTGTCGAAGAGCTTCGGCTCGGTCCAGGCTCTCACGGATGTCGACTTCGAGGTTCGCGCCGGTGAGGTCATGGCGCTTGTCGGCGACAACGGTGCCGGCAAGTCGACACTGATCAAGTGCGTCGCCGGCATCCACAACGCCGACGGCGGCGAAATCATCTTCGACGGCAAGCCGGTCACGATCCACAGCCCGAAGGACTCCGCCAATCTCGGGATCGAGGTCGTGTACCAGGATCTCGCGCTCTGCGACAACCTCGACGTTGTCCAGAATATGTACCTCGGGCGGGAGGCGCACGACTTCTTCCAGCGGCTCAAAGAGCCGGTGATGGAGCGGAAGACGGCCGAGACGATGAAGAGCCTGGCCGTCACGACGATCCGCTCGATCCGCCAGCCCGTGGCCACGCTCTCAGGCGGGCAGCGGCAGTCGGTTGCGGTTGCCCGAGCCGTGATGTGGAACTCCCGGCTCGTCATCCTCGACGAACCCACAGCCGCACTCGGCGTCGCGCAGACCGAACAGGTGCTCGAGCTCGTCGCGCGCCTCGCCGAGCAGGGGCTCGCGGTCGTCCTCATCTCACACAACCTGCACGACATCTTCGCCGTCGCCACGCGCATCACGGTGCTGCGACTCGGTCGGAACATCGCGCTCTACGAGCGCGATCAGACGACCCAGCAGGAGGTTGTCGGCGCGATCACCGCAGGCGTGCCCACGAGGGTGTCGGGCATCGCGACGGAAGCGCCCGAGGAGGAGTTGTGAGTAGCGCCGGGGCGACCACGCAGACGTCGGTCGACCAGGAAGGCATCGTCCAGCGCATCCGCGGGAATATCAGCGCCGGGAACCTCGGCAGCTGGCCCGTCCTGATCGGCCTGGCCCTGATCGTCCTCTTCTTCTCGTTCAAGGCCAACAACTTCTTCACCCCGGGCAACTTCACCAACATCATCACGCAGATGGCCGGCGTGACGATGCTCGCCTACGGCGTCGTCTTCGTCCTTCTGATCGGCGAGATCGACCTCTCGATCAGCTTCGTCAGCGGCGTCGCGGGCGTCGTCGTGGCCCAGCTGACGCTGGCGGGCAGCTCGCACCAGCTTCCGGGCCTGCTCGCCATCGCGCTTGCGATCGGCGCGTGCGCGTTGATCGGGGCGTTCCAGGGCTCGATCGTGGCGCTCATCGGCGTGCCCGCGTTCGTCGTCACGCTCGCCGGCTATCAGATCTGGCAGGGCGTGATCCAGAAGTCGATCCCCCAGGGCGTGCTCGTGATCCAGGACGACACGGTCAACAACGTCGCCAACTACTTCTTCTCGAAGCAGGGCGGTTGGATCATCGCCTTCGTCGTTGCCGGGATCTACGTCGTCAGCACCCTGGGCGGCGTGCTCGCGCGCCGCCGTCACGGCGTCGCCGTCCGGGATCCGGCGCTCGTCGCCGTCAAGCTGGTCGGCGTCGTTGCGGTCACGTTCGGCACCGTCGCGATCTGCAACAGGGACCGCGGTGTGCCCTTCGTGCTGCTCCTCATCATCGTGATGCTGCTCTTCTGGACGTTCATCGCCAAGCGCACCACCTTCGGTCGGCACGTCTACGCCGTCGGCGGCAACGCCGAGGCGGCGCGACGCTCGGGCATCAACGTTCCCCGCGTCCGGATCATCGTCTTCATGATCTCGAGCGGCATGGCCGGCCTCGGCGGCATTGTGCTCGCCGCCCGGCTCAACAGCGTCGACCTCAACGCGGGCGGTGGCACGCTGCTGATCGACGCGATCGCGGCAGCGGTGATCGGCGGCACGAGCCTCTTCGGTGGCCGCGGCGAGGTCAGGGACGCCCTCTTCGGCTCGCTCGTGATCGCCACGATCGCGAACGGCCTCAACACCCTCAACCTGACGCAGGGCGTGATCTACATCATCACGGGCTGCATCCTGCTCTTCGCCGTCACCCTCGACACCGTGCTGCGCAGGCGGCAGAGGAAGGCCGGCAGGTAGCGCTGCATCTCTCCGCTAGCGCAAGATCCGCTAGCGCGGATCTCGCCCGCGGGTCCCGCGTGCGGCGGGCAAATCCCTGAAGCGGCCTGCTTCGCGGCCGGTGCAGTTGCCGGGTGCGCAGCACTGTTTGCCGGGCGCGTGGTCGTTCTTGCAGTGGCGAGACACCCCGCACAGCAACAAGTGCCGCACGTTCAGCGGTACGTGACCGTCTCGCGCTGCCCCGCCTCGCTCGAGCGAACGATCGCGTCGCACACCTCGGCCGCCCGGTAGCCGTCCTCGAACGTGGCGCCGTACGGTGCCACGTCGCTGTCGTCGGCGATCGCGCGCAGCAGGTGATGGATCTCGTGCACGAACGTCTCGCCCCAGCCGATGATGTGTCCCGGGGGCCACCAGAACTCCCAGAACGGATGGTCTGCCTCGGACACGAGAACGGTCTTGAACCCGCGCGCGCGGTCGCCGTCGGCGCGGAACACCTGAAGCTCGTTGAGCCGCTCCATGTCGAACGCGATCGACCCTTTCGAGCCGTTGATCTCCCACTGGAACGCATTGCGGCGGCCGAGCGCGAGCCTCGTCGACTCGATCGTGCCGACCGCGCCACGCTCGAACTCGACGGCCGCCTCGATGGCGTCGTCGACCTGCCGGCCCGGGAGGAACGTGCGCACCAGGGCCGAGACGGTCGAGATCTCGCCGACGAGGAACCGGGCCAGATCGACGACGTGGGCGCCGAGATCGCCGAGTGCTCCCGATCCGGCCTCATCCGGCTGGAACCGCCAGGTGTCGAGCGTCGGATCGTCGCCCCAGTCCTGCAGGTAGCGGCCGCGGAAGTGCCGGATCTCGCCCAGCTCGCCGGCATCGATCATCTCCCGCGCCAGTCGCACGGCAGGAACGAAGCGGTAGTTGAACGCGCACAGGTGCTTGACGCCCGTCGCGGCGACGCGCTGCCAGATCGCGTGGCTCTCGTCCGCCGTGCGACCGAGTGGCTTCTCGCACAGGACGTGCTTCCCCGCCTCGGCTGCGGCGATCGTGGGCTCGGCGTGGAGTGAGTTGGGGCCGCCGTTGTCGAACAGCCCAATCGTCGGATCGGCCACGATGTCGCGCCAGTCGGTCGTCCAGCGCTCGTACCCGTACCGTTGAGCCGCGGCCGCGACCGCCGCTTCGTTCCGGCCTGCGATCGCGACGAGCCTCGGCATGAGCGGCGGTGGCCATGTCATGTAGGCGATCTTGCGGAATGCGTTGGAGTGGGCCTTCCCCATGAACGCGTACCCGAGCATGCCGATGCCGATCTCGTCGATCGCTCCGACAGCCGCGGCCTGTGGCTTGGCGCCGATCCCCGTCTGCTTGTCGCTCATGTGTCGCTCCTTTGCAACTCTCGGCTTCGCGTTTGGAGATACTACGGCGGCGCATGGGAGCGACGAGAGAGTGAGCAGCCGATGAGAGGCTCGGTCGGCATCGTCTCGGCGGTGGCCGGCGCGTGAGCTCACTCGCGGAGCTGACGGGCGAGCTCGTCCGGATCGAGTCGGTCAATCCCGGGCTGGTTGCAGGAGGATCGGGCGAGGCCGAGATCGCTCGCTTTGTGGCACGGTGGGCGGAACGCGCGGGCCTGCAGGTCGAGCTCGAGGAAGCCGCTCCGGGCCGGCCAAACGTGATTGCGACGGCGCGTGGCTCGGGTGGCGGCAAGTCGCTGATGCTGAACGCTCACATGGACACCGTCGGTGTCACGGGCATGGCGGAGCCGTTGTCGGGTCGTGTCGACGACGGACGGGTCTACGGACGGGGCGCCTACGACATGAAGGCGAGCCTGGCGGCGTCGTTGCTCGCCGCCGAGCGCGCGCTGTCGCTCGCGCTTCGCGGCGACGTGGTCGTCTCCGCCGTCGCCGACGAGGAGCTCGCGAGCGTCGGAAGTGCCGCAGTCGCGTCCCGGCGGCGCTCGGACGCGGTGATCGTGACGGAGCCGACCGAGGAGCGGCTCGCGATCGCCCATAAGGGCTTCGTGGATTTCGAGATCGAGACGGAGGGCTTCGCTGCCCACGGCTCCCGCCCCGATCTCGGGATCGACGCAATCGCCCGCATGGGCGGCGTGCTCGCCAGGCTCGATCAGCTCGACGCTCAGCTACGGGCCGGCCAGGGCCACCCCCTGCTCGGCACCGGCTCGCTGCATGCGTCCATCATCGAAGGGGGCCGGGAGTATTCGAGCTACCCCGCCTCGTGCGTCCTCACGGCCGAGCGGCGCACGATCCCAGGGGAGTCCCTCGAGCAGGTCGAGGCCGAGATGCGCGCGCTCCTTGCCGACGTGCCCGGACGCTCGCGCCTGATCATCTCGAGGCCGCCCTTCGAAGTCGGCGTGGACGATCCGTTCGTCGAGCTCGTCCGCGACTGTGCCGGAGGAGCGGAGCTCGCCGGCATGGCCTTCTGGGCCGATTCGGGGCTCTTCGCGGACGCCGGCATCCCGACGGTGCTCTACGGCCCGCGAGGCGAGGGCGCGCATGCCGATGTCGAGTGGGTCGACGTCGAGAGCGGCGAGCGCTGTCTCGAGGTGTACGTGTCGGTGGCGCGGGCGCTCTGCGCGTGAGCATCTGCGTCGGTCTCGACGTCGGCACGACGGGCGTGAAGGGGATCGCGATCGCCCCCGACGGCGAGGTGGTGACGCGCGCCGAGCGCGGCTACCCGCTGTCGATGCCGAGGCCCGGCTGGTCGGAGCAGGATCCCGAGGACTGGTGGGGGGCGTCGGAGGCGGTGCTCGCCGAGCTTGCCGTCGGCGACGTCGCCGGGATCGGGCTCTCGGGGCAGATGCACGGCCTCGTCGCGCTCGACGATGCCGGCTCGGTGCTGCGGCCAGCGATCCTCTGGAACGACCAGCGAACGGCGGCGGAGTGCGCCGAGATCGAGGCCCGCATCGGGCTCGAGCGCCTGATCGCGCTTACGGGCAACCGGGCGCTCCCGGGCTTCACGGCGCCGAAGCTTCTATGGCTCCGCCGCCACGAGCCCGACGTCTATGCCCGCATCGCCCGGATTCTCCTTCCGAAGGACTACGTACGTCTGCGCCTGACCGGGGAATGGGCGATCGACGCGTCGGACGCGTCCGGCACCCTCCTCCTCGATGTGGCGAGGCGCCGCTGGTCCGACGACGTGCTGGACGCGCTCGAGGTGCCCCCGGGGTGGTTGCCACCGGTGCTCGAGTCGCCCGAGCTCGCCGGCAGCACACCGACCCGGATCGCCGTCGCTGCCGGGGCGGGAGACTGCGCCGCCGCTGCGCTGGGAGTCGGCATCGACCGGCCGGGCCCGCTCTCCATCGTGCTCGGCACCTCGGGGGTCGTATTCGCGGCTTTGCCGTCGTTTGCCGCCGACCCGCTCGCCCGCGTGCATGCGTTCTGCCACGCCGTGCCCGGCGCCTGGCACGCGATGGGCGTGATGCTCTCAGCCGCCGGGTCGCTGCAGTGGTTGCGAGATGTCGTCGCGCCCGGTCTCTCCTTCGACACCCTGCTCGAGGAGGCCGAGCGCTGGGAGCCCGGCACCGAAGGGCTCGTGTTCCTGCCTTATCTCGCCGGCGAGCGAACGCCCCACGCCGATCCGGACGCGCGGGGCGCTTTCGTGGGACTCGAGCTCCGTCACGACAGGGGAGCCTTGACACGTGCCGTGCTCGAAGGTGTCGCCTACGGGCTACGCGACTCGCTCGACCTCGTGCGCGCACTCGGCGTCGAGATCGTCGGCGCTCGTGTATCGGGAGGCGGCGCGCGGGGGCGGCTGTGGCTCGAGATCATTGCGTCCGTGCTGGACCTGCCGCTCGAGACGACAGCCGCCGAGGAAGGCTCCGCCTATGGTGCGGCTCTGCTCGGCGGCGTCGCAGGCGGCGTCTTCGCGGACGTCCACGACGCAGTCGCGCGTTGCGTGCGGGTGGGTGAGACCGTCGAGCCGAAGCGCGCCTGGGTCGCCGCCTACGCCGAGCGTCGTGCCCGGTTCACCTCGCTTTACCCGGCGCTGAAGGCCCTCGACTGAAATGGAGACGGTATGGCAGTGAAATGGGGGATCATCTCGACCGCCGACATCAACCGCAAGGTGCTCCCGGGCGCTCAGTCATCGGACGAGGTCGAGCTGTTGGCGGTCGGGAGCCGCGACCTCGAGCGGGCGCGGACGTTCGCCTCGCAGTGGGGGATCGAGCGGGCATACGGATCGTACGACGAGGTGCTTGCCGACCCCGACGTCGAGGCGGTGTACATCCCGCTCCCGAACACGCTGCACTGCGAGTGGTCGATCCGCGCCCTCGAAGCCGGCAAGCACGTGTTGTGCGAAAAGCCGATGAGCCGTCACCCGGCGGCCGTGGAGGAGGCATTCGATGCGGCCGAGCGCTCGGGGCGTTTTCTCACCGAGGCCTTCATGTACCGCCACAACCCGCAGACGAAGCGTCTGCAGGAGCTCGTCGAGGATGGCGCGATCGGCGAATTGCGTGTGATTCGGTCGGCGTTCAGCTACTCGCTGCTGGACACGGACAACATTCGCCTGCGCACCGACGTCGAGGGTGGTGCGCTCATGGACGTCGGGTGCTATTGCGTCAGCGGCTCGCGGCTGCTCGGAGGCGAGCCCGACAGCGTGTACGGGCAGCAGTTCATCGGGCCGTCGGGCACCGACTGGGTGTTCGCCGGGATGATGCGCTTCCCGGGTGACGTGATCGCGACCTTCGACTGCGGCACGACCCTGCCCAACCGGGACGAGCTCGAGGCAATCGGGACGGAAGGGTCACTCTTCCTGGACGACCCCTGGCATTGCATCACTCCCGTGATCGAGCTGCGGCGTGACGGCGGTGTCGAGCTGATCGAGGTCGAGCGGCGAGACTCCTACCGCCTCGAGTTCGAGGATCTCGGGGCAGCGATTCGCACCGGCCGGCAGCCGTTGCTCGGGCGCGCGGACGCCGTTGCGCAGGCCACGGTGATCGAGGCCCTGTTCCGTGCCGCCGAGACGGGACGGCCGGCCGAGCTCGCGTGAGCGTCGCCGCACGGCGACTGCGCCGCCGCAAACCGTTCGGCCGCTACCCTCGAAGAGGTCCGCAGAGCCCTGTTCCTCCATCACCCACTGGGAGTCCAATGACACGTATTGCTCTGGTCGCCGCCGCTGTCGCCGCGCTTGTCGCCGCCTTGCCGGCCATCGCCGCGACCCCCACCGTCAACGGCACGGTCGGCCCAGGCTTCACGATCTCGATCGCCAAGAAGCCGACGAAGGCCGGAAAGATCAAGCTCGTCGTCTCCGACAAGGCGAGCAATCACAACTTTCACCTCACGGGCCCCGGCGTCAACGTCAAGACGAGCGTCAGCGGCACCGGCACGAAAACCTTCCTCGTGACCCTCAAGAAGGGCACGTACAAGTTCGTCTGCGACCCGCACGCGAGCATCATGAAGGGCTCGTTCACGATCAAGTAGCCGTCAATGGCAAGCGCAGGGGTGTCTCCCCTGCCTTTACGGGAGACACCCCGCTTCGCACGAACTGCCGCGGCATGAAGGTGCTTTACGACAACTCGACCGGCTCGATCGAGCCGTCGACGATGCGCCAGGCGGCGAGCTCGTCCGTGCGGACGGTGTAGATCAGGTACGGCTGTCCCGCCCAGAGGCCGATGTTCTCGACATCGGTGCGTGACGGGCGCGGCGGCGACGAGACGTGCGAGTGGAACACGGCCTGGTCGAGGTCGCGGTCGTTGATGTCGGCCCACGTGACAGGGTCGATCTCGAGCTGGAAGCGATAGGGAGAGGCGGACACGTTCCGTCCGCGGACGTATTCGACGGCGGTTCCGCGATCGAGCAGCAGGAGTCCGCAGGCTTCGTTCGGTAGCTCGTCGTTGGCGTGCTCCACGAGTGCGCGCCGCACCGCGGCGGGCAGGGCTACCACCAGACGGTGTTCTCCATGGACCGTTCGATGTCGCCCTCCGGCGCATCCCAGAAGTCCGCGGAGATGTACTTCCAGCCGGCGTCGGCCAGGATCGCGACGATCACGCCCTCGTCCAGCTCGTCGGCGAGCTTGCGGGCGACGTGGATCGCTGCGCCGCACGAGATGCCCGCGAAGATGCCTTCGAGCTGCAAGAGCGCCTGTACGCCGCGAACGGACTCCGAGTTGGAGACGAGCACCTTGCGGTCGAGTTTCGTGACGTCGAGGATCGGCGGCACGTAGCCGTCGTCGAGGGAGCGGAGCCCCATCACGGGATCGCCCGGCAGCGGCTCTGCGGCGGCGACGACGATGTCCGGGAACGACTCGCGCAGGCGCTCGCCCGTTCCCATCAGGGTGCCACCGGTGCCCAGGCCGGCGACGAGCACGTCCACGCGGTCCAGGGCCTCGGCGATCTCTGCGCCGGTGCCTTCGTAGTGCGCGCGGGGGTTCGCCGGGTTGGCGTACTGGAACGGCATGAAGTACCGGGGGTCGCGTTCCGCGAGCTCGAGCGCGAGACGGACGGCGCCGTTCGAGCCCTCCTCGCCGGGCGAGAGCACGATCGTGGCGCCGTAGAGGGCGAGCATGCGCTTACGCTCGTCCGTCGCGTTCTCCGGCATCACGCACGTGAGTGGGTAGCCCTTCAGCTTCGCCACCATCGCGAGCGCGTGCCCGGTGTTGCCCGACGTCGGCTCGAGCAGGTGTCGCCCGGGCTCGAGCTCACCGGCTGCTTCGGCCGTCTCGATCATCGACTTCGCGACCCGATCCTTGATCGATCCGGTCGGATTCTGGCCCTCGAGCTTTGCGTAGATCTTCACCGACTGCTTCGGTGAGATCCGCGACAGCTCGACGAGGGGCGTGTTGCCGATGAGATCGAGAAGCGACGGCGTGACGGTGCTCTTCATGCTCAGCTGCCGCCCGCCATCGCCGGAAGCAGGATCACCGTTTCGGTGCCGACCGCCGTGTCGAGGCCGTCGAGCGTGCGAACGTCCTCGCCCCCGAGGTAGACGTTCACGAAGGGCGCCACGTCACCGTCGGCGAAGAGCTGCGCGCCCAGGGCGGGATAGCGGGCGACGAGGTCGTCGAGCACTTCGCGAACGGTGTCGCCGTCGGCTTCGACCTGGCGCTCGCCTCCGACCTCGTTGCGAAGCGTCGGGGGGATCCTGACGCGCGTCATACGTGAACCTGCCCCGCGCAGAACTCGACGTAGTCGATGTACTCGGTGATCGAGGGCGACTCACCACAGACCGGGCAGCCGGGATCCTTCTTCACCGTCACCTCGTCGAATGTCGTTTGCAGGGCGTCGAACAGGAGCAGCCGGCCGGTGAGCGTGTCGCCGGCGCGGAGGATCAGCTTCAGCGCCTCGCTCGCTTGCAGCGAGCCGACGATGCCGGGCAGCACGCCGAGGACGCCCCCTTCGGCACAACTGGGCGCGAGCTCGGGCGGCGGCGGGGCGGGGTAGAGGCAGCGGTAGCAGGGGCCTGCGAGTGGGTCGAAGACCGTGACCTGGCCCTCGAAGCGGTAGATCGATCCGTGCACGACGGGGATGCCGTGCCAGACGGAGGCGTCGTTGACGAGGTACCGCGTGGGGAAGTTGTCTGCGCCGTCGACGATCACGTCCCAGCCGTCGGCGAGGATCCGCTCGACGTTCTCGGACGTGAGCCGCTCCTCGTAGGGGATCACGGTCACATCGGGATTGAGCGCCTCGATCGTGCGCTTCGCCGACTGCACCTTCGGCTGTCCCAGCGTGTCCGTCGAGTGCACGATCTGACGTTGCAGGTTCGAGTCGTCGACGACGTCGGCGTCGATGATGCCGAGCGTCCCTACGCCGGCGGCTGCGAGATAGAGCGACGCGGGAGATCCGAGCCCGCCGGCGCCGATCAGCAGCACCCGGGACTCGAGCAGCTTCTGCTGCCCCTCCTCGCCGACCTCGGGGATCAGGATGTGGCGGGAATAGCGGGCGCGCTGCTCGGCCGACAGCGACTTCGGGGTCGTGAACTCGAAGCCGTTGCGCTTCCAGTCTGCGAAGCCCCCTGCCATCGAGACGACGTTGTCGTACCCGAGCTCACCGAGCGACTTGGCGGCAAATGCCGAGCGTGAGCCGCCGGCGCAGTAGACGATCAGCTCGCGATCCTTGTCGGGAACAAGGGCCTCGATGCGGGACTCGAGATTGCCGCGCGGGACATGGATCGCTCCCGGCAGGTGCCCTTCCTGCCACTCGTCCTGTTCCCGCACGTCGACGACGAGCGGATGATCCGCGCCGTCGAGGCGCGTGCGCGTCTCCGACGTCGAGATCTCGTCGATCTCGGCCTTCACCTCGGCAAGAAGCTCTCTGTACGTGGCCATTACTTTCCAGAGTATAGCGTTGTCCCGTCTGCTCCCGGGAGGCCGCTCGACTGGCGTAACGACGGCGCCGCGGGTGTGTTCCCGGCTACCGTCCTCCCGTGTCTCCGAGAACTCGCATGACAGCGATCGTCGGCGTCGTCGCAGCCCTTGCAGGCGGCGCCGTGGTGGCGATCACGGCACTGTCCGACGATGGCCCGGCCACTGCCGCGCGCGCATCCGCGCCGTCGCAGCGCCCCGGGCCTCCGCCGCTCTCGCTCGATCTCGGCGTGCGCACGGACCGCGAGGCAGTCGATCTTCGCCGAGCACTTCTGCTTTACGAGCGCGGACACGCCCGGCAGGCGTCCGCGCTGTTCCGGCGGCACGACTCGCTCGAGGCCCGGGTGGGACAGGCCTACACCGAGTGGCCTACCGGCACCGTCAACCGGCTCACCCAGCTCGCCGGCCTCCATCCGAAGAGCCCCGTCGTCCAGCTCAACCTCGGCACCGCCCTCTTCTGGTCGGGGCAGGCGGGCAGCAAGCAGGCGTGGCAGGCAGCAGCCGATGCCGGGCCCGACACGAACTACGCGGTCGTTGCCGGCAACCTGCTCTACCCGGCCTACGCGCCGAAGCTGCCGATCTTCGTCCCTGCCGAGCGGGCGCCTCGGGCGCTCGCCGCCTTGCAGGCCCATCCGGACCGGCAGCTCCGCCTGCTCGAGCGAAACGCACGGGACGGCACCCTGCGGGATGCCCTGTTCTACGGCGTCGCACTGCAAAGCCTCGGGCGGCAGCTCTCCGCCGAGCGCGTCTACGCGCGCGCCGCACGCAGGTGGCCGAACAGTGCGGAAGCGCAGGTGGCGGCGGCCGTCGGACGCTTCGACAAGGCTCAGCCGGCCGCCGCCTTTTCCCGCCTTGGGCCGCTGACGCGCCGCTTTCCGCAGGCCGCCACGGTGCGATTCCACCTCGGGTTGCTGCTGCTCTGGTCCGGCCAGCTGAAGGATGCGCGCCACCAACTCGAGCTCGCCCGCACGGTGGAGCCGGGGTCAGCGCCGGCGCGAGAGGCCAAGCGCTACCTCGACCGGCTGGCCACCGCGGGGATCTGAACACGACGGGTTCCGACACAATTCTTTGACGTTGGGCTACCGTGACGGCTACCGTCATGACGCACGCGATGAAAGGGGGCGGTTCTGAGCGCAGCTGATGTGGGGAGCACGGCGCGAGTCCCCGTCGAGGGTGTCCTCGATCTGGCAGAGGCGCGCACGCTGTTCGATGCCGGCCGGCTCGCCGGCAAGCTCGACGCCGAGGAGATCGCCCTCGCTCTCGACGAGCTCGACCTCGACACCGCACAGCTGGACGAGTTCTACTCGGCCCTCGAGGACGCGCAGGTCGAAGTCGTCGCCGTCGACCGCGCCACGGAGGAGAGCGAGAAGGAGTGGGAGGTCGAAGCCGAGATCTCGACCGACACGCTCCAGCTCTTCCTCAAGGACATCGGCAAGGTGCCGCTGCTCACCGCCGCGCAGGAGGTCGAGCTCGCAAAGCGCATCGAGGCCGGCGACCATGCCGCCAAGCAGGCGATGGTCGAGGCCAACCTCCGGCTCGTCGTGTCGATCGCAAAGCGCTACCGCAACCAGGGGCTCCCGTTCCTCGACCTGATCCAGGAGGGCACGATCGGGCTCGTTCGTGCCGCCGAGAAGTTCGACTACCGCAAGGGCTTCAAGTTCTCCACCTACGCCACCTGGTGGATCCGGCAGGCCGTCGCCCGTGCGATCGCGGACAAGGGCCGCACGATCCGCATGCCCGTGCACGTCGTCGAGAAGCTCAACAAGATTCACCGCTCGGAGCGGAAGCTCCGCGCCGAGCTCGCGCGCGAGCCCACGGTGGCGGAGATCGCCAGAGATCTCGACCTCACGCTCGAGGAAGTGGAGCAGATCCGGCGCTCGGCTCAGACGCCCGTCTCGCTCGAGAAGCCGGTCGGCGACGAAGAGGAGTCCGAGTTCGGACACTTCCTCACCGACGAAACGGCGCCGCTGCCGGACGAAGCGGCCGAAGTGGCATTGCGCCGCGAGGCGCTCCGCTCCATCCTCGGGTCGCTGTCGCCGCGCGAGCGCGCCGTGCTCGAGCTGCGGTACGGCCTCGACGGCCAGCAACCGCGCACGCTCGACGAGGTCGGCCGCGCCTTCAACGTCACGCGCGAGCGCATCCGGCAGATCGAGCACCAGAGCCTGAAGAAGCTCCGCGCGCTTGCTGAAGCAAGCAACGTCCGCGACGTCGCCTGACGCCCCCGGGCGCGACCGCTCCCGGCCGGCGGAGCCGGCCTCCGCGGTCGCTCACGTCGCTGCGCGCACCCGGCTGTTCGGGTCTGGGCTGACGCCCTATCCCTCCGGCCGGGCACGCGCAGCAACGCGCCGGAGGCCACAGGGCGGAGTGGCGGCGAATGACGCCGGCCGCGTCCGCTCTCGGCCGGCGGAGCCGGCCTCCAGAGGCGCTCGCCGCTGGAGCCGTCAGGGGCGGGGTGATACGGAGGGACAGCCGCCGGGCCTGATGCCGGCTGTCCATAGAATCGCCTCCGTGACGCAACCGTCAGACCAGCTCGTCGCCGAGCTCGCCGAGTTCATCGCAATCCCCTCCGTCAGCGCCGACCCCGATCATCAGGATGACGTTGCCGCAGCGGCCGACTGGGTGGCCGCACGTATCCGTGCTGCCGGCGGCAACGCCGAGGTGATCCCGTGGGGCTCCCGGCCGCTCGTGATCGGCGAGGTGCCGGCCTCCGCCAACCCTGGCGAGGCGCCCACGATTTTCTGTTACGGCCACTTCGACGTGCAGCCGCCCGACCCGCTGGAGCTGTGGGAGTCGCCCCCATTCGAGCTGGTCGAGCGCGACGGCTGGCTGTACGCGCGCGGAGTCGCCGACGACAAGGGCCAGCTGTACATGCTGCTGAAGGCTGCCGAGCTGCTCGCTGCAGCGGGTGACCTTCCGGTCAACCTCCGCTTCGCGTGCGACGGCGAGGAGGAGATCGGCGGTCACGCGATCGTGGACTGGATCGTGCAAGACGAACGCGGCGCGGACGCCGCCGTCGTATTCGACAGCGGCATGGTGGAGAAAGGCGTACCGGCGTTCGACATCGCGGTGCGCGGGCTCTGCTACTTCCACGTCAAGGTGCGGGTCGGCGAGCGTGATCTGCATTCCGGCATGTACGGCGGGGCATCGCTGAACGCGATGCACGCGCTCATGCAGATCCTGGCCGCCGTGCTCCCGCACAACGGCCGCCTGCCCGAGCCGCTGCGCGACGGGATCGTGTCGCCGTCTGCCGAGGAGTTGTCCGCGTGGTCCGCGCTTCCCGCCGGGAGCGACGAGATCGCAGCCGCGGGCTCGCGGCCTGCGGATGCTGCCGCCGCGGATGAGTTCTACGTGCGTATCTGGGCCGAGCCTGCCGTCGACGTGCACGGCATCGCCGGCGGCTCGCCGATGCTCCAGAAGACGGTGATCCCCGTCGAGGCCGAGGCGAACGTCTCCATCCGGCTCGTCGCGGAGCAGGACCCCGTGGTAATCATGCGCGCGTTCGAGCAGCTGCTACGCGACGCGGCGCCGGAAGGCGCCGAGGTCGAGATCTCGATGCTGTCATCCGCTCCGCCGGGTCTCGTCGCCCCCGACGCTCCCGCCCTGCAGCTCGCGCTCGACGCGTTTGAAGACGTGCTGGGGGTACGGCCGTTGCTCGTGCGCTCGGGTGGAGCGATTCCCCTCGTCTCAGCGCTCGCCTCCCGTGGAATCGCCACCGTCCTGACGGGATTCTCGTTGAACGAGTCGAACATCCACTCGCCCAACGAGCGCATACCCGCGGAGTATCTTCCTCTGGGCGTCGAGGCCGCCGCCGCACTCTTCCGCCGCTTCGCACAGCTTGGGTAGCGCGCCGTTTTCCTCTCCGCTCGCCGCCGAGCTCGCCAACGGTGTGCTCGAGCGTTTTCTGCGTTACGTCCGTATCGACACGCAGGCCGACGAGGACTCGACGACCTACCCCAGCACGGCGAAGCAGCTCGACCTGTCCCGGCTGCTCGTCGACGAGCTGCGTGCGATCGGCATCGAAGATGCCGTCCTCACCGAGCACGGCTACGTGCTCGCGACACTCCCAGGCGTGCCGGGAAAACCCGTCATCGGGCTGATCGCCCACGTCGACACCACACCCGAAACCCCGGGTGGCGGCGTTGTCCCGATCGTGCACGAGGACTACGGCGGCGAAGCGATCGTGCTCCCCGGCGACCCGAGCCAGATTCTCGATCCGGCCGACGAGCCTGCCCTCGCCGAGCGCCTCGGTCACGACATCGTCACGAGCGACGGGACGACCCTGCTCGGAGCGGACGACAAGGCAGGCGTGGCCGAGATCATGACCGCAGTCGCCTATCTGGCGGCCCATCCTGCCCCGGCCGGCGCCACGGTGCGTATCGCGTTCACCGTCGACGAGGAGGTCGGCAGAGGGGCTCAGCATTTCGACCTCGAGGCATTTGGCGCCTCGGTCGCCTACACCCTCGACGGCTCGGGTGTCGGGGAGCTCGAGATCGAGACGTTTTCGGCGCGTCAGATGAAAGTCGTCATCCGCGGACGCGGTGCACACCCCGGATCTGCAAAGGGAAAGCTCGTCAACAGCGTCAAGCTGGCAGCCGACTTCGTGACGGCGCTCCCTCGTGACGCGCTCTCGCCCGAGACCACGGAGGGTCGGGAAGGGTACGTGCACCCCTCTCGCATCGTCGGCTCTGCCGAGGAGGCAGTCGTCACGCTCATCGTCCGTGACCACGACGACGCCAAACTGGACGACCACACCGAGCTGGTGCGACGGCTCGCAGAGCAGATCGCGGAACGCGAGCCTCGCGCGCGCGTCGCCGTCGAGGTCACCGACACCTACCGGAACATGCGCACCGTGATCGACCGGCACCCCCGCGTGGTCGAGGCAGCCGAGGAGGCGATTCGCCGCGCCGGCATCGAGCCCGTGCGCTCGATCATCCGCGGAGGCACCGACGGGGCGGTGCTCTCGGCGATGGGTCTACCCACCCCGAATCTCTTCACCGGCGGGCAGAACTACCACTCGGTCCGCGAGTGGGCGAGCCTGCAGGACATGGCCGCCGCGGCAGCGACGGTCGTCGAGCTCGTCCGAGTCTGGGCCGAGCCTGACGCCGGCGAGTAGAGGCGCTCTACCCCTCGGGATGCGCGGGGCAGCCGAGCCATTCGTGCCCGAACCTGCGCATCTCGGTGACGAGCGGGAGCAGCGCCCGACCCTTGTCGGTCAGCTCGTACTCGACCCTCGGAGGTGACTCGGCGTAGCTGTGCCGGGCGACGATGCCTTCGGCCTCCAGCGAGCGGAGGCGTTCGGCGAGCGTGCGCGGGCTGATTCCGGCACACGAGTGCTCGACCTCGGTGAAGCGGCGCGGCCCCTCGGAGAGGTCGTGGACGATCATCACGGTCCATTTCGCCCCTACGATCTCAGCACAGGCTGCGACAGAGCACGTCTCGGTCTGATGCACCTGAAGCATGGTGCGAGTAGCCATGTCCTCAGTGTAGACGGAGATCGACGCCGACGGCCTCAATTCCATGGTGGCGGGTTGAAGACCCAACGCCCGCCGACCATGGTCGCAACCACCTCGACTGAGTCGAGCTCCTCGCTCGGGCACGTGACGGGATCCCGCGAGAGCACGGTCAGGTCGGCCAGAAAGCCCGGCAGCAGCCGGCCCCGGCGGCGCTCGTCGCCGGCGAGCCACGCCGCGTTGGTGGTCGAAGCCTCCAGAGCTTGCTCGACCGTGACGCTCTCTTCCGGACGCCACGGTGGGCGGTCGTCATTCGTCCGCAGCACACCGGCACGGATGCCGGCGAGCGGGTCGAGCTCCTCGACGGGTGCATCGGAGCCGTTGGCCACGAGGGCGCCGGAGCGCCACAGGGAGCCATACGCGTAGGTGCCATCGATCCGGTCGCCCCAGAACCGCTCCGCCAGGTCGCGATCCGACGGCGCGTGGGTGAACTGCACCGAGCAGGCGACGCCGATGTCGGCAAAGCGGCTCAGGTCGGTGGGGTGCAGGCACTGCGCATGCTCGATCCGCTGGCGCAGGCCGAGGGGCCGCCAGGTGGCCCTCGTCGCCTCGAAGGCGTCCAACGCATCCCTGTTCGCTCGGTCGCCGATCGCGTGCACGGAGACCGGCCAGCCGGCGCCGGCCGCCTCGAGGATGAGCTCTTCGAGCTCCTCGGCGCTCGTGATGCGCACGCCGCTCCCATCGAGCAGCAGGGCGGTTCGCGAGCCGAGTGTGCCGTCCATGAACGTCTTCAGATAGCCGAGCCGCAGGAAGTCGTCGCCGAAATGGGAGCGCAGCCCGAGTGCCTTGAGCTCTCCGACCCGGTCGGCGGGCAGCGATTGCCAGACCCGCAGCGTCAAGCCGTCGCGTTCGTGAATGCGGCCGAAGATCGAGGCGGCGCCGAGCCAGCCGTCCTTGTCGTGAATCGCGGCGACGCCGCGGCTGTTCGCGACGCGGATCCCCTCGCGGGTCGCATCGACCCACTCGTCCTCGGTCACCGTCACCCAGCGCTCCCGGAAGCGCCATGCAGACTCTTCGCGCAGGACTCCTGTCGGGCTCCCGTCCTCGTCGCGTTCCACGACGCCTCCCGGTACGTCGAGATCTCCCTGCGCGAGGGCGAGAGCGGCCGAGTTGAGCCACAGCGAGTGGTAGTCCTTGGCCCACAACGCCGCCGGAGCGTCGCCGGTGACGGCGTCGAGCGCCTGGAGGGACGGCTTCTCGGCCCAGTCGGCATCGCGCCAGCCGGTACCCCGTACCCACGTCCCGTGACGGGGGTGGCGCCCCACCCGGTCGAGCGCGTCCTGGAGTGACGCCGCACCGTCGAGCTGGACATCGCGCCGCGCGAGCGCCCAGGTGGGGAAATGCACGTGTGCGTCCGTGAAGGCGGGGATCGCGCACCGGCCACCGAGGTCGACCCGCTCGGGTGTCGGCAGCGCCCACTCGTGCGTGCCGACGCCGCCCACGACCTGCTCGCCGGCGATTGCGAGAGCGCCGCAGGTCGGCAGTGACGGATCCATCGTGCGGATGACACCGTTGTCGAGGATCACTGCGAGAGCGGCTGACCTATGCGCAAGCCCCGGATCCGCGGGAGCGGATCCGGGGCGCGCGAAGATCCCTGAAGGCGTCCGCTTCGCGGCCGCGGGTTTTCGTTACCACATCAGCATCCTAGGTGGCGGCCCCACTTGCGATCCCGCGCATGCCGCCGGCGCCGAGCGGCGGCTGGACCGGATGCTCGGTGGGGAAGTCGGTCGTCTCCGGATGGAGATCGAGCGAGCGCCCCGCATGGCACTCATTGGTCGCGTAGTCGGTGTCCTGGTTCGGCTCGAGCGCCTCCATCGCGCGAGCGAGGAGCTCCGCTTCGCCCTGTGGCGCCCCGAGCTGCATCGCCGTCCACGCCATCGCCTGGATGGCGTAGCAATTCGTGGTCGCCTCATCGGTGACCCCTGCTGTGTGGTACGCCTCGTGCGCGAGGATCAGGACCGCGTACACGGTGTCGGCGACGTGGCCGTAGCACGGGGAGTCGAACGGGAGCGGCGCGGGCGAATTCCAGTCGAGACCCGCAAGACAGTCGAGCTGGGGATGCCGTTTCTTCCGGCTGAACGACTTCAGCTGCTTGCACGTGCCTCGCGTCATGAAGAGCTTCGCCTGCGGAATCCCGTCGGCCCCGAAACGTACCTCGCCCTCACGGCTCTGGACGTCGACGAGCCCTGACCAGAAGCCCTGGCAGTTCACGTGGATGGTGCGTCCGGCGACGCCAGACGCGATCGGTGACAGCTTCGCCTCCAACGAGTGGTCGCCCCACCACTGCCATCCGAGCAGGGCGACGGGGACGGCAAGGGCGGCGGCAAGAACGCGCATTGGTGCGATATCGGCTCAGACCGGCGTTCTCCAAAGCGCGGCCCCGCGGGCGGTGTCGACTCGCAAGCGGTGTCTGACACCGCCTATCGACGGCGCGGCGAGGAATCTCCCCTGAGCAGTGCAATTGCATGCGCTCGTTCGCGGACACACGCGTCCGGTGTCAGACACCGAACGGCGTCAAGGCGCGATTGCGCCGGATGCGTGACGTCGAGCGAACAGGCTAGGGGCGGATCGAGGCCGGGTCGACGACCTCGAACGCCGATCCGGGCACACGGCCGAGTGAATGGAGATCGTCGTTGTTCCAGTGCGGGTCGGGCGCGCCCGATACGTACCAATCGGAGCCGTTGTCGGCAACGACCATCCCGTACTCCCGCAGCGCGCGCAGAACGATGCGCGCCTGCGGCGGGAACCCCGCGATGTCGAAGCTCCGCTTCAGCCGGAGCCGCAGGCCCATCGGCGGCAAGGCCGGATCCGTCGCCGACGACGCCACGTGACGCGCAGGCCACACGTACGCCCGCCGCGTGCGCGAGACCGTGAACCGCAACGCGTGGTCGATCCGTCCGCGTGCGACCTCGTCGTAGCGGGCGAGGCCGGGCAGGATCGGAAGGCCTGCTGCGTCGGCCGACGTCCAACCCGCCGGGCGCAGGCGATTCGAGCGCAGATCCCAGATCGCGCCCGAGCCCGCCGTCCAGCGGCCGCCGACCCGGCGCAAGGCGTAGAGCTCGTACAGGCGGCACGTGTCTCGGTCGACGATGAGCGCATGCCGGTCGCCGTCTGCCTGCGCTCCTCCCTCGATCTTGACCGTCGCCGGGATCGGATACGGGCCCCGGTCGGACTCGTCGGCGTACTCGAACGACACCTTGCTCTTTGGCTGGGCAGCGCCGACGGTGGTGATCGGGATTCCGATCGGCCCACCGTCCCACAGGCCGGAGCCGAAATCGGCGTGCATCGTCTTCGCAGGTCCAATCGAGTTCACGATCGCAGCGGAG
Organism: uncultured Gaiellaceae bacterium; assembly: GCA_963799615.1. Lineage (GTDB taxonomy): Bacteria > Actinomycetota > Thermoleophilia > Gaiellales > Gaiellaceae > Gaiella. The sequence continues at coordinate 346,054 of CAWCXS010000013.1, read as the reverse complement.
TCGGCAGCCACCGGGAGCGCGTCGACACGTCGATTCCAGGCGTTGTCGGCGGGAAAGACGGTGCAGCCTTTCGCGCCCGGCATCGGGCTCGCCAGCGCCGCGGAGCAGGCCACGGCCGCAAGGACGAGCATGAGAGCAGCGGCGCGGTGCACAGGTGTACCGTCGACCGGCCGCCGCTTCGGGTCAACCCTCGTTCGGGGGCGTCGCTCGCGGGTAGCGCCCGCGGACGTCGTCGACGAAGGCGGCGAGACGGTCGGCCACCGTCACATCGTGGATCTCGAGCACGTTCTCGGCATTTCTCTCACCCGACCGGGAAAAGTTGAACGAGCCCACGAAGACGATGTCGTCGGCGACGACGAGCTTGGCGTGCATGAAGTCGTGGACCGAGTCGGGTGTCCACCTCGTCGAGGCCTTGCCGGAGAAGGAGCCCCCCTCGATCACGGTCCGCAGGAGCGGGATCTTCCACGCGCTGACGCCATTCGTGCGCCATTGCTGAAACACCTCGTCGACCTGCGTGTCGTCGATCACCCCGGCGACGTCGCAGCGCTTCTCGTTCACGATCTCCACCAGCGTGGCGAGGATAGGGCCCGAGGTGAGCACGGGTGAGGCGATGCGGATCCTGCGCTGCGCCCGGCCCAGCATTTTGGCGACGCGATGCGAGAGCGCGTCGCCGTACTCGGGCGTGAACCAGGCGCGTACCTCGATCCCGCCGACGTCGACCGGTCGCGGCTCGACGCGGCCTGTGTGCTCGACGCGTCCCGTCTCCCACAGCTCGTCCATGTTCAGCGCGTAGGCACGGGCAAGCCCGGGGGCTCCCAGCACACGTACGATGACGTTCTCCTGCCGTGTCCAGGAGTCGTCGGTCCAGTTGGTGGATCCGGTCCACACGTCCGTGCCGTCGCGGACCGCGTACTTGTGGTGCATCAGATCCGGAATGCCTGCGATGCCGCGCGTGGGCACGGGCAGGGCCTCGATCGCTTCGGGCTTTGTCTCCGGTGGTGGCGGCACGGCAATCGGGCCCGGGTGAGAAACGTTGTAGACGAGCCGAATCGCGACGCCGCGCTGCTGCGCCGACAGCAGCGCGGCCAGCACCGGAGCGCCGGCGTCCGACTCGAAACGCACGTCGTACAGCGCCAGATCGAGGCTCGCGCGCGCAGCGCCGACAAAGTCGGCCACCGCGCGACCCACCGAGCTGGACGTCTGTCCGCCGTCGGTGAGCGTCGTCAGCTCGAGGGCCACGCAGGTGCGTCGGCGCCGCTTCTCAGAGCAGCCTTGTAGGCGCGCTTCTGGGCCTGATATGCCGCGAGCGCCTCGGTGGAATCGACGTCTCCGAGCGTCGGATGAGAGGGTACGAGCTCGGCTGCGGACGCGACGCCGAACCGCTTCGCGAGCACGGCTCCGAGGGCCTTCACCTTCATCTCGCCGAAGCCGGGCAAACCCGCAATGCGACGGCGGAGGTCGGCGCCGTCGGCTGCCTCCGTCCATACCCGAGAGGCATCGCCGTCGTACTCACCGGCGATGACGGCGCAGTGCTCCTGCACCCGTTTGGCCATATTGCCCGGAAAGCGGTGGAGCGCCGGCTTCGCGCGAAACACCTCTTCGAGCGTCCCGGGATCCATGGCCGCGATCTGCTTTGCGTCGAGACCGCCGAGCCTGCGCGACAGCTCGAGCGGCGAGGAAAATGCCTTCTGCACCGTCACCTGCTGGTCGAGCACGAAGCCGATCGTGAGCGCAAGCGGCTCCCGGGCCAGAAAGGCATCGGCGTCCGGATCGCCGGTGAAGTGCAGCGCGTCCGGCTGCGCATACGACATGCACCGATCCTACTCCGCGGTGCAGCGGCGGCGTTTTGCCCACCGGGACCCGGGTAGAAACGGTGGCGTGACGAATGTCGAGGACAAGCCGGCAGCTGTGCTCGAGGAGGTGGGCGCCGGTCGCTCGGGACGAACGCCGTTTCTCGCGATGGGCGGCGTCATGCTCGTGATCTGCACGCTGTTTCTCGTTGCGCTCGCACTCGCCGTACTGGCCTACGTGCTGGCCTGATGCGGCTGGGGTGCGGGGCCGCGATACCCTGAGCACATGGACCCGCTTGCCGCCTTCAGCCCGAGGACGCGGGAGTGGTTCGAGCGCGCGTTCGCCGCCCCGACGCCGGCTCAGCGGGCCGCCTGGCCGGCGATCGCGCGGGGGCACGACGTGCTCGTGCAAGCGCCCACAGGCTCCGGCAAGACGCTCGCGGCGTTCCTCACCGGCATCGACCGGCTCGACGCAGAGCCGGGGGCGGGATTGCGCCTCCTCTACATCTCGCCGCTGAAGGCGCTCAACTACGACATCGAGCGCAACCTCCGCGGACCGCTGGCGGGGCTCGGCTCGCAGCTCACGATCGGCGTGCGCACGGGTGACACCGACCAGCGCGAGCGTCGCCAGATGGCCCGCACGCCGCCGGACATCCTGATCACGACACCCGAGTCGCTCTTCCTCCTTCTCACCTCACAAGCGCGCCAGATGCTCAAAGGCGTCGAGACCGTGATCATCGACGAGGTGCACGCCGTCGCCGGCACCAAGCGCGGCGCCCACCTCGCCCTGTCGCTCGAGCGCCTCGCTCGCCTGACCGAGAAGCCGTTCCAGCGCATCGGGCTCTCCGCGACCCAGCGGCCGCTCGCCGAGATCGGCCGTTTCGTCTCGGGCGGCCGCCCCATCGAGCTCGTCGATGCGGGCTCCAGGAAGGAGCTCGACCTCGAGGTCGTGATCGCGCTCGAGGACATGCGCGAGCCCGGGTCGAATCCCGACCTGGCTCAGCCGGTGCTCGGGGACGGTGTTTCGATGGCGCCGGGCTACGAGCCGACGGCCCGGTCGATCTGGCCTTCGATCTATCCTGCCCTGCTCGACCTCGTGCGGCAACACCGCTCGACGATCGTCTTCGTCAACAACCGCAGGCTCGCAGAGCGCCTTGCGGTGCGGCTGAACGAGCTCGCCGAGGAGGAGATCGCGCGCGCGCATCACGGCTCCTTGGCCCGCGAGCAGCGTGTCGAGATCGAAGAGCTCCTCAAGGCCGGCCGGATTCCCTGCCTCGTCGCCACCTCGAGCCTCGAGCTCGGCATCGACATGGGTGCAGTCGATCTCGTGATCCAGGTCGAGAGCCCGAAGTCGGTGGCGCGCGGGCTGCAGCGGGTGGGTAGGGCCGGCCACGAGCTCGGCTCGGTGTCGAAGGGCCGGATCTTCCCGAAGTTCAGGGCCGACCTGCTCGAGTCGGCGGTCGTCGCCAAGGCGATGCGCGAAGGCGCGATCGAGGAGACTCGCATCCCGCGCAACCCCCTCGACGTGCTGGCGCAGCAGATCGTCGCCATCTGCGCGGACGACGACATCCCCGTCGACGACCTTCACGAGCTCGTACGAGGGGCGTACCCGTTCTCCGATCTCTCGCGGCAGCAGCTCGAGAACGTGCTCGACATGCTCGCGGGCCGCTATCCGTCGGACGAGTTCGCGGAGTTGCGGCCGCGCATCGTCTGGGACCGGACCGGGGGCGTCGTGAAGGGGCGCAGCGGTGCGCGGCGCCTGGCGGTCACGAATGCGGGCACGATCCCGGATCGAGGCCTCTTCGGCGTCTTCCAGGTCGAGGGTGGCAGCCGTGTCGGCGAGCTCGACGAGGAGATGGTCTACGAGGCTCGCCAGGGGCAGACGTTCATGCTGGGCGCCTCCACCTGGCGGATCGAGGAGATCACGCGTGACCGCGTGCTCGTCTCTCCTGCCCCGGGCGTCCCGGGCGCAGTCCCGTTCTGGAAGGGCGAAGGCATCGGGCGGCCGTACGAGCTCGGCGTCAGGATCGGCCGCGCCTCGAGGGAGATCGTGGCGCTCTCCGACGCCAGGGCGCTCGAACAGCTCGGCGGCGAGTACCACCTCGACCGCCTCGCGGCACAGAACCTCCTCACCTTCCTGCGGGAGCAGGCAGAAGCCAACAACGGCGTCGTGCCGTCGGACCGGACGATCGTCATCGAGCGATTCCGAGACGAGATCGGCGACTGGCGCGTCTGCATCCTGACGCCGTTCGGCGGCAGGGTGCACGCGCCATGGGCGCTCGCCCTCGGTGCGCGCTTGCGGGACACGCTCGGGCTCGAGGCACAGTCGATCTGGTCGGACGACGGCATCGCGCTTCACATCCCCGAAGCCGACGTCGTGCCACCGGTCGCCGATCTGATGATCTCCGCCGACGAGGTCGAAGAGCTCGTCGTCCAGGAGCTGGGGCAAACCGCCCTCTTCGGCGCGCGCTTCCGGGAGAACGCGGCCCGCGCGCTTTTGATCCCGCGGCGGCGGCCCGGGCAGCGGACGCCTCTGTGGCAACAGCGGCTCAAGGCGCAGAGCCTGCTGCAGGTGGCGCGCAAATACGGGTCGTTCCCGATCATCCTCGAGACGTATCGCGAGTGCCTGCAGGATGTCTTCGATCTCCCCGCTCTGAACGGGATTCTGCACGGGATGCAGACGCGCGAGCTCGATCTCGTCGAGGTCGAGACCCCGTCTGCCTCGCCGTTCGCCTCGTCGTTGCTGTTCGACTACATCGCGACGTACATGTACGAGGACGACACGCCGGCCGCGGAGCGGCGCGCCCAGGCACTGTCTCTCGACCGCGATCTCCTGCGCGAGCTGCTCGGTGCCGAGGAGCTCCGTGAGCTGCTCGATCCGGGAGCGATGGCAGAGGTCGAAGCGCAGCTCCGGCGCACCCCACGGACCGCCGACGAGTTGCACGACCTGCTGCGGCGGACCGGCGAGCTGCGCGACGACGAGCTCGACCCGGCTCTCGCCGAAGCGCTGCTGCGGGAGCGCCGGGCCGTGCACGCGCGAGTGGCCGGCACCGAAGCGCTGATCGCGGCCGAAGATGCGGGCCTGTTCCGGGACGCCCTCGGCGTGATGCCGCCGGGAGGGCTGCCGGACGTGTTTCTCGAGTCGGTGCCGGATGCGCTCAGCGCGCTCTTCGTCCGCTATGCGCGTTCCCATGGGCCGTTCACGACCGACGAGCTCGCTGCGCGCTATGGGCTCGAGCCTGGCCTCGTTGAGGATCTTCTCGGCGCGTTGGAACGGGGCGACCGCCTCGTCCGGGGTGAACTCCGTCCGGGCGGCGTGGAGCGGGAATGGTGCGATCCGGACGTCTTGCGGCGCCTGCGCCGGGCGTCGCTCGCGGCGCTTCGCAAGGAGGTCGAGCCCGCCGAGCAGATCGCGCTGGGGCGCTTCCTGCCGGCCTGGCACGGCATCGACAGGCGTGCGGGCCTGCGGGAGGCACTCGTGCCGTTGCAAGCGCTGCCGCTGCCCGTCTCGCTGTGGGAGCCGGAGGTGCTCAGGCGCAGAGTGCCCGGCTATCAGCCCGCGTGGCTCGACGCGCTGTGCGCCTCCGGCGAAGTGGTGTGGATCGGGGCGGGACTCGACCGTGTGGCCCTGTATTTCCGTGAGGATGCGGCCGTGCTCGGAGCACCCGCCGCAGCGCCGCAGCCGGAAGGCGAGCCGCATGCGGCGCTCCGCGCGGCGCTCGCTCGCTCGGCCGAGTTCTGGCCCGACCTGCTCGCCGTTGCCGGTCTCGAGGCCGAGGCGGCGCTGCCCGCGCTCTGGGAGCTCGTCTGGGCGGGTGAGGTGACGAACGACGCGTGGACGCCGCTGCGTGCCGAGCGACGCTACGGCACGCCGGTGGTCGACCGGCGGCCGCGTCGATTCTCGCGCACCCGCTCTGCCCGGGTGACGTCGACGCAGGGCCGCTGGTCGCTCGCAGCGCGGCTGTTCCCGGGACCCGCCGACCGCCGCGCGCTGGCCGAGCTCATGCTCGAGCGGCAAGGCATCGTGGTGCGCGACGGCGTTCGCGCAGAAGGCGTGGCGGGCGGGTACGGCGCCGTCTACGGCGAGCTGCGCGCGCTCGAGACGATCGGCTCCTGCCGGCGCGGCTACTTCGTCGAAGGCCTGGGAGGCGCGCAGTTTGCGTTGCCCGGGGCCGTAGAGCGCCTGCGGGAGCTCCGCTCGGGTGACGACGCGGATCCGCTCGTGCTCGCTGCAGCCGACCCGGCACAACCGTACGGCGCGGCTCTGCCCTGGCCGCGCCGCGCCGGCGCGCGGGCCGCCCGGGTGGCCGGAGCGCACGTCGTCCTCCTCGGCGGCGAGGCGGCGCTCTACGTCGAGCGGGGCGGCCGCACGCTCGTGCCGCTGCGCGACCCCGACGAGGCGTGGCTGCGACCGGCCCTCGGAGCGCTGGCCGCATGGGTCCGCGATGGCCATGCCAAGCGTCTGGCGGTCGAGCGATTCGACGGTCGCCCGGTGATCGAGACCGAGGCGATGCCGCTTCTGCTCGAAGCCGGCTTCCTCGCCGGCCCCCGTCGGGTGGTGCTGAGGGCCTGATCCTCCGCTACCGTCGGTAGCAGTGAACTTGTTCCGCTTCATCCCCGGGTACGAGCACGAGGTCTACGCATCGGGCAAGGAGCCTCTGCTCCTGCTCTTGCTGTCGTTTCTGCTCGCCTTTGCCCTGACGCGCATCTATACGCGCCTGGCCCGCCGTCACAGCTGGGGCAGCGGCCGGCTCGGCGGGATCCACGTCCACCATCTCGTGCCGGGGCTGATCCTCGTCCTCATCGCCGGGATGATCGGCTTCTCGAGCTACCAGAGCCCAGGCGTGGTCGACGGCGCGGCGATCGCCTTCGGCTTCGGCGCCGCCCTCGTGCTCGACGAGTTCGCGCTGGTGTTCCACCTCGAGGATGTGTACTGGGAGCACGAGGGTCGCAAGTCCGTCGTCGCGACCGTGCTCGGGGCGGCCGTCGTCACGCTGTTGCTCGTCGTCACGGCGCCGTTCGGAATCCACAACGAGGCTTTCGGGGACCGGAGCAGGCTGTTCGCGTTCGTCTACCTCGCAAGCAACTCCCTGTACGCGATCATCTCGTTCCTGAAGGGCAAGCCGTTCGTCGGGCTCGCGGCGATCTTCGTGCCGTTCGCGGGCCTGGCCGGTGCCGTGCGTCTGGCCCATCCCTCCTCGCCCTGGGCCCACATGTTCTACGACGGCGAGAAGCGCCTGCGGGCACAGCAGCGCTTCCGGCGCTGTCTCGGGCAGCGCACGCGCAACCGTGTCGTCACCACGCTCGGCGGCTTCCAGCACGGCACGCACGCCGGCGGGACGTAGCCGCGCAACGTAGATGCCGGAAGGCGACAGCCTGCGCCGCGCAGCCGCCCGGCTTCAGCCCCTCGTCGGGCGACGCATCGAGGCGAGCTCCCCGCATCCGCGGGGACAGGTGACCGGCGTCGCCGCCGCGGTCGACGGGCGCGTGCTCGAATCCGTCGAGGCGGTCGGAAAGAACCTCCTGCTGCGATTCGAAGGCGGCGTCGTCGTGCGCAGCCATCTCCGCATGAACGGGCGCTGGCGGGTGGGCGTCCCTGGCGGGTCGCGGGCGGGCCGGCCGTGGCTCGTCCTCCGTGCAGGTGACCTCGAGGCGACGCAATGGAATGGGCCGGTCCTGTCCCTGCGGTCGGATGCCGTGCGCCGGCTGGGCCCGGACCTCCTTGCCGACGACGTGAATCCGCACGATCTCGTGCGCCGGTTGCGGAACGCGGAGCCGACGCTGCCGCTCGGCGAGGCGCTGCAGAACCAGAACGTCGTCGCGGGCATCGGAAACATGTGGATGTCCGAGTCGTTGTGGGCAGCAGGGCTCTCGCCGTGGCTGCTTCTCCGTGACGCCCGCGACGCTGAGCTACTCGCGGCTCTGGCCCGGGCCGGGGAGGCGATGCGGGCGTCGGTTTCCGGCGCGCGCACGCGGCGCGCTGTCTACCGTCGCGCCGGCAGGCCGTGCCCGCGCTGCGGAGCCCTCGTCCAATCCCGTGGTCAGGGCGACGCCAACCGCACCGCCTACTGGTGCCCGGGGTGCCAGCGAGGTTCCGCCTCGGGCTCGGCGCTCGAATCGGAGTGAGGCCCGATGCGGGCGAGCGCGGTCTGAACCGAGGTCGAACGAGGATTCGCGGCGGGCGGCGCGTAACCGGAGTCATGAGCGTTCGCTCCCCGCAGCTTCAGCACGCCGTGCGATCGTTCACGCTCGGCGCATTCGCGTACCTCGTGCGAGAGCTCGAGGAAGGTGGGGAGGTGCCCGTCGCATTCGTCGAGCACGAGCATCGCCAAGGTCCTTCGCTCTACGAGTACCGGCCGCTTGTACGACCTTTCGTGGAAGAGCGCGCCCAGCGCCTGCGAGGCCGTGACGACGCGCTGATCGCGCTGGAGGAGCTCCGCCGTGAGCCTGCCGCCGGCATCTTCGCCCGCGCGCATGCCGGCCCGCGCCCGGCAGAGGACGAGGCGCTGTTCAAGACCGTCCTGCTCGGGCTGCTCGTCTCGACAGCCGAGGCGTGCGGCGGCTTCGACTGGGACGACGAGGCTTTCGATCGCGCCTACGCGGAGCTCGAATGGTCGCTGTTCGGCGAGCGGCGCACCTACGCTGCCGTGGCTCCTCTCGTAGGGCTCTCGGTGCCGACGCAGATGGAGCTCGTGGCGGGTCTTCGCATCCGAGCGGTCGCAGACGGCGAGCTGGCCCGTCACTGGCCCGAGGCGAACGCGTTGCTTCCGAAGGACTTCGGACACGAGACCGACCGCTATTGCGTGCTCGAGCTCCGCTCGGCACTCGGCGCAGGAGAGGATCCGCCTGACGCCCCCGCCGAGATCGCCGACGCGGTCAGCGCCATCCGGCTGGCGACGGCAGCGCCACTTGCAGCGGGGCCGGTCCTGTTCGAGACGCTCGACGGCCGACCGTTCGGAATCCAGCCCGTGCTGCCGATCGCCGCGACGCAACCTCCTGGTGATGCGACGCGGCTCGATACGTTCCGCGGCGCGCTTGCCGGGGAGCTCCTGCTCCGCCTCGCCCAGGCCGATGCCGACACCGCCCTGGCCGAGGCGCTCGACCGCTGGGAGCTGTCCCTCTTCCAGCACGCTCCGTTCCGCTCCGAGCAGCTGCGCGCCTCGCTCGCGGCACTCCTCGAGGAAACGTGGCCGTTGCGCGCCGCGATGCTCCTCGAGAACGATCCTCCTGCCCGGTCCGCGCTCTACGCCGACCTCGCCGAGATGGCAGCGGGCGGAGAGGGATCCGAGGCGGCTCAGGACGCCGCTCGCAGGGTGCTGGTCGAGGCGCTGCGCCACCCCGACCGGCGGGCGCTGATCCGGGAGCTCGACGGCGCCCTGCTCGGCGCGGCGGCGCCGCCGGGAATGCCGGTCGCGGTCTGAGCCGGCCGCGTCGATGCGCGCCGGAGGTGCTGCCGGGTGCCACGGGGCACGAAGGCGCAGCACATCCGGCACGGACACGTCACACCTTGCGCTCTAGCCTTCAGGCATGGAGGAGGCCCGCAAGGTGATCGAGCGGCTGGAGCGCATCGAGGCGCTCGATCGAGCGACGGCAGACCCCGTGGAGCTGCTCGCCGAGGTGCGGGGCCTCCTCCACGATGCCGAAGCGTGGGTGCGCATGGAGGGAGGTGAGGCAGGCGAGGACGCCGTGGCGCGGCTGCGGTCGGCACTTGCGCGTGACATGATCGTGGCGTGATCACCCACTGGGACGAGGTCGACGGCACGCGGCGCGAGCGGGCTCATATCGCCGCAACGTGGCGCTCGCTGACGGGCTCCAACTCGGTCACCGTCGGCGTCAAGCGCATCACGATCGAGCCCGGCCGTTGGAGCACGCCGCTGCATCTCGAGGGCTCGGAGGAGGAGATCTTCTACGTGCTCGCCGGCGACGGGATCTCCGTTCAGGACGACGGCAACGGCCTCGAGCGGTATGCAGTGCGCGCGGGTGACTGCCTCGTGCATCTCCCTCTCGAGCACGCCCACACGCTGCAGGCGGGCGACGGCGGGCTCGATGTGCTCGCCTTCGGGCAGCGCCACTACGCTGCCAACACGCTGTTACCGCGTGCCGGCGTGTCGTGGCTCGGCCCAACCTGGGTGCTCGAAGGCGCGGCGGAGGATCATCCGTGGGATCGCGAGGCCGCCGTCGGCGCCCCCGAGCCGGGCCCGCTCGCCGACCGTCCGGGCCGGATCGTGCACGTGGACGACGTGGACGAGTTCGAGCGGATCGGCGCCACCGTGGCGCGCCGCGGGCGCGACCTCGGCCGGGCGGCAGGATCCTGCCGCACGGGAATCAAGGTGTACGACGTGCTCCCCGGCAAGCTGATGAACGCACCGCACAGCCACTCGGCCGAAGAAGAGGTGTTCGTCGTGCTCGAGGGCTCCGGCACGATCGAGGTGTGGCCGCATCCTCGCGCCGCCTCCGATCCCGAGAACTGGCCCGGTGGCCACGAGCAGCATGCAGTGCACGCGGGCCACACGATTGCGATTCCTGCCGGTCGGGGACGGCCGCTCAGCGTCCGCGCGGGCGACGGGGGGTTGCGCGTGCTGGCCTACGGCACGCGCGATCCGAATGACATCGCGTACTACCCCCGCTCAGGCAAGGTGAGTTTGCGCGGCGCCGGCGTGATCGGCCGGCTCGAGCAACTCGACTACTGGGATGGAGAGGATTGAGCGCTTCTTGAAGGAGAGCCGGGGACCGCGGTGAACGAGGCTCCAGAATGGGTTTCGTCCGTCTGCTACCGCGGTCCACGCCCCGGCACGAGCGCCCTGTCGTCGAGACAGAGCCCGAGCTGTTCGTGAGCGACCCGGTGCCGGAGACCTTGCCCGATACCCCCGCGCCTGACGCGAGCATCGAGACACCGGGCACCGCCATGGCGCCGCCTGCCCTCACGCCGGCCCCGGCCCCGAAGGTTGCAACGCCTGGCGCAACCGGCACACGGGTGATCGCCTTCGCGAACCAGAAGGGCGGCGTGGCGAAGACGACCACGACGCTGAACCTCGGCGTGGCCTTCAAGGAGCTCGGCTACCGCGTGCTCCTGGTCGACCTCGACCCGCAGGGAAACCTGACGATGAGCCAGGGGCTGAACCCCGACACGATCGAGACGTCCATGTTCGACGTGCTCGTGCGCAAGATCCCGATCTCGGATGTGATCGAGCGGCGCGAGGTGGATCTCGCCGTGTCCTCGATCGACCTCGCGGGCGCAGAGCTGGCGCTCTCGGCGCTGATCGGGCGCGAGCGCTCGCTCGAAAAGGCGCTCGTCGAGGTTCTGGACAGCTACGACTTCATTCTCATCGACACGCCGCCGGCGCTCGGCCTGCTGACGATCAACGCCTTCGTCGCGGCGACCGGCGTGATCGTGCCGGTGCAGTGCGAGTACCTGGCGCTGCGCGGGCTCGTGCAGCTGGAGAACACGCTGGCGATGGTGCGCGAGAACCTCAACCCGAACGTCGGCGTCGAGGGGATCGTGCCGACGATGTACGACGGCCGCACGCTGCATGCGCGCGAGGCGGTCGAGATCCTCGAGGAGAACTTCGGCGACCTCGTGTTCAAGACGCGAATTCGCAAGACCGTACGCTATGCCGAGGCTCCGGTGAAGGGCGGCTCCGTCTTGCAGTACGACCCGACGGGCGCAGCCGCCGAGGCCTACCGCCAGCTGGCGAAGGAGGTGCTGCATGGCGCGCAAGCGCGCGAGCATGCGTGAGGGCCCGCTCGCCGAGTTGTTCCGCGCGACCGAGGCGGCGCAGCGCCAGGCCGGCGACGCGCCGAGCGAGGCGCCGCTGCCGCCGCAGGACGAGGACGACGAGCAGCAAACCCTCGTCGTACCTGCCGCCCAGGAGACCGGATCCGCTGCCGCCCGAGCCGGCGCCGAGGAGGCCGCGCTCGAGGAGACCGTCGAGCACGTCTACGAGTTCCCGCCTGCAGACGCCGACGAGGCTGCCGCAGAGACCGCCGTGATCGACGCCCGAGCCCGGAGCCGCCGCCTGCCGCGAGCCGGTCGCCGTGGCCGCACCGGCTCCCGCCAAGAGCCGAAGCCGCGCGCCGGCCCGAGCCTCCGTATGAGCCTCCCGCGAGCCGGTTCCTGCAGCCATGCCGGAGAGCGCGCCGCGGCTCAACGTCGCGGGCGAGGCGGCGTCGTACCTGGCCGTGATCAGAGTCGTGGGTGTCGGCGGCGGCGGCATCAACGCCGTCAACCGGATGATGGACGCCGGCATCGCGCAGGTCGACTTCGTCGCCGTCAACACCGACATGCAGCAGCTCAATCTCTGCGGAGGCGCCGGTCAAGATCCACATCGGCGAGGAGTTGACGCAGGGTCTCGGCTCCGGCGCCGACCCGGACACGGGCCGCAAGGCGGCCGAGGAGGCCTACGACCAGATCCGCTCGGCGCTGCGCGGCTCCGACATGGTGTTCGTCACGGCGGGCGAAGGCGGCGGCACCGGGACCGGCGCCGCGCCGATCGTCGCCAGGATCGCACGCGATCTGGGAGCGCTCACCGTCGGCATCGTCACGACGCCGTTCCGGTTCGAAGGAACGCGCAGGCGCCAGTCGGCCGATGCGGGCGTCGAAGCGCTGCGCGCCGAGTGCGACACCGTGATCGTGATCCCGAACGACCGCCTGCTCGAGGTGCTCGACCGCTCGACGTCGATGGTCGACGCGTTCAAGATCGCCGACGACGTGCTGCGCCAGGGCGTCCAGGGCATCTGCGACCTGATCACGATGCCCGGCCTGATCAACCTCGACTTCGCGGATGTCCGCACGATCATGTCCGACGCCGGCTCGGCGCTGATGGGCATCGGCTATTCGGAGAGCGCGAACCGCGCCCGCGAGGCCGCCGAGCGCGCGCTGAAGTCGCCGCTGATCGACACCGAGATCGTCGGCGCCCGCGGCATCCTGCTCTCGATCGCGGGTGGCGAGGACCTGACGCTGCTCGAGGTGAACGAGGCGGCCGAGGTGGTGCGCCGGCGCCGCGACCGACGACACGAACATCATCTTCGGCGCCACCGTCGACGAGCGGCTGAACGGCCAGGTCTGGGTGACCGTGATCGCGACCGGCCTCGGCGGCAGTCATCGTCGCGCGTACACGCCGTCGCTCGCGGCCGACGAGCGCCGTCCGCGCAGCGCCGCGGCGGCGACGAGTCCGAGCTGCCCAGCTTCCTGCGCTAGCGTCGCGTACCGGGCGTCAGGGCAGCGTTCTAGACGGCGGGCAGGAGCACGGTCGCGCCGAACGCCGACGACGAGCCCGAGCGAGGCAGCGGTGGCCACGGCGACGCGGACGTACGGCCGGACCTACGGGCCGCGAGAGCGAGCACGCCGACGAGACCGACGCCGACGGCCGTGAGCAGCTCGACGGCGCCGAACGCGATCCCGACCGAGAGCGCGTGTCGGAGCGACGCCCTGGGCGCCGAGCGCGAGGGCGACGGCGGCGCTCGCCACCCCGACGTTGCCGGGCGTGACCGGCAGCAGCGCGGCGAGCTCGACGGCGGGGACGAGGACGAGGGCGGCGCGAACCGGATGGTCGATGCCGAAGGCGCCGACGACGGCGGCCGCCGCGCCGACCTTGGCGAGCGCGCCGACGAGCGCCCAGCCGGCGACGATCGCGAGGTCGCGCGGTGAGGCGGCGAGCGCCCGGAACGCCGTCAGGATCTGCGTCGAGCCGGCGCGGCAGCGAGAGCCGTTGCGCCATGACGAGCGAGCGACGACGGCGCCGACGCACGATGCGCCGCGATCAGCGAGGAGCGGCCAGATCGGAAGCACGCCGCCGGCGCTGCCGAGCGCGATCAGGCTCCCGAGCCAGACGACCCGGGTGACGCCGACGGCGGCGGCCGCGCCGCCGACCGTCCAGCAGCCGCCCGTCGTGACGCGGCCGAAGAGCGCGACACGGAGGGCGGAGCCGACGTGGGCGGGTGCGAGCGCATTGACGCCGCAGCCCACGCGTAGCGCGCGGCTGCATCGGCATACGGAAGCGTGGTCCGCACGCACGAAGCGCCGAGCGCCAGGCGAGCGCGCCGCACACGCTCGTGCAGGCCGACGAACGCGAGCGCCGCGACCCAGAGCCAGCCCGGGGCTGGCCGCGTCGAGCCCGTCGAGCGCCTCGCGGACGCGGTCCCCGAGCAGCGACGGGGTCGACGCAGAGCGCAGCGAGGAGCGCGAGGGAGATGCCCAGCCATCACGCAGTGCCGCAGAGGCAGGTGTTTCGTATCAAGGCCGCAGAACCGTGCTCGGCATCGCGGAGCCGTCGGCTTGAGCGACATCGATCCACGCCATTGAGGGTAGCTGCACGCCGGGAATCCGGTAATGCCCCCGGCGCGGCCGTGCTCGACACCGACGCGAGCCTCTACGCTCTGCCCATGCGCGGCGCCGTCGCAGCCGGGAATCCGCACACGGCGGAGGCAGGGGCGTGGGCGCTCGCCAGCGGCGGCAACGCCGTCGACGCGGTGGTCGCCGCGGCGTTCGCGGGTTCGTCGCCGAAGGGCCGCTGACGCGGCCCGGCGGGCGGCGGGTTCCTGCTCCTGCGCGAGCCCGCGGACCGAGCCGACGCTGCTCGACTGCTTCTTCGCCGTGCCCTCGCGGCCGCCGGCGTCGATGGACGAGGTCGTGATCGATTTCGGCGACGCCTCGACCCAGGTCTTCCACGTCGGCGCAGCGTCGGTCGCCGTGCCCGGGCTCGTGGCCGGCCTCGCAGAGGCGCACGCGCGCGCACGGCGCGGCTCCCGTGGCGGACGCTCTTCGAGCCGGCGCTCGAGCTCGCCCGCACGGGCGTCGAGATGAGCGGCCCGCAGCGGTTCCTGCTCGAGATCCTCGTGCCGATCCTCGAGCGCACGACCGAGGGGCCGCCGGATCTACGGCGCGCACGACCGCGTCGCGACGCAGCGACATGGTGCCGGGGCTCGAGCGGCTGCGCGACCGAGGCGCGGCCGCGGTCGCGGAGCTCGTCGCCGGAGCTCGCGGCCGACATCGCCGCCTACCGCGTGATCGAGCGGCCGCCGCTCGAGCGTCGTTCGCGGGCATGCGCGTCGTCACGTGCCCGCCGCCGTCGCGCGGCGGCGCTCGTCGTCGCCCGCCGGGCTCGCGGCGCTCGACCGCGACGGCCTCGCGCCGACCCGGGCAGCCGCTGCAGCGGTCGTGCCCTCAGCCGGCGCGCTCGCTGGCGGGCTACGGCGGGCCGACGCCGCGCACGGCGCTCGACCGGGACGACGCACGTCTCGGTCATCGACGGCGACGGGAGCGCCGCGGCGCTGTCGTCGACGCTCGGCTCCGGCTCGGGCGTGTTCCGCGGCGGCTTCCAGCTCAACAACATGCTCGGCGAGCTCGACGTGATCGGCACCGAGCGAGCGAGCCGCCGGCGAGCGGCTGCCGAGCATGATGGCTCCGACGCTCGTTCTCGACGGCGGCCGCGCCGCGGCTCGTGGTCGGCAGTGCCGGCTCGGTGCGGCCTCTCGGGGGCGATCCTGCAGGTCGATCTGCACGTCGTCGCCGGCGGCCTGCCGGTCGACGACGGCGATCGAGCGCCCGCGGCTCCACGTCGAGGACGGCGTCGTCCAGCTCGAGGGTGGCTGGCCCGACGAGACGGCGCAGCAGCTGCAGCGACGCGGGGCAGACGGTGAACGCTGTGGGCGGGCCGGAACCTCTTCTTCGGCGGCGTCTCCGCCGTCGAGCTGCGCGCCGGACGGGACGCTCGCCGCCGCCGGCGACCCGCGCCGCGGCGGTCACGGGGTCGTCGTCCCGTGATCGCGGATCCGCCCCGCCGAGCCGGGTGACGCGCAGGCGCTCGTCGAGCTCGCGGGCGAGGTCGGCAGCGAGGAGGGCGCGTGGCTGCTGACCACCGAGGCGTGGCGCAGCGTCGCCGACGAGCGGCGCTACCTGCGGGCGGTGCGGCGGCATCCCGACGCGGCCGTCTTCGTCGCCGAGGACGGGGAGCGGATCGTCGGCCGGCTCTCGCTCGCGCGCGACACCCATCCCGCGAGCAGGCACGTCGCCGACCTCGGGCTGATGGTCGCCGCGAGCCACCGGCGCCGCGGCGTCGGCCGGGCGCTGCTCGAGCAGGCGGTCGCCTGGGCGCGAGGCGCGCGGCGTGCGCAAGCTCGAGCTCCACGTCTTCCCCTGGAACGAGCCCGCGATCGCGCTCTACGAGTCGTTCGGCTTCGAGCGCGAGGGTCTCCGCAAGGGCCACTACCTGCGCGACGGCGAGCCGGTCGACGCGATCCTGATGGCGTACCACGTCACTTGACGCGCAGCGGTGCGGGGCGAGAGCGGATCCGGAGCTTGCGCCGAGTGAGGGCGCGCGTGTGATTAGAGGCCTGCGGCCGCGAAGCGGACGCCTTCAGGCTTCTTGCGCGCTCCGGATCCGCGCGGCGGATCCGGAGCTTGCGCCGAATGAGGGCGCGCGTGTGATTAGAGCCCTGCGGCCGCGAAGCAGACACCCTGCGGGTGGTCGGGCCCTCCGGATCCGCGGAGCCGATCCCGGAGCTTGCGCGGACAAGCTCGGCCCGAGCCGGCGGGGCAGCACGAGGGCGGTGAGGCTCATCGAGCCTGGGTGTAGCTCCGGCCACGAGCGCCCGGCGACTCGAGTGTCGCCAGCGCACCGGTCGGGAACTTCTGCATCGCTTCGTCGCGCAATGCGGACGGCGCCGCGAGCAGCCCGACGAGATCCTCAGCAGCCCGGGGTTGTGCCCGACGAGCATCGCTTCACCGGCCTCGTCCGGCAGCGCACGCACACGTTCGAGCAGGACGCCGGTCGAAGGGTGGTAGAGCGCGGTCTCGATGAGCACGCGCGGCGTGCCGAGCGCCGGCAGCACTCGCTCGAGCGTGTCGCGCGCACGCACGGCGGTCGAGCAGAGAACGAGGTCGGGCCGCACGTCGTTTCCGTCCAGCCAGCGGCGCATGCGCTCGGCCGCCCTCACACCCCGCGGGCTCAGTGGTCGCGCGTGGTCGGCGAGCGTCGCTTCGGCCCAGCTCGATTTCGCGTGCCGCAACAGGTGCAGGCGCCGCATGGGTTGGGGCATCGTGGGGGCGGTTCGGGCACGTCAGGCGCGGCGTCGGCGACGATGGGTGCGCGGTCCGGCGTCGTCGCGTCGTTCCGAGCCGAGGCCGGGAGGTGCATTACGCCGGCTCACCGGATCTACGCAATTTGCGCACACTTCGTGGTGGGCGTCCTTGCCGACGGTATCGACCTCACGTAGGTTGCCGCTTGCACCGAGCACGGAGCACCCGAGGTTGAGGGCCTCCCGAGTAGCTGCCGCGCAAGCGATGGTTGGTTGGGTTGGCCGGACGAGAGCCACCGATTCGGTGCATTTTCTTTGGTCCGGGATGTGTCAACGACGCTCCTGGGTGAGGATCACGACCGGGATCGAGCGTGTCGTTGCCCAGCGATAAGAGGCGTAGCCGGAAAGCGCGCGGTGATCTCCGGCGATAGCCGCGCATAGGCATCCGGCGAGGCGGGCGCGGCTGTGACGGCGATCTCGTCGCCACCGATCTTCACCGCCGCGCGTGGATGCTCCTGCAGTTGAGCCACCACGCGGGCGCCCTGTCCTCGCCGCCGTTCGAGGCGATCACGACCAGGTCGGCGCCGTTCCGGAAATAGAGGAAGGGCGTCGTTCGCTTCTTGCCGGAACGGCGACCGGTAGTCGTCAGCAGCAGCACGGGTACGCCCATCGAAGCTCGCCGCCACAGTCACCCGGCTGCCCAGGCCACCGCGCCGTCGACGGGGCTTCGATCCCTTCATCGCTGCCCGCCGGAAAGCGCTTCGGAGGGTTGCCGCGTTCATCGCCCTACGCTAACGGGTCGCGTCGCGAGCCGCGCTAGGATTGCCTGAGCGCGGCGGGGGCCGCATCCAGTCCGCGGAAAGGGCCGAGCCCACCCTCGCTTCGAGGAACCGGATAGACGAGCTTCCTCTCCTGCCCGGAACACGCGGACGCCCGGCGTGACGGAAGGGAGCCACGGCGTGACCTTTCAGCTCAATCTCGAGCAGCTTCGCAAGCAGGCGAAGGAGCGCGTGCGGGCGCGACGCCGGGGGCCAGGACGAAGCTCGCCGACGCCCAGTTCGAGCTCGCGCGCGAGCACGGCTTCTCGAGCTGGCCGAAGCTGAAGGAGTACGTCGAGCGCCTGACGCTCGAGCAGCCGTTCCGCACCGACCTCGACTACTACGAGGGCCGGGCAGACGGGATCGCCACCGTCAACGGCGTCACGTGGCCGAGGCCCGGCCGACCTGGCGGCGCGACACGGCTTCTCGAGCTGGACCGGGCTCCGCCGCCACGTCGAGGCACATCGGCGACCGGCGCGGAGCCGCCGACGCCGTTCGTGCTCGCCTACCGCGCGGTCGAGGCGGACGACCGGCAGCGGCTCGCGGAGCTGCTCGACCGGTTACCCCGACTCGCCGTCCGCGCGGAACGAACGGCAACGACCTGCTCGGGATGGCCGGCCACCCGGATCTCGATCGTGTGGCTCCTGCTCGAGCGCGGCGCCGACCCGAACCGCGGCAACGACTACGGCTGGACGAAGCTGCACCAGGCCGGCTACTCGAACGACCCCGAGCTCGCCACGCTGATGCTCGCGCGCCGGCGCGCGCACCGACCTCTCCGCGCGCGGCGACGGCGGCACACCGCTGGTCGCGGCGCTGTTCTGGGGCCACCGCGAGGTCGCCGACGCTGCTCGGACTCGAGCCCGGCAACCTGCGCGTCGCCGCCGGGCTCGGCGCCTCGAGCTGATCCACGCGCCTCGTCGGCACGCCGCAGGCCGGCGCGCACCGAGGCTTCTACCGCCCGCACGGCGGCTTTCCCGTCTGGCGGCCCTCCGACGACCCGCAGGAGGTGCTCGACGAGGCGCTCGTCTGGGCGGCCAAGAGCGGACCGCGTCGAGGCGCTCCGCCTGCTCGTGCCGGGCTCGGGGCCGCGTGGACGCCGACCCGTACCGCGGCACGGCCCTCGCCTGGGCGGCCGCGAACGGCCGCGTCGCCGCGATCCGCCGCCTCGTCGAGCTCGGCGCCGACCCGAATCAGCGCGGCACCTTCGGCGGGCCCGACCACGGCGAGGGCGACCGCGCTCCACCTCGCCGCGCAGTCGGGACCGCGAGCGTCGTCGCGACCTGCTCGAGCTCGGCGCCGACCCGACGCTCCCCGACAACGCTGCACGGCGGTTCGACCGGCCGGCTGGGCGGAGTTCGCCGGGCACTCCGGAACCGCCAGCCGCTGCGCTGAACCGCGCGGGTTTCGCCGGCGCAGAGCGGAGGGTAAGTCCCTGTGCGGGCGATTATCCGCCCGGGTTGCGAGCCGGAACCTACCCCGGGAAAGGCTTCGTGCGTGGCCAGCGTCGTGTGCCAGGCGTCTGTCCCGCGCTGGCCCAAGCCGCTGACGCGCCCGCCGGTGCCGGCGGGGATCTCGCGTGCGCCGCCGCGAAGTAGTCAGACCACGTACCGGGCACGTCGACCCCGGCTTCCTCCTCGTTGGACGGCGTTGATGTTGGACGACGCCATGGTGTTGGCAACCGGTGGGCACCCACTCTTGTGTCCTTCGGCCGTCCGAGAGAAGGAAACGCGAGTCATCGTGTACCTCGCCTACTGGTTCCACTATCAGGGATTGTTGCTCTGCTCGCCCTGCTCGTCTTGCTGAGCATCGCCTCGGCGGGAACGGCGAAGCACGCGAAATCGACGTCCGTGACCGCCATCGTCCCGCCCGCGGTTCCGAACGCACCCGCGATCAGGAAGAAGTACGCGGGCCAGTCCGAGAAGAAAGGAACGTGAGTCACGTGAAACTCCGTGTACTGGTTCCAATGGCAGGGGCAGTCGCTCTGCTGGCGTTGCTCGTCTCGTTGAGCATCGCGACGGCGGGAACAGACAAGCACGCCGACGAAGCGAACCGTCCGTCGCCGCGATCGTTCCGCCGGCTGTCCCGAACGCGCCCGCGATCAGGAAGAAGTACGGCGGGCAATCGATCACCTTCATCGGCGACAACGCCGTGGGGTCGAGCCACACGCGCGACATCAGGCTCGCCCAGAGGTTCTCGGCAGCCACCGGCATCAAGGTGAAGGTCGTCCCGCATCCGGCCGCCTCCGACGCCGCCTACGCGCAGCTCGCGCGGGCGTTCTCGTCGCATTCGTCGTCGATCGACGTGGCGATGCTCGACGTCGTCTGGCCGGGCGCGTTCGCGCCGTTCCTCGTCGACCTGAAGCCTGCGCTCGGCTCACAGGCCAAGCTGCACGCGCAGGGAATCATCCAGAACGACACCATCGACGGGAAGCTCGTCGCGATGCCGTGGTTCGGCGACTTCGGGATCCTCTACTACCGGACCGATCTGCTCAAGAAGTACGGCTACTCGGCCCCGCCGACGACCTGGACGAACTCGGCGCCATGGCGAAGAAGATCCAGGACGGCGAGCAGGCGAGCAACCCGAACTTCTACGGGTACGTCTGGCAGGGGAACGCCTACGAGGGCCTCACCTGCGACGCGCTCGAGTGGATCGCATCGTCGGGCGGCGGCAACATCATCCGCAACGGCGTTGTGACGATCAACAACGCGAAGGCTGCCGGAGCCCTCGACCTGGTCCGCAGCTGGGTCGGCACGATCGCTCCCCGCGGCGTCACCTCCTACCAGGAGGAGGATGCCCGGAACGCGTTCGACAACGGCAACGCCGCCTTCATGCGCAACTGGCCGTATGCCTACAGCGCGAGCAAGGGCACACCGGTCGACGGGAAGTTCGCCGTCACGGTGCTCCCGCATGAGAACGGCGCTGTCTCCGTCGGGACCGTCGGCGGTTGGCAGGTCGCTGTCTCGAAGTACTCGAAGCACCAGCAGGCGGCGATCGAGTGGGTTCGCTACCTGACGAGCCCGATCGTCCAGCGGTACGACGCGATCTTCAACTCGAACGTTCCGACGATCCCGTCGGTCGCGAAGGACCCGGCCGTCGTCAAGGCAAACCCGTACCTGCTGCCGAAGATCGCAACGGTGCAGCGTGCGACGCGGCCCGCGAGCTTCCTGAAGACGCACTACGCCCAGGGCTCGCAGGTGATCTACCAGGGCGTCAACCGGATCGAGAACGGGACACCGGCTTCGCAGGTGCTTCCCGGAATGGCAGCCCAACTGAAGGCCCTGCTCGAAGTAGTTCGACTCGGAGAAGAGTCCGCGGGAGGACGGGCGATCCCCGTCCTCCCGCGGCGTTGACTGCCGACCTCTGATGGCCCAGCCCGGGATCTACCACGACATCGCGACTGCAGGCCGGCGCAGGCCTTGGCGCCGCCGATCCGGGCGGCTCCAGCGCAAGCAGACGCGCCTCGCCTGGATCATGCTCGCGCCCGCACTCGTGGTCGTCGCGCTGGTCGCCCTGTACCCGCTCGGGCTGACGATCTACCAGAGCTTCACGGACAAGCAGTTCCTCGCGATCGAGCCGACCAAGTGGATCGGGCTCGAGAACTACAGGACCCTGATCCACGACACGATCTTCCGCGACTCGATCGTGACGACCGTGAAGTTCACGCTCATCACCGTCAGCTTCGAGTTCGTCCTCGGCCTGATCATCGCCCTCGTCGTGAACTCCAACTTCAAGGGCCGGGGCGTGATGCGCGCCGTCATGCTCATCCCGTGGGCGATCCCCACCGTCGTGTCCGCCCAGATGTGGAAGTGGATGTACGACGACATCTTCGGCGTCATCAACGACGCCGGGGTTCGCCTGCACATTCTCAATCACTCCGTCGCGTGGATCTCGCAGCCGAGCACGGCGCTCGCCAGCGTCGCCGCGGTGGACATCTGGAAGACGACGCCGTTCGTCGCCCTGCTCCTGCTCGCGGGCCTGCAGGTCATTCCGCAGGATCTGTACGAGGCGGCGGACGTCGACGGAGCGAGCAAGCTCACTCAGTTCTGGCGGATCACACTGCCGCTGCTGCGGCCGGCGATCCTCGTCGCGCTCATCTTCCGCACGCTCGACGCACTGCGCGTCTTCGACGTCTTCTACGTCTTCTTCGGCAACCGCGTCGACACGCAGACGATGGCGATCTACGACCAGAACACGATCGTGTCGGTCGGGAACGTCGGTTACGGCGCCGCGATCAGCGTCGCGATCTTCCTGATCATCGCGCTCTTCGTCGTCATCTACGTGACCTTCATCAGGGTGGACGAGCAGTGAGCACCGTCGCGGAAACTGCGGCACGGCACCCAGACGCGTGCGCGTGCCCGCGCGCGCCGGCGTCGCAGCAGGCGCTTCGTGAAGCGCATCCCGTTCTACCTGCTGCTCGCGATCATCATCGTGTACATCGCGTTCCCGTTCTACTGGGCGATCCGGTCCGCCTTCACTCCGGACGCCGAGCTGTTCAAGACGCCCGTGCAGTACTGGCCGAGCAATCCGACCTGGTCGAACTTCAGCGCCGTGCTCTCCAGCAGTGACTTTCAGCGTGCGCTGATCAACTCGACGATCGTCGCGGGATCGATCACGATCATCTCGCTCGCGCTCGGCTCGCTCGCCGGATACGCCCTCGGACGCTTCCGCTTCCGGGGTCGCTCGACGGCGCTCTACATGATGCTGTCGATGACGATCTTCCCGCAGATCGCGATCCTCGGGGCGCTCTACACGATGATCAACCGCGTCCATCTCTACAACACGCTCTACGCGTTGATCTTCAGCGACATGGTGCTCGTGCTGCCGCTGACGGTGTGGATCCTGACGACGTTCATGCGCGCGCTGCCGAAGGACCTCGAGGAAGCCGCCTACATCGACGGCGCGACGCCGTTCCAGGTCTTCTACAAGGTGATGCTGCCGCTGGTCGCTCCCGGCCTCGTGACCGCCGGCCTGCTCGCCTTCATTGCGGCGTGGCAGGAGTTCCTCTTCGCGCTCTCGTTCACGGAGACCCCCGACAAGCACACGATCACCGTCGCGATCACGACCTTCACCGGCAAGACGGGGAGCGCGTTCCAGATTCCGTGGGGCGAGATCATGGCGGCGACCGTCATCGTCACGCTGCCGCTGATCGTGCTCACCCTGGCGCTGCAGCGCCGGATCCTCGCCGGCCTGACGGCCGGAGCGGTCAAGGGCTGAGACCCTTCGGCTAGATGCGCTCGCGCGTGTCCGGGTCGAAGAAGTAGAGGCGGCTCGTGTCGACCGCGAGCTCGATCGGCTGTCCGCTCGGCGATGCGCGTCCTCGGGCTGACGCGGGCGACCAGACGGGTCTTCCCGTCCTCGTCTTCATCGCCGCTGCCGAAATGCACGTCGGCGTCGGCGGCATGCTCCTCGATCGCGCTCGAGACGACGCCGACCGCCGACGTCGCGAAGTGGACGAGCACCTCGGCGCCGAGCGGCTCCGTCAGGACGGCGACGGTCTTGATCCGCCGGTCCGCCGGCGTCTCCGGCTGCAGGCTCGCGTCCTCCAGGTCTTCGGGCCGGATGCCCAGGATCAGCTTGCGTCCGATGTAGTCCGCGAGCCCGGAGCGGTTCTCTCGCGGCCCGGTCGTCGACGGCCAGCCGGTGGGCGCCGAAGGTCACCGCGAGGCCGCCGTTGCTGCGCTCCAGCGTCGACCTCGACCAGGTTGATCGAGGGCGAGCCGATGAAGCCGGCGACGAACTCGTTGACCGGTTGGTCATAGAGCA
Organism: uncultured Gaiellaceae bacterium; assembly: GCA_963799615.1. GTDB lineage: Bacteria > Actinomycetota > Thermoleophilia > Gaiellales > Gaiellaceae > Gaiella. Next base: position 322,668 of record CAWCXS010000013.1, on the reverse strand, counting down.
CCTGCGGCGTGTCGGCCTGCTGCAGCCGGCCGTTCCGCATGACCGCGACCCGATCGCCCATCGTCATCGCCTCGACCTGGTCGTGCGTGACGTAGATCGTCGTCACGCCGAGGCGCCGCTGCAGCTGATGGATCTCCGCGCGCATCTGCACGCGCAGCTTGGCGTCGAGATTCGACAGGGGCTCGTCCATGAGGAACGCATGCGGCTCGCGGACGATCGCGCGCCCCATCGCCACCCGCTGGCGCTGGCCGCCGGACAGCGCCCGCGGCTTCCGCTCGAGGAACTCCTCGATCTCGAGGGCCTTCGCAGCATCCTTGACCCGCCGCGTGACCTCCTCCTTCGACAGCTTGCGGAGCTTCAGCCCGAACGCGAGGTTCTCCTCGACCGTCATGTGCGGATACAGCGCGTAGTTCTGGAAGACCATCGCGATGTCTCGCTCCTTCGGCGTGAGGTCGTTCACGACCTCGATCGTCGATGCGGAGCTCTCCGTCCGTGATCTCCTCGAGACCCGCAACCATCCGCAGAGCCGTCGTCTTGCCGCAGCCCGACGGGCCGACCATCACCATCAACTCGCCGTCCGCGATCGCCAGGTCGAGATCGAAGACGGCTTGCGTGCCGTCGTCGAAGACCTTCGAGACCTTGTCGAATTCGATCGTCGCCAGCGGAGCCCCCTGGTGTCCTCGCGAGCTTACTCCGTTCGGACGCGCTACGTCACGCCATGCGGGCTCGGTCGTCGCACGGACGAGCTGACCGATGACGTAGCGCCCGGCTCAATGCCCGTCGAGCTTGGCGATCTGGATCCCGAATGCCAGCCCAGCCACGCGAATCCGATCTGCGCCTCGTCCCAGATACCGGTCGGAGCGTCGTGCATCCCGCGTCGCCGCCGCGACGTTCCCGCTGTCGTTCTCGCTGAAGTCGATCTGACTCCTGACTCCCTTCCGCGTCAGTTCGAACCCCACGATGGCGACCTTCCTCGCCCGTTCCATCGCCGCGTCGACCCGCGCTCGCCGCGGAGACTCACGACGACGCGCCCAACTGGGCCTCGAGCGCTCTCCGGTCCTTCGTTCCCGAATCTCGTCGACCCCACGAAGCAGGTCTCGCTTGATGGCGATCCGCCGCGCCCACGCCGGACCGCGAGGAGCCACATCCGCAAACCAGCACGAGAGCCACCAGCCCGGCCGCAGCCCGGCGAAGATTCATCGGCGAGAGCGTAATCGCTCTCCGCAGCGTCATGGGCTGCAGCGTCGTCGGCGGCCAGGAGGGCATCGTCACGCACTTCGCGAACGCGATGATCGCCCACAACCACGTCAGCCGCACGCGTCTGCGGGGCATCTCGATGACGGAGATGTCGATGGGCATGATCGAGCACAACGAGGTTCGCAACGCGCTCGGGATCGGCATTCTCTGCAACGACCACTCGATGTGCATGCTCGAGGGGAACACCGTCGTCGACACGCGCCGCGACGATGCCTCCGGCGATCTCTGGCGCGCGGGCTTCGGCGTGCTGGCGAGCTACGACTCAGAGGTCGAGCTGAAGGACAACGCACTGGCAGCAAATCCGCGCCCCGCGGGCGCGATGCTGCGCTCGCGCCTCGTCGAGCGCTAGCCGCGGGATCCGAGCCGGATCGACTTGCCGCGGCGAACGCCCGGTGCTACGTTCGGGTTCGCATGACGATCAACGTCTAGGACACCCGTTGCCGGGGGCCTCCTGAGCAGGCCCTTCATTCCGCACGTCCTGGCCGTCAGTTGTTCAAGGAGCATCGCATGCGTGAAGTTCCCCTCTCACCTTCCATCGACTCGTCGCCGGCCGTCGCAGCGGTCGAGGTGCACAACCTCCGCAAGGAGTTCCGGCGGCGCAGCCGCGTCCCGGGCGACCACCGCTTCGGGCGTACCAGGCGCCGCATGGCGCCTGCGCTGCGGGACGTCACCTTCACGGTGCTGAGGGGCGAGTGTGTCGCCATCCTCGGGCAAAACGGGTCCGGGAAGTCGACGCTCGTCCGCCTGCTCTCGACGCTGCTGCTGCACGACGGCGGGACGGCGACGGTGTTCGGGCACGACGTGTTCACCGACGAGCGTGCCGTCCGGCGGCTCGTCAACCGCGTTTCCGTGGAGGCGTCCTTCTTCAAGAAGATGTCCGCCGCCGAGAATCTCGGCTACGCCGCGCGCTTCTACGGCCTGACGGCGCGCGATACGCGTGACGAGATCCCGCGGATTCTCGAGCGGGTCGGCTTCCCGCCCGAGCGGCGGGGAGAGCCGATGGAGAACCTGAGCCGCGGGATGCAGCAGAAGGTGGCGCTCGCCCGCGCGCTGCTGACGAGCCCGGTGCTGCTCCTGCTGGACGAGCCGACGACGGGGCTCGATCCACGATCGAAGCTGGAGGTGCAGGAGTTCATCCGCGAAGTGCGCGCCGCGCACGACGCGACGATTCTCCTCTGTACGCACGACCTCGCCGAGGCCGAGGCGCTCGCCGACAGGATCGGCGTGCTGGACCGCGGCGAGCTGCTCTCGCTCGAGCCCGTCGAGGAGCTGAAGCGCCGCTACGGCGCGGCAACTCTCGAGGAGGCGTTCTTCGCCGCGACGGGGCGGACGTTCGAGGACGAGAGCGACGAGGACGACGAGCGGGAGGTGTTCGCCTGATGCGCGCGATCGCAATGTCCCTGCGCGAGGAGCTGATCGGGCTCGGCGGCGTCGTCGAGCGCAACTTCTACCTCACGCGCCGCTACGTCTGGTGGGACCTGGCGTTCTTCGTCTGGACGGTCGCAAACACGCTGACGATCGTCTTCATCGCGAAGGGGTTCGAGGCGACCGGTGGCACGATCGACGTCAACCGTGCGACGACGACGCTCCTGATCGGCGCGGTCGTCTGGGCGTACCTGGGAATCATCTTCGAGTTCATCACCGAGACGGTGGCGTGGGAGCGGTGGGAAGGGACGATCGAGTACACGTTCATGGCGCCGCTGTCGCGGGCGATGCACCTGGGCGGCTCGGGCGTGTTCGCCGTGCTGTACGGGCTCGCCCGGGCGATCCTCCTGTTCTTCGTCGTCGCGCTGTTCTTCGGCCTCTCGCTGCCGGACGCGAACTTCCCGGCTGCGTTCGTCCTGCTGCTGATCGCATCGGTGTCGTTCTTCGGGATCGGGATGATGACCGCCGTGCTGCCGCTGATCTCGCCCGAGAAGGGCGCGCAGCTCGGCTTCGTCGCGCAGGGGATGCTGCTCGTCGTCTCCGGCGTCTACTACCCGGTCAGCGTCCTGCCGACGTGGATGGAGTGGCTCGCGAAGATCTCGCCGGCGACCTATGCCCTGCGCGGGATTCGCAGCTCGATCCTCGACGGTGACGGCCTCGCGTGGGAGAACGTGTGGCCTCTGCTGGTGATCGGTGCGGTCTCGATCCCGCTCGGGCTCTGGGTGTTCGGCCGCGGCGAGGTCTACGCCAAGCGCCACGGCAAGCTGAAGCGGTCGGGCTGAACGCCTCCCGGCTCGTGTCTCGTGCCGTGCGGATCGAAATGCGGCAGAGTACGCGGGTGAGCCGCGATCCCGACACGAACGTCGTCGGCGGCGAGTTGCTCCCGTGCTCGCTCGAGCCGATGACCGGGTTCTTCCGGGACGGGTGCTGCGCCACCGGGCCGGAGGACGTCGGCAGCCACACCGTGTGCGTCGAGGTGACGGCCGAGTTCCTCGAGTTCAGCAAGCGTGCGGGCAACGATCTCTCGACGCCGAGGCCCGAATGGGGCTTCGCGGGTCTAGAGCCCGGTGACCGCTGGTGTGTCTGTGCATCCCGCTGGCTGGAGGCGCACGAGGCCGGGCAGGCGGCTCCCGTCGTCCTCGGTGCCACACACGCGCGGGCGCTCGAGGTCGTGCCGATCGAGGCGCTGACCGCGCACGCGCGCTCCCCGGATACCGCCTAGAGAGGCCGGGTCAGGCGATCACTTCCGCGTCGCGCGGCTTGCGGCTCCAGCGTTGCTCGCGCAGCACTCCGAGGAACGCGCGTGCAGCAGGCGACCACTCGGTTCGCGTGTACGCGGTCAGCTCGCGGACGATCGGCCGTGCGAGGCGCCGGACCGAGCCCTGCAACTCGGCGGGCACGATGTCATCGGGCACGATCGCGACGCCGACGCCAACGGCCGCAAGCCGAGCTGCCGCCTCGACCTGCTGCGTCTGCACCGCACCGCGCGGGATGAATCCCGCACGAGCGCACGCGGCTGCGATCAGCTCGGAGAGGCCGTGTGCCGGGGGATAGAGGATCCAGCGCCGGTCGGCGAGGTCCGCAAGCGGCACCCGGGCGCGACCATCTCCTCCTGCGAGCGGATCCCGTGGGCCGACAACCACGACGAACTCCTCCCAGCCGAGGCGTTCCACCGGCCCGGTTGTCTGCAGCGGCCGCGGCCCGACGGCCATGTCCGCGACTCCGCTGCGCACGTTCTGCTCGAGCTCGAGCCGGTGGGCGAACTCGTGCAACCCGACCGATACACCGGGGTGGCGGTCGTACAGGCTCAAGATCGCGGTCGGGAGCACACCGACCGCGATCGAGCGCAGCGTCGCGATCTCGAGCTCCGTCGTATGCAGCGCGAAGGCGCCGCGCGCGGCACTGCCGGCCCGCTCCGCGGCGAGCACGGCCGCACGCGCCTCCGGCAGGAACGCCCGCCCCGCAGGTGTGAGCCGGATGCCGCGCGGCAGCCGCTCGATCAGCTCGCCGCCGAGCTCCGCCTCGAGTGCCCTGATCTGCTGCGACAACGCAGGCTGGGAGACGTGCATCAGCTCGGCCGCCCGGGTGAACGACCCCGTGTCGACGACCGCGACCCAGTAGGCGAGCTGGCGCAGGCTCACGTGATCGAAACGCGTTTGTCGATAACGAGAGGTTATCTCGACAGCAGATCTTCGTCTTGGCACCGTCGAAGCCCGAGGCGTAGCGTCGCTCCCATGCGGGCGACCGGGTTCAACCATGTCAGCGTCCACGCGAACGACCTCGAGGAGTCGGTGCGCTTCTACACCGAGGTGCTCGGGATGGAGAAGATCCCGACGTACGCGTTCGGGTTCCCCGTGCAGTACCTGCGGCTCGGCGACCTGCAGCTGCATCTGTTTCAGCGACCCGAGTCGGAGCCGCCGAAGCTGCATCACATCGGGATCAACGTCGACGACTTCGAGGAAGCGTTCGTCCGGGCGCAGGAGCTCGGCATCCTCGAGCGGCACTCGTTCTTCGAGGACATGTACGAGCTCCCCGATGGCAGCGTGCAGATGTACCTGCGCGACCCGGCCGGGAACCTGATCGAGATCGACTGGCCCGACGTGACGACGCTCGACCGCTCGCTGTTCCCCGATCTCAAGCGGCTGGACGATGCGGTGCCGCAAACCGGCGACGCGCTGCGCGCGACGCTCTACCTCGGGAAGGTCGATCTGTGAAGCCGGCGCCGTTCGCCTACCACGCGCCGACGACGGTCGAGGACGCAGTGCTCCTGCTGGACGGGGCAGCCGACGTGAGGGTGCTCGCCGGAGGCCAGAGCCTCGTACCACTGATGAAGCTCCGCACGGCCAAGCCGGACGTCCTCGTCGACGTCAACGGCATCGCCGGCCTCGACGTGATCGACCTGCGCGAAGGCGTGTTGCACGTCGGCGCCCTCGTGCGCCAGCAGGCGCTGCTCGAGGACGAGCGGGTCACGCACGGTTGGCCCCTGATCGCCGAGGCCGTGCGAAACGTCGGCTACCTCGCAACGCGCCATCGCGGCACCGTGGGCGGGTCGTTGGCCTATGCGGCGCCGTGGGCCGAGCTGACCGCGGTGGCCGTCGCGCTCGATGCGACGATCGACGTGGTCTCGGCGAGGGGATCGCGCTCGATCCAGGCACGGGCATTCTTTCGTGGCCCGCACGAGACCGCGCTCGAGGCAGGGGAGCTGATCACCGCTGTCAGCTTCCCGGCGCCGGCGCCGCGCACGGGAGCGGCCTTTCAGGAGGTGAGCGCGCGCTATCGCGACTACGCCCAGGTCGGGGCCGCCGCGCTCGTCACGCTCGACGAGTCGGATGCCTGCTCGGCTGCGGAGCTCGTGCTCCTGCGGGTCGCCCCGACGCCGTTCCGCGTCGACCTCGGAGAGATCGTGCTCGGCACCAGCCTCGACGAAGCGACCCTCGACGCAGTCGCCGGCGTGCTCGACACGCTCGAGCCGCCCGATGACGTCGAGGTCTCCGGCACGTTCAGGCTGCGAGTCGCGCGCACGCTTGCCCGCCGCGCGCTGCAGCAGGCCGCCGCCCGGGCCCGAACGGAGCCGGTGTGAGCACGACCGCCGCCGAGCTGCTCCTCGTGCGGGCCGAGGTGAACGGCGTCTGGCGCGAGGCCAAGGTCGAGCCGCGACGGACGCTCGCCGACTTCCTGCGCGAGGATCTCGATCTCACGGGCACGCACCTCGCCTGCGAGCACGGCTTCTGCGGCAATTGCAACGTGCTGCTCGACGGCGAGTCCGTGCGGGCATGCCTGCTCTTCGCCGTCCAGGTGCAGGGTCGCTCGCTCGAGACCGTGGAAGGGCTCGCTGCGCCCGACGGCACGCTGTCGGCGTTGCAGCAGGCGTTCAGCGACCATCACGGACTGCAGTGCGGCTTCTGCACGCCGGCGATGCTGATGACGGCACAGGAGTACCTGCGCTCGAATCCGGGCGGCGGCACCGACGAGGAGATCCGGGATGCGATCAGCGGCGTCACCTGCCGCTGCACCGGGTACCAGCAGATCGTCGACTCGATCCGCGCGGCGGCGCAGGCGGGGGGGACGGCGTGAGCATCACGCAGGATCCGAACGCCGCAAAGGTCGCGCTCGACACGAAGGCCCCGGTCGGATCGCGTCGCTGGCTCGGCAAGAGCGTCAACCGGGTCGAGGATCCGCGATTCCTCCGCGGCCAGGGGCGCTACATCGACGACATCAAGCTCCCCGGCATGGCGCACGCCGCGACCGTGCGCAGCCCGTACGCCCATGCTCGCATCGTCGGCATCGACATCGAGGCGGCGAAACGGCTGCCGGGCGTGATCGCGGTCGTGACGGGCAAGGACGTGGCCGAGCGGGCTGCGCCGCTGCCGTCGTTCGGGGCAGGCCCGATCGTGCAGGACATGATCGCGATCGAGAAGGTACGCCACTACGGCGAGACGGTCGCAGCGGTGATTGCCGAGAATCGCTACATCGCCGAGGACGCGTGCGACCTGATCGAGGTCGAGTACGAGCCGCTGCCGGTCGTGCTCGACCCGAGCAAGGCTCGGGAGGACGGTGCGCCGCTCGTGCACGAAGCACTCGGCACGAACACGGCGTACGCCCGCACGTTCTCGTTCGGCGAGGTCGACAAGGCGTTCGCGGAGGCGCCGCGGAAGGTCGAGGCGACACTGAGCTGGCCGCGCTCGACCGGTATGCCGATGGATACCAACGGTGCCATCGGGGACTACGACCCGGGCACGGGCGTGGTCACGATCTATGCGAACTCGATGAACTTCACGTACTTCCTGTGGCTGATAGCCGGCTCGCTGAAGATTCCGGCGAGCAAGCTCAACCTCGTTCCGGTGGCGGCGGGTGGCAGCTTCGGCTCGAAGTTCTTCATGCACAAGGTTCCGACCTTCGCGGGGTTCCTGTCGATGGTGGCCGGGCGCCCCGTGAAGTACGTCGAGGACAGGGTCACCCACATCGTCAACAACGACCATTGCGGCTCTGATCGCCAGTACGAGGCGGCGCTCGCATTCGACGACGACGGCACGCTGCGGGCCCTCCGGATCGACTGCGTCGACGACTACGGCGCGTATCTCCAGTTCGGCACGGGCACCCACGGGAACGCGCTGTCCCAGATCGTCGGTCCGTACCGGATCCAGCATGTCGAGTACTCGCTCGCTGCCGTGCTGACGAACAAGAATCAGCAGGGCGCCTACCGCGGCTTCGGGGCAGAGGTCTCGAACTGGGTGCTCGAGCGGCTCGTCGACATGGCGGCGCGCCAGCTCGGCCTCGATCGCGTCGAGATCAGACGGCGCAACCTGATCGGACCGGACGAGTTCCCGTACATGACGCCGACGGGAAACATCTACGACAGCGGCAACTACCAGGGCGTGCTGGAGAAGATCCTCGTGCTGTCCGACTACGACCACTGGGTTGCCGAGCGCGACCGTGCACGTGCTCAGGGCCGCCACGTCGGCATCGGCGTCGTGGCATCGCAGGAGCGAAGCGTGTTCAGCTCGACGGAGTTCTGGTTCTGGTTCGACGACCCGCAGTTCACGCCGACGTCGAGCCCCGAGAGCGCGAGCGTGCAGATCGACCCGACGGGGCAGATCGTGGTGACGCTGCACTCCCAGTCGCTGTGGGGCAACAGCCCGGAGACGGTCGTCTCGATGGTCGTGGCCGAGGAGTTCGACGTGGATCCGTCGTCGATCGTGGTCACCTATGCAGACTCCCAGCATGCCCTGCCGGGAACGGGCCCGGGCGGCTCCCGCTACACCGTGATGGTGTCGGGCGCGGTGGCAGGTGCGGCGACGGAGCTGAAGGAGAAGATTCGCCGCATCGCGTCGGACAAGCTCGAGGTGGCGGAGTCGGATCTCGAGTTCCGCGACGGCGGCGTGGGGGTGATCGGCGTCCCGCAGAAGCACCTGTCGCTCGGCGATATCGCGATGACGGCATACATGTTCCGGCTCGACCTGCCCCCCGACATGCGCAGCGGCCTCGCGGCGCAGTCGACCTACGATCACCCGTTGACGACGCTGCCGAACGCGGATCGCTCGGATCTCGGGATCTTCTACCCGTTCGTCGGCCACGCCTGGCACATCGCCGTCGTCGAGGTCGATCCCGGGACGGGCAGGGTGACCTTCCTGCGCTACGCAGCCGTCCACGACGCGGGCACGATCGTGAACCCGAAGACGCTGGACGGCCAGATCATCGGCGGCACGGTGCAGGGCCTCGGCACGGCGATGTACGAGGAGATCCTCTACGACGACGAGGGCCGGGTGCGCAACGCCGACTTCGAGCACTATCACCTGCCGTCCTCGATGGACGTGCCGGTGATGATCCTCGATCACCAGGAGACCCCATCGCCCTTCACGCCGTACGGGATCAAGGGCGCGGGTGAGGGTGGCCGCATGCTGACGCCGGCGATCATGAGCGCTGCGATCGAGGACGCGCTCTCAGACTACGGCGTGCAGATCACGTCGCTGCCGATCAGTGCGGAGCAGATCGTGGACTGGGTGAGCGCCGGCAAGGCGTGAGGAGACGAGCTGCACCGCCCGGGGCGGCGGCTTAGGCGTCCGCGACTATGACCGGTGTGTGATCGGGGACCGTCGTGTAGAGGACCTGCATGACGTCGGTCGGAACGTGCACGCAGCCGTGGCTTGCGTATGGGCCGAAGTTGGAGCCCTTGCCGTACGCGCCCGCGGGCTCGTAGGAGTCGTGCAGGAAGTCGTTGTCGTAGAAGAACATCGCCCAGCGCACGTGCGCCGGCGGATACCAGTATGGGCTGCCCTCGGGCCACGGCGAGATGAACGTATATGGGCTGCGCCGCCACGCGACGTCGTAGCTACCGACCGGTGTCGGCAGCGCCGGACGTCCGGTCGTGACGGGTGTTCGGAGGACGACGGCTCCGTCCTTGTAGAGCGTCAGCGACTGCTCGCCCAGCCGTATGACGATGGACAGCGCGCCCGTGCCCGTGGGCTGCGTCTCCGTCACCTGCAACTCGATCGGCGGGCGCTTCGGGCTCTGCAGCGTCCGGATGATGACGGCCTGCATACGCAGGCCCCGGACCGCGAGCTCCGTGCGCGGGGTGACGAGCTCCACCCGCCGGCCTACGAGCCGGACGCTGCCGTTGCGGGCGGGGCGCGAGAAGAGCCCGTCGAGGTAGTCGACGTACCGCGCCACGCGCGCCCGGTCGACCGTCACGACGACGGGCATCGACCTGGTGCCTCCGCTCGCGAGAGCTCGCGCCACGGCGCCGGCGACGTCCGCACGTGCGCCGAGCTGCCGCGGCGTCGCCTTCCACCGCTTGCCGTGCCACGTGAACGTGAGCGGCCGGGCGAAAGCGGCGCGCACCTTGGCCTGCGCCCTGCCGGGGGTCAGATAGCCCACACGCACGCCGAGGATCGTGGTGCCGGGCGCGAGACGGGCGACGTTGGCGACCGTCGTGAACGACTGGTCTGCCCCGGTGACCTGGCCTGCCGGTGTCGCCACGACGACACGGAAGTGCACGGTCGTCCCGGGATCGAGGCTTCTCAGCCGGACGCTCACCCCGTGCGCTCCGGCAGCGGCCGGAAGTGTCTGCACGGCGGTGCAAGCGCCGTACGCGGCCGTGGGCCCGAGCTCGAACGCGACCTGGGCCTCGGCGCCCTGCGTGTCGACGCTCGCAGTCACGGTGGCCGTCGTGCGTGTGACGGTCGTGCTGCTCGGAACGGGATACGTGACGAGCGCCGGGACCGGGTTGGGAAGCGAAGGGTCGGACGGCGCGGGAGCAGCCGGAACACACGGTGAGGGCATTCCTGTGTCGGCGAGCGCATTCGTCGCGAGCATCGCGCAGGCGAGAAGCGGCGCGGCGACGGCCGCAATGGTCTGAACGGTACGGGGCACAGAGGATCCTTGGCGAACCGGGGGAGTTGGAACACTATCGTCCCGCCGGCCACTAAAAGGGGGGATTTGCAGCGCTTGTGTTACGTGTGCGGAGCTGCGCCTACGAGGTGCGCCGGGTGCGACCCAGCACATGGGCGACGTTGAGCGCCCAGCCGATACCATCCGCCCGCCTGACGAACAGCCTGGGCTCGCCGGGCCGCCAGATGTTGCGCGTCCACGAAGTATTCCAGTTGCTCATTTCTTCAGCGTAGCGCCGTCCTCGCGTCGTTGAAACTCGTCGCGGCACGAACTAGAGTCACGGCCCGTGTCCCTGAACGACTGGATTCTCTCCTTCCATCTGCTGTCGGCCGCCGCACTCGTGGGGGCAATGACGCTCTTCTCGATCCTGATCGTCGGGAACTGGCGGGCCGACCGGCCTGCGACGGTCGCGTCGTTCATGCGCGTCGCGGTGATCGGAAACGTGCTCGTGGGGGTCGGCACCGCGGGGACGATCGTGTTCGGGATCTGGCTCGCCCTGGCCGTGGACGGCTACAACATCTGGGACGGCTGGGTGCTGGCCGCGATCGTGCTGTGGGCGGTCGCGACCGAGCTCGGACGCCGAGGCGGCACCGCCTATACCGAAGCGGGCAATCGGGCACAGGAGCTCGCCAAGGCGGGAAACGAGCCGAGCCCCGAGCTTGCACAAGCGTTCGGTCCGTCTCCGGCATTTCGGCTCCACGTCGTCTCGTCGATCGTCATCCTGCTCATCCTGATCGACATGATCTGGAAGCCCGGCGCATGAGCGTGCTCGCGTCGATCCGGCCCGACAGTTGGAACTTCCCGTTGTTCATCCACGTCCTCGGCGCGATGGTGCTCATCGGGGTCGCCGCGACCGGGGCCGTTGCGGAGCTCGTCGCCACGGGAACGGCCGAGCCGGCCCGGGTGCGCCGGTTCGCCTTCCGGACGCTGCTTTTCGCCGGTGTCCCGGCCTATATCGCGATGCGGGGCGGGGCAGCCTGGATCTACTCGAAGGAGTTCGGCGACTCGAGCGACGACCCGACGTGGATCGGGATCGGGTTCATCACGGCCGAGGGCGGCGGCCTCCTGTTTCTGATCGCGCTCATTCTTGCCGGGATCGCGTCGTGGAAGTCGAAGAGCGGGCTCGGCAAGGCGGCCGGCATCATCGTCGGCGTCTGCCTCGTCGCGTGGCTCGTAGCCGTCTGGGCGATGGGCGGCAAGCCCGGCTAGTGCTCCGTGGCCGCGGTCGATCCGATCGCTGCCCCCGAAGACCAGGCCGTTGCAGAGACGGCCGCTGCGGCCGCCGAGTGCGGTGTCTGACACCGACACCAGCGCCAGCGTCCGGGGAACGGCTTCGAACAGCCACACGGACCCGTCACGGTGTCAGACACCGTCGAACAGACGTTCGTCTCCAGTGCTGCCATGAGGGACACGGATCGAGCGTCGTGCGTACCGCTCGGCATCCGTGCGGCGCGTTCCGGCCGCGCGTTGCCGCGTCAGAGGGTGAAGCGGTAGACGTGCACGTCGTGCGGGCCGAACCAGTCCCGGAAGGCGCCGTTCGTGACGCCGATCGAGCGGAATGCCTGCTTCGTCGCCTGGATCGGTGGCGGCGGCGGCTCCTGCACGTACTCGAACATGACTTGGCCGCCCGCGAGGGCCGAGCCGTCATGCTTGCGCGGCAGGCCGGAGAAGCCGACGCGGGTCGTAGCGCCGCCGCGCCTGACCGCGATCACGTAGAGGAAGCGGTCGTCTTCGCGTGCGACGAGCTCGACGTCGGCGGCGCTCGACGTCACCTTCGCCGGCGAGCTCCGCGCGACGAGCGCCGGCTGGATCGCAGTGGACGTGAGCTCGGTCAGGAGCGGTCGCAGGACGAGCTCCCAGAACGTCCAGTTCCACCCGGCACGAGCATCGGCCGGCTTCATCACCTGGGTCAGGTGCCCGCCGAAGAACATGAGCCCGCGCGCCCCGGCCACGATCGCCTGGTAGGCCATGAAGCGCTCCTCGTGGAGCGTCGGGAACCGTGGCACGAGGCCCGGCTTGGCGGCCGAGGGCAGGATCCCGCTCCAGGCGATCTGCAACGTCGTCCACACGGGCTTCGCGCCTGCGGCCTGGATCATCTTCCGCGTCACGTCGCCGACGACGCTGACGTCGTTGTTGGGGAGGTCGGAGTGCTCGCCCGGCGGGTAGGCGATCGGGAAGATGTCCGCGCCTGTGACGTCGAAGGCCGGGCGGTAGGGCGTCAGCTCCGCGACGGTGCTGCGCGGGGCCTGGATGATCACGAGCGGGTGGTCGGCGTCGAGCTGCTTGAGCTTCTGGTAGGCGCGGACGAGCCCGGCCGGCCGGATCCAGTTCGAGCCGCGGAATGGGTTCCGCGGCTCGTCGATGCCCTTGTAGGCGCCCAGCGCCGGATGCGCCTTGAACGCTGTCACGATCTTCGTCAGCAGCTGCTCGTTCGCGGACGGTGGCCCGGAGGCCGGCAAATTGGGCGTGTCGCCGAGGTAGAGCCAGCAATGCAGGCCGTGTGTTGCGGCCGCATCCTCGAGCGCGCGCTCGGCCGCGAGCTGCGCATCGATCGCGGCTAGGCTCCAGTCGCCCCGCCCCGTGCGGATGAAGCTCGCGCCGGCGCCGGCGAGCTCCTTGAGCGCGTCCGCGCCATCCGGAGCCTTGACGCCGAGGGGCGGAGGATTCGACAGTCCGAGCGGAAACACCTTCTCGCCGTCGATCTGCAGAACGCCGGTCTGACCGTCGATCGTGACGCGACTCATGCTCGTCGCGATCCTACGTGCCACCGAGATCGAGCAGTGCAGGCATGCTGAAGCGCATGGGTGCGCAGCTGGCCATTCGCCTGCGAGGGGTCGTCAAGCGCTACGGCTCGATCACGGCTGTGAACGGTCTCCACCTCGACGTGACCGAGGGGACGTGCGTCGGTCTGCTGGGGCCGAACGGCGCGGGCAAGTCGACGACCATGAGGATGCTGACTGCGCAGGCGATCGCCGACGAGGGGGAGCTCGAGGTGCTTGGCTACCGCCTTCCCGCCGAGTCGAAGCCCGCGCGGGCCCAGTGCGGCGTCGTGCCCCAGCTCGACAACCTCGATGTGACGCTCACCGTGGAGCAGAACCTGCGCGTCTTCACGCACCTCTACCGCGTCCCCCGGCACGAGCGTCGAGATGCGATCGAGCGGGCACTCGAGCTCGCGAACCTCGGCGACCGGAGGGACACGCGGGTCGACAAGCTCTCAGGTGGGATGCGGCGCCGGCTGCTGATCGCGCGCGCCCTCGTGCACCAGCCACGACTCGTGCTGCTCGACGAACCGACGGTCGGCCTGGATCCGCAGGTGCGCCAGGAGCTCTGGGCGCTCATCGACGCGCTGCGCGCGCAGGGCACGACGATCCTGATGTCGACCCACTACATCGAGGAGGCCGAGCGCCTCGCGGACACCGTGCTGATCATGTCCCACGGAAGCGCAGTGGCAGCAGGCCCGCCGGCGCAGCTCGTGGCCGAGCACGCCGGCCGAGAGGCGGTCGAGGTCTACGGGTCACCTGCCCAGCTGGCCGAGGTCGAGGCCGAGGCGGTAGCTGCCGGGCTCCGGACCCGGCGCACGGGTACCAGCATCTCGGTGCTCGGCATCGAAGGCGCCGACGGGCGCGCGCCCCGGGGTGAGCGGCGGCCGACGAATCTCGAGGATGTCTTCGTGCTCCTCACGGGCGAGGAGATCGACTGATGGCCACACCGCCCGTCGCGGAGCGGCGGCTCGGTCGCCTCGAGCTGCCCGCGTTGACGGGCGTGCTCGTGCGTGAGATCACCAACTTCTCCTCCTTCTGGCGTTCGACGACGTTCTCCTCGACGGTCGAGCCCACGCTCTATCTGCTGGCGTTCGGCTTCGGTTTCGGCTCACTCGTGAGCACGGTGGGCGGCTACGACTACGTCGAGTTCGTGGGCACCGGCACGGTGGCGACGGCGGTGCTGTTCTCGAGCGCGTTTCCCGCCATGTTCGGCACCTTCATCAAGTACAAGTTCCAGCGCACCTACGACGCGATCCTTGCCGCGCCGGTCGACACCGAGGAGCTCGTCACCGCAGAGGCGCTCTGGGTCGCCACCCGCGCCAGCGTCTATGGCTGCGTGCCGCTGCTCGTCGCCATCGCCTTCGGTCTCGATCCGGCCTGGGGGATGCTGACGGTGCCATTCATCGCTTTCGTGTCCGGCTTCGGCTGGGCGTGTTTCGGCATCAGCATCGCCGGCTTCGCCTCCTCGATCGAGAACTTCAACTACGTGATCAGCGCCGTGCTGACGCCGCTCTTCCTCGTCGCGGGCACGTTCTTTCCGCTCGACGGCCTGCCCCGCTGGGCACAGATCGCCGCCTACTTCAATCCGCTGTACCACTGCGTCGAGCTCGTCCGCCACGCCGCCTTCGGCTGGGAGGTCTGGGCCGACCTCGCCAGCGTCGGCGTGCTCGTTGTGTTCGGGCTCGGCACGTGGCGAGTCGCCATCTATGCGATGACGCGCAAGCTCATCGACTGAGCCGGGCCGCGCGGCACAGGGGGTGGCGATGCCTATCCTGGCGGCGTGGGCACACGGGAACCTGCCGCCGGCTGGCGCATCGCGCTCATCTCCTCGGTTCTGCCGGTCGTGGAACAGCTCGTCCCGTTCCTGCGCGGGTTGGGACACGAGCCGGTCGCCTGGCTTCTTGCAAGGCGTGACGATGACCGGCCGCCGCCGCCGTGGGGAGAGATCACCGACGGGAACGCGCCACAGGGCTTGAACGTTCTCCTCGCCGCGGACAAATGGGAAGTGGCGCCGCTGTTGCGTGGGCTCCAGCCCGACCTGACGCTGTGCTGGGGCTTCCCGTGGAAGCTGCCCGAGACGGCTCTCGCGGCGGCCCGCCTGGGCTCCGTCAACCTGCATCCGGCGCTGCTGCCGCGGCATCGTGGGCCGGTGCCGCTGGCGTGGACACTGCGTGAAGGCGACGCGAGCTTCGGCGTCACCTGGCATCGCATGGACACCGAGCTCGACACCGGTGCGATCCTCGCCCAGGCTGCCGTTCCCGTCGAGGACGACGATTGCATGATCGACTCGATCGCTCCCAAGCTGTCGCGGGCGGCGCTCGACCTGCTGCCGCACGTTCTCGACCGCGTCGCAGCGGGTGACCCGGGCGATGCGCAGCCCGCCGAGGGCGTCACCTGGGCCGGGCACTTCGGCGAGGACTATGCGGCCGTCGACTGGACATGGCCGGCACGGAAGATCCACGACCAGGTGCGCGCGTGGCGGCTCACCTTCGCTCTCTCGCCGGTGCAGGGGCCGATCGCGCAGCTCAACGGCGAGCGGGTCAAGCTTCTGCAGACGAGCCTGACGGATCCGGGTGCGGGCGCCCGCCGCGTCGAGTGCGGCGACGCCCCGCTCTGGATCATCGACTCGGAGCCGGCCGAGCAGGTGTAGGCATCGTCTGCCCGCGGCTTGCCAGGTACCCTCCGCGCGGTGTCGACGAGCCCGCACGAGAAGGCGGCAGCGGTCCCGGAGAGCCTGGACGGCATCGCCGTACGCCTTCAGGAGGCGACCGAGCTGCTCGAGGCGGTCGTCCGCGACCGCGGCCTGCTGCGCGCGCTGACGGTGGAGCAGCGAACCCGGTTGCTTGCGGCTGCCGGGGACGTCTACAACCCCGATCTCGTGCAGCGGCGGCGTTGGGGGAAGGCGGTGCGGCGCCAGGAGAAGGCGGCCAAGCTCGAGCGGGACGAGACCACGCTCGCCGGGACCGGCATCCGGGTGCTGCGCGAGAAGCCGGTGTTCACGACGCCCAACGTGTTCCCGCCGGCCGACTTCGAGCAAGAAGCCGCCGGCGACGACCCCGAGCGGCGAGAGCTGATCGCACCGCAGCACTGCTACGTCTGCAAGCAGCACTACCTCGAGGTGCATTCGTTCTACGACCAGCTGTGCCCTGCGTGCGGCGACTTCAACTATCGCAAGCGAACGGAGACGGCAGACCTGCGGGGACGTGTGGCGCTGCTGACGGGCGGGCGGGTGAAGATCGGCTATCAGGCCGGAATCAAGCTCCTCCGAGCCGGCGCGCAGCTGATCGTGACGACGCGATTTCCGCGTGACGCCGCGACCCGCTATGCGCAGGAGCCCGACTTCGACCTCTGGGTCGCCCGGCTCGAGATCTTCGGCCTCGATCTGCGCCACACACCGAGCGTCGAGGCCTTCTGCGCCCACCTGAGCGCGAGCAGGCCGCGCCTGGACTTCATCGTCAACAACGCCTGCCAGACGGTGCGCCGGCCGTCCGAGTTCTACCGCCACATGCTGGAGCACGAGAGGGCGGCTGCGAGCACGATGCCCGCTGAGGTTCGACGGCTGCTCGGAGCATACGAGGGCCTGCGACGCTCTGAGATGCTGCCCTCCCAGGGGTCGGTCACCACGCGAGGCCGTCCGCCTGCCACGGTCGGGATGACGCACGCTGCCGAGCTGTCACAGGTGGCGCTGCTGGCGGACGATCTCGTCGGGCAGGGCGATCTGTTTCCCGAAGGGCGACTCGACCAAGATCTGCAGCAGGTCGATCTCCGTGAACGGAACTCCTGGCGCTTGCTGCTCGCCGAGGTGTCCTCGGTCGAGCTGCTGGAGACCCAGCTCGTCAACGCGGTCGCTCCGTTCGTCCTCAATGCGCGCCTCAAGCCGCTCCTGCTGCGCACACCCGAGCGGGACAAGCACATCGTCAACGTGTCAGCCGTCGAAGGGCAGTTCTACCGTCGCTTCAAGACCACGCGACACCCTCACACGAACATGGCCAAAGCGGCCCTGAACATGATGACCCGAACCTCTGCCGCGGACTATCAGGCAGGGGGGATCCACATGAACAGCGTCGATACCGGCTGGGTGAGCGACGAGGACACGGTTCACATCGCGACGCAGAAGACGGCCGAGCACGGGTTCCGTCCGCCGCTCGACATCGTCGACGGCGCCGCGCGCATCGTGGATCCCATCATCGACGGCCACAACACCGGCGTCCACGTGTGGGGCCGGTTCCTCAAGGACTACCGGCCCACCGACTGGTGAGCCGAGGCTGAAACGGCAGCCAGAAAAGGCTGAGGCGCTGAGCTTTCGCCCTGCGCCTCGCCGCCTGTCGAGCCCAGAAGAACCAAACCCAGGGGGATAACCTGCCTCGGACACCCAGGCCCGAATTGCACGTGAGGATAGCCGCTGGTGGCGATTGGCGCAAACCCGTATCAGGTGTAAGGCTCGTGCGGAGGTTGCCTTGACCTCGGCGAGATCGTGAGGAGCCGACAGTGACGATGACGATTCTCGAGGGCTCGACCTTCTGCATCTGCGACGACCTCGGGGACGTCCAGGCCGGCAGCTCCGGCGGCCTGTACGCGATGGACACGAGATTTCTGTCGACCTTCATCGTCACGATCAACGGTGAGCGGCCGCTGCTCCTCTCCTCGGGCAGGGTCGAATACTTCTCCGCCGCGTTCTACTCGCGGAACCCGCTGGCCGGGGGCCTCGCCCAGGACGCGCTCTCCGTCGTGCGCCGGCGCTTCGTCGGCGACGGCATGCAGGATCATCTCTCGGTCCGCAACGAGACCGGCAAGCCGGTGTCCTTCAGCCTGGAGCTCGAGCTCGCCGCCGACTTCGCGGACATCATCAGCGTCAAGCAACACGACTTCGCCCTCGGCGATCCGACGCACGCTTCACCGCTCCCCCTCCCGGCAGCTGCGCGCTACGACCGGGCCGCCGGCCAGATCGTGTTCGAGGAGCGAGACGGGCGGCAGGGCCGCACACAGGTACTCCTGTCCCGCCTGCCTGACGTCGCCGAAGAGAGCATCCGCTTCGCCGTCGAGCTCGCGCCGCACGAAGCGTGGGACGTTCGCGTCGACGTTCTCGTCTCGCTCGACGGCGACATCGAGCACCCGGCCCTCGTCTCCCGTCGCTTCGGCACCGAGCGTGCCCGCGTGCGGGACTCGCTCGACGCCTGGCACATGCGAGTGCCGAAGCTCGACACCACGTGGGACGGGTTGCGCCACGCGTACGCCCAGTCGCGCAACGATCTCGCGGCGCTCCGGCTGCGGGGCGGCGAAGGGCCTGGGCTGCTGCCCGCCGCGGGTATGCCCTGGTTCATGACCGTGTTCGGGCGCGACACGATCATCACGAGCCTGCAGACCCTGCTGTTCGGGCCGGAGCTCGCGATCAGCGCGCTCGACGTGCTCGCCGAGCTGCAGTCGCAGGCCGACGACCCGTCGATCGACGCAGAGCCGGGCAAGATCCTGCATGAGCTGCGCCGCGGCCGTGCGGCCGAGAAGTGGTTTGCGCGCTACTACGGGAGCGTCGACGCGACGCCGCTCTACATCGTGCTGCTGTGCGAGGTGTGGCGCTGGACGGGCGACGACGATCTCGCTCGCCGGCTTCGCGGGCCGGCGCTGGCCGCGCTCGGCTGGATCGACGACCACGGCGACCGGGACGGCGACGGCTTTGTCGAGTACGAGCGCCGCTCCAACGGGCTCGAGAATCAGTCGTGGAAGGACTCCGGCGATTCGCAGCGGTTTCGTGACGGCCGCTTTGCCAAGCCTCCGATCGCCCCCGCCGAGGTGCAGGGCTACGTCTACGACGCGAAGCGGCGGCTCGCCGAGCTGGCCCGCGTCGCATGGGGCGACGAGGTGCTCGCAGGTCGTCTGGAGCAGGAAGCGGCGGTGCTCGCAGCGAGCTTCGACGAGGCATTCTGGGTGGCGGACCGCGGCGGCTACTACGCGCTGGCGCTCGACGGGACGAAGCGGCGTGTCGATTCGCTGTGCTCGAACCTCGGTCATCTGCTCTGGAGCGGGATCGTTCCGGAGCACCGCGTCGACGCGATCGTCGATGCGCTCATGCGCGGCGAGCTCTGGTCCGGCTGGGGCATCCGCACGATGTCCACGTCGGATGCCGCCTACAGCCCGCTGAGCTATCACAACGGCACCGTCTGGCCGCACGACACGGCCCTGGCGGCATGGGGTCTTGCACGCTACGGGCACTGGGCCGAGGCGCACCGGATCACCCTCGCGCTGTTCGAGGCGGCGGAGCACTTCGACTGGTCGCTGCCCGAGGTGTTCGCGGGTTTCGAGCGGACGGACACGCCGTTCCCGATCGCCTATCCGACGGCAGCGAGGCCGCAGGCGTGGGCAGCCGGGACTCCGATCCTGCTGCTTCGCCTCCTGCTCGGCCTCGAGCCAGACCTCGGGCAGCGCGCGCTCACGAGTCGTGCGCCCGCAGAGCTGCCGCCCTGGGCAGGCGAGATCCGCCTTCGCGGCATACAGGCATTCGGCCAGTCGTGGGACGCCGACCTCGTGCGCGGTGCGGTACGGGTGCTACCGGGCTCCGGGCGATGAGAATCGCCGTGCTCAGCCCGGTCTGGTTTCCCGTGCCACCGCCGGGCTACGGAGGCATCGAGTGGATCGTCTCGCTCCTGGCCGACGGGCTCGTCGACGCGGGACACGAGGTGACGCTGTTCGCATCGGGTGACTCCCACACGCGCGCCAGGCTCGCGTCCGTGTTTCCCGACGCGCCGAGCGAATGGATCGGGCACACGTTCTGGGAGCTCAGGCATGCCGTCTCGTGCCTCGCGCGCGCGGCCGACTTCGACGTGATCAGCGACCACACGGGTCTGCTAGGCCTGGCACTCGGCTCGATGGGTGCCACGCCGCTTGCCCATACGGTGCATGGACCACTGACCGGGGTCCCCGGTGAGCTGTACGAGCGCATCGTCAGCATGGTGCCGCACGCGGCGCTGATCTCGGTCTCGGACAATCAGCGGCGGCCGAAACCCGACCTCCCCTGGGTGGCGACCTGCCCGAACGCGCTCGATCTCTCCGTCTATCCGTTCCGGCCCGAACGTGGCGACTATCTCCTCTTTCTCGGGCGCATGACGCCCGACAAGGGGGCCCACCACGCGATCGCAGTAGCGACTGAGAGCGGAGTTTCCTTGAAGATCGCCGGCAAATCCCGCGAGCCGCTCGAACGACAGTATTTCGACGAGCTCGTGCGACCGCATCTCTCGAGCACGATCGAGTACGTCGGCGAGGTCACGCACCGCGAGAAGGTTCACCTGCTGCAGCATGCCCGGGCAACGCTGTTCCCGATCGAGTGGGACGAGCCGTTCGGCCTCGTCATGATCGAGTCGATGGCGTGCGGGGCGCCCGTGATCGCGACCCGCTTCGGCGCAGTGCCGGAGGTCATCGAGGACGGTGTCAGCGGCGTCATCGTCGACCGCTGGCAAGACATGGCAGCCGCGCTCGAACGCGCCGATGCGATTGATCCGTTTGCACAACGACGTGCGGTCGAGGAGCGGTTCTCCCCACAACGCATGGTCGACGATTACGTCGCCGCCTACGACGCGACGATTCGGCGCTGGGGCTAGTGCATACCGTCCGGTCGCGATCGCGCGGTCGGCAGAATGCGATCGTGGACATCGTCCGGCCCGAGATCGAGCGCTACGTGGAGGAGCACACGACGCCGCCGACGGCGCTGCTCGAGGAGCTCACGGCCGAGACCCAGGCGACGATGGGATCCCCGGAGATGCTCACGGGCGTCGTCCAGGGCCGGCTGCTCGAGCTGCTCGTGCACGCGGCTGGGGCGCGGCGCGTGCTCGAAATCGGAACCTACACCGGCTACTCCGCGCTCTCGATGGCGGCGGGCCTGCCACCTGACGGGCGCATCGACACCTGCGAGATCGACCCGGGGCGCGCCGAGCTGGCCCGCCGGTACATCGCCCGGAGCCCGTATGCCGATCGCATCACGGTCCACGTCGGCCCGGCGCTCGAATCGGTCGCCGCGATCGAGGGCACGTTCGACGTCGTCTTCATCGACGCCGACAAGCCGAACTACCTGAACTACATCGAGGCGGTGTTGACGCGACTGACCGACCGTGGGTTGATCGCGGTCGACAACACGTTGTGGAGCGGGGAGGTCGTGGAGCCACAGGGTGAGACTGCTCGTGTGATCGCCGGGCTGAACGACAGGCTCGCAGCCGATCCGCGCCTCGTCGTCGTCCAACTCACGGTGCGCGACGGCCTGACGCTGATCCGACGCGGATAAGACGTGTCGCCTCGATCCGCTGCGCCCCTGCTGGGCCTCGCGATCGCGCTGGCGCTCGCCGACTCCTCGATCGTCACGCTCGCGCTGCCGGACATGCTGCGAGAGTTCGACGTCTCGATCGCCGACGTCGCCTGGGTGCTGACGTCGTACAACCTCGTACTGGCCGCTGCTGCGATCCCCGCAGCCTACGCCGCGCGCCGCTTTCCTCGGGCCACGCTCGCAGTCGGCCTCGTGCTGTTCTCCGCCGCGTCACTGGCGTGCGGTCTCGCGCCGACGTTCGCAGCGCTGCTGGCGGCGCGGTGTGTGCAGGCGCTCGGCGGCGCAGCGGTCGTCGGCGCGGCGCTCACCGCGCTCGTCGCCGTGCGAGGCTCGGAGCGTGCCGCAGCCACCACCTGGGCGACCGCCGGGGTGCTCGGGGCGGCTCTCGGTCCGGTGGCAGGGGGCATTCTGACCCAGGCGTTCGGCTGGGAATGGATCTTCCTCGTACAGGCGCCACTCGCGTTGCTCCCGCTCGCTGCCCTGAAAGGGTTGCGCCACGAGGGGACACGCCTGCCGGCAGGCCGGCCCCACGTCGCCGCGAACGCCGCCCTGCTGCTCGCGTCGGCAGCGCTGAGCGCGGCGCTGTTCCTGCTCGTGATCCTGCTGGTGAACGGATTCCGCCTGGAACCGGCTGCAGCCGGCGTCGTCGTCACGGTGATCCCACTCGCTGCAATCGCAGCCGCCATGCTGGCGCACAGAGTCGGAACGCCCCTGCTGCGGGCGGCATGCGGTCTCATCCTCGCGGCGGGTGGGTTGGCCGCGCTCGGCGTCCTTCCTCATGCCGGCTGGCCTTGGACGCTGCCGCCCCAGTTGCTCATCGGCGCCGGCCTCGGCCTCACGATCGTCGCCCTGACCGATCAGGCACTCGCGGGCCGTTCGCCACAGGCGGTCCACGGTGGGTGGACGATCGCATCGCGGCACGCGGGCGTCGTGCTCGGCCTCTTGCTGATGACGCCGCTCTTCACCGGCGCGCTCGACCGGAACACGACCGAAGCGGAGCGTGCAAGTGCCGCCATCGTGCTCGACAGCACGCTGCCGCCACGCGAGAAGATCGGGATCGCACAGGATGCACTGCGCGCCGTGCACGGCGCCCACGGACAGCTGCCGGACGTCTCGGCCGCGCTCTCCGGCCGCGCGCAGGGGAAGAGCGCGCCGCAGGTGCAGGCACTCGCGGCTGCGCTCCAGGATCAGCTCGACCGTGCGGTGACGAGGGCATTCAGCCGCCCCTTCCTGCTCGCGGCTGGTTTCGCACTCGCGGCACTCGTCGTCGTCGCGGCCGGCAGGCGGGTCGAGCTGTGACCCGATCGATCCTCTCGCTGGGCGTCGCGGCCGTCGCAGCCGTGGCCCTCGTCAGTATCTACCTGGCGCTGGGCGGTGCCTCGTACGTTCCTACTCCCGTCGCCGACCCGTGCGCGTCGCGCCCGTGGACATCTCCGCACGGGGTGGACGAGACGCTCTTCCAGATCGCGCTCTCGACCGCCGACGGTGCCGCCTGCAAGCTGGGCGTCTCGCGGGAGGAGCTCGTGCTCGCGCTCGCGGACGACAGCGACCTGGACACGCTCGCTCGCACGCACGACATCTCGAAGAGCGATGCCGAGGACGCCGTCAGGCAGGGCTTGCTGCGAGGCGTACGCGACGCCGAGAACGCCGGTGCGATCGGGTCGAGCACGGCGAGGACGCTTCGCTTCGCGGCGGACTTCCTGCCGATGAGGGTCGTCTTGACCTTGCTGCGCGGAGCCTCCTCGCTGCTGCCCGGCTGACCTCGCCGCGCCGACAGATGAGGCGGCCGGCGGACTGCGTGCGTATGTTTTCTCGACGTGAGAATCGGGATCGACACATCGGGAGACGCGCTCTTCGACGCGCTCGTCGAGTGCGCCCAATGCCTCGTGTGCGTTTTCGACCGCTCCGGCCGGATCGTGCGATTCAACGCGATGTGCGAGCAGGCGACAGGCTGGGCAGCGGCTGACGTCCTCGGCGCGGACGCGCGCGACTCGATCATCCCGCCGGAGGAAGTGAACGCGTTCACCTCGTTCCTGGAGGACATCTGGGCCTGCCCGCGCCCGAACCCGCAAATCGGGCACTGGCTCGCGAGCGACGGCCGGCGTGTCCCGATCGCGTGGACGAACCATCCTGTCGTCGCCGAGGACGGGAGCGTCGCCTTCCTCGTCACCTCCGGCATCGACGTCACCGAGGACGGTGCACGCGACCTCGCGCTGCAGGAGCAGCTCTCCGGTGTGGTGCTGCTCGCCCAGGAACAGGCGGCGTTGCGACGGGTTGCGACCCTCGTCGCGAGTGGGACGACGCCCGACCCGATCTTCCAAGCCGTGTCGTTCGAGTGCGCGGCGCTGCTCGGCGCAGCCGCGTCCGGAGTGCTTCGCTACATGGGCGACGGGACGGCGATGGTCGTGGGCCGCTATTCGCCGCCGGGCGGTGAAGCCGCGTTTGCCGTCGGGTCGAGCATCTCGCTCACCGCCGACTCGGCGACATCGCGGGTGTTCCAGACGGGAGAGACGGTGAGCATCGCCTACACCGGCGTCGAAGGGGACGTCGCGGAGCACATGCGCTCGCTCGGGTTCATCGCCAGCGTGGGTGCGCCGATCAAGGTGCACCAGCAGCTCTGGGGCGCGGTCGTGGTGGTGATGGGCGAGGATTCGCCACAGCTCCTCGCCGGCTCGCAGGAGCAGCTCGGAGCGTTCGCGGAGCTGATCGGGCTTGCCGTTGCCGACACGGATGCCCGGGAGCACCTGCTCGCCTCGCGCGCCCGCATCGTCCGCGCCGCCGACGACGAGCGCAGGAAGCTCGAGCGCAACCTGCACGACGGCGCCCAGCAGCGGCTCGTCAGCCTGGCCATCCGGCTTCGCCTCGCTCGCAGGCAGCTCGGCGCCGGCGACCACGCTGCTGCCGAGTCTCAGATCGTGGGCGCGTGTGAGGAGATCGAGCACGCGATCGAGGATCTGAGGCAGCTCGCGAACGGGCTGCATCCACCGCTGCTGAGCGAGGGCGGTATTCGGCCGGCGCTCGCAGCGGTGGCGAAGCGCCTGCCACTGTCGGTCGAGATTGCCGTGGAGACGGGGCGCTTCGACATCGACCTCGAGGCGGCGACGTACTACGTCGCGGCGGAGGCGTTGACGAACGCCGTCAAACATGCGCAGGCGGAGACGGCCGGCGTGGAGGTCGTGCGCGAAGGCGACTGGCTCAGGCTGACCGTGCGTGACGACGGCCGGGGCGGGGTGGACGAGGCCGCCGGCACGGGGCTGAGGGGCCTGCGCGACCGCGTCGAGGCGCTACGGGGCCGGTTCGAAGTGAGGGACAGGCAGGCAGGTGGAACGGAGATCGTCGCGTTGCTCCCTCTCAGCGAGGCTTCCGGCGACTAAGGCATGCCCGGCGATCCGATTCGCGCCCGGTCCGGCATCGCAGCCCCCGTCGTCGCGCTCACCTTCGACGATGGGCCGGCGCCGTGGACCGAGCCCATCCTCGACGAGCTCGAGCGTCACGGCGGTCACGGAACATTCTTCGTGCTCGGCGACGCGATCGAGCGCGCCGACGGCGGCCGTATCCTGCGGCGGCTCGTCGACGCCGGTCATGACGTCGGGAACCACACGTACGGCCACGCCGACCTGCAGGCCCTCGACGATGATCGGATTCGGATGGAGATGGTGCGCGCGGGTGCGGTGATCGAGCAGGTGACCGGCGTCGCCCCCCGTTACTGGCGAGCGCCCTTCTTCCGCTGCGACGACCGCGTGCGCGAGGCGATCGGCGACGTCGCAGGCCGCGAGGTGTGGTTTTCGAGCATGCCGGGCGACTGGGATCAGCCGGCGGAGGTGACCGCAGCCCGCGTGCTCGAGACACTGGGGCCGGGTGACATCATCGTCCTCCACGACGGCCGCCCGGCGAACGAGCCGCCGGAGCTCTCCTGGCCGACACGGGAGGCGACGGTGGAGGCCGTTCGGCTCATCCTCGAGTCGATGTCGGAACGCGGGCTGCGGTCGGTCACCATCACCGAGCTCCTCGCCCTCCCGTGACGTCAGGCCCGCCCAAGGTCGCTTCAGGGTGATTCAGGCGGGAGGGGGCGAGCCGCAGAGATCGCCCGCTTTCGTCCCGGCCCGCTTCTAGGGATGCGGGCTGAGGGTCACTTTGTACGAGCCGACGTTCGGGTCGTCGATCGTCTCGACCTCGATGTGCGTGACGACGAACGTCGTGCCGGACTCGGCACCGGACGCGTCGACCGCCGCTCGGATGGCGTCGTCGATGCTTTCCCGCGAAATGCCTCGGAATGCGATCGGCTCACCTTTGCCTTCGCCTTCGTACATCTTCACTCCCTTCAGGAAGGGTCCCGTTCGGCGCCGACACTACTCGGAATCCGGGGTTCGACCAAGCCGCGCGCGAGGCGGTCCAGCTCGCCGTCGTCGAGCGAACGGCCTTCGGTGCGAGCGCGCCGGAGCGAGCCGGCGCTGCTCTGCCGCGCGACGACGGGGGCGAAACGCTGGTCGAGCGCCTTCTCCTCCGGCGTCGACACCGCGCCCGAGCGCTCTCGCAGTGCGTCCGCTGCTCCCCAGAGACGGGCCGCGTCCAGCGGGCGCTCGGTGGCTGCGGCAACGCCGCCGAGCGCGTGCAGGCACTCCGCGCTGACACGCTCGTCCCCGAGCTCACGGTAGAGCGACAGCGCCTCGAGCAGCCGCTCGGCGGCAAGCTCGGGCAGATCCTGGTTGAGGGCGATCTCGCCGAGGGCACAGAGGGCCGCTGCGACGTAGACGTTCTCACCGAGGCCGCGAGCCAGCTCGAGGCACTCGGTGAACGCGCGCGTGGCCGCGTCGAGATCGCCGGCGCGCATCGCCGTCAGGCCGAGCGTGTTCGTCGAGCTCGTGATGAGAATCGCGTCGCCGAGCACTCGGCGTAGCGCGAGGCTCCGCTCGCTGTAGTCCCTGGCCCGCTCGTGGTGGCCGCTGTAGTCGGCGACCATCGCAAGCGTGTCGAGCGCCGCGGAGGCCGCCCGTTCGTCCCCGACGCTCTCTGCGAGCGCAAGCGCATCCTCCCCTGCCTGATAGGCACGTTCCAGCTCGGCGCGAGACGACAGAGCACGTGCCAGCTCACAGAGCGCGAAGACCGCGTGCCGGTCGTCGCCGAGCTCGTGGAAGATCGCCAGGGCCTCCTCGAGTGCCGGCACGGCCGCGCGGTAGTCCGACTGGGCCATCGCCTCGTGAGCGGCTGTCCAGAGGGCCCGTGCGCGAACCTCGACCGGCAGGGCGTCTGCTTCGGCGAGGCCGCGTGCGAGCAGGCGGCGCGCCTCGGTGACGTGACCGTGAGCGCGCCAGAAGCGGCCGAGCGCGGACACCGCCTGCAGCGCCTCCGCGACGCGCCCGTTCGCGAAGCACCAGTCGAGCGCCGCGCGCACGTTGTCGAGCTCCCGCTCCGCGCGCTGCAGCCATTCGGCCTGTTCCGGCCCCGCGAGTCCGTCCTCGGTCTGCTCGGCGAACGAGAGGAAGCGCTCAGCGTGCCGCCGTCGGGCGTCGGCCAGCGCCCCGTCCGAGGCCAGGCGCGCGACTGCGTCCTCACGCACCGTCTCGAGCATGGACAGCCGCACTGCCCCGTCGCGGGCCTCACGCCGCAGCAGGCTCCCGGCCACGAGGCTCTCGAGGTCGGCGAGGAACCGCGTCGGGCGACGGCGCCACGGCGCGCGCGTCGTCGAGCGTGCTGCCCCCTGCGAACACCGCAAGCTGTCCGTGGAGCTGTAGCTGGCTCTCGCTCAGGAGCCCATAGCTCCAGCCGAGCGTCGCGTGCAGGGTTCGCTGGCGTAGCGGGAGATCGACGGGCCCCTCCATCTCGAGGGCTAGCCCGTCGTCCAGCGCTCCGAGCAGTTGAGCCGGAGAGAGAAGGACGAGACGAGCCGCGACGAGCTCGATTGCGAGCGGTAAGCCGTCCAGTCGCCGGCAGATCGCCTGCACTGCGGGGAGCGAATCTTCGTCGAGCGGTACACCCTGCGCCGACGGCCAGCTCGAAGAACAGCGTCGTCGCATCCTCGGCCGGCAACGGGGCAAGCCGTACGACATGTTCGCCCGTGAGACGCAAAGGGGAGCGGCTCGTTGCCAGGATGTCGAGATCCGAGATCCGGCCGATGAGCGCTGCGACATGGGTGGCGGCGGGTGCCAGATGCTCGAGGTTGTCGAGCACGAGGAGCGTCCGAGTGCCTTCGAGGGCGTCGGCGAGCAGTTCGGTGAGGGCGCGCTGCCGGTGACTCCCGGACGCCGACGACGCGTGCGATCGCGGCCGGCACGAGTGCGGGGTCGGAGATGGACGCGAGGCCGACGAGGTGTACGGGGCGCTCGACGGCGGCGGCGGCAGCCGCTTCGAGCGCCAGCCTGCTCTTGCCAGCTCCGCCTGGGCCGGCGATCGTGACGAGCCGAACGTCGGCGCGGGCCAGCAGGGCCTGCGCTTCGGCGAGGTCGCGGCGTCTGCCGACGAGGCGATGGTGGAGTGCGGGCAGCGTCGCACCTCCCAGCGTCGACAGCGGAGGGAAGCTCTCCTCGAGACCCGGTGCGACGAGCTGGAAAAGAGCCTGCGGGGTGGGCACGTCCTTGAGCCTGTGATTGCCGAGCCGCCGGAACGTGACGGGCGAGTCCCCGTCGCCTCCGGCGAGGTCGCGCGCGGCCTGCGAGACGACGACCTGGCCGCCGTGAGCGGCCGAGCAGATGCGGGCGGCCACGTGCACGTCGATGCCGACGTACCCCTCATCCATCAGCCTGGGCTCGCCCGTGTGGATTGCGATCGCCATCCGGACCTGCGCCGACTGCGGCCACTGCTCGGCGTCGAGCGCCCGCTGCAGGTCGGCCGCTGCCGCCACGGCATCACGGGCACGCTCGAAGACCAGAAACACGCCGTCCCCTGCCCAATCGACCTCACTGCTCCCGCGCTGGGAGGCCGCGGCCCGGACGAGCTCGCGGATCCTGGCGTGGACGTCCGCATAGCGCTCGCCGAGGGCGTGCAGGAGCCGCGTCGAGCCCTCGACGTCGGCGAACAGCAGGGTCACGGTTCCGGTCGGGAAGCCTCTGCGCATGGCGCGGGCGTCCGCCGCGCCGCCGCCGGCGGCGCCGCCCGAGCGACCACTCGACTCGCCGTCGTACTCGCCGGCCATCTCGAGATCGAGTGTCGGGTCCTGCGTCAGGATCGCCTGTTCGAGCTCGCGGAGCGGGCGGTCGGGCTCGATCCCGAGCTCGTCCACGAGCGTCCGTCGTGCCGCCTGATAGGTAGCGAGCGCCTCTGCCTGTCTCCCCGAGCGATAGAGGGCGAGCATCAGTTGCGCTCTGAGGCGCTCTCGGAGGGGGTACTTGGCGACGAGCGCCTCGAGCTCGCCGGCGAGCTCGGCGTGATGTCCCGAGGCGAGGTCGAGGTCGATCCGCTGTTCGAGACAGGCGAGGCACAGCTCCTCGAGGCGGGCGATCCCGTCATGGGCGAAGCGTGCGGAGGCGAACTCGGCAAGCGGCGGGCCGCGCCACAGCGCGAGCGCTGCTCGGGGATCTCCGTCCCTCATGAGTCGCTGGAAGCGCTCGAGATCGAGCTCGTCCTCCTGCACCTGGACGCGATAGCCGGGCGCTTTGGTTTGCACGCGGTCCCTGCCGAGCGTCTTGCGCAGGTGCGAGATGTAGACCTGCACCGCCTTCTGTGCCGTCTCCGGCCGCTCATCCTCCCAGAGCGCGTCGATCAGGCGCTCGGTGGAGACGACCTCGTTCGCGTGCAGGAGGAGCATCGCCAGCAGCGCGCGGTGCTTGGGGCCTGCCAAGGCCACCACTCGCTCCCCGTCGACCACGTCGAGTGGACCGAGGATCCTGAACTCCATCGCAGCGCGACTGTACCACCGTGTCCCGAGCCGCTCGAGCCGCGGCCAGGAGAGCACTTAACCCGGGCGTTACCGGGCCTTAGCCGCCCCGCCGTCGAGTAGGGCAGATGGGTCGCACACTGCGATCCGAGACCAAGGAGAGAACATGATCACCACAGCCCACACCGTCCGCCGTCTGGCATCGGCGATCGGGCTCGCAGCCCTTCTTGCCGCGCTCGCAGTCCCGGCAGCGCTCGCGAAGGGCGCTCCTGTGCTCGACACTCGTGATGCAGCGGTGCAGCCGCAGGATCTCGATCCGGCGATCGCCACCGCGATGGCTGCCCGCCGGAGCTCGCCGAGCTCCGTCGCCCGCCGCTCGTCCGACTCGCTCGACCCCGCGATCGCGACGGCGATGGCTGCCCGCCGGAGCTCGCCGAGCTCCGTCGCCCGCCGCTCGTCCGACACGCTCGACCCCGCGATCGCGACGGCGATGTCCACGCACCAGAGCTTCGTGACCTCCCTCGACCGTCGTTCGCCCGACACGCGCGACGCGGCGGCGAAGGTCAACGCTCAGGTCGCGACGCCCGTCGTGACGCCTCGTGACGCCCGTCACTTCGTCCGATACGTCGAAGGGGTACGAGTGGGGCAATATCGTCATCGTCCTCGCCGTCATCGGTGCGTTCTTCGTGCTTGTCGGCTTCGGCGGACACGCGCTCGTGACCCGCCAGGGACGCGGGAGGAACCGAGGATCGGTCGCGGCCGGGTAGCTCACATCCTTGGTCGCTCGTCGCGGCCGGTAACCGGGCTCGCAGGGCTCCCAAGCAGAGGGAGCCCTGCGAGCGCTTCGGGCGGCCCGAGGCCGTGCCGCTCGGCCGGCACCAGTCCGCCTCCAGGGAATCTCCAGCGGTGTCCCTCACCCTCCGTGCAGCGATGGCGCCGGCAGGTGCCGAATTCCGATCCGGAGGTCAAGGAAATGCGCATCAAGATGAGGCTCGCGGCAGTTTCCGTCGCCGCGCTCGCTGCGGCCGCCCTGTCGGCTACAGCCGGCGCCGGGACGATTCCGGTCTCAGGCACGCAGACGGTGATCGACGAGCAGACGGGTCAGTACGAGATGCACGGATCGCTCGTCGGCAAGTGGAACGTGACGGCGTTCAAGGAGCTGTACAAGAACCCGTCCGCGTACGCCGCCCGCGGCACGGAGAAGTTCAGCGGCTGCATCGACGTCGACGCGAGCGGCACGTGCGAGGCAACGGAGCCGACCGGGACGATGAGCTTCGCGTTCATCTACTGGGCGACGTTCGACCCGAAGACGAGCGCGCTCATTCGCGGCGGCTGCGTGCACCCGGTCAGCGATGGCACGGGCGGTCTCGCAGGAGCGAAGGGGATCATCCTGATGAAGGACACACCCGTCGGCAACGGCGTCCGGACGACCTACACCGGGACGCTCACGATCCCGTCTGTGCGCAATCCCGCCGGTCGCGCGCTCGCGGGTCGCTCGCCGCAGGGCTGCGGACGCTGAGAGAGGGACATGGGGGAGTGAAGGCCGGCGCATGGGCCGGCCTTCACGCCGCACGCAAATGGCTAGAGCAACGGGAGCGCCTGTCCGGCGAACCTAGGGAACCCAACGCTCGGCCAGCGGCGTCACTTGCAGCTCGTGCGTCGCCCCACGGGCGCCCTGCTCGGCGAGGAACAGCACCGATGCGGCAAGCTCGCGGGGATCCGCAAGGGCATCGTTCGCCTGGGCAGGTCGGCCGCCGACGAACGGCTCGATGCCGGCGTCGACGATCAGCAGCGCGACATGGATGTGCTGCCCGCGCAACTCGAGGGCTGCCGCCTGCGTGATCGCCCTGACGCCGAAGGCACCTGCAGCCCACAGGCCCCGCCCGGCTGCCGCCCGCCGCGAGGAGCCGCCCGTGACCTGGACGACCGTCGCCGGAGTCCCCTGAGCGACCAGAAACCGGCCCGCCGCGGAGAGGAACGAGAAGGCCGAGCGTGCCGGCGCGGCCGCCCAGGCGTCGAACGCCTCGCGCGGAGCCTCGGCAATCGGGACCACCGCCAAACGGGCCGCTGCGATCGCCGCCGTATGCCGAAGCGGCGTTCACCACCAGGTCAACGCCTCCGTGCGCCGCGGCTGCCTGCTCCAGCACCTGCGTCACGCTTTCCTGGTCCGTGACGTCCGCACGCAGTGCAAGCGCTCCCGTGGCCGTGACAGCCTCGAGCGTTGCGTCCGACCGCGCCACGCCTGTTACCGCCCAGCCCTCGGTGCCCAGCAACTCGATCACGGCCCGGCCGAGATTGCGGGCGCCGAACACAACCGCACTGCGGCGACGTTCTCCCATGACTCCCTGGACCCTAACGTGCCTGCACGCGGCGCTGCCCGAGCACGAAGGTCAGTGCGAGGTGCGCGGCCACGATTGACCCGAGCACGAGTGCGAGCCGCCATATGTCCTCGGGTGGCGTGGTGCCTTGGGTGCGACCCACCCGCCCCCCACGAACTGCCCACACAGGCGGAAGCGGTTATGCCGCCGCAGCGGCGTCGCGCTCCGCGGCTGGGGCGAACATCCCGACCAGGCTCGCGAGCTGCTCCGGCGTCCCGGCGACCAGCGTCGCCCGCCCGTCCTTCAGCGCCGCCGGCACGCTCAGCACCCCTTCGATCAGGCCGTGCAGCGTCCCCGGCTCGACCTGGACGGACAGGTCAGGGTGCTCCGCCGGGTACCGCGACGGAGTCAACTGCCCGTCCTCGACCCGCAGGGAGATCGCCGACTCCTCGTCGAAGCGAATCTCGTAGGAGCCGTCGACGGCCGCATCGGGCCGGAACCGCGCCTGCACCGCGTACATGCTCCAGCAGTCGGTCGGCTCCGGCGCCCCCATCGTCAGCGCGCCCCAGTGGGCGAGTGAGTGGAGCACCGGATCGAGCGCGCGGCCGGTGTCCGTGAGCTCGTACACCGAGACCGCGGCGGGCGGCGGTAGCTTGGCCTTACGCACGATGCCCGCTGCCTCGAGGTCGCGCAACCGTGCCGCGAGGATGTTCGTGCCGATCTTCGGCAGCGCCTCGGCGAGATCCGTGTAGCGCCGCTGGCCGAGCATCAGCTCGCGGACGATGAGGAGCGCCCACCGCTCGCCGACGAGGTCGAGAGCATGCGCCACGGGACAGTACTGGCTGTAGCTCTTCATTCACCAGATCATAGCGATTTACTTGTGGTTCGGTTTTCCGTACTACGCATTACGGAAGTCCGAACTTGCGAAATGCAAGCAAGAACGTGTATCGTCGAGTCCATCAAGCACAGCTTCAGAGAGGTGGACTTCAGAATGATTGCTTCCGAAAATCGCAAATGGCTCGCACTGGCGCTCCTCAGCGTCGTGCAGTTCATGGTCGTGCTCGATATCGCGATCGTGAACGTGGCCCTACCGTCGATCAAGGACGACCTCGGCTTCTCGCAGGCGAACCTGCAGTGGGTGATCAGCGCCTACGCGCTCGTCTTCGGCGGCTTCCTGCTCCTCGGCGGGCGTGCAGCCGACCTGCTCGGCCGTCGCCGCGTGTTCATCGGCGGCCTCGTAGTCTTTCTGACTGCATCGCTGCTCGCAGGCCTCGCCTGGAGCGAGGCATCGCTCATCGGCGCCCGCTCGTTGCAGGGGCTCGGTGCCGCGATCATCTCGCCCGCAGCGCTCTCGATCCTGATGACGACCTTCTACGAAGGCCGCGAGCGGAACATCGCGCTCGGCGTCTGGGGGGCCGTCGGCGGGTTCGGCGCCGCCGCAGGTGTCCTGCTCGGCGGCGTCTTCACCGACGCTCTCAGCTGGGAGTGGATCTTCTTCATCAACGTGCCGGTGGCGCTCGTCGCGATTGCCTTCGCGCCCGTGCTGCTCGGTGAGAGCCGTGACACCCGGGTCGGCGGCTTCGACGCTCTCGGAGCCGTGCTCGTGACCGCGGGCCTCTCGCTCACGGTGTTCACGATCACGAAGGCCAACGACTACGGCTGGGGCTCCAGCAAGACGATCGGCCTGTTTGCGGTTGCGGCGGCGCTCCTTGCCGGCTTCGTGCTCCGCGAGAACCGTGCCAAGAATCCGCTCATGTCCTTCTCGATCTTCCGGATCAAGACGGTCACGGGCGCCAATGTGGCCGGCTTCATCCTCGGCACGACGCTGTTCTCGATGTTCTTGATGCTGACGCTCTACATGCAGCAGGTGCTCGGGTACTCGGCGATGAAGACAGGCGTCGCGTACCTCGCGGTCGCCGGCACCTCGATCTTCTGGGCGACGCTCGCCTCGCAGCTCGTGACGAAGGTCGGTGTCAAGCCGGTGCTCGTGACAGGGATGAGCCTGCTCACGGTCGGCCTCATCTACTTCACCCAGGTCTCGCCCGACGGCACCTACCTCGGCGACCTGCTGCCCGGCTTCCTGATCATCGCAGTCGGGATGGCGTTCTCGTTCGTCTCGATCTCGATCGCAGCGCTTGCCGGGATTCCGGAAAACGAGGCGGGCATCGCGTCCGGGCTGATCAACACGTCACAGCAAATCGGCGGAGCGCTCGGCATCGCCGTCCTCTCCGCCGTCGCGATAGCGAATACGAACGACGCGGCCCGGGCCGGCGACGCGCCGGCGGCGGCGCTCACCTCCGGCTTCCAGGCGGCATTCTGGGTCGGCGCCGCAGTCGCGGCAGTCGGCCTCGTCGTCTCGCTCGTGCTCATCCGCAAGGAAGAGCTCGCAGCAGCACCGTCGCTCGAGAGCGAGAGCGACGTCGAGGTGGCGCCGATCGCGGCGTAGGACACACGTTCGCGCTGGGCAGCGGATGCCCCGGGACTCCCGGGGCATCCGCACGTCATGCGACGCGACGGCGCGGTGTACCCTTGAGCCATGGATCCAGGCGTGCCGCTCACCGTGGTCGGGGACGAGACCGAGGCCGACATCGTCTGCGGCCTCCTCCGCGCGTCCGGCCTCGAGTGCGGTCACCGGGTGACGGAGGCGACCGACTCGATGCTCGACGGCATCGCAGCCGACGGCCCGCGCGAGATCCTCGTGCACGAGGCCGACCTGCCCACTGCGCGGCAGATCCTGGCCGACAGCCAGAGCGCGTAGCGGCGACAGCCGCCGTGCAAACGTCCTACGGCGGCGCGTCGACCACGAGCCGCCCCACGATCGTGCCGTAGTCGGAGGCCTGGATGAGGAAGTCGCCGTTGGGGTACCTGAACTGCACCCGGATGTCGGTGCGCCCGCTCCCGGCAGGGATCGGCTTCTGGAAGACGTCGGTGAACGTGTCGCCGCCGTCCACCGAGGCGTAGAGATGCAGGTTCGGATCGACGATCGGTACACCCTGCTCGTGCGTCGTGCCGACCAGGTAGGAGGTCGGGTCGAGCCGGAAGGCCGAGAATGAGTCGTACGGCAGAGCGAGCACCTGCGTCAGCGCGCCGGTCTCGAGCGAGACCTTGACGATGTTGTTCTGCGATGTGTAGTTGTCCTGGCCGAAGATGAGAAATGAGCCGCCCGGATCGAAGGCCCCGTCGACCGTCGTGCAGGTGTAGGCCGTGCAGAGCGGCTGCAACGTGGAGCCGTCGTCGGACGAGACCCAGATCCCGTCCCCTGCGCTGTCGCCGAAGAAGACGTACAGCTTCCCGTCGGCGGGGTTGAAGCGCACGCCATGGATGTGGCGATGCGTGGTCGGTGTGTTCACGACTTGCCAGGTGCGACCGTCGTCGGCCGAGCGGTAGATGTAGTTGGGGTAGGTGGCGTCCGGCCCCGTGTTGTATGTCCCGAGCCAGACGAAGCCGTTGCCGTCAGTGATCGAGTCCGCGGTCAGCGTCGTGTAGAACACCGGCCCTCCCGGCAGCGTCAGCACCTGCACCCAGGTCGCTCCCTGGTCGTCCGAGCGGTACAACGAGACCGTCCCACCGTCGACATGGGCGAGCAACGTCCCGCTGGCGAGTGCCGAGATCCGGAACACCCGCTCGTTCGACGCGAAGTCCCGCACCTTCGTCCATGTTGCACCCTCGTCAGAGGAGCGCCAGATCGAATGGTCGTCCGTCACGGACGTGCCGTACGTGAGACCCCCGCTGTCCACGGCAAGCGCCTCGAAATTGGGGTTTTGCACCACGAGCTGGACGGAAACGCCACCCGTACCGCCACTGGGGTCGGTCGTCGCGGTGGCGGTGTTGCTGTAGTTGCTGTAGTTGGGGGTGGCGTCTTTGGCGCGGACGCGGTAGCTGTAGGTGGTGTTGGGGGTGAGGCCGGTGTCGCTGGTTGTGGTGGTGGTGACTGTTTTGAGCAGCGTGAAGGTGGTGCAGCCGGTTCCCTGGCAGCGCTCGATTTCGTAGCCGGTGACGCCGCCGGCGTCGGTCGAGCCGGTCCATGACAGGTTCACCGTCGTCCCGGCCGCGGTCGCGCTAAGAGCGCTCGGGTTGGTTGGTGGTGTGGTGTCGGGGGCGGCGGGGGTGGTGGCGGTGGCGGTGTTGCTGTAGTTGCTGTAGTTGGGGGTGGCGTCTTTGGCGCGGACGCGGTAGCTGTAGGTGGTGTTGGGGGTGAGGCCGGTGTCGCTGGTTGTGGTGGTGGTGACTGTTTTGAGCAGCGTGAAGGTGGTGCAGCCGGTTCCCTGGCAGCGCTCGATTTCGTAGCCGGTGACGCCGCCGGCGTCGGTCGAGCCGGTCCATGACAGGTTCACCGTCGTCCCGGCCGCGGTCGCGCTAAGAGCGCTCGGGTTGGTCGGTGGCGTCGTATCGGGTGGTGGTGGCGTGCTGGGCTCGACCGGGGTTGTCATGTCGGTTTGGATCTGGGCGGCGCTGAGCGCGGTGTTGTAGATGCGCACCTCGTCGATGAGGCCGTTGAAGTACTGGCCGTAGATGCTGTCGCTGCCGATCTGCAGCGGATTGGACGAGGTCATGATCGCGCCGGTGCGGGCGACGCTCGAGACCTGGGCGCCGTTGACGTAGAAGCGCAACGTCGACCCGTCGAACGTCTCGACCAGGTACACCCAGCTGTTGACGGCGAGCGGGGCGGTGCCGAACGCCTGCGTCTGGCTGCTGCCGATGATGGCGCCCCCGACCGGCCTGTTGCCGTTCGCCGACGACGCCTCCAGGTAGTAGTTGTCGTTGCCCTTGTAGATGATGTCGCGCCAACCCGTCGCCGCCACCGCCGGCCGCACCCACGCCTCCAGCGTCATCCCCGACGTCAACCGCAACGCCGCCGCGTCAGCCACCGTCACCCGCGAACTCGACCCGTTGAACGACAACGCCTTCCCGAACTTGCCCGCCGCCGACCACGCCGCATTCGCCACCGTGCCCGTACGCCCATTCCCCGACGCATCCACCACCGACACACCCGACCCCGCCTCAAACCCATACGCAGCCACCAGGCTCGAGCCGCCGGCGGCGGGGGTGGTGGCGGTGGCGGTGTTTGCTGTAGTTGCTGTAGTTGGGGGTGGCGTCTTTGGCGCGGACGCGGTAGCTGTAGGTGGTGTTGGGGGTGAGGCCGGTGTCGCTGGTTGTGGTGGTGGTGACTGTTTTGAGCAGCGTGAAGGTGGTGCAGCCGGTTCCTTGGCAGCGCTCGATTTCGTAGCCGGTGACGCCGCCGGCGTCGGTCGAGCCGGTCCATGACAGGTTCACCGTCGTCCCGGCCGCGGTCGCGGTGAGAGCGCTCGGGTTGGTTGGTGGTGTGGTGTCGGGGGCGGCGGGGGTGGTGGCGGTGGCGGTGTTGCTGTAGTCGCTGTAGTTGGGGGTGGCGTCTTTGGCGCGGACGCGGTAGCTGTAGGTGGTGTTGGGGGTGAGGCCGGTGTCGCTGGTTGTGGTGGTGGTGACTGTTTTGAGCAGCGTGAAGGTGGTGCAGCCGGTTCCCTGGCAGCGCTCGATTTCGTAGCCGGTGACGCCGCCGGCGTCGGTCGAGCCGGTCCATGACAGGTTCACCGTCGTCCCGGCCGCGGTCGCGGTGAGAGCGCTCGGGTTGG
Organism: uncultured Gaiellaceae bacterium; assembly: GCA_963799615.1. GTDB lineage: Bacteria > Actinomycetota > Thermoleophilia > Gaiellales > Gaiellaceae > Gaiella. Next base: position 285,292 of record CAWCXS010000013.1, on the reverse strand, counting down.
TTGGTGGTGTGGTATCGGGGGCGGCGGGGGTGGTGGCGGTGGCGGTGTTGCTGTAGTTGCTGTAGTTGGGGGTGGCGTCTTTGGCGCGGACGCGGTAGCTGTAGGTGGTGTTGGGGGTGAGGCCGGTGTCGCTGGTCGTGGTCGTCGTCACCGTTTTCAGCAGCGTGAAGGTGGTGCAGCCGGTTCCTTGGCAGCGCTCGATTTCGTAGCCGGTGACGCCGCCGGCGTCGGTCGAGCCGGTCCATGACAGGTTCACCGTCGTCCCGGCCGCGGTCGCGCTAAGAGCGCTCGGGTTGGTCGGTGGCGTCGTATCGGCCGCGGCGGGGGTGGTGGCGGTGGCGGTGTTGCTGTAGTTGCTGTAGTTGGGGGTGGCGTCTTTGGCGCGGACGCGGTAGCTGTAGGTGGTGTTGGGGGTGAGGCCGGTGTCGCTGGTTGTGGTGGTGGTGACTGTTTTGAGCAGCGTGAAGGTGGTGCAGCCGGTTCCCTGGCAGCGCTCGATTTCGTAGCCGGTGACGCCGCCGGCGTCGGTCGAGCCGGTCCATGACAGGTTCACCGTCGTCCCGGCCGCGGTCGCGCTAAGAGCGCTCGGGTTGGTCGGTGGCGTCGTATCGGGCGGTGGTGGCGTGCTGGGCTCGACCGGGGTTGTCATGTCGGTTTGGATCTGGGCGGCGCTGAGCGCGGTGTTGTAGATGCGCACCTCGTCGATGAGGCCGTTGAAGTACTGGCCGTAGATGCTGTCGCTGCCGATCTGCAGCGGATTGGACGAGGTCGAGGAGGCGCCGGTGCGGGCGACGCTCGAGACCTGGGCGCCGTTGACGTAGAAGCGCAACGTCGACCCGTCGAACGTCTCGACCAGGTACACCCAGCTGTTGACGGCGAGCGGGGCGGTGCCGAACGCCTGCGTCTGGCTGCTGCCGATGATGGCGCCCCCGACCGGCCTGTTGCCGTTCGCCGACGACGCCTCCAGGTAGTAGTTGTCGTTGCCCTTGTAGACGATGTCGCGCCAACCCGTCGCCGCCACCGCCGGCCGCACCCACGCCTCCAGCGTCATCCCCGACGTCAACCGCAACGCCGCCGCGTCAGCCACCGTCACCCGCGAACTCGACCCGTTGAACGACAACGCCTTCCCGAACTTGCCCGCCGCCGACCACGCCGCATTCGCCACCGTGCCCGTACGCCCATTTCCCGACGCATCCACCACCGACACACCCGACCCCGCCTCAAACCCATACGCAGCGACGAGATTGGGCGGCGCCGCCGTACCGATGCGTGGGGTCAGCACGAGCAGACCGAGGGAGAAGAGCACGGTCAGCCTCAGCGTCGTGAGCAAAAATCGCCGCGATGACGCCACGCCAGATGCGTGGCGAGATGACAATCCGCCGCACGTTCGCTCGAACACGAGCGTTTCCCCCCAAGTTCACCTACACAAGAGCGCGTCGCCGAAGCGCCCTATCTGTGTGACTCTAGATACAAACTGGAGGAAAGGGAAGCCACGACGAGCTACGACGGATCACCCATAGGCGTGTGACCCTTTTCCCGTCCTGCGACGTATAAGGAGGTGAGTCATGCGAATTCGACAGCCCACGGCGCTTCTCTTGGTGTCCCTCACCGTCCTCGTCGCCGGGGGGACGGGCGCGGGCGACACCACGGCGGCGACGGGGCGGAAGAGCCCGCGTCTGCAGCCGTTCGGCTCGTGCGGCGCCCTGCTCGCCTACGTCAAGAAGAACGCCACGCCGCTCGTCGGTCCGTACGGGCTCGGCGGCGGGCTGGTCAAGGCAATGCCGGTGGGCGCTCCGGCTGCGGCGCGCGCGGCCGATGACGGCGCAGGCGGCGGCAGCGACTTCTCGACCACCAACGTCCAGGAGCTAGGCGTCGACGAGCCCGACATCGTCAAGTCGAACGGCTCGCACATCTTCACGGTCCGAGGCGACCGGCTGTACGTGATCGACAGCCGGGCGAGCCGCCCACGCCTCGTCGACACCCTCCAGCTCGAGCAGGGCTGGAGCCACGAGCTCCTCCTCTACGGCACGACGGTGCTCGTCATCTCGCGTGGCGGCATGCATATCGAGCCGCTCCCGGGTGCCGTTCGCAGCTTCGCGCCTATCGTGCCCTCGCAGACGCTTCTCACGGAGGTCGACGCGAGCGACCCCAGCCGCCTGCGAGTGGTGCGCACGCTCTCGCTCGAGGCGGACTATCTGAGCGCACGGCTGATCGGGGGCACGGTGCGCGTGGTCACGAACGCCTCGATGCCGCGCCGGCTCGACTTCAAGCCCTCCGCGGGCGCGGACGCCCAATCGGCTGCCGCCGCGACGAAGCGAAACCGCGCCGTCATCGCCTCGTCTCGCATCTCGAGCTGGTTGCCGAGCTATGTCGTCCGCAACCGGCGCACCGGGGCGAAGCGGCAGCGCGCCCTCGTCCAGTGCCGCAACGTCGAGCGGCCGCCCGACTTCTCCGGCCTCGGACTGGTCACGGTGCTCACGATCGATCTCGACGAGGGCCTCATGCCCGTCGACTCCGACGCCGTGCTCACGGACGGACGCATCGTCTACGCCTCGCCGCAGCGCCTGTACGTCGCCACCGAGCGGTGGGCGGACCGCCCGCTTCCGGAGCGCCCTCAAATCGTGCCCGAGGGCGTCAGGACCGCGCTGCACGAGTTCGACATCTCGGATCCGTCTCGCACGACCTACCGCGCGAGCGGCGAGGTGCCCGGCTTCCTCCTCAGCCAGTGGTCGCTCTCCGAGCAGGGCGGCGTGCTGCGGGTGGCGAGCACCGAGACCCCGCCCTGGTTCGACCCGGCCGGAGGTCGCGACAGCGAGAGCTTCGTCACCACGCTCGAGGCCCAGGCGGGAAAGCTCGTCACACTGGGACGGATTGGCGGCCTCGGTCGCGGCCAGCGCATCTACGCGGTGCGGTTCGCCGGCGACGTCGCATACCTCGTCACGTTCAAGCAGGTCGACCCTCTCTACACGCTCGACCTCTCCAATCCGCGGCAGCCGGCGGTGCTCGGCGAGCTCGAGATCGAGGGCTACTCCGCCTACCTCCATCCGATCGGCGACGACCTCCTGCTCGGCCTCGGCCAGGACGCCAACGCAGACGGCCGCATCAATGGCACTCAGCTCTCGCTGTACGACGTCTCGAACCTGCGCCGGCCCGACCGGCTGCAGCGCTGGACGATCGGGCCGAGCTCCTCCGAGGCGGAGTACGACCACCACGCATTCCTCTACTGGGCTCCGACGCACCTCGTCGTCGTACCCGTGTACACCCAGGACGCGACTGAGCCGTTCGCGGGCGCGATCGCGCTCAGGGTCGGTCGCGGCGGCATCGCCGAGCTCGGGCGGATCTCGCACCCGGCGATCGCGGGAACCGGATCGACCCTCGGCACGCCGATTCGCCGCTCGCTCGTCGTCGGCGACAAGCTGTTCACCGTGTCGGATGCAGGCGTGAAGGCGAGCAGCCTCGGCTCCCTCGCGAACGCCGGCTGGGTCGCGTTCACCGGCTCGTAGCGAATTGCCCGCACCTCTCGCCGCGCCCTGAGCCTCGCTGTCCGCACACTAGGGGGATGACGGAGCTCAAGACCCTCGGCGTGCTCGACCAGTCGCCGATCTCCGAGGGGTCGACCGGTGCGGAGGCGCTGGGGAACACGGTCGATCTCGCCTGCCTCGTCGAGGGTCTCGGCTACAACCGCTACTGGGTTGCCGAGCACCACGGCATGCCGATGCTCGCGAGCCCGAGCCCCGAGGTGCTGATCGCGTCGATCGCCGCGCGGACGTCGCGCATCCGCGTCGGCAGCGGTGGCGTGATGCTGCCGCACTACAGCCCGCTCAAGGTGGCCGAGACCTTCAGCATGCTCAGCGGTCTCTATCCCGGCAGGATCGATCTCGGCCTCGGGCGTGCCCCCGGCACCGACCCACAGACGAGCGTCGCGCTCCAGCGCGACCGCCGCCAGCGCGCGCCCAACGACTTCCCCGACCAGCTCGCGGAGCTCCTCGACTACCTCGAGGACGGCTTCCCACCCGACCATCCCCTCGCCCGGCTCACACGTCTGCCGGGGAGGCCCGAGCGGCCGGTGGTGTGGCTGCTCGGCTCCTCGCCGCAGAGCGCGATCTGGGCGGCAGAGCTCGGTCTGCCCTACGCATTCGCGGACTTCATCAGCCCTGACGGCGCGGAGCTCGCCCAGACATACCGTACGACGTTCGTCCCGTCCGAACGGCAGCAGCATCCGCACGTCGCCGTCGCCGTTTCCGCCGTCTGTGCCGACACCGGTGAGGAGGCTGACCGCCTGTCGTCGAGCATCCGGATGGCGATCACGCTGCTGCGCCGCGGGCAACTGGTCGAGGTGCCGACCGTGGAGGCGGCAACGGCCTTCCTCGCGATCGACGGCGCGAACGGCGCCGCTCGCAGCGGCCGGCGTGTCGTCGCCGGTGCTCCTGCCACGGTGCGGGCGGGTCTCGAGGAGGTCGCGCACGCGTACGGCGCCGACGAGCTCCTGGTCGTCACGATCACCCACGACCACGCTGCCCGCCGCCGCTCGTACGAGCTCATTGCCGGTGCCTTCGGGCTCTCGGGCCGGGCCGCAACCGAGGCGCGCCCGATCGGCCAGGTCTAGAATCGGCGCGTGCAGCACTGGAATCTGGTCGAGATCGAGGCACCGGAGGGGACTCGCTCCCCGACCGTGCTCGAGACCGCCGACTCGGCCCGGGCGATCGTCATTCGTCTCGCGCCGGGTCAGGAGCTGGGGCAGCATCAGGTGCGCGAGCGGGCCTGGCTGACGGTCGTGGAGGGGACGGTGCGAGTCGATGCAGGCGGAGATGTCGTCGAGGCGGGACCCGGCACGTTGCTCACGTTCGAGCCGGGAGAGCAGCACAGCGTGGCGAGCGCAGACGGCGCGCGCATCGTGTTGATCCTGTCCTCCTGGCCGGGCGAAGGGCACTACCCGGCTGCGTAGTGCGGATCCCGCAGGGCCCCGGATCCGCGCAACCGGATCCGGGGCTTGTGCCGATGTCTAGGCCCGTAGGTGGCTGAGCGAGGACTCGGGCTGCGAGATCTCGTCGACGAGCTGCCCGGCTCGCTTGTCCTTCACCTCGTGCACGATGTCCGCCTGGGCGAGAATGCCGACGACCCTGTCGTCCTTGATCACCGGAAGCCGTCGCACCTGGTGATGGGCCATCTGCTCGAGCGCCTCGTCCAAGGGCTCATCGGGATAGGCAGGACTGACATGCGTGGTCGCGATCTCGTACACACGGGTTGCCTGCGGATCCCGTCCTTCGGCCACGACTCTCAACGCGATGTCGCGGTCGGTGACGATCCCGGCCAGGATCTCGTCGTGATCCACCACCGGAATCGAGCCGATGTCTTCCTCTGCCATGATCCGCGCGGCATCGACGACGGACTGGTGCATGCCGATGGTGCGCGGTTGGGCCGTCATTGCGTCTCGGACCAGCTTGCGCATCGCCGTCCTCCTCTCGGGGGAGCCTCTTCTCCTTCCAGGTTCCCGGGGCGGTGTGACCGCAAACGTGCCCGGTCCGCGGCGGATCATCCGGCTGCGGGCTTGCGAGGTGACGTTCCGGCGAGCGGGCGGGCGAAAACCCTCAGTTGCCGTTGAGCCCTTCTTCGGCGTGCTCGGGTTCCACGGCCAATCGAAGCGTCGCCAACGACAGGTCGTCGCCCTCGGCAGCACGCGAGCTCGTCTGGCATCGATTCCGCCGGCACGAGCTCCTCGAGGCCGGATGCCAGCTCCCGGACGCCTCCGACCAGTTGTCGCAGCCGGTTCTCCGTCGCGGCGATGTTCCGGTCGAGCGTCCGCTGGCGTCGTTGCGCCGCATCGACGCGATCCAGTGCCTGCATTTCGGCGTTCTGGAGGATCGCAGCCACTTCCGCGTCTGCCGACTGCCGCGTGCTCGCGGCGTACGTGTCGGCCTCGTCTCGCGTCTCGTCGCTCCGCTGTTTGGCATCCGCGTACAGGCGCGCCGCCTCGGCGTCTGCGCGCTCGACTTGCTTTTGTGACTCCTCGAGCGCGACTTTCGCCTGCAGCTGTGCATCGGCACGGATCTGGCGGGCATCTCTCGACGCGTCGATCAGCATCTTCTCGGCGGCAGCCTTGGCCGCCTCGAGCACGGTACCGACGTGCTCGCCGACTTTCGCGTAGTCGAGTGCAGCCGGCTCGGGCGCGGAGTCAACCCATGCATCGGCAGGCTTGCCTCCGGCAGGCGAGGGCTTGCGCTCGCGTCCGGTCACGTGCTCTTTCGCCGCCGGCTCCTCGCGCGCCTCACCGTCGACAACCGTGCCGTCGGCGCTCGCGCTCCCAGCCTTGCGCGCGGCTCGTCTACCCCTGAATTTCGCCATTCCCCCCTCATTCCCCCGCATTGATCCCGCTGCGTCTCACTATGAGCGGAAATCGGGCGGTGTAAAGGCCCCGGGGTCAGTCGGCGTAGATGCAGATCAGGCGCGTCGGGCCCGCGTCGTTCGTGCGGACGTCGGCAACGGTCCATTGCTCGCCGTCGAGGTCGATCGACGCACCGGCCGCGATGTCGCCCGGGAGGAGGCACGTGTGCCGCCTCGGCGTCCCCGCGAGCAGGAGCACGTCATAGGCCTCGGGCTGCGAGGCCGCCTCCGGGGGCGTCGTGACGGCTGCGGGCTCAGCCAGTCTCACGATAGTCCGAGCCGGTATTCGGAATGATGTCGTCGACGATCCGCAGGCGGCGTCCGTTCGGCCCCGCCCAGTCGGCGCGCTTGATGTGATGGATCTCGACCGCGATGTCGTCGTCGAGCCCGAAATCTCGAAGCAGCTGGAAGCCCACCTTCTTCAGCACCCGTGCAGAGCGCACGTTCTCGACGCGGCAGCGCCCGATCAGCTCGTCGAGGGCCAGCCGCTCGAATGCCTCGTCGCGGGTCGCCGACGCCGCTTCGGTCGCGATGCCCTCGCCCCACCGTGACGGTGCGACGAAGTACCCGATCTCGACGTCCTCGTCGCGGCAGCCCTTCCCCGGGCCGACGCGTGAGAGCTCGACGAATCCGAGCCATTCACCGGTGGCCAACTCGATCATGGCCCGCTTGCCGAAGCCGTTCGTCTCCCATTCCTCGAGTGAGCGCTCGTGTTGCTCCGTCGCCCGCGCGCCGTCGAGCGGGCCAGGCCGGATGTAGCGGATCACGTCGGGATCGCGCATGAACTGCGCGAAGCGCTCGAAATGCGAATCGTCCCAGCGCTCGAGGCGTAAACGAGCTGTCTCGACCGCGTCGACAGCGCCTGACTCGATCAGCCGACCGTCCATGGGGACAGCATCGGCCGCAGAGGCACATTCCTTGAACCACTATCGACATCGCCCGTGAAATGGCGCATTCGAGCGGCCCTGCGCCGAGGACGGCTCGCCCTACGATAGGGGGATGGCCCGTTCAAACGCGCGCACGTTTGCCCGCCTGCTGCAATTCTTGCGTCCCTATCGCTGGTCCCTCGGCGTCTCCGCGCTGCTTGCGATCCTCTCGCAGGGCGCGGCGATCGGCGTGCTCGTGCTCACCGGCTTCGTGGTCGACGAGCTCAGTGGCGGACGCGACCAGCGCCGGCTCACGTTCCTGATCTTGGCCATCCTGGGCGTCGGCGTCGTGAAGGCACTGCTCATGCTCGGCCGGCGATTCATCTCGGGCAAGCAGGCATTGGCGGTCGAGTGGGACATGCGCGACGCGCTGTACGCGCGTCTGCTGCGGCTCTCGTTCGGCTTCTACGATCGCCACCAGACCGGGCAGCTGATGTCAAGAGCAACGGTCGACCTGCAGACGATCCGCTTCTTCCTCGGCTACGGCCTCATCTTCTTCGCGCAGCACGTCGTCACCATCCTCTCCGTCACCGTCGTCCTCTTTTTCTACGAGTGGCGACTCGCGCTGATCGCGGTTGCGATCACGCCGCTTCTGATCGGCGTCGCCTACCGCTACAGCCACGTCTCCCATCCCGTTCTCCGCGACGTGCAGCAGCAGCTGGGGGAAGTCGCGATCGTCGCCGAGGAGTCGATCGTCGGCGTGCACGTCGTCAAGTCGTTCGCCCAGGAAGAGCGGCGCGAGGAGCAGTTCCGGCACGCCTCCGACGAGCTCTTCCGCGCGAGCGTGCGTGCGAATGCGCAGCGGGCTCTCTACGTCCCGCTGCTCGCGTTCCTGCCGATGCTCGCCCAGGCAGGTGTCCTGCTCGCCGCCGGCCACTTCGTCGTCCGCGGCGAGCTGACGCTGGGGGGCTTCTTCGCCTTCAACCTCCTGCTCACGATGCTCGTCGCACCGCTTCGGATGCTCGGCACCTGGATCGGGCAGGCGCAACGCGCGACGGCATCCGGCGAGCGGTTCTTCCAGGTCATCGACGAGCCCGAGGAGGTCGCGGACCGTCCTGCCGCGGCCGACCTTCCGGCAGGGCCGGGCCGTGTCAGCTTCGCCGGGGTCGATTTCGCCTACGAGCCGGGCCGCCTCGTGCTCGAGCAGATCGACCTCGAGATCGAGCCAGGCACGACGGTTGCGCTGATCGGCGCGTCCGGCTCGGGCAAGACGACGCTCGCATCGCTCGTGCCGCGCTTCTACGACGTGGGCGCGGGGCGCGTGCTCGTCGACGGCGTCGACGTTCGCGACGTCACCCGGCGCTCGCTCCGCCGTGAGATCGGCGTCATCTCGCAGGATCCGTTTCTCTTCTCCGCCACCGTGCGCGAGAACATCGCCTTCGGCGTCCCCGAGGTGGCGCCCGGCCTCGTCGAGGCGGCGGCACGTGCAGCACAGGCGCATGCGTTCGTCGAAGAGCTGCCGGATGGCTACGACACGATCATCGGCGAGCGCGGGATCACGCTCTCCGGCGGGCAGCGCCAGCGACTCGCCATCGCGCGCGCGCTCGTCATCGACCCGCGCATTCTCATCCTCGACGACGCCACGGCCTCCGTCGACGCCACCACGGAAGCACTGATTCGCGCCGGCCTCACCGAGGCGATGCGCGGGCGCACGACGATCGTGATCGCGCACCGCCTTTCGACGATCGCGCTCGCCGACATCGTGGTCGTGCTCGAGCACGGCCGCATCGTCGCCCGGGGCACGCAGGCCGAGCTGCTCGAGACGAATGCGGTCTACCGCGAGATTCACGAGTTCGGGTTGCTCCAGGAAATCGGCGTGTCGGCATGAAGATCTGGCAGGCCGGCAGTCATCTCTCCGAGGAGCGCGGCGGAACGGTCTCCGACTGGTCGCTTCGGCGCACACGCCGCCGCCTGAAGGTGCTCCTGCGGCTCGCGCTGCCCTATCGAGCCCGCACCGCGGGGGCTGTGCTCTCGCTCCTCGGCTTCACGATCGTCGGGCTCGCGCCGCCGTACCTCGCCAAGCTCGCGGTCGACCACGGTATCCGTACCGGAGACCTCCACGCCCTCACGTGGATCGTGATCGCGTTTGCCGCCGCCGGCGTGCTGACGCTCGTGCTCTCGTCGCTGCAGACCTACCTCACGGGCTGGGTGGGGGAGCGCGCGCTCGCCGATCTCCGCGATCTCATCTTCTCGCACCTGCAGCGGCTCTCCCTCGGGTACTTCGAGCGCAATCGCACCGGCGCCATCGTGAGCCGGATCACGAACGACGTCGAGGCGCTCGACACGCTCGTCACGGACGGCGTCACGAGCCTCGTGCAGAACCTCTTGCTGCTCGTCGGCACGGCTGTGGTGCTGTTCCTCCTCGACTGGCGGCTCGCGCTCGCCACGCTCGCGATCCTGCCCCTGATGGCCCTCGCGACCGTGTGGTTCCGTACCCGGTCCAACCGCGCCTATCGCCGGGTGCGCGAGCGCATCGGTCTCGTGACGGCAACGCTCGCGGAGGACATCGCCGGCATGCGCGTGGTGCAGTCGTACGCGCGCGAGCCGCACAACCAGGCGGGATTCCGGGGCATCAACAGCCTCTATCGCGAGGCCAACTACGAGACGATCGTGCTCAACGGCCTCTACTTTCCCGCCGTCGACTTTCTCGCCTCGCTCGCCACGGCGATCGTGCTCGGCTACGGCGGCTATCTCCTCATTCACGACGAGGTCACGATCGGAACGCTGCTCGCGTTCACGCTCTACCTCTCGAACTTCTTCGACCCGGTGCAGCAGCTCTCACAGCTCTACAACACCTTCCTCGCCGCGATCGCCGCGCTCGACAAGATCACCGAGCTGCTCGACGAGGAGCCCGAGCTCGCCGACGCGCCGGATGCGCTCTCGCTGCCGCGGATCGACGGGCACGTGCGGTTCGAGGGCGTCCGCTTCGGCTACGGCGCCCTGCCGGAGGTGCTGCACGGCATCGATCTCGACGTGCCCGCCGGCGCGTCGGTCGCGCTCGTCGGCCGCACCGGTGCCGGAAAATCGACGATCGCGAAGTTGATCGCGCGCTTCTACGACCCGCGCGCCGGACGCATCACGATCGACGGTCACGACCTGCGCGACGTCGGCCAGCGGTCGCTGCGGCGCCAGCTGGGCGTGGTGCCTCAGGAAGGCTTCCTCTTCGCCGGCACCGTCGCCGAGAACATCGCGTTCGCGCGGCCCGATGCATCGCGCGCCGAGGTGGAGCAGGCAGCCGCCGCGGTGGGTGCCGACGGCTGGATCCGTGAGCTCGAGCACGGGTACGACACCCAGCTCGGCGAACGCGGCTTTCGCCTCTCGCTCGGCCAGCGGCAGCTCGTCGCGTTCGCGCGGGCGTTGCTCGCCGACCCCCGCATCCTCATCCTCGACGAGGCGACGTCGTCCGTGGATATCGGCACCGAGCGGGCGATCGAGGCCGCGCTGCGGAAGCTGCTCGCGGGACGCACCGCGTTCGTGATCGCCCATCGGCTGTCGACGATTCAGGGGGCCGACCTGATCGTCGTCCTCGCAGACGGACGCATCGTCGAGCGCGGCACCCATGCCGAGTTGATGGCGCGGGGCGGCATCTACACGGGCCTGTACGGCGACTGGGCCGAGCGCGTCGCCTGAGCACACCCTGGCCCAGCCGGCCGGGTTCTGCAGCGCGACGTCACTGCGAGGGGTGTCACCCCGAGGAGACACCCCTCGTGTCCGAGGCGCAACCTTTTCTCCACAGCGTGGTACGACGGTGAGGGTTCTCGCGAAAGGGGGTCGCAGCTCCCCCCGGCCGGTGACCGGAGGGAGCCGTGGCGTCAAACGCCTAGGCGGACGGGGACGCGTCGCTGGGCGCGGCGCCCGGCAGGCCTCCGCCGTCGGTGCCGCCCGGACCGCCCCAGGGGCCGCCTGCCGGCCGCACCCCGTTGACGAAGTCGGTCACGCGCGCCTCGAGGCCGGCGAGGAGCTGCGTCTGCTGCGCCTCGGTCAGCATGCCGGCCGTCACGTCCTTGGCGAGCCGATCCTTCTCGGCCGCCACGATCGCGGCGATGAGCCCGTCGACGCTCTTGCCGTCGGTCGCCTGCGCGACATCGGCGAGTGACTTGCCGGACTGCAAGTCGGTGCGCAGCTGCGACTGCGTCACGCCGAGATAGGACGCCGCCGTGGCGAGATCGGCACCATGACGACCGATACCGCCGCCGGGCCCTCCGCCGAACCCGCCTCCGAAGAGCGCGAACGAGTCCGAGTTGATCCGCGCCTTCAGTGCCGTCGCCTGGGCTTCGGTGATCGTGCCGGCCTTGAGCTTCGCGTCGACCCGGTCGACGAGCGCCGCCTTGAGCGCCTCGCTCAGCTTCGCCGGGGTGACGCCCAGGTTCTGCGCGGCGGCTTCGATGACCGCGTCGCTTTCCTGAGTCGGTGTGCTCGATCCGCTCGCAGCGATCGCTGCACCGCCTCCCGTGACTGCCACCGCGCTGGCGGCGAGTGCGGCGAGCTTCTGCTTTCCCCTGCGTGTGCTTCCCATCGTGGTCTCCTCTCGTGCTGGTGACGTGGACGACCTCAGTTGACAGCGGCCGGCTGAGAGAGCGGTGAGAGCGCACGGTGAGTGCGCTGGGAGTCGGCTAAGAGCTTCGTGAGGAGTACGCGCTTGCCTCGATCGAGCCTGCGGCAGATTATCGAAGGTCGCATGAAGGCCTTTCGCGATCGCGTCGACGCAGGGCGGCAGCTCGCTGCCGCGCTGGCAACTGCCGGCCTCGGCGACGAGGTCGTTGTCGTCGGGCTCGCCCGTGGAGGGGTGACGGTCGCAGCCGAGGTCGCGGCCGCACTGGGGGCGCCGCTCGATGCCGTTGCGGTGCGCAAAGTGGGCCATCCACGCCAGCCGGAATACGCACTCGGCGCCGTCGCCCCCGGGGCAGACGGCGTGTTTCTCCGCGATTCCGGCGGGCTCGGGGAGGCCGAGCTCACAGCCGTGGTCGAGGGGGCGACGGCATCCGCGGAGGAGCTCGATCGCACATTCCACGATGACAAGCGGCAGCCGGTCGACCTCCACGCGAAGGTCGTCGTGCTCGTGGATGACGGCCTCGCGACCGGAGCGACGATGATCGCCGCCATCCGCTGGGCCCGCAGCCGTGGAGCGGCTCGCGTCGTCGCGGCCGCGCCCGTTGCAGCCGCGCAGACCGCCGCACTGGTGCGCCGCGAGGCGGACGCGCTGATCTGCCCCTACGAGATCCAGCGGTTCGGTGCCGTCGGCTTCTGGTACGGGCGCTTCGACCAGGTCGGCGACGACGAAGTTATCGGGCTCCTCGATCGTGCACGTGTCTGAGCGTGCTGACGACGGCAGGTGCGAGTCTCTAGGCTGTTCCCGATGGACGCGGACGCCGTCGAAATCCGGGTGCTCGGATGCCTGATCGAGAAACAGCGCACCACACCCGACGTGTACCCGCTGTCCCTCAATGCGCTCCGCCTGGCCTGCAATCAGGCCACGAACCGCGACCCTGTCGTCGACTTCGACGAGGCGACGATTCGGGACGCCCTGCAGCGGCTGTGGCGGCGGGACTGGGCGCGGCTCGCAAGCGGCCAGGGCAGCCGCACGGTCAAGTACAGGCATCTTCTCGCAGAGACCCTCGGGCTCGTACCGGAGCAGCTGTCGGTGCTCGCCGTGCTGATGCTGCGGGGGCCGCAGACGCCGGGAGAGCTCAAGCAGCGCACCGAGCGGTTGCACCCGTTCGACACGCTCGACGACGTCGAACGGACGCTCGACACCCTGATCGAACGTGAGCTCGCCGTCAGGCTCGAGCGTCGCCCGGGGCAGAAGGAGGAGCGCTACGCACAGCTCCTCGGCGGGGAGCCGGCCGGTGCTGCCGCAGAAGGCCTGCCGGTGGTTGGAGCCGTGCCCCGGAGCGCACCGGGAGCTGCGGGCCTCGAGGAGCGGATCTCTTCTCTGGAGACCCAGGTCGCGGCGCTGCGCGTCGCGCTCGAGGAGCTCGCCGGCCCGATCGACGATTAGGAGAGCTGGTCGACGAACGCGGCGATGCGCTCGACGGCGCGCTCCAGATTCGGAAGCGAGGTCGCGTACGAGATACGAATGTTGTCCGGGGCGTGGCTGCCGAAGGCGCTTCCCGCCAGCACCGCGACGCCGGCCTCGTCGAGCAAGCGCTCGGCCAGCTCGTCCGCCGGCATCGGCACGCCGCCGACGTTCGGGAAGACGTAGAACGCCCCTCCCGGCTCGACACAGGTCACCCCGGGGATCGCGTTCAGCGCCGGAACGAGGTAGTCGCGACGACGCCGGAACTCGGCCACCATGCCTGTGACCGCCTCCTGCGGGCCCTCGAGCGCGGCCACGCCGGCGAGCTGGACGAACGGAGGCACGCACGACGTCGAGTTGACGATCAGCCGTGTCAGCGGGTCCACGAGCGGCTCCGGCACTGCGGCATAGCCGAGGCGCCACCCTGTCATGGCGAACGTCTTCGAGAACCCGTCGAGCAGCACGGTGCGCTCGAGGAGCCCCGGCAGCGAGGCGATCGAGGACGACTCGACGTCGTAGGTGATGCGGCAGTACACCTCGTCGCTCAGTACCCAGGCCGGCGTCTCGAGGATCGCCGCCGCGGCGGCCTCCAGGTCGGCTGCCGGAATGACGCCGCCCGTCGGGTTCTGAGGCGCGTTCAGAATCACGAGCCGGGTGCGAGCCGAGAGCAGGGCCTTCAGCTCTGCGGGGTCGAAGCTGAAGCCGCGCTCCTCGCGCAGGGGGAGCGGGACGGGCGTCGCGCCCGCGAAACGAACGGCCGACTCGTAGATGGGAAAGCCCGGATCCGGATAGACGACCTCGTCGCCGGGGCCGCACGTCGCGAGCACGGTGTAGAACAGGAACGGCTTCGCGCCGTTGCCGACGAGCACGTTTTCGGGCGAGACGTCGATGCGGCGCGTCGTCGTGAGGTGCGTCGCCGCGGCGCCGCGGAGCTCGGGCAGGCCGGGCGTCTGGCAGTAGTGCGTGTGGCCCGAGCGGATCGCTTCGATGCCGGCCCGAGCGACGTGCTCGGGTGTCTCGAAGTCCGGCTCCCCGATCTCGAGATGGATGATGTCGCGTCCCTGCCGCTCGAGCTCGCGCGCCCGGGCGAGCACGGCAAACGCGCTTTCCGTGCCGAGACGCGAAACGGCTTCGGTCAGCCGCGGTTGCGCCGCTGCCAGGTCTCCGATCGCCATCGATCGACCCTACACCGCAGGCATGACCGTGCCGCGCCGTGGGACGAGCATCCACGCGGCGACGGCGAAACCGGCGAGTGCGGTCGCCATGAACGCCCATCGTGCTCCGATCCCGCTGACGGCGGCACCTGCGGCAATGGGAGCGCTCAACGCCATCGCCGCCCAGGCCACGTTCATGACGCCGACGATCGGAGCGGCGAGCGCGTCGCTCGGCACGTTCAGCCGTGCGAGGGCGTACACGGTCGTGTTGAGGACGGCGCGGCACGCGGCGGAGCAGACGAGGAAGCCGATCACGGCGACGGTCGAGAGGCTGATGACGGGGATCAGCCAGGCGACGGCGAGCACAGCAGCCGCGGCGCCGACGAGCCGCACGTCGATGCTCGCGGAAGGCAGTCTGGTCGCCAACGCGCCGCCCACGATCCAGACGACTGCCGACAGTGCAATCGCCGCGCCGATCGCGCCCGCCGAGAGGCCGTTGTTCGAGAGCACGAGCGGCGCCACGAGGCCGGAGACCCCGGTGACGACTCCCAGCAAGGCAGTCACGAGCGTCGCGCCCCCGAGTGCCCGCTCGCTGCGCGCGGCGGCAACGGCGTCGCGCAGGCGGCAGGCGGGCGCGTACGGGGCGACCGAGCGGTCGCACGCGAGCACAAGCGTGAGCGGCACGCACAGCGCCGCGATGACGAAGAACGGGACCCGATAGCCCAGCAGGTCGGACACGACGCCGGCAAAGACGGGGCCGACGAGCCAGCCGGCACCCGATGCCGCAATCAGCTTGCCGGTGCCGGCCGGGCCGCGGCCGCCGCCCGCGGCAAGCGCCGGCCCGATCGTCCAGAGGATGCCGAAGCTGAGCCCGAACACGAGCCGGGCCACGAGCAGGGTGCCGAGCCCCGGGGCAAGCGCCTGGCCCAGCATCGAGAGGGGCAGCAGCGTCGCGCTCGTGAGGAGCAGTCGCCGGGTACCGAGCCGGCCTGCGAGCAACCCCACTGGAACCGCCACCCCGAGCATCGCGAGCGTCGTCGCCGACAGGAGCATGCCGGTCTCGACGCCGCTCAGCCCGAAGCCGTCGCGGATCTCCGGCAGGACGGGGATGATCGCGGCGTCACCGAGGCTCGTTGCGAAGGCGAGGGCGATCACCGTCAGCAGGCTGCGGTCGGCGCGAAGGATTCGTGAAGGCACTCGATGCATCCCAATCAGGATCGGTACAGCCGACTGATAAGTAAAATGCGAGTACGTGACCGAAGCGATCAAAAAACCTGATCGATTGCTGGGGATCGAGTTTCGACATCTGGCGGCGCTCGAGGCGGTGATCGACAGCGGCTCCTTCGCCGTTGCCGCGCGTCGGCTCGGCTACACCCAGTCGGCAATCAGCCAGCAGGTGGCGATGCTCGAGCGGTCGGCCGGCATGCAGCTGCTGGATCGCCCCGGCGGGAGACGTGCCGTGACGCCGACCGAGGCGGGGGAGCGGCTCCTCCGCCACGCGCGGCGCGCGGCAGCTGCAATGCGCGCGGCCGAAGCCGACTTGCGGGCGCTCGCCGAGGGCGAGGCCGGCACGCTCAGGGTGGGGACGTTTCAGAGCGTCGGCGTGCGAATGATTCCCCCGGCCATGCGCCTCTATGTCAAACGCCGGCCCGCGATCCAGGTGCGCTTGATCGAGGCCCACCACGAGCTTCTGATCGAAGGGCTCGCCCGCGGCGAGCTCGAGCTGGCGTTCGTCTCCGGGCCGCCCGACGTCAGCACCGACCGGATCGAGGTGCTCGTCGACCCGTACGTGCTGTTGGCGCCGGTGGGCTCCGAGCTGGCGCGGGCCGCTCGTCCGGTCGGGGTGCGGGAGATCGCGCGGCTGCCGCTCGTGGCGTATCGCGTCTCCAACGAGGGCGGAGAGGCATTCCTACGCGGCAAGGGCGCCGATCCCGAGATCGTGTTCCGGTCCGACGACAGCGGCACCGTGCAGGGTCTCGTCGGGGCAGGGATCGGCTACGCGCTCGTCCCGCGGCTCACCGTCGACCGTACCGATCAGGACGTCGCCGTCCTCGACGTCCGCGGGGTGCCGCCACGCGAGATCGGCCTCGCGTGGAACGCGGATCGGACGCTGTCGCCTGCCGCGAGCGCCTTCGTCGAGGTCGTCGAGGAGGTGGCTGCCGGGCTACGCGGCGCGTGATGCGGGGTCTCCCCGGTGCTGTCCCGGTATGTTCCGCCTGCACCTTCTGCAATCGCGTTCTCGGAGTGGACAACGGCGAGATGAGACGCTCGGGAACGTCCGAATCGGCCGAGTACGATGCCCTTTCGTGAGCGCCGACTTCGTCCACCTGCACGTTCACTCGGAGTTCTCCATCCTCGACGGGGCGTGCCGGATCCCGGCGCTGGCGGAGAAGGCGGCGCGGCTCGAGATGCCCGCCGTGACGCTGACCGACCACGGCTCGCTGGCGGGCGCGATCGACCTCTACAAAGCCGCGCGGGCGCAGGGCGTGAAGCCCATCATCGGTTGCGAGGTCTACGTCGTCGACGACCGGGCCAAGCAGCACAAGGGCCATGCGCACCTGACGCTGCTCGCCGGCTCGAATGCCGGTTACGCCAACCTGATCAAGCTCTGCTCGCTCGGCTACCTCGAGGGCTACTACTATCGCCCGCGTGTCGACTGGGAGTTGCTCGAGCGGTACGCGCCGGGCCTGATCGTCCTCTCGGGCTGCCTGTCCGGCCGGGTCTCGAAGGCGATCGTCGAGTCGCGGCTGAGCGACGCAGAGCTGGAGCTCGATCGGCTCGAGCAGATCTTCGGCCGCGACAACACCTACGTCGAGTTGCAGAACGCCGGCCTCGACATCCAGCAACCGGTCTTCCAGGCGCTACCCGGGCTTGCGGCCAAGCGGGGCTTGCCGCTCGTCGCCACCGGTGACGTCCACTACCTCGACGCCGCAGATGCGTACGCGCACGAGGCGCTGCTCTGCATCCAGTCAGGCGACTCGCTCAAGAACCCCGACCACTGGAAGTTCGGCGCGAACGAGTTCTACTTCAAGTCACCGCAGGAGATGGCGCTCGACTTCCCAGGCCACGAGGACGCGATGCGCCGGACGCTCGAGATCGCCGACCGCTGCAACGTCGAGATCGAGCTCGGTCGCATCCTGCTCCCCTCGTTCCCGACGCCGGACGGCCGCGAGGCGTTCGACTACCTCGTCGAGCTCTGCGACATCGGCCTGCGAAAGCGCTACGACACGGTGACGCCGGAGCTCACGGAACGTCTCCAGTTCGAGCTGAAGACGATTCGCGAGATGGGCTTTGCCGACTACTTCCTGATCGTCGCGGACTTCATCGGCTTCGCCAAGCGCGACGGCGTTGTCGTCGGACCCGGCCGCGGCTCGGCCGCGGGCTCGCTCGTCGCCTACTCGCTCGAGATCACGGACATCGACCCGATCCGCTACGACCTGCTGTTCGAGCGGTTCCTCAACCCGGGGCGGAAGTCGATGCCCGACATCGACATCGACTTTGCCGTCGAGGGCCGCGAGCGCGTGATCAACTACGTGGCCGAGAAGTACGGTCGCGACCGCGTCGCCCAGATCATCACGTTCTCGACGATGGCCGCGCGGGCCGCGCTCCGGGATGCGGGGCGTGTGCTCGAGATCCCCTACGGCACGGTCGACCGCATCGCGAAGCTCGTGCCGGAGGGACCCGGACAAACGCTCGCGGAGGCGATGTCCGGCGAGCTCGGGCAGGCCGTCGCCACCGACCCGGTGGCGAAGGAGATCGTCGAGCTCGCACAGCCGCTCGAAGGCCTCACCCGCGCCGACTCGATTCACGCCGCGGGCGTCGTCATCGGCGCGAAGCCCCTGATCGAGACGATTCCGCTGCAGCAGAAAGGCCCTGACGCGGAGGTCGTGACGCAGTTCTCGATGAACACCGTCGAGGCGCTCGGCCTGCTCAAGATGGACTTCCTCGGGTTGCGCAACCTCGACGTGATCAAGACCGCCGTCGAGCTGATCGGTGGCGACCTCGACATCACGGCGATCCCGCTCGATGACCGCAAGACCTACGAGATGCTCGCCCGTGGCGAGGCGATGGGCGTGTTCCAGTTCGAGTCGTCCGGCATGCGCGAGGCGCTGCGGCAGGTGAAGCCGACCGAGTTCGAGGACCTGATCGCGCTCGTCGCTCTCTACCGGCCGGGGCCGATGGCCTACATCCCGACGTATGCGGCGCGGAAGCAAGGTCGCGAGAGCGTCTCGTTCCCGGACGAACGGCTCAAGCCGATCACCTCGCCGACCTACGGGATCTGCATCTACCAGGAGCAGTACATGGAGATCGCCAAACATCTCGCCGGCTTCAGCCCGGCCGAGGCGGACGATCTTCGCAAGGCGATCGGCAAGAAGATCCACGCGCTGATGGCGTCGCTGAAGCAGAAGTTCCTCGACGGTTGTGCCGCCAACAGCATCACCCCCTCGACCGCCAAAAGCCTTTGGGACGACATGGAGAAGGCGCAGGACTACTCGTTCAACAAGTCCCATGCCGCCTGCTACGCGCTGATCGCCTACCGGACTGCGTGGTTGCGCGCCAACCATCCGCACCAGTACATGGCGGCGCTGATTTCCTCGGTCATGAACACGAAGGACCGCGTCCCGCTCTACGTCAACGCCTGCGACGAGATGGGCATCGAGGTGCTGCCGCCCGAC
The DNA here is from genome assembly GCA_963799615.1 of uncultured Gaiellaceae bacterium. Lineage (GTDB taxonomy): Bacteria > Actinomycetota > Thermoleophilia > Gaiellales > Gaiellaceae > Gaiella. The sequence continues at coordinate 266,139 of CAWCXS010000013.1, read as the reverse complement.
GTGAACGAGTCCGCGACCGATTTCGCCGTCGTCGAAGGCAAGATCCGCTTTGGCCTCAACGCCGTCAAGAACGTCGGTGATGCCGCCGCCCGGGCGATCATCGCCGCCCGTGCCGAGGGTGGAGCATTCCCTTCGATCTGGGACTTCGCCGAACGCGTGAATGCTCAACTGCTCAACAAGCGGGCCCTCGAGTCGCTGATCAAGTGCGGCGCGTTCGACTCGATCGGCCACACGCGGATGGGGATGCTCGACGAGACCGTGCTCGAACAGATTCTCGGGTGCGGGCAGCGGCATCAGGCCGACCAGCTTCTCGGCCAGAGCTCCATCTTCGATCTCGCCTCGGGTGATGTCGACACACCGGTGAAGAGGGACTACCCGACGATCTCGACGGGTGAGTTCGAGAAGGCCCATCTACTCAAGCTCGAGAAGGAAACGCTCGGGCTCTACGTGTCGGAGCACCCTCTGCACGCCGTGCGCGACCAGTTGCGGCGCAAGACCGATGCCACGCTCGCCGAGCTCGAGCGTCGCCGCGACGGGGAGATCGTGACCGTGGGCGGCATCGTCTCGGCCGTGAAACAGCTGACGACGAAGAAGGGCGAGCCGATGGTGTTCCTCGCACTCGAGGATCCGACCGGTTCGGCGGAAGCCGTCGTCTTCGCCACCGCCTACCAGATGGTGCGTGAGCTCTGCGTCGCGGACCGCATCCTCGTCGTCAAGGGGCGCGTGGATCACAAGCAGCAGGGTGAGACCAAGCTGATCGCGATCGAGCTGAGCGCGTTCGAAGCAGTGCCGGAGCGCCGTGAGGTGAGGTTCAGGCTCGACGCGCGCGAGGCGCCTGCCGGGGTGATCCAGGAGCTCGCACGGCTCGTGAAGGAATATCCCGGCGACTCCTCCGTCACGATCGCGCTCGAGACGTCACTCGGAGCGAAGACCCTCGCGCTCGGGCCGGAGTACCGCGTGCAATGCGACTCGGACTTCCTCGCCGAGGCGAAGGCGCTGCTCGGCGAAGCGTCAGTTGTGTAGCGGCTGACCGCGTCTCGCCCGCCTCGGGCCGGTGCTGCCCTGGTCCCGTTCATCCTCTGGCCTCTAGACTCGGCGCATGCCTCGTTGTGCGAGTTGCGGTCACGAGAACCGGGACGGAGCCCGATTCTGTGAGGCTTGCGGCGCCGCCGTGGTCGATCAGGGGGCGGCGGGTGAGCAGCGAAAGACGGTGACGGTGTTGTTCTGTGACGTGACGGGCTCGACGGCGCTTGGCGAGCGACTCGACCCGGAGTCGTTTCGGGCGGTGATGGCGCGATATTTCGACCTGGCGCGGCTCGTCGTCGAGCGTCATGGGGGGTCGGTGGAGAAGTTCATCGGCGATGCGGTGATGGCGGTCTTCGGCATCCCCGTCCTGCACGAGGACGACGCGCTCAGGGCCGTGAGAGCGGCGGCGGAGCTGCGGGACGGCCTGGCCGGCCTGAACAAGGGGTTGGCGCGCGACTACGGGACGACCCTGGAGCTTCGGATCGGGGTCAACACCGGCGAGGTCGTCACCGGGACGCCGGAGCGCCTTGCGACCGGTGACGCGGTCAATGCGACCGCCCGGCTCGAAGCGGCAGCGCAGCCCGGTGAGATCCTGCTCGGAGCGGAGACGCAGGCGCTGGTTCGCGATTCGGTCGTCGTGGAGGCACTGGAGCCGCTGGAGCTGAAAGGGAAAGCAGCGCCGGTCGCGGCCTACCGCCTCGTATCTGTTCGCTCGGAGGCACCGTCCCGCCGAGGCGCCGGTGCGATGGTCGGGAGACAACGCGAGCTGGGTCGTCTGCAGGCCGCCATGGCACAAGCCGTGGCAGATAGTTCCTGTCAGCTCTTCACGGTCCTCGGTGCTGCCGGCGTGGGAAAGTCGCGCCTGGCGTACGAGTTTCTCGACGGGCTCGACGGCGTCACGGTCGCTCGGGGAACCTGCCTGCCGTACGGCGAGGGGATCACATATTGGCCCGTCGTCGAGGTGCTGAAGCAGCTGCTCGGTGCTCAGCCGGAACAGCGCCTCGCCGATCTCGGGTTGGACACTTCTGCGACCCGGGCCATTCACGCCGTGCTCGGCGACGGCAGTCTCGTGGCGTCGATCGAGGAGATTGCCTGGGCGATGCGCCGGCTGCTGGAGGCGGTCTCGCTCGGTGCGCCGCTCGTCGTCGTGTTCGACGACATCCACTGGGGCGAGGAAGCGTTCCTCGATCTCGTCGACCACATCGCCGACCTGAGCCGGGATGCGCCGATTCTGCTGTTCTGCATGGCACGCCCGGAGTTGCTCGACAGGCGGGCGAATTGGGGCGGCGGCAAGCTGAATGCGACGACGGTCCTGCTCGAGCCGCTCACTGCAGGCGATGCCGAGGCTCTCGTCGCAGGCCTCCTCGAGGGCGCACCCGCCGATGAGCCACTGCGCGCCAGGATCCTGGAGGCGGCCGAAGGGAATCCGCTCTTCGTCGAGGAAATGGTCGCGCTCGTGCGCGAATCGCCGAGCGGAGATATCGTCGTGCCTCCGACGATCCAGGCATTGCTCGCCGCTCGGCTCGACCAACTCGACCCCACCGAGCGAGTCGTGCTCGAGCGTGGCTCGGTCGAAGGGCGAGTGTTCCACCGCGGCGCCGTGCAGGCGCTCTCCGCGGACGAGGCCCAACTCGTCGCTCCTTTCACGGCCCTCGTGCGAAAGGAGCTGTTGCGCCCGGACCGGCCGCAGTTCCCGGGCGAGGATGCCTTTCGCTTCCGCCACCTGCTGATTCGCGACGCAGCCTACGACGCGTTGTCGAAATCGACCCGAGCGGAGCTGCACGAGCGCTTCGCCGTCTGGATCCAGGAGCGCGGAGCCGACCTCGTTGAGTTGGACGAGATCGTCGGCTACCACCTCGAACGGGCGTACTACTACCTCATCGAGCTCGGGCCGGCGAACGACGCTTCACTGCGAGTCTCGCGGAGTGCAGGCGAGCGGCTGGCGACGGCGGGGACGAAAGCGTTCAGCCGAGGCGATATTCGGGCGGCGACCAGTTTGCTCGCACGAGCCGTCGCACTCCTTCCAACTCACGACGCTCGGCGGCTGAGCGTGCTTCCGATGTTCGGGAGGGCGCTGTTGGAGGCAGGTCAATGGGATCGCGCGAAGGCCGTCCTAGTGGAGGCCACCGTAGCTGCGGACGCCGCCGGCGAGCGGCGCGTTGCGGCCGATGCGGCGGTGGCGCTGACGAGCCTCCAGCTCTTTACGGACGCAATGACGAGTCATGAGCAGGTCCGGAACGAGCTGGCAGGTCCCGTCCGTGTATTCGAGGAGCTCGGCGACGAAGCCGGGCTGGCGCGCGCTCTCGGCCTTGCCGGCCAACTCCGCTTCTGGGCAGGCGGGGCAGCGGCAGCGATCGATGATCTCGAGCGAGCGGCGCATCATGCACGTAGTGCCGGCGACCGCCTGCAGGAGGCCCAGAGCCTCGGATACGTGTTGCTCGCCGCACTGCACGGCCCCATGCCGGTCGGGTCGGCTCTCGAGCGCACCGAGCGAATGCGCGGCGAGCTGGAGGGCTACCGGAGACTCGAGGTTCCGATCCTCAGGTGCGGCGCCCGCCTCGAGGCCATGCAGGGGCGGTTTGACGTCGCGGGCGAGCTGATCGCTGGAGCGCTGGCGCTCACGGAGGAACTCGGTCTGGGGGTCGCCGCGGCCGGAGTTCAATTCGAGGCCGGCGAGATCGAGCTCCTCGCCGGCCGACCGGATGCGGCTGAGCGTACTCTCCGCCCCGCTGCCGACGCGCTCGAGCGCATGGGGAACCACGGCCATTTCGTGACCATCGCGCCGGTCCTCGCAGACGCCCTCTTCGCACAGGGCCGCGGAGACGAAGCCGCTTCGTTGATCGAGCTCGTCATCCAATGGGCGATGGCGGACGACCTCGATCCCCAGATCGGTTGGCGGCGCATCCAGGCCAAGCTCCTTGCCGGCCGGGGCGACTTCGAGAACGCCGAGCGCCTCGCCCGCGAAGCGATCGAGCTGGCCGCGAGGACCGATTTCCTCGAAGTGCACGCCCGCGCGCTCGCCGACTTCGCCGAAGTGCTCCGTCTGGCCGGACGCCCTCAGGAATCACTGGCCGAACTCGAACATGCGCTTCGTCTCCACGAGCAGAAAGGCAACGTGGTCTCGGCTGCTACGACGCGGGCTCTCGTCGAGGACCTGAGCCGAACCGTGCCCCTACCCCCACTGACGAGCTTCACGGCAGACTCCGAGGGGCAAGAGAAGCTTCGGGCGGAATCCGAGCCTTCGTAGGCGAAGTTGACTTCCCCTTATGCGCCCGATCGACGTCAGTCCGGGTACTCGTCCTTCCGCCAAGCGCGGGGCTCGGCGGGTTGGGCTTTCGGCGTTCGCTCGAGCAGGAAGTTGTAGTACGGCGCGACGAAGGGGTCGGGCGCCATCACGGTGTAGGTGTGGTAGACGGTCCCGTTCTCTCGCGCGAAGGCGATCCAGCTCGGGCCTTCGCGCAGCCCGTCCTTGAGCTCGGCGCCGATCTGGCGTGACCACTCCTGAAGCCAGTCCGGCGGGTTGTCGATCATCCCCTTGACCTCGGGAATCTGCTGCGCCTGCTCCTCGGTCAACGCGAGGCCGAAGTCGAAGGCGAAGTCGGTGTTGTAGGTGGAGACGTAGGGGAACTCCCAGCCCATCCGCCGCTTATAGGCGGTCAGCTGCTCGATCGGCGCCCGCGAGAAGCAGAGCAGCGTCACGTCGCGGTGGTTCAGGTGGACGAGCGAGCCGTCGAGCCCGTCGCCCAGATTGGTGCAGCCGGGGCAGGCGCCGAGCGTGTAGTCGGGGCCGTACATGATGTTGTAGGCGAGAAGCTGTGAGCGGCCGTCGAAGAGCTCGGCGAGGGTCTTCTTGCCGTCCTCGGTGTCGAACTCGTACTCCTTCTCGACCAGGACCCAGGGGAGATCGAGACGCTTTCGCTTGATCTCCTCATTTCGCTCCGCCTGCTCGGCCTCGAGCTTGGCGAGCTCGTCCCGGGCCGCCTGCCATTCCTCGCGGCTTCCGATCTGACGTTCAGGCATCTCATCTCCTCCTGTCGGACTCGAGCGCCCCCGCGTGGGCCGAGCCCATCGCCGGATCGGACGCTATCGGGATCACGAACTGAGACCCGGGGCGACCCGGAAACTCATCGCACCGGGTCGAAGCGCACACGCGCGCGGCACAGCGGGGCACGGGCCGTCGAGGGCAGCGAGCCGGCTCGAACCTACGCGGGCGGCCGCGACGAACAGCGGGAGGCATTGCGAACAAACCTGCAAGCCACGATGGCGACGCCGTGATGACGATCAGTCGCGTGCGAGCACGACGACCGGGATTTCTCGGTCGGTCTTCTTCTGATACTCGTCGTAGTCCGGCCACTGTTGCGCCGCGAGCTTCCAGAGCCGCGCACGCTCCTCACCGGTTGCGGTACGTGAATGCGCGGGAAAGACCTCGCCCTTCACCTGTAGCTCGACCTGCGGCTCCTTGGCGAGGTTCCGGTACCAGCCGGGATGCTCGGGCGCGCCGCCCTTCGACGCGACGATCACGTAGTCGTCGCCGGCCTCCTCATAGATCAGGGGTGTGGTGCGCGGCTCGCCCGTGTTCCTGCCCTTCGTTGTGAGCAGGAGGATCTTCGACCCCCGCCGCCAGATGTGGCCGACCTCGCCGTCGGTCTCGCGGTAGCGCCGGATGTGCTCCTCGCCGAACAGGTCGTCCGCTTCACTCATCGAACGCTCCTTTCCACCGGTTCGAACTGGCTCATCGTTGTCGCACCATAGCGCGCTCTCTGATCTCTCCTTGTTCCGCTGTCAGGCCTACCCCGTGGCGACAGGCCGGTACGTGCAGACGTGCACGCCCGTGCTGCTCGTGACCGAGGAGACGAGCTCGAGCGTGCGCAGTGAGCCGTCGTCGGGGAAGATCGTCTTCCCCCCGCCGAGGATCACCGGCTCGATCATGAGCCGAAGCTCATCGACGAGGCCCTCGCGCAAGAGGGTGCGCGCGAGCGTGGGGCTCCCCATGACCAACAGGTCGCCGCCGGCGGTCTCGCGTAGCTCCCGGATCCTGGCGACAGCCTGGCCGCCGGCGATGCGCGTGGTGTTGTTCCACCCCAGGTCGTCCTTGCCCAGCGTCTCGGACACGACGTATTTCGGGATGGCGTTCATCTGGTCGGCGAACGGGTCGCCGGCTCGCTCGGGCCACGCCGCGGCCATCGTCTGCCACGTGCGGCGTCCGAACAGCAGCGCCTCGGCCTCGGTCAGCGCCTCGGCGAAGGCGCCGCCCACCACCTCTGGATCGAAGAACGGATGCGACCACCCGCCGTGTGCGAAGCCACCGTCGGTGTCCTCGTCGGGCCCGCCTGGCGCCTGCACGACGCCGTCCAAGCTTATGAACTCGATGATCACGATGCGCACAGGACTCGCTCCTTTTCCTCGCCTGGGGGATTCAACGGTGTAGACGATCGCGGCGCTCCAGAATCATCGCTGCCACCCGATCTCGCCGTGTGTGGAGTCACGTCGTACCTGCGATCGGCGCCGTTGGGAGGATTCGGTTTGGAGCGGGCTCCGGTCGGGAGTAGGGTGATCGCCACCGACCACGGAGGAACAGCATGAGCATCCTTGTCCGCTTTACAGGAGCGCCGAACATGACGGCCGAGAAGTACGACGAGACGATCCCCCTCATTGAGGAATCGGGCCAGTTCCCGCCCGACGGGCTCGATTACCACGTCGCTTTCAGTTCCGGTGGCAGCTTCCGGGTCAGCGAAATCTGGGACTCGATGGAGCAGTTCGAGGCCTTCGGTCAACGCCTGATGCCGATCCTCGCCGAGAACGGCGTTGAGCTCGCAGGTCCGCCAGAGGTGATCGAGATCCACAACATCATCAAGCGGTAAGGCTGTTCGCGGTCGCGACGGGCATTCTTCCTCGTCGCGAACCGCCGCCTACGTCGGTCCTGCACGATCCGAGTCCTTCTCGGTCAGGCCTCCCGCGGGTCGTATCTTTCCGGCACCCGCGGGCTGACCCGCAAGGGAGGGCGCGCCGACACGGTGCGTAGGCTCCTCGGATGACCGCCGCCGACCTCGATCATCACGTGCAGGCGCTGTGCGAGCACCATCGCATCCACCGTGCGGAGGGGCGCGGCCGTGCCGTGCTGGTCCGGACGCGCACGCGGAACGGACCCGTCGTGCGGAGCCTCGAGATCCGCATCCCTCCCGTGCGCGGACAAGTGAGCTACTTCGTCGCGCTGCACGAGATCGGACACCTGGTGGGCGGCGGCCGCTCCGGCCGGCGACTCGAGAAGGAAGAAGCCGCATGGCGCTATGCCCTGGCGCATGCGCTCGTTGCGCCCACCGATGCGACGCGCCGGCGCATCGGCCGCCGCCTGCGCTCCTATGTGACGTGGGCGCAGGCTCGTTCGAGTCGCCGGATGCCCCCCTTCGTGCCTCCGAGGGACGACCCGTTCTGGCAGCTGCTCGACTGGCTCGAAGCGTGACGTCGCACAGCGGTTCGCGAGGACTTTACGAAGTCCTCACCTGAACGCGTCAATTCGTTGAAACGCATGCCGTACAAAGAGGACATCCATCTACGTGTCGGAAACGAATAAGAGATAGCGACGCACGTGTACCCGAGGTGATGATGTCGACCGCAGATCTCCAGACCAGGCCAGACCTCGAGCTCGAGCTCGTCGAGCGCTGGCGGGCGGAATCTCTCGAGCGGGTGGGCTACGACGCCGAGTCGGCGGCCGTGCTCGCCGCTTCGCACGAAGTCGACCTGCATCTTGCGATGCGGTTGCTCGAAAGCGGCTGCGCCGTCGACCTCGCGCTGCAGATTCTGCTCTAGCTTCCGACCCGTAACGCACCCTGACGCCCGGTGCGAGCCGGGCGTCACTCGTTCGCGGCCGGGCAACGTCGGAGCGGCGGGGGCGAGTCGCTCAGATGCCGAGGCCGATCCCGTGCTCGGCGTATGCCGCGCGCGCCTCGTCCTCCGAGCTGTACGCACGCGTGCGGAAGAGCTGGTCGTCCTTGAAGGTCAGCACCCAGGCCCGGAAGCCGTCGCCGAATCCACCGCTCGCGAGACGAAAGCGGAGCCGGCCGGACACCATCGAGGCGTGGTCGTCGAGGGCCACGGTGCTCATCTCACCCAACTCGTAGAACGGATCCTGATCGAGCCGGCTGAACACCTCGATGATCTCGTCGGGAGTGAGCAACTCCTCGAATGCCGCCACCGGGGTCAGGATCGCCTCCTCGTGATAGAGCCCGCGGAGGCGTTGCCAGTCGCGACTCGTGAAGGCGCTCGCGACCTCACGCGTGAGCGCGATCGACGAAGGCTCGCTTCCGTCTGCCTCGACCACAGTGCGGAGACACTACAGAGCCGCCGCGACGGCGGATCACCCGGAACCGAAAGGACGGGATGAGCGGGCGAAAGTTGTAACCGGCGGCCCGCGGGGGGATCCTATGCTGGTGATCGCCACCCGTCGCCGAGGGACGCGTCGCCTCGGACCTCATACTCGAGGAGTCGTCGCTGCCGGCGCCGTTGGGGCCCTGATCGGCGTTTCCGGAGTGCTCGTCGCGGCGCTCGCGCAGCCGTTCACGAACGAGGCGACATACGCGCCGCTCGTGGGTGCGGTGCCGCTGGCCGTGTGGTTCGCCGGCGGCGTCGGCGGCGCGACCGCTGTCGTCGTGGGCTGGGGCGTTGGGCTCTGGGCTCTGGCGTTGCCCTCGTGGAGATTCTCGATCGAGTCCCGCGACGACTTCATGCGGTGGGTGACATCGCTCGCCGTGGGCCTCGTCGTGGCGGGCGTCGGCTGGACGATGCGTCGCGGTCATCAACGTGCCGCCTTCGCTGCAGACCGGGCCGAGCACTCCCACCGGCGTATGGAGCGGCTGCAGCACCTCACCGCCGGTCTCTCCGCCGCGCTGACGCCGGAGGATGTCGCCCGCGTCATGGTGGAGAGCATGCCCGCGGCGCTCGGCGCCCACGGCGGGGCGCTTGGGCTGATCGACGAGGGTGATCTCGTGATCGTCGACCCCGTTGGGGCGCCGGGGCAGACGCTCGCGCCGGGCTCACGCATACCGCTCGTGACCCGTGCACCGATCACCACGGCGGCACGCGAAGGCGCGCCGGCCTGGGCGCAACGTCGCCGTGAGTTCGTGCACCGGTTCCCCGACGGGGCTGTGCTCGCTCCCTATGCCGCGGGAGCTCTCGCGGTGCCGATACGTGTCGGCGAGCATGTCGTCGGCGCGATGGGATTCCCGTTCGACCGGTCCGGTTCGATCACGGAGGAGGTTCGCGCGATCGCCGGAATCGCGGCAGATCTCGGAGGGCAGGCGCTCGAGCGGGCCGGCCTCTACGCGCAGGAGCGGTCGTCGCGCGAGGGTCTCGACCGGCTTCTTGCTCTCGCACCCCGCTTCCAGGAAGGTGCGACGCCCGAGCAGGTTGCCGCGTCGGTCTGCACTGAGGCCCGCCGAACGTTCGGCTGCGACGTCGCGCAAGTTTGGACGCCGATCGACGGCGAACGCTTCGAGGTCACCTGGCGCGATCCACCGAGCGCCGTGATTCCCCGTGGCACGCGGCTGGCGTTCTCCAACTTCCCGCGGCTCGACGAAGAGATGTCTGCGCTGGGAACGATGTTCGTTCCGGATGTCCAGACGCGAGTGCTCGGCGAGGCGCTCAGGCATGCACGGGAGGTCGGCGTCTTCTCGTCGCTTCGTGTGCCGATCGTCGTCGGTGGCCGCTACGCGAGGATCCTGGTGCTGCAGTGGGAGCGCGTCGTTCCAGAGCCGTCGCCGGCCACGCTGGCTCTCACCCGCCGCTATGCCGACCTTGCAGGGCTCGCGATCGAACAGGCCGAGCGCCGGCGGGCCCAGGACGAGACACGGCGCCTGCAAGCAGTCACGGAAGCTCTTGCCGTCGCGACGACGCCGAGCGAGGTCGGCGAGGCAGTCGTCGGTCAGGGGGTCGCTGCTCTAGGAGCACGTGCCGCGACCGTGCACCTGGTGCGAGGGGGGCGCGAGGAGCTCGAGCTGCTGGCCGCGCAGGGCTATCCGGCCGAGCTGCTCGAGAAGTGGACGTCGATTCCGATCGAGGCGAGGACCCCTGTCGCCGACGCTGCCCGAGATCGCGAGGTGATCGTCTGCGAGTCGTTCGACGAGATCGCGGCCCGGTACCCGTGGTTCGACCCCACCGAGGAAGCGTTCGTAGCGGCTCCGCTGGTCGCAGCCGGCCGAGTGATCGGATCCGTCTTCATCGGCTCGTCCGAGCCCACCCGATACGGGCCGTTCGATCTCGGGCTCGTCCTCAGCCTTGCCCGCCAGTCGGCACAAGCGCTCGATCGCGCATTGCTGTTCGAGCGCGAGCAAGAGGCGGCGGCGCGGGTACGTCGTTTGCAGGAGGTGACAGCGGCCCTCTCGCAGGCCGTCACCGTCGAGGAGGTCAGCCGCACCTCCGTCGAACAGGGCGCCTCGGCGATCGGGGCCTCTGCCGGCTTCGTCGCCCTCACGCAGCCCGGGGCGACCGAGCTCGAAATCGCGCACGTGCGCGGCTACGACCCTCGCGAGGTCGTCCCGGGGATGCGGATCCCGTTCGACGCCGCGTCGCCGCTCGCCCAGGCGGCGCGAACAGGGCTGCCGGTCTGGGATCCTGCTGCCGCCGACCGTGGAGGTCGGCCGGAGACGCCGGAGTCCGGTGTCGGCGTAGTGAACCGGAGATCGATCGTGCTGCCGCTCGGGGGCGGGATACCGTCATCCGGAGCTCTCTGCTTCACGTTCACCGAGCGACCCGACCTTTCGGCCGAGCAGCGCGAGTGGATCGTCACGCTCGCGGGTCAATGCGCGCAGGCACTCGACCGTGCCGCCCGGTTCGAGTCCGAGCGGGCCATCGCCGAAACGCTGCAGCGCAGCGTGCTCCCAGGCCGCCTGCCCGAGCTCGACGACGTCGAGGTCGCGGCCCGCTACCTGCCCGGAACGGCAGGCGTCGACGTCGGGGGCGACTGGTACGACGTCATCCAGCTCGAGGGGGGATTCCTCGGTCTCGTCGTCGGCGACGTCGTCGGGAAAGGGGTGCGTGCTGCGGCCACGATGGCTCAGCTGCGGAACGGGCTGCGCGCGTTCGCATTCGAGCATGTCGATCCGGAGGAGGCCTTGCTGCTGCTCAACCGGCTCGTCGACGGTCTCGCTGATGCGCCGTTTGCGACGCTTGCCTATGTCGTGCTCGATCCCGGCGGCCTCCGTTGCCGCTACGTCGTCGCCGGGCATCCCCCGCCGATCGTGATCGGGCCGGAGGGAACCGCACGATTTCTGGACGGGGGGCGCGCGTTGCCGCTCGGCGTCGACGGAGGCGCTGACTTCACTCCGGGCGTCTGCATGCTGGAGCCCGGCTCGACGCTGCTCCTCTACACCGACGGTCTCGTCGAGCGGCGCGATCGACCCCTGGATCAAGGGCTCGCGGCATTGCGCCTGGCGGCGGAACAAGCGCCCGTCGACCCCGACGCGTTCGTCGACGACATCCTGGGATGGGCGTTTTCGGGCGACGAGCGGGGCGACGATGTCGCACTCCTCGCCGCCCGCCTGTCGACGGTGGCTGTCGCGGATCTCAGCCTCACGCTTCCGGCTCGTGCAGACGGGCTAGTCAAGATGCGCACCTCGCTTCGGAGCTGGCTCGCCGCCGCCGGAGTCGTTCCAGCCGAGGTGGAAGACATCGTGCTTGCCGCGTGGGAGGCATGTGCCAACGCGGTCGAGCACGCACAGGAGCCGGCTCGTGAGACCTTCGACCTCGAAGCGGTGCGTGACAGGCTCGGGACGATCCGGCTGAGCATCAGGGATTCCGGGCGCTGGAAGCCGACGCTCAACGACGACGGCACCGATCGGGGTCTTGGCCTGGTCTTGATTCGCTCGCTGATGCACCACGTCGAGGTGACTTCGAGCGACACCGGCACGCTGGTCGAGATGAAGCGGCAGCTCGGATTGGCAAACGGTGGTTTGACGACCGACGGGCGAGGGTAGCTAGCGGCAATGAGCGGCAATGCGTCGGCCTCGGATCTTCAGGACGGCGGGGAATTCCGCATCGAGACCGAGCAGCTCGCGCCGGACATGTATCTCATCGCGCCGCGGGGGCAGGCTGACCTCCATACGGCACCTGCGCTGCGCGAGAGGTTGTCAGAGGCGATCGAGAGCGGGGCGAAGGTCGTCGTCGTCGACCTCAGCGGAGTGACCTTCGTCGACTCGATGACGCTCGGGGTCTTGCTCGGGGCAGTCAAGCGCCTACGGCAACGAGGGGGGGAGCTGCGGATCATCGTCGACGATCCGCACGTGCGCCGCGTGTTCGAGATCACGCTTCTCGACCGCGTCTTCGACCTCTATGCCGAACGCGAGCTCGCTCTGCAACGCGGCTAGTCGCGTCGGCTAGATCTCGGCATCGACGGCGTCTGCCACCGCGATCACACGGTCGATCGAGGCGACCTCCAGCACGCGCCGGATCGCCGGAGTGGGGGCGGCGAGCGAGAACGTTCCCCCCTCCTCGGTCGCCGCGCGGTGCGCGACCACGAGTGCACGAAGAGCCGAAGAATCGAGGAACGTGCAGTCGGTGAGGTCGACAATGACGCGGTCGTGACGCACGAGTGTCGCAAGCTCGGCCTCGAAGGCGGCAACGGTGGCGAGGTCGAGCTCACCCGCTACGGAGACGACCGTGGCGCCGGCCGGTAGCGATTTGGTCGATAGCTGCAGGCTGCCGTCTGGCATCGTGAGAGTCTAGAGGCTCCGGTCCGTCACCCGCAGGGTTGCGTTCAAATGCATAGGGGAACACTCCGCGCAGAGCCAGCGTGGATGATGGATGCAAAAGCCAACCTTCGACCGGCACGATGACGGCATCTGGTCTCGCCGGCAGACGCCGCGTCGTCGAGCCCGACACCTGCCCGATGCAGCTCCCACGACTGCCCGATACGGTTGCGTGATGGAGGCGATTGCCCTCACGGTTCCGGCGGGGCGGCGCTTCGAGAGTGTTGTCTCGCTCGTTCTCGGCGGCATCGGGTCGCGGCTGGACCTTCCGGTGGCACGAATCGACGACATGCAAATGGCCGTCACGAATCTCGCGGGCAGCGCGGCGGGCGATGAGCTCGTACTCGAGGTCGCCGTCCATGACGACCGCTTGCTCCTGCTCGTCGGCCCGCTCGAGGCGGGGGCGGCGTCCGACCCTGCCCGGCGCCAGCTCGTCGATCCTCTCGTCGACGGAGCGAAGCCATTCGAGCGGGACGGACTCGAATGGCTCGAGTTGGATGTTCGCCGCCGGGAGACGGGATGATCGTGGCCGACCATCGCGAACATCTCGACCTGCTCGAGGCGTACCGGCGGGACGGGGATCGTGCGGCGCGGGACCGGCTGATCGAAGAGCTGATGCCTCTGGTCCGCTCGCTCGCCTCCCGCTACGCGGGTCGTGGCGAGCCGATCGAGGATCTCGTTCAGGTCGGTGCAATCGGGCTCATCAAGGCCGTCGATCGCTTCGAGCTCGATCGGGGCGTCGAGCTCTCCACGTACGCAGTACCCACGATCGTCGGTGAGATTCGACGCCATTTTCGCGACCGCGGGTGGGCTGTGCATGTGCCCCGACGGCTCAAGGAGCTGTCGCTACGTGTTTCGCGCGAAGTCGATCAGCTCACTGCCGATCTCGGGCGCTCGCCGACGATCGCGGAGCTCGCAGCGGCGACGAGCGTGGAAGAAGAGGATGTGATCGAGGCGCTGGAGACGTCCCGTGCGTATACGGCGCGCTCGCTGTCCGCACCGATCGACGAGGATGGTGAGGGCACGCTCGTCGATCTGCTGAGCGACGACGAGCGTGGCTACGCGGCGCTGGAACGGGGCTCTGTCATTCGCAACGGGCTCGAGGCACTGGATACGCGCGAGCGTCGCATCATCGTGATGCGGTTCCTCAAAGGCATGACGCAGTCCGAGATCGCCGAGGAGATCGGGATCTCGCAGATGCATGTGTCGCGGCTGCTGCGGAGCGCCCTCGAGACGATGCATGGCCGTCTCGACGATCCTGACGGAGCGCTCGCATGACCGCCGATTGCGTCACCCTGGCCTTCCCGGCGCGCCCGGAATACCTGCTGCTGGCGCGACTTGCTCTCACCGGGGTCGCACGGGCGGGTGGCGCCGAGGAGGATGTTCTCGCCGACCTCAGGCTCGCGGTCACGGAGGCCGCGGCGAACGTCGTCCGCCACGCGTATGCGGACGGCGACGGGGACATCATGCTCGCGTTCACGCTCACGGGCAGCGGACGGCTCGAGGTGATCGTGGAGGACGACGGTCCCGGTTTCGACGAGGCGGATGTGGCTTCCTGGGAGCCAACCGATCTGGGCGAGGACGGGATGGGACTGGCGATCATCCGGGCCGTCGCCGACGAGGTCGAGATCGGGTCACGCCACGACTCCAGCGGCACGCGCCTCCGCTTTTCCCGCGCGCTCAGTGAGCCTCGGCAGGCCGGAATCACCTAGCCGGTCAGCGCTGCCTCGCGGGTCTCGCGGAGGTCGAGGACGTCGTCGAGACCTGTCAAACCGAAGATCCGGTCTGCATGACCCGCCGGTCGAACGATTCTCACGACACCGCCCCCCTCACGCATGCGCTTGACAGCGTTGAGGATCGTCCCCAGAGCAGTCGAGTCGAGGAACGTCACGCCGTGGAGGTCGATCACGAGCGTGCGTGCCCCTCCCGTCTCGATCAATCGGATCACCTCGGCGCGCATGTCGGGCACCGTGAAGGCATCGAGTTCCCCGCGCACCGTCACCACGTACGTCGTCGCCTCGACGTGTTCGATCGTTGTGGCGAGCTCCATCGGTACCCCCCAAAGCTGATCCTACGGCGAAGGGCCGCACGCGGCCCTCCCGCAATCGTGCAACGCGATGCTGCCGGCTTCCTGTGGAGCTTCGACGGTACCTCGTTCGGATAGCGCTCTTGGAAGCGCATCGGTGTGGTTCCCGTTCCCTGCGTGAGCCAAACCCATCGGCCGCCGTCGATGCGCGGGCCCGACGTAGGGCGGCGACTTGACAGTGGACAAGTCGGTCAATGCACGGATCCGTGTGCCTCGTGGACGTGAGGGCGCCCGACGAGCCGGTCAGCTGCGGCCGCCCGCGAGCGGCCGCGGCGATCGAGTGATCAGCTCCGCGAAGCCGCGACCTCGCGCGCCGCGTCCTCAGGGGCACCGCTGCGCGTGGCAGCCGGGACGGCGAGAACGGGGCAGGGTGCGATGTGGAGCAGACGCTGGGTGACGCTTCCCAGCAGCAGGCCGGCGACCGGTGCGTGTCCCCGAGTGCCGGCGACAATCACGTCGGCGCCGGCATCACGGGCCGTGTCGGCGATCATGTGAGCCGCGTGCGCCTCCGGGCCTTTCACGAGGGCGAAGTGAGCGTCGATTCCTTCCTCGCGCAGCTGCTCAACCTGGTGGCGGATCTTCGCTTCGAGCTCGTCTTCGTCAGCGAGGACAGGGTACCCGCCTCCGCGTCCGATGAAGACCTCCTTGCCGTGGACGACGATCAGGTGTCGGTCGTCACCCTCGGCAAGCGCCTTTGCGTACGGCAACGCCTGGTCCGCCGACGCGGATCCGTCGGTGGCCCAGACGATCGTCTTGAACATCATGCCTCCCTCGTTGAACCTTGACCGAATGTGAGCGGCGGCACCGGGTGGGCTGAAATGCGAACCGCAAGCCGGCGTTCGGAGCCTCTCCGAAATCGCACACCGGCGGCTACACGCTCCATATACCTCCTCCAGCACAGCGGGAAACGCCAGGACGAGTCCGCCCGCGCATCCGGATGCGGTCTCGCGTAAGACCCACCCGGATCGGAACGACAAAGTGAGCGGCTTGCGCGCGCCTGGGACGATGATGGGCGCGCCTGGGACGATGATGGGCGCACCTGGGATCGAACCAGGGACCTCTCGCGTGTGAAGCGAGCGCTCTCCCGCTGAGCTATGCGCCCGGGACGCCTAAGGCTAGCGCACCTGCCGCGCGCTTACGCGGACAGGACCCACTCGTTGGCGCGCAGCAGCGCCACCGCTGCGCCACCAGCCTCGATGCCGTCGACCTCGACATCGGGACCTCCGATCATGAAGTCGGTGTGCACCGTCGAGTCGTTGAAACCGCGGGAGACGAGATCCGCGTTCGGCACACCGTCCGACCCGTCCACGGCGCGCGTGATGCCTTGGCCGTATGCGATGTGACAGGCCGCGTTCTCGTCGAAGAGCGTGTCGAGGAACACGATGCCGGTCTTGCCGACCCGCGACTCGCCGTCCACGAGCGAGACCTCGCCGAGGAAGGAGGCCGCGCCGTCATCGGTGCGCATCTCTTCACGCACGACGTCCGCGCCCGCCGCTGCGCTCACCTCGACGGCACGCCCGCCCTCGAAGCGCACCGACAGGTCACGCACGATCTGGCCGTTGACGGCCAGCGGCATCGTCGAACGGACGATCCCTTCCGTGCGCAGGCGGTGGGGGGTGGTGAAGACCTCCTCTGTCGGCATGTTGGCGACGTGGTGCCGGCCGTCGAGCGTCTCCTCGGCTCCTGTGAGCCAGCGCGACTCCGCCATCAGGCCGACGCTGAGATCGGTACCGGGGCCGCGGAAGCGGATCGCGTCGAAGCGGCGCTCGTCGAGGCGTGCGGCTCGTTCGCGCAGGCGGCCGATATGTGACCACCATGCAGCGACAGGATCCGGCTCGTCCAGGCGCGTGGCCGTGACGACCGCTTCCCAGAGGCGCTCGACATCGGGCTCGCCGAACACCGCCTGAGCCCAACCTGCATTGGGATAGCCGACGATCGTCCACGCGACGATCCGGTCGCCTGTGACCTTGAGGATCCGTTCGGAGGCAAGCCGGGGGCGTGCCTTTGCGATCCGCATCGGGTCGAGGCCGGCGAACAGCTCCGGCTCGGGATCGCCGGTGATCGAGATCGTGGCACCCCGCGCGGATGCGATCTCGTCGATCAGCGACAGCGCCCAGGGGGGTGACCAGTCGAGCGTCTCCTCGGGCGCGAACTCGATCCTGGCCCGTCGCACGTGGGGATCCGGATAGACGACTTCGACGTACGACGCGCCGGCCTCGTAGGCCACTCGCGCGATTGCCCTCGCGAACGGAAGGTGCTCCGGGTGAGCGGCAACCCGCAGGAGTTGGCCTGGAGCGAGATTGACGCCCACACCAACAGCCAGGCGGGCGTACTTCTCGAGTCTGTCGTCAGATGTCATCGGCGCCACAATACTCCCCGCGGCTGTCGCTTCATGGCGACCCTGAGAGGACGCCGTGGTAGCTTGCGCCCGTGCTCCTCACGATCACGACGACGGGCAAGGTCACGCTGCTCATCGTGGGCGGAATGTTCATCGCCTGGGCGTTTTTGACCGCCATCCTGATCCCGCGGCGCAACCCGGATTTTCCGCGCAACGTTGCTTCCTTCATCACCGTCACGGCACTGCTCTTCGCGGCCCAGATGGGAGCCGTCTACTGGGTCACCGCCACGCAGGAGGTCGAAAAGGAAGCCGCCGTGGAGACCGGAGCGGGAGAGACGACCGCTCCGGCCGAGACCGCACCGTCCGAGTCGACCCCGACGGACACCACTTCGGCTGCGCCGGGTGGCGATGCGACTGCCGGCAAGGCAGTCTTCACGTCCGCCGGCTGCACCGGCTGTCACACGCTTGCCGATGCGGGTTCGAACGGCAATGTTGGTCCCAATCTCGATCAAGTGAAGCCGTCATTGGCTCTCGTCGTGACGCGGGTCACCAACGGCAAGAGCCCGATGCCGTCGTTCAAGGGTCAGCTCAGCGAGAAGCAGATCGAGGACGTCGCCGCGTACGTGTCGTCGGTCGCCGGCAAGTAGCCCGCGGAGTCCAACCGTTGGACTCGCCTGTTCCCTGAGGGCGCGCTCGTCGCCGGGAGGCTCGATCGCGTTTCAGCCGTGCCGAGCGGAGAAGGAGGGGCTGGCGGGGGAACCCTGGGTTCCCCCGCCCCGTACGGAGAGGGCGGGATTTGAACCCGCGACGCAGCTTTCACCACGTACGCGATTTCCAGTCGCGCTCCTTAGGCCACTCGGACACCTCTCCCGAGCCAGCGAAGGGTAGCGAGGGCTAACGGATCAGGTCGGCGTAGATCGTGCCGGCGATCCTGATGTCGCCCGTCGCCTCGATCGAGGCGGGAACGGCCCGTGTCACGAAGCACACCAGCTTGGAGACCGGTGGCCTGATCGCGGTGCCGACCGCCGGCAGCTGATTGAGCTCGATGACCTCGATCGGGAGAGGCGTGCCGTCGGAGGTGTGGGCGACGAGATGGAAGCGCACACCCCCGAGCATACGACGGCGGCTGAGGCACGGGGCGCAGTGCACGGTCGCGCCGGAAAGCGTCCGTATCTTTTTTGTAAGCAACGAGTTGACGCCTGCCTCGATGTTCATAGGATGCAAGCAGGCGGTTCCCGTACGGGGTGCGGGGTTATTGGGCCAGCGGATGAGCACCGAGGGGGAGTAGTGATTTCACGATTTTGGACAGCAGTTGCAATTTCGCTGGTGGCCGCAGGTGCGCTATTCGGCGCAGTCGGCAATGGCAGCGCGGCGGCGCCGTTGTGCGCCTTTCACCAGTCGACCACGGCGGTGGGACGCACCGCGACCGCGACATTCCGCGTCGTTCAGGACGGCTGTGAGGTCAGCTTCGTATCGATCAAGAAATTCGCTGACGAGGCCCAGAACTTCATCTATAACTCGGATCCGCCGACGGCACCCGGCAAGATCTTCGCCAAGAGCGACACGCCCTACACGCTGACGGTGCAATTGCCTTGCGGTGACAGAGAGAGCGAGACCGATCTCGTCCTCGGTCCTCCGGCCAAGTTTCCTCCTGCCGAGTTCGATCTCCAGGCGACCGTCTTCCCACCGATCCCCTGCCCGGCTGACGATGGCTCGGGTGGCGGCGGTACCGGTGGCGGCGGTACGGGTGGCGGCGGTACCGGTGGCGGCGGCTCGGGTGGCGGCGGCTCGGGTGGCGGCGGCACGGGCGGCGGCGGCACGGGCGGCGGCGGCACGGGCGGCGGCGGCGGCACGGGCGGCGGCGCAGCGCTGCCGGATCTCAAGACGACGATCGGAGCCTCGAAGACCAAAGCGCTCAGGCTCGGTGAGTCGGTCAACGCGACTGTCACGGTCGCGAACACCGGCAAGGCTCCCGCAGGCGGTGTGCACGTGCTCATAACCCTTTCTGACAACAGCATCTCGAAGGGGAAGGCATCGTCGAGCCGCGGGGCTGGTTGCTCCGGTGTTGGTGTTCTCTCCTGCAATCTCGGGAGCCTTCCCGCCGGCGCCTCGGCAACGATCCGGATACCGGTCGCGGCGGCAAGCGGCCGCAAGATGTTTGTCGGCGCCAATGCCGTCGCGGAGCAGAACGACGCGGCGCCCAACGACAACAGTGGCTCGCTCCAGCTGAAAATCCTGCCGGGCAAGCTCAAGCGGTTCACGTTCGGTGTCGTGCCGGGCCGGACAAGCGCGGGCGTGCTGGTGGTGTATGTGAAGTTGTCGGCGGCGGCGCGCGTGACTGCCCAGTTCTACGTCCAGGGGGCGCCGCAGCCGATCGTGTGGCACCGCTCGCTACCTGCCGGGACGACAGGCGCACGGATTGCGTTGCTGCCTCAGCTGAAGAAGGGAGCGCATTACTCGATTGTGCTGCGCGCCGTCAGCGGAAAGCACAAGGCGTCTGCGAAGGTCAAGCTCGTCGCCTGATCGACCAGGCTCTTGCGCGTCATCGATCGAAGCCCGCCTACAGGCGGGCTTCGGCGTTCAGGAGCCGATGTGTGGATCCCGGCGGCATACCTCGGATGGGGGATGCACGGAACCATGTGTCGACGAAGATCCGGTGAGATATGGCCTTCTTCGACGCCCATGCATTGCGCGGTCTCGACCCACACGAGCGCATCGCGCTCGCCGTGCGTGACGCCCTGCCCGGTGAGGCGGGTGACCGGCTGCTCGAGCGCATCGTGGCCGAGCTCGCCGCCGTCGACGAGGCGAACGACCCGGATTCGTACGCGCGGCTCCGCATCGAGCTGGAGCGTTACATCGCCACCGACCCGGTCACGGGCCTCCCGAACCGCGTGCGGTTCATGGACGACCTCTCCCGGGCCATCGCTTCGGCGAGGCGCTACGACGAGCCCCTTGCGCTCCTCGTCCTCGATCTCGCCGAGCCCGGCGCCGACGAGCAGGCGGCCGGCGAGCAGTTGCTTCGACTCGTTCGCGTCACGGATGACGTCGCACGGATCGGGCCCGGGCGCTTCGCGATCATTCTCCCACGCACGGGCTCACTCGGATGCGCGCTGGTCGCCTCCCGGGTGGCCGACGTCGAAGGACACACCTTCGTGCTGGGCAATGCGACGCTCACTCGAGACGTGACGGACGCACAGGACTTGCTCGCTCGTGCGGAGACCTCGCTCGGGATCGTGTCCGAGCCCAGCTCGACGAGCTGACACACATCCGCGGGCTCATTCGGATGCCTCCTCCCGACGCCTGACGGCCGCGGGACACCGTTACGCAGCGGCCGGCCTGGGCTCCCGGGCGAGGACCCGCGCGCAGAGCACGAGATGCTCGACCACGTCCGGATCGAACTGGGTGCCGGCGTTGCGCCGCAGCTCGGAGAGCGCCTGCTCCGTCGACATCGGCTTGTGGTACGGCCGGCTGCTCGTCATCGCGTCGAACGCGTCACACGCGAAGACGATCCTGGCGCCAAGGGGGATGGAGGTGTCGGCGAGGCGGTCCGGATAGCCGGTGCCGTCCCAGCGCTCGTGGCTCGAGCGGATGATGTCGGCGACGGCTCGAAGGGACGGGGCAGCCGCCGTGATGCGCTCACCGATGATCGTGTGCCGCTTCATGAAAGCCCACTCCGCGTCGTTCAGGGGCTCGGGCTTGGAGAGGATCGAGTCCGGGATCGCGATCTTGCCGATGTCGTGCAGCTGCGCCGCGAGTCGGATGCTCTCGATCTCGTCCGCGGCGAGGTCAAACCGCTCGGCGACGGCGGTGGCCAGCCGGCTGACGTTTGTCGTGTGATCGGCCAGGTCCGGATCCCGCTCCTCGAGCGCTGAGAGGAGGACGTCCATGCTCTGCTTGCCTGCCGTCGGGCGCGCATTCTTCTGCTCGTACATGCGCGCATCAGCGAGGCGAAGCGCTTCGGAAGCGTCATCCGTCTCATCGGGGATCACAATGGTGCCGCACGAGCTGCGAATCGTGAATCCTTCCCCGTCCTCTGCGAGGGACTCGGAGGCGTGCAGCTCCAGCATGTCGTGCTCACTCGCGACGGCGGAGGCGAGCGTGGGGATGAGCAGACAGAATTCGTCGCCCCCGAGCCGATAGGCACGGCCACCTGCGTCTTCGGCCACGACCGCGAGATTCGTTGCGAGCCGGACGAGCAGCGCATCGCCGGCAGGGTGGCCGAAGCTGTCGTTGTAGCCCTTGAACCCGTCGAGATCGAAGAGCAGCAGCACGTGGCGGAGCGGCGTCTCGTTCGCCTCGTCCGCCGGCTCGACTGCCTCCAGCAGGTCGCTCTGGAGCTTGCGCCGGTTGTACAGCCCGGTCAACGGATCCGTCACCGCTTCCGAGCGGCTCGCGCGCAGCATGACACGGTTGTCCCTCATGCTGAGCATCATTCGCATCACCACCCCGACGAGGGCGAGACCGCTGAGGATGAGCGCGAGCGTGTCGATGCGACGGAAGTGATCCCAGATGCCCAGAGAGATGTTGACGAGCCCGAGGGTCGCCGGAATCACGGGGACGAAGGCTTCTTCAGCTGTTTGCGCACGTGACAGCGAGGCCGACCGGGTGACGCTCGCGAAAACGAGCAGCAGCATTGCAAGCAACCAGCCGAGGTCGAGGATCGTGTTGGTGACATACGTGCCGTTGGAGACGCGGATCAGGTAGATCGAGTCGGAGACGGCGAACAGACCGAGCCCTCCGGCAATCAACAGCCACGGGGCCGTCAGGCGACGCCGTGCGAGCGCTGCAAAGCCGATGACGAGGCCGACGAGGAGGACATCCGCGACCGGGTAGGCGAGGTTGGTCGCGACGACCGCGATGTCACCACTCGTGGCGTTCATGACGGGGTGCAGGACGATCGCCGTCGCGAGCGCCGTCACCGTGAGAGTGGCGATCACCGCGTCCAGCCACAGGCTGCGGGCGAAGCGGACGAGCTGTGCGCGAACGAGCAATGCCAGACCGACCAGGACCGGAGGATAGAAGGAGAGATACCCCAGGTCGGCCGGCGACGGGAAGGGAATCTCGTCCTCCGGCATGCCGTAGAAGGCGACGGAGTAGTAGATGTTGCCAAGACCCCAGGCGCCGATGCCCACGCCGAGCAGGAGCCATCCTCGCCGCTCCCACCTCGAGCCTGTTCGACGCACCATGCAGCATGCGGCTGCGAGGAGCGGGATCAGGTTGTAGACGCCGTTCCCGAACACCATCGTGTCCACGAAGGTGTCCTCCTGACCTCGCACCACCACCTGCGCGGCCATCGCGGCGAACGCCACGCAGGCGCCGGCGACGAGCACCTTCTGCAGGTGGTGCGGATGCGTTGAGCGCATGGCCCTTCCCTCGACTGAACTGACTTGTGTCATCAGGCTGATCGGCAATCTGGCCGCGGTCCTTGACCCTGCCCTCCCGTGGCTGGTTCCCTCGCACGAGGGAGCCGCGAAGGGCCGTTCGCTGCCGATGACGCCCCCATGGCTCACATCCCCGTTGCAGGCATCCGCTCGCTCGCAGCAACCGTCCGACCCAAGTCGCCGGCTCCGAGGTCGTTCCGGATCGCGACGCTGGTCGGCGCACTCAAGCGCACACTGTCCCTCGCGTCCTAGTTTCGCGTAGCGCGGCGGCTGCAGCGCCCACGCCCGGCGCGGCTGGAGCTACGGCACGACGGTGTGATGGAGCGGGTAGAACCCCTGTCGGGCCGAAGGACTCAGATTGCACACCCGGCGGCGTGATCTCGGCAAGCAGCCGCCGGCTCCCTGATGTCATTCTCGGGCCGGCGCTCTGCCTGCCTGGTTTGCGCGGGCCGGAGCGCTGGGTTGATAGCGAGTCCGTGGGTTTGGGCTCGCAGCGCTCCTGCCCGCTCATCCCGTTGTACGCGTGTGGTCCTCGCTGCGCATGCGTGGTTTACCGAGGCAGTCGCCGAAACGTCGGACGCCGAGACGGCCGCGAGGCAACCCACGCCGGGCCAGACGCCGCCTCCCTCCTCTGGGGGAGCGAGGAAGTCGGCCGCAGGTGCGTCGACCCGGCCTCCAAACCTTCGGTTCTCAGCTGTCGAACCCTTGTCGGCGCGTGATCTCGAGATAGGCGACAAGAACTGCTGGGGATGATGACGGTGGCATCCCGGCTCAAGTCCCGGGATGCTGCGAGCGGACCGGGGTTGTGGTCGGAGGCGCTCGCCAAACCCGGCCCGCTCACGACCCTCCCAGGCTGGTCCTACGAGGTGAAATGGGACGGCTTTCGCGCCCTCGTCTCCACGGTCGATGGTTTGAAGGTGCGGAGCCGGCGCGGCTGGAAGAGACGCGCTGCCTGACTCCGGGCGGGCGAGTTTAGGATCAACCGGCGACCCCAAATTTGCCCGCATGATCGCCCGGACGGCCGCGCCTTTGAGTCGGCCGATTGTCCCAGTGAGGCATGGCCGCCCAGGGCAACGCGCGTCAACGCGAACGCGCTTTTAGATCTCTTCCTCGGATGGCGGTGTTGATAAACCTGACGACGCCCAGGCCCCTCCACTTTGGAAGGACTCGGCTACAGTGCGCGGGTGCCGCACGCGGCGGCCGGTGTAAGGCAGATGGCGGGTAGACAGAGCCTCGTTTTTGGGTCGAAACGAGACAAGCCGGGCGCCGCTGTGTTGGCGGAACCCGGCTTGTTTAGCGGAGAGGGAGGGATTTGAACCCTCGACGAGCCTAACGACCCGTAACGGTTTTCGAGACCGCCGCATTCGACCGCTCTGCCACCTCTCCGGGCAAGCGGGGGAAGCCTAGCGGCTCGGATCTGCGCCCTCGGGGTTCTCGCGCGAGGTCGGCACCGGAAGCGTTGTCGAGCAGCTCTCACCGCGGCGTGGCGCGGGCGAGGGATTCACGACCGCGTAGCTGCTCGTCCCGACCGTTCGACGTCCCGCGCGGGATGCGACGGCCGTCGGAGCCGTAGCGCGAGCGAGCCGACCACCGCCATGACGGCGAGCACGTAGAGGGTCCGCAGCCAGGCCTGGTCACGATCGGTCCCGGACATGACGCCGTGTGCGGTGGCGGCAAGCCACACCGCGAAGCTGGCGTAATGCAAGCGTCGCCAGACCCGGTAGGCGAGGCGCTGCCGCAGCCGGTTCGTGATCGCGAGCGCGACGAGGAGCTCCATCGCGACGACGCCAAGGCCCGTCCAGAGTGGCCGGTAGGAGGCGGTAAAGGGAACGAGCACCTGACTCAGCGAGAATGCGACGGTCGTGTCGAGCAGGATTCCGGTCACGTGCAGCGTCACGAATGTGCCGGCGAGCAGGCCGAGGAAACGGTGAACGTCCTCGACGGCAAAGCGCGGCCATCCGGGCGCGCGCACGTTCCCCGCGAGGCCGATGCCGGCGACGACGGTGGCCGTGACCAGTGCATAGGCGACGACGCCGCCTGCCCTCGCGGCGTACCACGTCGCCGAGTTCGCGGTCAGATGCAAAGTGGCTCCGCTCGCGGTGTCAGCTCCATCGCGCGGCGCCACGCGTCGTTCACGAGCGTGCCGCCGTGGCGGGAGAGGAAGCGGCCGGCGAGGCCTTGCCGGTCGAGCCACGCCGGACCTTCACCGTCGAGAAGAAAGGCAGTCTTCGCCGCGATGTCGGCAGTCAAGCAGTCGGCTCCCGACGCCGTCACCTCGCGCCACCGTGAATCGCTCGGCCGTGCAGTGCGTGGGTCGATCAGGTGGTGTTGCAGCCGACCGCCTCGCGACCAGGTACGGCTCGTCATTCCGCTCGTGGCGAGCCCGCCGGCTCGGACGGTGATCATGCCGCCGGCGGGTAGCGCGACGACGTGATCGCCGCTCACTGCGAGATCGCCGCCCGCGGAGACGAATCCCGAGCCCGAGACGAGCGCCAGCGCATCGTCGACAGTGAGACCCTTGACGACGCCGTTGAGGTCGAGGAGCACGCCGGCCGGGCGCAGGACGATCCGTCCCAGGATCCGTACCGAGCGCCAGCGCCCAGCGCGGGCGAACTCGGGT
Organism: uncultured Gaiellaceae bacterium; assembly: GCA_963799615.1. Lineage (GTDB taxonomy): Bacteria > Actinomycetota > Thermoleophilia > Gaiellales > Gaiellaceae > Gaiella. The sequence continues at coordinate 240,950 of CAWCXS010000013.1, read as the reverse complement.
GGCCGCGGGTCGGAGTGGAGCTGTGCGAAGTCGCGGTCGTATCCTGCAGCGACGATCGCCGCGCCGATCGTCGGATCGACGAGTCCGGCCGTCGCCCTGGCGGTCTCGAGCGCTTGCCGCAACGCACGCGCGAACGCGTGCGAGACGATCACCGCCTCCTCCTGGGAGGCGTTGACGCGGTTCAGTTCGGAGCCCACGACGAAACGGCTGAAGGTTTTCTCCTGCTCGCAGAAGAGGCGCCGGATGGCGACAAGCTCCCGCTCGAGCGCGCCGCCCACGACGACCTCGCAGCCCATTGCGCGGAAACGGGCGATGCTCATGACGTGTGTGTCGACGCTTGTGGTGTCGCGTCGGCTCCTGCCGTGCTCAGCGAGCCCGGCGAGAAGAATGATCCCGTCGACTCGCTCTCGCTCTCGGTCGCGGCCTCGGCCGGCGTCGAACGCGATACGGTCGCCGTGCCGGCGGCAGAGGTGCCGCCCGAGCCCGGATGCGCAGCGCGTGCGAGCACCGTCGTGCCGGTGAACGCGCCGAGGGCCGCGACGACCGCCGCGATCTTGACCGATCGGACACGGCGGCGAGCCCTGTCGATCCGCGATTGTCGTGCTCTGGCGCTCATGAGGACATCACAGCGGAGCAACCTTGGAAAAGGCTGAAGGCCATCCCACGATGTGATCAGAGCGATGCTGTCGAGCTCGCCGTAGAACGGTGACAGCTCAGGGAACCGCGGTTCCGTGCACGGCGTGAGCGGGACGGAGAAGGAGGGATTCGAACCCTCGATCAGGGTTGCCCCCGATACTGCCTTAGCAGGGCAGCGCCTTCAGCCACTCGGCCACTTCTCCGGGACGTCGAAGGATAACGGACGCCTCGGCGTCAGAGCCTCGTGACACTGTGTCACAAGGCTCCGAGTGCTCGCTTTCCTCACGTCTTGCCGTGTGGGCGGGTGGAGGGTCCTCAGTCGTGAATGCGGCCGATCAGCTCCGTCCGCTTGAGCAGCTTCACCTCGATGCCGCCGAGCCGGACGTCGAAGCCTGCCTCGCGCGGATAGAGCACCTTGTCGCCGGGCTCGATGCCGTTCGGCTCGGGGCCGACGGCGGTGACGATGCCCGTGCGGCACGCGTTCGCAGCGGCTGCCGACGCGGGCAGGATGAGGCCGGCACGTGTCTCCGTCTCGTCGGTCGACGGCTGGATGACGAGATACTCGTCGAGCGGCTCGATCGAGAAGTCGATGCGCTGTGGCTCCTGAATCACCTGCACAGCGTACTCGTCGGAGCGGGCGGAACCTCTGCATCCGCCCAGCTCCAAAACATGGCTCGACGCGAAGCGACGGGAGGCGACGTCAATGCGACCATGCCATGGGCAGGAGAAGAGGTTGGTCGAAGTACGTGGCGTCCCGGCCTTGCCCGGCCAATGCGCACGAGACCACGTTGGTCGGAGTAAGGCCGGCGGGCCGGCCCCTTCAGGGATTCTTGCGCGGTCGGGATTCGCGCTAGCGAATCCCGACCTTGCGCGACTACTTGGAGTAAGGCCGGCGGGCCGGCCCCTTCAGGGATTCTTGCGCGGTCGGGATTCGCGCTAGCGAATCCCGACCTTGCGCGACTACTTGGAGTAAGGCCGGCGGGCCGGCCCCTTCAGGGATTCTTGCGCGGTCGGGATTCGCGCTAGCGAATCCCGACCTTGCGCGACTACTACAGCCGGCCGGCGGCGACGATGCGCTGCAGGAACTGCTGGGTGCGAGCTTCGCGCGGTGCGCTGAAGATCTGTGCGGACGGGCCCTCCTCGAGGATGACGCCGTCGTCCAGGAAGCAGACACGGTTCGCGATGTCGCGCGCAAAGCTCATCTCGTGCGTTGCGATCACCATCGTCATCCCACCGGCAGCGAGCTCGCGGATCACGTCCAGCACCTCTGCCACGAGCTCGGGGTCGAGGGCGCTCGTCACCTCGTCGAGCAGCAGCAGATCGGGTTGCATCGCCAGCGCGCGCACGATCGCGACGCGTTGCTGCTGCCCGCCGGAGAGACGGTCGGGGAATTCGTCTCGCTTGTCGGCCAGGCCGAATCGCTGCAGCAACGCTGTCGCCTCGGCGACCGCCTGGGCACGCGGCAGGCCAAGCGCCTGCCGCGGTGCCAGCGTCACGTTCCGGAGTACCGACATGTGCGGGAAGAGGTTGAACGACTGGAAGACGATGCCGATGCGGCGCCGCACCGCATTGATGTCCACGTCGCGAGCAGTGATCTCCTCGCCGCCGACGACGATGCGACCTGCCTGAATCGGCTCGAGCAGGTTGACACAGCGCAGCAGGGTCGACTTGCCGGATCCGGACGCACCGATGAGGCAGACGACCTCGTGCTCGGCAACGGCGAGATCGATCCCGCGCAGCACCTCCAGCTTGCCGAACGACTTGTGGAGGCTCTCCACCCGAAGCGCGTCGCTCATGCGAGCCTTCCCGCCTGCCGCTGGCCGCGGTCGCGTGCGACGAGCCAGTCCGTGAAGCGCGCGAGCGGGATCGTGATCGCGACGAACAGCGTCGCCGCGATCAGATACGGCGTGCCGTTGAACGTCGCCGACTGGTCGATCTGCGCCTGCTTGAAGGCCTCGACGACGCCCAGCGACCCGACGAGCGCTGTGTCCTTCTGCAGGCCGATGAAGTCGTTGAGAAGCGGTGGGATCACGCGCCGCACCGCCTGGGGCAGGATGACGAAGCGCAGCGACTGGCTCCGGGACAGGCCGAGTGAGCGTGCGGCGGCCTCCTGGCTCGGATGCACCGAATCGATCCCGGCGCGATAGACCTCGGAGACGTACGCGGTGTAGACGAGCACCAACGCGACAACGGCCCAGAAGAACTGCGAGTCGGGCACCCACGAGAGACCGAGCGCCGGCATACCGAAGCCGAGCATGAAGATGACGAGGATCGTCGGGATGCCGCGGAACAGATCGGCATAGATGATCGCGAGCGCCCGGATCGGGAAGAACACCGGGCCGGGCAGGGAGCGCAGCACCGCGACAAGGAGCGCCGCCGGCAGGATGATCAGCTCGGCGACGCAAAACAGCTTCACATTGACCCAGAACGCGGACAGGACCTCATGGAAGTTGTCGCGGTAGATCTCCCAGTCCAGGAAGTAGGCCTTGAACGAGTCCCAACCCGGTGACCGCGCGACGACGAGCGCGACGGCCGCGACGAATACGGCCGTGGAGAGGAGGGCGATCGCGACCGCCCGCGTCTCTCGCGAGACGGGGGCGGTCGCGCCGCCGAGGATCCGCGAGCTGCGGCTCCCGGCCAGCGCCTTACTTGAGGACGGGCGCGCCGGTCGCCTTGGCGAGCCAGATGCGCTGGAGGTTCTTGATCGTCCCGTTCGCCCAGAGCCGGTCGAGCGCCCTGTTTACGCAAGCCGTCAGGCTGCTGCCTTTCTGTAGCACGATGCCGAACCGCTCCTTCGTTCCGGTCGATGCGAACTGGCCCACGACCTTGCCGTCCGGCACCTGCACGGCGGTGACGTAGAACGCAGTCGGCAAGTCGACGACGAGCCCGTCGATCTGTCCGGTCTTGAGCGCCTGCACCGCGGCATCGTTCGTGTCGTACACGAGCGGCTTCGAGCTCGGCTTGATCACGTTGACGATGTAGTCGTAGCTCGTCGTTCCGATCTGGGCGCCGAGCTTGTACGACTTGAATCCGGCGATCGAGCGCACCGACGCAATCGGCTTGCCCTTGCGGGCCACGAGCGACTGGTTGACGAAGTAGTAGCCCTTCGAGAAATCAACGGCCTTCGCGCGTGCGGGCGTGTACGAGACCTGCGTGATGTAGAGGTCGAACGACTTCTTGCCGGGCCGGAACGAGTTGGTGAACGGCACGACGGTCCACTTCACGTCGGCCTTCGCGAAGCCGAGTTGCTTGGCGACGGCGTACGCGACCGCGGACTCGTAGCCCTTTCCGCTGTATGGGTCGCTGACCTTCCACGGCTTCGTCTTCTGATCCCCGCCGAACCAGGGCGGGAAGGCGGGGTTATCGGCGCCGATCGTGAGCGTCCCTGCGTCGAGCACGTCGAGGCTCCCCGCGGCGCAACCCGGGATCGCGGACCCGCCCGCTGGGGACGTGGTGTAGCCGCCGGCGGTCGCCGCAACGATGAGCGCGGCCGCGAGGCTGAAGCTGATGACGAGCGCCTTGCGCATGTGGCGGATCTCCTCTGTCCGAATCCCGAAACGGGGGCGAGCGTACCACACCCCGGGGCATCACTTCATTTTGGATAGTGGCAGCCGCCCGGGCAGATACGGTGCAGGCGTGGTGTCGCCGTCGGTCGAACTGGAGGTCGGGGAGACGCATCCTGAAGCTGTCGAACCCCGCCAAGGTGCTGTTCCCGCAAGGGCGGGCAGACCAGGCGCGATCTCGCCGGCTCGGGCGAATGGAATTACCGCATCAAGGATCTCGCCGAGGATACGCGATTGCCTCTGGGGCTCTCCGCGCTCGGGGTCCTGCTCGAGAGCACCGAGAGAAACGTGAGGTAGCGTCTTGCGTGTGAGGTCAGGCGGAAGCATGAAAGATCGGCTCAACGACCGGGCGTCGGTCGCCTTCGGCCGGCTCGGCTACTCGGACCAGCGGATGCGAGACGCGAAGCGCGAAGCCTGGTGGTGGCTCAATGCGCGGGCCGGTATCGCCCGGGGCCGAAAGGTCATCGGCGCGCACGCGGTCATCTGGACGCATCCCGGCCGTTGCGAGCTGCTTCCCGTGGAGATGAGCAGCCCGGGACCGGACGAGGTCACGATCGAGATCGCAGCCAGCATCGTCAGCACCGGAACCGAGCGCTCCACCTATTCGGGTGCGGGGACAGCACGGATCCAGTACCCCTACCGCCCGGGGTACTCGGCAGCGGGTGTCGTCGTTGCGGCCGGCCGTAACTCAGGCTACGTCGCCGGCGATCGAGTGGCAGCGGCGGTCAACCACGCCTCGGTCGTCACCACGCCGGCTGCGGCCGTGTATTCCGTCCCCGACGGTGTCCCACTCGGCGACGCCGCCTTCGTGCAGCTCGGTGTCATCGCTCGCCGTGGCGTCGATGCGGCCGAGATCCGGCACGGGCAATCCGTATGCGTTCTCGGCTCGGGTATCATCGGCGCGCTCGCGCTTCGTCTCGCCGTGGCGGCAGGCGCTGGGAACGTGACGGCGGTCGCCCGGTCAAGGCGCCGCGAGCCGGTGGCGCGGGCGGGAGGTGCCTCCGACTTCCGCGCGATCAGCGAAGGAGCCGCGCTCGACGACATCGGTGCCGATGTCGTGATCGATGCCACCGGCGACCCGCAGGCACTGGTCGACGCTGTCGCAGCGGCTCGTCAAGGGGGGCGAATCGTACTTCTCGGGTCGCCTCGTGGAGTGACGAAGGACGCGCCGTTCGCCGAGCTCCGCGCCCGGGGCCTCACTGTCGTCGGGGCTCACATCTCGACGCTTCTTCGCAATCAACCCTCGACCACGCTCGCGGTCGGCCGTGAGGCATCCGCTTTCCTCGCTCAGCTCGCGGACGGCTCGGTTCGCGTCGACGATCTCGTGGATGTCGACCTCGACCCTCGCGACGCACCGGCGTTCTACCGGGCCCTGCCGGGGCAAAGCAGCATTACGGCAGCGCGATTCGACTGGACCCGGCTCGCCGACACAGAGCGCCGGGCCCGGCGGAGCCATTTACATCTTCCGGATCTTGCGGCGCGGGGTGTCGGCTTTCGGGACAAGCCGCTCAAGCTGGGCCGCGGCGTTGCCGGCGAACTCGTCGACGATCCGCTCGCCGGAGCATCCGGAATGCTCCGGATCGCGTTGCTCGGCTGCGGAGACATCGGCGAGCAGAACGCGGCGGCCGTTGCCCAGGCGCCCAACGCCCAACTCGTCGCCTGCTTCGATCCACTGCCGGCGCTCGCCGCAGAACTCGCGCTGCGTCACGGCGTCGACGCGGTCCCGTCCGCCGAGGATGTCTTCGCCCGGGATGACGTGGACGCCGTTTTTCTGGCGGTGCCGCACGATCTTCATGCGCCGCTCGCGATGCAGGCTGCCCGCTCCGGACACCACGTCATCGTCGAAAAACCGCCCGCCCAGTCGCTTGCCGCCGCCGTGGAGATGGCCGCCGCCGCCCGCGCCGCAGGAGTGTCGTTGACCGTGTGCTTCCCCCATCGGTACGCCCCGGGCGTACTCGCAGCGCGCCGGCTGATCTCCGAGGGAATGCTCGGCACGCTCGAGGGGACGCTGACGACGTTCCTCTCGGACAAGCCACCGTCGTACTGGCATGGTGGGTTCAGCGGTCGCGCCGTATCTGACTGGCGTGCGTCGCGCGAGCGGGCAGGCGGCGGCGTCCTGATCATGAACCTCAGTCACTACGTCGACCTCGGGCTCCTCCTCGCCGACACGGATGTGGAGACAGTCTCGGCATTCATCGCGAGCGTCGACAGGGACGCCGAGGTCGAGGATTCGGTGAGTGTCTCGATTCGCTATGCCAACGGGGCCGTCGGCTCCCTGTTCGGCTGCTCGGCCGTTCCCGGCACGTGGGAAGGCCGTGAGTCGACCGAGCTGCGACTCTGGGGGAACAACGGGCATGTGTCGGTCGAGGGAGGACCGGAGGCGTTCTCGCTCAAGGGCACGGCCGGTCTGCGCGCAGGTCGCTGGCACGCTCTGGCCGGGCTGCCGTCCGCACCGCTCCGAACCGCATTCGTCACGCGTTTCGCCACCGCCGTCGATCAGGGCATCCGCGCCGACGTCGACATCGACGGGGCGCTGGCGGTCCAGGCGTTCGTCGAGGCGGCGTACCGGTCGGCCGAGGAGGGCATTCCCATCCGGCCGCGCGACCTGCTCGACGACGCGATCGCCCGGTCAAAGCTCAATGGCGACGACTCCGATCGACCATGAACAATGAACCACTCGTGAGCATCGTCACGCCCGTCTACAACTCTGAGGCGTACATCGCCGAGTGCGTCGAGAGCGCCCTTGCGCAGACGTACGCGCATTTCGAGTACATCGTCGTCGACAATTGCTCGACCGACTCGACGCCGGAGATCGTGACGAGCTACGCGGAGCGGGATTCGCGCATTCGGCTCCTGCGTCCAGACGAGTTCGTCGGCGCCGGTTCCAATGCGAACCGCGCGTTGCTCGAGATCTCACCGAGTAGTGCATATGTGAAGGTCGTTCACGCCGACGACTGGCTCTTTCCCGACTGTCTCACGCGCATGGTCGCGGTCGCAGCCGCCAACCCCACCGTCGGGATCGTCGGTGCGTACAGGCTCGAAGGCACCGAGGTCACGCTCGACGGGCTCCCGATCACGCTCGAGGTCGTACCGGGGCGCGACCTCTGTCGCGCTCAGCTCCTCGGACGGCCATGGGGATACCTGCTCGGCACGCCGTCATCTGTTCTCTACCGTGCCGATCTCGTCCGCGCCCGACCAGAGTTCTACCCGCTCGACAACCCGTTTCAACTGGACCAGGAAGTCTGTTACCTGCTGCTGCAGGAGAGCGATTTCGGCTTTGTCCATCAGGTCTTGACGTACACGCGCCGCCACGATCGGGCGGAATCGTCCTACTACAGGCGTGTCGGCGCAGAACCGCCGGGACAGCTCAGCCTGCTCGTCAAGTACGGCCGTATCTACCTGTCGGAGGACGAGTACCGACGGCGCCTGGCTGCGCGTGTGTTCGACTACGCCGCCCTGCTCGGACGTAAGGCCGGCCGGTTCCGGGACGCGGAGTTCCGGGACTATCACGCGGCAATCCTGTCCGAGGTCCGTGGCTCGATCGGAACAGGAGAGGTCCTGGACGGAATCGTGCTCGCGATCGGACGGCGGCTGCAGCGATGAGGGTCGTCGTCGCCGACGGGACCGTGATCTTCGCGGGCCCACTCGCTACCGGCTCGGTGGCCTACGTCGACGCTGACCAGTTGCCCGAGGAGGGCGAGGCGGTCATCGAAGCGTTGGTCGTTCCGGACGCAGCCCCGGCCGACGACGGAGGCCTGCGCGCGCTCTGTCTGTTGGCGGCGCCGGTGAGGGACGCGCTCGCCGGAGTCGAGGGAGCGGTGGACGTCGTCGGAGCCGGTGCGGTGGCATGGCTCATCCGAAGCGATCTCGGATCGCACCGCCTCGCCGAGGATGCGCCGGCGGCCGTCGTCGATCTGACGGGGGATCCGGACGTGATCGTCGACGCAGTGCGCCGGGTGGCCGATCTCGGGACGATCGTGCTCGCCGGGGATCCTGCCGGGCGCGTGGTCGACTTCGACTTTTATCCGGACGTCCACGTTCGTGGCCTGCGGCTCGTGGGTGTGCCTGCGGACCGTGCCGAGCCGTTGGCCGGGGCCGTTTCCGAGGGAGAGCGACCGGAAGCACCGGAGGAAGCGCGCGTCGGTCAGGCTGCGAGGGCGGGCGCCGCCTGGTATCGCATCTCGTCCTAGGTGCCTGTGGAGACCCCGGCAAGGCGGAGAGCCTCTTTCGTGCCGATGTGGAGCCGGTAGCCCTTCCCCATCCAACACGTCAGTGGGCGGTGGCAGCAACAGCCCAGGCAGATACGGTGCAGGCGTGGCCTCGCCGTTCGTCGAGCTCGAGGTCGGGGAGCGCATCGTGAAGCTGTCGAACCCCGACAAGGTGCTGTTCCCGGAACGCGGGTATACCAAGCGCGATCTCGCCGAGTACTACATCGCCGTCGGCGACGGCATCGTGCGGGCGCTCTTCGACCGGCCGACACAGCTCCGGCGCTTCCCCGACGGGATCGGAGGCGAGGCGATCTATCAGAAGCGCGTGCCGGAGAAGCACCCAGACTGGATCGAGACCGCGCGCGTGCGCTTTCCGTCGGGCCGCCATGCCGACGAGCTGTGCGTGACAGAGGTGGCACAGGTGATCTGGGCCGCGAATCTCGCCACGATCGACTTTCATCCTTGGCCTTCCCGCCGCAGCGACACGGAGCACCCCGACGAGCTCCGCATCGACATCGACCCGCAACCCGGTACCGAGTTCGCGGACGCAAAGGCGGTGGCGGTGGTCGTTCGCGAGACGCTCGCCGAGATCGGCTACACGGGTTGGCCCAAGACGTCCGGCAACCGCGGCATTCACGTCGCCTGCAGGATCGAGCCGAACTGGGAGTTCCCCGTCGTGCGCCGGTGCGCGCTGGCCTTCGCGCGTGAGATCGAGCGCCGCGCGCCGGAGCGAGTGACGACCGCGTGGTGGAAGGAGGAGCGGGGCGCAAAGGTCTTCATCGACTACAACCAGAATGCGCGCGACCGCACGATCGCCTCTGCGTATTCGGTGCGCGCGCGGCCGGACGCAGCGGTCTCCGCGCCCTTCGGCTGGGACGAGCTTGCGCAGGTCGAGACCGAGGACTTCACCCTCGCGACGATGCCCGGCTTGTTCGCCGCCCGGGGCGATCTGCACGCAGGCATCGACGCGTCGGTCTGCGACCTGCGCGTGCTGCTCGAGTGGGTCGAGCGGGACGAGGCAGCAGGCGTCGGTGAGGCTCCCTATCCGCCGAACTTCCCGAAAATGCCCGGTGAGCCGCCACGGGTGCAACCGTCGCGTGCGCGCCGCGGTGGGCAGTCGGCCGGCGAGTGACTCGAGAACGAGCATCCGGCGGGACCTGCCCTCGGACTAGCGGGTCTCCCGTGAGGTGATCCGAAGTGGGAAGCGCGCCATGCTGGTGGAACCGCTCGAGTCGGCGACGCGAACGCTCAGCAGCCGGGCGGAAGCTGTCGTCGGAACGCCGATGAGATGCCCGGCCGTCGTCAGCTGCAGACCACGCGGAGGCGTGACGACCGGACTCCAGCGGTAGGGAGGCGTCCCGCCGGCAGCGTGCAGGGTTGCCGCGTAGCGGCCGCCGACGCGCCCGCGCGGCAGTGACGCCGTCGCCACGCGGAGCTCCGCCTGCGCGGCGGGGATCCCGAGGCCGACGAGCGCGTCGTGGAAGAGGTGCGCCATGACGACGGCACCGGCTGCGTTCGGGTGCAGCCCGTCGGGCTGGAACCACTCGGGATGTCCCTTGGAGACGCTGTCCCAATCGATCACGGTCAGCTCGGGATGCCTCTCGGCCGTGCTGCGGAGGGCGTCGTTCATGTCGGCGTACGAGCTCCGGTCGACCTTCAGCGTCGCCCACAGCACCCGCGTCACGCCGGCGCTCTGCAGCGAGTCGAGGGCTTGCTCGATGCTGATCTCATACCGGGCGGGGTCGTCGTTGTAGCCGACCGAGACGATCACCGTCTGCCCCAGGCGCGGGCCCAGTGCCTGTACGAGCTCGATCACAGTGGGCGGTCGGACATCGAGAAAGGGGCAGCTCGCGCCGACGAGCTTTCGGCACGGCGTCGCCTGCACGTCGAGCTCGATGCCCTGCGCGAGGGCGCTGCGTGCCGCCGGCACGTCCTGGATCGGCTCCGGCACAGAGTCTCCGATCAGCGTTACGTGCGGCAACGGCGCCGGCGTCACGGCGGCCGTCGTGTCGGTACGTCCGACAAGCAGCAGCGTGAGTACCCCGATCAGGGCAAGGCGAAGACGCGATCCCACGCGCCGAATTGTTTCGTGTCAGGCGGTCGGCACCCGCAACCCCTTGGCCTCGAGCCGCGGCAGCACTTCCTGGGCGAAGTACGGCAGCTCATCCGCATAGTTGACGAACGAGAGGGTCGCGCCGACGAAGCCGGCGCCCTGGATGCACTCGAGTTCCGCCGCGACCGTGTCGGGACTGCCGATGATCGGGTAGACGCCGTGGCCGCCCGCGAAGCGATCGCGGAACAGCTGGAACGCCTCGGGCGGAAAGGACTGGGCGTGCAGGCCCTGCAGCTCCATCAGCTTGTCGACGGCATCCCAGTCGGCGTTGTCGTCGACGTAGTGGTGGTGATACGCCCGCGCCTCCTCGTCTGTCGGGCGGCAGACGACATAGGTGGTGGTGAACACGTTCACCTCCCGGCCGAATCCCTGCGCGAGCTGCTTGATGTCCTTGACGTCCTGTGTCCCTGTTTCGGGGTCGATCAGCACCGTGAACAGAAAGTCGCAGTTACGGGCCGCGAACGAGCGTCCCGCCCCCGACGAGCCTGCGTTCATCAATACCGGCTCGGTCCCACCGTAAGGCTTCGGGTCGCCCACGATGTTCCGCAGCTCGAGGAACGTTCCCTCGTAGTCGAACGGAGCCTCGTTGCGCCAGACGCCCCGCACGACGTCGAGCCACTCCTGGCCGTAGTCGTAGCGCACGTCATGCGGTCGCTGCTCGATGCCGAACATGTCGAACTCGTCTTGATTCCAGCCGCAGACGACGTTGAGGCCGAAGCGCCCCTCGCTGATGTGGTCCACCGTCACCATCTGCTTGGCGGCGAAGATCGGATGCACGAGTGGAGCGTGCACCGTGCCGAAAACCGTCAGCTGCTTCGTGTTGGCGAGCAACCCGGCGGCCCATGTGATCGTCTCGAGCGTCGATCCCTCGAAATCGGTGCTGCCCCCGTATCCCCTCCAACGAGCGATCGGCAGCATGAACTCGATGCCGGCCTCATCGGCCATCCGTGCGAGCCGCAGGTTCGATTCCCAGGACGCGTCCCACCGCTCCGGCACGGTGGTGACAGCCATGCCCGACGAGCAGTTCGCCGCGAACAGGCCCAACTTGAACCTGTTGCCGTTCGACATCGACGTGTGATCGCGTACGGGGGGCTGCAACAGCGACTCCTCGGTCAGACCCTGCCGGCAAGCGGCGGCGGCAGATGAGACATCGTCAGCGCCAACCTACCGGTCGAGAAGGGCCGCGATCGTCGGAACCGTCGGGTCGGGCGGCACGCGGAGCTCTTGCCACGTACAGTCGCGGGCGTCCTTGTCAGGGCGCAGGCGGAGCAATTTCGTGCCGTGGCGAAAGCGCTGCCCCTGCACCTTGTCGTAGCGCACTTCGGCCACGAGCTCGGGCCGCAGCGGCTGCTCCTCGAGGCCCGAGCCGCCCCAGCGGTTCGGCTCGGACACCCGGCCCTCCTGCATCTCCTCCAGCAGCGGGAACACCTGCTCGGCAATCGGCGCATGCCGGCTTGCAGCGACTGCGGCAGAGCCGACGTAGTCGATCTCGCCGTCGTCCCGGAAGAGGCCGAGCAGCAGCGTGGCGATCAGGTCCGGCCGTGACTTCCAGCGCACTCCGATGACCACGCAGTCAGCCGTGCGCTCGGGCTTCACCTTCACCACGGCGCCGCGTCCGCCGGGCTCGACGGGACGGTCCAATCGCTTGGCCACGACGCCGTCGAGGCCGAGAGCTTCGAGCTGCCTCAGCCAGGCAGCTGCCTGCGCAGGATCGGCGCTGACGGGAGAGAGGGTCAACGCGCGCGCGTCCTGCTCGAGCCGCGCGCGCCGCTCTACGAGAGGGAGGCGCCACACCTCGTCGCCCTCCCACAGCAGCTCGTCGAACGCGACAAAGCGCGCCGGAATCTCTGCCGCGAGCTTGCGGACGCGGCTCTCCGCAGGGTGGAGCCGCATTTGCATGGCGTCGAAGTCGATCGCCCCGTTCCGCTCGATCACGATCTCACCGTCGATTGCGGAGCGCGGCGGCAGCAGCTCGCCGAGCGGGCGGAGCTCGGGGAAGTAGCGGAGCAGCGGACGCCCGTTGCGGGACCAGAGCCGCAGCTCGCCGCCCACGTTCTCGAGCACTCCGCGGAATCCGTCCCACTTCGGCTCGTAGCTCCAGCCCTCTCCCGACGGCACCTCGCGTACGAGCTCTGCCTCCATGGGCGGGAACGGCACGAGCGGATCGAGCTCTCCGGGGCGTTCGCGTGCGTCGGCCACGTGGCGCAACGTACTACGCTTGGGCGCTCATGCGACGCGTCGCCATCACCGGGCTCGGAGCTGTGACGCCGATCGGGCTCGATGCACAGACGACCTGGGAGTCGGCCGTAGCGGGCCGAAGCGGCGTCGGGTTCATCGAGACGTTCGACGCAAGTGGGTTTCCGGTGCGCATCGCAGCGGAGGTCAAGGGGTTCGACCCGGAAACCGTCGCGCCGCCGAAGGAGGTGCGACGGATGGAGCGCAACGTCCTCTTCGCCGTCGCCGCAGCACAGCAGGCATGGAACGAAGCGGCCGTGGAAGGCGTCGATGCCTCGCGCGTGGGCGTCGTCGTCGGGTCGGCCATCGGCGGCATCCCCGGCATCGTCGAACAGCACAGCATCCTGCTCGACCGCGGCGCCGATCGCGTCTCGCCCTTCTTCCTGCCCTCCGTGCTCGTCGACACTGCGAGCGGCCAGATCGCGATCCAGCTCGGCCTGCGCGGCCCCAACTACGCCCCGGTGTCCGCGTGCGCGACCGGCGCCACGGCCATTGGGGAGGCGTCCGAGATGATCCGCCGCGGCGACGCCGACGTCGTCCTCGCCGGCGGCACCGAGTCGTGCATCCACCCCCTCATCCTGGCCGGCTTCTGTGCGATGCGCGGGCTCGTCGCGGAGGACGTCGACCCGACGCTCGCCTCGCGCCCGTTCGATGCCACGCGCGCCGGATTCGTCATGGGGGAGGGGGCATGCGTTCTCGCGCTGGAGGACCTCGATGTCGCGGCTGCGCGCGGCGCCACGATCTACGCAGAGGTGCTCGGGTACGGGGCCTCGAACGACGCGCATCATCTCGCCCAGCCCGATCCGGAGTCGATCGGAGTCTCGGAGATGATGCGCTCGGCGCTTGCGAGGGCCGGGATCGCCCCCGAGCGCGTCGGCTACATCAATGCGCACGGCACCTCGACGCCGCAGGGCGACCTGGCAGAGACACGCGCGATCAAGCAGGTGTTCGGAGATCACGCTTACGAACTGGCAGTCTCGTCGACGAAATCCGTCACGGGCCATTGCTTCGGTGCGGCTGGAGCGGTAGAGACGATGATGTGTGCGCTGGCGGTGCATCACGGCGTTCTGCCGCCGACGATCAACTACCGGAACCCCGACCCGGACTGCGACCTGGATTACGTGCCGAATGACGCACGCCCGGTCGAGCTCGAGATCGCCCTGTCGAACGCGATGGGCCTCGGCGGCCACAACGGCTGCGTCTTGCTCGGCCGCGTCGACTAGGAAGCACCTTCTCTTCCATACGGCGCCATTTGCGCCGCGGACGTCCCAGGTCGAGGCAACAAACGCAATTTGCGACTTGAGGAAGGGGTTCTCAATGCCGACCCCCTCAGTAGGATGAGTGGTATGCGCGTACTCCTGACCGGGAGCAGCGGCTACGTCGGATCCGTCGCTCGCGGTGTGCTCGCAGCGTCGGGCCACGACGTGGTCGGCCTGGACACCGCCCTCTACGAAGGGTGCGACCTCGGCTCCGCGGTCACGCCCGAGCCGGACCTGCGGCTGGATGTGCGCGACGTTGCAGAGGAGCACCTGGACGGGTTCGACGCGGTCGTGCATCTCGCCGCGCTGTCGAACGACCCCATCGGCGAGCTCGACGAGAACCTCACCTACGCGATCAATCACGAGGCCAGCGTTCGGCTCGCAGAGCTCGCCCGTGCCCGCGGAGTCGAGCGGTTCGTGTTCGCATCCTCCTGCAGCATGTACGGGGCCGCAGGATCGAACGCACCCATCGACGAGACCGCCCCGCTGGCTCCGTTGACCGCGTACGCCGAGTCCAAAGCCCGGACGGAGCGGGATCTGGCGGAGCTCGTGAGCGACGATTTCTCGCCCGTCGCGCTCCGCTTTGCCACCGCCTACGGCGCCTCCCCGAGGCTTCGGCTCGACATCGTGCTGAACAACCTCGTCGGCTGGGCACTCACGACCGGGGCGGTACGGCTGCAAAGCGACGGCACCGCCTGGCGCCCGTTGATCCACGTCGAGGATATGGCACTCGCAATGGCTGCCGTCCTCGCCGCCCCGCGCGAGGAGATTCACGGCGAAGCCTTCAACGCAGGCGCCTCCGACGCCAACTACCTCGTGCGCGACCTCGCACTCGTCGTCGCCGACACGGTCGGAGACGTCGAGGTGGAGTTTGCCGAGGGGGCAGGTGCGGACCCCCGCAGCTATCGAGTCGACTTCTCGAAGATCGCCGAGACGCTCGGCGGCTTCGAGCCCGCCTGGGACGCGCCGCGCGGGGCGGAGCAACTGGTGGCTGCTTACCGGGACGCCGGCATGGATGCCGCGATGTTCTCGGGAGACCGTTTCATCCGCCTCTCGCGCTTGAAGACCTTGATCGAAGCCGGCCGCCTCGACGACGAGCTCCGGTGGCGTACGGAGGCCGGCGTTCCCGTTCGTCTATGAGCGTTCCTCCGTGACCAAGGAGAGCACGTGATCTTCACCGAGACGGCGCTGTCCGGCGCCTTTCTGATCGACCCCGAGCGGCGTGAGGACTCGCGCGGCTACTTCGCGCGTGCGTTCTGCCAGCACGAGTTCGCAGAGCACGGCCTCAAGCCCGTGATCGCGCAGGCGAATGTCGCCTTCAACAACGTGGCCGGGACACTGCGCGGCATGCATTTCCAGTTTCCGCCGAAGCCCGAGACGAAGATCGTGCGCGCGACACGCGGCGCGATCGTCGACATCATCGTCGACCTGCGGCCCGAGAGCCCGACCTTCCTCCAGAGCATCTCGGCGGAGCTCAGCGCCGAGAACGGCAGGGCGCTGTACGTGCCGGAGCGGTTCGCGCACGGCTACCAGACGCTCGTCGACGAAACCGAGACGAGCTATCACGTCGGCGAGTTCTACGCTCCCGAGACGGAGGGCGGGCTCGCGTACGACGATCCGCGGCTGGCGCTGAAATGGCCGCTGCCGGTTGCGGTCATCTCCGAGAAGGACACCGAGTGGAAGCTCCTCGACGAGGTCGAGGACGACATCCGCCGCCGCATGGCCGTTGGAGTGGAGGTGGGCTCGTGATCATCGTCGACACGGCGCTTCGCGCCCGCGCGGAACAGGGAAACCCGATCCGCGTCGGCATGGTCGGCGCCGGGTTCATGGGACAGGGTCTCGCAAACCAGATCGTGAACAGCGTTCCCGGGATGCGCCTCGTAGGCATCTCGAACCGGAATCCGGACCGCGCCGCCGCAGCCTTGCGCTATGCGGGGCTCGAGCCGGTCGAGGCAACGACCCAGGACGCGCTCGAGGACGCAATCCGCGCCGGAGGCGCCGTTTTCACAGATGATCCGATGCTGCTCTGCCGCAGCGAGCAGGTCGACGTGATCTGCGAGATCACGGGCGACGTCGAATATGGGGCGAACGTCGTGCTCGAGGCGTTCGCGCACGGCAAGGACGTCGTGCTGATGAACGCGGAGATCGACGCCACCATCGGCCCCATCCTCCAGGTCTACGCGGAGCGTCACGGCGTCATCATGTCCGCGTGCGACGGCGACGAGCCGGGCGTGCAGATGAACCTCTTTCGCTGGGTCAAGGGCCTCGGGCTCGAGCCTCGCGTCGTCGGCAACGTCAAGGGTCTACAGGATCCCTATCGCAACCCGACGACGCAGAAAGGCTTCGCGGAGCAGTGGGGTCAGGCGCCGTCCATGGTGACCTCGTTCGCCGACGGCTCGAAGATCTCGTTCGAGCAGGCGATCGCTGCGAACGCGACGGGATTCACGGTCTTGCAGCGAGGCATGTCACGCGGTCTCGAGTACCGGGGGGACGTGATGCAGATCGGCGAGCTCTACGACGTCGATCAGCTCCGTGAGCTCGGCGGCATCGTCGACTACGTGGTCGGGACGCCTCACACGAAGGTCTACTGCCTCGCAGAGCACACCGATTCGAAGCAGCGCCACTATCTCGATCTCTACAAGATGGGCCCGGGGCCGCTCTACTCGTTCTTCATCCCCTACCACCTGGTGCATTTCGAGGTGCCTTTCGCGATCGCTCGCGTCGTGCTGCTACGGGACGGCGTCGCTGCACCGCTGGCCGGCCCCTGCGTCGAGGTGTGTGCCGTCGCCAAGCGCGCGCTGAAGGCGGGCGAGACGCTCGACACGTACGGCATGTACATGACCTACGGCGAGGCTGTCTCGACGGAGGAGATGGGAGCGCATCGGTATCTGCCCGAGGGTCTTACGGAGGGGTGCACGTTGCTCCGCGACATCGAGCAGGACGAGGTGATCGGCTACGCGGACGTCGAGTTGCCCAAGGGGCGCCTCGCCGACCGCCTGCGGGCAGAGCAGCTCGAGCACTTCCGCGGTGAATCGTGGCTGTCGGAGCTCCTCGACGGCAAGCACTCCGAGCCTGCATCCGCCTCGCGCTGAGCGCGGGACGGCGCCCGGGTCACGAGACGAGAAGGGCCTCGCCGCGGTGGCGAGGCCGGAGTCTCATGCGCTGCGCACGCAAACGAGCGCGGGTTCCGGAAAGCTCAGCTCCCCGGAACCCGCGCTCTATGCGCGCGTTGTCGATCGAGTCGATCTAGAGGTGACGCCGACGGGCTGCCACGTGGCGAAGACCGAGGCCGCCTGCGATTGCGACACCACCGAACAGGAGCACGATCCCGAGATCGAGACCCGTGAACGGGAGATTGGCGACGGGTGACGGCTTTGCGACGACCGGCTTGGCGGCAGGCTTGACAGCCACTACCTTGACCGGCTTGGCCTTCTTCTTCACCGTACCGGTTGCCTTCGTGCCGGCTTCCTTGGCGCTGGCCGCCTTGACCTTCGGAGCCGTGACGGTCGGCGTCACGGTCGGCGTGACGGTGGTAACGGTCGGCGTCGGTGTGACGATCGGCTGTTCGGTGACAACCACCGGCGTCGGGTTGTCATATTGCGTGCTGACCGGGTTCGCACCCGCGACCGGCGCACCCACGATCGCGACCACGATGCCGGCCACGAGAGCCGCTGTGCGCTTTGTGTTCATGTCTTCGACTATACCCCTATATCGGGATCTGTCTACCGGCAGCGCCCATCTCAAGCGGGTGTTTTCGCCGGTATTCCCTCGTTCGAGGGATGCCTGGAGTATGGCACCCGCGTCGGAGCGCCAAAAACCCTGAGGCAGGTGCCCGCCGCCGCAGTACGGGCCCGCATGGGCTGAAACCCGAGGCCGCAAACGGCGCCAGGTTTCCCCCCATCGAGGGAAAGTGGCACATTTTCGCGTCCACGCTCGAACGCCCTGTACCTGCATCGGACACGCGGATAGGGCAGCCGAGGCGCTCAGAGCGTCTCCCCCGCCCGGGTGGCATTGGTTTCGAAAGGCCTGCCGATTGGACAGGCATGAGACAAAGCCGCCATCTCAACACCCATGTCCTGCCGAGTGTCGTGCGTCAGCTCGGTCGGCGACTCGCACTTCATGCAACGCTCGCGCTCCTCGTGACGGCCGCCGTGCTCGGTGCGCTGTCCACCTCCTCCTCCAACGCAAAGGCAAGCCAGGTCTCCGGCACCTGGGAGGCGGGAGGGTACGCGCCGTTCAGTGCGCTGGAATGTCCACATCCTGCGACCCAGTTCCAGGTCGTCACCTCCCCCGTCCGGGAAGGGACCCACTCTGCGCGCTTCAACATCACGGGCGCCGACGTCTGGCCCAACACCGGGACCGTCCGCTGTCTCGCAGCGAAGTACGACACAGGCGAGACGACCGGGATGGACTCCTACTTCCACCTGTCCGTCTACATCCCGAGCCCCGGCATCTCGAGCAACCTGATCTGGGAGCTGCATCATCCCTCGTCGCTGTACAACCTCTCGAAATGCGGCGTCGCCCCGCTTGCGATCACGACAGACGGGACGAGGCTGCAATTCCGAATCGCTACCGGGAACTGCACGGTGGGCAGTGGCTGGAGTCACTGGGAGTCTGCGATCCCGATCCCGGGCCTGATCCCGTACCCCAAGGACACCTGGATCGACATCGTGGTGCACATCCGCTTCTCGGAGGCGTCTGACGGCCTCGTCGAGGTTTGGAATCGCACCGGCGGCAACGCGTGGCCGTCGACTCCCCAGCTGACCCGCAGCGGCATCCCGACGATGCCGTACTCCGACTCGACGGGTGTCCACAACGCGAAGCTGTACACGGAGATGGGTCTCTATCCCGGCTATTCGGGCTACAACGGCAACGACACGATCTATCTCGACGACTACCGTCGTGAGGCGACCCTTGCGGACGCCGAGGGATCCGCGGCCCCAGCGCCGGCACCGGCCCCCGCGCCGGCTCCTGCTCCCGCACCGGCTCCGACCCCGGCTCCGGCTCCCGCTCCGGCTCCGGCTCCGGCTCCGGCTCCGGCTCCGGCTCCGGCTCCTGCGCCTGCACCGGCCCCGGCGCCGGCCCCGGCTCCTGCGCCGGCTCCGGCTCCGGCTCCGGCTCCGGCTCCGGCTCCGGCTCCGGCTCCGGCACCCGCACCGGCTCCTGCGCCTGCTTCGGCTCCTGCGCCTGCACCGACGCCGACCCCGGCTCCGGTCCCAGCAACGGCTCCTGCGCCGAAGCCCGCCCCGACTCCGGCGCCGACCCCGGCTCCGAAGCCGGCGACCGCTCCGGCACCCGCCCGGACGACGACACCCGCCCCCCCGGCGGCGTCTGGCTCCGGCGCCGGTGCGGCCGGAACACCTGCAACGCAGCCGGCAAGCACGCCGACCACGCCGACGAGCGCTCCGCCGTTCGAGCTCAAGCAGTACACGGTCGAATGGAACGGCCGCTTGTTCCCGACCGCCGGCTCGTTCCGTTCCTACCTGATCCGGCACGGCGTCAACTGGTCCGGCTTCGTCCAGCAACACCCCGCGGTCGTTGCGCAGGCAGCGCTGCCCTACGTGGAATGGAACAGCCAGCGGTTCTACGACCAGGCGTCGCTGGTCCACGAGCTCGCCCTGCAACACGTCCCGTACGAGCGCTGGGCGCAGCGGCACCCCGAAGCAGCCGCGATCCTGGCCGGTCAGCCCGTCCCTACAGCCCGTCACACCCAGGCCCGCATGCTGTCCAAGCGGGTGCCCGTCAGCTGGTCGGGGATCGGCTTCACGACACCCGAGGGGTTGCGTACGTACTTCGCCGAACACGGCCGACCCTACTGGGACGCCTTCCTCACCGAGCACCCCGACGTCGTCAAGCGATTCGACCTCGCGTCGGTGGTCCTCAACGGCACTGCCATCTACACCCGCGGACAGCTCTCACGCTGGCTCGCCGCACACAACAGCAGCCTCGACCAATGGGAGCTCCTGAACCCAGGGGCTGCCGAAAGGCTCATGCCCTGACGTCCCAGCCGGCACCGGCGTTGCCCTGGCGGGCCGCGCCGGTGCCGGCGATCACCGCCTCACGGGCTTGACGTCCGACCTACGACGAACGTGAAAGGAGCGACGATGCGTGCACAATCCCGTCCCACCGGAGCCAGGCGATCCCTGCACAGGCTCACCCAGAGCATCGTGGCTACCAACCCACGTCAGCCGGAGTTACACTCCCGCCTCATGCGGGGGGGCGTCGCGATTGTTGCGGCCCTGACCGTGCTCGTCACGGGATCGGCTGCGATAGCAGGGGGAACGGGACTGCTGTGGAACGGCTCGTTCACGCACGGCTCCGGATCGTGGACCGGCGTCCAGGCCAACGCTGGTGGATTCACCGTCGTTCCGGCTCCGGGAGGCCGTGCCGGTATGGCTGCTCGATTCGTGGTCCATCCCGGAGACAGGCCGGTCGGGTCGACCGGGGAGCGGGCAGAGGTGTTCAAGACGACGGGCGAGCAAGCCGGCGTCGAGTCCTTCTGGAAGTGGTCCGTCTACTTCGCTCCCGGAGGGACTTCGAGCCCCAACACGTGGTGGAACCACTTCACGCTCTGGCATCACTCCGGCAATTACGGACCGTCCCCGTTCTCGTTCGAGATCCAGAACGACAACGGGAAGGAATGGCTCCACTTCCGCATCTGGGGTGGCGACCCGGCCCATCCGGTGCGCCGTGAATGGAGGCTCGCTCCGCTCGTGCGTGGTCGCTGGTACGACTTCGCCCTCCACGTACGCTGGGCTTCCGATGCGTCCGGCAGCGCGCAGGTCTGGCTGAACGGGCGCCCGGTCGTCCCCGAAACCCGGATGCCGACGCTGTACAGCGGACAGTCCGTCTATCTCAAGCAGGGGTACTACCGCAAGGATTCGAGCGGCACGAGTGAGGTCTATATCGCCGGCACGGAGCGCGTCGCGTCGCTCAGCGCGCTGGGGCTCGGCGCGGCTGCGAAGGCGGCTGTAGCCGGCAAGGCCGTTGCAAAGAAAGCCGGCACCAAGAAGCCGAAGCCGGCGCTCGTGTCCAAGCCGAAACAGGCGGTGAGCCCCGCCGGACCACCTCGGATCGTGCAGACCATCAAGGCGGGCCAGACGTTGAGTGGCAAGGTGAGGTGGACGATCACGTCGTCCTCCCCGGTGAAGCAGGTCGTGTTCGCGCTCGACGGCAACCGGCTCACCTTCACCGATCCGGCAGCGCCGTTCGTACACCTGCTCGACACGACGAAGCTCACGAACGGCACGCACCTGCTCGGTCTCACGGTCACGCTGCTCGACGGCACCGTCGTCTGGAGGCCGTACCAGATCGGATCGGTCACGGTCGACAATCGCTAGACGTAGCCCATCGCTCCTGCATGACGCTCAAGCGATGATCGGGGTGTGCCGAAGGACCCATCCAGAAGGATCGGATGGCAGCCGAGGACGATCCGCGACCGCCCCGCCGGCGTTCGACGGCCCGGGGTCGAAACGGATCGACAAGGTCGCGTTCGGTCGTACACTGCGAACCAGCGGGACCTCGGCACGAGGATGATTCCCGCAGGGGATGAGGAAAAGAGGGCTCGATGAAGGTCGTACTCTTCTGCGGTGGGCTGGGACTTCGCATGGGCGAGGCGTCCGCACGGGTGCCCAAGCCGATGGTCTCGGTCGGGCCCAAACCGATCCTGTGGCACATCATGCGCTACTACGCGCATTTCGGACACACCGAGTTCATCCTCTGCCTCGGGCATCAGGCAGGGGTGATCAAGGACTACTTCCTCAACTACAACGAAGCTCTGTCCAATGATTTCGTGCTCGCAGAGGGTGGCCGTGTCGACGTGCTGCGCCGTGACATGGACGAGTGGCGCATCACGTTCGTCGACACCGGGCTGCAATCCAACGTGGGCGAGCGGCTACGCCGCGTGCGGCCTCATCTCGAAGGCGACAAGATGTTCCTCGCCCACTACGGCGACACGCTCACCGACGCACCGCTGCCAACCCTCGTCCGTGAGCTCGAGCAGCGCCCGGATGCCGTCGCGAGCTTCCTCTGCGTCCGTCCGAGCAGCTACACGTTCCATACCGTCAACCTCGGCCCCGATCAGCGTGTGCGGTCGATCCAGGACATCCACCGCTCCGACATCTGGATCAACGGCGGGTACTTCGTCCTGCGCGACGAGATCTTCGATTACATGCGGCCCGGAGAGGAGCTCGTCGTGGAGCCGTTCCAGCGGCTGATCGAGCAGAACCGCCTCCTGGCGCACCGGTACGAGGGCTTCTGGGCACCGATGGACACGCTCAAGGACCGCCAGAATCTCGAGTCGATGGCCGAAAACGGACGACCGCCGTGGGCTGTCTGGGAGCCTCGGCTCGACGAGGCCTTGTCCGAGGCCGAGCAGCCGATTCCGCTCGACAACCCCGCCGATCGGCGGGCCTCCTAGCATCGTGGTCGAGCTCGGGCTGACGGCGCCGCCTGGCGGACGCCCCCTCACGGTGGTCGCGATCGGCGCCCACTCTGATGACATCGAGATCGGATGCGGCGCGACGATCCTCCGCCTCGCGGAGTCGGGCCTGCCGTTGCGCCTCGTCTGGGTCGTGCTCAGCGCCGGTGGCGCGCGAGCGGACGAGGCGGCTGAAAGCGCCCGTGCGTTTCTCGATGGGGTCGAGTCGGAGCTCAGGCTCGCGTCGTTCCGTGACGCCTTCTTCCCGCACGACGAGAGCGTCAAGGAGTTCTTCGAAGCGCTGAAGCGGGACGTCGAACCCGATCTCGTGCTCACGCACGCCCGTCACGACCTGCACCAGGATCACCGCATCGTGTGCGAGCTCACGTGGAACACGTTTCGCGACCATCTTCTGCTCGAGTACGAGGTCCCGAAGTACGACGGCGACCTCGGCTCGCCGAACGTCTTCGTGCCCGTCGAGGAACGGGTCGCACGGCGTAAATGCGAGCTGCTGATGGAGCATTTCGCGACGCAGCGCGACAAGCACTGGTTCACCGAGGACGTGTTTCTCGGCTTGATGCGGCTGCGAGGCGTCGAGTCGAGATCGCCGACCGGGTACGCAGAGGGGTTCTATGGCCGCAAGGTGCGCGTTGGGATCGAGGCGGGGTAGCCTGCCGGCCGGCTCCACGGCGACGCCTGCAGCACGCCTGATCTAGCTCTCGGCTCCGCGATGGCGGAGCGCCGCCCAGATCGGGCGCACGAGCGCGCGGCCGAGCAGCGCGACGGATGCCGTATAGGCGATGGTGCCGGTGACGACGAGGAGTGCGAGCCCCGGCCACGGGTCGAGCTTCAGCGCGAACGGCAGCACGGCGAGGAGCGCCAGCGCGAACGGAGCCGCCACGAGCGCCGGCAGAGAGATCGCCCGTAGGAGGTCGAAGAAGGACAGCTGCAGCACCCGCAGCAGGAAGCCCGTGGAGACGAACGCCGCCACGGCGACGGCAATGAACATCGCGGCCGCGGCGCCGTCGATGCCGTGGCGCGGCACCAGGATCACGAGACTGGACAGTGCGACGACGAAGAACGTGGCGGGTGCTGCGACCCCGAGATGCGGTCGCCCGACTCCCTTGAACAGCTCTCCGGACGGGCCTGCGATAAGGCGAACGAGCCCGAAGAGCGCGAGTATGCGCAGCGGCGTCTCGGCCGTGAGCCACTGGTCGCCGAGCAGCGCGGGGACGATCGGATCGGCGGCGATGCCGATACCGAGGGTGACGGGGAGGGCGAACAGCATCGTGCGCCTGAGGTTCTCGAGGTAGGCGTGGCGCAGCGCGGCAAGGTTCCCGTGCAGGCTGCTGTAGACGCTGAACATGACCCTTCCCACCACAATCGAGATAACCGTGTTGGGGATCTCGGCGAGGCGGTAGCTGAGGGCGTACACCCCGAGCGGGCCTGACCCGAGCTGGCGGCTGACGGTGAGGTTGTCGAGACTGAGGCCGATCAGATTGAGCAGGTTCGACGCGCTGACGAAACGGCCGTAGCGCAGCATGCCGACGAGGGTGGCGCGGGAAGCGTCTCGGAGACGCGGCCGCCACGGAACGAGCAGCCACACGGCGGTCAACTGTGTCCCGGTGGCCGCGATCTGGCCGAGCACGAGGCTCCACGGGCCGAGCCCGAACGCGGCACACGAGATCGACACGGTCGCCAACATGATGTAGCCACTGAGCTCGCTCTTGGCACGCGTCTTGAACAGCAGCGCCCGCTCGAGAATCGCGCCGGGGATGATCGCCAGTCCCCGCAGCAGCAGCACGACGGAGAGCGCCCTCACGATGCCGGTGGACTGAGGTGAGTGCACGAGATGGGTGTAGACCGGCGCGAGCAGCGCAACCCCGAGGGCCAAAGAGCCACTCGAGACCGCGGAGAAGATCAGCGCCGACGCCGCGGTATGGCGGGGATCCTCGCGAAAGTGCACGAGTGCGGAGCCGAGCCCCGACTCCTGCACGTAGGCGAGCACGCCGAGCAGCGTCATGCCGATCGCCACGACGCCGAAGTCGGACGGCGTCAACAGCCGCAGGAGCACGAGCATCGAGACCATTGCGAGTATCTGGCCGCCGCCGTAGCTCAGGCCGACCCAGAGCGAGTTCTTGACGATCCGGGCGTCGATGTCGTCGTGTAGGCCCGGAGCCCTGCCGGGATCCTGGACGGCGGGGATGTCCGGGTCAATGCTCATGTCATCGCTCGCGCGTGCCGATTCGTCGTCGATGACATCGGCAGACAGCATGCCATTCAATAGAGCGTCGGCTGTCAGATCGGCCGCGGCATCGTCCCGACAGGCCGTCAACGCTGATTTTGGTCGGCAGCCGTGCGAGCCGCCACCAAAATCCGAACAATCGCCACACATGCTGCCATTCCCAAACGGGTCAATCTCGATTAGGTTTAGGAGCACGACACCCAGGGGGAAGGGTGTCAAGAGCACGGGGACGCTGGTACGGGACCACAATGTCGGTACAGGACCACATCGTGGGGCCGGCCAGCCGGAGGGGAAGAAGTGAACCGATTGGGGGCCCGGTCTTCGGAGCGGGAGAAGGGGTTAGAAGCATGTCGGTAATCGACAATCGTCGTGCGGCTGCGGCTGCGGCGGGGGAGACGGTCACGCGAGAAGCCGTGATCCGCAGCGCCGTGCCGAAGCGGCACTACTGGAAGGTCGTCCGTCTCATCGTGCTGAGCGACATCGCGACGGTGGTCCTGGCCACGGTCGTCGCGTCGGTCGCCGCCGATCCATCGAAGCCGCTGCCTCCGCTCGGGTGGGTGCTCGTGACCGTCCCGCTCACGGTGGCGCTCTTCTCGGTGCAGCGCCTCTACGAGCGCGACCGCAGCCAGATCAGCATCTCGACGCTCGACGAGGTGCGGGACATCCTCACGTCGCTCGGCCTCGTCGGCTTCGCAGTCTTCTCACTCGCGCTCGGGTTCCACGCCCCGTGGGTGCTGCCGCCGCACTCCCTCAGCGTCGTCTTCTTCTGGATCGCCGGCATCGTGCTGATCCCGGCGGGGCGCGCCGCCCTCCGGCAACGGGTGATCCCCTTTGCCACGGATCCGCAGCGAACGCTCGTCATCGGCGCGGGCCGGGTGGGCCAGGCGATCGTGCGCAAGATTCGCAAGAACCCTCAGTACAACGTCGAGGTGATCGGCTTTCTGGACGACGATCCGGCCGCTCTCGACCCGGACGTCGCGGATGTGCCCATCATCGGCGCCGAGAGCGAGCTCGTCGAGACGATCCTCAAGAACGGCGTCACTCGGATCGTGCTCGCATTCTCGCGCTCGACGCACGAGGACGTGCTCCAGGTCGTCCGGAATGCCGGCCTTCGCGACGTGCACATCTCGATCGTGCCCCGGTACTTCGAGATCATCGCCGCCAACGTCGGCATCGTGGACGTCGAGGGCATCTCGGTGCTCGAGCTCCCGGTCGCGGGCCTGTCGCGGCTTGCACGCACGACGAAGCGGGCGTTCGACCTCGCCCTGACCGTGCCGACCCTCATCCTGATTTCGCCGCTACTCCTTCTCATCGCGGTCGCGATCAAGATCGACAGTCGCGGCCCGGTGCTGTTCAAGCAGGCGCGGATGGGGCGCGAGGACGAGGCAGTTCGAGATCCTCAAATTCCGGACGATGGTCGCTGGGCGCTGAGCAGATGCGTGACGGGCCTGCTCGACGACAACGAATCCGATGGACCCCTGTTCAAGATCCGCGACGATCCGCGGGTGACGCGCGTCGGACGCATGCTGCGGCGTTTCTCGATCGACGAGCTGCCGCAGCTCTTCAACGTCGTGCGGGGCAAGATGAGCCTCGTCGGCCCGCGGCCGTTCGTCGATCTACGAGGACGACAAGATCGACGGCTGGGCCCGGCGGCGGCTCGACCTGACGCCCGGCATCACCGGCCTCTGGCAGGTACTTGGCCGCAACGACATCGAGTACGACGAGATGGTGAAGCTCGACTATCTGTACGTCACGAACTGGTCGCTCTGGTGGGACATCAAGCTTCTGCTGCGCACCGTCCCGATCGTGGTCGGCCGGGACGGCTACTAGAGAGACGCCAGGCAGCGGACGCCTGCGGGCGGGACAGCTAGTCGATGCGAGAGCGCGCTCCCTGCGCCACGATCGCCTCGAGCTCCCGCTCGACGGTGCGACCGTGTTCCTCCCAGGTGTAGCGGAGCGCTGTCTCGCGGCAGCGCGGTGACATCGCTCTCCGGAGCCCGGGATCGCCGAGCACGAGATCGAGGGTCTCCGCCAGCTGTTCGGGAGCAGCGGGCTCGGACAGGATGAAGCCATCGACACCGTGCGAGACCGCTGTCGCCGCACCTGCCGCATCGCTCACGATCGGCGGAATCCCACACGCCATCGCCTCCAGCACGGTGACGCCCCAGATGTCAGCGCGCGTGGGCAGTACGAATACGTCGGCCGCCTGATAGAAGCGGAAGGCGTTCGGCGCAGTACCGACGAAGTGCACCCGATCCCGCACGGAGCAAGCCTCTGCCAGCCTCTCGAAGGCGGGCTGATCGCCGTTCCGGCCGACGACGATGAGCTCGAAGTGCAATCGTGATGCCGCCGTCGCCCGGATCGCGCGGTCGAGTCCTTTGCGCGCGAAGTCGTGCCCGCAGAACAGCACGAGCGGTCGCTCGTCGGCCGGCAGACCGGTCAACTCCCGCGCAAGGTGCCGGTCGCCGGGACGGAACTCCTCCGGGTTGATGCCTGGAGGCACGACGCGGATCTTCTCGGCGTCGATGCCGTAGAAGCGGACGAGATGATCGCGCACGATGGGCGCATCGGTGTGAAACTGCACGACTCGTGGGTTGCGCATTGCGCGACGCTCGATCGCGAACCGGGCCTGGTTCCCCGGATGGCGCAACCGGGACAAGCGCAAGCGCACCACTCCCGTCCCTCGAGCTCGGCCTCGCCTCGCTGCACTCCGGGGACGTGCAGCACGTCGGCGACCCATGTGCTCGGCGCGCGCGTGTGGACGATGTCGTAGTCGGCTCCGCTCGAGCAGCGCTGCGGCGTTCGCGCGCGAATGACCGTAGCTCGCGTCTCGACATGCCCGAGCCGCGAGCGATCGCTTCGACGGGCACGTTGTGGAACGTGCAGGCGGGAGCAAGGCTGCGCTCGGTGTTGACGGCAGTTCGAGTAGACGTGGACATCGTGCCCGCGGCGCCGAGAGATAGCGTGCGAGCTCGACGTGGAACCGCGGCAGGCTGCCGCACAGGTGAAACGCGCGATAGACGAGGGCGACGCGCACCTCAACCTTCGCTGGCGCCGCGAGTACCGCGACCGCGAGGTCACGCCGCGCTTCTCGACGGCGTGCCGTCAGCCTCCAGCAGCTCCGACATGGTCGCCGGCGGCGAGAGCGTGACCCGTGTCGACGTTGGCGCGAAGCCACAGCTCGAGCGTGGCGAGCGTGAAGAGCTTCAGCTCGCGCTCCACTCGCCGGCGTCTCGCCCGCGCACGAGCGCCGTGACGGCGTCGGGCCGAGCAGGCCCCGGCCGAGCGCGCGCTCCGAGAGCAGCAGCCGCTCGAGCAGCCTGTTTCCGTCACCCACGAGCAGGCCGGCGATCGGCACGGGAAAGCCGCGCTTGGGGCACTGAGCAGCTCGGGCGGCATCAGGTCCTGGACGGCCGCGCGGAACAGCGTCTTGCCCGTGCGCCAGCCGAACCGTTCGCCGGCCGGCACTCTGCTGACACGTTCGACGAGCGCGCGGTCGAGCAGGGGGACGCGTCCCTCGAGCGACGCCGCCATCAGCACCTTGTCGGCGCGGAGAAGCATGTTGTCCGGGAGGTACGTGAGAAGTCGCCGAGCAGCATCCGGCGGCCGGGGTCGACGCCCGCGTACGGCGCGAGCTTGCGTGCGAGTGGCTCGAGCAGGCTTGTCCGGCGTCGCGGTCCAGGCCAGATCGGGCGCGACGAGCGCCGCAATCTCGTCCGGTGCGAACGAGCGGAACCACGATGCCCAGCGCAGCTGCTCGGCTCCGATCGACAGCGTCTCGGCGGCGCGGCCGAGCCGCCGGTGCGTGCGCTTCCGCTGCCCGAGCTCGGCCAGGCGCGCGAGCACGCCGAGCGGCACCGGTCCGCGAAGGCGCAGGAGCCGCTCGGCCCGGTACTTGGGGTAGCCCCCGAACAGCTCGTCGCCGCCGTCCCCTCCGAGCGCCACCTTCACGTGCCGGCCCGCGAACTCCGCGAGCAGCAGCAACGGGATCTCCGACGGCTCGGCGATCGGCTCGTCCCGGAACCAGGCGAGCCGCGGCAGGGCCTCGAGGAACGACGAGCTGTCGACGACCACCTCGTGATGCCGTGACCCGTGCCGCTCCGCTGCGAGGCGCGCGAGCTCGCGCTCGTCGTAGAGGGCGTCGGCGAATCCGATCGTGAACGTGTCGATCCCGTCCGCGCCGGCTTCGCGCGCGAGCCCGAGCACCGCGGTCGAGTCGATGCCGCCGCTGAGCAGGATCCCGATTGGAACGTCGCTCATCAGCCGTGCCCGCACGGCCTCGCGCAGGAGATCCCGCAGGTCGCGCGGGAGCGAGCGACTCCTCGGCCTCGCCGTCGACGTCCAGCGTCCAGTACGGGCGCCGCACGGCCCGGACGCCGTCGTAGACGAGCAGATGCCCCGGCTCGAGCCGCTCGACGCCGCGGAACAGCGTCCGCGGGGAGATCGTGTAGCGCTGAAAGAGGTGTCCGGCGACGGCGTCCGGGTCGACCTCCGGGTGAGCCCCGCGACGAGCAGCGACGGCGCGCGCATCCGAGCCGAACGCGACCCCGGCGCTCGGTCTCCGCGACATAGAGCGGCTTCTTCCCGGCGCGGTCGCGGGCGAGCACGAGCCGGCCGTCGCGTTCGTCCCAGAGCGCGAACGCGAACATCCCTTCGAGCCGTTCGAGCAGCCCTTCCCCCCATTCCTCCCAACCGTGCACGAGCACCTCGGTGTCGCACCGCGTCCGGAACCGGTGGCCGGCCGGCCTCGAGCTCGGCGCGCAGCCGCAGCGTGGTTCCAGATCTCGCCGTTGAAGACGGTCACGACCGAGCCGTCCTCGTTGCGCGAGCGGCTGCGCGCCGCCCTCGACGTCGATGATGCTCAGTCGCGTGTGGCCGAGTGCGACCCGGGCGTCGAGGTGGACGCCCGGACCCGTCGGGGCCACGGTGATGCAAGGCCGCGACTGCGCGGTCGATCGACGTCGCTCGGAGGGCGGTGCGGAGCCTGCCGCCGCCGCCATGCCGACGATGCCGCACACGGTCTCAGCCCACCGTCAGGGTTGAGAGCGACCCGAGCACGAGCACAGGATACGTGCGCGCTCGTGAGCGGTTACGGGGACAGGACATCACGAATGCGAATCGAGGAAGTCGGCGACCACGGTCGCGACCCGTTCGGCCGCCTTGCCGTCCCATGTCGCGATCTGCGGGCGTTCCACCGGTGCGTCGGGCAGCGCCACCTGGCGGATCGCCGCGGGATCGAGCCCGAGCATCGTGTTCGTGCCGAGCCGCACCGTCACCGGACGCTCGGTCGAGCTGCGGAGGGTGAAGCACGGGACACCGAGGTATGACGTCTCCTCCTGCACGCCGCCCGAGTCGGTGAGCACGGCGCCTGCATCGGCCTCGAGTGAGAGAAACTCGAGGTAGCCGAGTGGGTCGAGAAGTGTGAGCCGCGCTCCGATCGGGACGCTCGTCGAGGCGGGCGCGTGTGCGTGGATGCACCGGAAAGACGACCGGCGCCCGTTCGGAGAGCCGTCAGGAGCTCGTCCATCACGGAACCCAGCAGCGGGCCGTCGACGAGCGCAGGCCTGTGCAGGGTCACGAGCACGTACGAGCCCGGTTCGAGCCCCATCGAGGCGGCCACGTGCATCGAGCGGAAGCGGCTCTCGCAGGCGACGAGCGCTGTCGATCATCGTGTTGCCGACGAGGTGCACACGTGCCGTGTCGATCCCCTCGCGGCCGAGGTTCGCAAGGGCCTCGTCCGAATGGGCGAGGAGCAGATCGGAGAACTCGTCGGCGACGATGCGGTTGATCTCCTCGGGCATCGAGCGGTCGAAGCTGCGCAGTCCCGCCTCGAGGTGAGCGATCGGGATCCCGAGCTTCGCGGCGACGAGCGCGGCGGCGAGCGTGGAGTTCACGTCGCCGGGAACGATCACGAGGTCGGGTTGCTCGCGCCTCGAGGACCGGCTCGAGCCGCTCCATCACGCGCGCCGTCTGCTGCGCGTGCGATCCCGGATCCGACACCGAGCAGGTGGTCGGGCTCGGGCATGCCGAGTTGGTCGAGGAAGATGTCGGACATCTCCTGGTCGTAGTGCTGGCCGGTGTGCACGATCGACGTGACCGGCATCCGGAAGGCGCGCGCGAAGCGCGGCGATGACGGGAGCCATCTTGACGAAGTTCGGCCGCGCGCCGACGACGTACACGATCTTCGGTGTCGGGGTCATGCCCGCCCTGGGCCGGTTCGCTTGCGCTTCTGAGCGAGTTCCGCGGCGACGAGCCTGACGAAGGCGCCGTTCGTCCTCGCATAGCGGCCCGCGAGACGCCGGGGCTCCTGTGCGGTGCGGTAGGCCCACTCGAGGCCTAGTCGTTGCAGCAGGGCAGGCGCGCGCTTGGTCAGGCCCGAGATGACGTCGAAGGAGCCGCCGACGCCCATGGCGAAACGGGCTCCCGTGAGCGGCTGCCACGCATCGATCCAGTGCTCCTTGCGCGGCGAGCTCATGCCCACGAAGAGGGCGTCCGGAGCCGTTTCACCGATCGCGGCAGCGACGGTTCCATCCTCGTCGGGCGGGAAATGACCGTGATGGAAACCCGCCACGCGCAAACGCGGGTACCGCTCCGTGATACGGGTCACGCGGTACGGAGCACCTCGTCGCGGGCGCCGAGGAAGTACGCCGAGCGGCCCTCTCGCTCCATCGCCGCCAGCAGCGCCCCGAGCAGGTCGATCCCGGCGACCCGTTCGGGAAGCGGGACGCCGAGCAGCCTGCCCGCCCAGACCAGTGACTGGCCGTCGGCATTGACGATCGTGGCTCGCTCGAGGAATCCGAGGAGCTCCTTGCTCCGGTGCGCCTCGACGACCTTGGCGGCGTTCAACGAGAACTGCGAATGACACCCTTCGAGATCGAGCAGCCCCATTACTCGCGCGACCGTCTCGTCGAGGGTGATCGCGTCGATTGGGCAACCGAGAATCGTGGTGCGCCCCACCGCCATGGGTGGTGCTGTCGCGGGCGTCATACCTGCGCCTCCTCTGCGGGCCCGCTTTCGGGGGCACGGTCAGCCGACGTCGTGCCGGCATACGACACGAGCAGGTCGTGAATCGCCTGCCGCTGGCGCGACGGGGTATACGACGCCCGCACGCGGCGAGCTGCAGACTCGCCCATTGCGGCAGCTGCGGCGGGGTCTTGCACGAGCGAGCGCAGCGCCCCGGCGAGCGCGCGCGGGTCCTCCGGCGGAACGAGAACGCCGGCGCCGCCCTCGAGGAGCTCCGGCACCGCGCCGACGGCGGTCGCGATCGACGGAAGGCCGTACCACATTGCCTCGAGGAGGGCGAGCGGGAAGCCTTCGGTGCGCGAGGGCAGCGCGAACAGCGATGCGTGCGCGTACTCGGCTTCGAGCGCTGCGCCACGAAGCCAGCCGAGGAACTCGACGCGCCCGTCCAGCCCCAGGGCTGTCACCCGCTTGCGGAGCATCGTCTCGTCGACACCGGCGCCGGCCAGCGCCAGGCGCAGCGTCGGCACGTCCGCGGCGATCAACCCCATCGCCTCGACCAGCACGTCGACGCCCTTGTCTCCCACGAACGCGCCGACGCACAACACCCTGTCCGGAACGCGGGCGGTGGCTCGGACGAGTGCGGCCTCGTCGACATCGGGAGCGTTCGGCACGACATGCACCGGTGTCGACGGGTGGAGCGCGCGCACCGGCTCTGCAAAAACGTCCGCAAGCACGACCACTGCTGTTGCCGAGCGCAGGCACCAGCGGGCAGCGGCTCCCGTCGGCCCTCGCTGCTCCAGCTGTTCGAAGAAGCTCGCCGGATGGATATGGAGCAGCACGGGGACTCGAAGCGCACGGACGAGTGCGATTACGCTCGTCTTGCGGAAGGTTGACGCACGCGACGCGATGTGGACGTAGGCCAGCGAGGGCCGGTGGGGGACAGAGAGCGCGGCGAGCCGTGCGAGCCCGCCGATCCAGCTCAACGTCTTCGCGACGGCGTTGCCGCCACGGAAGCTCGTCACCCGGACGAGCCGCAGATCGTCCACCGGCAGCTCGATGCGCTCGATCTGCGCGATCACTCCGGCGACCCCTCCGCGGCTCCGCGGCGACGGGCCAATCACTGCGATCCATTTCGACCGCCTCATTCGACGTCCTCGCAGACGCCCTTCTGCAGCTCCGGCTCGAGTGGGTTGCTTGCGGCCGCACGCCGGCAGGCAGCGCGCGACTGCTCGATGAGCCCGGCACGCTGCAGCGCGCGGGCCTCCCGGTAGAAGTTCGGCCAGGGCTGCAAGGCGAGCTCGGCGGCACGGTGATACAGCCTCGCCGCGTCCTCGAACCTGCCCTCGCGCTCGGCCACGAGGCCCTGGAACGTGACGACGTCGGGATCCCACCGGTCCCAGGTACGGGCGGTCGCTGCGGTTCCGGAGGCGCGGACGAGGGACGTTGCGGCCTGGTCGCGCGCCTGGTCGAGCTTGTACTGGGCCATCGCCGGCCCGGCCAGGACCCCGAGCGCTACAAACATCACCAGCACGTACCCGACCGTGGGCAGTCGGCCTGGTAGCCGTGGCTTACCTGTGCCCGACAGTGCCCCCGCAAGCAGGAACACGGGCACCATCAGGCCGACGAACACGTAGACCCAGTCGACGGAGGCGATGAGGAGGAACGCGGCGAGCGCGCCCGACACGCTCGCACCGATGGCTCGATCTCGGCGAACTCCTGCGCGGGCGCACCAGAAGACGCCGCCGAGGACAGCCGCGAGGAATGCCACGCCGATCACGCCCAGCTCTGCCAGGGTCTCGAGCTCGAGGCTGTGCGGCTGCAGCACGTATGCGTCCTTGTTCGTCCGCTCGATGCTCCAGCGGCGCGAGAAGGAGCCTGTGCCGGCGCCGGCGACCGGCTTCTCACCGGCCATGCGAATCGCGACGCGCCACAGCTCGATCCGGCCGGTCGGCGAGAAGCTGGAGAGGCGAGTGTCGCCGGGGGCGACCTGGGACGCGAGATTCGGCTCGGCTGTGAGGCGTTGCCGGAGGTCGTCGACCCGGGACAGCAACAGCACCGCGACGACGCCCACCGCGACGACGCCCAGCACGCCCCCCGCGCCCAACAAGCCGAGCGTCATGCGGCGTGACAAGCGCACCGGCGGCAGCGAGAACAGCGAGAGCGCACCGAGCAGGACGGCCAGCCCGAACGCCAGCGTGACGTAGTGGGTGAACGCAGGATCGTCGAGCGGGCGTCCGTCGACCAGCGCGCGGTCGACGGGTTGCAGCGCGAGAAAGAGCAGGACCGCGGCGAGTCCGAGACAGGCGGCAAGAGCGACGAGGCGAGCGCGGCGGGCAAGCAATGCCTGCACGAGCACGGCGAGCGCGACCGCAGCCATCGATCCGCGTGACTGCGTCAGAAGCGTCACGGCCAGGAACAGCACGACGCAGAAGGCGCCTGCTGCACGAGCCCACGGCCGCCGCGAGCTGGCCACCCACAGCGCCAGCGGGACGCCCATGGCGCAGATCGCCCCCTCACCGTTGTGGTAGCCGATCGATGCCTCCAGCTGGCGTACCTGGAACCAGTCCTGCGGCGCCGAGCCCGAGCCGACCGTCACGAGCACGATGACGGCGTGCACAGCGATGCCCGCGAGCATTCCCGCGGCGAGTGTACGAATGTGCGCGCCGAGCGCAGATCCGGCGATGACCGCTGCGGCAGATGCGAGCATGAGAGCGAGAAATCTCCACGACGTGTTGGCGACGCCGCCCCAGGTGGTGGCGAGCAGCGACCACGACCCGAGCCCGACAAGCGCGATCGCGGTCATGATCGCCGGCAACGAGGGAGTCAAACCCAGGGCCAGCAGGCTGGTCGCCGCAATTACGACCACAGCGCCGATGATGCCGGCGGCAAGCGCGTAGTAGCCGCCGCTGAACTGCAGCCCACCCGCGACGAGGAGCGCCGTTCCGGCACCGAGCCCGACGGCTGCCGCCTGCCCGCGCTCGATGGTCATCGCTCCGTGCGCCGGTCGGTGCAACATCGCCCCGTGACGACGAGGCGTCCGCGACCAGATCCAGCGTGGCGGCAGGTCGAAAGGAGGGAATCGGCCGACGCCGTCCCGAGATAACGTGTCGATTCTGCCACCCCGACTCAGCATAGTGACGATCTCAGATCGCGCATCCTCCGGCCGAGGGCTCTTGCGCGCGGGGTTCCGGTGAGCGCCGCGTCCCGCTTCAGGTGGTACGCACGGAGGCTTACGGTGATGAATGTGGGGGAGGTCGCCCTGCACGGGCGCCGCGCCGCGGCGGCCAGGGTCGACGCGGTCGTCTGGAACCGTGCAAAGCCGGTCTGGAGGCGCCGCTGGGAGCCTGCCGAGGCTCGCATGCTGGGCACCGTTGTACCATCCGCGACCCCCCTCGGGTTCCTCACCCGCGACCGGGCGGATCTCGTGCGCGAATCCGTTCCCGACGAAGTTCGCGGCATCGTCGAGGAGGCCCGGCGCTGGGCCGGAGGGCAGGTGAGCGTTCTCGGCTACCCGCCGTTCGAGCTCGCCGGCAGCTGGGACGGCGCGACCGACCCCATCGGCGGGCGCAGCTGGCCCGACCGTCAAGGCCGGCTGATCGACTTTCGCCACGGCATGCCGGGCGACCCGAAGCTGATCTGGGAGCTGCACCGTTGCCAGGAGCTGCCTCTACTCGTGCTCGCATCGCATCTGGAAGCGGACGACCAACTCTCGCCCGATGCGGCCCGGCGCATGCTCGCCTGGCTTGCGCGGCACCCTCCCGGCCGTGGCATCGCCTGGGCGAACACGTTCGAGCCTGGGTTGCGCGCGCTCTCGCTCGCAGTCGCTTTCGACGCCCTCCGCGGCTCGGATCATCTCGACGACGCCGGCCGCACGGCCGTCCTGCGCGGCCTCTGGCAGCACGCGCGCTGGATCGAGCAAGGGCTCTCCCGGCACAGCTCCGCGAACAATCACCTCGTCGGCGAGCTCATGGGCCTGCTCGCCGTCGGCTTGCTGGCGCCGGAGCTGGCGGCCTCGGAGGGATGGGCTGCGGAAGCGTCTGCCGAGATCGCCGCCCAGGCGCTCCTGCAGGTGCTCCCCGATGGTGGAGGCGCAGAGCAGTCGTTTGCCTACGAGGTGTTCGTGCTGGACATGCTGCTGATTGCGGCGGCGCTCCTGGATGCCCGCGGCCGGGCGGTGCCGCCGGCGATGACCGACGCGCTTCGTCGCGCGGGTGGGGCGCTTGCGCTGCTGCTCGACGACGACGAGCCCGATCCTGCCTTCGGGGACGCCGACGACGGGCGCGCGCTCAGGCTCGACGGCCGCCCGGATCGTGATGCCCGCGGTGTCGCTGCCGGAATTGCGGCGCGCTTGGGCGAGTCAGGTGCTCGGCGGGTTGCGCGCGACTGCGATGCCTACGTGCCGCTGCTCTTCGGCTCCGAAGGGCTGACACGGTTCGCGGCCACCGTGCCGGACGCTCCGGCTCGAAGCGGCGTCCTGCCCGACGCCGGCATCGTCGTCATCCGTACCGGCGGTCTGCGTGCGCTGTTCGATGCCGGATCGCTCGGCTACCTCAGCATCGCAGCGCACGGGCACGCAGACGCGCTCTCCATCGTCGTCTCTGCCGGTCCCGACGAGCTCGTGACGGATCCGGGCACGGGCAGCTACCTCGATCCCACGCGTCGGAGCTGGTTCCGCGGCACGCCGGCCCACGCGACGGTCGCCGTCGACGAGCGCGACCAGTCGGAGCAGGGGGGAGCATTCCTCTGGACGCGACACGGTGACGCGCGCCTGCTGAGCTGGGACCCCGCCCGGCTCGGCGCGGTCGGAGAGCACGACGGATACAGCGGGCTCGGAGAGGGGGTCGCGCATCGCCGGGCGGTGGTTCGGCTCGGGTCACACGCGCTGCTCGTGGTCGACCGGCTCGAGGCACAGGGCGCGCACGCTGCTGCCCAGAACTGGCCGTTCCATCCCGCTTGTCAGGCGCGGCTCCGCGGCTCCGACCTCGTCGAGCTGTCCTGCCGCGGCGTCGCGCGGCTCGCGATCGCCTTCGCGGCGACCCGCGAGGCGAGCGTCGTCGTCGATCAGGACGCGTGGTGGTCGCGACGGCTCGAGGCATGGGAGCCCGCGGCGCGGTGCCGGCAACTCGTCTGCGTGGGAGGGCGTCGTCCATCTCGGGGCGCTGTTCCTGGAGACGGCCGATGTGGACTCGCCGGCGCTGCGACTCGAGATCGTCGACGAGGGAGTCGCCGCCCATGCGTCCTTCGGGGGCGGCGAGCACGCCGTCACGCTCAGGCTTGGTACAGCTGTGCCGGTGATCGACCCAATGCCGTGACCGCAGCAGGCGAGGGCTCGGGCTGCTCGGACGGCCGGCGGTGAACCTGGGCGCACCACGGCAGCAGCATCAGGATCCAGATCGTCATCATCATCGTCGCATTCGTGAGCACAGGCTCCTCGAACGCCTTCACCATGAACCCGAACCAGGTGCACAGCGACCAGATGAGCACGGTCTGCTCGTACCCGGCCGCTCCACGCATGCGGCGAGCGACGTCGACGAGATACGCCAGCATGACGGCCAGCAACGACCCGAGAGCCAGGAACCCTCCGCCGGCGAGGATGTAGACGTAGCTGTTGTGTGGGTCGCCGGTGAGGTCGACGATTCGCCCGAGGAACATGAACCGGACGGGACGGCCGAAGCCGAAGCCGGTCAGCGGATGCTGGCTCAGCCCGTCCAGCGCCGAGTCGAGGGCCCGCGTGCGCCATTCGACGTTGATGTCCGTCGACGGAGAGGCTCCGAGCCTCGCCGACAATGTCGGGACAACCGTCGGCGCGGCGAGTGGGATCACGAGTGCGATCGCGATCATCGCCGGCAGGAGCAACGGCAGGATCCAGAGCAGCGACCGTCGTAGCACCTTCCGGCTCAGCACGAGTACCAGAACGATGACGGCGACGGCAACGTAGATCGTCCGCCCGAAGCAGAGGACGATCCCGAAGAGGGCGAGCCCGCCGACGGCGGTATGCATGAGCTGTCTGCCGAACCGCCCCTCGTTCCGCTCGATGTTGAGGAGCGCGCACACGAGACTGCCGATCAGGTACGTCCCGGTACCGAGAGCGAGGATGCGGGTGCCACCCGTCGAGAGGGACAGCGAGTCCGTCTGCGAGCCCCCGGCCGCCAGATAGTAGGCGGCGAGCAGGGCTTCCACGATCGCTCCGGCGTAGAACACCGCCGTTATCCCCCGCCACACGGTCCTGGCGTCCGTGCCCACGATGGCGACCCCGATCAGGGCGTAGAGCAACAGTCGCACCGGCTGCCCGAACAGGCCCGTGCCGTATTGCTCGTTCCCG
This sequence comes from uncultured Gaiellaceae bacterium, assembly GCA_963799615.1. GTDB lineage: Bacteria > Actinomycetota > Thermoleophilia > Gaiellales > Gaiellaceae > Gaiella. The sequence goes on along the minus strand of CAWCXS010000013.1, from coordinate 202,987 downwards.
CGCACGATGGCAAGGCAGATGAAGGCGGCGAACGGAAGCAGCGGCCAGGTGATCGCGAGGGGGATCGGATACCGCTCGGTGTCGCGTTCCCGCTTGGTCAGCCGCTCGGCGACCCAGGCGCCGACCGCGAGCAGCAGGATGATATCCGTGACGTAGATCGCGATCCCGCCGGAGAACGGCAGCGGACGATCGAGCTTCCCGAACACCGGGAATCCGAGCGCCAGCGCTGCACATGCGAGAACCACGCGATGACCTGCGAGCAGCCAGCCGACCGCGAGCAGAAGCACGGGCAGGAGCGCCAGCGGCACCGCGATCAACACCTTGCCGCCCCCGAGGGCGAGCGCGAAGCCGGCATTGACGGCGATGAGGACGCCAAGCACGGCTCCCCGCCTGCTGCTCGGGTGGCGGGGAGAGCCGCCGGTGAAAGATGCCGCTTCCACGGCGTCTAGTAGTAGCCGTACTCCGCCAGGTTGCCCTCGCGGTTCATCACGAATCCGAGCACCGTCGCGCCGACGAGATCCAACTTGCCGAGCGCCCGGGTGATGCGACGCCGCTTGGCGCCATGCGACATGACGAACGCGACGTCGGCGCCGGCGCGAGACGCAAGCGTCGCCGCGTCGGACGCGGCGAGCAATGGTGGCGAGTCGACCACGACGAGGTCGTAGAGCGCCGCCGCGTTCGCGAACAGCGTTCGCATGGCATCCGAGGCGACGACGTCACCGACATTCGGCAGCGCGGTCCCGGCGGTCAGGAGATGGAGCACGCCGGGCTCCGTCTGGATCGGCTTCACGAGTGTGGCGAAATCCATGTTTGCCGCGATCACCTCGGTCAAGCCGGGCGCGCCGCGCACGCCGAAGAGCCTGTGCTGGGTGGGCTTGCGGAGGTCGGCATCGATCAGCAACACCCGCCGGTCGTTCTGGGCTGCGACGAGCGCGTAGTTCGCCGCCACGGTCGACTTTCCCTCACCTGCGTCTGCGCTCGTGAACACGATCGGGGGCTGTACGCCCTTCTCGACCTTCGGCCGCAGGTCGATTGCGAGGCGCAGCATCCGAAACGGCTCCGCCGAGGGGCTGCGGACGTCGACGAGCCCGCGAATCACCCGCGGGTCGTTGGCGTCGTCGGCACGAGCCTTGCTCATGCGCTGCCTAACGGCCACGCTGACGCGCCTCCTTTGCCTCGATCACGGGCGCCTGGACGAGGCCGCCCCGTCCGGGAGCTGTGAAGACGGAGACGGTAGGGGCTTTCGGAAACGACAGCGAGGGGATCGCTGCGAGCACCGGGCGTCCGAACGTCGCCTCGATCTCGGACAGTTCGGGCAGCCTGTCCGCGAACAGCTCTGCGAGGAGCGCGAGCGCCGCGTTGAGGATCAGGCCGAGCAGCACCGCAAGCGCAACCATCAGCTTCACACGCGGGGAGACGGGCGAGTCGGGGACCGTAGCGCGGTCGACGACGATCACCTGATCTCGCAGCGTGCCGGTATCGCGGACGAAATCCTTCAGGGCCAAAGTCGCGGTGTTCGCGACGAGCATGGCCCGCCCGGGCGACTTGCTCCGCGCCGAGACCTCGAGGAGCTCGACGTCGACGACGGGCTTGGCGGACAGATGAATGTCGGAACGTGGGACGACCCCGACCAGCTTCGTCGCGACGCGCTGGTCGATCGCGTCGGTCTTGACGATCCGCGCGTACGTCTGCGCGAGACGTGTACCCGCCTCGAGGGAGCCGAACGCGTCGCCGGCGGTCGTGATCTTCTGCTGGATGCGCACGAGGGCCGTGGCCTCGTACACCTTCGGCTGCAGGGAAGCCAGGAACCAGACGACGATCCCCGTCACGAGTGTCAACCCGATGATGAGGAAACGATGGCGCCACAGCGCCCGATAGACGTCGACGGTCGCCATCTACCCTCCCAGGTTACCCGGAACCCGTTCTTCGTCAATCGCGGCCGCCTCGATCAACGCGGCCTCCCAGGGCACGATCGCCGCTTCCCACGCGTACTCGTCCCGCGCGCGGCGTGCGCAGCGCGCCCGCAGCTCGGGCGTGAGGAGCGGAATCACACGGCGCAGCCCGTCAGCGATGGCATCCGGTTCGGCGCGCGCGACGATCAGCTCCTCGCCGATCGGCGCCAGGATCTCCGGGGTCGCCCCGACTGCGGTGCCGAGCACCGGCGTCCCGCTTGCAAGCGCTTCCACCGTGGACATGCCGAAGCCCTCGTAGGCCACGGTTGGAAGCACGAACAGGTCGGCCGCCGCGTAGAGCGCGCGGAGCTCGCGATCCTGCACGCGACCGAGGAACGTGACCCTGTCGGTCAGCGAGAGCGACCGCGTCAGCTCCTCGAGTGCAGTCCGCTGGATTCCGTCGCCGGCGATCGCGAGTGCAAGGGGTGCTCCGTTCAGGGACGCGATTGCGCCAAGGAGCTCTTCGACGCCCATGCGCGGCTCGAGCCGTCGTGCGGTGAACAGGAACACCGCTCCGTCCGGGACGCCGTAGCGCCCGCGCACCACCGCCGGCGTCTCGGCCGGAGGCGCGAGGAAGCTCGCGTCGACGCCGCCCCGCGCCTGGCGGATGCGGCCGGCGGCTGCGGGATACCTCTGCTCGACGAGCTCACGGCTGAACGCGCTCAGCACGAGGATTCTCGAAGCGCGCGAGACCGTGCGACGCTCGAGCCTGGCGAGCGTCGGCTCGAGCGCGCGGAGGACGGCCCGTCTGCGCCACCCGGATCGGGACTGCAGGTACCGGCTCTCGAGCACGGCGGATGCGTGAAAGACGAGTGCGAGCGGCACCCCCGGCAACGCCGCTGCAAGCCCGGCGGCGACGGTCGATTGATGACCGACCAGGACATCGAACGGTCTCGAGGAGAGGGAGCGTGCTGCACGCCGGGTCGTGATCGGGTCGGCGAACGTTCCCGGCACGCCGTGGCGGCGCAGCACCCGAAGCAGCTCGACGCCTTCTTCATGGCTGTGTGCCGGAAGCTCCGGATGCCGGGGCACGAGCGCGGTCACGGAATGGCCGCGCGCGACAAGCGCGCGAGCGGTATCGGCGGCGACGCGGGCCGAGCCGCCGATCGTGTCGGGCGACCATTGGTCAGTGGCCACGAGCAGGCGCATCTCGTCAGGCCTCGAGCTCTTCGGAGACGAGTGAGAGCAGGCGCGAGGTACGGCTTTCCCAGGTGTTCGCCGCCGCGATCGCCTGGCGCCGGTCGACGTCTCCTGCAGACCCGTTCTCGGCCGCTGCATCGACGGCAGCCTGAAACGCAGCCGATCCGGATGCGACGACGACGTCCGGCTCCATGCCCTCCAGCTCGGGCAACCCGCTCGCGACGACGGGCTTGCCGGCCGCGAGATACTCGAACAGCTTCAGCGGGAAGCAGCTGCGGGTGTACTCGTTTTCCTCGTACGGGATCAGGCCGACGTCGAACGAGGCAACCACGGCGGGCAGCTTGTCGTATGAGACTGGGCCGAGCCACACGACGTTCGGATGCCTCGCGGCCTCCTCGAGCTGCCGGGCAACCTGCGGACTGGTGGCCGGCCCTGCGAGCACGATGCTCCCTTGCTGCAAGGATCCGACGAGGTCGTCGAGCAGGTCGAAGTCGACCTTGCCGGGCAGGAAGTTCCCGGCGAACCCCTGCACCGGGCGCGGAAGCTCTCGCAGCTCCGGCAGCGCGCGTTCGCGGTCGGTGGCGGGCGAGAAATGGGCGAAGTCGCCGACGTTGCGCACGAGGTACGTCCGCGGGTTATCGCGGAGATGACGGTCGTAGAGAGGAGTGGACGTCGTGAAGACGAGCCGCGAGAGCAGCCCTGCGCGGCGATCGGCCTCGGCGACGAGCGCTCGGTTCCGTGCCTCGGCCTGCTCCGTGTAGTCGTCGACGCAGTCGTAGACGCCGAACACGTCGCCGACGGCTCCGATCGCCCACGTCCCTCGCGGGTCGTAGAGCCAGGTCACGCGCGGATGCGGCAGGCGTCGTGCCGCGCGCCCGATCACCCATGCGCTGATGCGGCCGTTGACGGCGCTGCTGATCCGATACCGCTGTCCCCATGGCAGCACGTTGAGCGCCTTGCGCACGGTGATCCCCGGCGAGACCTGCTCGCCCGAGACCAGGCGTCGCAGCAGCGACAGCCGGCCGGGTCGCCGGATCAGCCGCAGCAGATGCGCTCCGAAGAAGTCGCCGGTCTCGACGAAGAGAACGGGATGCCCGCGCTCGGCCGCGCGCCGCATGATCTGCTGGCGATTCGTCGGCAGGGTCACCGCCCATTCCTGCGGTGACAGGCAGACGATCGAGAACGCGGCCGCCGGGTTGTCGTCAGGCATCTCTACGTGAATGTCGATTGTTGGCTCATCAGGGTCTCGAAGTAGCTCTTCGGCCGGATGCCGGTGCCTCTAAAGGACCGTAGCCGCTCTGCCGAGGACCTCGGTACGAGGCCGCAGGACCACGCGCCGAGAGGACCCGGCACCGCCAGCGCGAATGTTTTGCGTAATCGATGAGGAAAGCAAGGTCGGGCCATCGATCAGGAGATGACGAGAACCCACGACCAGGCGCCGGGGATTCGCCGGATCATAGATCGCGGTCCTGCCGGTGACGGCCTTGGTGAGGTGCTCAGCCCGGAGTTGGCGCTCGTCGACCCGGTCGCTGCCGCGGCTGCCCGTGCGGCGCTGCCCGAACGACCCTGGGATCTGGCACTCGATGCTGCCCGGCGCAGGCCCGATGCTCCCGTCGAGCACGTCCCCGTCGTCGTCGAGCCACGCGTCACAGCCGACGCCGCTCCGTCCAGAACGGTCAGAGGGGCGGATCGCCGCCGGCAGCGGCCCGCCGGCGTCGGCGCCGTCCGGCGCCTCGCCTGGATGTCGGCGTGGGCCGTGATGGTCACCGGTCTCGCTCTGGTCGCAGAGGTCCATGCGCCGAACGCGCCGGCACTCGGTGCTCCGGAGCAGCCGGCGATCCCGGCGCCGCGACCCGAACCGCTGCCCGTGCCCCGCGCCGGTTACACGATCGGCCCGCGCAGCGGCTTTCGCGTCGGGGCGCAGGGTACGGCGATCGGAGCGTTCACGCTGCCGGTTCCGTGCGTCGCGGGCATCGAGCTTCCACGCCTTCTGGTCGGGCCCAATTCCTCGTTCTCGTTCGACGGCACGATCAGGTGGCACGGCGGTCGCTCCGTACGGGTGTGGATGCATGGTCGGTTCACGAGCCAGACCGCGGCGGCCGGAGCGGTCACCGTGCGCGGCGCCGGTTGCCCCAGGCACCCCGTCACCTTCGTGGCGCGCATCGGTCAGTAGGAAACGGGGGTGTGCGTCAGCTGATCGTCCCGGGCACGGGACGGGCGTACACGATGTAGCGCTCGCGGGCCGAGAACCGCGGATGGCACGCCTGCAGGGCGATCTCCTCGTGACCGCGTGAGTTCAGGCGGGCGAGGTCGTCTGCCGGCACGATCACGTGTGACGTGACGCTGTAGAGGAAGTGGCCGTACGGCATGTCGAGCTCGATCTTGTCGCCGGTGCGCAGACGATCGATCCGCGCGAACGGGGCTCCGTATGTCGTGCGGTGCCCGGCGATGTACACGAGCTGCCCCTCACCGGGGAGGTATGTACGCCGGTCGACACCGGGGCCGCGCACCAGCGAGTCGTGATCCGTTCCATCGACGAGGATCATGTTCAGGCCGAGCCGGCTGACATGGATGCGTCCGAGCGGCTTCCCAGGGCTGGTCGCCGTGCGCAGCGCTTTCGCCTTGCGCCTGACGAGGGCGGCGACGGCTTCGGGGTCGGGGTCCGGGATCGGCGCCATCGCGTCCGCCGACGCTTGCGGCGGCGGCAGGCGGTACTCGCGCTCGACCACTTCGAGCTGGGCGGCGAGCTTGTGCTGCTCCCAGCGCGTGTAGAGGCCGGTGACCGGGTCGCCCCAGCGCCAGATCACGAAGCCCCAGACGAGCGCCAGCACGCCCAGGCTCATGAGCACGGTTCCGGCGAGCCGCGCGATCCGCTGCGGCAGGCTGGACTTTGGTTTCGTGGTGCGGGCCATCGAGCTCAGGGTAGGTGCGGAATCGACTGCTGTCGAGCGGTCCTCGTCCCGGCAGCCCTTCCGATCAGAGTGATGCGAACAAATCCGGCGCGAGCTCGTCCAGCGAGGCAATGACGATGTCCGCGAGGGCGAGCGCTTCCGGCGGCGGCGGGTAATGCGGGTTGGGGAAGGCGATCAGCGACATGCCGGCGGCGTGCGCGGCACGCATTCCGTTGGCAGAGTCCTCGACTGCCGCACACCCGGCAGGGATTGTGCCGAGCCGCCGCGCCGCCTCGAGGTAAACATCGGGCGCGGGCTTGCCCCGCGCCACCTCCTCCGAGGAGACGGTCGCCGCGAAGCAATCGGAAATGCCGGCTGTGTCGAGGACGGCATCGATCAGCGGACGATTCGACGACGAGGCAACCGCGAGCGGGAAGGTGCCTGCAAGAGCGCGGACTGCTTCGACCGCGCCTGGAACGAGCGGCAGTGCCGCTCGGTAGCGGTCGAGCATGCGGCGCACGACTTCGTCGTTGATCTCCTCCGGAGACTGGGGCAGACCGAGCTCGTCGTGCATGTACCGCGACCATTCACTCGAGCTCATGCCCATCATCGCCCGCTGTGCCTCGGGCGAGTAACGCCCGCCCCAGTCGGCGACGAGCCGCTCGCGCACCTCGTCCCACACCTGTTCGGTGTCGACGATCACGCCGTCCATGTCGAATACGACCGCCTCGACCACTCGGCCGATCCTAAGGGCCGGGTGCTTACACCGGCTTGCAGAGGTTGTCCCCGCGATACAGCGCGCGCTGCACCTCGAAGAGCCTCGAGTCGAGCGCCTTGTCGTAGGGGCCGAGCGACCTCCCCTGCCACATCACGTCGGGAGTGACGCCGGGTCCGATGACGGTGGCCCGATAGCGCTCCCCGGCGCCCGTCGGGCGGGAGCCGTGCGGATAGAAGCCGTAGCAGAAGGTGCCGGCGCTCCTGTGAGTGAGAAAGCTGTTCTCGCGCTTCCAGCCGGCGCCGTAGGCGGAGTTGAACGTGTCGACGTAGACGTTGCGGCCAAAGCTGTCGAGTGGGGCGCCGCTCGCGGTCGACCTGAATCCGTGCACCGGGGCGCCGGCGTAGGTGAAGGAGCCGAAGATGTGGTCGAACTTGCGATAGGCCCAGTCGAGATTGATCGTCAGGTGGGGAAGCTCAGACGTCCAGTGCGACAGGCGGAGCTCCCACACCGCCTGCTTGGCGGTCGGGCGCGCTCCGTAGTTCGGCAGCATGCGCTGCCAGGACTGGAGCGCCCAGTGGCTCCCGTCGGGCGCAGTACACGACGTCACGAGCCAGGGAAGCGCGGTGTCGGTTGTGGGTGCACAGGCATTCTTGAACGTCTTCCACACGTCCCGTTTGGAGGTGCCCCAGCCGCCGGAGTAGTCGAGCCTGAAGTTGACCTGCTGCCTCCCGGGCGTCGGCGGGAGGGCGTCCACCGCTCCCCAGGCGAGCACGTTCCACCTCTTCCCCCGCGCCGTGTACGAGACCAACGCCTGGCCACGGTTGTCGACGCTGAGCTTGACATTCCTCGCATCCCGGTCGATCAGCGTCGAAGCAGGCGCGGTAGCTGGAAGCACGAGGACGGCAACGGCGGCGAGGAGCATGAGATGCCGGGAGCGCACGTCGTCTCGTGCATCGGGATCGGATCACCCGGCCACGCATCCCTCGCCCGAGGGAACCCTCGGCGGGCGCCGCTTCCGGGGGGCGACGCCGGCTCGTCTACACTCGTGAACCGGTGTCCCGGGCAGCCATGCAGCTCCTTGCAGCAGGGGCGATGATCCTCGTGCTGGCAGGCTGCGACGGAGGGGACGACGCGCCGTCGGCGGGCTCCGTGTCAGAGCCGGTGGCGACCGGCGCCGGCGACCCGATGGCAGGCGCGTCGACGGACTCCGTCTCGGTGCCCGCGACGAGCGCCGAAACCTCGCTTCTGACGGGCGTGCATGCTGCTCGTCACGATGGATTCGACCGTGTCGTGTTCGAGTTCCGCACCGGTGTGCCGGGCTACCGGATCGGGTACGTCGAGGGTCCGGTGCTCGCCGACGGCTCGGGCGCCGAGGTCACGGTCGCCGGCGACCATGTCGTGGTGGTCCGGATGGAGCCGGCGCTCGACGCCGATCTCTCGCAGGAGACGGCACCGCTCACGTATACGGGGCCAAGGCGGTTCTCGCCCGGTACCCCGGAGGTGAAGGAGCTCGTTCGGGTCGGCGGCTTCGAGGGGGTGCTCACCTGGGCGATCGGGCTCGCCGACCGAGCCGACTTTCGCGCGAGCACGCTCGCCAATCCGCCTCGCCTCGTGCTGGACTTCCGCAACCACTGAGGCCCCTCGCTTACAGGGGCATCTCGTCCTGGTGCTCGGCGATCCAGTCGGACACGCGGATGGGGTCCATTCCGGCAATGTCGCGCACGACGTTCGACACGACGTCGAACTCTCCGGCATCCAGGGCGTCCCATGACGAGAGACCGGCCTGGACGGACCAGGCGGGATGTCCCAGCTCGAGCCGGCGTGCAGTCCATTGCTCGCGCTCGACCGGCTCGCAGCGGTAGGGGTGACCGGTCGCCTCCGTCGCGAGCGCGGCCAGCTCGGCCATGCTGACCGTGTCCGGCCCGGTGACGTCATAGGTGCGCCCTTCGTGCCCATCCTCGGTCAGGGTCGCGGCGAGCACGGCTGCGATCTCCGGCCGGTAGGTAAAGCTGATCCTGCCTGCTCCGTAGGGCCCGCGGATCACCCCGGTGGCGTCGAACCAGTTCGGGATGTCGTCCGTCCACATGCTCATACGGACGAACGTGCATGGGATGCCGGAGCTCCCGACCATCTCCTCGGTGGCGCCGTGCGAGCGCCCGTGGAGGAACACGGCGTCCGGGCCGGCATTGAGGCACGACAGGTAGACGAGTCGACCGACGCCGGCTCTCACCGCGGCGTCGACGAAGGCCTGGTGCTGGCGCACCCGGTCCTCGGGCGAGGAATGCATCGCCACCATGAACACGCGGTCGCCCTCGTGGAGCGACGCGTCGAGTGCGTCCTCGTCCTCGAAGCCGTCGACGCGCACGACCTCGGCGCCCTGGAGCGCGGGGACGCGCGACGGGTCTCGCGTCAGCAGTCGTGTCCGCTCCCCCCGCTCGCTCAGGAGCCGCGCGATGAGGCCTCCGACATGCCCTCCTGCTCCCGTGATCACGATCATGTCGTGGCCCAACATAGAGGTTTCGGATCCGGCTCAGCAGACCCTGGTGGCAGCAGCTGGTTTCACTGCACCCTGCTAGGCGTCCACTCGATCGAGCTCGCGCTGGCGCAGCTCGATACGCCGAATCTTCCCGGTGAGCGTCTTCGGCAGGTCCGGGACGAACTCGATGCGGCGTGGGTAGGCGTAGGCGGACAGGCGCTCGCGCACGAACAGCTTGATCTCGTCGGCGAGTTCGTCGGACGGCGCGTGACCGTCCGCGAGCACGATGAATGCCTTGACCACATTCCCCCGCAGCTCGTCGGGCGAGGCTACGGCCGCGGCTTCGCGGACCGCCGCATGCTCGAGGCACGCGGACTCGACCTCGAACGGGCCGATCCGGTAGCCGGCCGCGATGATCACATCGTCCGCACGGCCCACGTACCAGTAGTACCCGTCCTCGTCCTGCACGGCGGCGTCCTTCGTGTGGAACCACTCCCCGCCGAAGGTCTCCGCACCGGCCGCGTCATTTCTCCAGTAGCCGAGCGGATAGTGGGGGTTGGATCGTGCGCGGAGGCAGATCTCGCCGCGTTCCCCCTGTGCGACAGGGCGTTCGTCGTCGTCGAGCAGCTGCACGTCCCAGCCCGGCATCGGCTTGCCCATCGAGCCCTCGCGCACGTCGAGCCCTGGATAGTTGGCGACGAGCGGATACGACTCCGTGAGGCCGTAGTAGTCGAGCACGGTGACGCCGTATTGCTGCCGGAACCAGCGGATCGCCTCGGGATTCAGGGGCTCTCCAGCGGAGCACACCCGGCGGAAGCTCTGCGGATACCTGCTTCCGGCGTCTTCGATCGCCATCATCGAGCGCATCGCGGTCGGGGTCGTGAAGACGTTCGTGACCCGGTGGCGGCTGAGGAAGTCGAGCTGCTTGTGTGGGTCGAATCCGCCTTCACGCTGGTACACGCATTGCACGGCCCCGAGACGCCAGGGACCGAGGAGCGGAGAGATGCCGGCAGCCCAGGCCCATTCGCCCATCCCGTGGAATCGTTCGCCGTCCTGCACCTCGTGGCAGTAGAGGAACTCCTCGTGAGCGAGGATGTAGCGGTGTGCGTGGACGATGCCCTTCGCCAGGCCCGTGGTCCCCGACGTGTAGTAGAGCTGGGCCGGATCGTCGCACGTGGTGTCGGCGCCGATGAAGTCGGTCGGGGCGGTGCCGAGCGTGGCCTGCTCGAGAACGAGCACATCCGGGGCCCACGAAGGGTCGAACCGCGGCGCGTTGGCGGCGTCGGTGACGAGCAGGCAGGCGCCCGAGTCGGAGAGGCGGTGCCGGATGCCGTCGTCCCCATAGAGCACCGACATCGAGAGCAGGATCGCGCCGAGCTTCCAGACGCCGAAGAACATGGCGGCCGTCTCAGGGGTGGCGGGCAGCACGACGGCGACGCGGTCCCCCTTGACCACCCCGAGGGCTGCCAGCGTATGGGCCGCCTGGTTCGCGAGATCCTGGAGCTCTCCCCAGTCGAGCTCACGGGTCGCGCCGTCGAAGCGCTCCCAGATCATCGCCGGCTTGTCTCTGGGGTGCTTCTCGCACACGTCCTGGGCGATGTTGTACCGCGACGGCACCTCCCAACGATGGGAGGCGCACATCTCGTCGTACCTCGTGCCGCCCATATCCGTGTCTCCGCCGTGGAGTCTGACGAACGTCGTGTCCCGATCATCTCATGGTCGAGCGCTGCCGGCAGCCGGCCACCCGAGCTGGTGCGATTCTTCACAGTCGCGCTGCGATCATGTATATCGCGACCGTGACGGGCGGACCGAGGATGGATGAGGCCCAGGCCGGCGGCCGTACCTCCGGGGCGCTCGTCGCCGTCGTCACGCCTGTCTACAACGGTGCGCCCTGGCTCGCCGAGTGCATCGAGAGCGTGCTCGGCCAGACCCATCGCAACTGGACCTATCTGATCGCAGACAACTGCAGCACGGACGGCTCCGCAGAGATAGCCGACGCCTACGCCGCACGGGATCCGCGCATCGTCGTGCATCGCCATCGCACGCACCTGCCGGCGATTCCCAACTGGAACCGTACGCTTGCGCTGGTCTCTCCGCATGCTGCCTACTGCAAGATGGTTCTCGCCGACGACGCTATCTACGCCACGTGCCTGCAGCGCATGGTCGAGCTGGCCGAGGAGTACCCGAGCGTCGGAATCGTCTCCGCCTACGAGCTCCGTGGCGATCGCATCGCACTCGTCGGCCTGCCCCCGGACGTACGATTCGTCCCGGGCCGCGAGCTGTGCCACCGGGTGCTGACGCAGGGCGGGTACTTCTTCGGCTCGCCGAGCTCCACGCTGATGCGCGCCGACCTCGTTCGAGCTCGCAGCCCCGCTTTCTACAACGAGGACTACGTCGCTCGCGAGCCGGAGGATGCTGCGCGTCTCGAGCGACTATGGCCTGCCGAGCATTCGGTGTTCGATCATCTGCATGCCGATTCGGAGGTCTGCTACGCCCTGCTTGCCGAGAGCGACTTCGGCTTCGTGCACGAGGTCCTCACCTACTCGCGCATGCATCCCGGCTCGATCACATCACGGTGGACGGCTCGCGTCGACACCTGGACGCCTGGGATGCTTGCGACGATGCTCCGCTACAGCCGGTGCTTCCTCGACGATCGGGAGCAGCGGCGCATCCTGCGTTCCCTGGTGCGGCGGTACGAGCTGTGCATGCTGAAGAGTGTCGCTCGCTTGCGCATCGTCTGGAGTGCTGACTTCCGTCGCTACCACGGAGAAGCGCTGGAGCGGTTGCAGCCTGCTCTGCGCGACGCTCCGGTCAACTCGCGACTGCTCTCGGTGTTCCGCGTGCTCCTACGGATATCGCACACGGTAGGCATGTGGCGGGCGCGTCGCGCCGTCGCTCGCTGATTCTCCCACCGCTCCCGTCACGCGACGAGCCGCGTCGCGACCTCGGGAGCCTCGGCCGCCAGCGCCGCCGCACAGTCGGGTACGGCCAGATCCACGAGCGTCCACCGGCTCGCCGGTGCCAGCTCGGCCGGGATCATGGTGATCCCGGCACGTTCCCACGGAGCCGTCGACCTCGACCAGCTGGGGCTCGATCGAGAGGCCCACGCCGGCAGCCTTCAGGACAGCCTCCTTGCGAGCCCAGTAGGTGAGAAACATCTGCGCGCGCGACTGCGGGTCGCACGAGTCGAGGTGCGTCTGCTCGCGACCCGTCAGCACGTGGGCCGGCAGGGCCCGCCACGGCCCGTCCCGGATGCGCTCGACATCGACGCCCACCTCGATCCCGAGGGAGACGGCGACCAGCATTGTCCCCTCGGTGCGGCTGAGATTGAACCGTATGTCGCGCGTTCCGGGGTCGAGCGCGGGCTTGCCGTTCCGGCCGCGAACGAGCCGGATGCGTGCCGGGTGATCCCCCGTATAGCGGGCGAGGATCGAGCTGACCTCCGGCTGCAGCTCGGCCAGGCCGGCGCGGGGTGCGCCTTCGACTGGACAGATCCAGACGTCGACGACTCCAGGCTCGAGCGCCGGAAGGTCAGTCAGGATCGTGGCCCTCGGCGTCGTATACCTCTGCCAGCGAGCGCAGCTCGCTCGCGAGCGTGTCGATCATCGGCGACGACATGAGGGCGTGATGCGGCCCCGGTATGCGGCGTCGCGCGAACCCTCCGGGCAACGCGGCACCCCAGGTCCACGGCGCCACCGTGAAGGTGACCTCGTAGTCGTCGCTCGCGAGCAGTGCGGCGTGCACGTCGGTGACGGGGCGGGGGAGATAGGCGGCCTGCGCAGCAGACAGCTGCTCGTAGAACGCGGGTACGGGCTGGGAGGCCGAGGGCGGGGCCGTTGTGTTGCGGCCAAACCGCCGCCCCAGCGACTCCAGCAGGCGCCCGTTGCGAGCGTTCACCCACACGCGCCAGCTCAGGTACCTCAGGCTTCGGCGCTGCCGCACGTTGGGGTCGATCAGCGCCAGCAGCCCGACCTCGTCTCCGCCGGCGACGAGCAGTCTCGCCACCTCGAGCATGACCGGGCCGCCCGAGCAGATCCCTGCGAGCAGATACGGGCCGCGCGGCTGCACCAGCTTGATCTCGGGCACGACGTCGGCCGCAATCGACTCGAAGCTCCAGCTGTCGGCCTCATGTTCCCCGCGAGGCTGCAGGCCGTAGACCGGCCGCTCCTCCCCGAGACGCAACGCGAGGGCCGGCAGCCCCACGATCGACTCGCCACCATGCGTGAGAAACAGCGGGCGACGTGGCCCGCCCGCCCGAAGCGGCACCACGGCGGTCGCGGCATCGTCCGGCGCGTCGAGCTCGGCCACCATCCCGGCCGGTGTCGGGGCGCGTACGATCGAGACGAGCGGGAGGCCTGGCATGCCGAAGAGCTCCCGAATGCGGGCGACGGCCTCGGCGGCGCGAATCGAGTCTCCTCCGAGCAGGTAGAAGTCGTCCGTCGCGCCGACCCTCGGAACGTCGAGGACATCTCTCCAGATCTCGGCTATCGCATGCTCTCGATGCGACCGCGGCGCCACGTAGCCGGTAGCGGGCCCTCCTCCGTCGGGCGCCCGCGCCCCGAGCCCGAGCCGTTCGCCCATGCCGATCCGCTGCACCTTGCCCGTCGCGCCTGTCGGGATCTCGTCGAGGAACACGATGGTGCGAGGCACCTTGAAGGGCGCGATCGTCTGGGCGACGAAGTCCTGGAGTGCCCGCTCGTCGGCCGAGGCCCCGCTGCGGAGGACGACCGCCGCTGCCACTTCTTCGCCGAGACGGGCATCCGCCACGCCGAAGGTGACGGCCTGCGCCACGGTTGGATGCAGCAGGAGCACGTCGTCGACCTCGAGCGGCGAGATCTTCTCGCCGCCGCGGTTGATGATCTCCTTCAGCCGGCCGTGGAGGTGCAGGTGGGCATTCTCGTCGAGGAATCCCAAGTCGCCAGTCCGGAACCAGCCGTCGGCGAAGGCTGCGGCGCTCGCAACGGGATCGCCGGCATACCCACCGAAAACGTTCTCCCCGCGGATCGCGACCTCACCCACCTCGCCACAATCGAGCATGCCGCCGTCTTCGTCGAGGATCGTGATCTGGGGGCCGGCCGCGGGACCGACCGATCCTGGCTTGCGCGTGCCCGGCGGCAATGGATTGCTTGCCATCTGGTGTGCGGCTTCGGTCATGCCGTATGCCTCGATGACGGGGATGCCGGTGATCTCCTCGAGCCCGTGCAGCACCGGGACGGGAAGCGCGGCGGACGACGACCGCACGAAGCGGAGCCGGTGGGACCCGAGCGCATCCGGGTGCTCGCGGAGCCGCGCGAGCACGTTCTGATGGATCGTCGGCACCGCGGTGTACCACGTGGGCTCGAGCTCCTCGAGCCAGCCGAAGAACCGGAGCGCATTGAAGCCCGGTGCGCACGCGACCGAGCCATTGCTGTACAGCGACGCCAGCAGCGCCGCAACCAGCCCGTGAATATGGAAGAGCGGCATCACATTCAGGCACCGATCGGTTCCATCGAGCTCGAGCGTCGCCGACACGGCTCGCGCAGAGGCGCAGAGGTTGCGGTGGGACAGCCGCACGAGCTTGGGTCTCGAGGTCGTGCCCGATGTATGCAGGGCGAGTGCCGCGCCGGTCTCGACGGGACGTATGTCAGCCTCGGCAGCTGCAACCGTCGCGTGCAGCGAGTAACAGCCGGCCGGTGCCTCCGGCTCGGGCATCAGCTCGAGCACGGGGATCCCTCGCACCTGCGCGGCCTCGCGTGCGTCAGTGGCGAGGCCGGACTGCACGACGAGGATGGCGGCGTCGAGATCTCCGAGGTAGAAGTCCAGCTCACGGATCTTGTAGGCAGGGTTGAGGGGAGCGCACACGGCCGCCGACCCGATGGCCAGGAACGCGGCGGCTGAATCCGGACCATTCTCGGTCACGAGCGCGACCGTGTCGTCGGGTCCGATGCCCGCCGCGCGCAGCATCTGTCCGGTCGCGACGACCTGGTCGTGCAGCGCTCCGTACGTCAATGCCGGGCGCCCCGGGGCGAGAATCGCGGGCGCCTCCGGCGCGCGCGCAGCGCCGTCGGCGACGATCTCGAGAATCGTGCGCGGCCCGGGTGCACGCGTCCGGCCCGCAGCGTCCGCTGCGCTTCCGCTCATGGGCTGACAGTAGGTCAACAATGACGATCCGGCGAGCCGCGCGTTTCCCCGGGCCGGCGAGGGCCCGAGGCTAGCCGCGCCCGACGAAGGGCATCCCCGTCGCCATCACGGTCATGAACTGGACGTTGGCGTCGAGGGGCAGGTTCGCCATGTAGAGCACGGCGTTCCCGACGAGGTCGAGGTCGATGCGCGGCTCGACCCTGACCGACCCGTCGGCCTGCGGAACGCCCGTCGACGCCATCGCTTCCGTCATCTCGGTGGCCGCATTGCCGATGTCGATCTGGCCGCACGCGATGTCGTACTTCCTCCCGTCGAGCGACGTGCTCTTCGTGAGTCCCGTCACTGCGTGCTTCGTCGCCGTGTATGGAGCGGAGTTCGGTCGCGGCGCATGGGCCGAGATCGAGCCGTTGTTGATGATGCGGCCGCCGCGTGGATCCTGGCGCTTCATGATCCTGATCGCTTCACGCGTGCACAGGAACATGCCGGTGAGATTCACGTCGACGACCGCCTGCCACTGCGCCAGCGACAGGTCCTCGAGCGGAACGGCAGGCGCGCCCATGCCGGCATTGTTGAAGAGCACGTCCAGCCGGCCCCACCTCTCCGTCACGTGACCGAATACGGCCTGGACGGCGTCGGCGTCCGTGACGTCCGCTTGGAGCACGAGCGCTCGCGATTCGTCGGATCCGTCTGCCGCCGTCTGCCTGAGGAGCTCGGCGCGCCGCCCGACCAGGGCAACCCGCGCGCCGTCTCGCAGCATCGCGAGCGCTGCCGCTCTTCCGATGCCCGTGCCCGCACCGGTGATGAGCACGACTTTTCCGTCAGCGGCGATGCGGAGAACGTACCAAGCGCTGCGAGACGAGATGCGCGCTCGTCGCTCGCAGTGACGGTCGTACGCTAGGCCATCGGCTGCGACGGATCCCGGCCGTTGGCACCGAGCCACGGGTAGCGATCCGTGTCCTTCCCGGCGTAGTCGGGGTCGAGGTAGATGAAGCAGCGCTGGATGAGGTTGTCGCGCACCTCGAAGACGTCGGCCCAGCGTCCGGCGTGTGACGTGCCGGCGCGCCAGGGCCCGTCGCGATGCTCGCCGGCGCTGGTGCCCTCGCAGGCGAACGTATCCGTTCCGGTCATGACCCAGTTGAAATCCGCATAGTCGTGCAGGATCGAGGTGATCGTTGCGCCGACGTCTCCGAACATCCGCCCGATCTCCTCTTTCCCGGTGGCGACACCCCATTTCGGGAAGAACACCTGGGCATCGTCCGCGAACAGGTCGAGAATGCTTCCGCCGTCCGCGGTCACTCCGGCGTTGTCGAACGCCTTCAGGTACGTGAGCGCCAGCGACTTTCGCTGGTCGTCGGTCATGAATTGCTGTGAAGCAGTCACGGCAGCACCTCCTGAAAGTGGGCTCGGCGTCAGGCCTGATCGCGGTCGCTGATGAAGGTCGCGGGCGTGCCGTCCTCCGGATTGACGAAGACGATGTCGGTAGGGGCGCGGCGCGGGGTGTCGACCGCCATCACGATGACCGGCTCCTCGAGGATCTCGGGCATCGCGTGGACGGTGTTGCGCCTGAGGAACAGCAGTTGACCGGCCTTGATCTCCTGTGGCGGGCCCCCGTCGATCACAAAGAGCATCCGGCCCGAGAGCACGTAGAGGTATTCGTCGCAGGTCGCGTGGTAATGCGGCGGTGTCTCGCGATAAACGCGAAAGATCCGCGAGCTCGCGTCCGGTTCGTCGGTCAGCCGGGTGTCGACGAGCATGGTCTCTGCAGCGGCCGGGAGAGAGGCGGCGATGGCGTCGACGTCGAAGACGTGGTGGGTCTGCTCGCGGCCCTGGCTCTTCACGAAACGTCCTCCACCTCTCGTTGGAACAGGCTAGCGCTTCGGAGGAGGCCGGCTGCCTCGGCGCACATGCGCTCGATCACCTCCCCGGCGGGCTCGATCGCGTCGATCAGCCCCACCGC
Organism: uncultured Gaiellaceae bacterium; assembly: GCA_963799615.1. Classification (GTDB taxonomy): domain Bacteria; phylum Actinomycetota; class Thermoleophilia; order Gaiellales; family Gaiellaceae; genus Gaiella. The sequence goes on along the minus strand of CAWCXS010000013.1, from coordinate 185,733 downwards.
CTCGCCGACGAAGGTGTTCGAGCGGTCGGGATCCCCCTCGGCCCATCCCCGGCTCCACTCGCCTGCCACGTCATCGCCCGCCGCACGGAGCTCGCCCTCTCGGCCGTGCCAGGTATCGGTGAAACGGTTGCGGAGCACCCGCGCCGAGAACTGTTCCGGCCAGCCAAGCTTGCGTGCGATGTCCATCACGCTCGTCTTGATCGTGCCGTCGCCGGTCGCCGCCAGGGCAGCGGCGTGCATGCGCTCCGAGACGTTCGCCTCTGCGGTTGCCCAGAGCCGCGAGCCGACCAGGACGCCGTCTGCCCCCAGAACGAGCGCCGCCGCGATACCGCGCCCGTCTGCGATGCCGCCCGCAGCGCACAGTAGAGTGCTCGGCGACCGGGTTGCGATCAGATCGGCGATCTCGGGCACGAGCGTGAACGTGCTGCGACGCTCGCTGTGACCGCCCGCTTCGCCTCCCTGCGCGACGACGACGTCTGCTCCCGCCTCGAGCGCCAACGCCGCATCCGCACGGCTCTGCACCTGGCAGATGAGCGGCACTCGAGCGTCGAGAACCCGTTGCGCAAATGGGCGTGGATCGCCGAAGGAGAGCAGGATCGCGCGCGGACGGCGCTCGAGGACGTGATCGAGAAGTCCCGGCGATCCCTCGAGCGACCACGTGATGAAGCCGCAGCCGACTGTGCCGTCGCCCGCCTCGTCGAGCTGTGCGTCGACCCAGTCCTTGTTTCCGTATCCGCCGCCGACCAGGCCGAGACCGCCTGCTGCCGATACGGCCGCTGCGAGACGCCCGCCGGCCGCGAATGCCATCGGTGCCAACACGACGGGATGGGCGAGCCCGAAACGATCGGTGAGCCGGGTCACGAGCGGCATCACGTCGATCCTATGCGTCCCGCCACCCTCGGTCACGGGTTGCTGCGGACCTCCGGCGCGTGCCGGGCGAAGACCTACGTGCGCTGCGTCAGCTTGCGCAGCTGCTCTCCGAACGCCGAGTTGCTCTCCTCGAGCTTCCAGACGTCGCGCTTGAAGAGCGTGATGAGCGTCATCGGCGATTTCGAGGTGACGGACGCGGTCCTGCGGCCGGACGCGAGCACGGCGATCTCGCCGAACGCATCGCCGGCGCCGAGCTCGCGAACGGCGGTTCCGTCAACCGTGACCTGCGCGGTCCCGTCCACGACCACGAACAGGCAGTGTCCGAAGTCGCCCTCGGTTGTGAGCTCTGTCCCTGCCGCCGGAACGTCGATTCTCTCGGCGTTCGCGGCCAGAGAGTCGAGCTCTGCCGGAGAGAGCAGTGTTAGGGCGCGTACGGCTGCGAGCTCGTCGACGGTGACCGCCATGACGGTGGAGCGTATGAGTCCTGCCGGTTGGAAGGTTGTGACCGCGTGGTATCGGCCTGGTGAGCCCGGGACGACCTCGTTCAACGAGCGGCGAGCGCCGGCACCTCCCCCCGTGGGCCGCTCGAGAGCTCGGACGCCCGCACCTTCAGGCGCTGCGCGGTTGTGCCGAAGACATCGTGGCGTTGGGCGTAGTCCGTGGTGAACTCGACCGCGCCGTTCAGCTCGAGCACGGTCCAGCCTCCGGCAGGCGTCGGGAGCAGATCGACGCCGACGAGCTCAGCACCGACGGCTCGGGCCGCTGCTACTGCGAGGGCGGTAGCGTCGGGCGGCGGTGTGGTGGGGAGGCGGGTCGCGCCGAGCGCGACATTGGTGCGCCACTCGCCGTCGCGCGAGACTCTGATCACGGCGCCGGTGGCGTGTCCGCCGGCGACGACGATCCGGAGGTCGTACCCGCGCGGCGGGACGAGTGCTTGCACGAGGGCGCCGTGTCGCCGGAACCAGTCGCGGTCGACGAGTGAGTCGAGGTGCGCGGCGAGTGCCGTCGGGTCGTCGCAGCACACGACGTCCCGGCCCCAGCTACCGAACCGGGGTTTCACGACGGCGCTCCCGGTCATACTCGGGAGCGGCGCGCCCAGCGTGTGGAGTCGCGTCATGGGGTGGGGGAGCCCGGCGCGTGCGAGCAGGCGTGCTGTGAGGAGCTTGTCGTGGGCCGGGAGCAAGGCGCTCGGGCCGTTGAGAACGGTGACACCGCGGGCTTCGAGCGCATTGAGCACCCACAGTCCCTCGTCGACGCCGTCGAGCGTCGGCAGGACATCCAGGCGACCGACGGCGACGTCACCCGCGGTGAGGGCTGCAATTGCCTCGGAAGGTGCCAGCACGTCCCAGGCCGCGCCGCCCGCGCGCGCGAGGGCGGCGTTGGTCGAGGTGCTGCTCGACGCGACCAGTGCGACCCGCATCGTCGACATTGGGGCACGCCGCAAGGGTCGAAGGCAAGGGCTTTCACCAGGTCGTTACAGGAGAAGCGCGAGAAGACGTTACGCGCCGAGCTGCGTCTGCGACGGGGCCGCGTCCCGATGTGCAGTGATTTCCGTCATTTTTCGTCAGATCACCGCCTCGTCACCACAATTTCACACCGCGGCGACACCTGGACGGCGGGCAAATGCGGCAAGCGCTGCCAGCGTCGGCAGCGGATCGGACAGATCGAACGGCTCGAGGATCCGGCCGGGGAGCGCGACCGCGAGCGCCACTCCGAGGGCGATCCTCGCGGCGGAGCGTCCGGTCGGGACGCCGCTGAGTGTGCTCCGCAGCGCGGCCATCTCGCCCTGCAAGATGACGCATTGCAGAGATCGGACTCGTACCGGCCCCAGGTCCGCCGCCCGTCCAAGAGCGATCTCCACCGCCAGGCGCGGCATGTCGAGGCCGGCTGCGATTGTGCCACCGACGCTCGCGAGCAGGCGCAGATTGACGTCGTGTACGAGCCACGCTCCATCGCGTGCCACGAAATCGATCGACCCGGGGCCCTCGTAGCCAACGAGCTCGAGGAGCGCGTCGCCGGCTTCGGCGAGCTCGAGCGGAGCCGGTTCGAAGCTCGTCACCGTCGACTGCCCGACGCGAAAGGGAAAGTCGGCGAGCGTTCTCGCCGCGACGTGGGCCGTCCGGCCCCCGGAGCGCACGAAGTGGAGCCGCCACAACTCCCCGTCGACCTCTTCTTGCACGAGTACGACCACTCCGGTGCCGACGAGCTCCTGCACCACCCTGTCTCTCTCGCGCGCATCGGTGACCCGCACGGGTCGTCCCGCTGCCCTGCCGGCGTCGGCCCCCGAGACGACCTTGACGTACGAGGGCAGTCCCGGCAGCGTTCCCTCTGGGCCGTCCGGCCCCACGATCGTCGATGCGGGCGAGCCGATTCCGGCAGCCGCCGCTGTCTGGAGCAACGCGGCCTTGTTCGAGAAGGTCTCGAACTCGGCGAGCGACGGGCCGGCGAGAACCCACCGCGCCTCCGGTTCGCGCGCAGCCACGAGCGTTCCCAGCAGCTCGTCGGCGAGCGGCACGATCACCGCGACGTCTTCGCGCTCACACAACTCGTGCACGGCAGTGACGTACTTCGCGGTGTCGCTGACCGGTGGGACACGGAACAATTCCTGGCAGTAGCGTGTTCGGCCCGCCAGGCGACCGCCCTCCCACGCGCCGATGACGCGATAGCCGGCCTTCCGAAGCGAGCGTGCCGCCGGAGGAGCGGATCGCTGTGCCATGCCGAGCAACAGCACCGTCTCGGCGGCGCCTCGCATAGCGGTTGCCGGTCGAGATGACGCGTGACTCATCGCGGGCCGACCCTACCGCCCCGCGACGGATATCGGGCCGACGCAGCGTCGATTGCCCATGAGGCGTCTGGCCCGGAAGCGCACAACGGACGCAGAGCGCGATCGACCGGAAACCGGCTCAGTAGCATGGACGTGAGTGGTCTCCGACGACTCCGACGCGCAGCCGGCGTGGCTCACGACGAGTCGCACAGTTCCCGTTCTCCGCACCGAGCGGCTCGCACTGCGTCCTTGGCGGGCGGACGATCTCGCACCGTTCGCCGCGTTGAACGCCGACCCCCGCGTCATGCGGTACTACCCGTCGCCGCTCACCCGCGCAGAGTCGGACGCCTTCGTCCGCGATCGTGTTCTCGCACACGCCGAGGCGTTCGGATTCGGATTGTGGGCGGTAGAGGTTGCGGGAGTCGCGCCGTTCATCGGCTATGTCGGTTTGCTCGAGGCCGCATTCGACGCCCGCTTCACGCCGTGCTTCGAGATCGGGTGGAGGCTGGCGCATGCATTCTGGGGCAACGGTTACGCGACGGAAGCCGCACGAGCCGCGATCGCCTTCGGCTTCACCGAGGGCGATCTGGAGGAGATCGTGTCGTTCACGGTCCCGGCGAACCGCCGTTCGGTCGCGGTGATGGAGCGGTTGGGGATGCAGCAGGACGGTGAGTTCGACCACCCAAGGCTGCCGGTCGGCCACCCGCTCCGTCGGCATGTGCTGTACCGCCTGCAGCGGGCCTGACATCCCCCCATCGCGCGCTCGACATCACCCTTTTGCGTCGTTACGTGAGGGCGACCTCGTGGTAGCGTGGAGATCACCTGGACAGCTTTGTGGCAGCTTGGCGACCAGGAGAAAAAACGCCTAAACAGCCTCGCGGGCCCTCGGGCTCCCGATCTGGTTGCGGCGTGTTGGGGAGGCTGCCAGAGAGGGAGTGACGGTGAGCTCGGTGTCGGCTCTACAGGCGTTGATGAACGAGCGGATCGTCGTTCTCGACGGCGCCTGGGGGACGATGATCCAGGCGCGCCACCTCCAGGCCGCGGACTATCGGGGCGCGCGGTTCGCCGACGACGAGCGGGAGGTGGCCGGCGATCCGGATCTCCTGAATCTGACTCGGCCGGATGTGGTGTCGGACATCCACCGCGCGTTCCTCGCCGCGGGTGCGGACGTGACGACGACGAACACGTTCACATCGACGCCGATCGGACAGGCGGATTACGGCCTCGGGGACGCCGTCTACGAGCTGAACGTCGAAGGGGCGAGGCTGGCTCGCGAGGCATGTGATGCGGCGGACTCCGCGCAGCGACCACGATTCGTCGCAGGCTCGGTCGGCCCGCTCAACGTCACCTTGTCGATGTCGGCTCGGGTCGATGACCCGGCGTTTCGCGCCGCCAGCTTCGACGACGTGTGCAACGGCTATGCCGAGCAGCTGCGAGGGCTTGCGGCAGGCGGCGTCGATCTGTTCCTGATGGAGACCGTGTTCGACACCCTCAATGCCAAGGCCGCCATCGTGGCCGCCCAGGATGTCGCACCGCACGTGCCGGTCGTCGTCTCATTGACGGTCGTCGATCGCAGCGGGCGTACGCTCTCGGGCCAGACCGTCGAGGCGTTCTGGACCTCGATCGAGCACGCGCATCCTCTCGCGGTCGCGATCAACTGCTCGCTTGGCGGAGCCGAGATGCGGCCCTGGCTGGCCGAGCTCGCGCGCGTCGCGTCGGTGCCTGTGTGGTGCTATCCGAATGCGGGCCTGCCGAACGCGTTCGGAGAGTATGACGAGACGCCTGCGGAGACCGCAGCGCTCCTGCGCGAGTTCGCCGAGAGCGGGCTCGTGAACGGCGTCGGTGGCTGCTGCGGCACGACCCCCGAGCACATAACAGCGATCGCCGAAGCAGTCTCCGGGTTGGCACCCCGGGAGGTGCCGGCCAGGCGATCACAGCCGCGATTCGCCGGCCTGGAGCCGTTCTCCGTCGAGGCCGAGACGGGTTTCGTCGTCGTCGGGGAGCGGACGAACGTGACCGGTTCCGCGCGTTTTCGCCGACTGATCGAGGCGGACGACTTCGTCGGGGCCGTCGATGTGGCGCTGGAACAGGTGCGCGGGGGCGCCAATGTGCTGGACGTGAACATGGATGAGGGCATGCTGGACTCCGAGGCGGCGATGACGCGGTTTCTCAACCTCGTCGCCACCGAGCCCGAGATCGCGCGGCTCCCGATCATGATCGACAGCTCTCGCTGGTCGGTGATCCGCGCGGGACTCAGATGCTTGCAGGGAAAGGGAATCGTGAACTCGATCTCCTTGAAGGAGGGAGAGGACGATTTCCTCTCCAAAGCACGCGAGATCCGGCGCTTCGGCGCAGCAGTCGTCGTGATGGCGTTCGACGAGGAAGGGCAGGCGGAAACCGTCGAGCGCAAGGTCGCGATCTGCGGCCGCGCCTACGACCTCCTCACACGCGAAGCCGGTTTCGCCCCCGAGGAAATCATTTTCGATGCGAACATCCTCGCGGTCGCGACGGGCATCGAGGAGCACGAACTCTTCGCGCGAAACTTCATCGAGGCGCAACGGCTGATCAAGAAGCGCTGCCCAGGCTCGCTGACGAGCGGCGGCGTCTCGAATCTCTCATTCTCCTTTCGCGGCAACGACGTCGTGCGCGAGGCGATGCATGCAACGTTCCTCTATCACGCGATCCACGCAGGTCTCGACATGGGCATCGTCAACGCCGGACAGCTCGCCGTGTACGAGAACATCCCGGCCGACCTGCTCGAGCACGTCGAAGACGTCATCCTCGCCCGCCGGCCCGATGCAACCGAGCGCCTCGTCGCGCTTGCGGACTCCGTCACGGGCGGCGGCACCAAGCGCGAGGTCGACGTCGCATGGCGTGACGCGCCGGTGTCCGAGCGCCTCGCATTCGCGGTGGTACACGGCATCGTCGAATTCGTCGAGGACGATGCCGAGGAAGCTCGCTTGGACGCCGCCCGACCACTCGATGTGATCGAAGGGCCGCTGATGGACGGCATGAAAGTCGTCGGCGAGCTGTTCGGCGACGGCAGAATGTTCCTGCCTCAGGTCGTCAAGAGCGCCCGCGTGATGAAGCGCGCGGTCGCCTATCTCGAGCCGTATATGGAGGCGGAGGAGGCAGGCAGCGCACTCTCGGGCAAGATCGTGCTCGCCACGGTCAAGGGCGATGTGCACGACATCGGCAAGAACATCGTCGGCGTCGTGCTTGCGCTGCAACGGCTACGAGGTGATCGACCTCGGCGTCATGGTCCACGCCGACACGATCCTCACCACGGCCGTCGCGGAGCGCTGCGACGCCGTCGGTCTCTCCGGGTTGATCACGCCCTCGCTCGACGAGATGGTGTCCGTGGCGACCGAGATGCAGCGGCGCGCACTCGAGCTGCCGCTGCTGATCGGCGGCGCCACCACCTCCCGCCAGCACACTGCGGTCAGGATCGCACCCGCCTACGAGCACGCGACAGTGCACGTGCTCGACGCGTCACGCGTCGTCGACGTCGTCAACGGGCTCCTTGACGGAGAACGCTGTGACGCGCTCGACGCCGGCAACCGCGCGGAGCAGCAGCGGCTCCGCGCCCTCCATGAAGAGAAACAGCGCAAGCCCCTGCTGCCGCTGCAGCGGGCGCGCGACAACCGCACGCCGATCGCCTGGCACGAGGCCGAGCTCGCCACCCCGCCTTTCATCGGCACACGCGAGATCGCTCCCAGAATCGAGGATCTGCGCCCGTACATCGACTGGAGCTTCTTTTTCCACGCATGGGAGCTCAAGGGCCGATTTCCGGCCATCCTCGACGATCCGCGGCAGGGAGCCGCCGCCCGCGATCTCTTCGGCGCGGCGAACGAGCTCCTCGACACGATCGAGTCCGGCGGCTTGCTCGAGGCACGGGGCGTATACGGCCTCTGGCCGGCGGCGAGCGAGGCGGACGATCTCGTCCTCGCCGACGGCACACACTTCCCGATGCTGCGCCAACAGACCGATTTCGGCGACTCCCGCCCCAACCACTCGCTCGCCGACTACGTCGCACCCGCGGACGCCGGTCTCGAGGACCACCTCGGCGCCTTCGCCGTTGCCGTCCACGGTGCGGGTGAACTTGCCCTCGGGTACGAGCGTGACAACGACGACTACAGCGCGATCATGGTCAAGGCGCTGGCCGATCGGCTTGCGGAGAGCTTCGCGGAATACCTTCACCTGGTGGTTCGCCGCGCCTGGTACGCAGCTGACGAGCAGCTCGATCACAGCGACCTCGTACGCGAGCGCTACCGAGGCATCCGGCCGGCGTTCGGCTACCCCGCCTGCCCCGACCATTCGGAGAAGCCACGGCTCTTCACGCTTCTGGACGCGCCGGCCGTGGGGCTGTCGCTGACGGAGTCGTACGCGATGCTGCCCGCTGCGGCCGTCAGCGGCCTCTACCTCGCACACCCGCAAGCGCGTTATTTCTCGATCGGGCGCATCGCCCACGACCAGCTCGTGGACTACGCGGGACGCAAGCACATGACCCTCGAGGAAGCGGAACGATGGCTGCGTCCCAACCTCTAGGCACGACCGGCGCACAATCTCGAAGGCCGGACACGGGCAGCGCGGAACGGTCGCATGGCTGACTTCGTCGCGCGGCTGCGCAGCGGCCCGCCGATCGTGGCCGACGGCGGGCTCGGGGCCTTGCTGTCCGAAGCCGTCCCCGGACTGCGCTGCCCGGAGGAGGCGAACCTGCGGGCGCCCGAGAGCGTGGTCGCGGTGCACGCGAGCTACATCCGCGCCGGCGCCGAGCTGATCGAGACGAATACGTTCGGCGGCAACCGGCGCAAGCTCGCCACTCACCTCCTCGACGGCGAATTCGAGCAAATCAACTCCGCCGCTGTTCGGATCGCCCGCGAGGCGCGTGAGGTCTCTGGCCGGGACGTCTTCATCGCCGGCGCGATTGGCCCGTTCGGCGAGCTCGAGATGTTCGACGCGGCCGATCACGGGCCTCTCTACGCCGAGCAGGCACACGTTCTCGAGGGGCGCGGCGTCGATCTCTTCATGCTCGAGACGTTCTTCGATCTCGACGAGCTGGTGGCTGCCGTGGACGCCGTCCGGGGCGTCTCGTCCCTTCCAATTGTTGCGCTGCTCACCTTCGACGAGGATGCCGAGACGTCGGGCGGAATCTGCGCGGCCGAGGCTGCCGCCCGGCTGGCGCAGCTCGACGTTGCCGCGATCGGGAACAACCACGGCGCCGGCCCGCACGCTGCGCTGACGGCGCTCGCCGCCATGCGCTGCTCGCAATTGCCGCTCGCGACCCTTCCGAACATCGGACTCGCCAGCATCATCGGTGGCCGAGTGGTCTACCCGCACTCGTCACCCGACTACCTGGCCGAATTCGTTGCGCAGGCGAGCCTCCTCGGAGCGCGCCTGATCGGCGGCTGCTGCGGCACGACCCCGGCACAGATCGAGACGATTCGGGCCGCACTCGACGAGGAACGGAAGCCGCGGGTCGTGTTCGAGACCGGCACACCGGCTCTCGCACCCGCCGTCGTTCCGGCTCACGGGGAGACTGAGCTCGCTCGTGCGCTCCGGGAAGAGGAATGGGTCGTCAGCGTCGAGCTCGATCCGCCGAAAGGCGGCACGAGCACCGCGATGATCGCCGTCGCGGACACGCTTCGGGCGTCAGGCCATGTCGGATTCGTCGACGTGAACGACAATCCGATGGCTCGCGCGCGAATGAACGCGCTCATGGCGTCGGTGGCGATCCAGCGGGACGTCGGGATCGAGACGATTCCCCACGTGACACCCCGCGACACGACGGTGATGGGCCTCGAGGGTGTCCTGCTCGGCGCCCATGCCGACGGCGTTCGCAACATCCTTGCCGTCACCGGTGATCCGCCGCACGTCGGCGATTACCCCGGGTCGCGCGGGGTCTACGAGATCGATTCGATTGGCCTCGTGCACCTGATCTCCCGCCTCAACCAGGGCGAGGACTTCGTGGGCAAGGCGATCGACCAGCCGACGTCGTTCTTCACCGGCGTCGCGGTCAACCCGACGGCGGACGATCTTACGCTCGAACTGGAGCGCTTCGAGCGTAAGATCGCCGCCGGTGCGCGTTTCGCGATGACGCAGGCGCTGTTCGCCGCATCCCAGCTGCGGCCGCTGCTCGACCACTATTCCGGGGCTCTCCCGATCCCGGTCCTCGTCGGCGTGTGGCCTTTGCGAAGCCACACGATGGCGCTGCGGCTGCACAACGAGGTTCCCGGTATCACCGTGCCCGAACGCGTGCTCGATGCGCTGCGGGACGCCGGGTCCGACGCTCCGGCGATCGGGCTTGCGCTCGCACGAGAGCTCGTCGACGAGGTCCGAGCGACAACGGCCGGCATCTACGTGATTCCGCCCTTCAGACAGCCCGAAGCAGCGCTCGAGCTCTTCGAGCCCTAAGCCGGGCACACTGCATCCCGCCTGTCGGGAGCCGATCAACCAGGGCGCGGGTCTCCCCCGGCGAGGGATTGTGCGAAATCGTCTTAAGTACCGCCGCTCAATGCCGATACCCTCAACATGCGTGCGGCGTCCTTGCTTGCCCTTGTCATGGGCGTGCTGCTCCTCGCCGGAGGGGCGGCCCTGGGTGTGCGGGAGCGCAGCCATAGGCAGCTTGCTCTCGATCACACCCTGACGAACACGGTGGGCGCAGATGCGGGCCGGCTCGAGGCGTACTTCGAGCGCGCCCGCTCGAACATGCTGCTCACGGCGCACAACCCTGCCTTCCGCGACATCTACACCGAGGGTCGGCTCAAGAGCGTCCGTTCTCGGAACGCGGCGATCCGCAATGCCGAATCAGCACTCGCCTATCTGCAGCGCCTCTATCCGGGGAGCATCGGTGAGATCTGCTTCATCGACGGCGCGGGGCCGGAGAATGCGCGCTACGTGCACGGGGTGCGAGCGGGGATCCGGAACCTGTCGCCGGACGAGAGCAAGAACCCGTTCTTCGGGCCCACGTTCGCCCTCCACGCGGGCCAGGTCTTTCAGGCGAAGCCCTACGTCTCGCCTGACACGCACGACTGGGTGATCTCGAACTCGACACCGGTGCCCGGCACCGGGTTCCCGGCTCGAGGGATCGTGCATTACGAGATCACGGTCGAGTCGTTCCGGCGGCAGGCGGCAGCGCTTGCGGGTCGTTTCGACGTGGCGATCGTGGATTCCGGGACGGGCAAGGTGGTTGTCGACAGCCGCTATCCGCAACTCCGTGGCGCGCCGCTCGGCAGCCCCGGGGACAAACGCTTCGTGTCGTTGACCTCCGCCCGTGCTGAGGCTGGTACGAGGACACTCGCCGGCCACCGGAGCGCGTTCTTGAGGATCCAGCGCACCCCGCACAACGAGAACGATTGGCTCGTCGTTGCCTCCGATCCGCACCAGGCGGGATCGTTCCTCGGCGGATTCGGCAGCGCCCCGCTCGGCATGGTGGGGGCGGGAATCGGACTGCTCCTCCTGGCCGGTATCAGCTTCCGCACGGCGCGCCAGACCCTGCACACTGCGGCGCACACGGATCCGCTGACCGCACTTTCCAACCGGCGCCAGCTGATGCTCGACCTCGAGGACGCGTGCTCACGGGCCGACCGGGATCAGCGCTTCGCCCTCGTGATGTTCGACCTCGACGGGTTCAAGGGCTACAACGACAGCTTCGGTCACCTGCCCGGCGATGCCTTGCTCCGCCGGCTCGGGTACAAGCTCTCCGAAGCCGTCGCGGGCTGGGGCACCGCGTACCGCCTCGGCGGCGACGAGTTTTGCGCTCTCGCTCCGCTGCGCGGGCAGGAATCGGCAGACGCTGTCTCGAACCTGGGCGCCCAGGCCCTGAGCGAGGAGGGCGAGGGGTTCACGATCGGTGCCTCCCACGGTGCGGTCGTCCTTCCCGATGAGGCGCGCACGCCGAGTGAGGCGCTCGCGACTGCCGATCTCCGCATGTATGCCTTCAAGCAGAAAGGCCGGCCCTCCGCGGCCCGGCAGACCACCGACGCGCTCGTCCGCGTCCAGCACGAGCGCTCGCCGACGCTTGGCCCACACGTCTCCGAGGTCGCTGTGCTCGCCGAGGTGGTAGGCGAGCGGATGATGCTCCCCGAGCATCGCCTCCACGATCTGTGCCAGACCGCCGAGCTGCACGACGTCGGCAAGATGGCGATCCCCGACGCCATCCTCGAAAAGGCAGGGCCCCTCTCCGACGCTGAGTGGCAGCTGATCCGCGAGCACACCATCGTCGGCGAGCGCATCATCTCGGCGGCACCCGCTCTCGGCAACGTGGCGAGGTTCGTCCGCGCCTCGCACGAGCGCTTCGACGGGACCGGGTACCCGGACCAGCTCAGCGGTGAGGAGATCCCGCTCGAAGCGCGCATCGTCAACGCGGCGGACGCATTCTGTGCGATGACGCAAACGCGCCCCTATCGGAAAGCCATGAGCGTCGAGGACGCGCTGCAGGAGCTGCAGCGCTGCGCAGGCACCCAGTTCGACCCGAACGTCGTCGACATCCTAATCACCGTGTTGCGCGAAGGAATCACGGAGAAACCGCGCGACACCGTGCACGACAAGCCGATCCAGCTCGAGCGCTAGCGCTCACTGCGAATGCCCCCCGAGCGGATGCCTTAGCTTCAGCCCGGCAACCGATGCTGTTCATGGTCATCGAGCATTTCAAGGGCGGCGATCCGGCACCGGTGTATCGCCGGTTGAGCGAGCGCGGTCGTCAGGCGCCCGAGGGCCTGCGCTATCTCGGCAGCTGGGTCACGTCCGACCTGACCCGGTGCTACCAGGTGATGGAATGCGCGGACCGTGCGCTGCTGGACGAGTGGATGGCGGCGTGGGCGGATCTCGTTCGCTTCGAGGTCGTCGACGTGCTGACGTCTGCCGAGGCGGCGACGGCCGCCGCCGGCGGTTCATAGCTCTCTCTCTGCCCTTCGCCTGAACCAAGGCGCGCACCGCGGCGACCACGTGGCGCAATCTGCGAGTCTCCAGCTTCGAAAGCTCGAGGAAGGGAGCCGATCGTGTCTGCCGAGACGTTGACGATCACCGACAACCGCACCGGACGTGAATACGCGCTGGAGATCGTGGACGGCACGGTCAAGGCGACCGATCTGCGCCAGATCAGCGCCGTCGAGGGCGACGGAGGCCTGATGGTGTACGACCCCGCCTACCTCAACACGGCGTCATGCCGGAGCGCGATCACCTACATCGACGGGGATGCAGGGATCCTGCGCTACCGCGGCTACCCGATCGAGCAGGTCGCCGAGGAAGCCGGCTTTCTCGAGACCGCATACCTCCTGCTGGAGGGCGAGCTCCCCACGGCAGCACAGTTGCAGCGCTGGGAGGACGACGTCCGCTCGCACACCTACGTGCACACGAACTTCCAGAAGTTTCTCGAAGGCTTCCGGTACGACGCGCACCCGATGGGGATGCTGCTCGGCGCGGTGGGTGCGCTGTCGACCTTCTATCCGGATGCGAAAAACATCGGGGATCCAGACAACCGCGCCGTCCAGCGTGCCCGGTTGATGGCAAAGCTGCCGACGATCGCCGCCGCGATCTTCCGGCATTCGCGTGGCCTGCCGTACGTGCTGCCGCGCAACGACCTCGGCTACATCGGCAACTTCGTGAACATGACATTCGAGATCGGTGGCCGCCACGAGCCCAACCCGGTCCTCCAGCGTGCCCTCGAGATCCTCCTGATCCTGCATGCGGATCACGAGCAGAACTGCTCCACCAGCGCCGTCCGCGGGGTGGGCTCGTCCCACGTCGACCCGTTCTCGGCCATCTCGGCCGGCATCGCGGCGTTGTACGGCCCGCTGCACGGCGGCGCCAACGAGGCCGTGCTGCAGATGCTGGATGAAATCGGGGACACGAGCCGGGTGCCCACGTTCATCGAGTCGGTCAAGGCCGGCAACGGACGCCTGATGGGCTTCGGTCATCGCGTCTACAAGAGCTACGACCCGCGGGCGACGCTGATCAAGCGCGTCGCCGACCAGGTGTTCGAGCAGACCGGGCTCAACCCAAAGCTCGAGATCGCGCTCGAGCTCGAGCGGATCGCGCTCGAAGACGAGTACTTCGTGTCGCGCAAGCTCTACCCGAACGTCGACTTCTACTCGGGCCTGATCTACCAGGCGATGGGCTACTCCACCGACTACTTCACCGTGTTGTTCGCCCTCGGACGCCTGCCCGGTTGGATCGCACAATGGGAAGAGATGCTCAACGACCCCGAGCAGAAGATCTCCCGTCCGCGCCAGATCTACACCGGTGCGGCCGAGCGTCCCTTCGTGCCGCTGTCGCAGCGCGGCTGATCACGAACGCACTGGGAGTGCCGAATGTTCCGCTCGAGCCGACGCTCCGTGGTTTTCCCGCAGGCCGAGCATGCGCGCCTCGCCGGCACGATCGCACTCGCCTGGGGGAGTCACCGGTTCGCTCGCCCGGGTTTGCCGTTTGACGCATTCGTGCGCGGGGTCACGCTCCACGACCGCGGGTACGGCCAGCTCGACGCGGATGGGATCGGAGAGGTGCCGGCGGATCGCTGGGCGGCGATTCAGCAGGCGAGCTTCGCGCCGCGCGGTGAAGAGCCGGTCGTCGACCTGGTCGTCGCCCTTCACGTTCACCGGCTCGTCTCGAACGTCGATACGGCTGCACTACCGCCGATGACGGCCGCATTGCCGGAGCTCCATCGAGCCGCTGGGGTGGGGGAGCGCGACGCGGCCGAGGCCGACCGGATCGTGGATCTGTGCGATCGGATTGCGTTCGACTTCTGCGTCGAGGAGTCCGCCGGCGGTCGTGTTTCCGTTGTGCCACGACCGGGTGCCGAGCCGGTCGCCGTCGCGTACACGGTCGATGGTCACGGTGGCATCACGCTCGAGCCATGGCCGCTCGCCGTGCCGTCTGTGGCCGGGATCGTGCTCGGCTTCCGCGCCGAGCGATATCCGCACGAGCTCGAGCCGGTGGTGGTGCCGTTCGAGGTGCTGCCGGGCTAGGCCGATTCCGCTATGTGTGACTGAACCGTGCGGTGCTCAACCCGCCACGTCGAGCACCGCACGGTCGTCACGCGGTGGCTCAGGCGGTCGCGCCGATCTTGGTGCTCACTCCGAGCGAGGTGCTGAACAGAACCTCCGCATAGCGCACGGTGATCAGCTCGAGCTCGCTCTTCATGTTGTCGGCGACCCACGCAGCGGCGGCCTCACTGCCCGCTTCGGCATCGCTGCGCGTGTCCCAGACGCTGAGCGACAGGATCTGGCCGTCGCCTGCGGCGACCGAGTAGGCCTGGAAGCCCGGCTGAGCCTGGAAAATCGGGAGGATCCCCTGCTCGGCCCTTCTCGCGAGGTCGTGGGCGTCCCCGCTGAAGCTGTAGGTGGCCATTCGCCCGTACATAGCCGCTCCCTTCGTAGGCCGGCCGATTGGCAGCCCGGAGCCGCGCGCCTCGACGACCGGCGAATTCTCCGGAGAGTTACACATCGCAGGGGCCGATGCCACGATCCGAGTTGGCGGACTGGTGTCCACTCGACGTCGATGCGGGAATGTCGTCACGGCCGCATGGTGGATGCCGGACCTTCACCTGTGGTTAACGATGCGAGTGCCTACCGTCGCTGCCGGTCGGTTAGCCTGAGCCTCATCGACAGCCCCGAGAGGAGAAGACGATGGCCGGTGAAGTTGTGCATGTTGAGTTCCCGTCCAAGGACGTCGACCGAGCCCAAGCCTTCTGGAGCGGTTTGTTCGGCTGGTCCTTCGCTGACGCCGGTATGCCGGGAATGGACTACAGGATGGCGCAGGTGAGCGATCAAGCCGGTGCTGCGCTGATGCAGAGTGAGGACCGACCCGGCCATCCGAACTTCTACTTCGCGACCGACGACGTCGACGCCTCGATCGCCAAGGTGCGCGAGCTCGGCGGATCTGCAGACGACAAGATGCCCGTCCCGACGCACGGCTGGTTCGCAGCCTGCAAGGACAGCGAGGGCAACGCGTTCCACCTCTGGCAGGCCGACACGACCGCCGGCTAGCCGCGTACGAGCAGCTCCGCAGATGCGAGAGGTCGCCGCCCTCGGGCACGGCTGACGGATAACGGTGCTTCGCTCGCCAACGCGGCGTGGGTCTCGAATCGCACCGGCTCGCCGACCTGCTCGTCCCCGGCGAGTGGGCGCCGCCTGGGATGTCGTGCCGTAGACGCGACGTTCTCGATCCGTACGGTGAGGTGAGTGATCCAAACCGTCAAGACCGAGCGGGGCAGGCATGTCTGAGGGGAGTGCGTTCTTCGCCGGTGCTCCGAGGGGGAAGCGCAGCGGCGTTCCGGTTGGATTCCACGTCGTCTTTGGCATCGGCGGGCTCCTCGTGCTCTTGGTCGCATCTGTTCTCGTGGCCGTGTTTCTCGTCGCGCGGATCAGCGGCGATGCGGAGCGGTTGAGCGGTCACGACGTGCCCTTTGCCAACCAGGTCGCTGCTGCGGCGCTAAACGCGAAGGGGATCGCGAACGACGAGCGCGGCTTCCTGCTGACGGGCGACCTGGAGTTCGTCTATGAGGCGGATCAGCGGATCACGGACGCACGAGCTGCATTCACGGCTGCGGAAAGGGCGGCTGCGAACGACAGCCAACGCGCCGCCGTCCGCGACGCCCGACGCGGCTTCGAGTCCTGGGTGGCGGCGGTGCGAGCCGAGTTCGCGGCCTTTCAGCTCGGCGAGCGGCGGGCAACGATTTCGACCGCGCTCGGGCCGGACCGTCGGTTGCGCAAGACGTACGAGCTGGCGCTGGCGCGGGCCCAGCAGCTTGCGGCCGCGGCGACCGAGACGGCCCAGACGACCGTTGCGTCCGTCTCGTCACGAACGGTCTCGATCCTGCTCACGTGCCTCATCTGCTCCCTCGCCATCGGCGTTGCAGTCGCAGTCTGGCTCATCCGCGCGATCCTGAAACCGGTCTACATGCTTCTCACCATTCTTGACGAGCCCGATGAAGCAGAACCCGCCGGCTGATCGAGGGAGGAGTGTCAGGCCGTCACGAGCAACGTGATCTGTGGTGATGGTTCCGCTTCGATGGGCGAGAATGGTGTCGTGGAGGCGGTAACGCGCTACGCGCGGAGCGGGGATGTGAACATCGCGTATCAGGTTCTCGGCGAGGGCCCGTTCGATTTCGTGTTTGTGCCGGGATTCGTGACACATCTCGAGCTGGCGTGGAAGCTGCCGGGGTTCGGGGCGAGCATGCTCGAGTTGGCGTCGTTCTCTCGGTTGATCAAGTTTGACAAGCGCGGTACGGGAATGTCTGACCCGGTCAGCGGTGCCCCGACCCTCGAAACGCGAATGGATGACGTGCGGGCGGTCATGGATGCGGTTGGCTCACGGCGGGCCGCGATCTTCGGGCTTTCCGAAGGAGCGTCGCTGGGCGTGCTGTTCGCAGCCACGTACCCTGAGAGGACGGCCGCGCTCGTGCTCCGTAGCGCTGTTGCGCGAACGCTCTGGGCGCCCGACTACCCATGGGGGAGTACCGAGGAGACGTATCAACGGCGGATCGAGCGGGAGCTGACGATCTACGGCCCTCGGGAACAGGCGCGTGAGGCAGTACGGATGCTGGGTGAGTTCGAGGAGGAGGAGCTGGAGCTGTTCCTCGACTATCTCCGGTACAGCGCGAGTCCTGGAATGCTCGAAGCGTTGTTGCGAATGAACAAGGAGATCGACATCCGGCGCATTCTCGGGACGGTGCGGGTGCCGACGCTCGTGCTCCACGGCTCGGATGACCGCGTTGTGCCGTTGGAGGCGGCACGCTACTTGACCGAGCAGATCCCGGGGGCGCAGCTCGTCGAAATTGCCGGCGCCGGCCATCTCGCCATCGGTGAGGCGACAAGAAGGATCAACGACGCCACGAGGCGGTTCTTGACCGATGTCTGGGAGGGCGGCGGATGGGAGGACACAGAACCAGATCGCGTGCTCGCAACCGTGCTCTTCACGGACATCGTCCGCTCGACTGACCGAGCGATCGAGCTGGGCGATCGTGCCTGGCGCGAACTGCTCGAGCGCCACCACGCACTCGTACGCCGTGAGCTGGTCAGATTTCGCGGTCGCGAGATCGACACGGCGGGAGACGGCTTCTTTGCCGCGTTCGACGGACCCGCGCGAGCGATCCGGTGTGCATGTGCGATTGTCGACGGTGTTCGTGAGCTCGGCCTGGAGGTGCGAGCGGGCTTGCATACGGGAGAGTGCGAAGTTGCCGACGGCAAAGTCGCCGGTATCGCCGTCCACACGGGCGCTCGGGTCGCCGCCCACGCAGGTCCGGGGGAGGTCGTCGTGTCGAGTACGGTCAAGGACCTCGTCGCCGGATCGGGCATCGCGTTCGGCGACCGCGGAGCGCACGAGCTAAAGGGAATCCCCGGCGACTGGCGCCTGTTCGCGGTCGAACAGCAGTGAGCCACGTTTCCGTACGACCTCCACGGCCCAGCTTGTACTTCGGCTTCGACCCCGGCTCTAGGGGCCGTTCCGTGAGGCGAGTTGATGTCGCGCGCCCGCTAGGCTCGCGAGATTGCGACTGGAGGTGCGATGGGTTTCGATCAGTATCACGAGCCGCCGGAAGAGCTTGACGCCAAGACTCGAACGTTTGCGCGGATGATCGCGTCGCTCACCGAGGAGGCGGAGGCCATCGGATGGTACGAGCAGCGGCTGGCAGTCGAACAGGATTCGCAAGCCAAGGCGATCATGGCGAACGCCCAGGAGGAAGAGTTCAAGCATTTCGGGATGGATCTCGAGTTTCTCCTGCGGCAGTCACCGAAATGGCGGGCGGCCTTGGAGCAGATCCTCTTCACCAAGGGCGACATCGTCGAGGCCGGCGAGCGGGGGGAGAAGGCAGAAGACGACGCCTGAGACTTCGAGCGATCGGGATCGCCGCCGTCCATCGGTGGGATCTGGGAGCTTGGGTTCGGCGGGTTCGAGCGCTTTACTTCACGTGTGACGAGGCCGCCCGAGACGCACTATGCGACGAGCGGGGAGGTCCAGATCGCCTATCAAGTGTTCGGCGTGGGGCCGGAGCTGATCTGGGTGCCCGGTTGGGTGTCGCAGCTCGACCTGTACTGGGAGGAGCCTGCCCTCGTGCGGTTCCTGCGGCGTCTCGCCACCTTTGCTCGTGTCATCGTCTTCGACCGGCGCGGGCTCGGTCTTTCCGATCGCGTCAGCCCGGGAAGCGTGCCGACACTCGACCAGCGGATGGACGATATTCGCGCCGTGTTGGACGATGTCGGCGTTCAGCGTGCCGCTGTGCTGGCTCAGGGCTTTGGGAGCCCGATTGCGTTGCTGTTCGCCGCCACGCACCCGGAGCGAACCGCGTCACTCGTCCTCTACAGCCCGGCTGCCAAGGGAGGGCTGCGAGCGATCGACTATCCCTGGGGAGCAACGGCTGGGCAGCAAGAGGCCTGGGTCGAGCGATCGACTCGCATGTGGGGTACGAGTGAGTTTGCTGCCGAGTGGCTTGCGCGCCTCGCCCCGACGGCGGCAGGCGACCAGCGAACCATCGAATGGACGGCTCGCGTTCTCCGTGCGGCAGGAAGCCCGGCCGCGGCGCGTGCTCTCTCCGAGATGAATGCAGCCACGGATGTCCGAGCGATCCTGCCTGATGTCCGTGTTGCGACGCTCGTGCTCGTCCGCGAGGCAGCCAGGTCGCCAAAGGGAGGCGTCGATGTCGATTCAGTCGGCGAAGCGCGGTGGATCGCGGAACAGATGCCGAATGCGTCTCTCGTCCTTACGCCTGGCGGCGATTACCTGCCATGGGCCGGTGACCAGGACGCAGTCATCGACGAGATAGAAGCTTTCGTGACGGGCGTTCGACCCGTTCCGGAGCCGGACCGCGCTCTGTTGACAATCCTCTTTACGGATCTTGTGCGTTCAACCGAGCGCGTCGCCGAGCTCGGCGACCTTCGGTGGCGCGACCTGCTCGCGGAACACAACGAGGTTGTTCGCAGCGTGCTCGAGCGCTTCGGTGGGCGGGAAATCGACCGGGCCGGTGACGGCTTTCTCGCGACGTTCGATGCCCCCGCGCGTGCCGTCCGCTGCGCACTCGCCGTGGTATCGGAGCTCGCGCTCCTACAACTCGACGTTCGTGCCGGGCTCCACACCGGCGAGGTCGAGGTGGCCGCCGAGGGAATCAGTGGCATCGCTGTCCACATCGGAGCTCGAGTCGCCGCGACGGCGACGACCGGCGAGGTTCTCGTCACGCGCACCGTGAAAGACCTCACCGTGGGTTCAGGAATCGTGTTTCACAGTCGCGGGAGTGAAACGCTGCGCGGGGTACCCGGTCAATGGGAGCTCTTCGCCGCGGAACCAATGGAATCCGCCTCGCGGTAGACACCTTCCAGATCGTCTATCGGAGTATGACGTCGATGCACGCCGCCACCTGCCCTCCGAGAGAGACGCGTCCGCTACGGGTACGGACTCCAGCGCATCGCGCCCGCGACCGACGCTGAGGCGAGCAGCGCGCCGAGCGCCGCCAGCATCCAGCTGATCTCGGTCGGCCGCTTCTGCTTTGCGACCTCTTTCGGCAGATCCGAGAACACCTTGCGCAGCTCGTCTGCGTCCTGGGCACCGTGGTACGTCCCGCCGGTCTTCGTGGCGACCGCCATCAAGGTGGGTGTGTCGGCGATCTGGAACCGCCCGAATCCACCCGACCCGCCACCTCCGAACCCGCCTCCGCCTCCGCCGCCCCCGAACCCACCGGGATCGAAGACGTCGCCGCCGAGCTGTTCGCGCGTGCACGAGGGCGGCTGGGGGTTGGTCGTCCCGAAACCGATCGTGTAGACGCGAACACGCCGCTCGACCGCATACGGCACGGCGTCGAGCGGCTCGATCCCTCGGTTGTTCGCGCCGTCGGTGAGGAGCACGACGATGTCCGGAACGAACCCCTTGGCGCCCGGCGCTCCTCCCGAGGGGGCGGTCACCGGATCAGGTGCATCACCGACGGGCGACACGGCCGGGTTCACGTCCGCGATCGCATCGAGACCCTTCAGCATCGCCGAGCCGATCGCTGTGCCGCGCCCCGTCGTGAGGCCGTCGATCGCAGCAAGCAGGGCCTTGCGGTCCGTCGTCGGGGGAACCGTCAGCTCCGCGAATCCAGAGAACACGACGAGGCCCATGCGCACGCCTTTCGGCTGCTTCTCGACAAATGCGTGGGCGGCGTCCTGCGCGGCGACCAACCGGTTGGGCTTGACGTCGGTCGAGCACATCGACCGCGAGACGTCGAGGGCAAGGATGACCGATGTGCGCGCGTACGGGACGCTGCGCACCAGGCGTGGACGGCCGGCGGACAACGCCAGGGCGACGAGGGCGGCGAGCAGCAGGGCCACAGGAAGGTGCCGCTGCCATCGCTTCCGCGTGGGCAGTACGGAGCGGAGCAGAGCGACACTCGAATAGCGAACGGCCTGCTTTCGCCGGCGCCGCAGGCTCCACCAGTACACCGCGAGGAGTGCGGGCGCGACGAGCAATGACAGGAGCGCGAGTGGCCATGCGAACGACATCTCAGATCACCCGCCCGAACCACGCGATCGAGAGAAGAGAGCCGGCCGCAAGGAGCAGCAGTCCTGCGGCCGCGAACGCCGCCGTCACCTCGCGCGGCTTCTTGACCTGCTTGAACTCGAGGTCGATCGACTTGTAGACACCGGTCAGCGCCGCAGCATTGCCTGCCTGGTTGTACGTGCCGTCGGTGACGTTGGCGATCCTGGTCAACAGATCCGCGTCGAGGGCCGTCGCGACCTTGAAGCCGTCCACGTCGACGACCGTTCCTGCCTTGGTGCCGACGCCGATCGCGTGCACACGGACGCCGGCAGTCGACGCGACCTCGGCGAGCTTGAGTGGGTCCAGGCGCGTCGTGTTTTCCCCGTCGGAGAGCAACACGATCGCGGCCGACCCGAAGTAGCCGATGTTCACGGCACCGGCGTCGCTGTCGAGCGCGTCCTCGTCGATCGTGAGCGGCTTGCCCGCGATCGTGCTCAACGACGTGAAGAGGCCTTGCCCGAGCGACGTGCCGCCACTCACCGAGAGGCGCTCGATCGCCGCGATCACGTCTTGCTTGACGCTACTCGGCCTGAGTACGGTGACGGCGCTGTCGCCGAACGCGACCACCCCGATGCGGATCGTCTTCGGCTGGCGCTCGACGAAGGCGCGCGCGGCTGCCTTCGCCGCGTCGATCCGGGTCGGCTCGAGATCCTTGGCGCGCATGCTGTTCGAGACGTCGAAGGCGAGGATCACCGTGCCCTCACGCTCGGGCAGCGAGATGTTGACGGTCGGTCGGGCCAACCCAAAGGAAATCAGCGCGATCGCGACCGCGAATAGAGCGAATGGGATGTGGCGGCGCCGGAGAGCGCCGCGCGCAGCCGTTGGGACGAGCCCTTCGGACGCGAGCCTGGCTGCGCGCCGAGCACGCAGGCGGAGCGACCACGTGTACGCGAGGACAAGGGCGGGCACCAGGACAAGGGTGAGCAGCATCCACGGCGAGCCGAGCGACATCAGGCGCGCCTTCGCTTGCGCGACTCGATCATGCGAACGAGCGCGGGGACGAGATCGTCCTGGGTCGAGACCTCGTAGATGTCGACGCCGGCACGGAGCGTCGCGGCGCGCAACTCGGTCTCGCGGAGCTCGCCGGCCTCGCGAAGCCGGTGCCGGAACTCGGAGTCGCTCGAGTCGACCGTGAGCTGCTCTCCCGTCTCCGCGTCCTCGACCACGATCACGCCGGCGTCGGGGAGCTCGTACTCGCGAGGGTCGAGGAGACGGATCGCGATCACCTCGTGGCGCTCGGTCAGCTGCAGCAGGGGACGCTCCCAGCCCTGTGGCGTGATGAAGTCGGACATGAGAACGACGAGCGAGCGTCGCCGAATTGCACCGAGCGCGAACTGGAACAGGCCTGTCAGGTCGGTGATGGTCCCGTGCGACCCGGGCGGCCGCAACAGGCTCCGTGTGAGCGCGAGCACCTGGTTGCGGCCGCTCCGCGGCGGCAGCACCTTCTCGATCTCGTTGTCGAAGAGGATTGCCCCGACGCGGTTGCCGCCGCGGGTGAGAATTCGGGCGACGGTCGTGGCGAGCTCGCACAGGACAAGTTCCTTCGGCCGGTCGATCGGGCCGAACCCCATCGACGGCGACCGGTCGAGGAGCAGCCAGACGTTGAGCTCGCGATCCTCGGAGTACTCCCGGACGAACGGGGTGTCCATTCGCGCGGTGACGTTCCAGTCGATGTGGCGGACATCGTCGCCCGGCTCGTACTCGCGCAGGTCACGGAAGTCCGTCCCGACCCCGCGGAAGATCGTGCGATAGTTCCCCTGCAGCATGCCGTCCAGGCGGCGGATCACCTGCCACTCGAGGCGGTGCAGGACTCGCTCCGGCGTCTGGGCGCCTACGGTGCGGGCGGTGTCCATGCGTCGCTCGGAACCGTGACGCCACCATGCGCCATGCGCTCTCTGAGGGCGAGCTCGGGCGGCGGCAGAGCCGCAAGGATGCGGTCGATGACGTCGTCGGCGCTGACACCGTCGGCGAGCGCCTCGTACGACAATACGAACCGGTGGCGCAGGACGTCAGGGGCGATCTCCCTGAGATCCTGGGGCAGCGCGTACTCGCGACCGCGTACGAGCGCGAGCGCCCTCCCTGCCAGGATCAGGTTGATGGACGCCCGCGGGCTGGCGCCGAAGGAGATGAAGTGCGACAGGTCACCCAGCCCGACGGCGGAGACATCGCGGGTCGCGTTGGCGAGCTTGACGGCGTACTCGATCAGCGCCGGGTCGACGAAGACCGTGTCGGCCGCGTGCTGCAGGGCGATCAGCTGCTCGGCGTCGATCGCCCGTGCCGCCTGGTCGAGCGCGGCAGTCATACGCTCGACGATGACGAACTCCTCCGTGGGAGTCGGATAGCCGACCAGCACCTTCAGCATGAACCGGTCGACCTGCGCCTCCGGCAGCGGGTACGTGCCCTCCGACTCGATCGGGTTCTGTGTTGCCATCACGAGGAACGGATCGGGAAGCCGATGCGTCTCGCGCCCGATCGTGACCTGACGTTCCTGCATCGCTTCGAGTAGGGCGCTCTGTACTTTCGCGGGCGCTCGGTTGATCTCGTCCGCAAGAACGAGGTTCGCGAACACCGGGCCGAGCGAGACCTGGAATTCCCCGAGCTTCTGGTTGAAGATCCGCGTCCCGACGATGTCGGCAGGAACGAGATCCGGGGTGAACTGGATGCGCTGGAACTCGCCGCCGATCGCCTGGGCGAGGGTCTTCACCGCCATCGTCTTGGCGAGCCCGGGCACCCCCTCGACAAGGAGGTGGCCGCGTGCGAGCAATGCCACGACCATGCGCTCGAGGAGGGCGTCCTGGCCGACGATGACCCGCTTCACCTGGTAGAGCACCTGCTCGAGCGACGCATCGAGCGTGGCTTGTCGATTCATGGTTCCCTCATTTCGTTCTCATTTCATTTCGCTGGGGCGTTGGCCGCACCGCCGGCGGTGCCGATCGGGACGGCGAAGCCGATGCCGATGAAGTAGCCGTCGCGGGACGGGTTCGCAAGGGCGGTGACGATGCCGATCACCTGACCGTTACGATCGAGCAACGGCCCTCCGGAGTTCCCGGGATTGACGGCCGCGTCGAACTGGATGAGACCTTTCAACGTTCGGCCCGCCTTTGCCTTGACGGAGCGGTCGAGGCCCGAAATGACGCCCGAGGTGAGCGAGCCGACGTAGCCGAGCGGGTGTCCGACGGCGTACGTCTCATCGCCGACCTGGCCGCCGCCGCCCAGCACTGCCGGGACGATGACCTCCGGCCCTTGCTCGGGCAGGAGGACAGCGATGTCGTGCTCCGGATCCTTCGAGGCGATCGCAGCTGCCGACCTCGTGCCGTCGACGAAGGAGACCCGGATGCGTGTCGCACCGTCGACGACATGAAGGGCGGTGAGGATCGCCCCGCGAGCGTTGACGATCACGCCGGCGCCGAGCCCTGTGCCTTCTTCACCTTTCGGCGAAGCACGCTGCGCCTCGATCTCGACAAGGGACGGGAGAATCAACT
Source organism: uncultured Gaiellaceae bacterium (assembly GCA_963799615.1). Taxonomy (GTDB): domain Bacteria; phylum Actinomycetota; class Thermoleophilia; order Gaiellales; family Gaiellaceae; genus Gaiella. The sequence goes on along the minus strand of CAWCXS010000013.1, from coordinate 161,118 downwards.
GATACGCGGCCGCGGAGCGCGCGGGCGCCGATCGGAGATCGTCGATCGCGTTCTTCACTACCCCTGACGCAACCTTCGCGACCTGCGCCTGGTCGAGCGGCGGTGGCGGCGAGTCCCTGGTCGTGAAGTAGATCGCACTCGCTGCGATGACGGCCACAGCGAGCGCCGAGAGCAGGACTCGATACCGCCTACCGACTCTGCCGCTCGGGACGGGCGGCTCGTCGGGCGCGGCCGGCGGTGTCTGGCGGAACACCCCGCTCGGGCTCATTCAGGCGATGCTACTCGGCCACTGTCGTCTGGGTCCAGCCGTCCAAGTCCTTAACCACCGCTCAACGTCCACGACCAGGCGGACGAGGTGGGTGTCGTGGGCGCGATCCCGGGGGAAGATTGCGGGCGTTGGCTTCGCGTACGGTCGTTCATGAGTGCACGAGGAGGGAGCGGATGGGCTGCTACGTGATGGGTTTCCAGGAGATCGACCAGACGCAGGTCGCGGTCGTCGGCGGCAAAGGCGCGCACCTGGGGGAGCTTTCGCGGATCGAAGGCCTCCGCGTGCCGGCCGGCTTTTGCGTGACGACGGACGCCTTCCAGCGGATCATGGCGGAGGCGCCGTCGATCGAGGATCGGCTCGATCGGCTGTCGCGCCTGAAGCCGGACGAGCGGGCGGCGATCCGCGCGCTCAGCGCGGAGATCCGCCGGACCCTGGAAGGGATCGCTATCCCCGACGATCTGGCGGCGGCGATCACCCGCCCGCTCGCCCGGCTCGGCGAGCACGCCGCCTACGCCGTCCGATCCAGCGCGACGGCGGAGGACTTGCCGACGGCATCCTTCGCGGGCCAGCAGGACACGTACCTGAACGTCGTAGGCCCAGCAGCGGTCCTACAGGCCGTCAGCCGGTGCTGGGCCTCGCTCTTCACGGAGCGGGCCGTGACCTACCGCCTACAGAACGGCTTCGACCACCGGAAGGTCCAGATGGCCGTGATCGTGCAGCAGATGGTCTTCCCGCAGTCGGCCGGCATCCTGTTCACGGCCGACCCCGTCACGGGCAACCGGAAGGTCGCCTCCGTGGAGGCCGGCTTCGGCCTCGGCGAGGCCCTGGTCTCCGGCTTGATGAACGCGGACGTCTACAAGGTGCGGGACGGCGAGGTCGTCGCCAAGGCGGTCGCCGCCAAGCGGCTTGCCGTCTATGCCTCGCCGGCAGGCGGCACTCAGGAACAGGCGATCGAGCCGGAGCGGCAGGAACAGCCGGCGCTGACGGATCCGCAGGTCGTGCGACTCGCGCAGCTGGGCCGGCTGATCGAAGCGCACTTCGGCTGCCCGCAGGACATCGAATGGTGCCTGGTCGACGATGCCTTACAGATCGTCCAGAGCCGGCCGATCACGACGCTGTTCCCCATCCCCGCGGTCGGCGACGGAGAGAACCACGTCTACGTCTCCGTCGGTCACCAGCAGATGATGACGGACGCCATGAAACCCCTGGGGCTCTCGCTGTTCCTGCTGATCACCCCGGCGCCCATGTACGAGGCCGGCGGGAGGCTGTTCGTCGACGTCACCAAGCGCCTGGCTTCGCCGGCGAGCCGCGCAGCCGTCCTGGAGGCCCTGGGGAAGTCCGATCCGCTGATCGGGGACGCGCTGGAGACCATCCTCGAACGCGGCGATTTCATCCCCTCGCTCCCGGACGAGGGTCCCGGGGTGCCGCCGCCCGCCGACGCGCCGGACCCGATCGAGACCGATCCGGCCATCGTCACGGAGCTGATCGGGCGCAACCAGGCCTCGGTCGCCGCCTTGAAACGCGACATCCAGACGAAGTCCGGATCGGCGCTGCTCGACTTCATCCTGGCGGACATCCAGGAGCTGAAGCGGATCCTGTTCGATCCGCGAAGCCATCAGGTGTTCATGGGGGCGATGGAGGCCTCGTGGTGGCTCAACGAGAAACTACAGGCGTGGCTGGGCGAGAAGAACGTGGCCGACACGCTCACGCAGTCCGTCCCCAACAACGTCACCTCGGAAATGGGCCTCGCGCTCCTGGACGTCGCGGACACGATCCGCCCGCATCCGGAGGTGGTGGCGTTTCTGCAAGACGTCGAGGAGGGCTTCCTGGACGAGCTGCCCAACCTCGCGGGCGGGCGGGAAGCGCGGGAGGCCATCCAAGCCTTCCTCGACAAGTACGGCATGCGCTGCGTCGGCGAGATCGACATCACGAGGCCGCGTTGGAGCGAACGCCCCACCACGCTCGTGCCCGTGATCCTCGGCAACATCGAGAACTTCGAGCCGGGCGCCGGCGAGCGGCGCTTCGAGCAAGGGCGGCACGAGGCCTGGACGAAGGAACAGGAAGTGCTGGGGCGATTACACGCCCTGCCGGACGGGGAGCGGAAGGCCGAAGATGCCAAGCGGATGATCGACCGGGTCCGGACCTTCATCGGGTACCGGGAGTATCCGAAGTACGGCATGGTCAGCCGCACCTTCGTCTACAAGCAGGCCTTGCTGGAAGAAACCGAGCGTCTCGTGCAGGCCCAAGTGCTTCGTGAGCAGGAAGACATCTTCTACCTCACGTTCCAGGAGCTCCACAACGCCGTGCGCACGAACCACGCGGATGACCAGCTCATCCGCCGGCGCAAGGACGCGTTCAGGTCGTATCAAGCGCTCACGCCGCCCCGGGTGCTCACGTCGGATGGCGAGGCCATCGCCGGGGCGTACCGACGCGACGATTTGCCTGCCGGCGCGCTGGTCGGCTTGCCGGTTTCCGCCGGGACCATCGAGGGGCGGGCCCGCGTCATCCTGGACATGGCGGAAGCCGATCTCGACGTGGGCGACATCCTGGTCACGACCTACACGGACCCCAGCTGGACGCCCCTGTTCGTCGCGATCAAGGGCCTCGTGACGGAGGTGGGGGGCTTGATGACCCACGGCGCGGTGATCGCACGGGAGTACGGCTTGCCGGCCGTCGTCGGGGTGGAGCATGCCACCCGGCTGATACGTGATGGGCAGCGGATCCGCGTGCATGGAACCGACGGCTACGTCGAGATCCTGCCCTAGCACGTGCCTGAAGCGTCACCTGCTGCAGTGTGCGGGACGAATGTCTCCGGGCGGCCGCGGGTGCTGATCAGGTGAGCGGGTCCGTCGAGTATCCGCGGGTGATGACGTCTCGGATGGTGTCGGCTTGCGAGAGGGTGAACCGCCACTCTCGACCCTTGCCTGGGGACTCCTCGGGCCAGTTCCTTCGGGCAATCGTGCGAACTGCTCGTGATCCTCGGCTGCGGGAGTGGCCTTCCGACTCGCCCCAAATCTGAGCCGCGAGTTCCGTCGAGGTGATCGTCTCCACTTGCTCAAGTCTTGCAGCCACAGTGGTTGGGCCGCGTCGATGACACCCTGGACGAAAGGCGTGTCATCGCCCAAAGCCGGGCGGGTTCGTCCGGGAAGCGGCCAGCTTCTCGATTGCGATCATGCCTCGCGCCGCCTTCTCGCTCACGCCCCAACGGCTCATCAGACGCTGACAAACGAGATCGACAGGCAAGGCGGGGACGAACGGTGTTGTCCCTTCCCCGTTCCCGTCACGACCGTGCTGTCAGCGCTGTCCTACCGTACCCAGAGCTGGTCGATCAGCATGCCCATCTGCGGGCTGTATTGGTAGTTGCCGACGCGCTTCGAGAGGAAGTTCACGTCCTTCGTAACCATGAGCGGCACCCACGGTGCAGCGTCGGTGATCTCGCGGTCGACCCGTTGCCAGCGTGCGCGCGACCCGGTCGGGTCGCTCAGCTGCTCTGCCTGCGCCCTCCGCATCTGGCGGTCGATGCCCGGGTCGCAGAACGCGCTCGGGTTCAGGTTGTCGGGGTCCCCGGGCAGGAACGCTGCACAGCTGAAGACCTGAGCAAGGAACGCCCCCGGGTCCGGGTAGCCGAGCGCCCAGCCGGTGAACCCGATCTGCGCGCGGTTTCGCGAGTCACCGACGGCACCCCAGTATCGGTCTCCGACGACCGGCTTCACGGCCACGCGGTAACCGAGCGAGCGCAGCACCTTCACGGCCACCTGGTTGAAGCCCTTTGCCTGCGACCACGCCCAGACGGTGACCTTCATGCCGCGCGTCCCTGAGCGTGCCACGAGCGCCTTCGCCTTCGCCAGGTCGGGTGCCGTCCACTTGCCGCTCTTCGTCGAGCCGGCCGTGTACGGGCAGTAGGGGCGGTAGCTGGGGAAGTTCGGCGGCAGGAGCTGGCACGTCGGCTCGGCAACGTTCGGCCCGCCCCAGGCGCTCGTCGCCGCGGCGCGGTCGACGGCGAGGTTGATCGCCTTACGGGCGTCGAGCCGGTTGAAGGGCGGGACGCGAGTGTTGAGGAAGAGCGCCTGGAGGTTCCACCTCGGGTCGGAGTGGATCTGGCTCGCGTGCTGGAGCTCGAGCCTCGACAGCTGCGACGGGGTCCACGGCTTGGCCAACCGCACGACATCGGCCTTGCCGTCGACGACGTCGCGAATCGCCTCGTCCGCGGTGCCGGCGATGCGGATGTCGATGCGGTCGGGGTACCCGTCCGGCTGTGCGGCCCGCGACCATTCGTGGAAGAACGGATTGCGGATGAACCTGAGCAGTCTCCTCGGCCTGTAGGTCGCGATCATGTAGGGGCCGGTCGCGGGCAGCGGGTGCGTTCCGGCCGGCCGCCGCGGCGTGCCGCCCGGCAGCACGTAGGCGAACGGGCTACGCGAGCTTGTAGAGAAAGTTGGGGTCCGGCCGGGTCAGGTGGAAGGTGACGGTGTGGGCACGGTCGTCGGCGACGATCCCGCGCGAGAGGTCGCACCGCTTCGGATGCTTCCGGCATTGCGCGCCGCCGACGATCCCGTCGTAGTCCGTCACGGGTGATCCGAGCGCGTAGAAGCGTTCGAAGGTGGAGCGGAAGTCCGTCGCCTGCACCGGCCTGCCGTTCGAGTAGCGGATGCCGGGCCGGAGCTGGAAGGTGTACGTGCGGCCGCCGTCGGTCGGCGCCGGCAGTGAAGTCGCGAGGTCGGGCACGGGCTGCGTGCCGGCCAGACCGCTGACCTGGTTGAACGCGGTGAGGCCGTCGCCGGTCATCCGCAGGAGTGGCGAAACGTACGTGTACAGCGAAAGCGCGGAGTCGATGGAGTCGATGGAGTCGGCGTCCCCTTTTTCCTGGGCCCGTTAGTCCGCAGCACGAGCGTCCCCCCGCGGTGGCCGGCGCCCGAGTGAGGGACGGCGACGAGCACGGCGTCGCCCGACATCGCCAGTCCCGACACCCGGCTTCCCACGCTCACTCGCTGCGCCACCTGGTTCCTGCCGGGATCGATCCGCACGACGTTGCCGTCGAACTGGTTGCTCACCCAGATGCCGCGTGGGTCGACGGCCACCGCATCTGGCCCGTTCCCGGTGAGAACGGTTGCGGTGACGGAGTTCGTTTCGGGATCGATCCGGGAGACCGTCCCGTCCAGGCTGTTCGCCACCCACGCCGCGCCGTGGCCGAACGTGATCCCCGTCGGGCCGTTCCCGACGTGGATCGGGGCGAAGACCTGCTTCCCGGTCGTCGGATCGATGCGAACCACCTGGCCCGCGGCACGCTGGCTCGCCCACAGCGTGCCTGCGCCGAAGGCGAGCTCGGTCGCGTCGACCTGGAGCGGCTTGGTCGGCCTGCCGCTCTCGGGGTCGATCCTCGTGATCGTTCCGTCGCCGGTGTTCGCGACCCAGACCGAGCCGGCCGCGAAGACGATCCCGCGCGGCCCGCCCCCGACGGGGATCTTCTGGACGACGGTGTTCGTGCCCGGGTCGATCCGCGAGACCGTGCCGTCGAGGCTGTTGACCACCCAGACCGCGCCGGCGCCGGTCGCAATCCCGCTCGGGCCGTTGCCAACCGGGATCGTGTCGACGACGGCGTTCGTTCCAGGGTCGATCCGCGACACCGTGTGGCGGTCGGCGTTGGTGATCCAGTACGCACCTTCGCCGGCCGCGACGGCCGTCGGTGTTGCGCCGACGCCGGTGGCCGCGACAAGGCGACCCGAGCGCGCGTCGACGACACCCAGCGAGTCGTCGACCGCCGAGACGGCCGAGCGGCCTCCGCTTCCACCGTGACCGAACACCACGAGAGGAACCACCACAACGGCAGCGATCACGCCGGTGAGCGCAGAGAGAAGGACTGCGCGGCGCTTCCGCGACCGTCGCTCGACTACCTGCTCCGCCCGGAGCGGTAGAGCATCCGTCTGGACTACCCGCTCAGCGCCACGCAAGGGTGGAAAGTCCGCGCCCAAACCCTCCGCCCCCAACTGGGAGATACGCTCGGGCCGATCGATGTCTGCGGCCCTGACGAGAGGCTCGGATTCCGCCAGGGGCACTTCAACCCCCGGGATCGCCGTGGCCGGAGACACGAGGGGCATGCCGGAAGGTGAGGCTCGTAGATCGGCCGGGGCTATCTTCAGGAGTTCGCGGTAGATCGACTCGGTCTCGGGCGAAGGGTAGGCGCCCAGTTCCTCGTCGAGGAGCCGTCGGCATCGTTCGTAGGTTCGGAGCGCCTCTGCGCCGTTGCCGGCGGCGGCATGCGCTCGCATGAGACGCCGGTAGCCGCTCTCCCGGAACGGTTCGAGCACGATTGCCTCCTGCGCCCACTTTGCCGCCTCGGCAGGGTCGCCCGAGCTCAGGCAAGCGTCCGCGAGGCAGCAGAGCGAACGCTCGAGCACATCTGCAAGCTGGCGGCGCTTTCCCTCGACCCAGGCTCCATCCTCTCCCGGGAGAAGCGGTGGTCGGGCTAGCGATGCGGCCATTTTTGCCGCCTCCTTGGCTCTTGCCGAGTCGTCTGCCGCAAGCGCTGCCTCTGCCTCGTCCACTTCTCGCGCCGCCACCACGAAATCGACCCAGCTTCCTTCCGGCAGCTCGAGCCGGTAGCACCCGAAGGCAGCTGTCAGGACCTTCGCTCCGTCGACCCCGCATTCGCCGAGCAAGGCCCGGAGCTTGCTCACTATCACCCCCAGAGCCTTCTCCCAGGTCGCCGGCGGCGTCTGCCCCCAGAGCGCTTCCGCCAGCTGGTCGCGGGGCACCGACCGGCCGTGTTCGATCACGAGATAGGCAAAGACAATTCGACCCTGCCGCCCGGGCAGGCGATGCTCGTCGATCAGGACCGCCTCGTTTCCGATCGAGACACGCCCCGCGAGCGAGACCCTGAGAGTCAAAGGGATCTAGCCCTCGTCTTGCCGGGAGCTTTCCCGCATCTTGCGTTCCCTTCCTAGCCTCGCCCTCGAGGTGATGCATGGAGAGAGTACTCACGTGTGACTGCGGTTTCGAGGTCCACGCCGACGATGAAGCGGAGTTCGTCGCGCGGGTGCGGCGACACGCGCTGAAGGAGCACGGGATGCAGATCTCGCCCGAGGAGGTTCTGCAACTGGCGTTCCGCGCGGAGCTGGACGAAGAGACCTGGCAGTGGCGGTTGAGCGACCGACGCCATGAGGACGCCTCATGACCCTGCATGACCCGCCTCGGGTCGGCCGGGTCTGTTCTTTCAGCTCGACGCCGTCAGAAGTGCGTCGAGACAGCCAGCGCCCCGAAAGGGAGGGAGCTCAGATGATCAACGGACATGCAACGGGCGTGGTTTCCCGCTCGAACACGTGCATCGCCCGCGTGACCGCAGCACTCGAGGCCGTGAAGGAGGGAAGAGCAATGAGGAGTCACCTCAGGCGCACCGTGGCGGTAGTAGCTGTCGTCGTCGTAGCGCTCGTCGCCGGCGCTGGGGTCACTGGTGCGTCGACGTCGCGTGCGGTGGGGGAGAAGATTTCGCCGCAGGTGGCGCTCGATTGGAACGTGATCGCGGTGAACACGGTGCGTGCTGCGGCTCCTGCGAAGTTCCAGATCGAGGGCAACCTGTACATGTCGTATGTGCAGGCGGCCGTGTACGACGCCGTCACGACGATCAAGGGCCGCTATGTGCCCTATCACGTGATCGGGATCTCGGCGCCGGGTGCGTCTCCGCGGGCTGCGGTCGCAGCGGCGGCGTACACGACGCTGTCGTACTACTTCCCGGCGCAGGCGGCGTCGTTGCAGAGCACCTACACCGACTACCTCAACATCACGCTGCAAGCTCTGCCGGCGGCCGCCAAGCAGGCGGGTGTGGCGGTTGGGGCCGCTGCGGCCGCCGATCTGATCGCGACGCGCTGGGGCGACGGCCGCGATGCACCGGTGGGAACGCCGTTCGGCGTCGCTCCCCAGGCTCCGGGCACGTGGGTGTTTGCTCCGCTGCCGTCCACTCAGTCGGCCCAGACACCGTGGATCGGAACGATGCGCCCGTTCATCCTCGAGAGCGCGTCGCAGTTCCGGGCTCCCGCTCCACCAGCCCTGTCGAGCCCCGAGTATGCGACGGCGCTGAACGAAGTGAAGACGCTCGGAGGAGTGACGAGCACGGCTCGCACTGCCGCGCAGACCGCGATCGGGCAGTTCTGGAACGCGAACGTGATCAACCAGTACAACCAGGTGTTCCGTGACGTCGCGAGCGCGCACGGACTCGACCTCGTCGACACGGTGCGCCTGCTCGCGATGGGGACCGTCATTCCCAGCGATGCCGGCATCACCTGCATGGACTCCAAGTACCACTACCTGCTCTGGCGGCCGGTGACCGCGATCCGCAACGCCGACAAGGACGCCAACACAGCGACCGATCCCAGCCCGACCTGGTCACCGCTCCTGACAACACCGAACCATCCCGAATACCCAAGCGCCCACGGGTGCGTGACCGCCGCCGTCACCGACGTCCTCGCAGCCGCGCTCAAAACGACAAACATCAACATCGACGTCCCCGGAGCAACCGGAGGCGGAACCACGCTCACCACGACACGCCACTTCGACACCGCAGCCGCACTCATCGACGACGTCGCCAACGCCCGCATCTGGGCCGGCCTGCACTACCGCTTCGCCACCACCGCAGGCGTCGAAATCGGCCACCAAGTCAGCAAATACGACCTACAACACGCGTTCCAACCGGCCAAATAGCCCGCCAGGCTACAACTTGGAGAGGGGATGAGGCGCACGGCCATCCCCTCTCCTACACCGTTTTTGCCGTGTCTCCGGCTCGCGATAGTCTCCGCCCCTTCTCTCCCTACCTCAGGGCTTCCCGACTACGTGCTGGCGGTCTCCAGCAACGAGGTCGGCCCATGGCGCGCCAGGTGCGGGAACGGATCGCTCGTCTTCCTGCGAGCTCGCCCACGAGTCTGAGCCAGTCGGACGGCGCCGTGGGCGACTCCCGGTAAGAGGCCGACGTGGCATCGGGACAGGAAGATTGCGCTTGAGTGGCTCAAACAGGCGCTTTTCAGCCAACTTGCAGCGGCGGGGGGTGGGATTCGAACCCACGGACGAGTTTCCCCGTCAACGGTTTTCAAGAGTGTTGGGGGGAGGCCCGTTCCGCATGACTGCGTGCCTCCCCGGCTCTATTCGCTCCTGTTCGCTCCAGCCAGTTTCGGGGCGAGCGGTACAAGATCGGGTACAAGAACCGGTGCGGACCATTGCACCGGCGACCAGACCCCGCTCCTCGAAGCGCGTCCGGAGGGGAGGGGGTATCGCGATTGACGGCGCGGTGCAGACCTGCCTCGTGGGGCGGGCCCGTTTGCCGTCAGCCGCCGGGCCCGGGGGTGCGCTTCGTGCCCGCTGGCGTCTCGCCTTCGGTCTGCGAAACCCCGCCGGTGGAGCGAATTGACCTTGCCTCGTGTACGCGGCCCGGTTGGAACATCAGCCAGACGACTCCGCCGATCAGGCCGCCTGCCAGAGGCCCGGCAAGGTAGATCCAGAGGTCGTCGAAACTCCAGTTGAAGAGGGCGGGGACGAGCGATCTTGCGGGGTTGAAGGAGCCACCGGAGGCTGGGCCGATCGCGTTGGCCGCCGTGAAGATGAACAGGCCGATCATGAGAGGCGCCATCACGCCTTTCCAGGGTGCGCGGTCGTCTGTCGCGACCGTGCAGATGACGATCACGAACAGGGCCGTTGCGATCAGTTCGAGCAGGAGCGCGCCGCCGCTCGAGATGCCGGCTCCTGGAGCGGTGTCAAGCTTGTCGACTGCGAGTTTCGAGTAGACGGCGGCGACGGCGAGCACGGCGCCGAAGCCGCCGACGAGCTGCGCCACCCAGTACGGGATCAGCTCCTTGACGGGGAACTTCCGCGCCGACACGAGGCCGAGGGACACGGCAGGGTTGAAGTGGCCACCCGAGATATGTCCGAGCCCCGCGATCGCAAGCGCGAGACCGAGGCCGAACGCAAACGCGATCCCGAGGCTGCTGATCGCCCCGCTCCCGATGTCGACCGAGACTGCGATCGCGTTGAAGCCAAGGAAGAAGAAAAGGAACGTGCCGAGCACCTCCGCTCCAAGGCGTAGACCGAGCGACGGTGAGTCCATCTCACTCTCCTCCTTGACGAGAACCGCCCCGTGCGAGGAACGGTAACGGAGGTAGGTCGACCAGACAAGGCCGCCCCAGCCCGATAGCGTGAGGGCCGCAGTCCCCAGAACCAGGCCCCACGCTCTGTGTGCGCTCCGAGGGGGAGCCCCCGCACCGGGGCTGGCACACCCGCGACCATGACCCGCCGTTCGATAACGCGGCCCGAGCCGAGGGATGGCGTTCGGACGCATCGCGAAAGGACGCTGGCACCGGGCGCTGCCTCGTAGACTTGGCTGATGTCCGCGTCGCCGCCCGCAGGTATGCCTGAGAGCGGCGGGCTGCGGGACGGACAAGGCTCGCGCCACATCTACATCGTCTTTTCCGGCCTCGTGCTGGTGATGCTGCTTGCGGCGCTGGACAGCACGATCGTCTCGACCGCCCTCCCGACGATCGTGGGAGAGCTGGGAGGGTTCGACCACATCAGCTGGGTCGTGACGGCCTACCTGCTCGCGCAGACGATCGTGACGCCGCTGTACGGGAAGCTCGGCGATCTGTACGGCCGGAAGATTGTGCTCCAGGTCGGGTTGGTGGTGTTCCTGATCGGCTCGATCCTGTGCGGGATCGCGCAGAACCTGCCCGAGCTGATCGCGTTCAGGGCGGTGCAGGGGCTCGGGGGCGGCGGTCTGATGGTGTCGGCACAGGCGACGATCGGGGACGTGGTCCCGCCGCGCGACCGTGGCCGCTATCAGGGCATCTTCGGCGCGGTCTTCGGTCTCTCCAGCGTCGCAGGCCCGCTGATCGGCGGCTTCTTCACGACCCATCTCTCGTGGCGCTGGATCTTCTTCATCAACATCCCACTCGGGATCGCGGCGTTCGTCGTTCTCGCGCTGACGCTGCCCTCGGTCGCCGAGCGCGTGCGCCACACGATCGACTATCTCGGGACGGGCTTGCTGGCCGCAGGGCTGAGCGCGATCGTGCTGCTAACCACGCTCGGGGGCAACACCTACGCCTGGGGATCGGCGCAGATCGTCGGGCTCGGGGTGATCGGCGTTGTCTCTCTCTTCGGTTTTGTCCTTGCCGAGAGGCGCGCTGCCGAGCCGGTGCTGCCGCTGGGACTGTTCCGCAACAGCGTCTTCACGACGACGAGCCTCGTCGGCCTGATCATCGGGTTCGCCCTATTCGGCTCGATCACCTACCTGCCGCTGTTCCTCCAGGTCGTGAACGGTGCCAGCCCAACCGCATCTGGGCTTCAGCTGCTGCCCGTGATGGGAGGCCTCCTGATCGCCTCGATCGGATCGGGTCAGCTGATCACGAAAACGGGCCGCTACAAGGTCTTCCCGATCGTTGGCACCGCGGTCACCGTGATCGGGCTCTACCTGCTGTCGCTCATGGACGCCGACACGAGCGTCGCCACCGCCTCGGCCTACATGTTCGTGCTCGGCCTCGGGCTCGGCCTCGTGATGCAGGTGCTCGTGCTCGCAGTCCAAAACGCCGTCCCCTACAGCGAACTCGGGGTCGCGACCTCGGGCGCGACGCTGTTCCGCTCGATCGGGGGCTCCTTCGGCGCGTCTGTGCTCGGGGCGGTCTTCGCGAGCCAGTTGACCCACAAGCTGGCCGAGGAGTTCCCGGGACAGGCAACCCCCGGTGGCGGCCATATCGACCCCTCCACGCTCGCGCAGCTTCCCCCGGCTGTCCACGACGCCTACGTCCAAGCGTTCACGGACTCGCTCAACGTCGTCTTCCTCGTCGCGGCAGCGATCGGTGTTGCCGCGTTCGCGCTCACCTGGTTCATCAAAGAGCTGCCACTCCGCGACACAGTCGCGACGGCGGGCGTCGGAGAGGCGTTTGCGATCCCGAAGGACACAGATCCTCTCGCCGAGCTCGCCCGCGAACTCAGCATCCTCACCCGCCGCGAGCAGGCAAACCGCATCCTAGAACGCCTCGCCGCACGGGCCGGGGTGAACCTGGAACCGACTGAGATCTGGCTGCTCGGACGCTTCAACCGCGATCCCAGCCTCGATGTACGCGCGCTCGCCGACTCCTACGCGATCGACCCGCTCCGGCTCGACAACGCACAGCGCGCGCTCGCCGACGCAGGTCTGATCGAGGGTGGTGGCACGCTCACCGAAAAGGGCAAGCAGACACTCGACACGCTCATCAGCTGCGGACGAGACCGGCTCGACGAGCTCTCCGACGGGTGGCAGCCGGAACAGCACCCGGAACTACGCGAACTGATCCAGGGCCTCGCTCGCCAGTTCATCGACACCCCCGTAGGTCCGACGACGCCTCACCCGTCAGCCTGATAGCAGAACTTGCCGAGGGCACGAGGCCTCGGTGACCAGGTCGGCGAGCACGGGTGCCCGGCCATGCGACTGTCCGTGCGACTGTCCCCTAAGCGCATGAACCGGCGATTGTCCGCATGTCACGCATTCACGCAAGCAGAAACGACCTCGCAGGCGGTGCCTAAAACCCCATGAATCCTTATGGTTGAGCCGATTGTCAGCGCGAACTGACGGACGAGTTTCCCCGTCAACGGTTTTCAAGATCGCACGGATGGTCATGCAGACCATCCAGACTTCGCGAGCGTCGCCGGACGGCGCAATCTGGACTTTCGCTTGCGGCTCGTCATCGCGCCGAGGTCGTCGGCCTCTCGGCTGCGGCTCTCGTCGAGTGGGCTTGCGGAGCGAATCAACCCCTCTCTTCCTGAGTTCGGGTGCGGGGCAGCGGCGGCGCTTCATTCACAGGGATCTCAAAGCAATCGATGAGCTTTCTCCGATGTTCGAGGGCGATGCTGATTGCGCTGACTTCAATCGTGAACAGAGGAGCAACGAGCATGAGTGTGAGCGCCCTGAAGCGTCTCGGACGGATCAACGCGCTCCGCCGCTTCCCGACCCGGTTCACCCTGTTCGCGATCGTGGGGGTCATCGCGATCGGCGTCGGTGCCAGCCTCGCGTTCGCAAGGACGCGTGCGACACCGATCGGAACCGGCGTCGTCGTCGTCGAGACCAACCTCGCCTACGCCAACGATGAGGCCGCGGGCACCGGCATGGTGCTCAGTTCGTCGGGCGAGATCCTGACCAACAACCACGTGATCCGCGGCGCCACGACGATCAGGATCATCGTTCCCAGCAACGGTCGCAGCTATACCGCGAAGGTTGTCGGCTACGACGTGACCGACGACGTGGCCGTACTCCAGGCGACAGGCGCGTCGAACCTCAAGACCATCTCGATCGGCAACTCGTCGACCGTTAAAGTCGGCCAGACGGTCTCCGCGACCGGCAATGCCAACGGCACGGGCGCGCTGACCACCACTACCGGTGCGGTGACCGGCCTCGCCCAGGCAATCACCGTCAGCGACGACGCAGGCGGCAGCGAGCGCCTTACCGGCCTGATCGAGACCAGCGCCGCCCTCGAGCCAGGCGACTCGGGCGGCCCACTCCTGAACGCGGCAGGCAAGGTCGTCGGAATGAACACCGCCGCCTCCGCCGGCCACGGTTTCCGCCAGCTTGCGAGCAGCGACGGCTTCGCCATCCCGATCAAGACCGCGCTCTCCATCGCCAATCAGATTGAGGCAGGCAAGGCGTCTGCGACCGTGCACATCGGTGGCACCGCCTTCCTCGGGATCAGCTTGGCCACGAACGGCTACGGCCCAGGAGCGTTCATCGGCGCCGTCGTGCCCGGCGGGTCAGCATCCACCTCCGGCCTCGCAGCGGGGGACATGATCACCGCGCTCGACGGCCACACCATCTCGTCCGCGGCCGCGCTCCAGTCGCTCATCCTGAGCGAAAAGCCGGGCGCCCGCGTCTCGATCACCTACCTCGACACAACCGGCGTCAGCGAAACGACGACCGCCACCCTGGCAAGCGGGCCACCGCAGTAGGACACCCAAGACCATCACGGCCGCCACATCCGAGCGAGGCATCGCCGACCAGCGCGACGCTTCGCCGCGACCTTCCAACCAGGATCTGAGCGCGTAACCAAGACGCGGTTGCTGAGCGATTTCGCGGTGCCTAGTCCGCCCGGGCCGAATTGGGGCACGCGCACACCCCGGTGCCCCAGTTGTGCGGGGAATGTGACCTGAGCAGTGCTTTGCGGCAGCCGACGATTCGCACCGATGGCATGATCATCGGCGTGCCCGATCTCCTGCGCCGTGCCCGGATCGGCGACCTCCCGACGATCTGGCTGGGCGAGCTTGCCTACATGCGGGAAATCGAACCGGAGCACGAGGCCCGCTGGGCGGCGGACACCGACCGGAATCTGGCTTCCTGGATCGCCGGCCTCGACCTCACCATGGTCATGGAGATCGATGGCGAGCCCGCCGGCTATGAAACCTGGGCGCCTAAGGGCGGTGCGGCAGTGCTCACGACGATCCACGTGTTCGACGGGTACCGGCGGGCCGGTCGGGGCGCTCGTCTGCTGCGCACCTTCATCAGCGACGCCCGGACGCACGGCTTCACCGATCTCGCCTTGGGCGTCCACCGAAACAACCCGGCGCACCGACTGTACGAGAAATGCGGCTTCGTGCACACCCACGACGAAGGTGACTACCGCTACTACGCCCGGCACCGCGAGTGAACTCCTATGATCGTGACCGTCGCCCGGATCGCGGAGCCGATTCGTGTCCACGGCCCGACAGCCTGCTAGGGCTAGGACATACCAACGCGAACGGAGCAAACTGTGTCCGCTGTGCTTCTCGAAGTGATCTCGCGCTACTTCGAACTCGACGCGGATCGCGACGACGAGGCGATCATCCTCTTGTTCACCGACGACGCAACTGTCATCGACGAGAATGAGAGCCACCGTGGCGTCGAGCAGATTCGCGCCTGGAGGGCCGGGCCGGTGCAGAAGTACACCTACACGACCGAGCTCTTCTCCAGTGACGCGGTTGCCACCGACCGCTATATCGTCTCTGGTCGCCTGACTGGCAACTTCCCCGGCGGCATCGTCCACCTCACCTGGGACTTCACGATCGCCGACGGGCGGATCACGCAACTCGTGATCGCACCGTGACCGCCTTCGCCGACGTCACCGAGCGAGCATGACCGCCAACCCATCTAAGAGATTCCCGTCCTACGTGACCTGCTGCGCGATCGTGTGTGCGACTGTCACTTAGCCGCATGAACGGGCAGATGGGCGCATTTCATGCGTGAGGCCGACGTGGCATCGGCCCGGGTTCATGGGGCGTGCGTGGCTCAAACAGGCGCTTTTTAGCGAACGTGCAGCGGCGGGGGTGGGATTCGAACCCACGGGACGCTTGCACGCCCAACGGTTTTCAAGACCGAACGGATGGTCATGCAGACCATCCCGTGGAGTGCGGGAAGCGGGCTTCGTCCCGGCAGCATGGTTCAGGCGTATATCGCCGAAGAACGCTTACCCGCCGAGAGAGGCGCATCGAATTGTGATGTTCGTCACGATCTGGGAAGATTGTCGCCCACTCGTCCGTCTAGAGGAGTGAGCGCGCCCACCCCGGGCGCCCACAGGGAGGAGTTCTTATGGGTTCGGCAAGCGCGACGGCGATGCTTGTCGGGAGGCGCGAGATGATCGATGCGCGCCCGAATGGTGTGACTGCGGAGATCTCGCGCGGCGAGATCGAGGAGGCGCTGGGGTCTGATCAGCCGCTGGATCTGATCCTCGACGTGCTGTGGCCGGTACACGAGGGGGCGGGGTCTGCGAGCGGGACGGTCACGGTGGCCTGGGATCGTGCCGATCTTGAGTCGTTGCTGGCTGACTCGGAGTCGGAGTCGTTGACATTCTCGTTCGATCGGGATGAGCTCGGGCGAGTCCTCGACGAGCCTGAGTTCGAGGGTCACGGTCTTCGTGAGACCGCTTTGGTCCTTACCGTTGCAGCTGCTGCTGCGGTGGGCGCATCGGCGGCATCTGGCATGCCGATGTACGACGACGGGTCCGGCCCGACGACGACGGGGGTGACGACGCTTTCGCAGACGGCGGCGGCGGCTGCTCCCGACGCGTTCGAGCGTGCGGTGACCCGCAGCGTTCCGGCCGACGCGTTCGAGCGAGCGGCAGCTCGCGGCGAGGCTTCCGCACCCGACGCATTCGATCGAGCCGTGGCTCGCGAAAGCGCCGCGACGGTTGGGCACGACGAGGCGTCGCTGGCTGCTCGCGGCATCGAGACGGTAACTGCCGCGACGGCAGCTCCGGATGTGATCGAGCGGGCTGCGGCGCGCGCCACCCCCGCGCCCGACGCGTTCGAGCGGGCGGCGAACAGAGGGAGCAACGCGTCAGGTGGCATCGAGACTCCCGCTCCAGTCGGAGACAGCGGTTCCGGGCTTGAGCTCCCGTCGCTCGATGCTCCGGCCGCCGTTGCAGTGGGCGGAGGGCTCGCGGGCGCCGGGCTGCTGATCGCGGCGGCCATGTTCACCGCACGGCGGAACCGCATCCGCCCGCTCTAGCTCACGCGCGCGGGAGGGCCGGTCATCCTGATCAGCCCTCCCGCGCGTCGAGGAATACGGCCGGTTACGACACACGTGTTCAACCGCGCGCTTGGCCGGCTGCTGCTGGAGAGGCCGATGCCGCTTTCGGTGGTCGCGCATTCCGTGGAACTCGTCAGCCAGTTTGCGCGGCCCTGGCGCTGGATGGTCTGCTCGGGCACTTGAGACGCTCGCGCGACATTGGGTGTCTGGCGAGAGCACGCTCGGGCGGGCAAAGACCGCCACCACCTGAGTTAGCGATCATCAATCGTCCAGAACGAGAAGCCTCAAGCGACAGGGACGCTCGCGCAGCTCAGGGTAATTCCCGTCGAACAGCCAGCAGCGGCAATTCCCGAAGGTTCTGCCGATACGGGTCCGCAAGGGCTACGAGTCGAGCGCCAGGCTGAACGCGGAGTCGAAGCCGAGCTCCGCACCGTCGGCCCAGGCCTTCTGCCAGACGCGCTCGCCCAGGACCGCGCGGGCATCCTTTACGTGCCGAGCGAGCGTGACCGAGGAGCTCGGGTTGAATCCGGCACCGCCGCCGAGCGCGGACGCGGCGCCCGCGAGGCGCGCGGCACGGTCGGCATCGCCAACGGCTGCCGCCAAATGAGAGAAGCCAGAGATCGCCTCGGCGCCATAGGCCCGCCTCCCGAGCCGCCGCGCGATCGCCGCCGCCTCCTCGAAGCAGGCGCGGGCGCGGTCGAAGTCTCCTTCGAGGAGCTCGACCCAGCCGAGGTTCAGCGTGGCAGTGTCGATCCCTCGCGTGTCGCCGATGAGCCGGGCGAGTTCGAGCGACTCGGCCAGCTTTGCTCGGGCTTCGCTGGTGTTCTCGGCCTGCAGGGCGTCCTCGGCGAGATTGTTGATCCAGATCGCCGTCAGGAACACGTCGCCCGCCGCTCGGCAGAGGCGGTATGCCTCCTCCGTCAGATCGGTTGCTTTCTCGGTTTCCCCGAGTTGGCTCAGCACCACGCCGTGGTTCCCGGTGACGAGCCCGAGCAACCAGCTGTCGCCGTACGCCCGGGCGCCGGCGATCGCCTCCTCGCCGAGGCGGATCTGCTCCTCCGGGCAGCGCTCGCCGAAGACCGCTAGGAGACTGAGCGCATTTATCTCGATGCGAGTCGAGCCGGCCGTTCGGGCGCATGCCAGGCCTTCGTCGCACAGGTCGATCGACTCCCGGTGGTCGCCGTTCTCGGCCGCGAGTAGTCCCGCTCCGATGAGGGCGGACGCCCTGGCCTCGGTCGGCGCCGGGCCCGCCCGCCCGAGCGCGGCGTGCAACATCTGTCGGCCCTCGTGGAAGTGGCCGCGCATGAACCAGAATTGCCAGAGCGCGGCGACCAGGCGGAGGGCTGCCGGCGGATCGTGCTCGAGTAGATACTCGAACGCCGCCCGAAGGTCGTCGCGCTCGGACGCTAACCGCTCGAGCGCAGCAGCTTGGCCGGGCCCGGTCAGCGCTCGGTCGGCGGCCTCCGCGAACGCGACGTAGTAGGCGGAGTGCCGGTCGCGCAGCTCGTTCGCATGCCGGTCGGAGTCGAGCCGCTCGGAGGCAAACTCGCGGATCGTCTCGAGCATCCATATGCGTTCGCCCGTTCTGCGGACCAGGCTCTTGTCGAGCAATGAGGTGAGCACGTCGAGGTCGGCGTCGCAGACCGCTTCGACCGCGTCGAGCGTCACGCGACCCGTGAAGACCGCGAGCCGCGCGAAGAGCTCCTGTTCGTGCTGGTCGAGCAGGTCGTGCGACCAGGCGATCGTGTCGCGGAGCGTCTGCTGCCGCGGGTCGGCGTCACGGTCGCCCCTCAGCCGGTCGAGGCGCCCGCCAAGGCGGGTCAGGATTTCGGCTGGTGCGAGCAGACCTGCCCGCGCGGCCGCGAGCTCGACCGCGAGCGGCAGATTGTCGAGCCGCGAGCACAGCTCCGCGACCGACTCGGCGTCACCAGCGTCGGCCCCAAGCGCCCCAGTCCGGGCGGAGAACAGCTCGGCTGCTTCCGTCGCCGCCAGCGGGGCGACCGCGTACACCTGCTCGCCCGAGATCCGGAGCCGCTCCCTGCTCGTGACGACGACCGTCGCCCCGCCGGCGTCCCGCAGTGTCGCGATCGGGCCGGCCGCACCCGGAAGGAGCTGCTCGAGGTTGTCGAGCAGGAGGATCGCCCGCCCGGATGAGAGCACGTCAATCAGGGTCTCCTCGAGCCCCCGGCCAGACTGCTCCGGAACGCCAAGAGCGAGCGCGACCGAGGACAGAACGAGCGCGGGATCCCGCAGCGAGGCGAGCGACACCCACCAGACGCCGTCGGGGAAGCCGTCAGCGGCGTCGGCGACCGTCTGCAGTGCGAGGCGCGTCTTGCCGACGCCGCCCGGCCCGGTCAGGGTCAACAGCCGCACGCCTTCGTGGAGGAGCGCGCCGAGCTCCCGCAGTTCGCGCTCCCGGCCGATGAACGCGCTCGCAGGAATCGGTAGGTTCGTCCGATGCAATGTCTTCAGCGGCGGGAACCCATCCGCTCCGAGTTGGTAGAGCCGCCGTGGGCCCGAAAGATCCTTGAGCTGGTGCTCACCGAGGTCCGATAGCGCGTACGAGTCGTCGAGCAGGTCGCGCGTGCTTTGGCTGAGCACGATTTGTCCGCCGTGGGCGGCCGCCATGATCCGCGCCGCCGTGTGCACATCCAACCCGACGTACGTGGGCGGGTCGAGGGTCGGCTCGCCCGTATGGATGCCCACGCGGACGGCGATTGGGCCGTCCTCGAGCGCCGCCATCGCCTCCCGGGCCGCGCCCACCGCCCCGGTCGCAGACGGGAACGCGTAGAAAAACGAGTCCCCCTGGGTGTCGACCTCGTAGCCGCCGTGCCGGCTGAAGGCCTCCCGAACGACGTTGCGGTGCTCCGCGAGCGCATTTCGATAGCCGGGTTCGCCAAGTTCCGCGAGCAGCCGCGTCGACCCCTCAATGTCGGTGAACAGAAGGGTCACAGTCCCGGCCGGCTGAGCCACCAGAGACATGCTCGAACTATGACGGCCCGTCCACCTGTCGACCAGAACATGATCGACCTCTCAGCGGTCAGACGCCGACGAGCGCGCGATCGTGTGTGCGACTGTCTGTTAGCCGCTTGAACGGGCGGATGGGCGCATTAGCCAGCGTGAAACCGACTCGGCATCGGGACAGGATCATTGCGCTTGCGCGGCTCAAACAGGCGCTTTTCAGCCAACTTGCAGCGGCGGGGGTGGGATTCGAACCCACGGACGAGTTTCCCCGTCAACGGTTTTCAAGACCGACCTGACGGTCATGCAGACCATCCGGTTTTCGCGAGGGCTGACCGAACACCGTGCGACCGGTTGCATCTGGGGTAGCCACTCCGGCACAGGTTTTGAAGACCTTCCGTGCCACCGGGCCCATGCCGCTCCGCCGCGCAGGCTACCGGGGGCACGGGTAGGGAGAGAAGGGGCGGGAAAATGTCGCGAACCGGGGACATGTGTCGGCATGTGCCGGGCGCCGGGTGACGGGCAATTTGTCCGCGCGTTGCTGTCTTATGCTGGGGCGTCTAGCAAGTTCGGGTTTGCGGGTCTCTTCGTGCGCTCAAGCGTGAGCACCCTCGCCCAAGTGAGCGGTCTGTTTGCCGACGGGATCGGCGACTCCGTGGGGCCGTCGCCCATCTTGCGGCCAGTGGGTTAGGGGCTGTGTTGGGCCAACCTCTGCTGTCCGCTTCCGTCCGCGTTCATGACGTAGATCGCGTAGCCGCCGTCGCGGTTGCTGACGAAGGCGATCTGCCGTCCGTCGGGCGACCAGGCGGGATCGGCGTCGAACGCCGGGTTGCCCGTCAGGTTCCGTTGTCCGCTGCCGTTGGCGTTCATGACGTAGACCTCGGAATTGCCGTCGCGTTTGCTGACGAAGGCGATTTTGCGTCCGTCGGGCGACCAGGCAGGAGCGGCGTAGGCCCCCACCGGCTTCGGCGTCAGGTTCCGCAGCCCGCTGCCGTCGGCCTTCACGACGTAGATCCCCCGGCGGGCGTTGAGTCGCACGAATGCGATCGTCTGCCCGTCGGGCGACCAGGCAGGATCGGATGCGGGACCACCGGGGTCACCAAAATGACCGCGGGCGCCCAGCTTCGACGTCAGGTTCCGCAGTCCGCTCCCGTCGCTGTTCACGACATAGAGGTAGAAGCAGAACTGGCCGCAACCCTCGCGGAGGAAGGCGAGCTTCCGCCCGTCGGGCGACCACGCAAGAGAGCGCTGCCCCAGCGGCTTCGTCAGGGGCCGGTGCTCGCTCCCGTCGGCGTTCATGAGGTAGATCTTGGAGTCGCTGAGGAACGCGATCGTCCGCCCGTCGGGCGACCAGGCAGGAGCGCGCCCGTTGCGCGCCAGCCTCCGCTGCCCGCTTCCGTCGGCGTTCACGACATAGACGCCGATCCAGGGGTTCGGGCCGCCTTCGAAGGCGATCTGCCGCCCGTCGGGCGACCAGGCAGGCGTGGCGGCGTTCCTCGCGTCGCGCGCCAGCCTCCGCTGCCCGCTCCCGTCGGCGCTCACGACGTAGACCTCCTTGCCGCCGTCGCGCTTGTTGAAGAAGGCGATCCGCTCCCCGCCGGGCGACCAGACAGGAGCCTGAACCTCGGGCCGCCCGGGTGCGCTCTCGATCAGAGCGAGGAGGCGACCGCCGATGCCGACCGCCGGCGTGACGAGAAGCCCGCCGACCAGGATCGCGGCAGCGACAGCGACCAACGCCCGCCGTCGCCTGGTTCGCGATGAGCGCCGCCCGGCTCCGATGTGCGCGCCCAGGAGGGAGCGCTGGCGCTGCGACTGCCTCCTCGGGAAGCGGAAACTCGCTGGGGAGCTCGGTCATCTCTCTGCGATCCTCTCTGGCTCCATCTCGACCTGCTTATGTCGCGGAGCGCCGTCGAGTTCCGCCAGGCGGGAGTCCAGGGAGGCGCGAGCTCGCGAGAGGCGCGAGCGGATGGTCCCGACCGGCACGCCCAGGGCGGCGGCGGCTTCCTCGTAGCTCAGTCCGGACCAGACGCAGAGGGCGATGACGTCCTGCTGCTGGCGCGGCAACTCGGCGATCCGCTTCAAGACCGAACGCATCTGCTCGGCGGCTTCAGAGCGGGCGGCGACGTCGGGCGTCACGTCGGTGCCCGGCTCTCTCGCCAACTGCGCGACAAGATGGCGGTGACGCCAGAGCGCGCGGCGGCGATTGCGAAGCACGTTCGTCGCGATCCCGTAGAGCCAGGGCAGAAGCTTGCCCTCGACGACGACGACCTCCGATCGCCGCCGGAATGCCTCGAGAAACACGACCGCCGTGAGATCCTCCGCCTCCGACCAGTCGGCCAGGCGGCGGAAGAGGTAGTTGTAGATCGTGCGCGCGTGACGCTCGTAGAGCTCGGAGAACGCCCGCTCGTCGCCGTTTGCGCTCGCCTGCAGGAGCGACTCATCGCTCGCACCGAGCGGCATTCGGCGATCGCTCGTCACATAGCTCTGATGTTCAACGGCTCGGGAAAGTTCCATCCAGCTCAATCCGACAGCCTCGCTGACCGATCAGCTCCCAGTCGACAGAGGGGCAACCGCCGTCCTAACCTCGACACCAAAGACATTCCTGCAGTCGTGCGTCCAAACAGGATTTCTGAGTTCGGGGGCGTCCGCAATAGGATCGGTGATCTGATCTTCGAGACGGGAGATCGCCGATGGGACATGTTCGACAACAACCGCAGGCCGAGGCCCGAAGAGGGCGGCCAACGCTTCTCGGACGCCAAGCTGAATGCGAGGCGCTCGAGGGGCTCCTGACGGACGCCCTCGCCGGGCAAAGCCGCGTCTTGACCCTCCGCGGCGAAGCCGGCATCGGCAAGAGCGCATTGCTCGGCCACTTTCTCGACCGACTCCGAGGCTGGCGCGTCGCCCAAGCTGTCGGCGTCGAGTCGGAGGTCGAGCTCGCTTACAGCAGCCTCCACCAAGTCTGCGCCCCGATGCTCGATCAGCTTGAGCGACTGCCGGGCCCGCAGCGCGAGGCGCTCTCAACGGTCTTCGGGCTGAGCGCAGGGCCAGCGCCGGATTGCGGGCTTTCGGCCGGGGTTCTAGCCGCAGGGCCAGTTGATTCACGCTAGCTCATCTGGAGCGCGAGGGCGTTAAGTCTTCTTCCCGATCCCCAACCGCTTGCGGATCCATGCGATCAGGCTGCGCATACGAATTCTACGCCGTTTCGCCACCCATCTCGCCAAACCCTCCTAGGCGATCGGCCGCTTGCGCCCGCGTGGACTGGCGGCCGGCTCAAAGGAAGCGACCCCTGCCGCCGGGGCGAAGATGCTCGTCCGCCCGTTCTCCCAGCGCACCCACAACCGCTGTGGCTGCTCGCTCAGCACCTCCTCGACGAGGCCCGCCCGGCCCGACTGGCCTGCCCGCTCGGCCTCGATCCTGATCCTGTCGCCGACGTTAACGGTCACCACTACCTCCTTCTAATCTCTGGGCACGACTTCGATATGGGAATGGAAGCCGCCGCAACTCAGTCTGACCTAAAATGGTCGAGGAGGCGGGACGCATTTTTCGTCACCGGTTCAGGTGTCGTGCGTTCGCCTCGTGGCCTTGTGTGGTGGGGTGTGCGGAGGCAGCTGCATCATGAGCGCATTGGCCGTGTCGACCATCCCCGCTGCCGAACACCTGCACAGCCGTATGGACTTCCTACGGGGTCGCCGCTCGTCTCTGGCGCAGGCGGGCCAGGAGTTCGTGCAGCTGGTCGCGGCGGAGACGAGGTGTGTCGCAAAGAACAAGCCTTCCCTCGGCGAAGATGATCTCTTCGACCTGGTCGGTGTGGATCAGCAGCAATTGGCGCCCCAGGAAGCCCGCTCGAATCTCGAGTAGGTCCGGCCGATCAATGCGGGATAGAAAACGAAGCCCTTCGACCAGACCGATCCTCCCTGCCGGCGAGTCGACCCAGAAGCCCTCACAGCGACACAGCCAGTAGTCGCGCCCCAGCGACGCTCCTCCCAAGCGGACACGGGTCACCCCTCGTTCCACGGTCCTTCCGTCCTCGGGCTCGCCGCCCGCCGCTCGACCCCGGAGCAAAGTCAGACGCGACTCGAGGCTGGCGACTCGGACGGCCTGCTTGTGAAGCTCCTCCTCAAGTTGCGAGAGCCCCGCCCGCTCGTCCGCGAGGTCGGAGGTGAGCACATCCAGCATCGTGCTGCGGGTCCTGTCCGAGACCGTTCCGAGCAGCTGCTCCTCGAGTGCCCACGGCCGCCCGCGCACCGGAAGTCCACGCCTGAGCCAATCCTCTTTCCCGCCTTCCGCCGCCGAGGTGGTCCGCTTCCTGCGAGACACGCGTGCTCCAATACGTGGGTAGCACGCATCGTACTCCCCGACGGAGACCGAATCGACTGGTCACCATGACCATCAGTGCGGTCTTGAAACCGTTGACGGGGAAACTCGTCCGTGGTTTCGAATCCCACCCCCGCCGCTTCCAACCCGCCTGGAATGGCATAAATGAGCCAGCTTTCGCTCGATGGGAAGAGTCGGCAACGCTCCCGAGCGCATCTAAATGCCCCCGTGTGCCTGTTCATACGGCCAATCGACAGTCGCACGCACGATCGCGCGCTCGTCCGGCGTCTGACCGCGTGCGTCGTCTGCCAGACCAGTCGCGCGCTCTAATCGTGGACGCGCTGGGGCTGCCGCTGGAGGGGTCTTGGCCGCGGCGATCGTGCGATCTGGCCGTCATATCACCGTGTCCCCGGTTTGACCGTGTCCCCGGTTTGCGACATTTCCCCGCTCCTTCTCTCCCTACCCGCGAACGCCGACGCCGCCGGGAATGCCCCGGGCAGAACCCTCCCGGCAGAGCGTCCGATGTTCGGGCCACAGTGTCCCCCCTCGGAACACCCGGCGCCACAGCGGCTTCTACCCCAGTCGCGAACGGTTCGACGCGCTAAGGCAACCCCGGCGCAACCTCGCCGCCCTTGATTGGGGCGTACGCTCGACCCATGCCCCGCCTGGTTCCGATCACGGCAGAGCAAGCCCATGACCTCGTAGTCGCCCTGATCGCGGACGGAGGCCCGCACGCGATCGTCGCCGCTCGAAAGATACAACAGGGCGTCGACTATGAACGCGTCGTAGCTCTCGAAGATGAGCAGCGGGACGCTATCCTCGGCGTGCTCGAAGACCCGCGCGTTGACCTCGAGGAGTTGCGCAGCGCCATCAGGCGCCGGGCGGACCCTGACGGCTAACTACACTGAAGGGCATCTCGCAGAAAACCCCCCGTGCGCCGCGAACGTCCATCGCAGGCGCGACCATCGAGAGCGCCCTGTCCCTAGCCAAGTGGCCGACGCTGGACGCGCGCGAGCTCGACCACCTGGCCGGCCTTTCCAGCGACCTCCAGTGCGGCAGTTGCGGATACCAGATCGCTGCCTACACATCCCCGCCCGAGTGCCCCATGTGCCGGAAACGCAACTGGCAGCCCATCACGCCGCGGTCAACGCTGTTCTAGTCGAGCGTCGTCTCAGCGCGAGCGTCCACGTCTGTCGCGCTGATCCCGTGCGAGCACCCCGCGAAGCGCTTCCCGTCCCGGAGGCGGATCCTCCAGACGCTGAGAACCGCATCCCGCTCGTCAGCCCTGAGCGCTACGGCATCAAGGTTGCGGTCGACGCCCTTCTGGATTCTCGTCGCGGCCGACATCGCTGCCGGCTGCCGTCCTCGGCGGTGACGGAGACGCCGTAGAGGGTCAGCATCTGAAGAGGCTACCCAGGAGATTTCGGGAACGGTCGGACAGAGCGAGCTACGATCCGCAAATCACGACGCGCCAGATCCTTTACGGGCTGGCAGCGATGCTCGCCCTGCTTGTTGTAGGAACGATCATTGGCCTCATTTGGGCCGATACGAGCAACCTCGCCGGCGGGTTTGCAGGAGTCACGAACATCATCGGCGGCGCTGGAATCCTGCTTCTCTTGATTGCCCTCGTCGTGGCGCGTCGTCGGCCGAAGAGCTAGCGATACCGTTCACGCTGGTCGCGTGCGAGCACGCCGCGCAGCTCGACGAGGCCGACGGGCGGGTTGTCGAGGACGCGGAGGATTGCGTCGCGCTCTTGCGCGGACAGCGCGAGCAGCGCGGTCTCGCTCGTGATGCCCCAGCCGATTCTTGCGGCAAGATCAATGTCTTTCGCACGGCCGAAGCGGACGAGACGGACGATCAGCCTGCGGAGGTCGTCGTCTTGGATGAGGATGCCGTACAGCCGCACTTGCTCGAGTCTGGGTGATCTTAGTGTCGCGCATCATGCGCTCGACGGGGTGCTCGCGGATGTAGCCGTAGCCGCCCAGGATCTGAACCGCCTCGGTCGTGCGGCTTATTCATGACCGCGACTCGAAGTTCGGCGGCGGCTTCGACGAGATCTTCCGCTCCGAGGGCTTTCGGGTGATCGCGCGGATTAACAGGACGGCATCGCGTCGCACAAGGGCCGAGCCGAAGCCCTGCCCCAACTGCTATTCGCTCGGCGAGGTGATCAGGCGCGAAAGCCGAGGGAGACGCTAGGTCTTGCGCATCATCCAGTCGCGCCAGTCTGGATCTTTCTTCATGCGAAGCTGGATGAACGTGATCATCAGCGCCGCTGCCCGCTCTCCGGAGTCCAGCGCTCCCACAGATCGCCCGAGCGCCTCGAAGCTCGGCGCTGCGGCGAGCGCGTCCACTACAGGACGCGCGTGGTCGAGCATTCGGGTTATCGCCTGTAGCTCTGGATCGAAGTCCTCGAATCCCGTCGGAATCTCGCCCTCGAACGGGTCGTCGGGTGGCGTCGCCATCGTACGAGTGTGACAGGTCGCCCCCGGGCCGAGCCGAAGCCCGCCCGCTGGGGCGGCGTCTCACTAGGAAGGCAGATCGTCACACCGGAAACGCCAGACGATGCGCGGGTCCTGTGCACTGACAACCACATCGATCCATTCGCCAACGTCGTAGCCCTCTGGTGCGGGAAGGCTTGCAGCCAGGTGCGTGCCTCGATAGTCAGAGATATGAAGCGTCGAGTCGATCTTCGCCCACGTCTTCACCAGACGAAGATCCTATCGCTCGACAGTCCGTGCGAATGCGGTTAAGCCCTGGCCTATCCCGAATTTGCCGCTCGAATCTGGCGGACGGTGAGGCGCTTATATGTCTTGGCGCCGGTGGGCTTGATGGTGAGCGCATACTGAGCACCGTTCTTGAGCGCCACAAGGCAACCAAAGAGTGAGTAGTAATTGAGGCCTCCCTTACGGTATGCGGCTCCTTTCGGCACACATAAGGTTCCGAGACCGACATTTGCACCGACGTAGTACTCGGCTTGTTTCTTAGTCCACAGCCAGTTGTTACTCGCCGCCCTGCTCGTCGACACAATCGCGAAGGCAAGCAAAACCGCTACCAAAAGTTGGGCCACGCGACTAGCGATAAGGCCATGCTCGGGCGTCACAGTGGATCTCTTGATTACGCCGTTATGTGCTGACTCTCACTACTTCAAACCCGTAGAGCCGGGATCGCAGTCTAGCCGGGTTCACGGCTTCGACGACGGCCCCGCGCTCTAGAGGCGGTCTGTGACCGTGGGCTCGAGAGTGTGGTCGCGAAGTGGCGGCACGCGAGTTACCGGACCGGGGCAGCGCGGCTGGATCAAGGTGAAGAGCCCGGCCTACTTGCGGGCAGCGAAACGCCAGAGCCGACTTCTGAGACCGAGGCCTACGCAACTGACTGGCGGTCAGACGCCGACGAGCGCGCGATCGTGTGTGCGACTGTCTGTTAGCCGCTTGAACGGGCGGATGGGCGCATTACCAGCGTGAGACCGACTTGGCATCGGGACAGGATCATTGCGCTTGCGTGGCTCGAACAGGCGCTTTTCAGCCAACTTGCAGCGGCGGGGGTGGGATTCGAAACCCACGGACGAGTTTCCCCGTCAACGGTTTTCAAGACCGACCTGACGGTCATGCAGACCATCCTGATTGCGGGTGCGCGATCGAGCAGGCAATTCGCGGTTACCGTCGCGCTCTAACCAACCGCACCGCAAGCCACAACCCGATTAGCTCGCGACGCCTCCAGATGACGCCGCATCGACCAGAACGACACGAGCCAGCTCCGAGCGCGACGTGATCCCTAGCCTTGGGAAAGATCCGGTACAGGTGAGATCCACCGTGCGATGTGGTGGCGCGGCCGGGCATGCTGGCTGCAAAACGGCTCTCCCAGGCGGTTCGCTCCTCGTCCACCCCAAGGCTTCAAAACCTGTTGTTCTTTTCTTTATCACTTTAAGAGCTGTCCGGTTAGGTCGACGGAACAGGACTTGAACCGGGTTCATGCCGGCTCGTTCAAGAGACGACGGAAGACCTCGGGAGGGTTTGAGAGAACTCCCTCGAGGTCCGCCTCGGCTTTCCAGCACGTTCTGCATCCCGGCACGCCGGCTTCCGGTCCTACGGGTGCGACCCCCAGCTCGCGGTGTGGGCTTCGGGGCCTCGCGTGATCTGCGTCGGGCTCGTGCCGTCGGCGTTCATCGAGTAGATCTCGTACGTCCCGGTCTTGTTCGAGACGATGGCGAGCTTCTTTCCGTCCGGCGACCAGGAGTCGAGGCCGCTGTTGATGGTGCCGCCGGTCGAATGGGTGACCTGGCGCAGGCCTGTGCCGTCGACTCCGACCGTGAAGACGTTCGCGGACTTCGGCGGCCCGAAGTCCGTGCTGAAGGCGACTCGGGTGCCGTCGGGCGAGCAGTCGACCTTGTCCCCGAGCTTCTGCCACGGCGTGATGCGCTTGAGGCTGCCCCTGCCGCCGCCGATTTCCGCGACGAAGACGGCTGATTTGCCGTCGCTGCGCCCGGCTGACGCGATGAACACGGCCCGCTTCCCATCGGGGAGGATGCACGGCCAGTCCCCCGAGCCGGGGATGTTCGCATACCGGGGCTGCGTTCCCCGCGCTGTCACGATCGTCCAGCGGAGGCTGCTCACGACCAGAACGTGCTTCCCGTCCGGGAACCAACCGTTCGATCCGCGCAGGCTCGGGTTGAGCGCATGCAGCCCCGTGCCGTCGGCATTCATCGTGTAGAGCCGGGCCTTGTTGGGCCCCCACTGGCGCACGAGGCTGATCGTCTTGCTGTTCGGCGACCACGCGGCATTCGTCCCATCGCTGTCGGTGAAGTGGGTCACCTGGCGAGCGCCGCTGCCATCCGGGCGAATCGTGAACAGCTGCACGTGATCGCCGACCTTCGCCTGATAGACGAGCAGGCCGTTCGCTCCGTTGAACGTCGCCTGAGCCGGAACGACAGCCAAGGCGGTTGCGGCAGCGACGGCCGCCGCGAGCGGGATGAGCTTCTTCATCGTTTCCCTCCTCGTGTTGGTGATGGGGGCTCGTCGCGCCTGCCGCGCACGAGCGCGATCGAGCCGACGAGGGCGAGCGCGAGGCCGAAGCCGGCAGCGGCGCCGAGGCCGGAGGCGGTCCAGTCGAAGCCGCGGCCCGACTCGACGACAGTCGGCGCCGCGGCAATGGTGAACGTGAGGACGGCAGCCAGGATCACGGACATGCGCCGACGTTGGCGCAAGCCGGTAAAGCGGAGGGAGAAATCCGCCCGAGCCGCGGTAGATCGGGAGGCGAAAGCCCTGTATCTTCGGCTAAACCGTACGCGGAGGCGGCGTGGAGTTTCGTCTACTCGGGCCGCTCGAGGTGGTCGACGGGCAGCGGCAGATCGCACTTGGGGGAGCGAAGCAGCGCTCCGTCTTGGCGCTGCTCCTGCTCGCGCGTGGCCGGCCGGTGCCGACCGACGTGCTCATTGAGGAGATCTGGAACGGGGACGCCCCCGAGACTGCGCGCAAGAGCGTGCAGGGCTACGTATCAGCCCTGCGCGACGTGCTCGGCAATGGCCGCATCCAGACCCTCGAGCGCGGCTACGCGCTGCGCGTGGATCCCGGCGAGGTCGACGCAGACCGACTCGAAGCAGCCGTCCGGGCCGTCGCGGATGCAGAGCCGGCGACGGCGCTTGAGCGACTGCGCGACGCGCTCCGACCCGTACGCGGGGAGCCGTTGGAGGATCTTCGACATGAGGCGTGGGCCGAACGGGAGGGAGCGCACCTCGACGAGCTCGTTATCGGTGCGCTGGAGGCCCGAGTCGATGCAGAGCTCGAGCTCGGTGAGCATCGCGGGCTTGTCCCGGAGCTCGAGCGGCTGGTCGCGAAGCACCCGTATCGGGAGCACTTCCTCGAGCAGCTGATGGTCGCCCTCTACCGCGTGGGTCGCCAGGCCGACGCGCTCGACGCCTACCGGCGCGGCACGACACGACTGCGCAGCGAGCTCGGCCTCGAGCCGAGCCGCAACCTCCAGGCGCTCGAGCAGGCGATCCTCAACCACGACCCGAGCCTCGATGCGCCGCGGGCGGCCCGCGCGCGGCGTGCTGCGCTGCGGCGGCGGTTCGGTTGGAGGCTGATCGCGGCCGGTGGTGCCGTTCTCGCCGCGGCCGCGGCGGTGGCCACCGCGTTGCTCGTCACCGGAAGCGGAAGCGGAAGCGGAGCGTCATACACGTCATTGAAACCAGGCGTTGTTCTCCTCGACATGCAGACCCACCGCGTGATCCGACAGTGGCCCGGCCGTTACTTCAACTACCCCTGGGTCTTCACGGGCGGCGGGCATTTCTGGATGGCGAGCTTCAACAAGCCCGGAACCGAGATCGACCCGCGAACCGGACGCTTCCTCCGCCAGTTCTTTCCGCCGCCCGGCGCGGACCTGGCGCTCCCACGTGGTCACACGATGTGGTTCACGACCCCGGACGGCCTCATCCGATACGACCTGCGCATCCAGCAGGAGAGCCCGGTGACTGCCCGCTACCGGATCGTCCACGGCCGGCACCGCTTCGGCCTGGATCGGGATCGCGTACGGCGCCGGCTCGCTCTGGGTCGCAAGCCACGAGGAGAACGAGGTCGTTCGAGTCGACCCGGCGACCGGCTCGGTCCTGGCGCGGATCCACGTGCGCCTCCCATCGTGGCTCGCGTACGGCGACGGCGCCCTGTGGACCACCAGCGACATGGACGGGGTCGAGCGGATTGACCCGACGACCAACACGGTCACGGCGATCGCCCGCGTCCCGAATCCGATCAGCGAGGTGCGCGTCGGCGGTGGTTTCGCCTGGGCGACGAACGCACCGAAGGGCGCCGTCTACAAGATCGATGCGAACGGACGGGTCGTCGCGAGCTACCAGACGGGCGACGGCGCGCACGAGCCGTCGTTCTCGGACGGGAAGTTGTGGGTCTCGAACGCAGGACGCCGGCACGCTCACGAGCATCGACGCAGCTACCGGCGCGCTGCGCAGCTACCGCTTCAGCCACCCGCTCGGCACGGAGGCCGCGCTCGGTCGCTACGTGATCGTGGCTATCAGGCCCGGACTGACTTTGGAGCAGGAGCTGTCGAGGCTCCACGGGACGGTCGCCAAACTCGTGGTCCCGGTCTATCAGTTCGACCCGCCCGACCCGCCGCTCAACACGAACCCGTTCGTCCTGCAGCTCGAACGGGCTACCTGTGGGCAGCTGCTGCGCTTCTCCGCGGCGAGCGGCGAGCCTGAGCCCGACCTCGCCGCTGCGATGCCAGCCGTCTCGCCGGACAGCCGCACGTACACGTTCAGGGTCCGCCGCGGCCTCCGCTTCGCCCCGCCGTCAGGCGCCCCCGTCACCCCGCAGGCCGTGAAGTACTCGATAGAGCGCGCGCGCTCGCCGAAGCTCGGGACACCGCGACCCGCGGCTGCGTACCTGCGCGATCTCTCGCAGATCCGCGTCGAGGGCGACCGCATCAGCTTCACGCTACGGAGGCCGTCCCCCGACTTCCTCGAGCGGATCTCACTTCCGTACTACTGCACCGTGCCGTCCGGGACGCCGATCGTGAACGGCGGCTTGCAGCCGATCGCCCCGCCCTCTGCTGCGCCCTATTACATGGCGGCCCGCGCGAACGGCACCTGGACCCTCCTCAAGCGCAACCCGAACTACCAGGGCCTGCACCCGGCCAAGCTGGACGCGATCATGCTCCGTGAGGGGCTTGACGCCGAGAAGGCCGTCGGCGAGGTCGACCGAGGCACCTGGCAGGGGCTCGCGCTCGACGACCCCGCCGTCCGGCCCGGCAGCGCCGTCGCCCGCCGTTTCAGCCGCGGCGCCCTCGCCTATCGCGCCATCCCGGAGGCTCGCCTCGACTACCTCGCACTGAACGCCGGCCGCGGCCCACTGCGCAACGCCGCGCTCCGACGGCGGATCTCCGCGGCCCTCGATCGGGCCGCGCTCGCCGCAAACGGAAACGAGACGCCGACAGCGGGACTTCTTCCGCCCGCGCTTCGCGGAGGCTCGCTCGTGCCCCCGGCGAGTTCGGCGCCAACGGGATCCGCCCCCGTGACGCTCCGAATGGCCGTCGAGAGCGACTGCGCAGACTGCTCGCAGCTCGCCGACCTCGTCACCGCGCAACTTCGCCCCACCGGCGTCACCGTGACCACGATCGCGGTCGCGAACGTCGGAGCCGCGATACGAAACAGGAGCAGCCGCGTCGAACTCGCCGCCCTCTCGACCGAACTCCCCTACCCTGACCCCGCGTCGTTCCTCGCACGGCTGCTCGGCGGCGACGTGCCGGCCGCGTGGCTTCCCGCGACGACCCGATCTGCGGTGGGGCACCTCAACCGGTTGTCCGGACCCGCGCGCGACCGCGCCGCCGACCTCCTCGCGCGCCGGCTCGCGTCGGAGGACATACCCGTGATCCCCTACGGCACACCGCAGATCGGCGAGCTACTCGGGCCGAAACTCGGGTGCCGCAGCTGGGACGCATTTGACGCCGAACTCGACCTCACCACCCTCTGCCTCACGAAGGGATAGCCCGCCTCAAAAGACCGACCGTCCTCCGCCAACTTGCAGTGGTGTGAGATGCTGCGCTCCTGACATCTACGGGTCGTGACGTGGTTGGCTGATGTGTTGTTTCGTGCTTTTGTTCTCTGCGCTCGGGCCGCGCTTCGCGATCATCGCGATGTGGCTCTTCGGAAGCCGCGTCGACCACGCGTTCGGGTCGGCCCTGTGGCCGTTATTGGGTCTTCTCGTCGCACCGTGGACAACGCTGATGTATCTGCTCGTCTGGTCTCCCGGTAGCGGTGTCTCGGGCGGGGAGTGGATTCTGGTCGCCCTGGGTGTCGTGCTCGACGTTGCAACCTACGCCGCCAAGCCCGCGCAGGACCGATTCGCGACCACCGTTTGATGCACCGCGGCTGCGATGCCGGGGAGAGGCTCAGAGCCGTGACCGACGGGTTGGGAACGACCTGGATGCGGGCGAGAAGCAGTCGTGAGCGTCGAGCATGGTGCAGTTAGGTGAGCACGAGCAGTTGGAAGCAGAGCATGAGCGAGAAGGCTGTGCTGCCTGCGACGGCGACGACGCGCCTCGGCGCCGCTGCCAGCGCCTCGGGGAGGAGTTCCCCGACGACCATCCAGACCATCGCGCCGGCGGCGAACCCGAGTCCGATCGGAAGGATCGACGAGAACGCGTTGACGAAGAGGAACGCGGGAACGGCGAGGAGCGGCTGCGGCAGACTCGAGAAAATGCTCCAACCCGCGGCGGCGCGAACCGACGTCCCGCGCGGGACGAGGACGAGGCTGATCGCAAGCCCTTCGGGAATGTTGTGGATCGCGATCGCCACCGTGATCAGCAGGCCAAGCGTCGATCCTCCCCCGAACGCGGCGCCGACACCGATCCCCTCGGCCGCCGAGTGAACCGTCATCACCCCGACGATCAGGAGAGCCCGCCGCGCATCCTCGCCCCTGAGTGACCCGAGCGAGTGAACGTGGTCGTGGGACAGGTACCGCTGGGACGCCAGAACGAAGCCGATCCCGAGCGCGACGCCGAACGCCGTTCGCCAGGGGCTGCGATCGACTCCCTGCCAGGAGAGGCTCACACAGGCAGCGAGCATCACGCCGGCAGCGAGCGCGTTCGATGCTCCGAGCACCGTCCGGCTGGCCGAACGAACGAAGATCAGCGGCAGCGCGCCAAGGCCGGTCGCCAATGCCGTCACCAATGCAGCAAGGAAGACCGTGACGACAGTCGGCTCCATCTGGCCAGCCTATTCCCGCTCGACAGCGCGCCGCCGACAACCTCCAGCCTCCGGCCCGGCGCGCCGTAGCGTTACTGCGAGCTCAACCTGCGATCGAGCTGACGAGGTGGCCGATCGCGAAGCCGATCCCGGCGCTGACAGATCCGATGATCGCCACCTGGAGGCCGGATCGCCAAAGCGACATTCGGGCGACTTTCCCCTTCGCGACGCCGAGCGCAAACAGCGCTGCCAGGGTGCAGACCAGGCTGACGATCAGGGCGGTCCGGATCGGGAACATCAGGTACGGCCAGAGCGGAACGACGGCCGCGCCCAGATAGGTCAGGCCGACAACGAGCGCATCACCGAGGGCGGCACCACCGGCGTCGGGCGACAGCCCTAGCTCCTTCTCGACCTTCGTTCGCAGGAACACGTTTGGGTTCGCCGCCAGCCCACTGGCGACCGTCTCGGCCTGCTCGCGGGGAAGACCTTCGTTCTCTAGGACAAGGGCGAGCTCGGCAGTCTCACGCTCGGGAAACTCGACGATCTCGCGCCCTTCGTCCTCGATCTCGGACACGTACAGCTTCTCCTCTGCCTCACTGGCGAGGTAGGAGCCGCTTCCCATCGCGACAGCGCCGGCGACCGCCTCTGCAAGGCCGGCGATGATGATCAGTGACCGGCTCGGGTTCGCCGCCGCCATGCCGGTGACAACTCCGAGCGGGACGAGCAACCCGTCCTGGGCGCCCAGGACGAACTCGCGGACGCGGGAGAGCCGAGCAATGCGGGCCGCCTCGCCGAGAGAGTGGCCGAGAATGTGCTGCTCGGCCTCAGCGCGCGCAGCGTCGGTGACAGCGGAGTCGAGCGGCATAGGCGCAACCTATCCCGCCAGACGCGTCCCAGAGTCCTTGGTCAGTCAAAAACGGAGACATCTGGCCGGCGTCCGCGCGATCGTGTGTGCGACTGTTGTTCTGGCCGCATGAACGCGCGGTCGGCTACAAATCGTGCAGGTTCGATCTGAGGTCGTCTGCCACCTCAGGCGTCTGCGGCGCCCCGTCGTGCGACTGTCTGTGCGACTGTCCGCTAAGCGCATGAAACGGCGATCGGCCGCATTTCACGCGTTCGCCACCGTAGACGTCCAGGTTCCGACTGCGCTGCAAGGCGCATGAATCCGCGCAGTTGAGGCGATTGTGAGCGGCGGGGGTGGGATTCGAACCCACGGGACGCTTGCACGCCGTCAACGGTTTTCAAGACCGCCCGATTCGACCGCTCTCGCACCCCGCCGGGTGCCGAGTCTAAAGCGTGACCTTCGAGGGAGCGCCGTACGGGATCAGGCAGTCCGGCACGTCGCCCTGGAAGTTCTCGAGCATCGCCAGCAGGGAGCGATCGGTGACGACGGTGCCGTTGAGCGTGTGCGGCGTCTCGAGGCCGTCTGCGCCGCGGGCTCGGATGCCCAGGCGACGCGCCTGGAAGTCCGTCGTGTTCGAGCACGATGTCACCTCGCGGTACCGCTCCTGCGAGGGGAACCACGCTTCCATATCGATCTTCTTGGCGGCCGGGGCCCCGAGGTCGCCGGCGGCGACGTTGACGACGCGGTATGGGAGGCCGAGTTGCTGCAGGAGTGACTCCTCCACCTCCACCATGCGGTCGTGCTCGTCCCATGCATCTGCCGCATCGATGAACACGAACATCTCGACCTTGTTGAACTGGTGCACGCGGAACATCCCACGGGTGTCCTTGCCCGCGGCGCCGGCCTCGCGGCGGAAGCACGTCGAGAAGCCGCAATAGCGCAGGGGTAGCTCGCCGGCTTCGAGGATCTCTCCCATGTGCAGGCCGGCGAGCGCGACCTCGGACGTCCCCGTCAGGTAGAGGTCGTCGTCCTTCAGCGCGTAGATGTTCGAGCGCTCCGTCGGGAAGAAGCCGGTTCCGACCATCGCCTCCTCCCGGACGAGCACCGGGGGCAGCACCGGCGTGAAGCCCGCCTTGACCGCGTGCTCGATCGCAAAGCGGTAGAGCGCCAGCGCGAGCAGCGCCGTGTCGCCGACGATGTAGCCGAAGCGCGATCCGGACAGCCTGGCGGCGCGCTCGAGCTCGAAGCGCCCGATCTCCGATGCCTCCCGCACCTCTGCGAGCGCGGCCGGCTCACCGAAGCGCCGCAGCTCCACGGCGTCGTCCTCGCTGGCGCCGTCGGGTGCCGATTCGTGGGGTGGGTTCGGTACCGCGGAGAGAGCCTCGTCGCGCTCGGCTTCGGCCGCAGCGAGCTGCTCCTCTGCCACCCGCAGCTCTTCCTTCACCCGCTGCAGCTCCTCGAGCTGTTCCGGAGTCGGCTTGCCCTTCAGCTTCGTCGCGCTGCGTAGCTCGTCGACCCGTGGAACGAGCGCCCGCCAGCGCTCGTCGGCCGCGAGCAACGCGTCGAATGCCTCTGCCGCACCCTTGCGTGCGAGGGCCGCGCGCCACTGGTCGGGGTCGGCACGCGCTGCCTTCAGGTCGATCATGGCCGAGAGTCTAGGTAGGCATCGATGACAGCGGCGACCCCCTCGTGCTCGGCGCTCGGGCACGTCCAGTCCGAGCGCTCGAGCAGCAGCGGATTCGCGTCTTCCACCGCAATCCCGAAGCCGGCCCACTCGATCAGCTCGATGTCGTTCTCGCCGTCTCCAAAGGAGACGATTCCCGCGGCATCGAGACCGAGTCGGTCCGCCACGAACGCGAGCCCCGTGCCCTTCGACACCGCGGGGTTGCCGAGCTCGAGCAGGAACGGGAGCGAGGTGGTGAGGAACAGCCTCGGCCCGAAGCGCTCGAGGAGCTGCGAACGCAACGCCGGCAGCTCGTCCGGATCGGCGACGGCAACGAGCTTTGTCGGCGGGGTGTCGAGCCACCCCGCCAGGTCGCCCACCTCGGTTACGGGCAGGTGCTGGAACTCCGCGTACATCCGCGAGTACTCCGTCTTGACGCCGACGTACAGCTGATCGTCCACGTAGCAGTTCGGCGGGTAGCCGGCATCGACGAGAAGCTCGATCGCTTCGCGCGCGACGTCCAGGGCGATCGGGTCATGGAGCAGGAAGTCGCCGCTCCGCGGGTCGACGACAGCGGCGCCCTGGTAACAGACGACGGGATCGACGATGCCCGCCTCGTCGAGATACGGCCGCACCGATCGGAACATGCGTCCCGTCGCCACGATCACCGGGATTTCGGCTGCACGCGAGCGGGCAATGGCCGCGAGCGTGCCGGGCCGGAGCAATCCGTCGCGGGCGACCAGGGTACGGTCGAGATCGCAGGCGAACGCCTGCACCTCGGCCGGGAACGAGGGTGGGAGGATCAGCCGCTGGTGGATGAGACGACGAATTGCGCGACGTCTGCGATCTGCTGCGGCTTGAGCTGGTCGCCGAACGTCGGCATCACGCCCTTGCCCTTCGTCACGCGCGTGACGGCGAGCTCGAAGCTCGGCTTGACGTCGTCGAGGTTCGGCCCGACGTTGCCGCTGGCCCCGGCTGCTTTCAACGTGTGGCAACCGCCGCAACCCTTACTCGCGAAAATCGCCTTGCCGGCGGTCGCATCGCCCTTGAGCGCGAGTGCGGGCAGATCAGAGCTCGACGTCGACTCCGTCGGCACCGAGCCGACGACGGTATCCGGGGTGGCGCCGACCGTCTCGCCGCCGCCGCACCCCGCGACGAGTAGGGCCACCACTGCGAGCAGAAGTGCGAGCAAGCTGGTCGTCCGGCGCATCCGCGTGAGTCTAACGGGCCGTGGACGGCGTGCGCGGGCCGAACTGCTCCCACCGCCAGAGCGCAGGTGCCGCAGCGGCGCCGACGCTTTTCTCTCTCCTGTTGCCGCTCGTCGACGTTCCCGAGTCGCCCGACCGTTCCGCTTCAGTACGCTGCGGCGATGATCGTCGCGCGCTCGATGGATCCCGGTTGGCTCTCCAATGCGTATGTGATCGGCGACGAGCCCGGCGGGACTGCCGTCTTCGTCGACTCGGGGGCTCCGCTGGAGCCGTTGCTCGATGCGCTCGAGCGCGAAGAGCTGACGCCGTCGCACGTATTGCGGACGCACGGTCATACCGATCACGTCGTCCACGAGGACGAGGTCTGCAAGCGCTTCCGAATCGGCGTCGTCACGGGGGACGTCGACACGGGCGGTTTGCGCGTGCGCGCGATCGCGCTGCCCGGGCACTCCGATGACGGCGTCGCGTTCGTCATCAACGACGAGCTTTGCCTCACGGGCGACGTTCTCTTCCGCGACGCGGTCGGCGGCGGACCGGCCGACGTCGTTCGGCGCTCCGTCATGGATGGACTGATGACGCTGCCGCCCGAGCTGCGCGTGCTGCCCGGCCACACCGAGGAGACGACGATCGGCCGCGAGTGGGACGAGAACCCCTTCGTCACCTACTGGCGTGGGACGACGCCCTCGCTCGGTGAGGCGGTTCGCGTCAACGGGGACGAGGCCGAGCTCGTCGTCTGGTCACCCGACTACGACGGCAAAGGCAAGGCCCTCGTTCGGTTCCGCGACGGTCGCGAAGCGATCGTCGGCGGCTCGCGCGTCGCCCGCGGCTAGCTCGCCTCACGTCCCAAATGGACATGTCCGGCAGAGACGGTACGGTCCATCGCCGTGCGTCTCATCGTCGCCCGCTGCGAGGTCACCTACACAGGCCGCCTGAGCGCCTACCTGCCGGAGTCGGTTCGGCTCCTGATGCTCAAGGACGACGGCGCGGTGCTCGTCCACGCCGACGCGGGCGGCTACAAGCCTCTGAACTGGATGACGCCGCCGACGCTGATCGTCGAGGACGGTGGTCTGCTCGTCGTCACCAAGCGCCAGGGCAAGACGGAGGACAAGCTCGAGATCCGGTTGCACGAGGTGCTGTCCGACGTCGTGCACGACATGGGCGACGCGGCGGCGCTCGAGAAGGACGGGGTCGAGGCGCACCTGCAGGAACTGCTGGCGGAGCGCCCCGAATGCCTCGGCGAGGAGCTACGGCTCGTGCGGCGGGAGTGGCCGACGGAGATCGGCCCCGTCGATCTCATGTGCAGGAACGACGACGGCTGGGTGGCCGTCGAGGTCAAGCGGGTGGCGACGATCGAGGCGGTCGAGCAGCTCTCCCGCTACCTGGCGTTCATCCAGGCCGATCCGGCGAAATCTGCGTGCCGCGGCATTCTCGCGGCGCAGTCGATCAAGCCGCAGGCCGTGACCCTCGCCGAGTCGCGTGGCATTCGTTGCGTCGAGATCGATCTTGCGGTGCTGCGCGGCGAGCGGGAACCGGAGTTGACGCTCTTCTCCGGCTAGCCGGCGGTCTCGGAGCCATCCCCCTCGGGCGGTCGCTCACCCGCGATCGTGGCGGGGGGGTCGAGGTCGGCCGACCACGGCAGCAGCACGAACCTGTCTTCGTGCGACTCCCGTCCTTCCTCGCTCGCATCGAGCCGCTCGGCGACTCTCCAGACTTTCCCTTCGAGTCTGACGGCGTCGCCGACGTCGATGTCGTCGTCGGTCATGAGGCGGTGCGTGACAAGAAAGTCGTACGCGCGCATCGCGGGGCAGTATGTCAGCGCGCCGGGCGACGGGCATTGATGCGGTCAGGGGAGGACGGCGGCCTTCAGGTAGTCGCGGGGCGGGTCGGCCAGCAGTGCCGCGACGCCCTCCAGCCCGACCTGATGCGTGACGAGCCGCTCGAACGGGTACGCACCGCTGCCGAGGAACGCAAGCGCCGCCCGCACGTGGCGGGGGGTGTGATGGAAGGCGCCGCGCAGCGTCACCTGCTCGTAGTGGATGCGATACGGGTCGATCTCGACGCGTGTCTCGCGTGGAAGGCCGCCGAAGGCGAGCATCGTCCCGCCGGGGCGGACGAGCTCGAGCCCGTGTTGCCACGCCTCGGGTGTACCGGCGGCTTCGATGACGACATCTGCGCCCGCGCCTCCCCCTGTCTCGGCGCCGAAGAGCGGCGCGAGGGCGCGGCGCTCGGGCCTGCTGCCGACCCCGACGGGCCGACCGCCGGCGTCGGCAACACACGCGCACAACATGAGCCCGACCGGCCCGAGGCCGATCACCGCTACATCGTCCCCCGCGGAGACGCCGGCTGCCTCGACGCCGTGCAGGCAGCAGGCAAGCGGCTCGACCAGGGCCGCGAGCTCGGCGGGCATGCCGGCCGGGACGGGGAGGAGGTTGACGCGCGCGATCCGCTCGGGCACGAGGACGAACTCTGCGTAGGCGCCGTTGAGCAGCGGCAGCAGGCTCTCGCACAGCGTCTCCTCGCCGCGGCGGCAGCCTGCACACGCACCGCACGGGGCAGAGTTGGCGGCGACAACCCGGCGCCCTGTGGCGACGTCGATGCCGCAGAACTCGTGGCCGAACGGGCTCGGCGGCGGGCCCAGCAGAACGGGGTGGCCGCGCCGATACGCCTTCATGTCCGTCCCGTCCGTCAGGGCCGTCTCGACCTGCACGAGCACATCGCCGTCGGCCTCCGGCTCGGGCCGCGGCAGCTCCTCGACCCGGAGATCGCCGGGGCCGTGGAACACGAGCGCCCTCACGGCTCGAAGACGACCTTGAGTGCCTGACCGTTGCGAAAGAGCTGCAGACCGTCGTCGAAGCGCTCGAGCGGCAACACCGTGGGGGAGGGCACGTCGAGCTCCGGCAGCAGCTGCACTGCTGCTGCCATGGACGCCGGTGTGGAAGATCGCGAGCCGATGACGGTGAGCTCCCGGCGGTAGACGAGCTCGAGCGGAAGGTAGCGCGCATCGGCGAACACGAGCAGTGTGCCGCCAGGCGCGAGGGCCCTGATCGCTTCGTCCGCGCCGGAGGGAGCACAGAGGACAACCGCGTCGACCGGACCGTCGGGGGCCCGCCCGGTGCGACTCGGGTTGCGGTCGACGGCGAACACGTCGTCGCCGCGGCGGGCAAGCACGGCGGCGAACAGGTGGCCCACGAAGCCATGTCCCACGATCAGCACGCGCCCACGGGGGACATGCTCCGCGCCGCGCAGGACGCATGCCAACGGCTCGACGGCCGTCCACCGCGCATCGTCGAGCCCTTCCGGCAGCCCGATCCAGCCCTGGGCTCGCGCGCGCTCGGCGAACCCCCCGGGCACGATCGTCTCGGCCGAGAACTCCTCGCACGTCGTCTCGTGTCCCGCGCGGCAGCGCGGGCAGTCCCCGCATGGGCTGTGGTGGACGAGAGCGACTCGCTGCCCGTCCGCCGTTTGCCCGACGACCTCGTGGCCGAGCACCCGCCCCGCATGGGCCGGGTCGAGCTTCTCGAGGTCGGAACCGCACAGCCCACAGGCGAGCACGTGCACGAGCTCGCCGCTGCCTGCCGGCTCGTCGATCTCGGCGAGCCGGGGCTCGCCCGCTGCCCCTAGGACGACGGCACGCACGGGCGTATCGTAGGCAGCGGGGCCAGCGACGCTCGAGAGGGGACCGGAGAATGGCTGTCAAGCTCCATCGCTGCGGCAACATGTGGATCAAGGTCGGCGGGCATCCGTGCTGGCGTGTGC
Source organism: uncultured Gaiellaceae bacterium (assembly GCA_963799615.1). Taxonomy (GTDB): domain Bacteria; phylum Actinomycetota; class Thermoleophilia; order Gaiellales; family Gaiellaceae; genus Gaiella. The sequence goes on along the minus strand of CAWCXS010000013.1, from coordinate 119,918 downwards.
AGAAGGCGCTCGACGACGCGGGTGTGGAGTATGACGTCGTGAAGGAGTCGTGGCCGGGCCGCAAGGGCCGTACGGCGGTGATCGAGGGAACGGGCCAGAGCGGACTTCCGGCGATCGAGTTGGAGGATGGCACGTGGTACCGCGAGGAATCGGCGGAGATGGCTCGTGCGATCCGCGCCGGCCGGTTCTCGGGCGGCTCGCCGTCGTAGCGTCGTAGCTCTCTACGGCGACGAAGGCGCGTTTCGCTCGGCGGCCAGTCGCTGCGCCTCCGCGTTGATCTCGGCGCCGAACAGCAGGGCTGCGCTCGTGAGCCATAACCAGACCAGCGTCACGACGACGGCCGAGAGCGTTCCCCAGGTCTTGTTGTAGGAGCCGAAGCTGGCTGCGTAGAACGCGAACCCGCCGGACGCTGCCAGCCAGATCACCGTCGCGGCGATCGCGCCGGGTGTGATCAGGACCCACTTGGGCTGCTCGACGTCGGGGCCGAGATAGAGCAGAACCGAGAACGCAAACAGCAGGCCGGCCATGAGGATCGGCCATTGCGCGGTCCACCATGCCCAGGCCACCAGGGTCGGTTGGCCGGTCGCGTTGCCGATCCAACCCTCCAGATACGGCCCCAGCACGAGCAGTGCCACCACGAGCCCTGCCGCCGCGACAAGGCACGCCACGAGCACGAGCGCTGTCCCCCGCTTGCGGAGGAGGCTTCGCTCGTCAGCGCGGCCGAAGGCGCTCGTGATTCCCTGCATCAGCGTCGTAGCCGCCGAGGTCGTCGACCACAACGCCAGCGCCGCACCGACGATGGTCATCACGATGCCGCTCCGTGGCGACGCGGTCGACCGTTGGAGGCTGTCGCTGAGCAGCGAGGCTGCCTCCTGCGGAATCACCGATTCCAACCGCTGGACGAAGCGGTTGACGTCTCCGGCGTCCGCGACCAGAGAGAACACGCCGAGGACGACGAGCAGCGCCGAAGGGATCGCGAGAAACAGCGAGTAGGCAAGCGCCTGCGCGGTCGTGGTCACATGGTGGCTGCGCGCGTCGGCAACCGCACCGCGCAACACAATGAACGCGTTTCCAAGCCAACCGGATGAGCCTTGACGCTCCGGCACACCGTTAAGTCGAACGTCCACATCTGCGGTGTTGACGCCCTGCGGGCGCCCGAAACATGGCTGTGGCTCGGTGCCCTGGCGTGCTCGCTACAATCGCGGCAGCACGGGGCTATAGCTCAGCTGGGAGAGCGCCTGGATCGCACCCAGGAGGTCGGCGGTTCGAGCCCGCCTAGCTCCATCGCCCGTTGCAAGAAATACAACGATGCGCCTGCAAAGCGGCGGGTGTCGCTATTCCGGTCGCTCGGAGAGCGACGCCCGAGCCGAGGCCGGCGTTCTCCCACCCCTTCACGCTTCCTTGACTTTGCCTGCTGCTTGATCTGCCTCCGAGCTCGCCGAGCTCACTCGTTAGAAGTCCTTCAAGTCGCTGCAGGTTCTACTCCGGCAGCCCTCCGGCGCGGAGACCCGCGGCCAACCTCTCGCGATCTTCCCGTTGGCAATAGAGAAAATCTTCTTCGAGGTGTGCGGCCGACATATTCGGGACGAGGTTAGTCAGCTGCTTTACCGCTCTTTTTGCCTTATCAGTCTCGTTTCCGAGGCCATATGCCGCTGCCGCCATGATGTAGAGAACGGGGTGTTCGGGGCGTTGTTGAATTGCCATTTGAGCGGCAGAAGCGGCCTCGACATACCTCTCTGCTTGAAAATGAGCGAACGCGTAATAGAGTTGAAACTCCTCGCCAAAAATATCGCGGGGGCTTAATCGTAGGCCACGATCGATGCACTCGATGGCTTGCTCTGGGCGTCCGCCCAGGGCATGGGCGGCCCCAAGAAGGCCATGTGCATAGGCAAAGTTGGGACTTGCATCGATAGCTCGGCTGAACGCATCGACTGCATCTGAATTTCGACGCTCTGCGACAGCGATGAAGCCATGGGCGAGATACGCCCAGGGCTCGTGGGGATCAGACGTGACCGCGCGACTGGCTCCTTCTGCGACTTCCGCAAGAGCTGTCTCTCGATCCTCCCAACCCTGGAACACGCGCCATGCAAGACAGACGGCACGCAAGCCGTGGGCTTGCGCGTAGTTGCTGTCCGACTCAATGGCCCGATCGAGCATGGCAAGAGCTTGTTTGGTGCCTGTGTCCGAATGCTGACTGTAGAGGACGATGCCGTGGACGAAACTCTCCCAGGCATCCAAGCTTCGCGGCGGTTTCCGTTTTAGCCGGTCGTACTCTGCAGCGTAGAGTTCCGGTTGTATGCAGCCGATCACGCTTTGCGTTATTTCGTCCTGAATTGCGAAGACGTCGTCCAGTGCGCGATCGTAGCGCTCCGCCCATAGGTGATTGCCGGTCGCCGCTTCGACGAGTTGTCCAGTAATCCGAATTCGGTTGCCGCCCTTACGCACGCTACCCTCGAGGACGTAGCGAACCCCTAGCTCGCGTCCGACCTGACGCACGTCCACGTTTCGGGCCTTGTAGGTGAAGCTCGAGTTGCGTGCGATCACGAACAGCCATCTCAGCCGCGAGAGGCCGGTGATGATGTCTTCGGCGATCCCATCGGCGAAGTATTCGTGCTCGGAGTCGCCGCTCATGTTGGCAAAGGGGAGGACGGCGATGGACGGTTTGTCCGGTAGCGGCAGGGCCTCGCCCAGGGTGGGTGCCGTCTTCGACTCCGCCGACACCCTGACGCGATAGACGTGCACCGGTCGCGCGATGTTCTTGAGCTCGCACTCGCCCAAATCCTCGAAGGAAACGGCGAGACGGTCTCGCACTTGGTCGCGGACCGCGCGCGATACGAGCACGCCGCCAGGTTCAGCGAGCCCTTCGAGCCGCGCCGCGATGTTGACACCGTCGCCGAGAATGTCGTCGCCGTCGATGACGATGTCTCCTACGTTGATGCCGATGCGAAACTCGATGCGTTTGTTGGGCGGCACCGCGGCGTTGCGTTCCGCCGCGCCACGCTGCAGATCAACTGCGCACCGTACGGCATCCACCACGCTCGCGAACTCGATCAGAGCACCGTCGCCGGTGGTCTTGACAATACGTCCGCGGTGCTGCTCGACATTGGGATCAATGAGTTCGCGCCGGTGTGCCTTGAGGGCGGCAAGCGTGCCTTCCTCGTCCGCGCCTATGAGGCGCGAGTAGCCGACGACGTCGGCGGCGAGGATAGCGGCGAGACGGCGCCGGGCGCGTTCATCGATCATACGGGGCACCTGACTTCGAAAAGGTGCTCCCGATTGCACACCTTTCGCGCCTACTAGGTCGGAACGATCTGCGCGAGCCGATCGCCGACCGCCTGGAGGATCTTGCGCTGGGTCCGAGGAGACTCATCGAGAAGGGTCCAGAAGTCGCGGCTCGAGACCACCAACGCCTGTACCGGCGACACGGTCTCAACTGTCGCCATGCGCGGGCTGTTCGAGACGAGCGCGATCTCGCCGAAGAAGTCTCCGGCACGGAGCATCGCCAGCTGCTGAGCACCCTTTCTCACCTCCACGGTTCCGTCCACGAGAACGAAGAACTCGCGGCCAAGCTCCCCCTCTTTCACGAGTACTCGGCCCTCGGGGAGCTCGACTTGATCGGCGATCGCCGCGATCGCAGCCAGCTCGCGCTTCGAGCAGTGCTCGAACAGCGGTACACGCGAGATGAGCTCAACCTTCGCGTCCTGTCGCATGCGCACGGCTGCAGTCTATGCCCCGGTTGGCGTGCGCGGTCCAACTGGTCCAAACCGCGTTTGAGCTTGCATCCGCCTACGTGATCTGCAAACTGCCGGTGCAGTCTTGGCCGTAGCGCCGAGTCGTGAGGCGATGGAAGAGCCTTACACAGCAGCTAACAAGCCTTGGAGGGGTTCGGGAAGGTTTAAGAGCTGTCCGGTTAGGTCCATCGCCTTGTTGCGCTTATTACAACGATTTGCCTGCTCAGCGGCTTGTTCGATGTCCCGGACGCTCGTGAGCTAACCGGGCAGTACTTCGGCGACGATAGGTTGCCTCCGTGTTGGTGTGGTCCGTATGAGCACGCTTTCGAGCAGACCGAGCTGGGTCAGTGACGGATCCGAGCCACCGTGGCCTCGAGTGCCGAACCAATCTCAAGGGATTCTGCTGAGTGGCGACGCCTCAGGACTAGGAGTGGACGTTGTCATGCTGAGTATGCGACGTGGACTTTGTTGATTGTTCCGTTGAAGGGAAATGGTGCTTTGTCGTGGTAGTCGAGTGAGACAGGTGATCCGTGGGCGATGCCGATGTCGAGGCAGTCGTTGGCGGTGAATAGGAGCGGGGCGCTGATCGGGACGGTGCCTTCTGCGACTGTCTCTCCGTTCACCTTGAGGGTGATTTGCAGAGGGCCACCTGGTCGTGGCTCGATGTAGCTGGTTTCGACTTCGATCTTGACGTTGCCGGTGGGCAGTTTGTGGGTGGAGCGGATTTTGGTGCGTTGGATGATGAAGAGGTTGTACTCGTAGCAGAGGATTCCGTCCTCGATGAACAGGGTGAGGCCGCCGGAGTTGGCGCCGAGCTTGTAGAGGACGCCGTTCGCGTCGGCCGGGATGACGGCGTCGATCGTGACGACGTTTGGCTTGTTCCCGAGTGCGGGAGCGCAGAACTCGGGCATCCGGATCGTGTCGCCCGAGAATGTCCACTCGCTGTAGGGGGGTGTGATCCGCATCTCGGGGTGCAGGGCTACGATCCAGAGTCCGCCGCCGATGGGCAGCACTTTGTTCTTGGTGGCCTCGATCAGGAAGATGTCCTGTAGCTGCGCGAGTTTGTCGGGCATTTCTGCGGCGAGGTCGTTGGCTTGCGTCCAGTCCTCGTCGAGGTTGTAGAGCTCCCAGGTGTCGTTGTCGGGTGTCCATTCTTTGATTCCCGGGTGGCAGTCCTGGCAGCCAGGGCGTGCGGGGCCCAAACGCTGAGGCCATCCAGCCATCGTGATAGATCGCGCGACTACCCATGATCTCGAAGTACTGCGTCCGCAATCGACCCTCGGCTCCGGGGTCGTTGAAGGCGTAAGCGAAGCTGACGCCATCGAGTGGATCCTGCTCGATGCCGTTGATCACACGGGGCGGGGTGATCCCGATCACGTCATAGATCGTCGGCACGACATCGTTGCAATGGTGGAACTGCGCTCGCGGGGTCGCGTCGGGCTTGATCTTGGCGGGCCAGCGGACGGCCATCGGATTACGGGTGCCACCCAGATGCGAGGCCAGCAGCTTCATGCCCTTGTACGGGGTGCTTCCAGCCCACGCCCAGCCAGCGTGGTACTGGTTGTCGGTCTTCGGCGTCCCGAGGACATCGAGCCCACCCATTTCCTCGAGCGCGTCGATGTGCTGCCTGACCGTCGATGGGATCCCGTTCTGGGCCAGGAGTTCGCTGATCGTTCCGTTTTGCCCCTCGCCCGAGGAGCCGTTGTCACCCCAGATGTAGAACACCAGCGTGTTGTCCGCGTAACCGAGTTCCTCGAGCGAGTCGAGCAACCGACCCACCTGGACATCGACGTGCTCCGCGAACCCGGCCGCAATCTCCATCAGCCGCCGCTGGAACGGCCTCTCATCCTCCGGGATGCTCTCCCACGACGGCATCGCCGGATCGCGGGGCGTCAGCTGCGCATCCTGCGGGATCCAGCCCTTCTCCTTGGCGCGCTCATGAACCCGCTCCCGGTAGGCGTCCCAGCCATCATCGAACTTGCCCGCATACTTGTCCGACCACTCCCTCAAGACCTGATGCGGCGCATGCAGGCAGCCGCTCGCCCAGTACATATAAAACGGCTTCGCGGGTTGGAACGCCTTGTGGTTCTGGAGCCAGCCGATCGCGTCGTCGGCCAGATCCTCGCTCAAGTGATAGCCCTCCGCCGGCGTTCTCGGCGGCAGACACCGACGTCGTGTTTCGCACGAGATTCGGTTCATACTGCGACGCCTCACCAGCGAGGAACCCATAGAAATACTCAAAGCCACACCCCGTCGGCCAGTTCTCGAACGGCCCCGCCGGGGTCGTCTCCTCCGCCGGTGTGTTGTGCCACTTCCCAAACGCCGCCGTGCAATACCCGTACTCCGTCAACACCTCAGCACCCAGCGCGCTGCTCTTCGGAATATGGCCCGAATAGCCATCCCAATCGTTCGCCAACTCCGCGATCTGGCCCGAGGCGACCCGATGCTGATTACGCCCAGTCAGCAGCGAAGCACGAGTTGGAGAGCACATCGCCGTCGTGTGAAACCGATTGAACCCCACCCCCTCACCAATCACACGATCCAGCGTCGGAGTCGCCACCTCGCCACCGAACGTGCTCGGCAACCCCGGACCAGCATCATCGATCAACACCACCAAAATGTTCGGAGCATCCTCAGGCAGCCGACGCGGCTCCACCCGCTGCTCATACGTCGACTCCTGCATCGTCCGCCCAGCCACACTCGCCGACGGAGTCGGCGAAAACGGCAACACCTCCTGCACCGGAAGCCGGCTGCTCGAGTCTCCTTCTCCGCTCACAGTGTTCTCCTTAGGCGTAGCCCCACCAAAATTGACTGGTCGCCGTCGCGGGAGCCCCAGCCTACAACGCGTTCGCCCTTGAGTTCGAGACGCCGAGCTCGTGACGGCGGCAGTCGCGAGGGCCCGTCCGCTTGGAACCCTTACGCCGCAGCACAGGCTGGTGACTATCACTAGGCAAGACGTCGTCCCTGGCAGAAGTCGCCGCTAGCTCTGACTGCTCGACTCAGCCCTGGTCGTGTAGTAACATAAGTTACAAGTAGGGCGTTTGCGAAGGCCCTTCTTACCCTCGGCCGCGGCTAGGCGAGGGCAAGCAGCTCTTTTAGGGGGATCGAAAGGTTTAAGAGCTGCCCGGTTAGGTCCACTGGCCCGCAGATCGAGAATCCGCGGAAGCGGATGCTCGATCGCGATGATCCCTGAAGGCGGCGGCTTCGCCGCCGCTGCGGAACGACAGGACGAGCAGTCGCTGCAGCGGTTCAGGCGGGTGTAAGAGCTGTCCGGTTAGGTCCGTTGGCCCGCAGATCGAGAATCCGTGGAAGCGGATCCTCGATCGCGAAGATCCCTGAAGACGGCGGCTTGGCCGCCGCTGCGGAACGACAGGACGAGCAGTCGCTGCAGTGGTTCAGGCGGGTTTGAGAGCTGTCCGGTCAGGTCCACTGGCTAGCGCAAGATCGAGAATCCGGCGAGCGGATTCTCGATCGCGCGAGGATCCCTGAAGGGGCTGCTCCGCAGCCCTGGTGCGGCAGCGGTTTGAGCCCGCCTAGCTCCCGTGAATCGGGTGACTCGGGCTCGACTGCTGTTTCATCGAGTGGCCGCCGGCACACCGACTGCATCGGCGGCCTTCTCGATGAGGTCCGCGACCTCGGTGGGGTGCGAGACCATGGGCACGTGGCTCGATGGGATTTCGACAGTGGTCGCGCCCATTCGCGCGGCGAACTGTCGTTCGGCGTCGGGCGGGAGCGCTTCGTCGTTCTGGGCAACCAGATACCAGGAAGGCAATCTCTTCCAGGCCGGGAAGCCCATCACCTCACCGAAGGCAGAGCCGGCGAGAGGCTGCTGTATCGCGTAGAGCACTTTTGCCTGTGTCGGGCCCACGTCGGCGGCGAAGTGATGGACGAAGTCGTCTTCCGAGAGCCAGCCGAAGCCGCGAGCGTCGGTGACCAGGTGCGCGAGCGCCGGCGTCACGGGCCCCTGGGAGAGAAGCGCACCAAGTGATTCGCCCTCGTCGAGTCCGAACGCCGCGATGTAGACGAGGCCGACGACATTCGGCGCATCGGCACCGAGAGCGGTCATGATTTGGCCGCCGTAGGAGTGTCCGACGACAAGCGTTGGAGCGTCCTGGAACTCGAGCACTTGCCTCAGGCGGGCGACGTCGTCGGCGAGCGAGCTCAATGGGAACTGCGGCGCTCTGACGTGGAAGCCGTCGGCTTGCAGGCGCTCAATGACGCCGCTCCAGCAGGACCCCTCGGCCCATGCGCCATGAACTAGAACGATGTTCGGTCGACCGTTCATTTTGGTGGCTCCCTTCTGATTTGGCCCCTTGACGATGACGGTCGTCATCGATTTTACGGCACTCTAACAGAAGCGATGACGGTCGTCATCGATAGCTGTCATACTGAGGTCATGCAGGCGAAGCGCAAAGAGCCTCGGTTGACGCGGGGGGCCTGAGCAAACCGCACTGTCGGCCCGCGGGAACCTGGGAGGCAGACGTAGACTCGGCCGGTGCTGAATTGCCCGCAGTGTGGCGAGGAGAATCCTGAGCGCGCGAAGTTTTGCCTGAACTGCGCCGCGCCGCTGGCTGACGCGATGTCTGCGCGTGAGCAGCGGAAGACGGTGACGGTGTTGTTCTGTGACGTGTCGGGCTCGACGGAGCTGGGGGAGAGGCTCGACCCGGAAGCGCTGAGAGCGTTGCTCGCGAGGTACTTCGAGCAGATGAAACAGATCGTTGAGCGTCATGGCGGGTCGGTGGAGAAGTTCATCGGCGACGCGGTGATGGCGGTCTTCGGTGTACCGGTCGTGCACGAGGACGACGCGCTGCGGGCACTACGCGCGGCGGTCGAGATGCGGGAGGCCTTGCCCGAGCTGGGCATCCAGGGCCGCATCGGTGTCACAACCGGCGAGGTAGTGACGGGCACGGACGAGCGCCTCGCGACCGGTGACGCGGTGAATGTTGCGGCGCGGCTCGAGCAGGCGGCACAGCCGGGGGAGATCCTGATCGGGGAGAAGACGCTGCAGTTGGCGCGCGACGCTGTCGAGGTCGAGCCGATCGAGCCGTTGAGCCTGAAGGGCAAGGCCCACCCGGTGGTTGCCCACCGGCTGCTCGCGGTACACGGTGGGGAGGGTTTCACCCGCCACATGGGTTCGCCGATGGTCGGGCGCGAAACCGAGTCGCGGCGTCTGCGAGACGCGTTCGACCAGTCGCTCGTCGGTCGTTCTTGCCAGTTGTTCACGATCCTTGGTGCTGCCGGGGTGGGCAAGTCTCGGTTGGTAGCCGAGTTCCTCGGCTCGCTCGAGGACACGGTGGTTGTGCGTGGCCGTTGTCTCCCCTACGGGGAAGGGATCACCTATTGGCCGGTGGTGGAGGTGGTCAAGCAGTTGCCCGAACGGCAGCTCGAAAGGGGCGCAGCCGCCGCCCTTGACGCCCTGTTGGGCGGCGAAACCGTTTCGACGTCGAGCGAGGAGATCGCATGGGCGTTTCGCAAACTGCTCGAGACCGTTGCTACCGAGACGCCTGTTGTTTGCGTGTTCGACGATGTGCATTGGGGAGAGGAGACGTTCCTCGACCTGGTCGAGCATGTCGCCGACCTGTCCCGTGACGCGCCGATCCTGCTGCTCTGCATGGCCCGCCCGGAGCTGCTCGACCTGCGGACGGGCTGGGCCGGCGGCAAGGTCAACGCCACCAGTGTCTTGCTCGAGCCGCTCGCCCCGGAGGAGACCGTGCGGTTGATCGAGAGCCTCGCTCATCTGGGCGACGACATGCGCATTCGCATCCTCGATGCTGCGGAAGGCAACCCGTTGTTCGTGGAGGAGATGGTCGCCTTGGTGGGGGCGTCTGGAGGCGGCGAGGTCACCGTGCCCCCTACGATCCAGGCGCTGCTGGCCGCCCGTCTCGACCAGCTGGATGCCTCCGAGCGGGGGGTGCTCGAGCGCGGCGCGATCGAGGGCCGCATCTTCCACAGGGGAGCGGTGCAGGCGCTCGCACCCGACGAGCCGCAGCTGATGGCGCGGTTGACGTCGTTGGTTCGCAAAGAGCTCGTCCGCCCTGACACAGCCCAGCTTCCCGGAGACGACGCCTTCCGCTTCCGCCACCTGCTGATCCGTGACGCCGCGTACGACGCACTCCCGAAGGCTACCCGCGCCCAGATGCACGAAGGCTTCGCTCACTGGCTAGCCGAGCACGGACGTAATCTGGTCGAGCTCGACGAGATCCTCGGCTACCACATGGAACAGGCTTGCCGCTACCGCGCCGAGCTCGGGCTGTCAGTGGACGGATCACTGGCCGCAGCGGCGCGGAAGCGCTTGACCGCCGCGGGCCGCCGCGCACTGCTCCGCCAAGACTTCTCGGCCGCGGTCAACCTGCTCCAACGAGCCGCTGGGCTCGTTGCCGACGACCAGGTCGACATCATCCTCATGGTCGACCTGATGGAGGCTCTCTTCTACGGAGGCCGTGTGGATGACGCCTACCGTTACTCCGGCCAGGTCGCGGAGCGCGCGGCTGCTGCTGACGATCGAGCGAGCGAGTTGTGCGCGCGGATCAAGCAAGGGGTCGGACGCATGTTCGCTGAGCCCGAGGGGGCGACGGAGCAGCTGACAGCGCTCGTCGACGAGGCGCTACCGGTGTTCGAGGCCTCCGGCGATAATTTCGGCCTCTTCATGAGCCAGGCCGCGCTGGCACAGGTTGCGCATATGCGCTCGAAGATGGACGCATCACGGGAGGCGCTCGAGCGGGCACTGATCTACGCGCAGCGGCTCGGCCTGCCCCATCTTGCTGAGTCACTGCTGCCGGCACGTGGCGCGGTGCGCTTGTTCGGCAGCACGCCGGTATCCGAGTTACTTGTATGGCTCGACGAACAGGGGAGGGAGGAGCGAGGCGGCCTCCATCCAAGTCTGTTGTTAGCTCACGCGCAGGCGTTGGCGATGGTCGGCCGTTTCCCGGAGGCGCGCGCGATTCTCGCCGACCTGCGCACAAAGTTTGCCGATCAGGGCTCAACAATTCCGCTCGCATTGGCGACTGGACACTCCTCGGTCTCCGTGGAACTCCTGGCCCGCGACCCGGCCGCTGCTGCCGGGTTTGGGACGCAAGGCTGCCTCCTGTTGGAACAGGCCGGCGACAAGAGCTGGCTCTCGACCGCAGTTGGGATGCTCGCGCAAGCGTTGTACGAGCTCGGCCGGCTCGACGAAGCGGACGCCTCCGCCGCCCGGGCAGCCGAGCTTGGCGCCAGCGACGACGCCATAACCCAGATGCTCTGGCGGCAGGTACAGGCGAAAGTCCTCGCACGAAGGGACGAGCCGGACGAGGCCGAGCGGCTCGCCTGCGAAGCGATCGCAATCGGCGCCGAAACCGACATGCCCAGTTCTCTCGGCGATGCCTACTCCGACCTGGCCGAGGTGCTCACCCTCGCCCACAGAGCCACTGACGCTCGTGCTGCGCTCCAGCAGGCACTCGCCCTGTATGAGCGTAAAGGCGATCTCGTGATGGTCGAACGCACGCAGACCAAACTTCGCTAACTACCCGACGCCGGCGACTGACGGATCGAACCGCGAAAACCTCGCAATCGGATTCGCAGCCCGCAACAGCGTTGCCGTAGGTCCCTGGAATGCTCGAGTGAGTCGTGCGATGCCTGCGGCGGGCGCGGTCGTTTTCTGGTACGCACCGCATGTGCATTTTTGGGCATCCGCTGGATGTCGTGACGACGACGGGAGGAACTGATGGGGAAACGTGGGGTATTCGCAGCTTCGTTGTTCGTGGCTGTCGTGTCTGTGCTTGGAGCGTCGCAGCTGGCGGCGGGGGCAGGGGCCGAGGTGCGGGTGATCGCGACTGGGCTCAACAATCCGCGGGGCGTTGCTGTTGCGCCGGACGGGTCGGTGTTCGTGGCGCAGGCGGGGGCAGCGGGTACGAAGTGCCAGGGGACTGGCGCGGATACCCAGTGTCTCGGGTTTACGGGCTCGATCGATCGGATCGTCGGTGGCAAGCGTGAGCGCTACGCGGCGGGTTTCGCGTCGGGCGGCAGCCGCGATGGGTCGTTCGCGGTCGGGGTCGACGGCATCACGATCGCGCCGGACGGGACCGTGTATGGGATCGAAACGTCATCAGGGCCCGATCCTGAGAAGTACGGGCCGGAGTTCGCCGCCCAGGCGGGCCACGTCCTGCGCGTCGATCGCGGGAAGAAGACGGCCATCGGCGACAGCGTCGGCGCGTACGAGTTCAAGCACAATCCGGCGGGAGACGATGTCGACAGCGATCCGTACGGGATCGCATGGAGCCCGATCGGTTTCGCGGTCACCGATGCTGCCGGTAACGATCTTCTGCTTGTGAACCCGAGCGGACGTGTGACGACGCTGGCGACGTTTGCGGCGCAGAAGTTCGGCTCCTACGCGGCGCAGTCGGTGCCGACGTGCGTCGTCTGGCACAACGGCGCGTTCTATGTCGGCGAGCTTGGAGGGGGCGGCATCCCGAACGGCAAGGCCCGGATCTGGAAGGTGATTCCGGGGCAGGCGCCGACGGTCTTCGCGACCGGGTTCACGACGATATCCGGCATCGCTTTTGGGCCGGACGGGAGCCTCTTCGTTTCTGAGCTCGGGAAGGCAGGACTCGGAGGGTTCGAGAAAGGAAAGTTCACCGGCGCCCTGATCAGGGTCTGGCCCAACGGCACGCGCGCCGAGATCGCAGCCGGAAAGCTGATCGCACCGGCCGGTGTCGCCGTCGGCTCCGACGGCACCGTGTATGTGGCGACTTTCAGCGTGTTCGCGAGCAAAGGCCAGCTCGTCGCGATCACACCCTAGAGCACCAATCCGATGAACAGCAGCAGCCGGGGTGCCAACCGATGCACCCCGGCTCTCTGCTACGCGTGGCCGTCGTGCTTGCTCTCCAAGATGCAGCAGGCGGGATGCCATGGAGGACGTAACCGGTGCCATGCGTCTCGATCGCGTTCTTGCCGAGCGCCTTGCGCAGGTGCGAGATGTACCCCTGGACGAGATTCGCGGCAGTCGGAGGTGGATTCTCGCCCCAGAGCTCGTCTACGAGCCGGCTGCTGGGTACGACGCTGTCCGCCTGCGCGAGCAGCGCGACGAGGACCGCGCGCTGACGCGGCCCTCCGAGCTTCGCCGGGCGGCCGTCGACGACCACCTCGAGTGGTCCGAGCAGCCTGTACTGGATCGTGTCCACGGGGGCGAACGTACCACTCGCCACATTGAATCAACGAGGCGCGCGTCCGTCCCTCGTCGTCGATTGGAGCGCGACCGGCCGCGACCCCTCGCTCAACGGACGACATCGTTTTGCATCGCCCAGAGAGCGGCAGCGGCCCGCGTCGAGACGCTGATCTTGCTGTAGATGTGCTGGATGTGGTGATCGGCGGTCTTGGGCGAGATGACGAGCCGATCGGCGATCTGGCGCGTCGTGAGCCCGCGCGCCGCGAGGCTCAGCACATCGACCTCGCGACCCGACAATCCACCTGGATGCTGCGGCCGTTTGCGCGCGCGAGCCGCCGGCTCGCCGTGGCCCGCGGCCACGAGTACGGCTCGAGTCGTGCGAGGCTCGAGCACACCCTCCGATTCGAGGCGGCGCAGCTCGGCGGCCGCGTCGTCGTCCGAGAACGGCGGACGGTCTGCTCGCTCGGTTGTCAGTCCCACGTAGATCTCCGTGGCGGCCAGCACGCACGCTTCGGGATCGCGCGCGTCGGGTCGCACGCGTTTGTGGTATCCGGAACCGTCGCACTTCTCGTGGTGTGCGGACGCCACGGGGTTCAAGACGGCGAGAGCCGGCGAGCGGCGCAGCATCTGTTCGGTCAGCATCGGGTGCAGCTCGACGCGGTCGAACTCCGTCCGCGTGAGCGGGCCAGGCTTGTCCCAGATCGAGTTCGGCACCGCCGTGGTGCCGAAGTCGTGAACGAGTGCCGCCCGACGAAGCGTGGTGGTGGCTTCCTCCGGGAACCCGAGCACCAGCGCGGCGTCGCCGGCGAGTTGCGCGCAGCGACGGCTGTGCCCGCCCATGTACGGCGACTTGAGGTCGATGAAGTCGGCAGCGACCGCCAGTGCGTGATCGAGGGCCTCGTCATCGAGCATCCGTCGGGGTTCGGGCTCTAGGGCCAGCACTGCATCCCACGGCTCGGTTTCGCGGAGCCGCTCGAACCAGGCGCGACCGTGCGTGACGAACAGGTCGGCGAGAGCCGGATCGTAGGTGCGGTCGCGGCGATCGCGGGCGCAGTCGACGGCGTGGTCCGGCGAGAACAGACGGCCGATCGCCTCCATGTCGTGGCTGAGGTGCACGACGCGCATCGGGAGCGGTATGGCCTCGCCGGCTGCATGGGTGGGAAAGCCATTGCCGTTCCAGCGCTCGAAGGTGAAGCTCAGCGCCTCACGAACGCCGGGGCCGAAGTCGAGTCGTTGCACGAGCATGTCGGCCACCTCGCAACCGGACGAGAAGTTGTGCACCGCCCACTCGTGGGCGGTCTGCTCGAGCATCCGGATGATCTCGTCGCGCTCTTCGTCGGAGCGACCGGCCGTCGCGTAGGCCACCACATCGCGCATGACCTCGGTTCGATCCGCGGCGTCGTGGACGAGCGTCTGAGCGCGAATCGCGATCTCGTCGCCGAACACAGTCGCGACCTCGTGAGCGTGGCCGGTGCAGCCGACATACCGCAGCAGCGCCACCCAGTAGGCGGTCTCGCGCACGTCGCTCTCGAATCCCGCCTCCTCGCAGATCCACGCCGCAAGCAGGCACGACCGCAACTGCGACTCGAGCGGCTGGCCGAATGCGTTGTCCTGCGCGAGCGCCAGCGTGGCGACGAATTCGGCCAGGCGTAGCTGTGGATCGAAGATAGGGCGTACTCCCGATGTATGTGCTCGCGCGACGGTGCAGCATACGTCGCACACAACGCGCGCTGCTGCCGGTCGCTTCCTGCAGCCGGCCACGCGCCACCCGAGGGAGGAAATCATGGCGGACTCAACCGCAGGTGCAGGCGGTCACCCCATCAAGGTGGGAGTCATCGCGGACCAGACAGGCCCGCTCTCGTTCGTGGGCATCGCCAACGCCAACGTGGCCCGGATGGTCATCGGCGACATGAACGCCAAGGGCGGATTGCTCGGGCGGCAGCTGGAGCTCTGTCTCGAGGACAGCGCCACGGATGACGCCGTCGCGGCCGCCAAGGCGGCGAAGCTGGTCGAGGACGACCAGGTCGACGTCATCTTCGGCGGCATCTACAGCTCCACGAGGCAGGCGATCAAGGGTCCGGCTGTCGTCGAGGGCAAGACGCTCTACATCTATCCCGAGCAATATGAAGGTCAGGAGTCCGATCCGCTCATCTTCTGCACGGGCCCGGTGCCGGCGCAGCAGGTCGACCCGCTGATCCCGTGGTTGATGCGGCAGACCGGCGCGAAGAGGTTCTACCTGCCGTCGGCCGACTACATCTGGCCCCACGTGCTGAACGCACGTGTCAAGGAGGTCGTCGCGGCAAACGGCGGCGAGATCGTCGGCGAGGAGTACTTCCCGCTCGACCACGTGGATTATGGCGCGACGGTCGACAGGATCACCGCGAGCGGCGCGGACGTGGTCTTCAACACCATCGTGCCTCCGGGGGTGACGCCGTTCTTCGAGGAACTGCACGACTCCGGCTTCACGGGGCGGGGCGGACAGCTGATCTGCACGTACTTCGACGAGAACTTCCTGAACCTCGTGCCCGAGGCTCACTGCGAGGGTCTGTACAGCTGTCTCGACTACTACCAGGCCGTTGGCGACCCGTTCAGCCAGAAGCTGCTCGCCCAGTACGAGGCGCTGTATCCCGGCGACGCGAAGTTCACCGGCGGCAGCGCGTGCTCGGGCCTGTACCGCGGGCTGCGGCTGTGGGCCGCTGCCGTGACGGAGGCCGGCTCGCTCACGCAGGAGCATGTCATCGGGGCTCTCGATCACGCACAGATCGACGAAGGCCCGGGCGGGCCGGCAGCCATGGTGCCCGGCCAGCACCACCTGCGTCTGAACATGTACATCGCCCAGGCGCGAGGCGGCCGGTTTAGGATCGTCGAGAAGCTCGGGGCCATCGATCCGCAGGAGCGCCTCGTGGAAATGCCCGCTCTCACCGCCTGAGTGCAGAGGCTAACAGCAGCCGACCCGACACCGAGAAGGAGGAGAAGAGATGCTACTCGCAACGACGCAGGTCGAGGACTTCGACCGCTTCCATGAAATCTTCACGACGAAGGGGGCCGAGAAGCGCAAGGAGCACGGGTCGAAGGGGGCGACGATCTTCCGCGATCCTGCGGAGGAGGATCGGGTCTGGGTGATCTTCGACTGGGACGAGCAGGGCTGGCAGAGCTTCGTCTCCGACCCCGAGGTCCCTCCGATCATGAAAGAAGCCGGGCATAAGTCGAAGCCGCAGGCCGCGCAGTTCGCAGGTCGGTGCGACGCGTAACACGTTCCATCGGCGAGGGGCGGCGCCACATTCGTGTGGTCGCCGCCCCGACCCGCGGCGATTCGCGAGCCGTTTCTTGCCGTGGTGTCCGCCCTCGGGTAGCACGGCACGGGAGCGCATCGATCGAGCTCCTGGTTCGGTGGCGCGTGGGAGGGAGCGATGAACTGGGACGTCCGGTACGCCTCCTCTCAGCTCGCCGAGGACGAGCCGGCACCTGTGCAGAGTGTTGTCGTCGGCAACGTCGTCTTTGTGTCCGGCTGCACGGGTGGCAAGCAGGGCGAACTGGCGCCGCGGCGGGTGGAGGATCAGGTCGACTCGGCGCTCGAGACCACACGACGTGCCCTCGAGGCGGCAGGGAGCCGGATGGACAACGTCGTCAAGACGTTCTTCCTGCTCACCAGCCTTGGCGATTACGGGAGTGTGCGCAAGACGGAGACGGAATTCTATGAGCGGCATGCACCGCAGCTCGTAGCGACTCCACCGGCGGCGACGCTCATGGTCGTCCCGTCGCTTGCGCGCCCGGAGTTTCTCGTCCAGTACGAAGTGATCGCAGCGCTCGACCGCGACATGCCGGGTTGGGGCGTGACGTATCACCCGGAGTTCTGGGCCGGCAAGGAGCTCGCATACCCGCACGTGCCGAAGGAGCACGCGAAGTTCGCGCGGAGCCAGTCGATCGGAAATCTGCTCGTCATCTCGGGTTGCCAGGCGTTGGATCACGAGACGGTGCGAGTCGAGACCAGCGACTTCGCGGAGCAGTCCCGGATCGTGCTCGACAAGATCAGGATCGCCGTCGAGGAGACGGGCGGGTCGCTCGCCGATCTCGTGAAGACCAATGTGTTCATCAAGGATGCGAACGCGCTGGCGACCTATCGCGAGATCGAGCAGGCCTTTTTCCGCGAGCATGCCGCCGAGATTGCCTCCGATCCACCGGCGAGCACGGTATTCGTGATGACCGAGCTGCCGCGGCCCGAATTCCTGATCGAGGTCGAAGCGTTCGCCGTTGCGAACGCTGCCACGCGCGGCTGGTCGGTGCACCGTCGACGAGGAAGCGAGCACGCCGCCGAGAGCGCGACTACCGGAAAGCTCGTGTTCCTGTCCGCCTGCAGCAGCGGCACGGACAAAGGCTCAGCACCAACGTCAATCCAACAGGAGGTCTCGACCGCGCTCGACAACCTCGACGCCGCGCTAGCGCGCGCCGATAGTGCGGTCGGCAAGATCCTCAAGATCACGCTGATGCTGAGCGACGTCGACGACTACCCGGAAATGCAGAACGCACTGCTCGCCTTCTACCGCGAGCATGCACCACACATGGTCGAAACACCGCCCGCCAGCACGTTCATGGAGGTCGCCGCGATCGTACCCGGCGGCGCGCGGTTTCAGATCGACGTCGTCGCTGTCGAGTAGTCGACGTTTCGGCAGCCGCGGCGTCCATGTGGTCGAGCAGCACCTTCAGCTGCGCTCGAATCGGCTGAGTTGGCACTGCGCCCTCTCGCATGGGGAGGTTATTCTTCGCAATGCTGCCGCCAAGCGCCGGGGCGACGGTCAACTCTTGGTGACGAGCAATCTCGGCGAGCACACTGCCACCACATCGTCTGCCGCGCGCGCCGACAGAGAATGACGAAGGAGTTCCCATGCTGAACGCGACAGAGGGAAAGATCCTGCCGACGACGATCACGGGGTCGTTGCCGCGCCCGAGTTGGTACACGGAGAATCTGGGCAACCAGTCGTTCCTGGAAGCGATGGTGACGACTCGGTTCCGGGAGCAGTACGTGGATGCGTTGTCGGTGTATCTGTCGGAGCAGGAGTTGGCGGGCCTGGACATCTTGACCGACGGCGATTGCCGGTTTGATCAAGACATTGGTGGGCAGAGCTGGACGGGGTATCCGACGCGGCATCTCGATGGGTTCGACCGGGGTGAGCCGAAGCTGGCGCGCGCCGGTGCCGGCGGGATCGCCTTCCCTCGCGGTCATGTCCTTCATGACTATCTCGAGGCGCGGGTGATGCCCAAGATCGTGGGCCCGGTCGGCCGTGGAGAGCTGCAGTACACGGAGTGCTGGAAGGCGGCGCAGCGGCTTACGAAGAAGCCGATCAAGTTCGGCACTGTGACGCCGGAGTTGGTCGCCTTTGCTGTGCAGGACGACTACTACAAGGACATTCCGGAACGGATCATGGCGCTGAGCAACGCCTTCAACGCAGAGCTCCACGACCTCGCGGATGCCGGTTGCCCGGCCATTCAGATGGAGGAGCCGCAGATCCATTTGCTTGCCGCCCGGGGGATCGTCGATGACGTGATCAACCCAGAATTCATGCTCGAAGTGTTCAACAACACCGTCAGCGGTTTGCGCGACAAGACAGAGGTGTGGTGCCACACCTGCTGGGGAAACCCGTCGCAGCAGCGCATGTTCGCGAAGGTGCAGTCCTACGCTCCGGCGCTCGAGGTGCTGAACCGAGTCGATGCTGATGTGATCACCTTCGAGACGAAAAGCTCGGGCGCGCTCGACCTCGAGGCGATCGGCCGCGAGATCACCGACATGAAGATCGCGATCGGCGTCATCGACCACCACACGTTGCAGGTCGAGTCCCCCGACGAGGTTGCGGATCTCGTCCGGCAGGCGCTCGAGCATATCCCGGTCGAGCGACTCGTGATCTCCTCCGACTGCGGGATGGGCCGCGAGGGAATGAGCCGCCGCCACGCCCTCTACAAGATGGCTTCCCTCGTGCAAGGCGTGAACATCGTCCGCAAGGAACTCGGCCTGCCCGAGGCCGAATGCCAACTCGCCGACTCGAAGTACACGTTCATCAGAAGCCAATGAGAGTTGCCGTTTTCCCTGGGATCTTTGACGGGCGCTACTCGCGCCGCTGCCGGAGCAATGCCCTGAGCGGTGGCTGTCACCAGGGGCTCGTGTGATTCGCGCTGCTGTGGTCGGACTGGGTTGGTGGGGGAAGACCCTCGTCGAGTCGGTGCAGGAGAGCGACGTTGTCCGCTTCACGAGAGCGGCTACGCGGACCGTTTCTCCAGAGGTGACGGCATTCACGGCGGCACAGGGGCTTGAGCTGGCGGAGAGCTTCGAAGCGCTGATCGCCGATCCGGATGTCGATGCGGTCGTCCTCGCGACTCCGCACTCGTTGCACGCGCGTCAGGTGATCGCCGCCGCAGACGCCGGTAAGCACGTCTTCTGCGAGAAGCCGTTCGCTCTGCGGAAATCCGAGGCGGAGTCGGCGGTCGAGGCAGTCAGGCGGGGTCGTGTGGTGCTCGGGTTGGGTTACAACCGTCGTTTTCACCCCGAGATGTCCAGGCTCCGCGAATTGATCCGCTCGGGCGGTCTCGGGACCGTGTTGCATCTCGAGGCGACAATGACCTTCGCCAACTCGTTGCTGTTGAAGCCCGACCAATGGCGCGCCAGCCGGGACGAAACGCCGTGTGGCGGGTTGACGCCGATGGGGGTGCACGCGATCGACGGGATGATCGATCTCTGTGGGCCCATCGGGCAGGTGTTCTGCCAGAGCTTCCGCCGCGTCGTAGAGATCGACGCCGATGACACAACGTCGGTCTTGTTCCGCATGCAGGAAGGGATGTCGGGCTATCTCGGCACGATGACGGCCACGGGTCCCGGCTTCAGCTTCCAGGTTTTCGGGTCGAAGGGATGGGTGCGCCTCGAAGGGATGACCCACGTCGCCGGCGCGTCGTCGGAGGAGCGGCGCACGCGGCTGTTCGGGACGTGCAAGTTCCAGCCCGCCAAGGGTGAGGCGGAGATCTGGCAGGCGGAGGCGTATGACGTGACCCGCGCCGCGCTCGAGGCGTTTGCGCGTGCGGCAAGCGGCGGGGCCGAGTATCCGATCTCGCTCGAGGAGATGGTTCACGGCGCAGCGGTCACCGAGGCAATCGTGCGGTCAGCTAGTTCGGGAGTCATGGAGGAGGTCGGCTGATGGATCTTGGCAACGGGCTCGGGCATCTGACGTACTCAACGCTTGTCCACCCCGGCGACACCTGGGAGGAGATGTGGGCGAGCCTCACGACGTACGTGCCGCAGGTGAAGGCGCGTGTCTGCCCGGACGATCGATTCGGTGTGTCGCTCCGGCTCTCGGCCGCCTCGGCGGAGACCCTTGCCGGTAACGCGGCGGAGCGGCAGAAGCTGCGCGACTTCCTCGCCGACAATGATCTGTATCTGTACACGGTGAACGCGTTCCCGTACGGGCCCTTCAAGGGACGAGTGGTGAAGGAGCAGGTCTACGAGCCGGACTGGCGCTCGGAGGAGCGGACGCAGTACACGATCAACGTCGCAGACGTCCTGGCAGACGTGGTCGACGAGGACACGGCGCCGTCGATCCAGACAGCGCCGCTCGGCTTCAAGCCGCGGGTGTCCGGCCCGGACGTCGTTGCCAGCTATACGGAGCATCTGCTCCGCGTCGTCGCGCACCTCGTCTCACTCGAAGCGCGCACAGGGCGAACCGTCACGCTTGCGGTCGAACCGGAGCCGTATTGCTTCCTGGAGACGACCGACGAAACCGTCGACTACTTCAGCGAGCACCTCTACACCGGCACAGCGGCTCGGGCGCTCGCCGAGCTCGCGGGAATCCCCATCTCCGAGGCACACGGAGCCCTTCGACGCCATCTCGGGATCGTCTTCGACATCTGCCACCAGGCGGTGGAGTACGAAGACATCAGCGCGTCTCTGCAGAAGCTCGTCGAGGCCGGTATTCCGATCCTCAAGCTTCAGGAGGCGGCCGCGATCAACGTGCCCGAGGTGACCCGTGAAGCAGTCGAAGCACTTGCCCGCTACGCCGAGACCATCTATCTGACGCAAACGGTCGAGCGCCGAGACGGCGAGCTCACGTACTTCCTCAACGTCCAGGACGCGATTGCTGCCTGGAACGCCGATCCCGGACCGCGCGAATGGCGCGTTCACATCCACGTCCCCGTCTTCCTCGACGACCTCGGGCCCTTCCGCACCACCCGACCCGAGATCGCCGACGCGCTCGAGGTGCACAAGAAAACCCCGCTCTCCCGCCAGCTCGAGATAGAGACCTACACCTGGGACATGCTTCCCGACGATCTCAAGACCGGAGACATCGTCGAGTACGTCTGCCGCGAGATCGAATGGGTGCGAGACCAGCTGATCTAGAACGACCGATCAGTCCAACCCGCTCGCCCGGCTCTGCTCACGGGCAATGACGGCCCAGTCCTTGTCACCGTTTCCGTAGGCGATGGCGCCGAGCAGGTGGTCGCGATACGTGTTTGCGCTCGGCAACGGCACGCTTGCCTCCTCGGCTGCCGCGAGGATCAGATTGGCGTCCTTCAAGCCCAGATCGGCAGTGAACCCTACGTGGTCATAGGCCTCGTCCACCATGATCTTGCCGTAGACCTTGTACGCAGGTGCTGCGAACAGAGCGTCGGTCATCACGTCATAGAGCACCTGCGCCGAGACGCCGTGCTTTCGGACCAGCGAGAACGCTTCGCCCATCGCCTCGATCGCGCACCCCAACACGAAGTTGTTGGCGAGCTTGACCGTCGTCGCCCCCTCGGGCCTCGGCCCGGCATCGAACGTACGTCGACCGATGAGCTGAAGCAGCGGATCGCAGCGGCCGACAGCATGCGGATCACCCGCGGCAACGATTCCGAGCTCCCCTGCCTCGGCGAGGTCAGGGCGGCCCAGCACGTGTGCCGCGACCAGGATCTGATCCGCTTCCGCGTGGACGGCCGCGAGCTCCCGGATCACTGCCACGCCATGCGTACCCATCGCCATGTGGATCGCTCCGCGTGGCAATGAATCTCTGATTCCGCCGAGACCGACCGTGACCTCGGCAAGTGCGTCGTCGTCGGCCAGCATCGTGATCACGACGTCGCGTCCGGCACATGCCTCTGCTACGGAGGAGGCTGCCGCCGCGCCCGCTGCGGTGAGCTCGAGTGTCTTCTCCGGCGTTCGGTTGTAGGCAAGGAGATCGTGGCCCCCACCGAGAACCCGCAACGCCATGCCCCGGCCCATCCGGCCCAGGCCGATGAAACCGACATTCACGACGCTGCCCCCTTGGTCGCCGGCCCCGTACCGAAGAAATCGGTGACAAGCGCCAGTGTCTTCTCGGGCTGCTCGAGTTGCGGGATGTGCCCGCACTCGTCGAGTACCTCGACGCGGCTACCCACGATGTGCCGGCCGAACTCCTCCGCGTACGCGGACGAGATCAGCTTGTCGTCCTTGCCCCACACGACGAGGGTCGGGGCCTCGATCCGATGGAGCCGTTTCGCGAGGCCCTTGTCCGGAATCGGCCAGACGAATTTCGCTGTGCAACCGATCGCCCAGTTGAGCGCGACGATCGCGGCGATCATGGCGTCGGGATCATCCGGCAGCGCCATCGCCGCGCGAGCCACCTCGCCGGTCGGGTCGGTGAACAGCATTGCGGCCACTTCCTCGGGCGATGCCGAGACCCAGTTCGCAACGGGATGCTCGTCGAGCCAGAGCCCGATCGGATCGAGCACGATCACGCGGCTGAACAGCGCCGGGAAACTCGCCGCGAGCTCGCAGGCGAGCATCCCGCCGAACGACTGACCGATGACGACGGACCCGTCGAGCCCCAGTCGGCGGATCGTCTCCTCGTAGACGAGCACGAGGTCCCAGAGATCGTCCAGCTCGCGGATCGCGTCAGGCTTGCCGGGCGTCGTGCCGGGAACCTGCGGCGCGTAGATCGTGTAGTCGGAGGCGAGCCGCTCGAGGAAGGGATCCCAGGCGAGGCCTGCCGCCGAGTGCAGGTACACGAGCGGCGGGCCTTGGCCGGCTACCTGGACTGTCAGATCGAGACGGCCACCCCAAACGGAGACGGTCCGCTCGGTGATCTCCATTTCTGGCGCAGCCATCAGACACCCGCCGGCTGCGCGAGCCCCGCCGGCCACCAGGGGTTCTCCCAGTCCTCGTCGGTCCACTGCTCCTGGAGATACGGGAGCACCTCTTCGGCGAACAGGTGGATGTTCTTCATGGTGAGGTCGTGCGGCATCCCTCCCATCTGGAGCATCACGAGCAGGTTGCCGATCCGGAACTCCTTCGTGAACTCGATGATCTGGTCGCGCACCGTCGCCGGGCTGCCGGCGATGACCGATCGCGCCTCTGCAAGCCGGCCGAACGTTGCATGCTGCAGCTCGGCTGCGATCCCGAAGTCGCCCGGGTCACGCAGCATCGCCTCGACGCCGCGGGGTTCGACGTACCCCGGCAGCCCCATGTAATGGAGCGGGACGCTGCCGGGACCCTGCCGGAAGGCGTTCTCGACGTAGCGTCCGTACTCGATTTCGGCGCGCTCGTCGGTCTCGGACACGACGACACTCTGGACGAAGCCGACGCGATACGGGTTTCGCGGAACACCCTGTTTGTCGGCGATCTCCCAGAAGCGATCGAAGATCCTGTGAGCGGTCAGCGTCGGCCCGAACCAGCTCAGGTAGACGAACGCGTAGCTCTGCTCGATCGTCCAGGACATCGTCCCCGGCGAACCGGATCCCGGCACCCAGACCGGTGGATGCGGCTTCTGCAGAGGACGCGGCCACGAGTTGACGAGCGAGTACTGCGAGAAGCGCCCATTCCACGGGAAGGGCTCGTTCTCGGTCCACGAACGGATCACCAGGTCGTGGCTCTCGCGGTAGCGGTCGCGAGTCTCGACAGTCGGGATCCCGTTGTTCAGGTTCGCGTCGTAGCTGAGCCCGACCGGCAGCCCGGCGACGAGCCGCCCACCGCTCATGCAGTCGAGCATCGCGTACTCCTCCGCGATCCTGAGCGGCTCGCGCGTCTTTCCCAGCGAGCGCCCGAGCACGATCAGCGCCGCCTCCGGGCGCTCCAGACGGATCGCATTCGCGAGCACCGCCGCCGGCAGGTTCGGGTTCGGGGTCATGTCGTAGGAGGTCTGACCGTGCTCGGTCACCGCGACGCCGTCGAAGCCGGCCCGTAGCCCGGCCAGCAGCTCGTCCATGAACCACCCGTAGGAGTCGAACAGATGCCCCGGCTCGACGAGCTCGTAGGGAGTCGACACCACGGACGGGACTCCGCTGTCCTCGAAGCCGGCCGGCATGAACCGGTACGGCGCCTGTTGGAACATGCTCACCTTCACAGCAGGGCCTCGAGCACCTCTCGGAAGTGCCGGGGCGGGCTGCCGGTCAGCTCCTCGACCGCGTTCGACACCGTCGCCAGCTGGCCCTCGCGGCTCGCACGCCCGAAGGAGGCGATGAACTGCGCGACCGGCTCCGGCAGGCCTGCGTACTCGACGAGGATGCCGACGAAGGTCTCGTCGTCGACCGCGACCGCCTCCACGGGCGTACCGCTCAGCTCGCTCGCGAGCGCGGCGAGGTCGGCGCCCGAGAGAGCCTCCGGGCCCGTGATGTCGTAGGCCCGGTTCGCGTGTCCGTCTTCGCTCAGGACGACGGCTGCCGCCGCCGCGCAATCGGCACGCGCGACGTAGGACGTCTTGCCGTCGCCGCTGTTGTAGACGTGCCGGCCTGCCGCGATCGACTGCGTCAGGCCCTGCGCCGTGAGATCTCCATAGATGCCGTTCCGGAGCATCGTCCACTCGAGCCCGCTTGCCAGGAGCGCCTCCTCTGTCCCTCGGTGCTCGGGCGCTGCGGCGGCCGAGTTCGCCTCGGTCGGGTTGACGATCCCGGTGTAGGCGATCCGCCCTACCCCGGCGTCCTTCGCCGCCGCTATTGCCGCGGTGTGCTGTGCCACACGTCGCCCGACGTCAGCACCGCTGATCAGGAGCAGCCGGTCGACGCCGCGGTATGCCTCGCGCAGACCTTCCGGATCGTCGAAGTCGCCTTGCCGCACGTTCGCGCCCTGCGCGGCGTACGCGTCCAGCTGACCAGGATCTCGGGTCACGAGCACGAGTTCACCCGGCTCGACTCGCTCGAGCAGAAGGTCGGTCGTCGCCCGGCCGAGCTGTCCGGCCGCACCGCTGATTCCGATCGTCATCTCTGCTCTCCTTCGTCTGGCCGACAGCTCGACTGTGCGGCGATCATACGGTCACGTTCCTCCAACTCGCCTTCGGTGAAATTCCTGCGTCAGGCGTTGCGGTTGACGCCGCGATTGCGCGTTCCACGGCGTCCAGCTCTCAGGCCGCCGACCTGCCGGCCGAGAGTTGCTTCGTGGCGAGCCGCGCCCCCTCGGCGAGGGCTTCGAGCTTGGCCCATTGGATCGTGGGGTGGACCCGGCGCAGGAAGGCGCCCTGGGCGAAGCCGCAGTCGGTACCGCCCATGACGCGCTCGGCGCCGACCACGCGCGCGAGCCGGACGAGGCGGTCGGCGACCAGCTCGGGGTGCTCGACGACGTTGGTGTGATGGGTGACGACGCCTGGGACCAGCACCTTGTCGTCCGGGAGCTCGACGTCCTCCCACAGCCGCCACTCGTGCTCGTGCCGCGGGTTCGCCTGCTCGATCAGGTAGTAGCGCGCCTTCACCTTGAGCACGAGGTCGATCACCTCGCTGAGCGGTGGATCGAAGACATGAGGCCCGTGCCAGCTGCCGTGGCAGACGTGGTAGCGAACACGCTCTTCGGGGATCCCGGAGAGCGCATGGTTGGTCGCTTCCACCCGCAGCTCCGCCCAGCGTCGGTAGTCCTCGAGCGAACCGCCGAGCGACAGGATCGAGTCGTACTCGTGCACGAGCACCGCGTCGTCGACCTGGAGGAGGAAGCCGGCGTCCACGATCGCCTTGTACTCCTCGTGCAGCACGTCTGCGAGAGCGAAGACGAACTCCTCGTCGGTGGCGTAATGCTCGTTGTCCAGCCAGTACGCGCTGGCCGGCGCCACGACGGGCAGAAACGAGTCCACCACGTCGACGCCGTCGAGTGCCTGCTTGAAGTTCGTGATGTCCCGTTGCAGTGCCGAGCTGTCGTACACGAGCGGCCCGGTGACGATGTACCTCCTGGTCAGCGGCGCCCCATCCCCGTCGCCCGGTGCGTCGGGGAGGATCATGCCCATCGCCTCGAAGGCCTCTTCCGCCTGCTGCCGGTCGTGCTCGACGTAGAACTCGGGGAACGCGAGCCGGTCGCGGCTCGGCGGATAGACGCGGCCGCCCTCGGTCTCCACCATCCGCGGCTCGATCCCGCTCGTGCGCTCGTAGAGATAGGTGATCCAGCTCGACTTGCCCATCTCGCCGTCGTCGACGACGTCGATGCCCACCTCTGCCTGCCGGCGCACGACGTCCGTGACGGCTCTCGAGAGCGTGTCCGCGTAGGCCCGTTCGTCGACCGGCTCGCCGCGCTCCATGACGGCGAGAAAGTCGAGCAGCTCCTGGGGACGGATGATGCTCCCGGCGTGTGTGCTCAGGATCGTGTTGATGTCAGCCTCCTTGGGTCGACGTTGCTGCGATGTGCGAGGTCGCTCATTGGATCTCTCCGATGCGTGCCGACTCGATCAGCTCCCAGTCGACCCCGAATCCGAGCCCGGGCTCGTCAGGTGCGTGGATGTCGCCGTTGCCGTCGATCTCGATCGGTGTCGCGAGGCCATAGCTCAGGTGCTCGAGTCCATAGTGTCCAGCCGGGTTGAACGCGAGCACCTCGAACCAGTCGCAATTCGGGATCGCCATCGTCACATGGACGGTCGCGACGTTGGTCAACGCGTTGTACGCCGTGTGCACCTCGCAGTTCAGACGATACGCCTCGGCGAGGTGCGCGATCTTCATCATCCCGGTGACCCCGCCCTTGATCACGACGTCGCCGCGGAGCGCGTCGGTTGCCTTCGCGGCGATCCACGGCGGCAGCGCCCACAGCCCCCCGGGTGTGATCTCGGTGGCGAGGATCGGCACGCGGAGGTGCTGCTTGAGCTTTGTATAGCCGTAGATGTCGTCCGGCGGCGAGCGGATCCTCGTACCAGTCGTAGCCGAGTTCCTCGATCGCGAGCCCGACCTTCAATGCCTCCGGGTACGTATAGCCCCAGCTCGCGTCGAGCATGAGCGTCATCTCGCCGCCGACCGCCTCGCGGACAGCGCGGCACGCCTCGATGTCGGCCTCGATCGGGCCGCGCGGGCGCGCGTCCCACGATGCGCTCGGTGGGTGGAGCTTGTAGCCCTTCCACCCCTGGTCACGCCAGTAGACCGCCTCCTCGGCGTACTCCTGCGGCGCGTCGTGATGCCCGGACGAGAAGTAGGCAGGCACTCGGTCCCGGGCAGTGCCCAGGAGCCGGTGGACGGGTAGGCCCGCGACCTTGCCGACGATGTCCCAGAGCGCGACGTCGACGACACCGATCGCCATCGGGTCGACGTTCCGGCTCACCCGGTGCATGCGCGCCCAGTGGATGCCGACGTCGAGCGGGTTCTCGCCGATGAGGAGAGGCTTGATGAACCTGACGATCTGCTCTGCGACCGCCGCCGCTCCAGGCCCCGGGGAGCTGACGAAGCTGTTGCCCTCGACTCCCTCGTCGGTCCGGATCCGCAGGACGCCCATCGGCAGCCTGCCGTCGCGGACGGCGAACACCTTCAGGACGTCAGTCCTACGGTCGTGGAGCACGACGCTGATGTCTGTTATGCGCATGAGCCTTTCCGGTGCTCAGCGGCGCTCGGCGAGCGCCCCGAGCGCGACCGCCACCACGATCAGGCTTCCGCGAACGATGTCCTGGTAGAAGTCCTCCACTCCGAGGATGTTGAAGCCGTTGGTGATGAGCCCGAGCATGAGCACGCCGATGACGGTCCGCCAGACGGAGCCGACGCCGCCGAAGATGCTCGTGCCGCCCAGAGCGACGGCGGCGATGGCCACGAGGGGGAACGCCTGGCTCGTCGGGTCGCCGGGGGATCCCGACCCCTGGGCCGAGTAGTCGAGCAGCCCGGCGAGGGCGGCCGCGAAGCCGGCGATCATGAAGGTGGCGATGACGACCCGGTCGACCTTGAGGCCGGACAGCCTCGCGGCTTCCCGGTTGCCGCCGACCCCGTAGATGTGACGGCCGAAGACCGTCCGCGCGAGGACGAGCTGGAGCACGATCGCGGCGACGACGAAGAAGATGACCGGGTACTGCACACCGCCCTGGCCGCCCAGGCGGTTCTGGCCGAGAAAGGTCCAGATGGCCGCGTCGTGCGCCGTCCCGCTGCCGGAGCTGGTGTCCCCCGGCGTGATCAGCAGTCCATGGCTGATCGCCTTGTCGATGCCGAAGAAGACGAGTCCCGAGGCCAGGGTCGCGAGGAAGGCGTTGACGCGAAGCTTGGTGATGAGGAGCCCGTTGATCAGCCCCATCGTGAGGCCGGCCGCGAGCCCGACGGGAAACGCGAGCCAGATATTCCAGTGCACCGCCGCGTAGGCGGCGAGGAGCGCACTCAGGATGTAGATCCCGCCGAGGGAGAGGTCGAAGTTCCCGCCGATGACCACGAGGGTGACGGCGCACGCTGCGATGCCGACGGCGGAGTTGGAGTAGAGGAGGTTGAGGAGGTTGTCCTTGGTGAGGAAGACGTCCGATTTGAACGTCAGGAAGACGAACATCGCGATGAAGACGACGATGATCCCGTAGTCGCGGACATGCTCCGCCCGGATTCGATGGCCGCGCCAGGGGCGGCGCGGCGGCGCGATCGACTCGGGCGGGACCTGTTCGCTCGCGGCTCCTGCCTGTGGCGGTTGGGCGGTCATGCGGTGCTCCCCGTGAGGCCGAACGCCGCCTCCATCACGTCCCCGAGCGGCGGATCGGCAGCGAACTCGTGCGTGATCGTACCCCGCCGGATGACGAGGACGCGGTGGGCCAGCCCCAGCACCTCCTCGAGCTCGGACGAGATCATCAGGATGGCCGCGCCCTGTTCGGCGAGGTCGTGGATGAGCCGGTGGATCGCGGCCCTGGCGCCGACGTCCACGCCTCGCGTCGGCTCGTCGAGGATCAGCACCCGCGGCTGCTTGAACAGCCAGCGCGCGAACAGCACCTTCTGCTGGTTGCCGCCCGACAGGCTGGAGACCCGAGCGGAAGGCGCCGGCGGATAGACGGAGAGCGAGTGCAGCAGGGTCCGGGCCTTGGTGCGCTCTGCCG
The DNA here is from genome assembly GCA_963799615.1 of uncultured Gaiellaceae bacterium. Taxonomy (GTDB): domain Bacteria; phylum Actinomycetota; class Thermoleophilia; order Gaiellales; family Gaiellaceae; genus Gaiella. The sequence continues at coordinate 90,834 of CAWCXS010000013.1, read as the reverse complement.
CCGGCCGCAGGAAGCCCCTGGCAGAGACGGAGCTCATGTCCACAAAGGTCGTGTTGGCCGCGAGCGTGAGCTCCATGAAGAGCCCTTCCTCCTTGCGGCTCTCCGGCAGGAACGCGATCCCGGCACGGATCGCGTCGGCCGGCGTACGGATGCGGCATTCCTTGCCGTCGACGCGGATCGTGCCTCGATCGATCGGGTCGGCGCCGGAGATCGCCCGCGCGAGCTCGGTTCGCCCGCTGCCGACGAGTCCGGCGAGGCCGACGATCTCTCCCGCGCGGATCGTGAACGAGACGTCGTTGAGCACACCCTCACGGCTCAACCCGTCGACCTCGAACATGACGGGCGCGGCGGAGTGCCGCGGCTTCTCGAAGTACTCGGCCTCGACAGCGGCCCCGAACATGCCGGTGACGAGGCTGGCTTCCGTCTCGTCGGCCGAGGGGGCCGTTCGCACCAGCCGCCCGTTACGAAGGACGGTCACGGTGTCGGACAGCGTGAGGGCCTCGTCGAGGAAGTGGCTGACGTACACGATCGTCGTCCCGGCCCCCGTCAAGGCACGGATCATCTCGTGCAGCGTCTGCGTCTCGACGTGCGTCAGCGACGAGGTCGGCTCGTCCATGACGATCACTCTCGCGTCACAGGCGACGGCGCGCAGGATCTCGACCTTCTGCTGGTCGGCGGTGCGGAGCTCGCCGACCAGCGCGTCGCGCTCGAGCTTGAAGCCCCAGCGCGCGACGAGCTGCGCATACTGCTGCTTCATCTGCCGCCGCACGACGAACCCGCGGCGCCGGGGCTCGACGCCGAGGAAGACGTTCTCCATCACGGTGAGATGCGGAACGAGCGCCAGTTCCTGGGCGATCAGTGCGATCCCGTCCTTGCGGGCGTCGCTCGGCGTCACGTACTTGACCGCCCGTCCATCGACCTCGATTTGGCCGTCGTCCGGGCGGACGAGGCCGCCGATGATCTTGCCGAGCGTCGACTTGCCCGCCCCGTTCGCGCCGACGAGCGCGTGGACCGTCCCGGCGGCGATCTCGAGGCTGACGTCGTCGAGCGCCTTCGTACTGGAGTACCGCTTGCTGATGCCGACGAGCCGGATGGGCGGTGTCTGAGCGTCGCTCATCCGGCTCGTCTTCGTCTACTCGTCTTCGTCTACACGTACGGGTTGGGAGTGCCTACCCGGCGAGACCCCAGTCGGCCTTGAAGCCGGGATTCTTCGTTATGTATGCCTTGTCGACGATCAGCGGGTGGCCCGGCGTCTTCATGATGTCGACCGGGTTCGGCGCCTTCTTGCCGCTGTTGATGGCGTCGAGGACGTACTTGAGGGCGACTGCCATCTCTCCCGCCGGGTACAGCCCGAGTGTTGCGAACCACTGGCCCGACTTGACTCTTGCGACACCCTCCCTGCTGGCGCCGTAGCCGATGATCAGGAGGTCCTTGGAGGGCGTGATCCCGAGCTGCTTGAAGGCGACCTCTGCGCCGACGGCCTGCTGGTCGCCGAACGTGGCGAGCACGTCGACCTTCGGCTTCGACTGGAAGTAGTCGAGGGTCACTTTCTGGGACGTCGCCTGGTCGTACATCCCGGGCGGCATGAGCGTGAACTTGATCGGCCCGGTGCTGAAGGCCTTCTTCATGGCGTTGACCCGGATCACGTCGGTCGGGTAGTTGGCGAGGCCGGGCAGGAACGCCACGGTGCACGCCGCGCCGGCGCCGACCTTGGCGGCGCATGCCTTCTTGATCTCGGTGATCAGGCCCTTCCACTCGTTGCCGATCGGCTGGCCGACGGTCGTCACGAGGCCCGGGGTCGCAACCAGATTGACCTGCTGCTGCGGGAGGCCGAGCGTGTAGTCGACCGTCGCCACCTTGATCCCCTTGGCGATCGCCTGCTTGATCGTCGGGTACAGCGCGTGCCCGTCGAGTGCCGCGACCAGCATCCCCTGATACTTGCCGGTCGTGATCGCGTCCTGCATCTGCGTCTGCTGCAGATGCGGGTCGTTGTTCGGGTTGAACCCCGTGACGTTGACGCCCAGCTTCTTGGCCGCCGCCTGCGCGCCCTTCAACTGCGCGATCCCGTAGGGACTCGGGTTGTAGTAGAGCACGGCGATGTTCACCGCCTTCTTCTGTGCGCCCGACGCCGAACCGACGAATGCCACCACCACCACCGCGGCTAGCACGGCGGCGCCACCCATGAGCAACGCGACGCGTCTGAGACGAACCTTCATACCGTCCTCCCTCTATCGAGTTCGTGTTCCCGCTATTGACGGGGTGTGCAACCGGAAGTTGGCAGGCTTAAGGCGATTGACTCGGTTCATCGTGACCAGCGCTATGACCCCCGGACGCGTGCGTCAAACTGGAATACCGACCGCGGCTGTTTGCCCGGGCTGAACGGAGGCGTATCCTAATGCTGAACAGGGGCGTAACATACGCCCACGTTTCTCGTGGTGCAACCGTTCGTATTGACTGAGCGAGCACAGTTGTGAAGTGCGGCTATCGCACCTTTCGCGGAACCGGGGAGCGGAATGCTCGTACTCGGGTTTTGCGGAAGCCGACCGAATGGAGGGCGTGGTGGCAAAGATCGGCGTGTTCATCAATCCCGCGGCGGCCACCACCGCAGGCGAGATCCTGGAGCAGGCGCGCGCCGCAGACCGGCAGGGCTTCGAATCCGTCTGGCTCGGTGACCACCTGATCGACTACCACGGCGAGCCGTATGCGAAGGAAGGGCCGCTCGAGTCGTTCACGTTGATGACGGCGATCGGGGCGGTGACGAGTCGGATTCGTCTCGCCTGGGGAATGCTCAACCCGAGCTTCCGCAACCCCGCTGTGCTCGCGAAGATGCTCGCGACGCTCGACCAGATCACGGAGGGACGCGTTATCTGCTCGCTGGGCGCGGGCTGGTTGAAGCCGGAGTACGAGGCATACGACGTGCCGTTCATCGAGGACCACGGCGAGCGCATCGCCCACGAGCGGGAGGTCGTACAGCTGCTGAAGCAGCTGTGGACGCATCCGGCACCGGAGCGCGTCACGTTCGAGGGCGAATACGTCCGCGTGCGGGACCTCGCGTTCAACCCGGTTCCCCATCAACGACCTCATCCCCCCGATCTGGATCGGGGGAGATTCCGAGGCGACGGTTGCGCTCGCTCTCGAGCTCGGGGACGGCTGGGTACCGCTCATGCGGGGCCAGCCGGACATCGTCCGCGAGCTGCGAGCCGACCCCTCGTGGCCGGACCGGCCGATGTCTGTCGTACGGCTCACCCGGCTCCTCGTCGCCGAGACGCTCGAGGCGGTGTTGCCCGAGGCCGAGGAGGCCTACGAGATCGTCCGCAACACGGCCACGCTGCAGCCGCCTCCGACCTTCGAGGAATTCCTCGCGAGCGAGATCATCGGGACGCCCGAGGAGTGCCTGCAGCGGCTCGCCGACATGGAGGAGGCGGGAATCGACCACCACCTCGTCACGTTCGAGACCCCGGACCAGCAGGAACGAGTCGCACGGCTGTTGCTCCCGCATCTGTCTCGAGCGGTGGTTCGGACGACCGCGGGGTGACGGTTCAGCCCGCCACCCCGACGCTGGAATTCCTCGCGCGGATCCGAGCAGACATCGAGGAACCGCAACTGCTGGGCCAGACACTCGTCGGCGAGCGGCGCATCGTGCCCATCGTCGGCGGGGAGATCGCCGGGCCGCAGCTTCGCGGGCGGATCCTCCGCGGCGGCGCCGACTGGCAAGTCGTCTGCGCCGACGGAACAGCATTGCTCGAGGCGCGCTACACCGTGCTCACCGACGACGGTGCCCTCGTCTACGTCCGCAACCTCGGGCTCCGGCACGGCCCTCCCGAGGTCATGGAGCGAATCCAGCACGGTGAAGCCGTCGATCCGGCGGAGTACTACTTCCGCTCGACGCCGAGGTTCGAGGCGGGAGATTCGCGCTACGCGTGGCTGAATCGCATCCTTGCCGTCGGCTCGGGCGCGCGCCTGGCGAGCGAAGTTCACCTCGACATTTACGCAGTCACATGACAACCCTGGCTCGAGCTCGACCGGCTATAGGATCGAACCGAGTCTGACCGACCGACAAGGAGGCGAAGATGAAGGTGACGATCATCGGGGCCGGCAACATGGCCCGAGGAATCGGAACGCGGGTGCTCGCAGGCGGGAACGACGTCGAGCTGGTCGCGCGCAACCGGGCGGCTGCCCAGGAGCTCGCCGACGAGCTGGGGGCTACCGTGGGCGACCAGGTCAGCGGCGACGCGGTAGTGCTCGCCGTCCCGTACCCGGCGGCAGCCGAGGTCATCGCGGAGCACGGCGACGGGCTGCGGGGCAAGGTCGTCGTCGACATCACGAACCCCGTCGACTGGGCGACCTTCGAAGGGCTCGTCACTCCCGCCGACAGCTCGGCGGCCGAGGAGATCGCGAAGCTCCTGCCGCAGGGGACGCCTGTCGTGAAGGCGTTCAACACGACGTTCGCGACGACGCTCTCGTCCGGTCAGGTCGCCGGACAGACCCTCGACGTGCTGCTCGCGGGCGACGACGCCGACGCGAAGGCGACCGTGGCCTCGTTCGTCGAGGCAGGGGGCCTGCGGCCGCTCGACGTCGGTCCGCTTCGGCGCGCCCGCCAACTCGAGCAGCTCGGGTTCCTCAACATGGCCGCGCAGGAGCCGCTGGGTGCCGGCTTCGCCAGTGCGCTCAAGTTCCACTGGTAGAGGCCCTGCCAACACCGGAGCTCCTGCTCGACGCTCGCGCCGACCTCGGCGAAGGCCCGATCTGGCATCCGCGCCGAGGGGCGCTGAGCTGGGTCGAGATCTTCGACGGCCGCGTGAACTGGCTCGAGCTCGACGGCTCGGCCGGCGAGAGCGTCGAGGTCGGCCGGCGCGTCGGCGCGGCGGTCCCGGCCACCGACGATACGCTCGTCCTCGCAACCGACCAGGGTTTCGCGCATATCGACAATGACGGCGAGTACGGGCTGCTCGCGGCCGTCGAGGAGAACAGCGCCGACTGGTTCATGAACGACGGGAAATGCGATGCGCTCGGACGACTCTGGGCCGGAACGGTCGGGGTCAACGAGCGTGGGCTGGCGGCCGAGAGTGCCGGCGCTCTCTACTGCCTCGAGACGGACGGTCAGGTGCGCCGCGTCATCGACAGCGTCTCGCTCTCGAACGGAATGGATTGGAGTCCCGACGGCAAGACGTTCTACTACGTCGACTCGCTTTCGGGAGGAATCGACGCGTTCGACTTCGACCTCTCGAGCGGTGCGCTGGCGAACCCTCGTCGCATCGTCGAGCTCGAGTTCCGGCCCGAGATCGGCTTCGTCGACGGGATGTGCGTCGACACGGACGGCGGGCTCTGGGCAGCGGTGTGGGGCACCGGAGAGGTGCGTCGATACAGCCCGGCGGGCGAGTTGGACGGGACCATCCGTCTTCCCGTGACGCAACCAACCAGTTGTGTCTTCGCGGGCGAGTCGCTCGACGTGCTCGTGATCACGACCGCACGCCGAGGCTTGCCGCTCGAGGATCTCGAGCGGCAAACCCACGCTGGGAGCGTGTTCTGCTGCCGCACGGGATCGACGGGCCTGCCGACGAATCCGTGTCGTTGCATCAAGCTCGGCCGGTGAGCGTTGCGACCACCACCCTTGACGACGTTCTCCTCCACGACCGCGCTCATGCCGCCGAGGATGTAGCCGACGTCGCAGAACGTGACGGCGTCGTCGTTCATCGCGAGCCACTCCGGTGAGCTCGTGGCGAGCTCGAAGGCGCCGCGATGCTCGAACCAGCACTCCGAGTACCCGTCGAAGTGCAGCTCGCCGCTCGCGTCCGCGCCTCCCTCCCCGAGCGGTGCGACGCAGTGGTTCTGGACGTAGCGACCGATCCCCGGGACATCGCGGCCGAAACGGCCGCCATGCGTTTCGATCCAGTGCTCGTGCGCCTCCCGTGTGCGCGCCGGATCGCTTCGGATCTCATCGTTGAAGCGAACGACCCAGACCGCCTTGAACGGACCGTAGTCGCCGTCGACGATTGTCCGCTCGTCGAGGACGGCGCACATTCCTCGGAATGAGCCCGGCTCGAAGAGGTTCGCGCTGCCGGCTGCGATGTCAGACCACCCTGGCGTTTGCAGCGCTTCGCGATAGCTCTCCTCGTCGGCGAACCAGCAGTTGGCGTAGCCGTCGAACCCAAGCGGGACGTTGCTCTCCTCGGCCTGCCCGAGTGCCGCGACGGCATGACTCTGGACGTACGCCTCGATCTGCGGCACGTTCAGGCCGAGCGGGCCGTGGATCTCGCGCCAGCGACGGCGGGCTTCGTGCTTGTCCGTGCCCTCGAGGAAGCGGGCGAACCAGACCACCTTGTACACCTGCAGCACCTCCCTGCTCGAATCAGGCGGCGTCGCGGAAAGCGTGATCGCGCGCCCCATGTCTTGGACCTCCCGGTCGACGGTCTGCGGTGCCGTCATTGGGCTATTCTCATGCCCCATTGTGTCGCTGAAAGGCAGGTGCTCGCCATGACCGTTCAAGAGTGGGTGGATGGATATGCAAGCGCGTGGCGAGACCGCGACGCGGACGCCGCCGCAGCGCTCTTCACGGAAGACTCCAGCTACCTCGACCACCCCACTGCCGAGCCGCACCGCGGGCCGGATGGTGTCCGCTCCTACTGGGCGAACGTCACGTCGACGCAGGAGAGCCCGAACGTGCGGATGGGTCAGCCGATCGTCTCTGCCGACAACCGCCGCGCCGCGGTGGAGTTCTGGGTACGCATGCTGAACAGCGGGGAAGCGGTGTCGGTGATCGGCATCCTCTTCCTCCGCTTCGCCGAGGACGGCCGGTGCCAGGAGCTCCGCGAGACCTGGAACTTCGAGATGGGCGACCACCCACCGCCGGATGGCTGGGGCCTCTGACGGCGGCCTACGCGAACGGGCCCGCCTCTTCGAGCACAGCGCGGAGCGTCCGTGCGGGGCGGCCCGCCAGCAACTCGACGACGCCGGTGCGGCTGGCCATGTAGCCCTCCCGCATCGACCGGCCGAAGGACGCCACGAGTTGCGCACCGTAGCGCGCATGGTCGTCCTCCTGCGCATCGCCCTGGAGATGCTCGACGAACGCCTGATCGTCGAGTTCCTCGAGGTCGACGTCCCGCCCGCCCAGCTCGCCGTAGAGCAACGCGAGGTCGCGCGGGGCGAACAACTCCGGTCCGGTGACGTCGTAGCAGCGACCATCGTGACCCGGTCCCGCCACGACCGCCGCGGCGACAGCGGCGCAGTCGTCACGCGCAACGTACGCGATCTCTCCGGTGCCACGATTGTGCGTCAGCCTCCCCGAGGCGATGGCCTGGGCTGCCTCCGGAACCTGGTACTCGGAGTAGAGGCTGTCGCGGAGCACCGTCCAGGAGAGACCGCTCTCGACGAGGGCCCGCTCGGTCGCGTAGTGGCTCGGCCCGATCGCCGCCGGGTTTGGCGGCTCGGGGTTGAGGCCGGAGGTGTAGACGACGTGCCGAACGCCCACCGCTGCGGCGGCGCTGATCGCGGCTCGATGCTGTTCGGCGCGGACCTCGATGTCGGATGCGCTGATGAGAAGCATCCTCTCGGCTCCCGCGTAGGCATCGGGAAGCGAGTCCGGCTCGCTGTAATCGCCGAAACGGACGTCGCAGCCTCGCGCGCCCAGGTCCGCCACCGCTCCGGGGGTCCGCGTGACCAGGATCAACTCGGTTGCAGCACCCGTGTCGAGCAGGAGCTCTGCCGTCCGGCGCCCCAGCTTGCCCGACGCGCCGGCGACCAGGAGGTGCGGGCGCTTCCCCTTCATCGACGACTCACCGGGTTGCAGCGAATGACCTGTGCCTTCATCAGTAGGTGAGCATGCCACGCAGGTCCCAACGCCGCCCCTACTGGCTACTCGCGGTCCGGGACATATGTGGGACATTGCCCCTGGTCTTGGGATCGTGCCCGTTGTAGCGTCGCCCGCATGCGTACATTCACGAAATATTCACTGGCGGCGCTGGCGTTGGTAACCGTTTCGTCCGCCGCTGTCGTCGCCACCGCGACCGCGAGCGCCCAGCGTCAGAACGGCTCGATCGTGTTCCGGCGATACCTCAACGCCGACCAGTCCTGGGGCGCGGTCTTCACCGTCGGCATCGACGGCAAAGGGGCCCGGCAGGTCACCCATCCACCGCGGGGGATCATCGACGACCAACCCTCGTGGTCGCCCGACGGGAGCCTGATCGCGTTCACCCGTTGCGCGGACGGTGCCCTCTGCCACACCTTTGTCGTGGCGCCGGACGGCAGCGGACTGGCGCCGATTGGCGCGCTCTGCGCAGAAGGCGCGAACGAGCAGACGTGCGCCGACGACGCCAACGTGAGCTTCTCCCCCGACTCGAAGCAGGTCGCCCTCACCCAGTCGACCGGCAGGGTGAAGCAAGACCCCCACGGTGAGAGCTGGATCGAGCACTCCGCCCTCGCAGTGGCGAACCACGACGGCAGCGGCCGGCATGTCGTCTACCAGCGAGCGGCCTTCAGCGGTGATCTCGTCTCCCCAGCCTTCTCGCCGGACGGCAAGAATCTCGTCTTCGAGTTCGTCCGCTCCGGTTTCGCGAGTGCGAGCAAGCGCGCGTTGTACGTCGTCGGAATCGACGGCTCGAGCCCGCTCCGGCTCACCCCCTGGGCGGAGAACGACGGAGACCACCCGGACTGGTCGCCCGACGGCAAGTGGATCGTGTTCCACTCGCACGTGGATGACCCGAGTGGCCAATCGCAGTTCTTCGTCGTCCACCCCGACGGGACCGGACGCAAGCAGCTCACACACTTCCCGTCAGGTACGTGGGTCGGGCGGGCGTCCTTCTCCCCGGACGGCAAGGCGATCGTCTTCGGCAAGGGCCCCGAGGGCGGCAATATCGACGTCTTCACGATGCGGCTCGACGGCAGCCACATCCAGCGCGTGACGCGGTCGCCGCTCTGGGAGTCTGCACCCGATTGGGGCCCAGCGCCGTGAGCATCGACGGCTGTTGCCCTGAACGAAGATCGCGGGTACGGCACCGGCTGTTTGCAGCGGAGACGACCAGATCGCGAACAACGTAATGGTTCGGAGGGGGATCTGTTAGCGATTCCGCGCCGTCTGTAAGAGGGTTGTCAGAGTTTGGGGCCGACGCTCGAAGACGGTCAATACTGACTCCGGTACTGGCAATCCGAACGGGGGTCGGTGATGCGTAGATGCCTGATCGTCTGTGGCGTGTTCGTGGGGCTGATGTGGGCGCCGAGTGCCTTTGCAGCGACGACGAGGACGGTGTGGATCACGAGCGCGGGGTTCTCGCCGAGGACTGCGGGCATCACCGCCGACGACACGATCAGATGGAAGAACACTGACACGCGGTATCACCAGGTCGTCTCGACGCGCGGCACCTTCGCCTCGCCTGTGCTCGCGCCCGGCAAGTCGTACACGTTCACGTTCACGCAAGCCGGGTGGTACGACTACCGGGACGCGCTCTACCCACGCCGGACCGGAAGCGTGAAGGTCGCCGGGCTTCCGCCCGCGCTCGTCCTCGGCGTCAGCCTTCCCCAGATCGGCTACGGAAGCATGATCACGCTGACAGGCCAGGTGAACAGCAGAAGGTCGGGCGAGCAGGTGGCGCTGACGGCGCTCCCGTACGGTGAGCCCTCCCCGATCGTGCTCGCGACGGTCATCACGGGCGCCGACGGCGTCTTCGCCTACAGGACGAAGCCACGATTGCTGACGTCCTACCAGGCCGCTTGGAAGGGCGCCAGCAGCCTCGCAGCTTCGGTCGCCGTCGCGCCGGTGATCACCTTCGGCCGGCTCAACGGCTGGGTCTCCCACGTCTTTGCGGGCCGGCCGATGACCGCGAAGACCGTGCAGGTGCAGACGGTGTCGAAATTCGGGCAGTGGATCACGATCAAGCGCGTGAGGCTGGACGCGCGATCACGGGTGCGGTTTACGCTCGCGTTGTCGAAGGGGGTCCACCGTCTGCGCATCGCGATGTCCGTGAACCAGGCAGGCGTCGGCTACCTCGGTGCCTACAGCCAGGAAGTGCGGTGGGTCCAGACCTAGTCGTGGGGACACCGGTGACCGCGCGGTGCGCCTCGTTAGCGGCCGGCATCTGCAGTCCCTCGTTTCAGGGCTATTCACATGCTGCAAGTGACCGTACGGTGGGGTAGGTAATCCGCGAGCGTGCTTGCTGGATCGCGGTTCAGTACGGCTTGGACAGCGTCTCGTTCTTTCATCACTGCGGCGGCATTGACCCGTCGGCGACCTTGGTCGCTGTTCCACGTCGACGGAGAGCCAGTAGCGAAACCGGGCCCGGTGCATCACCAGTCCTCCGAGGAGGCATCGGCATGGTCATTCGCGCGCTCGCCATCGTCGCCACGCTCCTCGTGGCCTTCGCAGTCGATGCGCCCACCGAGGCGCAGGCCGACCGGATGGCAACCCTTCAGCGTGCGGGCGTCGGTCACGTTGTCGACGCCGACGTTGCTGCAGGGGCGGTTCAGACCGATGCCTGGATCGGCGCGGCGGCCGATTTCCTCAGTCGGCGTTTGTTGACCGTCGTGTGTGCCGCGAATGCGCAGGACTGGGCGCGTGCGTTGGCTGAGGCCGGGTTTCCACCAGCGCAGGCGGACGAGTACTACGGCTTCAGCCGCATCCGCGAGGGCGAGATGCACCTGAGCCCGTATGTGTGCGAAGGGCTGCGGCTCGGCGCGTCGGCCTCGACGCGCCGGTCCAACGACCTGCAGGTCGCGTGGTCGGTGAACGTGCTCGTTCATGAGAGCGTCCATATGGGCCGCTCCAACCCCGACGAGGCGCTGGCCGAGGCGTGCGCCCGCGCCGGCCTACCGCTCGAGCTGCATCGGCTCTACGGGATCGCCTATCACTCCGCCGAGATGAGCCGACTGACGTCGGCGGCGACGTGGTTCCGTCGCACCGAGCCGCCCGCATACCACGGGGGCACGTGTTCGCCTGCTGCTGAGTAACCCGATCGCGATCAGCCGAGGCCGGTACTCGCATCGCTCAGCTCCGAATCGTCACCGGTACGCCGGGGCCCACGTGGAGGACGAGCCAGCTCATCGCCTCGGCATCGAGGCGCACGCATCCGTGCGAGACGGCTGTTCCGAGTCTCCCGCCGATGTGTGCCAGGCCGTGGATCGCGATCTGCCCCGGCCCTCCGTCGAACTCCTGGTAGACATTCGATCGCGCGCTCAGCGCCAGCGCGAACGGCGCTCCTGCCGCGTTGGACGGTAGCTCGATTGCCTCCTCGACGAAGAACTCGCCTGCTGGAGTCGGGGTAGACGGTTTGCCGACGACGGCAGCGAACGTCCGGATCAGCTCCGCGTGCCGATACACCATGACGCTTCGACGCGAGAGTTCGACGACGATGTGAAACGTCGTTGACTTGTTGGTCGTACCGGCGCGCTCGATCCATCCCGTGTGTCCATTCGGACGGCCGGGAAGCCTGACGCGCAGCCAGCGACGGCCGGCGGCATCCGTGGCGTGGCCAACGACCGGGATCACTGTTCGTTCGTTCGTGAGCGGTCGTCGTGGGGCGACCATGCGCAACCTGGTCGAGCTGCGCCGTGGTGCTCGGCGGGCAACGTGGGGGATGAGCAGCGCCGCGACAGCCTGAACGGGTCGGACCGCCGGTCGAGGCTTTGACCGTGAGGCCACCGAGCCGCCCGCCGCGCTTGCGGCGAGCAGCCCCAGCACTCCCAACAGGGCGAGAAACGCGGAGGATCTAGCCCGTAAAGCCAGCACGAGTGACCGGTGGCCTCGCGTTGCCACGAGTCGTCGAGGTCGACGTGGAGTTCGAGGTCGATGTCACGGACGTCGATGTCGACGAGCCGTTGGCTGTCTTCTTGATCGCCGCGCGCCGGGCGTTGGCTGCTGCAGCCTTCTTCGCCTCGGCCTTTTTCGCTGCAGCCTTCTTCGCTGCAGCCTTCTTCGCGGTTTCTTTGGCAGCAGCTGCTTTCTTTGCCGCCGCTACCTTGACTGCCGCGGCAGCCGTTGCCGCGGCAGCCGTCGTATCGGCCGGCACCACGACCGGCGTCGCGACCGGCACAACCGGCCCCGCCGGAGCCCCGCGCGGAGCGCACGTCGGCTTGATGATCGTGTCGTTGATCAGTGTCACTGCGCCCGCCCCCGATGCTTGCTCCCCCGCGAGCAGCCTACCGTCCACCGTCACGGCGGCGCCCAGGCTGATCGATGTGTTGGCCATGATCGTTCCTCTGAACGTCGAACCGGCACCAAGGGTTGCGGACGAGCCAACCTTCCAGAACAGGTTGCAGGACTGGGCCGAACGGATCAGGCTCACATTGCCCGTTCCGGCCGTGATGAGCGTCCCCGTTCCGTCGGCGGTTTGGAAGATGAAGACTGCATCAGGATCGTCACCTGCATCGAGCGTGAGTGTTCCTGTCATGCCGAACGTGCCGGAGGCCGAGTTGTACACGCCCGGCGGCAACGTCTGGCCTGCGAGCTCGGTCGCGATCGTCGTCGGTGTTTGACCGGCTGCGACGTTGTACGCGTTCGTCAGCGCAGCCTTGGCAGACTGGGTGGCGGCGTCATTGGGATCAGGGTCGACGTGGTTCGCGCCTGTCTGTGTCACACAGTTCGCGCCCGGGCATGCACCAAACCCGGTTTCCGACGAGGTCGGTGAGGATCCCGAGTCGCCGACGATAGTCGTCGCGCCGGCGTTGGTGATTCCCGAACCGGCGAGAATGGCGAACTCGCTCGCAGTTCCGAGCGGCACGCCGGTTGCGGCCGCTCCCGAGGAGCCCACGAATACGAGCGTCGCAAGAAACGCAAGTGCAGGCAGCCCGAGGGGAGCTGTGTACTTGAAGAACTTCAAAGGAACCCTTCCCTTAAACGTGCATGGTCGGCGACAACCAGTTGCGCCACCGAAGCGCGCTCCGTCCTCACGCTTCCAGGGCGGACCGTAGACCGCAACTCGTTACGCCGGCCTTCCCACGTATCGACACCTCACCTTCAAAGCTGTGTAGCTCGATCGAGCGCATCCCTGAGGCTGTGTTAACCGGAACAACTATTGGCAAGGGTTCGAACATCGTTCGGTGAAGGATGAGGGGCCGGGTCAGACGACCTTCGCCAGGGTCACCGCCCTGCGTTCTTCCCCCCGTTGAACGCAGGGGGGTCTGGCCCGGCCTGACGCCGACCGCGGGGAGGACTGCCCTGAGCCGTGTCGTCTTTCGGGAAGGAACTGAGTTGCGCGGTTGTTGTCCTTTGCCTTGTCCGCCGTTCGTCTTAGAGGCGATCATCCCGACAAGGAGGAACGATGAAGTACATGCTGTTGATCCATCAGGGCTCTGCACCGACGCCCTATGCGCCGGACGAATGGGCGCGCCTTTCGCAGGACGAGCAGAACGCGGTCTTCACCGCGTACAAGGAGATCAATGAGACCCCCGGGGTCAGCCCGGGTGTGCAGATGCAGTCCCCCGAGACCGCAACTACCGTGCGCGTCGAGGACGGCAAGACGCTGACCACCGACGGGCCGTTCGTCGCTGTCAAGGAGGCCCTGGGCGGCTACTTCTTCTTCGACGCCGACGATCTCGACGCGGCGATCGAGCTCGCCGCGCGCGTTCCGGCGGCGCGGATGGGTGGCGCGGTCGAGGTGCGTCCGGTCGTGGAGTACTAGCGATTCTCGAGCAGGTCTTCCGGGAGGAGTGGGGCCGCGTACTCGCGGCGCTGATCGGCTTCCTCGGCGACTTCGACCTCGCCGAGGAAGCGGCTCAGGAGGCGTTCGCGATTGCCGCCGCGCGCTGGCCCAGCGACGGAACGCCCGCCAACCCGCGAGCGTGGCTCGTGACCACCGCCCGCAACCGTGCGATCGACAGGATTCGCCGCGAGCGCACGCTCGCCGCGAAGACCCGCCTGCTCGAGGTCCCGGAGAGCGTGGAGGACAACGTGGACGAGACAACGATTCCGGACGAGCGGCTCGAGCTCGTGTTCACCTGCTGCCACCCGGCACTCGCACTCGACGCTCAGGTGGCGCTCACACTGAGAACGCTGGGCGGTCTGACGACGGACGAAATCGCTCGGGCGTTCCTCGTGCCCGAGGAGACGATGGCGAAGAGGCTCGTCCGCGCAAAGAGCAAGATCAAGGCAGCCGGGATTCCCTTTCGTGTGCCGCCTCCGCACCTGCTCCCCGACCGGCTCTTCGCGGTGCTCACCGTTGTCTACCTGATCTTCAACGAGGGCTACGGCGGTCGCGGCGATCTTGCAGCAGAGGCGATTCGGCTGGGACGCTCGCTCACCGAGTTGATGCCCGACGAGCCTGCAGTGCACGGACTACAGGCGCTGATGCTCCTCAACGACGCCCGCCGCGAGGCGCGCTTTGTGAACGGCACCATCGTCCTGCTTCGTGATCAGGACAGATCGCTCTGGGACACCGGCGAGATCGAGGCGGGACGGGCCGCGCTAACGCGTGCGCTCGCACTGGGCGGTCGCGACGAATACGTGCTCCAGGCAGCGATTGCCTCACTGCACCTGGATCAGCCTGAGGACTGGCCGCAGCTCGCCGCCCTCTACGGCGAGCTGGCCCGCCGCACCGGCTCCCCGGTCGTGGAGCTCAATCACGCCGTCGCGATCGCCGAAACCGGCGAGGTCGAGGCGGCGCTCGGCCTGGTCGACCAGCTCGATCTCGACCAGTACCACTATCTCCACGCGACGCGCGCTGACCTGTTGCGCCGTCTCGATCGCCCCGAGGCCGCCCGCGCGGCGTACGAGCGCGCCCTTGAACTCGTGCACTCGGACGCCGAACAGCGCTTCCTCGAGTTGCGGCTGAAGGAGCTTCAGGAGTGAAGAGCCTCGCCCGTCGTCCGCGGGACGACCGGGGTCGTCAGCAGATCGGTTCGCCGAGCTCTCGTACCAGTCTCCTCGATAACGACTCGGCTTTCACATTCGCCAGGGTCGCGGCATACTGACGAGGTTGTGAACGACGAACAATCAGGTGTGCTCACGTTCCTTATCGCCGACGTGCGCGGCTACTCCCGCTACACGGCGGAGTACGGGGACGAAGCGGCTGCCCGGCTTGCCGGCAAGTTCGTCGACCTTGTGAGCGAGGGCGTCGAGGCGCACGGAGGAACGCTGATCGAGGTTCGCGGCGACGAGGCGCTCGCAGTGTTCACATCCGCCCGCCAGGCCATCCGGGCCGCCGTCGATCTCCAGGCGCGCTTCGGCGAGGAGACCGACGCGGACTCCGACCTTCCGCTCAAAGTCGGGATCGGCATCGATGCCGGCGAGGCCGTTCGGCTGGACGACGGCAGCTACCGCGGGGCGGCGCTGAACGTCGCCGCCCGACTCTGCGGTAGAGCCCACGGAGGCGAGGTGATCGTCAGTGAAGCAACCTCGAGGCTTGCGGGCCGCCTCAGCGGGCTCCAGTACAGCGATCGGGGGCGGGTGCATCTCAAGAACATCCCCGAGCCGACGCACATTCTCCATGTCTACTCGGAGCTCGACGCGCCGCCCGCCAATCGTTGGGTGCTGATGTTCTTCGGCAAACCCGGGCGAACCCTCGGCTGGAAGCTAGGCCTGGCAGTCGTCCTGGTCGCCGCCGCCACGGCCACGACCGTGGTCTATCTGACCGCCGGCGATCATTCCGACCTCGGCGCTGCCTCGCCGCCCGCAAAGAAGACGACGACGAGCGGCGGCCTGCCGCTGTCGCCGGCAGGGTCGCCGACGCTGGCCGCCGACGCCGGGCTCGACGCGATCATGCCGGCTGCGCTCTGGAACGACTGCAGGCTGCAGACGGTCCCGGAGCCGACGGCCATTCAGACAGCCGTTTGCCTCCCCGCCCAGGGGACGCCGGACCGGTGGGAGATCTCCTCCTACCGGAACGCCGCCGACCTTGCGTCCGCATACCGGGCCGAGCTCGGCCGTCATGCGGGCATCACACGCAACACGGGTCGCTGCAATGCCTTCGTCTGGGGCGGCGAGCTGCAGTGGCTCCACGGCGCCGGTAAGCCCGGGGGGCACGCGTTCTGCTACTTCGACGGCAACGACGCTGTCATCGTCTGGACGCACGAGCGTCTCGGTCAGCCGACCCATCGCGACATCCTCGCCATCGCCCGCAAGGGCGGAAGCGATCATGTCAGCCTCACGCGCTGGTGGCGCCCGTGGCACCACCTGATCGGCAAGGCACAGTAGGAAGCGACGGGATTCAGTCGCGGCGCCGGGCTACGCGTAGATCCCGTCTTCTCTGAGGAAGGATTGGCGAAGCGGTTGGCTCAGGCGTGCACTCCGACGAGTGCGACTCTGCCCTCGGGTCCGTCCTCGACGACCTCGAGTCCGTCTCGGCGCAACTCCTCGAGCCAACGCTCGGGGAACTGGCTGACTTCCTTCAACTCGTCGACGGTGTGCCAGTCACCGTCCTCGAGCAGGTCTTTGACACGCTGATACGTCGACATTTCGGCTTCCCCACCTCCGATTTGTTTACACATCGTCCAAACCCTGCAGCCCAAGTATCACACGCGCACGCGATTTGTCGCAATGCAGCGTGGAGGCTTCGGCGTTGCCCGCGTGGACAAACGACACGAGCCGCGCCGAGCCGGAGCGCTGCACAGCCGTTCGCTGCAGATCACTCCTGTCTTTCTTTCCCGTAATCAGCAGGGGTCTGGCCGCCGGAAACAGCCTACGTCTCGGAGACATGGTCGTGCACGGCATGCATCGCAGTGTTGCCTTTCGGCTCGCCGGAACGAGCGGCCGGTGCCGATGCCTGAAGCTCGCCGAGCAGCCCCCGCACGCGTCGCTCGATGTCATCTCTGACCCTCCGCGCCTCCTCGAGACTGGCGCCGACAGGGTCGCCCACGCGCCAGTCCTCATGCCGGACCCCTTCCGGCAGCTCCACGCTCCCGACGCTGTGGCCCATCGTCACGATCACGTCCGCATTGGCGAGGATCTCGCCGTTGACCGGTCGTGCAAACGACTCTGAGGTGTCGATTCCGAGCTCGCCGATGATGGCCTCGGTGACTGGGTCGACGACTCCGTGCGTCGAGGTGCCGGCCGCGTGTACCGATACCTCTCCGTCGGACAGGAGCGTTGTCAGCGCCGCTGCGATCTGTCCCCGTCCTCCACCGTTCAGGCTGATGAAGACGACATCCGGGCCGGTGCCGCTCGAGCGTCCGATCGAGTTCAGGCGCTCACGCGTGAACCGGTACGCAAGCACCGGCAGAAAGTCCTCGACCTGGGCCTGGTCGGCCAACTGACTGACCGAATCGGCCATCATGTCCTCGATGCGGCCACGCTCGAAGCGATCGCCGAACTCGGCGCAGAGATCCTCGATCATCTCGTTGACGTGATGCTGCGTGACAGGGTCGACGTCTCTCCCCACACCAGGGAGCTTGGCCCGAGTGGGTTCACGATGTGGTGGAGATCGGGTATCGATCCTCGGGTCGAGGCTTTCAGGGCTCCGGCAACGAGACTCGGGCTTCCGGGCCGGATCATCGTCCCGTGGACGGTGACCGGATCGTCACAAAACTGTCATGAAAGCGCGCTGCTGCAGGGTGGTGCCCGCAATACACTCGAGTCGCTGACGTGCTCTGCTGGCGGGCCGCCATTCCCAACTCGTGGCGGCCCGCCTCCCCATCAGCGAGCGGATCAGCCGAGGGGCAGGATGAGCCGTCGATAGGCCGCGCGGCTGCGTGGCTTGCTCGCGAGATCCCAGGGCGACCCGGGCCTGCCGCTGTAGTAGGCGAGGATCTCGGTACGACGGTGGGTGCGCACGAACGCGGCCATGTGCTCGACGAACGGTGGGTCGTCGATCCCCCAGAGACCCCACTCGGCGATGGCGTAGGGCCTGTTCGGGTGGGCGGCGTACAGCTTCTCGTTTGCGTCCCACGCCGCGTTGAACCTCTGGTCGTAGAGGTCGTTGGCGACCACGTTCACGTACGCGTCGCCGGGGTAGTACGCCTGCGCGGCGTTTGCAGGGATGTCGGGGCTGCCATAGCCCTGCGGGTTCCAAACGATGCGCGCCTGCGTGGGCGGGAAGCTGCCCCGCGCCGCCGGCAGCCCGAGGCGGCGCAGTCGGACGTTGATGCTCGCGGTCGTGCCACCCCTGGCGAGCAGCGCGATCCGCGCGAACGCCTTGCGGAACGCCGCGGTCGAGTTCTGCGGCCCGCGCGACGAGCCGTCGCGGTTGAACGCCGCGTAGTCGTTCCAGTGACCGTTCATCTCCGGCAGCGGCCGCACGTACACGAGCCGGCCATACTCGGCGAGCGCTCCGTTGAGAGACGCGAGGAAAGCGTCTCCCTGCCCCTGGGCGATGCCCCGTGGCGTGATCGTCCCGCCGGTGCTGATGCCGAGCATCGGCACCGGTTGCAGCTGGGCGATCAGCGTCGGGATCGCGGCACCCTGGCTCCACGAAAGGATCACGTGGCGCACCGTCGAGCGCTGCCCCGTCAGCTGCTCGAAGCGGTCGGCGGAGCCGAGCACACCGAGCGTGGGACGCGTGCGTTCGCTGCTCGCCGCAGCTCCGGACGCGACGAGGA
The DNA here is from genome assembly GCA_963799615.1 of uncultured Gaiellaceae bacterium. GTDB lineage: Bacteria > Actinomycetota > Thermoleophilia > Gaiellales > Gaiellaceae > Gaiella. The sequence goes on along the minus strand of CAWCXS010000013.1, from coordinate 72,381 downwards.
GTGCGACGGCAAGTGCCACGACCAGACCGTTGCGCGCCGCCCACCGGAACGGCGCTCCCGTCCTCTCGTGCCCCGGTGCCCGCAGCACGATCGACATCCCGGCGGGACGCTAGTGAGACGTGGCATATGTGTCAACACGGACGAGGCGCCGTCGAGGTGCGGCGGCGCCTCGTCAACCGGTCAGCGGCTCATGCGGTGAGACGGTGCGTCCCGTTCCTTCGTCTCAATTTGACGGCTCCCCGCGAAGGGATAGACTCGCCCCTCAGCCGTCGCTGCGCCGCCCGATCCCCTGCGACTGGATCGGGCGGCGCTGAGAGCCCCGAGGCGGGGCCGGACGAGACGGAGCGAGGGGGACGCGGCGCCGCCGGGAGCTACCGCGTCAGGCGCTGGAGTGCAGAGATCTTGTTCGTCGCGTCGAGTGCAGCGACCTTGTACGCCTCCGCAAGCGTCGGATAGTTGAAGACGGCCTCGACGAGATAGTCGACCGTGCCGTCGAAGGCGATCACCGCCTGGCCGAGGTGCACGATCTCCGTGGCTCCCGTTCCGAAGACGTGCACGCCGAGGAGGCGGCGGGTCTCCGGATCGACGAGCAGTTTCAGCATTCCGTAGGAATCGCCGATGATCTGACCCCGGGCAAGCTCGCGGTAGCGGGAGATGCCCGTCTCGTACGGCACACCGTCCGCGCTCAGCTCCTCCTCGGTCCGGCCGACGAAGCTGATCTCGGGGATCGCGTAGATCCCGATCGGCAACAACGTCGCCGTCGCGCCGACGTCCGCCCCGCAGGCATGCCGGGCGGCCAGCCGTCCCTGCTCGCTCGACGTCGCGGCGAGGCTCGGGAAGCCGATCACGTCTCCGACGGCAAAGATGTGCCCGGCCGCGGTGCGGAAGTCCGGACCGACGCTGATGCGCCCACGCTCGTCGGCATCGAGGCCGGCATTGCCCAGGTCGAGGTCGGAGGTCGCTCCCTGCCTGCCCGCCGCATAGAAGACTGCGTCGGCCGCGATCCGCTTCCCGCTTGCAAGGTGGGTGACCGATCCTCCTTCGGGCCGCTCGACGGCGGTCACGGTGTCGCCGAAACGGAAGACGACACCGAGGTCGCGGAGATGGTGCTGCAGCGCCTCGACTACCTCTCCGTCGCAGAACTCGAGCATGCGCGGCCGCTGCTCGACGATCGTGACCTTCGTGCCGAGCGCCGCGAGCATCGAGGCGTACTCGACCCCGATCACACCTGCGCCGACGACGACGAGGGAGCCGGGGATTCGCTCCAGGCTCAGCAAGCTGTCCGAGTCGATGATCGTCAGCCCGTCGAAGTCGACCGTCACGGGATGAGCCGGCTGGGTTCCTACGGCAACGATGATGTGCGCGGCGCTGACGCGCCGCGCAGCGCCGCCGTCGCCGTCCACGGACAGGACGTGCTCGTCGACGAATCGCGCCGATCCTTGCAGCAGCTCGACATGGTTTCGCTGCAGCTGGTTGCGGATGACGTCGACCTCGCGAGCGATGACGCGGTTCGTCCGCTCGCGGAGGTCCTCCATCGTGATGTCGGCCTTGACCCGGTAGCTCTGGCCGTACATCTCCCGCTCGCTCATGCCGGTCAGGTAGACGACTGCTTCTCGGAGCGTCTTGGACGGGATCGTCCCGGTGTTCACGCACACGCCGCCGATCATGGCGCGGCGCTCGACCATGGCCACTGTTCGTCCAAGCTTCGCCGCCTGGACAGCCGCGCGCTGACCGGCCGGGCCGGACCCGATCACGACGAGGTCGACGTCGTAGCTCACCCGGAGAGTCTGCCCGTTTTCCCGGTGAACGTGGGGTGAACGAGGCATCGAGCGCAAGGCTCGCGGAGCGGCGGCCCCCGTATCCCAATGTGGAGCGGTGTCAGACACCGCATACCGTCAAGGTGTCCTTTGTGCCTGCTTTGCAACAACTCGTCCACCGCGCGAGGACGCGAACGGGTGGCTTTGGGCGCCCTCCCACCGTTCAAACAGACAGGCGCCGGCTCGCGGCATGGTTGGAGCGGTGTCTGACACCGCTCGCACGCCGGCGGAACGGCCGCGACCGGCTCGCTCTACCGGCTCAGCTCGCCGGGCACCGCGATCGTCCCCGCGAGCACCTCCTTGCCTGCATGGAAGCGATAGAGAGAAAAGAGCGCCGGGTCGATGTCGCCGTTGGCGTCGAAGCGGAAGTCGCCGAGAATGCCGCCCTTCACACGCATGGCCTTCAGTGCTTTCGCGACCGACACGCGCGTCCCGTCGGAGCGCCCGATCGCGTCGAGTAGCGCCTCTGTCGCCTGGCCGGACTCGGGTACCCACTTGTCGCGCAACATGGCGGCCGGAATCCCGAGCGCCGCGACGAAGCTCGCACCCGCAGGTGGCAGATGCTCGGCTGGAGCGCCCGCGTGGGTGACGAGCATCCCTTCGCCCGAGGGGCCGAGGTCCGCTGCGAGCCCGATCCACGCATCGCCGCCGATCAGAATGACGTCGCCGCCGAGCGCTGCCCGCAGGTCTTCGACGAGCCGGCGGCCGTTCGCGTTCGAGAGGCCGCCGATGTAGACCGCGTCAGGGGCATAGCCCGCTACCTGCCGCGCGAGGCCCGCGAAGCTGGGCTGTGCCTCGTAGCCGATCGTCTTGACCTTCATCCCCTGTGCACGCGCGGCCCGTCCGAAGGATCCTGCGAGGGCGATCGAGTAGTCCTCCGATCGCTGAACGAGCACGACGGCCCGGTGCGCCCCGCGGTCGGTGACGGCGACCGCACCGGCACTCCCCTGCCGGTCATCGGGTGGAACGACCCGGACGTAGCTCCGGATGCCGTCCGGGTAGAGCGTTGCCGGATGACCGCAGCAGACCCCCGTCCCCGCACTCGTGAGGCCGAGATACGTGTTCGAGGGGCTGATCATCGCGAGCGGGCCCGCCGAGCGCTTGCCGATGATCGGCAGAATCTGCGTCGCGCACCCGGAGTTGAAGGTCCCGATCACTCCGAGCACGTCCCTGTCGGCGACGTATGCCTTGGCGTTCGCGCGGCAGGCGGCTTCGTCGAAGTCGACGCCGTCGGAGTCGTCGCAGGACTGGTAGCCCACCCGCCGATCGCCGGCTCGGAAGTCTCTCCTGCGGAGAGCGAGCTTGATCGCCTCCGTCATCGGCGTCGTGATCTCGCGTCGTTCCGGCCCCCGGCGAGGAAAGTCCGACACGATGATCGCATCGGGAGATCCCTCGCCTTCGTAGTACACCGCGTCGCAGTTCGCGCCCTCGACGGGAGTCGCCGCCTTCTTGCCGCCACAGGCCGAGAGCGTCAGAGCGGAGACCACCGCTATCGCGATGAACGCTCGTATCACCCGGCCATCATGGGAGACGTGGGTGAGCGCGTCAACGGCGCCCGCTCAGTCGACCGTCACCCACACGAGGCCCGCCGCAACGGCGACGCCGCGCGGCCGCCCGCCGACGTGCACGGCCGTCGTCGCGTTCGTGAGCGGATCGATGCGAACGACGGTCCCTTCGGCGACCGCCGCCCAGACCGCTCCAGCACCGGCGTCGACGCCGTATGGGTGCCCTGCCACGTCGATCGTCCGGGCAACCGTGTTTCGCTGCGGGTCGACTCGCACGACGACGCCGCCCTCGTCGTCAGCGATCCAGACAGCAGTCGCCTGGGCAGGAAATCCGAAATTGCCGACCGTGATCGGGATCCGGGCGACCCGTTGTCCCGTCTCGGGATCGAGCCGGTCGAGGGCGCGCACGCCGACCGCCCAGAGCGAGCCGAACCCGTATGCCAGCGCGCCATACGCCGAGCTCTTCGTGGCACGAACTGCCGACGTCTGAACGTCGATCCGGCTGACCGTGAGCAGGGTCGAAGCCCAGACCGATCCTCTTCCAGCCGCGAGCCAGCCTGCACCCGGGTCGTAGACGAACGGCGAGTGCTTGCCGGCGTTGCGCAACGTCCAGGAGCGGTCTGTCGTGCCCGACTCGGGGTCGATACGGAGCACCTTTCCCTCGGCGGTGCCGACCCAGAGCGACCCATCGGCAAGCGCGAGGTTTCTCGGTGTTCCCGGCACGGCAAGCGTCCTCGTCACCTGTTTGGTCGCGGGATCGACGCGCGAGATCGTTCCCGCGCCCTCGCTCCCGTTCAATACCCAGACTGCATTCTCATCCCCGACGATCTCGGTTGGTCCCCGTCCGACGGGGACGACCGCAACGACGCGGCGCGTGACCGGGTCGACCGCGGCGACGGAGTTGGCAGAGGCGGTCAGAGGGCCGTCTCGACCGTTCGCGACGATCAGCGCCGCGACGAGTGCGAGGAGCACGAGCCCGAGCACGGCCGCCCCTACCGCCAGGTGCCTTCCATGGATTCGCGGCCGCCGACGCGCAGTGACGTGACCAGTCTCGGCGAGCCCTGCTGCGGCGCGGGCATCCTCGACGAGCGCGGAACACGTCGGGTAGCGGTCGGCCTGATTCTTGGCCAGCCCTCGCGACAGCACCGTGTCGAGCGCCTTCGGCAGGCCGGTCCGCCGCGAAGACAGGGGCGCGACCGACTCCTGTACGTGCGCGAAGAGCGTCTGCACGTCACTCGACCGCCGAAACGGTGCGGCGCCCGCGAGGCTCTCGTAGAGGAGAACGGCCAACGAGTACTGGTCGGCGGGTGCGCCGACCATCTCGTCGCGGATCTGCTCGGGCGCGAGATAGTCGACTGTCCCGAGCAATCCTCCGGTCGACGTGGTGACCGTGTTCAGCTGCTTCGTGAGACCGAAGTCGCAGAGGTAACAGTGCCCCGTCCCGTCCACCAACACATTCGCGGGCTTGACGTCGCGGTGGACGAGTCCCCGTGCATGGGCGGCGTCGAGCGCGCCTGCGATCTGACCGACGATGTCGAGAGCACGGTCGAGCTCGAGCGGGCCGGCCTCCTGGAGCAACCGCGACAGGTCGATGCCGTCGACGAACCGCGTCGCCAGAAAGAGCTCGCCGTCAGCCTCCCCCACCGCATAGACCGGAAGGACACCCGGGTGGTCGATCGAGGCCGCGAGGTGGGACTCGCGCACGAACCGGTCGCGGAATCTGGCATCGCCGGCAAGCCGAGGCGCGATCAGCTTCAGCGCCACGGGGCGGTCGAGTGCGAGCTCGGTCGCGCGATACACGACGCCCATGCCGCCGCGGCCGATCACCGCCTCGATGCGATACCCGCCGACGATCGAGCCCGGCTCGATCGCCATCAGGGGCGATCCGCCACGCGGAGCTCCGACCACGGGTAGCGTGAAAGTGGCGCCGACGGGCTCAGCGCGCCCGCCCGGACGCCCCGCAGGGCGAGCAGAAGCGGGCACGGCGGGGCGGAGCAGAGCGTCCGGCGCACACGTCCGAGCCCGCTCTCGCGCCACCCCTCGGGCAGCCCGACGATCAGGACACCCGCTGTTGCGGCTACCGCTGCGATCCCGGTCTCCCCGGCCGGCACAAGTAGTGGTTCGGCCACGACCCCGGTGGCGCGCTGGAGTACGAGCGATACGTCGGCGAGGAGCCGGCTTGCGTCCCTGCCTGACTCGCGTTCCCCCTCGCTGCCGATCAGCCGAAGCGGCTGCGCCGTCGTGCGTGCGAGCCAGGCCCCGAGCTCGAGTGCCGCCCAGTCGTGCTCGGCAGCGCCGAATGGCACGAGCACGGGTCCCGGCCTCATCGCGCCTCCGGCACGAACCGCGAGGACGACGTCACACGGCGCGCCGGTGAGGACTGCCACGACTTCGGCGTCGAGCGGGTCTTCGCCGACGTCGGCAATGATCGTGTCGGCATCCTCTCGCAGGGCGAGGCGGACGACATCCTCGCCCGGGGTCGACGACGAGAAGGCAGCGACCCTGGCCTGTCCCGCTCCGTCTGCGAGCCGATCTCGGGCCGTCGAAAGCGCCGCCGTCGCGGCGCCGAGCGTTGCGGGAGCGGCTATGTGGACGAAGATCAACTCTCCTCCGGCACCGGAGGTCAATACGCGCCCGACCGATCCGAGCGCGTCGACCCCGTCGAGATCGCGTACGAGGGCGACGACGACTCTCTCGGCCGACGGCTCCAGAGGAATCGCCGAGGCGGGAGCGCCCAGATCGAGCATCTGCTCCTGTTCCAGAATGGCTTGCTGCAGCCGCTGTAACGCCGCGCCGGGCTCGAGTCCGAGCTCGGAGACGAGCGTTCGCCGCGCCTCTGCGTAGACATCGAGCGCGTCTGCCTGTCTGCCTGACCGATAGAGGGCGAGCATGAGCTGGCCGCGGAATCGCTCGCGTAGCGGATGCTGGATGACAAGCAGGCGCAACTCTCCGACGAGTTGGGCGTGGCGGCCGAGGGCGAGATCTGCCTCGATCCGAGCTTCGACCGCGTCCCAACGAGCCTCCTCGAGGTGCAGCACCGCGTCACGTGCGAACGGCTCGTTTTCGAGGTCTGCCAGAGCGTCCCCGCGCCAGAGGGACAGCGCCGCGCGGAGAATCCGCGCCGCGGACTCGGACGAGCCGACATCCAGGAGCCGATGGCCTTCGAGCCGAAGCTGCTCGAACCGGAACAGGTCGAGCGCATCGGCGTCGAGCTCCAGCACGTAGCCGGGCGGCCTCGTGATCAGGACGGAGTGCGGTTCGAGGAGCTTCCGCAGCCGCGAGACGTGCTGCTGCAGCGCCGTGCTTGCGTCGTCCGGCGTCTGCTCGCCCCACAGCTCGTCGATCAGTCGATCCGACGAGACGACGACTCCGGCATTGAGCAGCAGGATTGCGAGCACGCTGCGCTGCTTCGTGCCCCCGAGGACGAGCATCCGCTCGCCGTCCACCACCTCGAGCGGCCCGAGGATCCGAAAGTCGAGGCTGCTCGCCAGGGGCAGAACCTACCACGCGTCGTGTCAGCCACCTGACAGCCCGGCGTCAGCTCGCTGGAAGGGGTCGGGGTCACGGTGTGCGCATTCAGTTTCACGAGCAAGGAGGGATCGACATGAAGCTCATCACGCTCCTCGGCGCACTGGTAGTCGTCTCGGCTGTGCTGGCCGGCGCGGCGCCGGCCGGCACGCAGCCGGTGCGCCCTGACGACCGGGCGGTGCACGGCGTCGGTGCCGTCGCCAACGTGGGGGTCACGCAGCCGGTCCGTCCTGACGACCGGGCCGGGCTGCTCGGAGTCGGCGCAGCCCAGGCGATCGTCGCCCCGAGCGGGCGGCCCGACGGCCGGTTGCTGCCGGACGGCGCGGATGTGCCCGCGACGAGGCCGACCCTGGTCCTCGTCGACGGCGACGGGTTCGACTGGGGCGATGCCATGATCGGTGCCTTCGGCGCCCTCGGGTCCTTCCTCCTCGCGACCGGCATTGGTTTCGCGGCATGGCGGACGCGTCGCACGGGAGAGCGGCAGCTGACCGCCTGACGACTTCTCCTCACCCTGCGTTGCGGCTCGACGGGCGGCTCAGGCCGCCCGTCGAGCGATTCCGCTTCAGATCCAATAGTCACTTTACTTTGTAAACTATTGCAGCTAGGATCGCTTTCGCGGCAGTGAGGCCGCGCTATCGTTGCGTCAGAGGAGTGATCGATGTCCGGTCTCGAGGAAGTCGTTGCCACTCGCAAGCCGCGCACGCGGAGGGTTGCCGCACGGGCCTCCAGTGGTGCGGGCGACTCGACCATCTCGACAGCCGAGCTGAGCAGGCGACTCACCGATCCGGACCTGACGGTCGTCGATGTGCGGCCTCTGCCCGCATACAACGGCTGGCGCCTGCATGGCGAGGCCCGGGGAGGGCATGTTCCCGGAGCCGTGGCCTTCCCCAGTGCATGGCTGCGGAGCGTCGACGACGCGGAGGTCGAACGGCTGTTGCACGAGAAGGACATCGTTTCCCGCCAGGAGGTCGTGCTCTACGGCGAGCCCGACGACGTCTCCGCCGTCAAGAGCAGATTGACCGCCCTCGGTCACACGGGCGTTCGCCTCTATGAGGCGGGTTGGGCGGAGTGGTCGGCCGACGAGGCGCTGCCGGTCGAGCGGCTTCCGCGGTACGACCGCCTCGTGTACACCGACTGGCTTGCGCAGCTGCTCGCCGGCGGCCGGCCGGAGGCAGCACCGACCGGGGACTACCTCCTCTTTCACGTCAACTTCGGGGTTCCCGAGGAGTACGCGGAGGATCACCTTCCAGGGGCCCTCTACCTCGATACGAACCAGCTCGAGAACCCGGTCGACTGGAACCGTCGTACGCCGGAGGAGATCGATGCAGCCGTGCGCGCGCTCGGAATCACCTCCGACACGACCGTCATCCTCTACGGCCGCGACACCGAGGGCGATGCCAACGAGAAATGGCCGGGACGCCGGGCCGGGCAGATCGCCGCCACGCGCGCGGCGATGATCCTGTACTACGCAGGCGTCGACGACGTTCGTCTGCTCGACGGCGGCTACGACGCCTGGGTTCAGGCGGGCAACGCGGTCGAGACCACTCCCCGGCGGCCGACGCAGGTGCCGTCGTTCGGAGTGCAGATCCCCCTGCGCCCCGACGTCATCGTGGACATCGAGGAGGCGAAACAGATCCTGTCCGATCCGGACAACGCCGCCCTCGTCAGCGTCAGGGCCTGGAACGAGCACATCGGCAAGATCAGCGGCTACAACTACATCGGCCCAGCCGGCCGGATTGCAGGGGACGTGTGGGGCAACTGCGGCTCGGACGCCTACCACATGCAGCACTACCGCAACGTGGACAACACGATGCGCTCGTACCCGGAGATCGCGACCAACTGGGAGGACGCCGGCATCACCCCCGACAAGTGGGTGGCGTTCTACTGCGGGACCGGCTGGCGGGCGAGCGAGACCTGGTTCTACGCCTACGTGATGGGGTGGGATCGCATCGCCGTCTACGACGGGGGCTGGTGGGAGTGGAGCCGAGACCCGGTCAACAACCCGATCGAGGTCGGCGAGCCCGACGACGAGCTGGCCGCGTAGCGCTCGCCGCGTAGGCCTTCGCACAGGGGACTGCGCCGAGCGCAACTGAGGGCGGTCGCCGTGTTCGCCGACGGCCGACGATAATCCTCCCGGTGACACGAGCGACCGTCACGGTCGTCGGCGCCGGGCCGGCAGGGCTCGCAGCTGCTGCCATGCTCGGGGACGCCGGCGTTCCCGCGGTCGTGCTGGAACAGGGCTCTCGCGTGGGGGAGAGTTGGCGGGGCCACTACGACCGCCTGCATCTGCACACGGCGCGCACGCTCTCCAATCTCCCTGGCCGCGGGTTTCCCCGCAGCAACGGGCGCTGGGTTCCTCGGGACGGTGTCGTCGCGTATCTCGAGGAGTACGCCGAGCGCAACGGCCTCGACGTCCGCTTCGATACCCCGGTCGTCCGAGTCGACCATCGGAACGGCGGCTGGCTCGTCGTGGGACGAGACCAGCAAATCGAAGCGGACACGGTCGTGATCGCCACCGGCTACAACCGGAGTCCCTTCCTCCCCGAGTGGCAGGGGCGCGACGAGTATGTGGGCGAGCTCGTTCACGCGTCCACCTACCGCAATCCGGCGCCGTATCGCGGCAAGCGGGTACTCGTCGTGGGTGCCGGGAACTCCGGCGCGGAGATCGCCGTCGATCTCGTCGAGGGAGGCGCCGCAGAAGTCCGCCTCTCGGTCCGCACACCCCCGCAGGTCTTTCCGCGGCAGGCCCTCGGCATCCCGTCCCAGGCGATCGGCATCTGCGTAACGCATCTACCGCCTCCGGTCGCCGATCGGTTCCTTGCCGTGCTGCAGCGCCTGTTCGTCGGCAATCTCTCGCGCTACGGCCTGCCGCGGGCCGATCGTCGGCCCTACAGCGATTATCTCCGCCGCGACGTCATCCCGATTCTCGACGTCGGCCTCGTCAGGCTGCTCAAGCGCCGGCGGCTCGAGGTCGTCCCCGGCGTCGAGGCCTTCGACGAGACCGCGGTCATCCTCAGCGACGGCAGCCACGTCACCGTCGACGCTGTCATCGCCGCTACCGGATACCGACGCGACCTCGAGCCGCTGGTAGGGCACCTGGGTGTGCTGGAACCGAGCGGCCGGCCGGCAGTCCACGGCGCCCGCACTCACCCCGCGGCACCCGGTCTCTACTTCATCGGCTTCACCAACGCGTTCGGCGGCAACCTCAGGGAGCTCGGGAGCGAGGCACGCGAGATCGCAAAGGCGCTGAGAGCAACGGCGTAGCCGCCGTCGGCAGCGACGATGTCTCCGGGCGCGCGCCGCTGCTGGCAAGCTGCTCCCGTGGCACCAGAGCTGCCGGAGTTGACGGTCGCGGATGCCGCCGCCTGGCGGGCCTGGCTGGCCGAGCACCACCAGGATCCGAGCGGGGTCTGGCTCGTGCTCGCGAGGAAGGGCACGACCGAGCCGACCAGGCTCAGCCACGACGAGGCGCTCGAGGAGGCGCTCTGCCACGGCTGGATCGACGGGCAGACCAGGCGCGGCGACGAGGCCACCTATCGCCAGCGTTTCACCCCGAGAACACCACGCAGCTCCTGGTCGAAGCGCAACGTCGACATCGTCGAGCGGCTGCGCGGAGAGGGACGAATGCACGCGGCCGGCCTCGCCGAGGTCGAGCGGGCCAAGGCGAGTGGCCGCTGGGACGCCGCCTACGAGGGCCCGGCCGGCATCGAGGTCCCACCCGACCTTGCGGCAGCGTTCGCCGCCGAGCCGAAAGCGCAGGCAATGTTCGAGATCCTCACGAGCCAGAACCGCTACTCCGTGCTGTATCGGATCGGTGCCGCCAAACGGGCCGACACGCGCGCCAAGCGCATCGAGCATTTCGTCGCCATGCTCGCCCGCGGCGAGACGGTGTACCCCCAGAAGCGGACCCTCTCCCAGTGACGTCGCGCGTGTCGTGTGAGAATCGGCTGCGGTGATCAGCCATTTCGGAGCCTTCCTGGCGGTGTCGGTCGTGATGATCGTGACGCCGGGACCCGATACGGCATTGACGGTCAAGAACGCGTTGCTCGGCGCGCGGCGCGCCGGCATCCTCACGGCGGCTGGGGTGGCGACCGGGCAAGCGATCTGGGCGGTTTTCGCCGGCATCGGGATCACGGCGCTGCTCGAGGGGGCTCAGCCTGCGTATCTCGCTCTACGCATTGCCGGCGCGAGCTATCTGGTCTACCTCGGCCTGCGGGCGCTCCTCGGCGCCGTGCGACGTCGCCCGGCGGGAGCTGGTGCGAGCCGACCGGACGGCCGCCGGATCGGCAGTGCCGCCGCGTACCGGCAGGGGCTCGTGAGCGATCTTGCCAATCCGAAGATGGTCGTCTTCTTCGTCAGCCTGCTGCCGCAGTTCACCGGCGGCGCCCCGTCGCTCGCCGCCTGCCTGCTGCTCGGCCTCGTCTTCTGCTCGATGACGTTCGTCTGGTTGACCGGGTACGCGATCGCTGTCGCCAAGGCCGGTGCTGTGCTTCGCCGGCCGCGGATTCGGCGGCTCGTCGATGCCGTCACGGGGCTCGTGCTGGTCGCGTTCGGCATTCGCCTGGCGAGCGAGCGCCGCTAAGGCCCATACGCCTCCTGCCGTGCGCATCGTTCCCCTCCGGGACGGCTTGTCCGCGGCACTTGCTTCGAGGAGATACGCGTCGTATCGTGCTCGCGGGGAGTAGGGGTGGTTCCGACGATCATCTTCTCGGTGCTCGATCCTGGCGCGGCCGGGGATCGGCGCATCGCCGTGTCGCGGGCCGGCCTGCTCGCTCGCGCAGCGGTCGTGGGAGGTGGGGTCGTGGCGGGCGGAATCGCGATCACGGGATTTCCCGGCATTGCTCTTGGGAGCCCTTCCCCGGAGCAAGACGCACAGGTTCTCGATCTGCTGCTGCAGCTCGAATACGTGCAGGCTGCCTTCTACGAGGACGCCAACAAACGGGGTTCGCTGAAAGGTGAGCTCGCGGAGTTCTCGCGCATCGTCGGGGGGCACGAGGACGAGCACGTCGCCTTCCTGAAGAACGCCCTCGGGTCGAAGGCGAGCCCGAAGCCGCGTGTCGACTTTCGGGGCGCGACACGAGATGAGAAGGCATTCACCGCGGCAGCGATTGCGCTCGAGGATCTGGGCGTTGCGGCATACAACGGGCAGGCGACGAACATCACACGCACGACGCTCGCCCCAGCGACGACGATCGTTTCCGTCGAGGCGCGCCACGCAGCCTGGATCCGCGACATCGCCGGGCTCCTGCCGGCAATCGCGGCGACGGACCCAGCCGCGACCGCGGCGCAGCTGCGCAACCGACTGGGCGCCACCGGCTACGTGAAGCCGTCATGACCGACGACGCCTACACACCGGACGTCGATCCGCTCGAGCTCGATACCGACGGCGCGCTCGGCGAAGCCCTGTCCCGGAAGGGCTTGCTGTTGCGCACCGGCCTGGGTATGGGCGCTGTTCTCGGCGCGCTGTCCGCGGCGAAGCCGGCCGCCGCCGCATTCGCCGCGAGCGACGTCGACATCCTCAACTACGCGCTCACACTCGAGTACCTGCAGGCGTCCTTCTACACGGAGGCCGAGCGAGTCGGCGCTCTGCGCGGCAAGGCACGCCGCGCGGCGCGGGTTCTCGGAGCCGTGGAACGCGCGCACGTCGCCGCCTTGCAGAAGGCGCTCGGGAGCGCGGCCATCAAGTCGCCCCGGTTCAACTTCCAGGGCACGACCGAAGACGGCCAGAAGTTCCTCAAGACGGCCGTGGCGTTCGAGGATCTCGCCGTCGCTGCATACAAGGGTCAGGCCCCGCTGATCAAGTCCGATGCCCTGCTCGCAGCCGCTGTCTCGATTCACTCGGTGGAGGCGCGGCACGCGGCCTGGATGCGCCACCTCTTCGGAGTCGTCCCTGCAGCGACGGCGTTCGACCAGCCGCTGTCGCGGTCGGAAATCGAGCGCATCGTGCAGTCGACGCATTTCATCGCCTCCCCGACGAAGACGACAGGCGAGGGCGCCCCGCGGTATACGGGCTGATGCGGCGCCGACTCCTCGAAACCCTCACCGTCGCGGTCGTGCTGGTGGGCGTCGCCCTCGTAGGCCTGGTCGTGGTGTCGCGCGGTTCTGACGTCTCGAAGACGGCCGCAGTCGAGCTCCCCCGGTCGCCCCGGCCGGCGCTCGCAATTCCGACACCGCGCCTGCTTGCCTCGAGCGGGGCTGTTGCGCGCTGGTCGCGTGTGCTTCGCGCCGTGAGTGCGCGGGAGGCTCCTCGCGTGGGGGCTCCGGTCGTCGCGGAGCTCTCGGGGACGACACCGGAGGGGACGAGCAACCTGGTGCTCGTCATTCGTACCGCCCTCGGCCGCGACGGGATGCTGTGGAGCAAGGTTCGCCTGCCGGTACTTCCGAACAACACCAGCGGGTGGGTGCCGAGGGCCGCACTCGGGCCCACGAACATCGTCGACACCCGCCTCGTGGTCGACCGTGAGGCATTGAGGGCGACGCTCTACCGCGGGGGACGCGCGATCTTCCGCGCCGCCATCGGTGTCGGCACTCCGCAGTGGCCCACGCCGGCGGGTCAGTTCTACATCCGAGACCGCCTCAGAGGCTTTGACGATCCCTTCTACGGTCCGGTCGCGTTCGGGACGAGCGCGCGGTCATCGGTGTTGACCGACTGGCCGGCTGGGGGGTACATCGGCATCCATGGGACCGACAGGCCGGCGCTGCTGCCGGGGCGCGTCTCGCACGGATGCATCCGCATGCGAAACGCCGACATCCTGAGGCTCGCCGACGTGCTCCCGATCGGGACGCCGGTGACGATTCTCTGATGGCCGGCCGCGTCGTCACATCCGTCGTCGTCGTCGTCCTCGCAGGGCTCGCGCTGCCGGCTCTTGCGGTAGCGCAGGAGAAACCGAAGCATCAGGATCCGGTCGAGCTGTGGAACGAATTTCCGGTCGGGACGCCCACGGTGCAGTCGCCGACGGTACGACCGAAGCCGCAGGCGAACAACGCGCCGGCACCCAAGCCGGCGCCCGTGGCGATCCCGCCTCTCTCGAGCGCGACTCCCGCAGCTGCGAGTCCGAGCTCGTCGTTTCCGATGGCAGCGGTCGTCGGAGGTATCGGCGGGGTATTGGTGCTCGGTCTACTCGGCGCCGTGGTCCTCAGGCAGAGGACGCGCGCACCGGACGGACCGACCGCACTCCCCGGGCAATCAGCGCTCAACGGGTCCGGAGGGCCCCTGCCGATCGTGACCGTCCGGCCGGAGGCTCCCGAAGACGTGTTCGAAGGAGCGTCACACAGAGAGAAGGACGGTGGCCCGCCGACAAAGGGCCCGCCGCGCCGCGAGGCGCAGCCGAGCATCACCGCCGCGGTTGCATTGCCCGGCGTTACGTGGAATACAGTGGGTTATCAGTCGTCGCCGCCAAGGAGGAATCGCGTGTCTGACGGGTCGCAAGAAGAAACGGTCGTTCTCGAGTCGTCGGCGCAACCGGACGGGGACGGGGACAAGAGCGTTGATGAACAACCGGCCGTCGCGCAGGCCCGGGTAGACATCGGCGAGCACATCAACGAGATCATCCGCACGGCGGAGGAAGCCGCCCGGCGGGTTCGGAGCGACGCCGAGAGCGAGGCGGCTGACATCCGGGGGCAAGCACACGACGCTGCGAAGGCTCGCCTGGCAGAGGTGGAGGAGGAGACCCACCGGCTGCTGGAGGAGGCACAGGCGTACGCCACCGAAACCCGCCAGGCAGTCGATACCTATGCGACGCAGAAACGCCGCCAGGCGGACGCCGAGGCAACCCGGATCCAGAGCGAGGGGGAATCGCAGGCACGCGCGGTCCGCGAGTCGGCGGAGGAGATGGCGAAGCAGATCGAGGCCGAGGCACGACAGACCCAGACCACGCTGCGCGAGGAGACGCGGGCGATCGAATCCCGCCTCGAAAGTCTTGCGCGCGGCGTCAAGGAAACGGGTTCCCAGCTCGACGCCTTGCTGCAGCGAAGCAAGAGCAGCGAGTCGCTGCTCGACGCCATCAGCGTCGACCGTCAGCGAGCGGCCACACGCGAAAAGGATTCGTAGCGCCTCCAGCTCCGTCGTCGCCCATCACGCTCGATCAACAGAGGCTCGTTCCGCGCGGTTTGACCCTCGCGACGCGCCGTTGTACGTTTGCAGCTCGTGCGAATACGTACGAGAAAGGAGGTCCTATGCCGACCGCGCTGGAGGTCGCTGCCGAGGCTCTCGCAGCGTTCAACGCGCACGACGAGCGGCGCATCCGCGAGCTGTACACGGACGACGCCGTCTACGAGGCCCCGGGTGACACCCACATCGAAGGGGCCGATGCGGCCACGGAGTATGCGATGGCCTGGCTCCGCGCGTTCCCGGACGCGAGGCTCACGCTTCACAACGAGTTCGCGGCGGGTGACTGGGTGACGCACCAGTTCACCTTCACGGGCACGCACGACGAGACACTCGTCGGCCCGGAAGGCGAGATTCCCGCGACGCACCGGCAGGTCGTCGGCCGAGGGGCAGAGATCCTTCGTATCTCCGGCGGCAAGGTCGCTGCGGCGCATCTCTACTTCGACCAGGTGCAGTTGCTGACCCAGCTCGGGCTCATGCCCGAGCGGGCGGAGATGAACGCCTAGGCGAACCTGAGATTCGGCAGGGGGCGCCGCATCGGCGTCCCCTGCCGGCCAGATCGACGCAGGGTCACTGCTCGCGCTCGGTGCGGTGCTGATCGGGCCGAGGCACCGCGGCGGCGATGCCGAGGTGCTCGCGGGCGAGCTCCCTGGCGGCCCAGTCGCCGACGATGGTGCCGAAGTGGCCCCAGCCCATCGCCATGTCGCGGAAGATGCGCTCGATGCGCTGGCCGTTGCGCGCGGCGCCGGTGCCCGCGGTGCGGAAGATCTGCCCTTGCATGGCGTCCCAGGCGAGCGTCAGTGACTCGCGCGCGATGATGTTGAGCCGCAAGTCGTCCTTGCGGGAGAACGGAACGCCTGTGTCGGCGCCGACCCGGCAGAGCTCCATCCACTGCTCGGCGACCTGGATGAGTGCAGCCTCTGCCGTCGCGACACGGCCCATGGCGAGGCCGAACCAGCGCTGATAGTCGGGATCCTCGTAGCGGAAGACGATCGGCGGCCGTTGCGTCTTGCGGGCCCGGAGGATGTCCTCGTACTCGTCCAGCGCGCCCTTCGCGGCGCCGACCATGATTGCCGCGAGCTCGCCCTGGAAGAACGCGAGTGTGCGCCCCGCGTACATGGGATTGCCGTGCAACCGCAGGCCGGGCGTGCCTCCAGAGACGTCCGTGTCGACCATCCAGGTGTTCTCGAGCACGTAGTGGGCCGGGACGTGGGCGTTCTCGAAGCGGACGCTGTGGGAGCCGCTGCCCTTGAGCCCGAGCGTGTCTCCCCAGTCGTCCAGCATCGTCCATGCGTCGCGCGGTGCGATGAAGAGCAGGATCGGCGGCGGCCCGTCCCCTGTCTTGGGGGCGAATGTCTGGCCCATGTAGTGGGTCGAGTAGGGCGCCCCGGAGGAGTACGGGTGCGTGCTGTTCAACACCCAGCCGCCGTCTTCGGCCCGTGTCGCCATGCCGGCCGGGGCGGCGACGGCAGGACAGAGGAAGTTCCCGTCTCCGAATACCTCCGTCTGCGCCTGCTCCTCGAACAGCGAGCCCACCTGCAGGGCGTGTCCGGAGGCCAGGCACAGACACCAGGCTGTCGAAGGGCAGCCTCGCGCGACCGCGATCACGACCCGCCAGAACGACGGCAGGTCGAACTCGAAGCCGCCGAAGCGCTTCGGGATCAGCATCCGGTAGAAGCCCGCCTCGAGGAATTCCTCGTGCGTCTCCTGGGAGTAGTAGGTGCGCTGCTCCGTCTCGGCCTGGCGGGCGACGAGTTGCGGCCGCATCGTGTCGGCGCGGGCGATCAGCTCGGCGGGAGTGGGGGACGGCGAGCCTCCGCTGCTAGCCATTGGGGACGATCACTCCGCTCAGGTCACGCTTCTCGGCCGAGGCGTGCAAGGCGTCGTTGATCTCGTCGAGCGAGTAGCGGCGCGTGATGATCGGCTCGGGGGTGACCAGGCCGTCCTCCATCATGCGGATGAAGCGGGGCAGGTCGTGGCGCATGCGGACGTTGCCGTTCTGGGCGCTGATGATGGCGCGGCTTTGCACCGCGATCGCGACCTGGGGGACGGTGACGGTCGCGTCCGCGCGCTCGACGCTCGTCAGCACGACGGTTCCGGCCCGGCGTGACATGAGGATCGCCTGGGTCTGGGCCGTCGCGAGGGTCGCCGCCTCGAGCACGTAGTCGGCGCCGCGCCCCTCGGTGAGCGCCTGCACCTGCACCACGGGGTCGTCCTGGCCGGGGTCGACGAGGTGGGTGGCGCCGAGGCTGGCGGCGAGCTCGCGCCGTTCCGCAATCGGGTCGACCGCGATGATCGAGCGCGCCGCGGCGACCTTCGCCGCCTGCACCATCCACTGCCCGAGGTGGCCCAGTCCCACGACCGCGACGCTCGACCCGGGCTGCACCCTGGCGACGTTGAAGACCGCGCCGAGCCCGGTCGTGATCCCGCAGCCGAGCAGGCTGAGCCACTCGTCCGGCAGGTCGCTCTGCACCGGAAAGACCTGGTTCGCGGTCACGTTCATGACCTCGGCGTAGCCGCCGACGTTGCCGGCCGCGCTCACGGGCTGGCCGTTGCGGCGGTTGGCCACGTGCGGCCAGATGCCCGCCCGGTCGAACGTCTCCGAGCATTGATCCGGCCGGCCGATCGAGCAGTAGAAGCAGACCCCGCACTCCGACGTGCCGGGAACGATGACGCGGTTTCCGACCTTGATGTGGTTGACGCCGGGGCCGACCTCGAGCACCTCGCCCATCGACGCATGCCCGAGGATCGTCGGCGGGATCTTGCCCAGCTCGCCGCGCCAGTTCACGCAGTCGGTCGAGCAGAACGGCGACGCTCCCGTGCGCACGAGCACCCGGCCCGGACCGGGATCGAGGTAGTCGATCTCCTCGACCTCGAACGGCTCCTTCACCGCCGTCAACAACGCTGCCCGCATCCCGATCCTCCTCGTTCACGGCTTCTGCTCGAAGCTGGGACAACACTAACCGTCCGTGTCTCGCCGACGAGCCGGCGCCGCGATGAGTGGGTGGGCGAGGGCGGCGGTAGCGATACTGGAGCTCATGAAGCCCGTCCCGCCGGCGCGGCATCTCCTCCGCGCGAAGGATCTCGCCGACGCTCGCTACCGCGAGCCGCTCGACGTGCCCACGCTCGCGCGCGCAGCGCGGCTCTCGCCGGCGCACTTCAGCCGCGAGTTTCGCCGGGAATTCGGGGAGACGCCGCACCAGTACCTCCTCACGCGCCGTCTCGAGCGGGCCGCGGCGCTCCTCCGCACGACCGATCGCAGCATCGCCGACATCTGCTTCACCGTCGGCTTGCGGAGCGTCGGCTCGTTCACGACGAGCTTCGGCCGGGCGTTCGGCGTCTCGCCGTCGACGTATCGCGCGTCGCACCCGCCGGCCGCCGACAACGCCTTCATCCCGACGTGCGTGCTGCGCGCCTGGGGTCGCCCGCAGTCCAGCAGTTTTCGAGAAGACAGCCGGGCGCAGCCTGGTTAGCGTGGCCGCCGACCGTTCATCGACGAACAACGGAGGATCACGATGCTGCAACTCAGCCACGCCGGCCTGTGGGTCCACGACCAGGACGAGGCCCTGGCCTTCTACACCGACAAGCTCGGCATGGAGATCCGTGACGACGTCACGTTTCCCGAGCTGGGCGGCTTCCGCTGGCTCACGGTCGGTCCTGCGGGACAGCCCGGGGTCGCGATCACGCTGATGGCCGTGCCCGGCCCGCCCGTGTTCGATGCGGACACGAGCGAGCAGCTCAAGGCGCTCGTGGCCAAGGGCGTCGTCGGCGGGGTCTTCTTCAGGACCGACGACTGCCAGGGCGACTACGAGGAGCTCAAGGGCCGCGGGGTCGAGTTCCAGCAGGAGCCGACGCAGCGCCCGTACGGCCTGGACGCGGGCTTCCGCGACCCGTCCGGCAACGAGTTCCGCATGGTGCAGACGAGCTAGACCCGGCTCGCGGCGCCGATCGAGCGCTGGTTCGCCGCGAGGCGCTCGTGACACATTGTCACGAGCCCCTCGCGGCGTTTACAGCTGAAAACCGCGCTCCGCCGACTACGCGAGCTGCAGGCCGTGCTGCTCGGCCAGCACGGGGATCGTGCCGAAGTCGATGTCGAGCTCGTAGCGCCCCGCGACCTCGCCGATCGCGGCCTCGTCGGCTTCGGCGGCCGCGAGCAACGGCGCCAGCTCGCGGAAGTAGTTCTCGAACCCCGCCGGTGAGATCAGCTCCAGCAGACGTGCCGGCTCGTCTCCCGCGTTCCAGAACGCATGAGGGACGCCGCGGGGCTTGAAGACGAGCTCTCCCGGTCCGGCCTCGAGCACCTCGTCGCCGAGTTGAACGCCGATGCGTCCCTCCAGCACGTACGAGTACTCGTCCTCGTTGCGGTGCGTGTGGAGCGGTGCACCGAGCGACCGCGGCGGAAGCGGATGCTCGACGAGGCTGAAGGCGCCGCCGGTCGTTTCCCCGTCGATCATGAACCGCACGCCGAGGGCGAACAGGTTTACGACCTCGCCCTCGTCCGGGCCGAGCACTGTGCGAGTCGCTGAAGCTTCCATCTCATCCCCTTTTCGATATACGCCGTGTTAAACGGATATTGGCAGGTCGGCGCGGCGCTGTCAAATTGGGTTAACATGACGTCAAGCGAAATGGCGCAGAAGCGAAAATACGAGCTGAAGCAGCGCGCGGCGCAGCAGGAGGAGACGCGACGCCGGATCACCGAGGCCACGGTCGAGCTTCATCGCACTGTCGGGCCTGCGGCGACGCAGATCAGCGAGATCGCGCGGCGCGCCGGCGTCCAGCGCGTGACCGTCTACAACCACTTCCCGGACGACGCGTCGCTCCTGGCGGCGTGCTCGGCCCACTGGCGTGCGCTCCACCCGTCGCCGGACCCGTCGGCCTGGCTCGCGATCGAGCCTCCCGGCGACCGGCTGCGCCTCGGTCTGCGCGAGCTCTACGCCTGGTACCGCGAGACGGAGCCGATGACGGCGAACGTCCTGCGGGATGCCGAGCTTCTACCCGAGCTGCGGAGGATCATCGAGGGCGGTTTTGGCGGCTACCTCGATGCCGTCCGCCGGATCCTGACGGAGCCGATCCGCGTCCGCGGCCGCCTCCGCCGCGAGCGCGTCGACGCCGCCGTGCGTGCCGCGGTCGACTTCCACTTCTGGCGCTCGCTCGCGCCACTCGGCGATGACGAAGCGGCGACGCTCGCAGCCGGTTTCGTCGAGCTCGCCGCGAGCGGCTAGACACACCGCACTCGTCGACGCTCGCCCCACCGTCGTGTCAAGTGTGGCCTGGGACCGTCCCATGGTTCGATATCCCGCCCGTTCTTGTTCACAATGGCGCGAGGTCCATGGTGACGGAGGTCATCGGTCGCGACCACGAGCTCCACTCGATCGAGGCGTTCCTCGAGCGAATCAATGACGGTCCCGTAGCGCTCGTCCTCTCGGGTGAGGCTGGGATCGGCAAGACGATTCTGTGGGAGGCGGGAGTCGAGCAGGCGACAGAGCGCTACGGGCGCGTTCTCTCTCATCGCAGCGTCGAGGCGGAGGCCTTGCTCTCATTCGCAGGACTCTCCGATCTGCTCGCTCCGGTCTTCGACGATGTGGCCCCAGCGCTTGCGCCCCTGCGCCGGCGGGCGCTCGAGGTTGCGTTGCTGCTCGCCGAACCCGGCAACGAGTCCTCGGATCCGCGTGCGATCGGACTCGCGTTACTCGATGTGCTGCGCATGCTCGTCGAGGACAGCCCTGTCGTCGTTGCGCTGGACGATGTCCAGTGGCTCGACACGTCTTCGGCGGCGGTGCTGCAGATAGCACTGCGCCGACTTCGCGATGAGCGGGTCGGACTGCTTGCAACTTTGCGCAAGATGCCCGGGGTTGCGGCTCCGTTCGAGCTCGAGCGCGCCTTCCCAGACGAGCGGCTTCAGCGCCTATGGGTTGGCCCGTTGAGCCTCGGCGCGCTTCACCATTTGCTCCGCGAGCAGCTCGGGCTGGAGTTGACACGCCCCGAGCTTGCCCGCGTTCAGGAGACGGCCGGAGGGAATCCATTCTTCGCCCTCGAGCTCGGCCGCGAGCTCATTCGGACGAATACGAGGGCGGCAGCCGGACGGACCTTGCGCGTGCCGGAGAGTCTCCACGAGCTGCTTGGCGGCCGCCTGGCTCGCCTACCGACAGAGACCTTCGCTGTTGTTCTCCATGCTGCGGCGCTTGCGCGGCCGACCGTCGAAGTCGTAGCACTTGCACACGGAGACCGGGAGCTCGTTCTCGAGGCGCTCGATGCGGCTGTGCGGGAGGGCGTGGTCGAGCTCGAGGACTCCCGCATTCGCTTCGCGCACCCCTTGCTTGCCTCTATCTGCTACGAGCAGGCCCCGGTTCGAATGCGCCGCAGCGTGCACGAGACACTGGCCGGCGCGGTCATGGATTTGGAGGAGCGGGCCCGTCACCTGGCGCTTGCCGCCGAGGGCCCCGACGCTGCTGTCGCCTCCGAGCTGGACGCCGCCGCCGAGCGCGCGGCCGCCCGCGGGGCCGTCGCGGCTGCCGCCGAGCTCTTCGAGCTCGGCGCTGAGCTGACGCCAGCCGACCCCATCTTGGCGCGGCAGCGGCGTTTGCGAGCGGCGCACTTCCATCGCCTCGCCGGCAACGTTGAACGGGCGGTGGCGATACTCGAGGAGTTGCTCACCGAGGCATTCTCCGGCGTGGATCGGGCCGATGTTCTCTTCGAGCTTGTCTCGACGCTGAGACCAGACCCGGAGACGAGAACACGGCTCTTCGAGGAGGCGCTCGCCGAGGCGGCCGGCGACGACTCTCGCCTAGCCAGAATTCTGAGCTTCCGCGCCGGCGTTCGCTTCTTTGATGCCGACCTTCCGGCATCGCTCGCCGACGCTCAGGCCGCACTCGACAAAGCCGAGCGCGCGGGAGACCCCGCGCTGCTTGCGATGGCAATCGCCCGATTGGGGACGGTGGAGACGTACGCCGCCCAGATCACGCCCGGCATCCTCGAGCGGGGTGCAGAGATGGAGGAGCGCCGTGGGCTCGTGCTCCAGTACTTCGCAAGCCCCCGCTACCCCCGCAGCCGGCTGTTGATCCGCCTGGGCGAGATCGAGCGACCTCGCCTCATCCTCGCGGACATGGAGGAGGGCGGCTGCGGCGCGAGGCGACGAGGGCAGCCGTGTGATGGTCCTCGTGGACCCTGGGCATGCTCGAGTGGCTTGCCGGCAACTGGGGGCGAGCGCTCGACGTCGCTGTCGCCGCACACGCGCTGACCGAGCAAACCCAGCACCCACATGTCCGTGTTTGGGTGGGACGCGTCAAGCCGCTGGTCGAGGCTGGCCTCGGCCTCGTCGAGCAAGCGCGCGCTTCGGCCGAGGAATGGCCTCGCCTTCGCGGAGGCAGACCTCGAACGAGTACTTCACCATCTTCGGCCTGGCCTCGCTCGGCCGTCTCGAGCTTGCGCGGGCGACCTCGAGGCCGCAGCGGGCCACCTCCGCGAGTTGCCCGGGCGGCTGCTCGCCGCGAGGAATGAACGATCCGACGGCAGCTCGTCTGGGCAGACGCGATCGAGGCGCTGATCGCCGTTGGCGAGCTTCCGCAGGCGCGCGTCTATCTCGAGCAGTACGAGGTGCACGCGCAGCATCATCGGCAGTCCGTGGGCGTGGCCGGCGCCGCCCGCTGCCGCGGCCTGCTGGCGGCAGCGGACGGGCGACTTCACGCGTCAGCTCTTGACGACTTCGAGCGCGCCCTTGATCACGCTGGAAGGGCTTCCGTATCCCCTTCGAGCGGGGCCGCACCCTGCTCTGTCTTGGCACTGTGCGCCGCCAGGCGCAGCAGAAGCGCGCCGCACGGGAGGCGCTGGAGCAGGCGCTCGCGATCTTCGAGGAGCTCGGTGCTCGCTTGTGGGCGGAGAAGACTCGTTCTGAGTTGAAGCGGATCAGCGGCCGCCAGCCCGCCTCCGACGAGCTGACAGAGACCGAGCGCCAGGTCGCCGGCCTCGCCGCGCAAGGACGATCCAACAAGGAGATCGCCGCCGCGCTCTTCATGGGCGTGAGCACCGTCGAGGCACATCTCTCGCACGTGTATCGCAAGCTCGGCATCCGCTCCCGCACGGAGCTAGGGCCACGGCTCGCCATGCAGAGGGAAGAAGCCCCTCAAACCTAGGGCTTTCCGGGTGTCGGGCCTACGGCCCTGAGTCCTAGCGTGGGCGACATGGTCTTCGTCGTCGAGCGCTACCTCCCCGGACTCTCCCGTTCCAACCTCCTGCACGGGCTCGCCGAGCTCGAGCGAGCGAGCGAGGCACCGGGCGAGAGCCAGGCGGTGCGCTACCTCGGCTCGACCATCGTGCTCGAAGACGAGGCCTGCTACTGCCGGTTCGAGGGGCCCACCGAGGCGGCCGTCGCCGAGGCGAACCGGAAGGCAGGCCTGTCGTTCGACCGGATCGTGCCCGCCCTAACCGTCACACCGATGAAGGGAGAAGTTCGATGAACGTCATGACCAACATGCCGGCCACTGTCCAGATCAGGCGCACCCGCCTGCTCGGTCTCATCGCGACGGTTGCAGCAGTTGCCGTGGCCGGCACCTGGGCAGTAGCGTCCATCGTGGACGCCGGCACTCACACTGCGCGGACGACCGTTCCTACGACGGCGTCGGTGCTTTCGTCTCTCAGCCCGAGCGAGCGGCAGCACGTGCAGGCGATCACCTCGATGACGCCCGCCGAGCTGAAGGCGACCTTCGGCACCGGCAACGTCGACGCGATCGATGGTCTCGGGCTCTCGCCCAAGGCAGAGAAGTACGTCCGAGCGATCACGGCAATGACGCCCGCCGAACTCAGGGCGACCTTCGGCACCGGCAACGTCGACGCGATCGACGCCCTTGGGTTGTCGCCCAAGACTGAGAAGTACGTGCGGACGGTCACCTCGATGACGCCCGCCGCGTTGAAGGCGACATTCGGCACCTCGGGTCGATAGCCGGTCAGGCAAGCGCCGGCCTCGGTCTCGAACCGGGGTCGGCCCTCGCCGAGCTGAACGATGTCCTGCGTGATACGACTCTCGCACTCTCGGGCTCGCTGCCCGGACGAAGGGCGGTCGGTGATGGCAACGAAAGCGGTCACGAGCACGAGTTTCCCGAGCCCATTCGAGGTGCCGATCCCCCCGGGTTGTGAGGGCTGGCAGGAGATGTACCCGTACCACATGGCCTTCAGCGAGGATCGCCGCGCCTTCGACGAGAGCCGCTTCTGGTTCCAGGACGGAGTGCATTACGCCGAGCCCTTTTACCCGTTCGACGCAGTGACGATGGATGCCGCATTTGTCGGTTTGAACCAGGCGAGCGTGCGCCTCTTCGTTGTCCCTTCCTCCCTCGGCGTAGAGCAGCGTGTCCTGAACGGCTACGTCTACATCAGCGCCAACTCGGTCACCGATGAGGCGACTCTTGCGCAACGGTCGGAGCTGTTCGCGAAGCGGGGCGGCTACTACTACGAGCACTGGGACGAGCTCTACGCCCGGTGGCAGACCAAAGTCGACGCGGCAACCCGAGAGCTCGAGGCGCTCGAGGTGCCGGAGTTGCCCGAATTCGAAGACGAGGCTGTCGTCACCGAGGGTCGCGGGTGGGGCTCGAGCCTCGCACTGCTCGTGGCGTACGACCGCCTGCTCGAGGGCCTCGACCGCGTCCTGCAGTACCACTTCGAGCTCCTCAACCTCGGCTACGGGGCCTACCTCGTCTTCTACGATCTCTGCCGGCAGACCTTTCCCGGGATCGCGGAGCAGACGATGGCCAAGATGGTCTCGGGGATCGACGTGGCCCTATGGAGGCCGGACGACGAGCTCAGGCGGCTCGCGCGGCTCGCGCTCGAGCTCGACGTAGACACGGCCGTCAAGGCAGCGGAGGGCGAGGACGAGCTCCGTGCCGGCCTTGCGGACAGCGAGGCGGGAGCGCGCTGGCTCGCCGACTTCGACGAGACGAAGAATCCCTGGTTCTACTTTTCCTACGGAAACGGCCTCTACCATCACCACCGCTCCTGGATCGACGACACGACGCTTCCGATCGCGATGATCGGCTCCTATATCGAGCGGCTCGCGGCAGGAGAGGACATCTCTCGCCCATACGAGGCGGTGATCGCCGAGCGCGACCGCATCACACTCGAGTACCGCGCGCTCCTCGGAGACGAGACGATTCAGGCCTTCGACGACAGTCTTGCGCTCGCGCGGAAGGTCTTTCCCTACGTCGAGAGCCACAACTTCTACATCGACCACCGGTACCACGCGATCTTCTGGAACAAGGCGCGTGAGTTCGGGGCGCTGCTCGCCGCGAACGGTTTCCTGATCGACCAGGAAGACGTCTTCTACCTGCGCCATGACGAGGTGCGTGCGGCCCTGGAAGAGCTTCGGCTCTTCTGGAGCACAGGCGGAGCGGGGGCTCCTCGGGGCCCCGCGTACTGGCCGCCGATCGTCGAGCGGCGCAAGGTGATCTACGAGGCAATGCGCGAGTGGGTTCCACCCCCGGCCCTCGGCCCAGCGCCCGACGCGATCACCGAGCCGATCACGGTCATGCTCTGGGGCATCACCGGCGAGCGCATCCAGGACTGGCTGGGATCCTCCGAAGGCGCCGGCGGGGGCGTGCTGACCGGGTTCGCGGGCTCGCCGGGCGTGGCCGAGGGCCGAGCCCGTGTGATCCTGCGCCCCGACCAGCTCGGCGAGCTGGAGCAGGGGGAGATCCTCGTCGCGCCGTCGACGTCGACGAGCTGGACGCCCGTGTTCGGCAAGATCGCGGCTGCAGTACTCGACACGGGCGGGATCATGTGCCATGCGGCGATCGTCGCCCGCGAATACGGTCTGCCCGCCGTCGTCGGCACCGGCACAGCGACGAAGCGGATCAAGACCGGCGACCGGCTCCACGTCGACGCCAACACCGGCGTCGTCACGATCCTCGGCTGAGCGTGGGCTACGTCTTCGCCCTGGATGATTGCGAGCAGCACCTGGCCGAGATGGTCGGCGGCAAGGCGGTTGGGCTCGGCTCGCTCCGACGTGAGGGCCTGCATGTGCCGCCCGGTTTCGCGCTCGGCACGCACGCCTACCGTGAGTTCGTCTCGGAGACGGGGCTCGACGGGAAGATCCACGCGCTGCTCCGGGGCGCCGACTCGCTCGAGGCGCAGGTCGAGGCATCCGCGCGGATCCGCCTGCTGTTCGAGGAGCGCGAGCTCATCGGCCCCGTGCGCGATGAGCTGACGCGTGCCTATGACGCGCTCGACGGCGGCGGGCAGCTTCCTGTCGCGATCCGCTCGAGCGCGATCAGTGAGGACGCTGCCGAGGCCTCATTCGCGGGCGAGCACGAGACGTATCTCTGGATTCAGGGACAGGACGCGGTCGCGAGGGCTGTCGTGCGCTGCTGGGCGAGCCTCTTCACGCCGCAGGCGCTCTCCTACGCGCGCCGTGCCGACGTTCGTCCCGGCGAGACGGCGATGGGAGTCGTGGTGCAGACGATGGTTGCGGCCGAAGCCGCGGGGGTGATGTTCACGATCGACCCGGTGACCGGGGACCGGTCGCAGATCGCGATCGAGGGCTCCTTCGGTCTCGGGGAGGCCGTCGTCGCAGGAGAGGTGTCTCCTGACCGCTACGCAGTGGACAAGGTGACGCTCGAGATCCGCGCGCGGACACTCTCGGCGAAGCACGTCGCCTACCGCTTCGACCCGCGGGACGGTGAGGTGCGTCTCGTCGCTGTGCCGGAAGAACAGCAGCCGCTGGCCTGTCTCGCCGACGGAGAGGTTGTCGAACTGGCTTCGCTCGGCAAACGTGTCGAGCGGGCGCTCGGAGCTCCGCAGGACATCGAGTGGGCGATCGGTCCGGGCGTCGGGGGCCCGCGGGAAGTGTTCCTGCTGCAGACGCGGCCGGAGACCGTCTGGAGCCAGAGACCGAGGTAGGTCAGTGCCGAGCTCAGCCCGTCAACGGGGCCGGCGCCGGGCCGAGGTCGGCGAGGAACGCGCAGACGCCCAGCGCGGCGAGCACGAGCAAGGCAGCGTTTCGGCGCCGAGCGCCCACGCGTGCGCTCAGCCACCCACGTCGTCAACCCGCCCGAGCACCGGCACCGATGCGCGCGCCGAACCAGACCCTCGGATCAGGCCACTTTCCCCGGAGCTCCCGGCACGGGCTCTGGGAACTGCACCCACGAGACGATCTTGCCGCGGACGATCTCGAACCTGGCCGCCACCGTCGCGCCCGGCGCGTCGCAGCGGCTGCCCTTGCGGTTCCCGAGCACGAACGTCGCCGTGGCGAATCTCCCGGCGATGCGGATCGAGGTCACGCGCCCGGAGCAGGGGAGCGCCGAGTGCCAGATCGCGATCTGCTTGGCCGTATCGAGCCTGTACGCGTGCGTTCCCTGGACGAAGATCGCCGGCGTGCGAAAGAGCTGCGCAATGCCGGCGTTGTCGCCTGCATTGAGCCGCCGGCTCCAGGTGCGGACAACGCGGCGCATGGTCTGCTCCCGTGTCTCGGCGGATCGACCAGCGGCGCTCGCCTGCAGTGGTGCGCCCTCGGCGAGCGGGGTGACGGTGACCCCTACCGACCGCCGTCACGGCAATAGTCGAGAGCAACGCAAGCAGCATCCGCATTGCCATGAAAGCTACTACCCGCGCGACGCAAAGATGGTTTGGCACGGGGATGCGTAGTGCGACGGAGAAAGGCCGCCGCAGCGGCCTTTCTCCAGGTGGGGTGATCGTTCGAGCCGGGCGGCGCATCACATCGAGCCGACCGCAGGGCTACGAGACGAGCACGCGTCCTCGATGGCGAAGCGTGTACCCCGCAGCACCGACCAGCAGGATCAGAGCGAGTGCGGCACCGGCGCCCAGTGACGCGTCGCCCCAGTCGAACCCGCCGGGCCGTACGCTGCCGGTCGGCTGAGATCCGCTCGCGGCGATCAGTGTTTGCTGCGAAGCCCCGCTTGCGAGCCGAAGCTGTGCAGCCTCGGCAGCGTCGCGCGTGTCCGGTGAGCGTCCGTCGGTCAGGACGGTGGTCGCGTGGGTGGCGGCGTAGCGCTCGAACACGTCGGGCGCCGGTGTCGAGCCCACGAGCCCGTGGCCGAACGGATGCGCTGCTGCGTACCGCTCGAACCAGTCCCGCGACGATGACGTCTGCTGCGAAGGCCCGCCCGCAAGCCGGGCCTGGGCGGCTGCGGCAGCATCGCGCGTGTCCGGTGAGCGTCCGTCGGTGAGGACGGTGGTCGCGTGGGTGGCGGCATAGCGCTCGAATACGTCGGGGGCCGGTGTCGAGCCGACGATCCCGTGGCCGAACGGATGCGCTGCCGCGTACCGTTCGAACCAATCTCGCGACGACGTGCTTTGGTTCGAGCCGCCCAGTGCCACGGCCGGCACCGCGAAGGCAAAAACGATCACCGCGAGTACAAGGGCCTGTGTGAACCGGATGGGGTTGCTCGGTGTCATGCTGATCCCTCCTTCGTCGTGAGCCGCCCGTCGCGGCTTCTCGAGCTGAGTAGAGCGCCGGTCGGCAAGGCGGGGGTAAGCGCTGGGTAACGGCAGGCTTTTGTGTGCCGGCCGACGGAGGCGTAGGGTCGCGCTGGAAAGGGCGGGCGCTGATGCGGTACGGCATTCTCGGGCCACTCGAGGCCAGTGAGGACGGGCGGATAGTCGAGGTCAACGGCGCCAAGCAGCGCCTGCTGCTGGCGATGCTGCTCTTGCACGCAAACCGGGTCGTCTCGAGCGATCGCCTGATCGACGCGCTCTGGGAGGAGCAGCCGCCCGATACCGGCGTCAAGGCTCTCCAGGTGCACGTCTCGCAACTGCGCAAGCTGCTCGGCAGGCACCACCTCGAGACGAAGGCGCCCGGCTACCTACTCCGTGTGGAGCCCGACGCGCTCGACCTCGAACGCTTTCAGCGCCTCCATGACGCGGGGGAGTTCGACGAGGCCCTGTCGCTGTGGCGCGGCCCGCCGCTGGCGGAGTTCGCCCACCTGCGCTTCGCGCAGGCCGAGATCGGTCGGCTCGAGGAGCTCCATTTGGTCTGCCTCGAAAGACGCATCGAGCAAGACCTCGCCCGCGGCCGCCACACCGAGTTGATCGGCGAGCTCGAAGCCCTGGTAGCCGAGCATCCGCTCAGGGAGCGTGTCCGTGCCCAGCTCATGACGTGTCTCTACCGCTCCGGTCGCCAGGCGGAGGCACTCGAGGCCTATCAGGCCGCCCGCTCGGCGCTGGTCGAGGAGCGCGGCATCGATCCCGGCCGATCCCTCCGCGACCTGCACCAGGCGATCCTGAACCAGGATCCGGCGCTCGACCTGCCCGTGACCGAACCCGTGCAGTCCGAGCAGTCGGCGTCGGCGCCTCCAGAGCCGGCGGGTTCCGAGCCCGTCGCCCGTGAGGCGCGGAAGACCGTCACGGGTGTCTTCGTCGGGCTTGCGATCTCCTCTCCGCGCGGAGAGGACCTTGATCCGGAGGCGCTGCGGCGCGTTACCCGTCGAGCCTTCCGGGAGGTCGAGTCTGCAGTCGAGCACCACGGCGGCAGCGTCGAGACGGTGGCGGACGATGCGGTCATTGCGGTCTTTGGGCTGCCGGTCGCACACGAGGATGACGCCCTACGTGGCGTGCGAGCCGCAGCCGAAGCGCGCGACGCTCTCTCCAGCCTCGCCGCCGAGCTGACGGCCGGATGGCCGCTTCGGCTCGACATCCGGATCGGGATCTCGACAGGCGAGGTCGTCACCGGCGGGGACGGCGAACGCAGGTCGTGGGCCACGGGCGCGCCGCTGACGTCTTCGTCCCGTCTCGGACATGTAGCCGCGCCGGGGGAGATCCTCGTCGACGAGGCGACCCGCCGGCTCGTACGGGATGCGGTCGTTACGGAGCCGGCAGACGACGCCTGGCGCCTCGTCGAGCTGGCAGAGACGGCCCCGGGCCTTCGCAGACGTCTGGTCTCGCCGATGATCGGCCGCGAACGAGAGCGACGCCGTCTGCACGACGCCTTTGACCAGGCTGTCGGCGACCGTTCCTGCCAGCTGTTCACCGTGCTCGGTGTGGCGGGCGTTGGCAAGTCGAGGCTCGTGCGAGAGCTCGTCGGCGAGCTCGCCGGCCAAGCGCTGGTGGCGCGTGGGCGCTGCCTCCCGTACGGCGAGGGGATCACCTTCTGGCCGTTGCTGGAGGCGGTGAAGGGAGCTGTGGAGCTCGAGGACGGCGACTCGCCCGAGGAGAGCTGTGCCAAGCTCGCCCGCGCGCTGGAGGGGGAACAGGGCGGCGAGCTCGCGGCACAGCAGGTGGCGGAGCTGATCGGTATCGCCGAGGGCGGGGGTGGGGCGGAGGACGGCTTCACGGCCGTGCGGATGCTGTTCGAAACGCTTGCGGGTGGTCATCCGCTGCTGCTCGTCTTCGACGACATCCACTGGGGTGAGGCGACCTTCCTCGACCTCATCGAGCACATCGCCGACTGGGCTCGAGGCGCCCCGATCCTGCTCGTCTGCCTCGCCCGGCCGGAGCTGCTCGATGTCCGTCCGGGCTGGGGAGGCGGCAAGCTGAACGCGACCTCGGTCCTGCTCGAGCCTCTCTCCGATGACGAATGCGGCCGCCTGATCGAGAACCTGGTCGGTCAGGTCGAGTTGGCCGAAGAGGTCGGGAAGCGCATTGCGGAGGCGTCGGAGGGCAATCCGCTCTTCGTCGAGGAAATGCTGTCGATGCTGATCGACGACGGTCTGCTCGTTCGTGAGAACGGGCGCTGGGCCGCGACGCGCGATCTGGCCGCGGTACCCGTGCCGCCCACGATCCACGCATTGCTCGCTGCCCGCCTCGACCGCCTCGGGGCCGACGAGCGAGCCGTGATCGATCGGGCGGCGGTCGAGGGCAAGGTCTTCCACGAGGGTGCAGTCACACAGCTCGCGCCTGAGGCGCTGCGACCGTCGGTCGGGACGCACCTCGCCGCGCTCGTGCGCAAGGAGCTGATCCGGCCCGACAAGCCGGAGCACATGGGCGAGCGCGCCTTCCGCTTCCGCCATCTCCTGATCCGCGATGCCGCCTACGACTCGATTCCGAAGACAGCGCGGGCTGAGCTGCACGAGCTGTTCGGGCGCTGGCTCGAGGAACGAACGAGTGAGCGGACACCCGGCTACGAGGAGATCATCGGCTACCACCTCGAGCAGACCTTCCTGTACCGGGCCGAGCTCGGGCCGGTCGACGATGCGACCCGGCCGCTTGCACGGGAGGCGGCCGAGCGGCTCGGTGCCGCCGGCCACAGGGCGTTCACCCGCGGCGACGCCGCCGCAGCGGTGAACCTGATCTCTCGTGCCGTCGCGCTGCTGCCGGCGGACGATCCATCGCGTGTCGGTCTCATCCCGAACGCCCGGGTCGTTCAGGGGCTGAGCGGCGACCTGAGCTGGGCCGACAGGGTGCTGACGGAGGCTGTGGCGGCGGCAGCCGCCACGGACGATCGAGGCCTGGAGGCACACGCGCTCGTGCAGCGGGGGTTCTTGCGGCTGTTTACGCAGCCGGACGTTGCGCCCGAGGAGCTCTTCGAGGTCGCAGAGCACGCGATCGCCGTGTTCGGGGAGTTTGGCGATGAGCTCGGGCTCGCGCGCGCCTGGCGGCTCGTTGCCCAGGCGCACTACCTCGCCCGGAGAGGAGGGCCGAGCGCTGAGGCCTCGAGCCGCGCGCTCGAGCATGCGCGTCTCGCGGGTGACCGGCTCGAGCTGCGAGAGATCGTCGAGTGGCTCTGCGTCGCCCTCATGCTCGGCCCGACTCCGGCGCCGGAAGCGGCTGCCCGCTGCGAAGGCCTGCTCGCGGACGTCGGACGGGATCCGATCCTCGAGCCGACCGTCCTCTCGGTGCTCGCCAATATCCAGGCGATGCAAGGAAGAGTGGAGCAGGCAAACGAGCTGCTCGTGCGCTGGCGCCACGCGGTGGACGAGCTCGGGGAGTCGATCTGGCTCTTCGCGATCAACTTCGGATTCTTCAGCCTGATAGACGATCCCGTCGCCGCCGAGCGCGAGCTTCGGCCCGGGTATGAGGCCCTCAGGAGGATCGGGGAGAAGAGCCATTTCTCCTCGGTCGCGGGCTTGCTTTCACGTGCGACGTGCGCGCAGGGACGGTACGACGAGGCGGAGCAGCTCAGCCGGGAAAGCGAGGAGGCAGCACGACCGAACGACATCCACTCCCACATTCTCTGGCGCACCACGCGCGCGCAGGTGTTCGCGCACAGAGGAGAGCTCGAGTCGGCCGAGATGCTTGCCCGCGAAGCGGTCGCGTTCGCGGCGGCAAGCGACTTTCTCGACTCGCACGGCGACGCGCTCGTGAGCCTCGCCGAGGTCCTCCGTCAGGCTGCTCGCCCGCAGGAAGCCGCCGCCGCTCTGGAAGAGGCCGCGCAACTGTACGAGCAGAAGGGCAACGTCGTCTCGGCCGCGCGGGTCGGCTCCCGGCTCGAGGAGATCGTCCAAAGGCAGACGTAGTCGATACCCCGCCTCGAGCAAGGCCCGCCATGGCGCTGCCGCGGTCGTGTCACACCATCGCCGCCGCCCGCGCCTTGGCGGTCGCCTCGGCGTCGACGCGTCATCGTCTCGGGGTCGATCACGACGCCGTAGTCGCGTTCGGCGAGCTCGACCGTCGTGAAGCCGTCGAGCACGTCGGAGAGCACCGCGTCGGGGTCGCGCTCGAGCGGATCGCCGTAGCCGCCCGAGTTCGGCACGGCGAGCTCGATCGTCGATCCGGCTTGCAGCGTCTTGCCGGTGAACTTCGCCGGCCAGAACTCGACGTCGCCCGTCAGGCGCCGGTGACCTTGCCGTGCGCGAGCGTGCCCTCGTGGCCGCCGAAGATGCCCCACGGCGGGTCGGACTCGTAGCGGTCGCCCTCGCAGGTGACGATCGTGTCGACGAGGAAGCGGTTGACGCGCACCATGCCGATGCCGCCGCGCCACTTGCCGGCCGCGCACGGGTCGTCGCGCAGCTCGTAGCGCTCGGTCCGCATCGGGAAGCGCCACTCGAGCTCCTCGATCGGGTTGTTGCGCGTGTTGGCGATCAGGCAGTCGACGGAGTCGAGCCCGTCGCGCCCGGGCCGGCCGCCGTACGAGCCCTCGTCCACCTCGAGGTAGACCCAGTACTCGCCCTCCTCCTCGTTGAAGCCCGAGTAGGCGAGGAAGTGCGAGGTGCGCGGAGTTGCCCGCGGTGATCTTGTCCGGGATGACCGGCGCGAGCGCGCGCAGCGCGAGGTCGACCGCGCGCTGCACCTGGCAGAAGCGGGCGAAGCACGCGCGCGGGATAGTTGGGGTTGAAGATCGAGCCCAGCGGCGCGATCGACGTTGACCGGCGCGAGCATCCCCTCGTTCTGCGGCACGAACACCGGGTAGGTCGCCTCGTCGAGGAAGATCATCCGCGTGATGAACGTCATCGCCGAGACGGTCGTGCCCTCGAACGGGCAGTTGTAGCCCGTCGGCACCTCGTCGCTCGAGCCGGTCAGGTCGAACGTGATCTCGTCGCCCTCGATCACGACCGCGACCTTGACCGGCAGCTTGCACGCCGCGCGTGCGCCCGTCGTCGTCGAGCCAGCCGACCTCGGTCTCGTAGCGGCCGTCGGGCACCTTCGCGATCTCCTGCCGCAGCATCTGCTCGGAGTACTCGAGCCACGCCTGCGCGACGCCGAGCACCGTCTCCTCGCCGTAGCGGTCGAGCAGCTCGGCGTAGCGCCGCGTCGCCAGCTCGCAGGCGGCGATCATCGCCTGGATGTCGCCGTTGTTGAAGCTCGGCGTGCGGACGTTCTCGAGGATGTGCTTCCACAGGCCGTCCTGCCAGACGCCCTTCTCCTGCAGCTTGACGCGCGCGGTAGATGTTCCCCTCCGACCAGTTGTCGACGAGGTCGATGGCCAGGCCGGGGTAGGCGCCGCCGATGTCGAGCACGTGCGCCGAGGCGCCCGAGAAGCCGACGAGCTCGCCTTCGTGGAAGATCGGGATGACGATCGCGACGTCCGGCGAGTGCGTGGCGCCGGCGTACGGGATCGTTGTGCAGGATCACGTCGCCTTCGTGGATGTCGTCGCCGAGGATCCGGATCACGTTCTTCACGATCTTCGGCATCGCGCCCATGAACATCGGCGTCGAGTCCGACTCGGCCAGGTTGTTGCCCTTCGCGGTCGAAGATGCCGGCGCCGAGGTCCTCGGACTCGCGGATGATCGAGGAGTACGACATGCGGTAGAGCACGCCCGCCATCTCCTTCGCGATCGAGGCGAACGCGCCGCCGACGACGCGCATCAGGATCGGCGTCGAGAGCCCGGCGCCGCGCGCCGCGCTCGGTGCGCGGCCGCGTGCGTGCAGTCGATGACGATGTTGCCGTGACGGTCGATCTCGGCCGTCGAGGCCCGGCGGGATCACGGTCGTCGTGTCGTACTGCTCGACGATCGCCGGGCCCGACGAGCCGGTCGCCGGCGCGCAGCCGCTCGCGCTCGTAGAACGGCGTGAGATGCTGCTCGGCCGCGCCCGTCGACCTCGAACACGACCTCGCGCTCGAGCGTCTCCGCTCCGGACGGGTCGCCGTCGCCGGCCTCGAGCGGCGCGGGCTGCAGCTCGTCGACGCGCCCGATGCCGACGGCGCGGATGTTGATGATCTCGATCGCCGCGTCGAAGCGGTGGCCGTACTCGAGCTCGTGCGCGGCGTGGAAGCGCTCCTTCAGCTCCTCGACCCAGGCGTCGTCGACGGCGCCGGCCGGCACCTCGGTGCGCACCTCGTAGCCCTGCCCGGCGTAGCGGCAGTCGGCGAGCCGCCGCACGAGGCGGCGGTCGTCCGGGACGGCGTCGGCGTCGAGCTGTGCGACGGCCTGCTCGACGAGCTCGTCGAAGCGCGCCGACAGCTGCGCCTTGTCGAGGCTCTTGAGCGCGTGGCGCTCGGTGGCCGACGAACTCGTGCTGGAGATCGGTCGCGAGCAGCCCCGTCGCGGCGAGGATGCCCGGGTGCGGCGGCACGAGCACGCGCGCGATCTCGAGCTCGAGCGCGATGTCGCACGCGAACAGCGGCCCCGCGCCGCCGGCGGCGACGAGCGTGAACTCGCGCGGGTCGTAGCCGCGCCGCACCGAGTTGAGCTCGATCGCCTGGGTCATCCCGTACTTCTGGATCTGGAGGGCGCCGAGCGCCGCCTCCTCGACCGTCATCCCGAGCTCGTCCGGCGATCGTGCTCATCGCCTGCTCGGCGAGGTCGCGGTCGAGCTGCATCGCGCCGCCGAGCAGCCCGCGGTCGGAGCGCAGGCGGCCGAGCACGAGCTGCGCGTCCGTCGAGGTCGGCAGCGTGCCGCCGCGCCCGTAGCAGGCCGGGCCCGGGTCGGCACCGGCGGACTGCGGGCCGACGCGGAACACGCCGCCCTGGTCGACGTACGCGATCGAGCCGCCGCCGGCGCCGATCGTGTCGATGTCGACCATCGGCACCATCGCCTGGTAGTCGCCGATCTTCGTGTCGAGCAGGTGGCGCATGCGCAGCTGACCGCCGGCGGCGACGCCGATGTCGGCGGAGGTGCCGCCGATGTCGAGCGTGACGACGTTGTCGAAGCCCGCCATCCGGCCGGCCCAGATGCCGCCGATCAGCCCCGCGACCGGGCCCGACATGAGCAGGTTGACGGGCCGCTGCGCCGCCGACTCGACCGTCGCCATGCCGCCCGAGGACTGCATCAGCTGCACGCCGTGGCTGAAGCCCGCCTCCCGCATCGCGTCGTCGAAGCGCGCCACGTAGCGCGACACCTTCGGCCCGACGTAGGCGTTGAGGGCGACGGTCGAGAAGCGCTCGAACTCGCGGTACAGCGGCAGCACCTCGTTCGAGACGGAGAGGTAGGCCTCCGGGAACTCCTCGAGCAGGATCTCCTTGACCCGCTGCTCGTGGGCCGGGTTGAGGTAGCTGTGCAGGAAGCAGACCGCCACGGCCTCGACGTCCGGCGGCCCTGCAGCTCGCGGACGCGCTCGCGCACCTCGTCCTCGTCGAGCGGCACGAGCACGTCGCCGTGCGGCACCGTCACGCGCTCCTTCACCGTCAGCCGGTGGCGGCGCTTGACGAGCGGCCGCGACTGCCAGGGCAGCTCCTGCTGGAGCGAGAAGTTGAGCGGCTTCTTGTGGCGGGCGATGTGGAGGATGTCGCGCATCCCCTCGGTCGTGATCATCCCGACCTCGGCGCCACTGTGGGTGAGCGCGATGTTCGTCGCCACCGTCGTGCCGTGCAGGAGGTTGTCGATCTGCGAGAGGTCGACGTCCGCCTTGGCGCACAGCCCGCGGATGCCGTCCACGACGCCGCGGGCGGGGTCGTCGGGAGTGGACGGGACCTTGTCGACGGTGATCCGCCCCGACTCCTCGTCGACGAGGATCAGGTCGGTGAACGTGCCGCCGACGTCGACTCCGATGCGCTTCATGCTCGTGTCTTCCTCCTAGGCGTTTGCGATTGCGTCGGCGGCGATGATCTCGCGGCCGACGGTGTCCATCTGGTCGAGGCTGCCCGTTCAGGTAGGCGCAGGAGATCTCGTCGATCCCGAGGCCGAAGAGCTCCTGCACCTTGCCGCGCACCTTGGCGGCCGAGCCCGCGATCGCGAAGTCGTCGATCAGCTCGCCGGTCAGGTACGCCGTGTGGTCCGCGTCCGACGAGAGGTGGCCCTCGTAGTAGTCGTAGTCGTCCCGGCTCTGCGGCAGCCGCGTCATCGTCTCGGGCATGCCGTGGGCCGGGTTGCGCTGCATCGTGTCGGCGATGTGGTTCGCGCAGGCGGCCGGCGCCCAGCGGCAGCTGTTCCAGGCCTCGTCCTGGTCGTCGCTCACCCACATCGCGGTGAGGACCGAGAGCTTGACGGCGTCCGGGTCGCGCCCTGCTTCCTCGGCGCCCGCCCGCACGTGGTCGATCGCCCAGCGCACCGACGGTCTCGTCGACGCCGACGTAGAGCATCACGCGGTCGGCCAGCGCGCCGGCGAGCCGCAGGTTCTTGGGCCCCGTCGCGGGCATCATGATCGGGATCGCCGGTCGCTGCTCGAGCCAGCGCAGGTGCACGTCGGCGTCGTTGATCGTCGACGTGTCGGCCCGCCATCAGCTCGCGCAGCATCCGCGACCGACTCCTCCAGCACGGACGTCTTGACCGGGTTCAGGCCCATCGTTCGCACCGAGCTGTCGCCCCGCCCGATGCCGAGCGCGACGCGCCCCGGATGGAGCCCGGCGAGCGTCGTGAACATGCTCGCAGTGGCCGTGACGTGGCGCGTGTACGGGTTCGTCACGGCGGTGCCGACGACGATGCGCTCCGTCGCTGCGAGCGCGTGGGTCATGTAGACGAAGCAGTCCTGCCAGAGGAGCTGGGAGTCGACGAACCAGGCGTGGCTGTAGCCCGCCTCCTCCGCCTTCTGCACCGATGCGATGCACTCCTCGAAGTCCTGCGCCAGGAACTGGGAGCCGATCGTGCCCAACGTCCTCTCCTCTCTACTCGTCGCCGGATTCGCCGCCGGCGAGCGGGAACGTGCGGAGCTCCTCGAGCGTCTGCTCGAGCGTGTTCACCTGCCCCCAGCCGACGCTGATCATCTCGATCGCGGGATCGTGGAGGTGCGGCGTCGCCGTGCCGACGCACTCCTCGACGACGATCGGCTTGAAGTCGCGGAAGAGCGCGTCCTTGCACGTCGCGCCGACGCACTGGTTCGTGAGCACGCCCGGTGATGATCACCGTCTCCGCGCCGAGCGCGCGCAGGATCTGCTCGAGGTTGGTCTGGAAGAACGCCGACAGCCGCGTCTTCTCGATCGTCCAGTCCTCCGGGCGGGCGTCGAGCTCCTCGAGGATCTCGTAGCCCCACGTGCCGGTGCGGAGCCCGCCGTCGCGCAGGAGCATCGCGCTTCGCCATGAACGGGCCGCCGTCGTCGAGGCCGCGCGTGCCGTGGCGCGTCCACACGATCGGGACGCCGCGGCGGCGGCATTCCTCGTTGAGCACCTTCGTCGGCTCGATCACGCGCCGCATGTGGGCGATGTCGATCTCGTGCGTCGCGTACCACCCGTCCGGGTGCAGGAAGTCGTTCTGGTCGTCGATCGCGACATGAACCGTGCGCGCCGGGGCGAGCCGCCAGGCGGAGGGATCGAAGTAGTGCGACTCGGACACCGGCTTGCCCACCTCTCCTTGATTCCCGGCTTGGATCTCAGATATGAAGCATGTCTACACGATCGCGAGAAAGAGTTCAACACGATCCCACTCGCCCCCATCCAGCCCCGCTACTTGCGCGACCAGGCCTTCGCCGGGCCTGCGGGAGGCGATCGTCTCGGGCCGCCTCGCACCCGGCTCCCCTCTCGTGATCGACGACCTCGCGGTGGCCTTCGGCCTCAGCGCGATGCCGGTACGCGAGGCGGTCAAGCGCCTCGTCGCCGACGGGCTCGTCGAGGAGCTGCCCCGCCGCGCGCACCGCATCGCGCCGCTCACGCGGCGCACGGCGCTCGACGTCCTCGACGTGATGGAGGCGCTGATGGTGCGCGCCTACGAGCTCGGCGTGCCGGTGCTCGACGCGGAGGGCATCGGCGCCATGCGCGCCGCGCTCGACCGCGCAGCGGCGCACGCCGCGGCCGGCGAGCTGATCGAGGCACTGGCCGGCATCCACGCGATGCATGGGATCGTCTACGCGGCGACCGGCAATCCCGAGTTCGACCGCGCGCTGTCGTCGATCGGCCCGCGCTTCGACCGCGTGCTGTACCTCTGGTACACGGAGTCGATCGTCGAGGTTGGGCGCTCGTACCGCCGCGACCTGATCGCCGCCCTCGAGCGCGGTGAGCCCGACGAGTCGGTCGAGATCATGCGCTCGGCCTGGCGGAGCTTCCGCGAGGTCGTCGCCGCGCGCGAGGACGAGGAGGAGCGGGTGATCGCCGAGGCGCGCGTCGTCGTCGTCGGCGGCGGCATCGGGGGCGTCTCGACGCTGTACCACCTCACCAGGCTCGGCTGGAGCGACGTGGCGCTCGTGGAGGAGAACGAGCTCACGAGCGGCTCGACCTGGCACGCTGCCGGCCTCTGCACGCAGTTCATCCAGAGCTACAACCTGATGCAGCTACTCAAGACGTCGGTCGAGCTGTACGGCGCGCTCGAGCAGGAGACGGGCCTCCCGGTCGACTTCCACCAATGCGGCAGCGTCCGGATCGGCACGACCCGCGACCGGCTGCACCAGTTCGAGCACGTGCGCGGGATCGCGGAGAGCGTGGGTGTGCCGCTCGAGATCGTCTCGCCCGAGCGGGCGATCGAGCTGTTCCCACTCGCGCGACCCGACGGCGTCCTCGCCGCGGCGTACCTGCCGACCGACGGGCACGTCGATCCGACGAGCCTGACGAACGCGCTCGCGAAGGGCGCCGTCGACGGCGGCGCCACCATCCTCCGCCACACGCGGGTGACGCAGCTGGTCCGCGAGCGCGGCGGCTGGACCGTGTCGACCTCCGCGGGCGAGATCCGGGCCGAGCACGTCGTGATCGCGGCGGGCCAGTGGTCGCGCGAGGTCGGGCGGCTCGCCGGCGTCGAGCTGCCGATCGTCCCGCTGCAGCACCACTACCTGGTGACCGATCCGATGCCCGAGATCGAGTCGACGCACGGTCGAGCTGCCGGTCTTCCGCGATCCGGACAACTCGTTCTACGCGCGCCAGGAGGGTCGGTGGCCTGCTCGTCGGGCCGTTCGAGCGCAACCCGCTGACGTGGGCGCTCGACGGGATCCCCGAGGGCTTCCACGGCCGGCTGCTGCCGCCGAACCTCGAGCAGATCGAGGACTGCCTCGTCGCGGCCGCCGAGCGCATCCCCCGCTTCGGCGAGGTGGGGATCAAGACCGTGATCAACGGCCCCGACGGCTACACGCCCGACGGCCGCTGCCTGATGGGGCCGGTGCCGGGCCGGCCGGGGCTGCACGTGCTCGCGGGCTTCTCGATCTTCGGGATCGTGTTCGGCGGCGGCGCCGGGAAGTACGCGGCCGAGTGGATCGTGGACGGCCAGCCGAGCGACAACATGTGGGAGCTCGACGTCCGCCGCTTCGGCGACTACGCGCGCTCGACGTCGTACGTCGTGCAACGCGCGTCCGAGGTGTTCGAGGACGAGTACAAGATCCACTTCCCCGAGGAGGAGCGGCCGGCGGGCCGCCCGCTCAAGACCGACCCGCTCTACGACCGCCTCGCTGGCCAAGGGCGCCGTGATGGGCGTTCGCTCCGGCTGGGAGCGCCCGCTCTGGTTCGCAAGGTCGGGGCCCGCCCGCGACGAGTACTCGTTCGGCCGCGGCAACTGGTTCGACGCGGTCGGCGAGGAGTGCCGCGCGGTGCGCGGCGGCGTCGGCGTGCTCGACCAGACGAGCTTCGCGAAGTTCGTCGTCAGCGGCGACGGGCGCCGAGGCGCTGCTCGACCGGCTGTGCGCCAACCGGCTGCCGGCCGAGATGGGGAGGATGGCGCTGACGCAGATGTGCACGCCCCGGGGCGGCATCGAGACCGACGTCACCGTGACGCCGCTCGTCGAACCCGGCCGCTACTACGTCGTGTCGGCGGCAGCGACCGAGACGCACGACCTCGCCTGGATCGAGCGCCACGCCCCGGAGGACGGGTCGGTGCGCGATCGAGAACGTCACCGCGCGCTACGGCGTGCTCACGATCGCCGGGCCGCGGTCGCGCGAGCTGCTGCAGCGGGTCTCGCGCGACGATTTCTCCAACGCGAGGGCTTCCGCTTCTTCCGCGCCCGCCACGTCGAGGTCGGACGCGCGCGCGTGCTCGCGCTGCGGGTCTCGTACGTCGGCGAGCTCGGCTGGGAGCTGCACCATCCGATCGAGGCGCAGCGGGCGCTGTACGACCTGCTGTTCGAGGCCGGCGAGGATCTCGGTCTCGTCGACTTCGGCTACCGGGCGCTCGAGTCGATGCGCTTCGAGAAGTGCTACCGGCTGTGGGGCGCGGACATGTCGGCCGACTGGTCTCCGCTGCAGGCCGGGCTCGAGCGCTTCGTCGCCTTCGACAAGGGCGACTTCATCGGCCGCGACGCCCTCCTGCGCGAGCGCGAGCAGGGCTCCACGCACGCGCTCTCCTGCCTCGTGGTCGACGCCGACGGAGTCGACGCTCACGGGCTCGAGCCCGTCTACGCCGGTGGAGAGCGGCCGGTCGCCTACGTCTCCTCGGGCGGCTACGGGCACACGATCGAGCGGTCGATCGCCCTCGCCTACCTTCCGGTCGAGCATGCACGCGGTGGGCACGGAGCTGACGATCGGCATCCTCGGCGACGCGCCGCCGCGCCGTCGTCTGCGAGCAGCCGCTCCTCGATCCGGCCGGCGACCGCCTCCTCTCGTAGCAGGCACACGAGTGTCTATCTGTCAGTTGACACTTACGTAAGTATCTGCTTACATTCATGGGGATGGAGGCCGCACTGAAAGCAATCGCCGAGCCGCGCCGGCGGGCGATCCTGCAGCTCGTCCGCGATGAGGAGCGGTCGGCGGGCGAGATCGCGTCGCAGTTCGACGTGTCGCGACCCGCGGTCTCCCAACACCTGAGCG
Organism: uncultured Gaiellaceae bacterium; assembly: GCA_963799615.1. Classification (GTDB taxonomy): domain Bacteria; phylum Actinomycetota; class Thermoleophilia; order Gaiellales; family Gaiellaceae; genus Gaiella. The sequence goes on along the minus strand of CAWCXS010000013.1, from coordinate 31,020 downwards.
TCCTGAAGGAGGCCGGGCTCGTGAGCGAGCGACGGAACGGGACGAGGCGCCTCTACCGGGCGCGGCCCGAAGGGCTGACCGAGCTGCGCGCGTTCCTGGACGAGTTCTGGGGCACGCGTCTCGAGGCGCTGAAACGCGAAGCCGAACGAGAGGAGAGGAAGAACGATGGAAAGCGCGACTGAGACGACCACGTACGTGCGCGAGCTGACGATCGCCGCGCGGCCGGAGACGGTCTGGGAGTTCCTCGTCGACGACAAGAAGCTGACGCGGTGGATGGGCATCGAGGCAACGCTTGTCCCCGAGCCGGGTGGGCTGTTCCAGGTGACGCCGGTTCCGGGACACAAGGCCCGGGGCGAGTTCGTCGAGCTCGATCCGCCGCGGCGGCTCGTGTACACGTTCGGCTGGGAGCCGAGCGAGGACTCGATGTCGGCGGTGCTGCCAGGCTCTTCGACGATCGAGATCGACCTCGAGCCGGAGGGTGACGGGACGCGGCTGCGCTTCGTGCATGCCGGTCTGCCGTCGCAGGAGGAGATCGAGAAGCACACGCACGGCTGGGATCACTACCTGGCGCGGCTCGCAGTCGCGGCGGGCGGCGGCGACCCGGGCCGCGATCCGTGGCTCGACGGGGCGAGGTAGTTGGGCGGCACGGGAACGCGGGACGATCCCTGGCGGCTGACGACGCCGCCGGGGACGTCGGAGTACTCCGCCTACCGCGACGAGGGAGCCGACCCGCCCGCGCTCGTCGTGCAGGTCGGCAAGACGCAGCTGCGCTACCACCTGCGCGCGATCGACGACCTGCACGCGATGCTGCGCAAGGCGGGCGACTGGGTGCCGCTGGGGAGCGCCGACGAGGGCAAGCCGGTAGCGGTCGGCACGGTCGAGGCGTGGGCCCGCGCCGACGACAATCCCGTCGGCGGCTGGTACGGCCTGAAGAAAGGGCTGCGCGGGCGCTTTGCCAACTACGTCCCGCCGGTGCTGGAGCAGCTCGGGCTCGCGGAAGTGGAGCACAACCCGCGCAACAACCGGGCGCGGGCGATGTGACGCGCCCGACCGATGGCCCGACCTAACCCGGACTTAACCACGCCTTAGGCGGCGCGCCGTCGTGTGAGCAGATGGATCGCAGAAAGCGATCCGAGATCAAGGAGAGAACATGATCGGCTCAGCTCACACCCTCCGCCGGCTGGCATCCGGGATCGGTCTCGCAGTGTTGTGCGCCGCCTTCGCGATCCCCGCGGCGTTCGGGAAGCCTCCCGTCATCCTCGACGGGAACAGTTCGCCCTACATCCGCGACGCGGCGCTGCAGGCCCAGATGCAGGGGCTCGATCCGGCTATTGCGACCGCGATCAACTCCCGTCGCAGCCCGCTGGCCTACAGCACACGCGGTTCGACCGGGAAGTTCCATGCTCCTGTCCCGACGCTCCATGCTCCCGTCGCAACTCCCGTCAGCTCGCACGCTTTGTCGAAGGGGTCCGACTGGGGCAACGTCGTCTTCGTCTTCGCTGCGATCGGCGCGTCGTTCCTGCTCGTCGGCTTCGGCGGACACGCATCGGTGACGCGCGACGGCCGCGGCAAGCGCACCGGATCGGTCAGGGCTGCGTAGGTCAAGTTCCTCGGTGCCGTGACGGCCGGCGCCCGGGCTCTGAAGGGCTCCCGATTTCGGGAGCCCTAGCCCGTTCTTGGGACCGGCGCCGATTCGCTCAATCCTCCATGGCGCCATGCTCGGTGAGCCAGGTCTTCGCGATGCGGTGAGCTCGCAGTAGGGCTCATCACGCCATGTGGATCTCGATGTCGTCGGCGACGCTGCCGAGCATCGTGTAGTCCGTCGGGACCGTTTGCAGAATCGAGCCGGGAACGAACTCGGACACCGGCCCGTGCGCGACGAGGCGGGCAATGAAGCGCTGCCACGACAGGCCTCCGCCGATGTCGCCGTCGAGCCAGAAGCTGCGGTGCCGGGCGCCGAGGATCTCGCGCGGCCCGATCGTGTTCGCCTTCGGCGGCACCCACGACCAGTCGCCGCCGAACGAGTGGAGCGCGTTCTGCATGATCGTCATCGGATGCAGCTCCACGAGGCGGGCGCCTGCCTGCTTGTAGGCGTCGAGGTCGCCTTCGAACTCGTGGCCGAGGTGGGACTCCCAGAAAGCGATGTGCCCGCACCAGCCGATCCCGCCGTAACAGACGTCGGCGCCGCCGAGATCCTCGAGCCGGCTCGAGTAGTCGGCGAGCGCATCCGTGGTCGGGAAGTGGATCTGACTCTCGGGCGGGCGCAGGTCGGGGTCGACGAGAGCGAAGAAGCGTTCGAGCATCGCGCGCTGAAAGGACCCCGGCCACGACACAGGAGCGGTGACGCCGTCCTCGCTCGCGTACTCGTCCATGTTGAACGTGTGCACGTGCGCCAGCGAGAGGCGCTCTTCGTTGATCATGCGCGCTGCGAGCTCGTATTGCGGCATCGGCCCGACGGGCACGATGGCGACGAACTGACGCCCGTCGTCGCGGGCGGCCCGGATCCGGCCCACGATGTCGTCGGCGAATGCCCGGTAAAACCGAGCCGCCTCGTCGACGATCCGGATCCGGAACTCGGGGTTCGGATGCTCCGCCAGCTCGCTCCGGCGGATGCTCCTGACGCGCTCGCACGCCGACAGGTCGCGGAAGCTGATGAACTGCGCCAGGCCGTAGGTGAACTCGGTCTCGATGGCCAACGATCCTCCCTTCACGGCAGCAGGCGCCGCGTCGTCCCTCTGAGGTGTGTCAGGCAGGGAACGAAGCCCTCCGCGTACATCACGCCGCACTGCTGCCCGCGGAAGCGGCTTACCGTCTTCATCTGCTCGACGATGTCGACATCGTTGTGGTCCTTCAGCCACGTGAGTTGGCTCTCGTGCGCCTCGAGCATTCCGACCTTCGTGTCGAAGGTGGCGGAGATGTCGACGAACTCCGACGGTTGGAAGCCGTGTCCCATGATCGTCTCCATGAAGTAGATGGGAGTGATCTCGGAGTGGTACGGCTTGCCGGTCTCGTAGAGGGGCAGAGCGGCGTAGAAGCTGCAGTCGAAGACGAGCCGCGAGATCTCGTTGTGGTCGCCCATGTAGTCGCCCTGCGAGTGCGTGAGGATCAGATCGGGTCGCGCGTCACGAATGACGTCGACGACGGCGCGCTGCTGGTCACGATCTGCCGCGTTGACCTCGGCGTCGCTGAAGCCGAGCGTCGCATACTCGGCGCCGCAGATCTCGGCCGCCCTCCGTGCTTCCCCGCCGCGGATGCGCGCGATCTCCTCCGAGGAGTGGACGAAGCTGCCACGGTCGCCGCGAGTCGCATGGCACATCACGACCTCGTGGCCCTCCTGCACGAAGCGGGCCAGCGTCCCGCCGCACAGGATCTCGAGATCGTCCGGATGGGCGCCGACGGCGAGAACTCTCACACGGCCTCCATGAGGGCGACGTCGAAGAGGCGCTCCTCGACAGCCAGGAGCGCGAGTCGAGCCGCTCCGAGCGCAACCGCCTCGTCCCCCAGGGTCGAGAGGACGACGCGCGGCGGAACGGGCACGAGGGCGGCGATGCGGCGCTCGAGCGGCTCGAGCAGCTTCTCGCCGGCCCGTGAGACGCCACCGCCGACGATCACGGTCGACGGATTCAGGATGGTCACCGCAGAGGCGATGCCACGGGCCAGCCTCTCGAGCAGCTCGTCGAGAATGCGCCGCGCCGCCTCGTCCCCGCCGTCCGCCGCTGCGAAGACGACCTCGGCGTCGATCGCGTCAGGGTCGCCGCCGGCGAGCTCGAGCAGCGCCGGGCTCTCGCCGCTTGCCGCGGCGCGACGGCCGAGGCGGGCGAAGGCGGTCCCACCTGCTGCGTGCTCGAACGGCCCGAGCCCGTTCCGTTCCGCGTCGTCGTCGAAGATCGGGAGGTAGCCGATCTCGCCGGCTGCGCCACCGGCTCCGCGGTAGACGTCGCCGCCGATCAGGACACCGCCGCCGATGCCGACGCCGACCTGGACGTAGAGGGCGTCGTCGATCCCCTGCGCCGAGCCACGCCAGCGCTCGCCCAGGACGGAGAGGTGCACCTCGTTGTCGACGAGCACCGAGCAGGGGAACGCAGGCTCCAGGCGGCTCGCGAGCCGGATCCCCTCCCAACCACCGAGCTGCGGCGCCAGCGTGACCCTGCCCGAGACCGGGTCGACGACGCCAGGCGTGCCGACACCGACCGCCTGCAGGCTGCTCCGGTCGACCTCGGCGGTGGCAAGGACTTCGTCTGTCGCGGAACCGACGAGCTCGAGGAGCGTGTCGGCGGTCTGCCGGTCCCGCGCGCTCGTCCGGCGTCGGACCGCGCCGATCACCTCGCCCGTGAGGTCGGCGACCACCACCAGCACCTTGTTCGCGCCGATGTCGATGCCGAGGACGTGGCCCAGGTCGCCGCGAAAGCTGAGCAGACGGGCGCGCGGCCCGGGACGCCTCGTCCCGACGTCCAGACCGGCGACGTGCTCCGTCAGATACCCCGACTGGAGCAGCAGCTCGACCGCGCCGTTGACGGTCGGCTTGGAGAGGCCGGTCGCACGGGCCAGCTCCGCGCGGGAGATGGGCCCGTCGGCGCGGATCGTCCGCAGCACAGCTGCCGAGTTGAGCCGGCGGAGCAGCCGCGGTGAGCCCGCGGGGAGTCGGTAGGTCGTTGACTCAGGTATCGGACGATGTTAGAAACCTTTCCTATCAATTTGCAAGCGTCAGTATCCCCGAGTTGATGCCACAGTTCGCACGCTCCCGGTTCGATCACATCGGCCTCGTCACCGACGACGTGAAACCGGGTGAGAGCTGGGTCGAGGCGACGCGTGTGTGGGTCACGAACCCCCGCGAGCACCCGTTCCATGTCGAGTGGCTCCGATTCGAACCCGACAGCCCGGTGACGGGCCCGCTGCGTACCGAGCCCCACGTCGCCTACCGCGTGGACGACGTCCAGGCCGCGATCGAGGGCCGGGAGGTGCTGGCCGAGCCGTTCGACGTCGGGAACGGCTTCCTCACGGTGGCCTTCGCCATCGTCGACGGCGCGGTGGTCGAGTTCATGCAGTACGCGAACCCCGACGAGACGGGCTGGTTCTGAGCGCCGTGGGCGGATCGGCGAAGCTCCAGATCCGCGGAGCGACCAAGGTGTACCAGGGGAAGACCGGCCCGGTGCACGCACTCGAGGACTTCTCCCTCGACATCGCGGACGGCGAGCTCGTCTGCATCGTCGGGCTCAGCGGCTGCGGGAAGACGACGCTGCTCTGGGCGACGGCGGGACTGCACGCCCTGACCAGCGGCGAGGTCATCCTCGACGGCACGCCTGTGAACGGCCCCCGGCCCGACGAGATCGGGATGATGTTCCAGGACGCGAACCTGCTGCCGTGGCGCAACTCTGCGCAAGAACATCGAGTTGCCGTTCGAGATCAAGAAGAACACCGTCGACGAAGAGCGCGTCGAGACGCTGCTCCGAGAGGTCGGGCTGACGGGATTCGACAGCTCCTACCCGCGAGAGCTGTCGGGCGGCATGCAGCAGCGCGCCTCGATCGTCCGAGCTCTCGCGCCCGATCCCGGTGTGCTGTTGATGGACGAGCCGTTCGGCGCGCTCGATGCGTTCACGCGCGACGAGATGAACCTGCTCCTGATGCGGCTCTGGACGGAAACCTCGAAGACGATCCTCTTCGTCACCCACAACATCGGCGAGGCCATCTTCCTCGCCGACCGCGTCGTCGTGATGACGCCGCGGCCCGGTCGCTTGGCGCGCATCTTCGACATCGATCTTCCCCGCCCGCGCACCGTCGAGATGACCTTCGAGCCGGACTTCATCGAGCTGATTCAGGAGATCAAGAGCGTCGTCGAGCACGGCGCCAGACCAACGGTGGAGGTGGAATGAGCTGCCCTGTGTCGACCGTGCCGGTCACGTCCACCGTCGGCGCCGGCCGCGGCAGCTTCAGGGATCGTCGCGATCCCGGGTCTGCTGTCGCAGATTCGGGATCTTCGGGGTTGGCATGAACCAGGTCCCTAGCGAGCTGCGCGAGGAGATCCCGTCGTTCGACCAGGAACCGTCGCACCACGACCACGGCCCGATCGACTGGACCGGGTTGACATCGGTTCGCGGCGCCAGGAGCGCGCTCGAGATCGGCACGGTCGTGGCGATCGCCTTCGTCGTCTTCTTCGGCCTGGAGGCCATCCTCAGGCTGACCGACACTCCGAGCTACATCTTCCCGAAGCCGACGGCGGTGGTACGAGCGCTCGGGGACGACTTTTGGCTTCAGTACGGCCAACACCTGTGGGTCACACTGCAGGAGTTCTTCATCGGCTACGCCATCGGGTCGACGATCGGCCTGGTGCTCGCAGCCGTGATCACCCAGAAGCCGTTCGTGGAGAAGGTCGTCGCGCCGTACATCATCATCCTCGTCGTCACGCCGATGCTCGCGCTCGTCCCGTTCCTGCGGCTGAGCCTGATCAAGGGCGTCAGCATCTGGCCGATCGTCGCCGCCGTCGCCCTCGCATCGGGGCCGATGGTGCTCATCAACGCCGCGACCGGCTTCCGTCGCACCGATCTCGCCAAGATCGCCCTGGCGCGCTCCTACGGAGCGACGACCTTCCAGGTGTTCCGCAAGATCCGCTTCCCTCTCGCGCTGCCGATGATCATCGTCGGCTACATGGTGGGCGCGATCTTCGGTCTGCTGACGGCGATCGGCGGCGAGATGGTCTCGGCCAGCGAGCAGGGCGGGCTCGGCCACCAGCTCATCTACTTCTCCTCGCTGATCCGCATGGAGAATTTCGGGGCGGTGCTGCTCATCATCGAGGTGCTTGGACTTTCCATCTACTTCGTGTTCTATTTCATCGGGAAGCGCTGGGCGAGCTGGGAAAGCTAGACGACTTGCGCACCCCGGGAGGCCGACAGCAGGGAAGGGAGGAGAGAGGATGGAGGGCACACCTTTCATCGAGGGGTCCGACGAGCGAGGTATCAGCCGTCGCGAGCTCCTCAAGCGCGGTGCGGTTGCGGGGGTCGGAGTTACCGCTCTCGCCGGCCTCAGCGTCGAGAGCGCGGGAGCGCGGTCGAGCGCGGTCGACACCGTTCGTTGGGTCTCGCCACGCGGCACGCTCGAGGTGATGGACGACTACAACCTGCTCGTGCCCACCGTGATGGGCTACTACAAGCCCCTCAATATCAACGTCAAGATGAGTGCCGGCGACGCTTCGGGCAACCTCCCGCAGGTCGCCGCCGGCCAGCAGGACATGGGCTACGCCTCCCCCGGCGTCCTCACCGCATCGGTCGAGGCGGGCGTTCCGGTGAAATCCGTCTGGGAGATGATCCCGAGCCAGGTGTTCGACTTCGTCCTTCCTGCGGAGAGCAAGATCAAGAACCCGAGGCAGCTGAAGGGGAAGACCATCGCCCTCTTCAACATCGGCTGGAAGGCAATCGTCGACCCGATGCTGGCGGAGGTCGGTCTCGACCCGAAGACCGTCAAGTACCGGGAGTTCGGCCCTCAGTGGAACCAGGCGGTTGCGTTGAAGCTGGCTGACGCCGGCCTGTCCTGGGAGGGGCTCAGGGCTCAGCTCGAGGGCACGGCCGCGTTCTTCGGCTCCGGCAATGCTGGGCTCAAGTTCCTGGTCGGCTCGGAGTGGGGCTCGAAGGGGCCGTCCAACAGCTACCAGGTTCGGATTTCCGACCTCGACGACCCGGCCAAGGTAGACATTTACACGCGTCTCCTCACCGGCTCGGTGATGGGCTTCGAGTTCTGCCGCGTCAACCCGCGCGCCGCGGCCCAGATCGTGTACGAGCAGTACCCGGGTATGCAGAAGGTGATCACGCCGCAGGTCGCGGTCGACTCCATCATGCAGCTCGCAAGCCTCTACCACACCTCGCGGCGGCTGCCGCCGCACCTGTACGGCTACCACTACCCGAACGCGTGGACGAAGTACCTGAACACGGTGTACAAGCTCGGCCAGACGAAGACCAACCAGACGGCGAGCAGTGTGCTCACGAACGACCTCGTGCAGCCCGCGAACGCCAAGGCAGACAAGGCCCGCGCCCGCAGGGACGCCGCCAAGTTCAAGCTGAGCCCGGTGTTCAAGAAGACCACCATCCCGAAGGGATATCCGCTGTAAGTCGGTCGAGGGGTGAGGCGTCCCGCACGAGCGGGGCGCCTCACCTGCAAGGGAGGCGTTGATGCAGAACCCGCTGGCCGGGCACACGAACTCGTACCACACGTACAGCGCACGACGAGGCGCTCGCCGGGATCGCCGCGGCCGGCTACCGCTACGTCGAACTCTCGGCCGTCCCCGGCTGGACGGAGCACGTCGATCTCGCCACACCACCGGACGAGACACGCCGGAAGCTCGACGGGTACGGGCTCGAGGCGGTGAGCCTCTCGGGGCACTCGGATCTGACCACCGCCGATGGGCTCGTCCACGGGATCAAGGCGGTCCGGTGGGCAGCCGAGTACGGCCTCCCGATCGTCAACACGGCGGTCGGCGGCCATCAGTCCGCGGATGAGAACGAGTCCGCGTTCCTGGCCAACATCGGGGCGATGGCGGACGCCGCCGACGCGGCCGGCGTCGTCGTCGCGCTCGAGATCCACGGCGACATCATGGCCTCGAGCGACGTCACCATCCCGCTGCTCGAGAAGATCGGCCGCGACTCGGTCAAGGTCAACTACGACACGGCCAACGTCGAGTACTACTCGGGCGACAAGGCGGTCGACGATCTCCCGAAGATCACGCAGCATCTCGCGAGCGTCCACCTGAAGGACACGACGGGCGGCAAGGGCAACTGGAACTTCCCCGGTCCCGGTGACGGCATCGTCGACTTCGCCAGGGTGCTCGAGATCCTGCGCGACGCCGGCTACGACGGCCCGCTCTCCGTGGAGATCGAGTTCGAGGGTGAGCCGTGGCCGCCGCTCGCCGACGTCGACGCGGCGATGCGACGCTCGTACGAGCACCTGAGCTCACTCGGGCTCTCGTAGCGAGGCATGACGGTGCCCAAATCGATCTTCATGCCGGAGATGACGAACCTCCAGGTGCGCGAGTACCTGGAGGCGGGCGGCACGAGAGTGATCGTGCCGGTCGGCTCGACAGAGGACCACGGCGACCACGGACCGCTGTGGACGGACGTCTACATCCCGCTCGAGGTCGCGAAGCGCGCGGCGCCGGAGCTCGAGGCCCTCGTCGGGCCACCGATCCCGTTCGGTATCGCACACGACCACCGGGGCGCGCACGGCCTCGTCCACGTGCGGATGGACACGTTTCTCGACCTCGTGCGCGACGTCTGCCTCTCGCTGACGGACGTCGGGTTCACCAGGATCGTCCTGCTCAACGGGCACTACTGCAACTCCCACGCCCTCGAGTTCGCGGTGGCCCGGTTCCACGACGACCTGCCCGCGGGCGCACGCGTCTACCCGTTCCCGTACTGGGCCGGGATGGCGCCGGAGGAGGCGGAGCAGTACCTCTCCGGCAGCGCCGGCATCCACGCGAACGTCGGCGAGACGTCGATCGTGCTCGCCATCGACGAGGAGCTGTGCGACATGCAGCGCGTCCGCGACTTCACACCAACGCTGCCCGAGCTGCGCACGAACGCGCTTGCGCTGCTCGACCCGTTGTTCCTCGCCACGCCCGGCTCGTTCTGGTCGCTGCTCGAGGACGGCGGCGGCGTGTGGGGGAGCACCGAGCGAGTCGACAGCGGAGAAGGGCGAGGAGTTCCTCGAGTGGGCCACCCGCGCCGTCGTCAACCTCGTGCGCGACATGGACGACGTGCACGACCAGCTGGAACCCCGCTACCTCCGCACGCGGAGGCCTCGCGCTGCCTCACGCTGAACTCGGCGAGCGCCGCGTCTTCTACGAGGAGCACGGCTCCGGCGACCCTGTCCTGCTCGTCAACGGGCTCGGCGCCGACCACTCGGCGTGGGCGCTCCAGACCGAGTATCTGCAGGAGTCGTTCCGCGTCGTCGTCTTCGACAACCCGGGGGTCGGTCAGACGGAGGGGCCCCGCGGCCCGTACACCACCGCGCTCTTCGCCGACGTCGCCGTGTCGCTGCTCGGTCATCTGGGAATCGACCGCGCGCACGTCGTCGGGGCTTCGATGGGCGGCATGATCGTGCAGCAGATCGCGGTGCGGCACCCCTCCGTCGTCCGCTCGCTCGTCGTCCACTGTCCGTGGTGGGACGCCGACCCCTACACGTCTGCTCTGATCCGCAGCTGGCAGGCCATCGCACGTGCGACGGGCATGCTCGAGCTGTCGCGCCAGATCTGGCTGTGGGTGTTCACGCCGCGCTTCTACGCCGAACAGCCGGAGGTCTTCGCCGAGCTCGAGCGGCAGTCCGCCGAAAACCCCCATCCGCAGTCCGTGGACGCGTTTTGCGACCAGGCCGAGGCGGTTCTGGGCCACACCGCTCTGGAGGACGTGGCCGGCATCGGCGCGCCGACCCTGATCACCGTCGGTGACAGGGACATCCTCACGCCGCCGGCACACGCACGCGCACTCCACGAGCGAGTACCGAAGTCGCAGCTCCACGTCTGGCCTGACATGGGACACGCCCCGTTCTGGGAGATCCCCGACGCGTTCAACCGGCTCAACCGCGAGTTCCTGGAGGCTCATTGATGATCACGGTCGCGATCCTCGGCAGCGGTTTCATGGGTGCGGCTCACGCCGCCAACTACAAGGCACTCGGTGACCGGGTGCGTGTCAAGACGATCGCGTCCCAAACAGCCGAGCGGGCCGCACGGGTGGCGGAGGTGGTCGGCGCGGAGGTGACCGGCGATCTCGATGCGGCGATCCAGGATCCCGCCGTCGACGCGATCGACATCTGCCTTCCGACACTGCTCCACCTCGAGTACGCAGAGCGCGCGCTCGCCGCGGGCAAGAGCGTCTTCCTGGAGAAGCCGATCGCGCTCACGAACGAGGACGCCGACGCGATCGTCGCCGCCGCATCGCGAAGCGACGGTGTGTTCATGGTCGGCATGGTGCTGCGCTTCTGGCCCGAGTACGTCGAGTTGCAGCGTCGTGTGGCGGCCGGGCAGTTCGGGCGCCCACGTGCCGTCTCGACGTTCCGGCTGTCGCCGCCGGCCGACTGGAACGACTGGATGGCCGACCGCTCGCAGTCCGGCGGAACTGCCGTCGACCTCCTGATCCACGACCTCGACCAGATGAACTGGCTCCTCGGCCGCCCGCGAGCTGTCTACGCCAGCGAGCCGACACCCGGCCACGTGCATGCCGTGGTCGAGTACGACGACGCGAGCGGTGTCGCGGAGGGAAGCATGTCGATGCCGCGCTCGTATCCCTTCTCGAGCTCGATCCGCGTCCTGTGCGAGAACGCCGTCGCCGAGTACGGCTTCTCCGCGGCGCCCGTCGAAGGGGAAGGGAACATCGGCGCGTCGTCGTCGGCGAGGGGCCTGCGGGTCTTCCCTGTCGAGGGTGAGCCGGAGACCGTACCCGTCGAGAGCGCCGACCCGTGGGGACCGGAGATCGAGGAGTTCGTGTCGTGCGTCGAGCAGGGACGGCAGCCTGCGCAGGGCACCGGCGAGCAGGCGAGCCTCGCATTGCGGACGTCGCTTGCGGCTGCGCGCTCACTCGAGAGCGGACGGCCGGAAGCGATCTGATGGCAGACGCCCTCGACCGTGTGCTCGCCTGCATCGAGGCTCGCCGTGAGGATGCGGTCGAGCTGCTGCAGGACCTCGTGCGGGTCAACAGCGTCAACCCGGAGTTCGCCGGCGTCAGCCGTGAGGACGTGATCGGGGGCGAGACGCGTGCGAACGAGATCCTGCGGGAGCGATACGAGCAGGCGGGGCTGGAGACCCACTGGGTGGCGCCCGACCCTGAGCGGCGGAACCTCGTCGGCATTCGGAAAGGACGCAACGGCAGTGGCCGCTCGCTTGCTCTCAACGGCCATGTCGACACCGTCCCGCCCGTCGATCCCGACAACTGGGTCAACGGCAGCCCGTGGAACCCCGAGATCCGGGACGATCGTCTCTACGGGATCGGTTCGACGGACATGAAGGGCTCGGACGCCGCGATGTGGCTGGTCGCCCAGGCGCTCACCGACGCGGGCATCGAGCTCGAGGGAGACCTGCTCCTGCATTCCGTCGTCGGCGAGGAGACGATGCAGCACGAGCTCGGCACGTCCGCGGTGCTCGAGGCGGGATTCACCGCCGACGCTGCCATCGTCACGGAGCCGACGTCGATCCCGTTCCCGTTGACTGTGTCGCCGATCGCGGCGGGGAACTGGTACTTCCGCATCCACGTCGAAGGAAAGGCCACCCACTGTGGCAACCGGGCCCTCGCGATCCGCCCAGGCGGCCCCGGCGACGCGATCGGCGTCAACGCGTTGGAGAAGGCTGTCCGCATCGTCTCAGGCACTCCAGGATCTCGAGCAGCAGTGGGGCATGACGAAGACACACCCGTACTTCATGCCGGGCTTCTTCTCGATGCTGCCCGGCGTCTTCCATGCCGATCCCGGTCTCGACATCCCCTTCTACTTTCCACATCGCGCGGAGATCGCGTACTCGCTCTGGTATCCGCCCGACGAGTCCGCCGAGGAGGTGCGAGCGCAGATCGAGGAGCACGTGCTGTCGGCGTCGAGGCTCGATCCCTGGCTGCGCGAGCATCCGCCTCGCTTCGACTGGATCAACAACTGGCCCGCCGCGTTTCGACGCCGTGGGAGCATCCGCTCGTACAGACGATGGTGCGCGTCACACGAGACGCGTCTCGGGCTCGACGATTCCGCCACCGAGCCCGCAGCACCCGGTCGCCTTCGGCGCCGCTTCGGACGCGTCGTTCTACGAGGCTGGCCGGCTTGCCCAGCGTCGTGTTCGGCCCGGGTGACGTTCGCATCGCGCACTGCAAGGACGAGAGCGTGATGCTCCCGGAGATCGTTGCCGCGGCGAAGTCGCTGGCCGTGGCGGTGACGGAGTGGTGCGGTGTCGCTGCGTAGGCCCTGGGCGGCGATCGTCGAGGCGCTCGAGGCCGAGGGGGTCGAGTACGTCTTCGGCCTGCCCGGCAACCCCGAGCTTCTCTACAACGACCTGTACGAGAGCTCCGTGCGGCCGGTGCTCGTGCGGATGGAGACCTCCGCCGTGTTCATGGCGATGGCCTACGCCCGGGTGTCCGGCCGCGTGGGCGTCGTGCACGCGAGCCCAGGGCCGGGCATGGCGAATCTCGTTCCAGGGCTGCTGGAGGCGCACTACGCCTGCTCGCCTCTGATCTGCGTGGTCTCGGCCGCGGGCCGCGACCACGAGGGAAGCGGCGGGTTCCAGGACGCGCCGTCGCTCGCCATGGTCCGTCCGGTCACGAAGTGGGCGGTGCGGATCGATCTACCGGAGCGGACGTCGTGGACGATGCAACGCGCGTTCTCCGTGGCGCAGAACGGCAAGCCGGGCCCCGTCTTCGTCGAGATCCCGGTCGACGTCGCTGCTGCAGAGGCGGAGATCCCGGACTACCGGCGCCCGCAGGTCGGCCTACGCAGCGCCGGCGACCCTGCAGCAGTCGAGCGGGCCTCGCGGCTGCTTGCCGCATCCGAGCGGCCGGTGATCTGGGCCGGCGGCGGCGTCGGGCTGTCCGGCGCCGAGGATGCGCTCGTCGCGCTCGCGGAGACCCTCGACGCCCCGGTCGTGACCACGCCGTCCGGCCGTGGCTCGATCTCGGAGGAGCATCGCCTCGCATTCGGAACCGTCGGTCTCTACCGCACACGGTCGAGCGCGCGACCCGTCGACGAGGCGGATTGCGCGCTCTTCGTCGGCACGCGACTGGAGGAGTTCCAGACGGGCCTCGGCCGCTACCTCCCCGCGACGGCGCGCGTGATCCAGGTCGACGTCGACCCGTTCGAGATCGAGCGCAACATCGCAGCGGACGTCGCCGTGGTCGGCGACGCCAGGCTCGTGCTCGAGCAGCTCGCGGGCACGACGCCACCCGTTCGCGAACGCCCGTGGACGGCCGACCTGGCCGACTTCAGGGCCGAGTACGAGCGAGCGGTCGAGAGCGAGTGCTCACCCGGAGCAGCCGGTCCGTTGCGAACGAAGCAGATCGTGCACGCGCTCAACCGTGTCTTCTCCGACGGCTTCGTGCTCGTGCACGAGAACGGCGGACAGGACCTCTGGTCGTACTACTGCCCCTTCGTGAAGGTGACATTGCACCGCGGCTGCGTGGCGCCCGCAGAGCAGACCGTGATGGGGCTCGGAGTTGCGGGGGCGATCGGTGCGAGGCTCGGTCGGCCCGAAGCCGATGTTGTCTGCGTCACGGGCGACGGCGCGTTCCAGATGTACATGAAGGAGATCCCCACGGCGCTCCAGCACTCGGCGCCCGTGCTCTGGGTCGTGCTCGACAACGCGAGCCTCCACTGGGTCAAGTGGATCGCGCGCGCGACCGGCGAGCGCTACCTCGCCGTCGACTTCGACGTGCAGCCCGACTTGGCTGCCGTCGCCGCTGCGAGCGGCGCGCACGCCGAGCGGATCGGGTCGCCGGCCGAGCTCGACGATGCACTCGGTCGCGCTCGGAGCGCGCTGCGTGATGGCCGCCCGGCGGTGCTGGTCTGCGCGATCGACACGTGGGACTACCCCGAGGGATTCGTCGAGTTCCATCGCGACGTTTGGGGTCTCGAGCTACCCGACGAAGGGAGTGCGACATGAGCTGGATCGAGACCGGGTCGACCATCTGCTTCAAGCCGTACACGCTCGAGCAGGCGCTGCACGGGTTGTCCGAGGCGGGGTTCGAGAACGTCGAGATCGGTGCCGTCAAGGGATTTCTCGAGCACCTCGATCCCGACCGGCTCGGGCCTGCGGAGATCGACGAGACACGGAGGCTGCTCGACCGGTACGGCCTGCGCTGCGTGTCGCTCAGCGGGCACGCGTCGCTCCATCTCGACGAAGGGCTGCAGCGCCTCAGGAACGTCCTCGCCGCCGCCAAGGCGCTCGACGCGCTCGTGCTCAACACGTTCACCGGGGACGCCGAGACCCCCGAGCAGATCGAGCAGTTCAAGGCGAACGCGCGAGTGCTCGCCGACGAGGCGCGGGCCGCCGGCATCCGCCTGTGCATCGAGACGGACTCGAACCTTCTGCCGACGGCGGAGATCGGGATGCGGCTGCTCGACGAGATCGGTCATGACTGGATCCAGATCAACTACGACCCTGGCAACGTCGTGTACTACGTGGGGGCCAGGCCGGAGGAAGACGTCAAGAGTGGCCTCGGCCGGTACGGGCACGTCCACCTGAAGGATCAGCGCGGCGGCAAGGGGGTCCTCGATTTCCCGGTGCTCGGTGACGGCGAGATCGATCTCGCATCGATCCTGGGCGATCTCGCCGGCGCGGGGTTCTCGGGCCCGGTCAGCATGGAGATCGAGTTCACCGACTACGAGTACCCGCCGTGGGAGGAGTGCGTCGAGGCTGCCCGCCGCGGCAAGAGGTACTGGGACTCGCTCGACGTGGCGGCGTCGTAGCGTGCCGACGTTCGACATCGCCTCGTACGTCCGTGAGCTGCCGCTCTACGACGTGCACGAGCATCACATGCCCGAGTCGCTGCACGACCGCGAGGTCGGGCTGTTGAAGCTCCTCGAGCAGAGCTACGCGGGCTGGACGCAAGCGCGTCCGTATCCCCTCTCCCCCGACGACGAGCCGTTCTCCCTCCCTCCCGAGCGCCCGTGCACCTGGGAGGACGTCGCGCGCTACGTCGACGGCAGCGGCTCGAACGCGTTTGTCACGTCGCTGGTGTCGGCGCTCTCGGAGCTCTATGGGCTGAGCGACCAGGGGATCACCGAGGACAGCTGGCAGGAGCTCGACCACGAGATCCGGCGCCGGCATGCCGACCCCGGGCTGGGTGGACGAAGTGATCGCCCGGGCGGGCATCGAGCGGATCGTCACCGACCCGTTCTCGAACGTCCTCCTCGACGCCCGGGCGAGCCTCGGTCCTCGCTATCGATCGGTGGCCCGAGTCAATTGCCTCGCTGTCGGATGGCATCCCGATTCCCACGACCACAACGGCAACTCGGCCCACACGATCGCCGCGGCGCTCGGTGCGCAGATCGATTCCTTCGACGACTACCTTTCCCTTCTCGAGCTCTTCGTCGACACGCTCCCCGACCGCGGCCAGGTCGCGCTCAAGAACGCGCTCGCCTACGACCGCGATTTGCGCTTCGACGAGCCCGACGAGGGGCTCGCGCGCCGCGCCTTCGGTAAGCGACGTCCCTCACGGATCGGAGCAGAAGGCGTTCGGCGACTTCGTCGTCGATCGCCTCTGCGCGCTCGCGGGTGAGCGTGGCTTGCCCGTGCAGATGCACCTCGGTACCGCCATCGTCCGGGGTTCGCACCCGATGTTCGTCGCCGGCCTCATCGAGCGTCATCCGGGCACGCGCTTTCTCCTGATGCACCTCGGCTACCCGTGGAGCCGCGATCTCCTCGGCCTGGCGTTCGTCTACCGCAACATCTGGCTCGACCTGACCTGGTCGTTCCTGCTCAGCCCTTCTCATTTCAAGCTCGCCCTGCACGAGGCGATCGAGATCCTGCCGGACGAGTCACGCCTGATGCTCGGGGGCGACGCCTGGCACGTGGAGGAGAGCTACGGCGCGCTTGCCCTCGGTCGGCGCCTCATCGGCGAGGTTCTGCACGAGCGGATGCAGGCCCGCTTCCTGAACGACGAGGGCTCCCGGCGGTTGGCCCGCAGGATCCTGCACGAGAACGCTCGCGGGTTCTTCGGACAAGACGTGTAGCCGGGTCTAGAGGTCGTTGGGCTCGAGCACGAATCGCACGCTTCCTCGGTGCGCGCCTGGAAGCGGTTCGTAGCGGGCGAGGAGGACGAGGTGACCGCGGGCGACGACGCGCACGTGGATGTGCGGGGGCCGGCCCTCGTAGGAGGCAGGGTAGGGGCCCTCGAAGCGGAAGCGGCCGGCGCGATCGGTGATCACCGTCGCACTCAGGGGGAGCGTGTACTGCCCCTTCGCGTTCGACTGCCAGAACTGCACCTGGGCTCCGGCGAGCGGCTTGCAGGTGGCTGCGGAGATGACGACGCCGGTGAGCACATGGCCGGTGCCGATCTTGGCCCGGATCGGCGGCAGGCCGCGGCCGAAGGGACCGAAGCCGTCCGTCGGGGTCGCGCTGCAGCGGTTGGCAGCCGGGGCCGCAGCCGCAGATGCGGCGAGGATCCCCGCCGCGACGAGCATGCAGACGATCAGAACCTGGCGCTTCAGGCATCCCATCTTGCCGCAGTTATCCATGCACACCAAGTGTCGCGGCATCGGAGCTGCCTCTGAGTCCTTGGCCTGCGGCCCGAACGCGTGTACCGTTTGGTGTCTCGTTTGACGACGCTAGGAGGCATCGATGTCCCACCGAGGTGGCCGGCATCAGCGAACGGCTTGCCTGCCGGGAGCGACGCTCGTGGCTGTCCTGACCGCGCTGCTCGTCGTTTCCTCGGGTGCTGCAATGACGCGGGCGGGGTCCGCTCCGGCAGGGGCGGCGAACACGAAGGAGTGGTGCGCCTACGTGATCCAGGCCAACACCAAGGCCGGCGCCATGAAGAACAAGCGCTTCATTCCCAGCGCGAAGATCCCGCCCAGCGTCTGGAAGAAGGTCGTCGATGCCGCTGTCGCGGGGCGGAGCAAGCTCCTCGCCGTGACGCCGAGCTCGATCAAGACGGCAATGACACACGAGCTGGACTGGTTCGCGCGCATCAAGGCGAACCACTACTCCAACGCGACGCCGCTCGGTTCGTGGACGGTGGCCGAGGTGAAGAAGATCACCGACTTCGAGCGCACGCAGTGCGGGATCAAGTTCAGCTGAGCCCTCCCTAGGGGCCCGCCCAACAACTCAGTCGCCGTCAGCCCCGTGCTCGGCGAGCCAGGCCTTGGCGACGCGCTTGTGCGCGCGGGTCAGCCACGCCTCGACCACGATCTCCTCGAGCTCGTCGTGGTCGAACCGCGCCAGGTCGGGAATCCGCACGAGCACGGCCGGGTAGCCGTTGAAGTGGGGGGTCGTGAAGTAGATGCCGCGGTCGTCGGCGAGCAGGATCTCCTTCACGTCGAGGTTCTCGACGCGGAACATGAGCACGTCGTCGAGCCGCTCGCCGGTGTCCGGGTCGATCGCGTCGGGCCGCCGGCTGCGGTGGAAGACGAACGTCTTGTCGTTCGCCTTGTACGCCGGCCGCCCGTCGTCGGAGACCTCCTTCGTCGTCTGCGGGAGGGCGAGCGCGAGCGCGTCGAGGTCGGCCATCGTTGCCATGGCATCACTTTGCCACCTGGCGGCGGCAGCGCCACGGGCGACTCTCAGCCGGTGAACAGGGCGGCCGGACGAACGCTCGGGTTCGCGAGCTTGCTGCGGTCGCTCACCCGCGGTTTCTCGGGTATCAGCGCCCTCAGCTCCTCGGCCATGTCGCCGGCCTGTCCCACGAGCACGGCGGCGATCAGATGCTCGTCGCGCAGGTAGAAGCCGACGAGGTTGCGCTCGGTGATCGAGCCGCGGAGGACGACCTCGTCGACCCCCTCGGTGTCGCCCAGCAGCTGCAGCTGGAGGTCGAACATCTTCGTGAAGAAGGCGGGCACTTTTTCGAATCGCTTCTGCTCGCCCGCGAGGATGTGCCCGAGGTGAGTCCCCTGTGCGTCGGCGTTGCTCCAGTGCTCGATCCTGTGTGGGCGTCCGGTGCTCACGTCGTCGAACCGTGCCACGTCTCCGATCGCGTACACGTCGTCGACGGACGTGCGAAAGTGGTCGTCGACGACGATCCCGTTGTCGAGCTCGAGGCCGCTGCCGTCGAGGAAGTCGACGTTCGGCTCGACACCCACGCCGACGACGGCGAGGAACGCCTCGACCGTGCGACCCGATGTGGTGCGGACGCCCGTCAGCATGAGCCCGTTCGCGTTGAATTCCTCGATCTCCTCTCCCTGCACGAGCTCGACGCCCTGTTCGCGGTAGAGCTCCGCGACCTGGTCGGAGAGCTCGGGCGACGCGAGCGCCGGCACGAGCCGGTCGCCCCTTTCGACGATCGCCACCTCCAGGCCGATCATGCTCAGCGACGCTGCGACTTCCGATCCGATGAAGCTGCCGCCGACGACGACGGCCTTGCGTGCCTCCGCCGCTTCCTCCTTCACCGCCACGGCGTCGGCGAGCGTTCGGTACGTGTGCACCGCGGGCAGGTCGGCTCCCGGGACTGCGAGCATTCGCGGCCGGGCGCCGCTCGCGATCACGAGCGTTTGGTACGGAATCGTCTCGCCGCCCGCGAGCCCAACCGTGTGGGCGCCGGTGTCGACCGACTCGACGGTGGTTTCGAGGCGCAACTCGACGGCGAGGTCGTCGTACTCCTCGGCCGTGTGGACGAGTGCGTCCTCCGGCTCCATCTCGCCCCTGAGAACGCCTTTCGAGAGCGGCGGCCGGTTGTAGGGCGGCTGGTCGTCCGCTGACACCACCGTGATCAGCTCGTCGCCGCCCGCCTCACGGTAGGCGTCGATCAGGCTGGCGGCGGCGCGGCCGCCGCCGACGATCACGATCGGATCCTTGGCCATTCATAGACCCTACCCTCGGACGTCGTCGAGCCAATCGCCGGTTCGGGTCGATGGGGACCCGGGTACTGAAAGATCGCAATTGAAGAGTTGTCCTGCGCGCAGTCGGCTTTGCCTACTTCGAAGGATCCTGCGTCTCCAACATGACCAACACGAACGCGCCGAGGCCTGAGGGATCGATATTCGGTAAATGCACGCCGGAAGGTCTGGCGAGTGATCGAGAAAGGGGGATTGACAATTGACCAGCAGTCGGACGAGGTGTGTACATGTCACGAAATGCGTATTCCCCCGTCTTTAGATCCCGCGTCCTGATCGCCGTCTCGGCCCTCGTCCTCGGCGGTGGGGCGCTCGCTGTCCAGCCCGCTACAGGTTCACTTGCAGCGAAACAGTCTCTGAAAAAGGCAAGGTGCCATCCGTCGTACAAGGGAGCCTGTCTCGACCCCAATGCTTACGACTACGACTGTCGCGGCGGCAGAGGAAACGGCCCGAAGTACACGGGCATCGTGCGGGTTGTCGGACCAGATGTCTTCCGCCTCGACGCCGACCACGATGGGTGGGGCTGCGAATAGCTCACGAGCGCTCCACCCTTGAACACGTCGAAATAGAGCAAGAGTCAGCCAGGTTCCAGTGATTCGCGCGAGGTAGCCTAGGCGCAAAGCAAAGAGCCTGCGAGACTCAGCGGCGTTGCCTAATGAACCGCTCAAGCCGGGGTTGCACGAGGCTCTAATCACGCGTCGGCTCGAAGAGCTGCTCGGTCAGATCGTGGATGGATCGCTTGAACCCGAGTTGGCGAACCTGCATGACGCTGAGGCGTCAGACCGAGTCTCGCGGCACATCGCGGGCATAGTCGCCCGGGCAATTGATGGGGTGAGAGAGGGGCAGCGGAGCGCCGAGGCGCTCCGAGTTGCCGCAGCCGTCATCGCAGTCCTCCAGTCGCTGGCAGGAACTAAGGACGACCTCGCCGCGGACGAGCTCTCGGATCCCGCACGTGTCCTCGTCGCGTTGCTCCAACGACTGCCGGATGGAACGCCCCACCGGCTTGAGCGGCCGCTCACGCCGCTTCTCGACACGACCGTCCTCACGAACGCGCCCGGCGAACCGGCTGTCGGCCATGAGCTTCGCGCGGAAGTCCCGTCGGCCGACTCGATCGACGTCGTCATGGCCTTTATCCGCTGGAGCGGCGTGCGGCCGCTGATCGACTGTGCTCCGCCGCCACTGCGAGGCAGGTAAGGCGCTGCGCATCTTGACGACGACCTACACCAACAGCACCGAGCAGCGCGCGCTCGATGAGCTGGAAAAGCTCGGCGCCGAGGTCAGGGTTTCCTACGACACTTCCTCGACCCGCCTCCATGCGAAGGCCTGGCTCTTCCATCGCGAGAGCGGCTACTCGACGGCGTACATCGGGTCGTCGAACCTGTCCCACTCGGCGCAGGTGCTCGGGCTCGAATGGAACGTACGCGTCTCGGCCGTTCGTAATCCGGATGCTGTTGCGAAGATGGCCGCTGTCTTCAGCGGCTATTGGGCGGGCCGCGACTTCGTCCCTTATGACCGCGACGAGTTCGCACGGCTGACTCAGGTAGCCCTCGCATCGGACTTGACGCTGCTTAGCCCGATCGAGATCGAGCTTCGTCCGTTCCAGGAGGCGCTGCTCGAGCAGGTCGAGCTGGCACGCCACCAAGGTCATCACCGCAACCTGCTCGTTGCGGCCACCGGGACCGGCAAGACAGTCATGGCGGCTGTCGACTACGCGCGCCTACGATCGACACTCGGGCGAAGCCGGCTACTCGTTCGTCGCGCATCGAGTGGAGATCCTCGACCAGAGCCGGGCGACGTTCCGGCACGCCCTGCGTGATGCCGCATTCGGTGAGAAGTGGGTCGGCGGGAAGCGCCCGACTCAGTTCGAGCACGTTTTCGCATCCATCCAGAGCCTGAACAGCTCCGAGGTGCGCAACATCGACCCTTCGCATTTCGACGTCGTCATCGTCGACGAGTTCCATCACGCTGCGGCGCCGTCGTACACGGCTCTACTCGAACACCTGAAGCCTGTTGAGCTGCTCGGCCTAACAGCTACCCCCGAGCGCGCGGACGGCCTCGACATCCTAGGACACTTCGACGGACGCATCGCGGCCGAGCTCCGTCTCTGGGACGCGATCGACCAGCAATATCTCGCGCCGTTTGCGTACTTCGGCATCCACGACGGGCTCGACCTGCGTGGCGTCCCCTGGCGCCGCGGTCAGGGCTACGACATGAACAGCGCTGGAGAACGTTCTGACCGGCGACGACGCCTGGGCGCATCTCGTCGTCCAGGAAATTCAACGAAAGGTCATTGATCCCGCCAGCATGCGTTCGCTCGGTTTCTGCGTGAGCGTCGGCCACGCACAATTCATGGCGAAACGGTTCAGCGATCTCCACCTGCCGTCTGTGGCGCTGTCGGCGGCGAGCCGCCCCGAGGAGCGAGCTGCCGCGTTGCGCGATCTCGCCGACGGCACTATCTGCGCTGTCTTCACGGTCGACCTCTTCAATGAAGGCATCGACATCCCGGCAGTCGACACGCTGTTATTGCTGCGCCCGACCGAGAGTCCGACGCTCTTCCTGCAGCAGCTCGGGCGAGGGCTGCGAAGGGAATCGAGCAAGACGGTATGCACGGTGCTCGACTTCGTCGGGACGCACCGCAAGGAGTTCCGCTTCGACAGGCGATTCCGGGCGCTTCTCGGTGGCTCGCGTGTCGACGTCGAGCGACAGGTCCAGCAAGACTTTCCGTTCCTGCCTGCCGGCTGCAGCTTGGAGCTCGACGCGGTGGCGAAGGAGATCATTCTTCGCAGCATCCGCGAGTCGATTCCAAGCACGTGGCGCGAGCGCTGTGCTGAGCTCCGCTCGCTCGGCGACGTTGGGCTCGGCGAGTTCCTCGAGAGCAGCGGTCTCGAACTCGAGGACATCTACGCCGAGCGGTCACAGCTGGTCGGAGATGCGCCGCGAGGCGGGCCTCTCGGTCGCGGATGCAGGCCCGGAGGAGACTTGCGATCCTACGGGCCGTCGGTCGGTTGCTGCACGTCGACGACGATGAACGGCTCGACGCTTATCCGCGGCTCCTCGCGCGGCGACAGGCCCGCGCTGGAAGCGCTGCCGCTGCGCGAGCAGCGGCTTCTTCGGATGCTGGTTGCATCGCTCACGACGTTGGCTGGCTCCGCGAGCTTCGAGGATGCAATCACGCAGCTTTGGGACCACCCGCAGGTTCGCGCCGAGCTGATTGAGGTCCTCGGCCTTCTCCGCGAGCGTGTCCCGTATCTGGACCATCCGCTTGGGCTGCCAGCAGTGCCCGTCGCGCTTCACTCCCGCTACACGCGCACGGAGATCCTCGCCGCCTTCGGCGTCGGGGATGGAGCCAAGCCCCCTACGTGGCAGACGGGCGTCTGGTGGGAGCCGGAGGCGAAGACCGACCTCTTCGCGTTCACTCTGGACAAGAGCGTGGGCGGATTCTCGCCGACGACGCGGTATCGCGACTACGCAGTCAGCCCTGAGCTGATTCATTGGGAGAGCCAGTCCGCGACGGCCGCCGACAGCCCGACCGGGCAGCGGTACATCAACCAACGTGAAGCCGGAACGAATGTGCTCCTCTTCGCACGGCTGCGCACGACCGACCGAGCCTTCTGGTGTCTCGGCCCTGCGTCATACGTGAGTCATGACGGCGATCGTCCAGTTGGGTTCGTTTGGAAACTCCGGCAGCGCCTTCCCGCAGAGCTGTACACGTCCTTCGCAGCCGCGGTCGCCTAGAAGAAAGCGTGACGCCGCCGTTAGATCAGACCGTGCTCGGTCGCCCAGAGCGCCCCATGCCGCGTCGACAACTGCTTCCGCTGCACGTTCGAGACGTGGTCTCGTGACGTCGATCGCGGGGGTCTGCGCGAAGCCCGCGCAGACCCCCGGCAAGACGGCTCATCGCACTGCGCGCTCAACCCTGACCGACCCAAGCCCGGCATGCGCATCGAGCACGAGCACGCGCTTCCCGGTCGTGACGAAGTCGCTCTCGACATTGCGGCCGTCTCCGCCGACGTTGCCGGGCAGATCGACCTCGCCCACCTCTGTGGTTCCGTGCACCCGCAGTGCCACGCCCGCCGGCACGATCACGTGCAGGTCGCCGACGTCGACACTCGCATCGACGTGGGTTTCGCCGACCGGCAGCTGCAACGCGCTGAGGTCTAGCTCGAGCGAACCGATCCCGAGCCGGTAGTCGCTGCGCAAGTCCTGCACGCTCGTGACGACGTACACGTTGAACGCGGCGGCGAGAAGCTCCTCGCTGCAGCGATCCTGCGCCGCAGCCATCTCGAGTTCGGCCGCGACCCGCGCGACGAACTCGCTCGAGGTCGGCAGCGTCGCGACCCACCGCGCGGATGCGCGAACGCGCCGCATCAGGATCGCGACTGGAAGCCCTCCACATGAACCACCTTGGTGGGTCCTACACCTATCGGGCCGCGGCCGCTCGATCTCTAACTGACTGGCGCTCAAGGTCACTGCGTCGCGTGTGGCGGTCGGCCGGGGTCTGCGCTGCCGCAAGCCGGCGAGGTACGCCTTTCAGGCGCTTGGGAAACCTCACCTCGGTCTCGATTGCCGGTTTCTACCCGGCCCGCAGCTCATGGACGAACCGCCGCTGCGAATTGCCGATGGACCGCGCGGCTCAGACGAAGAGTGAGCTGAGCCGGTGTTCGCTCCGGAGCTGGCTCATCTCCGCGTCATCCGGGCGCGCGGCAAAGCGCTCGGCTGCGTCCAGGACGCGGGGGAGAAGCTCGAGGTCTCCGGGACTGTTGAGGAAGATGTCGGGCTCTCCAAGAACCCAGTGGACGGCGAGATCGATGTGCGGCTGCTCGGCAAGGGGCTCGTACCAGGTCACAGCGGACGGCTCTTTCGACCCCCAAGGCCCTTGCGCGATTCCCTTGATCGTCTGGACCGCGACGTTCCGCTCTCGGCACACAGCCAGCAAGCGTTCGACATCGGCTGCGTACTTGGGGTCCTGCAGGATCACGTGGCTGTACGGGAACAGGACGGAGTCGAAGGCAAACCGTTCCAGACTTCGACGGTGCATCTCGGCGACGGGCAGCCCGTGCCCGGTGACGCCGATGAATCGGACAAGCCCTTCGTCCCGCGCTTCGACCGCGGCCCGCAACGCACCGTCCTCGCTCAGCGCCAACTCCCATTCGGCCGGGTGGACGAGGCAATGCAGCTGGATCAGATCGACACGATCGACCGCCATCCGGTCGAGCGAGCGCCGAATCTGCTCGCGTGCCGGCGCGTACGACCGCTCTGCCGTCTTGGTCGCGAGAAAAAAGCGGTCACGGTGCTCGCGAAACCAGTGAGCGAGCCTGAGCTCCGACTCGCCGTAACCTGCGGCAGTGTCGATGTGATTGATCCCGTGCTCCAGCAGCAGCGGCAGCGCGCCATCGGCCTCCTCTTGCGACACCCTTGCCAGCGCTGCAGCGCCGAAGATCACGCGCGAGCTCTGGTGGCCGGTCGCGCCGAACCGACTCGTCTCGATCATTTCGAGTCGGTACGCAGCGGCTCGTTCCCCCTGGCGGAACAGCGCGGGTCGTGAAAGCTCGCCAGCTCGAGCAGCAAAGCATGTAGCGCGCGCTTCTCCTCCGCGTCGAGCGGAGCGAGGAATTCCTTCTCGACGCGCTTGGCGATCATGCGCAGCTCGCCGAGCATTTCCTTCCCTGCAGCAGTCAGGCTCACGAGCTGGCGGCGGCGGTCGCCGGGGTCGCGCTGCCGCTCGACGAACCCCTTCTCCTCGAGCTCGTCGAGGAGCCCGACGAGGTGGCTGCGGTCGTAGCCGAGCGTGTCGGCGATCTCTCCCTGCGTCTCACGGGTGCCCTCGTCGAGGAGTGACAGCACAGCGTGATGCTGCGGCGTCAAGCCCGTCGATTCAAGGGCCTCCATGGAGCGGTCCTTGATCAACCAGCCGAGCCGCTTGAGCAGAAAAGCGCTGCTCAGGAGCAACTCTCGCGGAGCGCCGGCCGGCAGAGACGGAAGTGGTGTTGGCGATGTCGTCATGTTCAAGATGGAGTGTAGCGCAGCAAAGTATGGTGGCGTGCTATCGTTGTCTCATACCACGATTGAAGGGAACGATAGATGGCTTCTTCCTCGGTTGGTGCTGAAAGAGCGGAGCGGCGCTGGCTCGCCCTCGCGCTCATCGTCACTGCACAGTTCATGGTCATTCTCGACGTCGCGATTGTGAACGTCG
The DNA here is from genome assembly GCA_963799615.1 of uncultured Gaiellaceae bacterium. Classification (GTDB taxonomy): domain Bacteria; phylum Actinomycetota; class Thermoleophilia; order Gaiellales; family Gaiellaceae; genus Gaiella. Next base: position 5,339 of record CAWCXS010000013.1, on the reverse strand, counting down.
CGCTGCCGACCATCAAGACCGACCTCGGCTTCTCGCAGGCGAGCCTGCAGTGGGTGATCTCCGCCTACGCGATCTTCTTCGGCGGAGCGCTGCTCCTCGGCGGCCGGCTCGGAGACCTCCTCGGTCGCCGGCGCCTCTTCGTCACCGGCCTCGCCCTCTTCGCGGCGAGCTCGCTGCTTTGCGGATTCGCCTGGTCGGAGGCGTCGTTGATTACGTTCCGCGCCCTTCAGGGCCTCGGTGGAGCCCTCCTCGCGCCGGCCGCGCTCGCGCTCCTGATGACGATCTTCGCCGAAGGCCGCGACCGCAACCGCGCGCTCGGCATCTACGGTGCCGCCGCAGGAAGCGGCGCTGCCGCGGGCGTCCTGCTCGGCGGCGTTCTTACCTCGTATCTGAGCTGGCCCTGGATCTTCTTCATCAACGTTCCGGTCGCCCTTGCAGCGATCGCGCTCACCCCGGTGCTGCTGCGCGAAAGCCGGGCCGAGCTCGAGCATCGCCACTTCGACTTCGCCGGTGCAGCAACCATCACCGGCGGGTTGATGCTGCTCGTCTACGCGCTGACACGGGCAACGACGGACGGCTGGGGCACCAGTTCGACGCTTGGCCTGCTCGCAGGCTCGGCCGCCCTGGTGGCCGCCTTCGTCGTGATCGAGCTGCGCTCGAAGGCGCCGCTCCTGCCGCTGCGGATCTTCAAGCTGCGAACCCTCACCGCGGCCAACGCGACGATGCTTATCGTCGGCGCCGTCGCATTCTCCGAGTTCTTCATCCTCACGCTGTACCTGCAGGACGTCCTCCACTACTCGGCAATCCAGAGCGGCGTCGCGTTCGCCGGCTTCGCTCTCACCGTCGTCGTCGCATCGAACGTTGCACAGTTCATCATCGGCCGCATCGGCGTCCGCGCCACCCTGACGGCTGGGTTGCTGGCCTCCGCCGTGTCGGTCGCCTGGCTGACCCGCCTCCCGGTGAACGGCCACTACTTCTGGGATCTCTTCCCGGCCTTCGTGCTCGGTGGAGCGGGCATGGGACTGTCGTTCGTCCCCGTCACGATCGCGAGCCTCACGGGCGTGGAGCGTGCCGACGCCGGCATCGCGTCCGGGCTCGTCAACACGACACGCCAGATCGGCGGCGCCATCGGCCTCGCCCTCGTGAGTGCCGTTGCTGCCGCTTCAACCGGGCATTACGTCGACTCACACTCCGGGGCCACCGCAGCGAGCGGCGCTGCCCTGGACCACGGCTTCCAGACGGCGCTCTACCTACTCACCGGACTCCTGATCGCAGGTGCACTCGTCGCAGCCGGATTGATCCGGCCGCACCGCACCGCATCGGAGCCGATCGAGCTCCAGCATCCCGACATCCTGAAGGAGGCAGCATGACGCCCAGCTCTGTCCTCGACAGCGCAGCCCTCGGCCGAGCGGACACCCCCGCGTTGCTCGACCACCGGATCGACGAGCTACTGCTGCAGGTCAGAGGTCTGGCGCTCGTGCGCGACCTGCTCACGAAGCAGGGCGCGAGCGAGGATGAGGTCGCCGCGCACGACCACGCGCTCGAGCGCAAGCGCAACTACCTCGCCGACCTGATCCGCGGCATCGTTCCTGACGGCGGCCTGCGCCACGCCTGACCGCAACTGCCGCTGCATGACAGAGGGCGCCCCGATGGGCGCCCTCTGTCGTTGGAGGCGATCACTCGTCTGCGAGGACTCGATGAGCGCTTCAGCTCGCAACCCTGCGCCACGCGATACCCGAGGCCCTCATCACCCGCCGACTCAGCGTAAGGCGCGCTCAACCCTGACAGACCCGAGCCCAGCATGAGCGTCGAGCACGAGCACGCGCTTCCCGGTTGTGACGAAGTCGCTCTCGACATTGCGGCCGTCTCCGCCGATGTTGCCGGGCAGATCGACCTCGCCCACCTCTGTGGTTCCGTGCACCCGCAGTGCCACGCCCGCCGGCACGATCACGTGCAGGTCGCCGACGTCGACGCTCGCATCGAGGTGGGTCTCACCGACTGGCAGCTGCAGGGCGCTGAGGTCGAGATCGAGGGTGCCGATACCCAGCCGGTAATCGCTCTGCAGGTTCTGCACGTTCGTGACGGCGTAGTTGCGATCGCCGATGCCGCGGCCGACGTGCACGTTGAACACGGCGGCGAAGACGGCGGCGGCCGCGACCACCACGGCGATCAACGCCACGAGGGTGATGACGAGCCGGCGCACGGCACGCCGGACGCGCCGGGAGTCCTGCGCGGCGAGCTCGGTCGCATCCATCGCCGGGTCGGCCGGCGGTTGGCGCGTGATCCAGAGGATCAGAGCCCCGGCGATGAGGAACAGGAACCAGGCATCCCCGTGTGGCCACAGCGTGGCCCGCGAGAGGAGGGCGGCACCGGCCACGGCGAGGAGGCCGAGCCCGATCAGCGGCCACGGGCGGTCTCGCTTGTCACGGAGCGCCGCCGTGGCGATCGAGTCCTGCTTGCCCTCGTCGGGCATGACCAGCGCCGCGGCGGCGTAGATGAGGATGCCGGACCCGCCCAGGAGGGCGAGGACGACGAAGCCGACGCGGAAGACAGCGGGGTGGATCTCGAAGTAGCGAGCCAGGCCCCCGCAGACGCCGGCAAGCTTGCGATCCGAGCGGCTGCGCTGCAGGCGGCGGATCTCAGGGATATCGGTGATGTGTGTGTTCATGTCTAGAGGATGGCCCTCGGCGTCCGCGGCCACCATCCGGAATGACCCTGAGTCGACCCTCAGATTCCCCTGAGTCTGGCACGACATGCGGCGTGCGCAATGGCGCGGTTGTTCCGTCCGCTGCGACACTGGGAATGACGGAGAACACCGAGCAGGGAGTGCGAATGGCGACATGGGTCGTAACGGGAACGAACCGCGGCATCGGGCTGGAGCTCTGCCGGCAGCTCCATGCGCGCGGAGAAACGGTGATCGCCGCGTGCCGTGACGTCGTCTCCCGAGCTGGACGCGATCGGCTGCACCGTCGCGCCCGGCGTCGACGTGACAAGCGACGACCTCGCCGCCCTGACGAATGCCCTCGGCGACCAGTCCGTCGACGTGCTCGTCTGCAACGCCGGCGTCCTGCGTCACGAGCGCGTCGACTCGCTCGACTTCGAAGGCGCCAGGCTGCAGTTCGAGGTCAACACGCTAGGCCCGCTGCGCGTCGTCTCGGCGCTATTGCCACGCCTCGGTGACGGCTCCAAGATCGGACTCGTCTCGAGCATGGCCGGGTCGATCGGCGACGGCCCGTCCGGCGGGATGTACGGCTACCGGATGTCGAAGGCCGCGCTCAACATGGCCGGAGCGAACCTCGCCGCCGAGCTCGCGTCGCGCGGGATCAGCGTCGTCGTGCTGCACCCCGGATTCGTGCGCACCGAGATGACAGGAGGCTCCGGGAACGTCGATCCGTCAGACGCGGCCGCCGGGCTGATCGCCCGCATCGACGAGCTCGACGCCGACCACAGCGGCCGCTTCGTCCACGCGAACGGGAACGAGATCCCCTGGTGAGGTCGAGGGCCTAGCGGGATGCGCCGTCGCCGAGCCCGGGCCGCTTGCCACCCCTGATAATTGATCCATGACATCCGGCGCGGACACAGGTGCCGCCCGCGAGCTCGTCGAGCAGGGCCGCACGGCCTATGCGAATCGGGCATGGCTCGGCGCGCTCGAGTCGCTCTCGGCAGCGGATCGGGCCTCCCCACTGGCTGCGGGCGACCTCGAGCTGTTGGCCACGACGGCGTACATGCTCGGTCGCGACGACGACCAGGTGCGGCTACTGGAACGGGCCGCTCAGGCGTATGTCGAGGCGGACAATGAGGCCCGCGCGGCGTACTGCGCGATCTGGATCGGCTTCAACCTCGCCGATCGGAATCAGCTCGGCCCGGCGAGCGGCTGGTTTGCACGGGCGCAGAGGTTTGTCGAGGGTTACGACGGTGACTGCGTGGAGGGGGGCTACCTCCTTCTGCCCGTCATGTTGCACCAGGCAGCCGCGGGCGACGCTGCAGGAGCGCACGCGACCGCCTGCGCCGCCGCCGCGCTGGCGGAGCGATTCGGCGACGCCGACCTGCTCGCGCTCTCCACCATGGGGCAGGGGCGGGCGCTGCTCGCGCAGGGGCAGGTCGCAGCCGGCCTCGGCAAGCTGGACGAGGCGATGGTGTCCGTCACCTCGGGCGAGCTTTCTCCGCCGGTCGTCGGTCTCATCTACTGCGGCTTGATCATCGGCTGTCGCGAGGTGTACGAGCTGCGCCGCGCCCACGAGTGGACGACCGCGCTCGCCCGATGGTGCGACGAGCAGCCCGACATGGTCGTCTACACGGGCGAGTGCCTCGTCCACCGTGCCGAGGTGATGCAGCTGCACGGCCGGTGGAGCGACGCCCTCGCAGAGGCCGAGCGGGCCGGAGCCCGGTTCGCGCCGCGTATCGAGTCGAGCCGCTCGTCGTCGGCCCAGGCGTGGTACCGGCAGGGAGAGCTGCACCGCGTGTGCGGGGACTTCGCCGCGGCCGAGACGGCGTACCGCGAGGCCAGCGGCCTCGGCTGGGAGCCGCAACCCGGGTTTTCCCTGCTGCGGCTCGCTCAGGGGGACATCGAGTCCGCCACCGCGTCCATTCGGCGTGCGCTGGGAGAGGCCGCCGAGCCGTCCACACTCGCGAGCCTCTTGCCGGCATGCGTGGAGATCATGCTCGCCGCTGCTGAAGTCGAGGAAGCGCGGGACGCGACGAACCGGCTGCAGGAGGTCGCGTCCGGCTATCCGAGCGACATGCTCGCCGCGACGGTGGCGCACGCCCGCGGCGCGGTGCTGCTCGCAGACGGCGACGCCTGGGCCGCCCTCGTCTCGCTGCGGCAATCGAACCGGTTGTGGCAGGAGCTCGGAGCGCCGTACGAGGCGGCGCGGGCCCGTGTTCTGATCGGGGTCGCCTGCCGGGACCTCGGCGACCGCGACTCCGGCGAGCTGGAGCTCGATGCGGCGCGCGCCGCGTTCCGGGAGCTCGGCGCCGCGCCGGACCTCGCCGCGCTGGAGGCCATCGTGGGAGGGGAGCGCGCCGCCGCGGGCGGGCTTACCGCTCGCGAGCGCGAGGTGCTCTGCCTCATCGCGAGCGGTAAGAGCAACCGGGCGATAGCCGCCGACCTCGTGATCAGCGAGAAGACCGTGGCACGCCACGTGAGCAACATCTTCGCCAAGCTCGATGTGTCGTCACGATCGGCGGCGACCGCCTACGCGTACGAGCACGACCTCGTCTAGCGCGACTACACAGAAATACCCACGCCCACCTCGTGGCGAAGTTGGACTGTTCTGCCGATGCGGCGAAAGCGTCGGCGGCCTAGCGTCGTCTCGTGCCCGAAGAACGGGCGAAACACG
>CAWCXS010000012.1:0-78104 GCA_963799615.1 uncultured Gaiellaceae bacterium | reverse complement strand
GCTCCGAAGAGGGACCGTATTTCTACGGCTTTCAAGTGCATGTCAAGCCCTGGTAAGGTTCTTCGCGTTGCGTCGAATTAAACCACATGCTCCGCTGCTTGTGCGGGCCCCCGTCAATTCCTTTGAGTTTTAGCCTTGCGGCCGTACTCCCCAGGCGGGGTGCTTAATGCGTTAGCTTCGGCACGGGGGGAGTCGACACCCCCCACACCTAGCACCCATCGTTTACGGCGTGGACTACCAGGGTATCTAATCCTGTTCGCTCCCCACGCTTTCGCGTCTCAGCGTCAGTACCGTCCCAGAGAACCGCTTTCGCCACGGGTGTTCTTCCTGATATCTGCGCATTTCACCGCTACACCAGGAATTCCATTCTCCTCTTCCGGACTCTAGCCAGGGGGTTTCGGTCGACGTCTGAAGGTTGAGCCTCCAGTTTTCACAACCGACCTACCTGGCCGCCTACACGCTCTTTACGCCCAATAAATCCGGACAACGCTTGCCCCCTACGTATTACCGCGGCTGCTGGCACGTAGTTAGCCGGGGCTTCTTCTGGCGGTACCGTCACCCTCTGGGCTATTAACCCGAGTGGCTTCGTCCCGCCTGAAAGAGGTTTACAACCCGAAGGCCTTCTTCCCCCACGCGGCGTCGCTGCGTCAGGCTTTCGCCCATTGCGCAAGATTCCCCACTGCTGCCTCCCGTAGGAGTCTGGGCCGTGTCTCAGTCCCAGTGTGGCTGATCGTCCTCTCAGACCAGCTATGGATCGTCGCCTTGGTGGGCCATTACCCCGCCAACAAGCTAATCCACCGCGGGCTCATCCTCGATCGGAGGCCGAAGCTACCTTTTCTTCCAAGTCCGAAAACCTGAAAGGCTATCCGGTATTAATCCGGGTTTCCCCGGGCTATCCCAGAATCGAGGGCAGATTACCCACGTGTTACTCACCCGTTCGCCGCTGTCCCCAAGACCGAAGTCCTGGTTCTCGCTCGACTTGCATGTGTTAAGCGCGCCGCCAGCGTTCGTCCTGAGCCAGGATCAAACTCTCCGTGAAGAACTTGTTGCCAGGGCAATGCCCTGACGAACTGTCGTCTTCCCTAGAGCTTGAGCTCAAAGTCTCGCTGCCGAGCGGCCGCGTGGTGCGGCAGGCCGGCAGTTCGACGGGAACCGTCGCTCCGCCAGAGGCGGAAGGACGGGAAAGCCTCTGCCACCCGAGCCCGTTCCGAAGAACGACCGAGGGGACGAGAGGTCTCGTCGTAAAACGCACGCTGTTGAGTTTTCAAAGACCGGTGCCGTCTGGTCTGACAGCAAAAAAGCCTCCAACTCGCGTCAGAGGCCTCCGTGAGATTCGGTACTGGTCGTATCCGATTCGCTCGAAGGCCGCTCCGTTGTCGAGTTGACTGGGCGCTCTTGCTGCCTCCCTCTCGGGCGGCCGAGGGATAGTAGCAGAGGGCCATCTCCTGTCAAGATGCGGCGAGCCGCGCGAATCGCCTCTTACCGGCTTGTAGAAGCGCTCCTGCCAGCTCCGCCCGGGGCATGTCCAGCGCGTCCACCGGGGTGTCGTTGACCTTGACGCCCCCCTGCGCGATCATCCGCCGCGCGTCACTCGTGGAGAGCCCGAACACCGAGGCGAGCAGTGTCGGCAAATGCACCTCGTCGCCGGAGGGGAGCGGCACCTCCGCCACGTCGGCAGGAGCGCCTCCCTCGCGCACGACGCGCGTGAAATGAGCCTCGGCCGCCTCGGCCGCGGCGGCCCCGTGCGAGCGCGCGACGATGAACCGCGCCAGCGCCAGCTTTGCCTCCATCGGCTCCCCGGCCGGGAGCGGCTGCTCGACCACGAGCCGGAACCAGTCGGGCAACAGCTCGTCGGGGATCCGCATCGTGCGGCCGAACTGCTCCTCGGGTGCCGCGGTGAGCGGGATGTTGTTCCCGACCGACGAGCTCATCTTGGCGCCGTCCCAGGCGAGTAGCAGCGGCGTCGTCAACACGACCTGTGGCTCGAGCCCGTAGGCCTCCATCACGGTGCGCCCTGCGAGCAGGTTGTAGAGCTGGTCGGTGCCGCCGAGCTCGACGTCAGCCTCGACGGCGACGGAGTCGTATGCCTGCATGAGGGGATAGAGCAGCTCGGAGACGGATACGGGGTGCCCCGCTGCGATGCGCTTTGCGAAGTCGTCACGCTCGAGCAACTGCGCGACGGTGAGGGTGCGGGTGAGCCGCACGACGTCCGCGAAGGTCAGTGTGGAAAGCCACTCGCCGTTGTGGCGCACCTCGGTGCGAGCCGGATCGATGATCTGGAGCGCCTGGTCGACGTACGTCCGGGCGTTGCGATCGATGTCCTCGTCGGACAGGATCGGCCGCTCGGCGGAGCGGCCGGAGGGGTCGCCGATGCGCGTGGTGTAGTCGCCCACGATCAGCACGCCGACGTGCCCGGCATCCTGAAAGGCTCGCATGCGCTGGAGCGGGATCGCCCGGCCGACGTGGATGTCCGGGGAGGTGACGTCGATGCCCAGCTTGACCCTGAGGGGCCGGCCGCGCTTCAGCTTCGCCTCGAGGGCGCCCTGCGGCAGCAGATCGACGTGGTTGCGGACGAGGGCCGAGATGTCGGGCACGGGCAGCCGAGTCTACCCCGCGTCTCGAGCCACGAGCGACCCCGTACCGAGCTCGGCCACGTTGCGGCATCCCGTCAGGTGCAGCGTCACGGCGAGCTCGTCGCGGAGAAGCTCGAGCACCGTGCGCGCACCCTCCTCCCCGCCCGCCCCGAGGCCCAACAGCGCCGCCCGTCCCACGAGGACCGCCCGCGCACCGAGGGCGAGCGCGACGGCGACATCGGAGCCGCGCCGGATGCCCCCGTCCATGAGCACCTCGATGCGATCACCGACCGCGTCCACGATCGGTGCGAGCGCGTCGATCGCGGCCTGTGCGCAGTCCAGCTGCCGTCCACCGTGATTCGAGACCACGATGCCTGCTGCCCCGTGCTCGGCCGCCAGCACGGCGTCCTCGGGATCGAGAACCCCCTTGACGACGACCGGCACCGTGAGCGAGGAGCAGAGCCGCTCCAGGTACGCCCAATCGATCGTGGGATCGAGGATCTCGAGGCCCTCACCGGCGATCCCACGCTCCTGGGCGTAGCGAACGGCAGGCAGGGACTCCTCCGGGAACGTCCACTGGATGCGTCGCTCCCGGTCCCTCGACCCGAGCGCCGGGATGTCGACCGTGAGGAAGACGGCGGAGAAGCCCGCGGCGACCGCCTGGGCGATCAGCTCGTCGGTGATGCCACGATCGCGGAACACATACACCTGCAGGAACCGGGCCGCGCCGGGAGCAGCCGCCGCGACATCGGCCGGGCTCGCGGTGGCGAACGTCGAGAGGCAGAACGGTACGCCCGCCGCCTCGGAGGCGCGCGCCATGCCTTCCTCGCCGTCCGGGTGCGCCATCCGCTGGTAGGCGACGGGCGCGACGACGAGCGGCGCCGACACCTCGCGTCCCAGGATCGCCGTTGCCGTCGACGCCGATTCGATCCCGCACAGCACGCGCTGCCGGAGGCGGTACTCGCCGAACGCAGAGCGGTTCGCCCGCAGCGTGCGTTCGTCGCCGGAGCCGCCGAGGAAGTACTCCAGCCATTGCGGATCCATGCGGGCCGCCGCGGCTGCCTCGAGGTCGGTCAGCGTGAGCGGCACGTGCACGCGCGTGAGCGTATCGGGTGGTGGAGCGGCTAGAACGGATAGGCCACGAGACTCCACGCGGCCGCGGCGTACCAGACGCCGAACACGAGGCTCGTGAGGCCGAGCAGCGGCGCCACTCCGTTGAACGCGGCGGCGATCGGCGACGACCCGAGCGTGAGCCCGAAGCCCGTCGTCACGAGAGTCATCGAGACCGCCGTGAAGAGGGCGAGCACGACGAGCGCGGCGCACGCCACGAGTGTGGAGGGGATGGCGGCCAGGATCAGGATGCCCACCCCCGCGCTGCCGCCCGTGCCGTGCACGAGCCCGATCCCAAACGCACCGAGCGGCGTGCGGACGGAATGCCGGTGGTCCTCGTGCGCGTCTGGATGGGCGTGCATGTTGAAGTAGCCGTGCTTCCAGCGGACGAGGAGCCGGATCGCGAGGAACACGATCAGCGCTGCCACGGCGGTCTCGGCGCCCTGCTGCACGCGCTCCGGCAGGAACTGCTGGAAGAGGAGGATGGGCAGGCCGAACAGCACGAGGGTGAGCGCGTGACCGAGGCCCCAGAACATGCCCAGCCGTGCGGCAGCCCGGCTCACCCGCTGCTCGCCCGAGGCAACCAGGGTCGTCACGGCCGCGATGTGATCCGGGTCGGTCGCATGACGGAGGCCGAGCAGGGCCGCGACGAGGATCACGACGAGGATGGAGCCCCCGCTCGAGAGGTGGACGATGGCGTCGTCGAGGCCGAACACGTGGATTGTTCGGCGTGCGCGGCGGAACGGTTCGGACCGGCTCAGACGACGCCGGGAAGCGCCTTGAGCGTGATCACCACGCCGACGCAGAGGATCACGAGCGCACTGACGGCGGGCAGGACGCGCACGAGCGGCCCTTCGAACGAGACACGGCTGAAGACACGCCGCGCCAGCACGGCGACGAGCCCGATCCCGGTCACCGTGCAGGCGAGTCCGATGCTGAACGCGAAGATCAGCGCCAGGCCGAAGCCGACCCTGTGCAGGGCGATCGCACTGAGAAGGACGACCAGCGCGGACGGACAGGGCAGGATGCCGGCAGCGATGCCGACCCCCAGAATGCCCTTGGACGACACGTCCTCCGGGGTTGCGCGGCCGTGGTCGTGGTCGTGCGTGTGGGGATGGACGTGAGCATGGCCGTGATCGTGGTGATGATCGTGATCGTGGTCGCCGGCCTCGTGCAGATGAGCGTGGCCGCCCGGCGCGTGACTGTGGCCGCCGTGCCAGGAGCCGGTCCGCAGGCGCTGCCGCAGCACCGAGGCACCCACGCCGACCACGAGCAGGCCCGACGCGAGCGTCAGCCAGGGGTACAGCGTCTCGGGCACGATGAACTGCGAGAGGGCGAGCGTGATCAGCCCGAGGGCGAAGACACCGGCGGTGTGTGTCACCGTGACCGTGGCGCCGAGCAGAACCGCATGCCGCGGCCTGCCCTTCGTGCCGATGAGATAGCCGGCCACCAGCGCTTTGCCGTGGCCCGGCGTGAGCGCGTGTGCCGCACCCCAGAAGGCCGCGATCAGCAACGAGACAAGGATCACGCCGGTCGAGAGGTGCCCCCGGCTGATCAGCTTCGAGAAGCCCGTGTCGGCAACCCTGTCAGGCGCCTGCAGAGCATCGCCGCGGGACAGGTTGGGTGCCGGCCCGGCACTCGCGCCCGGCTGCACGTCGGCCGTGGCCGAGCTGACATCGAGCGGGCTGTGCAGCAGGTCCTTCGGGTACGCGCGGAGCTCGTCGCTGCTCGAGCTCGACGGTGCGGACGATGCGACGACTGCGGCGCCGTGCGTTCCTCGCACGACGATCTCCTTCCAGCCGATGCGGCCGGCGTAGTTGTCGTCGCGATACGCGATCGCGGCGGGACCGCTGTGCAGCGCAGGCCCCCGGAGCACGATTTCGAGCCGAGTCGTCTTCAGGCCTCCCTGGCCGTTCGGATACGCGAGCACGTGCCGTACGGGGGTCAGGGCGACTGCACGGCCGCCGATCGTGAGATGGACGTTCTGCGCGATTCGGCGTACGTAGGTGCCTGGATCGACGCCATCCTGCCGGGCCTGGAAGGTCGGGATCTCGGCCATGTCGAGGACGTAGAGAACGTATGGCCGGTTCCCCGAGATCTCGATGCGGCTGTATCGGTTGATCGTGAAGTTCCCGAGTGGATGGGCCTTCGCGAGCGCCGGAAGCACCAGTGCCGCCAGCGCGACGAGTACGGTGACGAGCACGAGCACCGGGCGACGGAGTCGTGGTGCGCGCCGCGTCATCGGGGCCCGGCTCCAGGCTTGGCTGCAGCCACCGCGAGCCTGCGCGCGACCGGGGCGAAGCGGGTGGAGAAGGTCGAATTGACGGAGAGCGCCTTGCGCGCCCATGCCGAGGCGCGTGCCTTGTTGCCGAGGCAACGCTCGATCTCGGCGCGATGGAAGAACAGCGACGCGTCCTGCGTGCCCAGGCGCATTGCCCGCGTCGACCACGGCCGCGCCTCATCACAGCGCCCTGTGCGCGCGAGCGCCCAGGCGAGGGCGTCGTCCCCGAGGATCGACGGCCGCTCGGCTCGCGCGGCTCGGGCGCGAGAGACGAGCGTCGCGATCCCGATGCGGTGGTCGGCGTCGAACACGGTCATCTCCAGATCGGTGCGGATGCCGTTCGCCTGAAGCAATCGGTCGATCGCCCGGACGAGGCTCACCTGCCGCTGCGCCTGTGCCGCGTGGCCGGCGCGCTCGTAGAGGTCGGCGAGCTCCGAGACGAACTGGGGCAACGGCACCGTCTCGACGACGCGCCGTTCGAGGAGGATCGCCTTCTCGAGATGTCCACGTGCCGCCTCGACCCGGGCGAGCTGGTCGTTCGCGTAGACGTAGCCCGGGAACAGCTCGAGCGCGCCGCGAAAGTGCCTCTCGGCAGTGCGGAGATCGCCCCGGGCGAGATAGAGCTTGCCGAGCTCGACGTGCGTCCAGGCGGACGGCTCCGGCTGCCCGCCGGCAGCGTCGAGTGCAAGGGTCATCGCCGCGATCGCGGCATTCCGGTGTCCGATCAGCTCGCGGGCGTAGGCGATGCGCGCGTAGGACGCGATGCTGGGCTTCAGCGCCGTCATCCTCTCGAAAGCGCTGAATGCCGCCGCGTAGCGTCCCAGCTCGAGATTCGCATCGCCGATGATTCCGTACGGACGGGAGCTGAAGGGCGCCAGCCGCCGTGCTCGACGGCCGAGCGCGAGGGCGCCGCGGAAATCGTGTCGAGTCAGCGCCAGCGATCCGAGACCCGTGAGGGCGAGCGCGTCGCCGGGATCGAGCTTCAGCGCTCGGTCCAGTGCCGCCTCCGAGCGTGGCAGGTACGACGCGTCCGCTGTCTCCCGCCACCGCTGCTGGTAGCCATAGCCGAGGAGCACGAGCGACTTGCCGTCCCCGGGATGTGCAGCGACGGCCTGCTCGAGCTTCGCGACCTCGGCCGCCGTGCTCGTGCTCGACGAGAACGGCGACAGACCGGTCAGGGCACGGTCGGCCGAGCGCTGGGAAGAGGAAGCGGGTGTCGAGGCCTCGCCCGCCGAGCCACCCTCGGTGCGGATGCCGGCAAACAGTGAGCCGGCCACGAGAGCGAGGATCACGAATACGAGAATGGTGAGCTTCGGCATCGTCTCGAGAGTGGTTCGCGCAGTCGTCTGGTTCGGTTCGAGTGCAGGAACGCGGGACGAGGGCCGAGGGCGCGACGGTTGCCGCGCCCCCGGCCCTCTGTCGAGCTACTTCTGCTCGCCCTTGGTGTTCGCGAAGCCGCTCTTCGGATCCGCGATGTAGGGGAACGAGCCCGTCAACGGGACGTCGCCGGTATCGACGCCGTCGCCGAGGGGCAGCTTGACGCCCTTGAGGAAGCCACCGACCGCCTGCTCGGCGATGTCGATGACGTCGTCATTGAGGCGCCGGCCGTTGGGCCAGCCCTGTGTGTCGCCGCCGAGCACGCCGAGTCGGCTCGGCTTGTCGGCCACCGGGATCGTCAGGTTCACGCGGAGCACGTCCGCGAGCTTCGGTCCGGTGTAGTTGAGCTTCGGGACGCCGGTGAGCAGGACCGCAACGAGGTCGTCGCGGTTGGTCTCAGGGGCGCCGAGCTTGTACAGCTTGTTGATCACCGCGGCGAGGATGGGCGTCTCGTAGTACTTCTTGAAGGTGCCCTCACTCCACGGCTGGTACGAGTTCCAGAGGTCCTTCATCCCGGTCGGGATGATCACCTCGTTGACGAGCGGGTTGCCGAGGCGGTTGACCTGGACCCAGTTGCCCGAGTCCCGGGTCGTGGCGCCGCGGGTCGTGACCTTCTTGCGGTCCACGGACGCCCAGACGCCGATCGTGCCGTTCGTGGCGTTGAGCTCCGCGATCGGCACCTGCACGCCGTAGGTGTGCACGGCGTAACCGGCGAAGAAGTCCTTGCCGCCGCCCGCGTTTCCCGTGCCCTTGCGGATCGCGACGAGATCGAAGATCGCGCCGACGTCACCGAAGAACGGGTCGTCCCGCTGGCCGGCGAACGCCTTCGAAGTACCGAACGACGCGATCGATTTCGTCGCCAGATCGCCGTAGTTCGGGGTCGACCGCGGGCCGATGTTGTTCGGAGCGGTCGTGCCCGTGGCCACGACAGTCGACTTGCCGCCGGCGATCCGCGTCAGCGTGTACGGCTGAGCGGTGTCGCCGAGGAAGTACGGCCCTGTCTTCCGCTGGAACTGGAAGCGGTAGATGACGTCCGGCTTGACGTCCCCGTTCGTGTCGATCTTCAGGTTGTAGCGGGCGCTGGGCGAGAACGTGTACCAGTTGGGCCCGGCGGCTGGATCCTCACCCGGGATCACGTTGGCCAGGAGGGTGACGGTGTTCGGCTTGTCCGGGCTGCGGAACGCGTACACGTCGGTGAGGTCCGCGCCCGGATCTTCCGAGATGAGCGGAGCCTCACGGTGACTGGACGCCTGGCCACTGCCTGCGCCGAGCGTGAATGCCGCGGTGACTGCCGCGGCCACGAGCGCGAGCAGGAAGCCCGCGATCGCAATCCCCTTCTTCATTGCGCTCTCCTTCGGTCGAGTTCGGGATCGGCCCTTGTTCGCGGAGAGGCGCCCGCCGGTTCGGCGTCGCAGGCAGCTGAACCAAACCTGCGCAATCGGCGAATCAGCGTTGATGCCTGCGCCGACGGACACCGTGCTAGCGTTGCCGACGCCGCAGATCGGCTGGTCCATGCGCAGGCACCTCGCACATCTCTCCGACGAAGCGCTCGTGGCGCTCGTCGCCCGTGGCGACGACACCGCGCTCGCCGAGTTGTACGACCGTGTCGGTCGTGTCGCCTATGGGCTCGCCTACCGTGTCCTTCGGGACGATCGGCTGGCCGAGGACGCCGTGCAGGAAGCATTTCTGGCCGTCTGGCGCACCGCCGCGCGGTTTACGGCGGAGCGCGCGAAGGCGAGCACGTGGATCCTGACGCTCGTGCATCGGCGCGCCGTCGACCTCGTCCGTCGTGAGGAGCGCCGGCGCGCCGAGCCGCTCGACGACGAGACGCGCGACGCGGCCACGACCGACTCTGCCGAAGAGGCGGCCTGGCTCGGGTTCGAGCGCGATCGCATCCAGGCCGCGCTCAAGCTGCTGCCCGACGCGCAGCGAGAGGCGATCGAGCTGGCCTACTACGGCGGCTTCTCGCAGTCCGAGCTCGCCGAGAGACTGGGACAGCCCCTCGGTACGATCAAGAGCAGGATGTTTGCCGGGCTCGCGCGCTTGCGGGAGCTCCTCGACGATGCCGAGGAAGGATCATGGAAGCCGGAATTCACGAGCTGACCGCGGGGTACGCCCTCGATGCGCTCGATCCTGAGGACCGGGAGGCATTCGAGGAGCATCTCGCGGGCTGCGATCGCTGCCAGGAGGAGCTGGCCACGCTCTGGGAGGTGACGGGAGCGCTCGCGGTCGCCACCGCCGGCCCGGTGCCGAGTGCAGGATTGCGCGACCGCATCCTCACAGAGGCTCGCGCCGAGATGCAGAACGTGATTCCCTTCGAGCCGCGCCGGCGGCGTCTCCTCCCCGTTCTGGCAGCAGCGACCGCGATCGCCGCGGCGGTTGCGATCGGCCTTGGCATCTACTCGCTGTCGCTGAACGGAAAGCTCGACGACACGAGGACGGCCCTGGCGCAGGAGCAGGGCGCGGCGTTGGTGCTCGCCGATCCGACGGCGCGTACCGTCTCCATGCGTTCGGGTAGCGGGCAGGGTGGTCGTCGCCGGCAACGGGGACGCAGTGCTCGTGCTCGACGAGGTGAAGCCGCTGCCGAGCGGCAAGACATACGAGGCGTGGGTGCTGGTAGGGGGAACGCCGAAGCCGGCCGGAACGTTCGACGCGGCAGACGGCAGAGCCGTCGTCAAGATCGGCATGCCGGTTGCGGCAGACGACGTCGTCGCGGTCACCGTCGAGAACGACGGTGGCGCGAGCGTGCCCACGCTTCCGCTCGTCGCCGCTTCCAGCCCGGCGTAGCGCTCGGGTCTCGGCGCCAACGGGAGCGGCCTCGCGGCGTTCCGAAGGCTCTCGTCGCCGGGCCGCGTCGGCACGCACTCGTTCCGATCCGGTACGTACACTCGTTCGCATGCCCGATCTCGTCCCGGAGCTCCAGCGGTTGTTCGGATTCGGCGCGTTCCGGCCCGGACAGGAGCGTGTCGTGCGCGCAGCCGTCGAGGGTCGCGACACCCTCGCACTGATGCCGACTGGATCGGGCAAGTCGCTCACCTACCAGCTCGCGGCGATGCTGCGCCCACAGCCGACGCTCGTCCTCTCACCGCTGATCGCGTTGATGAAGGACCAGGTCGACAAGCTTCCGCCGGCGATCGCCGCCACGGCGACATTCGTCAACTCCTCGCTGCCGCCCGACGAGGCGGCGGCCCGCATCGAAGGCGTCGCGACCGGGCGGACGCGCCTGCTGTACGCCGCGCCCGAGCGCTTGCGAAGTGCCGCGTTCGTCGACACGCTTCGGCGCATCGGCGTCGGGCTCGTCGTCATCGACGAGGTGCATTGCGTCAGCATGTGGGGCCACGACTTCAGGCCGGACTACCTGTTCATCCGCCGCGCTCTGGCCGAGCTCGGCGAACCGTCAGTGCTCGGCATGACCGCCACGGCGACGCCGGCCACGGCGCGGGAGATTGCCGGCGCGCTCGGTCGCGAGCTCGAAGAGGTGCGCACCAGCGTCGTTCGCCCCAACCTCCGTTACGACGTCGAGGAGGTGGGCGGCAACGAGGATCGACTGCGTGTCCTCGTCGACCGGCTCAGGCGGCTCGGGCAGGGCAGCGCGATCGTCTACGCCCGCTCCCGCGACTCGTGCGAGCGCATCGCCCGGACGCTCCGAGGCCACGAACTGCGCCTGGATCACTACCACGCGGGCCTCGAGGCGGAGGAGCGGTCGCGCGTCCAGGACGATTTCGTCGCCGGACGAATCCAGGGCGTCGTCGCCACGACGGCGTTCGGCATGGGGATCGACAAGGCGAACGTCCGGTTCGTCTGCCTCGTCAACTATCCCGACTCGCTCGAGAGCTACGTGCAGATGGTCGGTCGCGCCGGCCGGGACGGCGAGCCGAGTGAGACGCTGTTGCTCGCAAGCCCGTCCGATGCAACCGCGGTGCGCCGGTTCGCGGTGTCCGATATTCCCCAGTCCGAAGATCTGCGCCAGGTGTACCGGGCGATTCGCGACCGCGGCGGTGTCGCAGAACCGGAACAGCTGGCGGCCGCACTCCCCGGCGACCGCGATCCGCGGGTGCTGATCGGCATGCTCGAGCAGGCGGGAATCGTGCGTCGGGGCTTCGACAGCGGGCGCGCGATGCGGGTCGAGCTGCCCGAGCTCGGCGACGGCGTCGGCGCCACGCTCGACGCATTGCTCGAGCGTTATGCGCGCGAAGCAGATGCGCGCGTGCAGCGGATCGTCGCCTTTGCCGAAACCCCGCATTGCCGTCATCTCCAGGTCGCCGAGCACTTCGGCGAGACGTTCACAGCGCCGTGCGGCGCCTGCGACGTCTGCGACCCGCGCGAGAGCTCCCGGCCACGGAGCGCTACGAAGCCGCTTCCCGGCGACGTCGCGGGCGCGATCACATCGGCCGTCGAGGAGCTCGAGTGGCCGATCGGCAGGCGCTCGCTCGTCGCGATGCTGCGTGGCTCGGTCGCCGCGCCGCGCTCGGCGCGCCGCTCGCCCTCCTACGGGATCCTCGCCGCCGCGACCGACGCGGAAGTGAAGCGGTGGGTCAAGGCCCTCGAGGACACCGGCGCGCTGCTCGAGGCGGAGACGAAGGACGGCTTCAAGGTGCTCCAGGTGGTGCCCGACGTCGACCTACCGGCACTCGGTCCACGGGCGGCCGGACCCACGGACGAGGCCACCGTCGAGCGCCTGCGCGCGTGGCGGCTCGAACGGTCACGGGCCGACGAGGTACCCGCGTTCCTCGTCCTCCACGATGCAACCTTGCGCGAGCTCGCAGCCGTGAAGCCCTCCAGCATGGGTGAGCTCGCCACGGTGAAGGGCTTCGGGCCCGCCAAGCTCGAGCGCTACGGCGACGATCTTCTCGCAATCCTCACACCGCTGTAACACGACACGCCGATACAATCCCGCGGTTGGGGCTTCGACGGAGCATTGGGGTCCCGCGTCGCCGGGGCCGGATTCGCAAGCTGCGCCTGTTGGCGGTGCTGGTCGTGCTGATGCTCCTCGCGCTGGTCGCCTTCTCATTCGGCCTCGTACGAGCGGTCGCGAGCGAGATCCCGACACTCGATCCAGCACGCCAGCAGTCGGCGAACCAGGTCGACAGCGTCATCTATGCGGTCGCTCCCGGCAATCCCAGCAACAAGCGAGTGCTGGCGGTCCTGCGCGGAAGTGAGAGCAGGGTGCTGTTGAAGAACATCGGCGACGTCGCGCCGATCATGCGGCAGGCGATCGTCTCCGTCGAGGACAAGCGGTTCTACGCCCACAACGGCGTCGATTTCCGCGGCATCGTGCGAGCCCTCTGGGAGGACATTCGCTCGAAGCGCGTCGTCGAGGGCGGATCCACGATCACCCAGCAGTTCGTCAAGAACGCGTACATCACGAACGAGCACACGATCGCGCGCAAGGTCAGAGAGGCGGCGCTCGCACGGGAGCTCGAGCAGCGCTGGTCGAAGGACAGGATCCTGCTCGCGTACCTGAACACGATCTATTTCGGCAACGGCGCCTACGGCGTGCAGCAGGCGGCCCGTACGTACTTCGGCAAGGGCGCCTCGAAGCTGACCCTGCCGGAGTCGGCACTGCTCGCGGGCCTCCCCGCCGACCCTTCGCTGTACGACCCCGTGCAGCATCCGCGCGCTGCGCTGCTCCGGCGCCGCTACGTGCTGCGAACGATGTACAACGAGGGCAAGATCACCTCGCGCCAGCTCGACGTCTCGGCGCACGCGCCGTTGCCGAAGCCCGACGACGTGCGGCTGCCGGGGACGCAGGGGCCTGCGCAGTACTTCGTCAACTACGTCAAGGACCAACTCGTCGCAAAGTACGGGGCGGGTCG
This sequence comes from uncultured Gaiellaceae bacterium, assembly GCA_963799615.1. GTDB lineage: Bacteria > Actinomycetota > Thermoleophilia > Gaiellales > Gaiellaceae > Gaiella. The sequence goes on along the minus strand of CAWCXS010000012.1, from coordinate 64,947 downwards.
CGTGTTCGGCGGCGGCCTCAAGGTGACGACGACGATCGACCTCGGCCTGCAGGACCTGGCGCACAAGGCGATCGACAGCATCCTCACGCGTCCGGATGGGCCTGCCGCGGCGCTCGTGGCGATCGACCCGGCGACGGGCGCGGTGCGTGCGATGGTCGGCGGCACGAACTACCGCAAGAGCCAGTTCAACCTGGCCACGCAGGCGGAGCGCCAGCCCGGCTCGTCGTTCAAGCCGATCGTGCTCGCGACGGCGTTTCGGCAGGGCATCTCGCCCATGACGCAGTTCGACTCCAAGCCGGTGGACATCGATGCTGGTGACCGCGTCTGGCACGTGACGAACTACGAGAGCGCCTATCTCGGGCGCGTCGACCTCGCCCGCGCCATGGTTTCCTCCGACAACTCCGTGTACGCCCAGCTGACCCAGCTCGTCGGTCCGAAGGAGATCGTGCAGACGGCCCATGCGCTCGGCATCCGCAGCGCGCTCGACTCCTATTTCTCGATCGGGCTCGGCGCGGTCGCGGTCAATCCCCTGGACATGACGCGCGCCTACGCGACGTTTGCCAACGGAGGCAAGCGCGTCGACGGCTCGCTGATCGGGAACAAGCCGCGAGTGATCGACCAAGTCGAGTTTGCGCGCTCGGGGCGCACGAGCTCCAACATCCCGGTCGAGCGGCCCGTGATGACCACGGACCAGGCTGCGCTGCTCACCTCGATTCTCGAGAACGTGATCACGGAGGGCACCGGCAAGCGGGCAGCGCTCGCCGACCGCCCGGCGGCAGGCAAGACGGGCACCACCGACAACTATGGTGACGCCTGGTTCGTCGGCTACACCCCCCAACTCGTCGTTGCCGTGTGGGTCGGCTACCCGGACGAGCTCAGGCCGATGCTGACCGAGTTCGGGGGCAGCCCCGTCGCGGGCGGCACACTTCCGGCAGAGATCTGGAAGACGTTCATGACGGCGGCGCTGAAGCAGAAGCACGCCGTGCCGGAGAGCTTCGCAACGACGCCGTACCTCCCGGCGCAGCAGAAGCGAATCGTGTCGCGGGGCGGCTCCTACAAGCTCGACAACGGCTACTGCCCGGGCACGATGTCCGTCGCGTACTTCGAGGGCCGGGGGCCCCACACGGAGGCTCAATGCTACGCCAACGAGGTCACGGTGCCGCTCGTGATCGGGATGACCCTGGACGCGGCCAAGGCGCGCCTCGCCTCGCAGCCGCTCGGCACCGAGGTGATCGGGGTGCCCGCAAAGGTCGGCAAGCGCCCGGGCTACGTCGTCAAGCAGGAGCCGCGAGGCACCTTCCTCTCCGCAAACGGCATCGTGCGCGTGTTCGTGACCCGCCCCGATCCACGGTACGGGCTGCTGCCGAACCTCGTCGGCTCCAGCGTCATGGTGGCTCGGGCACGGCTCCGCAGCCTGAAGCTGAAGCCGCGGATCACGTTCGGCAAGGGCATCCCGGGAACCGTGCTCGAGCAGACGCCGGATCCGGGCGTCGCCGCCGGCCCCGGGCTGCGAGTCAAGCTGGTCGTGGCCCGCGCGACACCCAGCTCGAGCCCCTGACCACGTAGCGCCACGGCAGCCCGGCGGCCTTGGTGATCCCGACGCGCGGGGTCGTGTCGAACTCCAACGCGTGGTCGGGAGGGATGAGCGCGAACGGCTTCCGGTCGAGGCGCGCGCCGTCGTGCTCGCCGCTGATCCCGAGCGCCTGCGTCAGCCGGCCGGGGCCTGAGCAGAGCAGCCGAATGTCGGCTACTCCCCGGCGGGCGCGCATCGTGTCGAGCCCGCATTGCGGCTCGAGCGCTCGCAGGAGCAGGGCCTCGGCACGGTCCGGGCGGCCCGCAGATGATGTTCGCACACCAGTGCATGCCGTACGAGCGATAGACGTACAGTCGTCCCGCAGGCCCGAACATCGTTCCGTTGCGTGCCGTCCGCCCGCGAAACGCATGGCTCGCGGGGTCGTCGGGCGCATATGCCTCCACCTCGACGATGGTGCCGCCGACCCCGTCGACGAGGAGCGTGTGTCCGAGCAGTCGCCGCGCTACGTCGTGAACGCCGGCTCCGAGCAGCTGCTCGAGGCTCACTCGTCCGCGGCGAACAGCGGCGGCTGGCCAGGCCCACGGCGCCCGCGTCTCGACCGGGCCGATTCGGGCTCGGAGCCCATCTCGTCGAGAATCGTCTGCTGCGTCCTCGACGCCAGCACCGGTTCCGGAATCCCCTCGACCCAGACGAGAGTGCGCCGCCCGCTCCCTCGCTCCTCTCCCGTGATCGGCTCGAGCGCGTAGATCCGGTCGGCACGGACGTACTTCCCGAATCCGAGGAACACCATCCGGGGCTGCTGGGTTGCCATGGCTCCCGACAGTATCGCTGCTACCTGTGCCTGAGCGCGTCCTTCAGAGCGTCGGCGACGTATGCCTGGTCGTCTTCGGACGAGCCGCGCGTGGAACGGCAGTGCAAGGGTCCGTCGCGCTCTTCGCCTCGGCGATCGGGCAGAGGCCCTCCGAGAATCCGTAGCGCTCGCGCATGTAGCTCTGCAGGTGGATGCAGGGTAGGTAGCGCGCTGTGCCGATGCCGTGCTCGGTGAGGACGTCGATCACGGCCTCACGATCGCTGCCGTCGGGGAGCTCGACGACGTAGACGAACCACGACCGCCGATGGTCGTCGTCGTCGGGGCACGGCAGACCGAGACCGTCGATGCCCGACGAGCAGCGCCGTATAACGAGCCGCAGTCTCCGAGCGCCCGGCCAGGATCCGGTCGAGCTTCTCGAGCTGGCCGATCCCGATCGCGGCCCGGATGTCGTCGATGCGGTAGTTGAAGCCGAGCCGCGCGTGATCCAGCCAGCCGCCGCCGTCGGCGCGGCCCTGGTTGCGCAGGCTCTTGAGCAGCGTCCAGGTGTGCTCGTCGTGCGTCGTGACGACGCCGCCCTCGCCGGTCGTGATCTGCTTGTTCGGATAGAACGCCCAGACCGCGTCCTGCCCCTGCGCACCGAGCGGACGGCCCTTGTACACGGCTCCGAGCGCCTCGCACGAGTCGTCGATCAGCGCGAGCCCGTGGCGGCGGGCGATTACTTGCAATTCGTCCATTTCGCTCGGATATCCGTAGATGTCGACTGCGACGATCGCCTTCGTGCGCGGGGTGATCGCCGCTTCGACTGCGGCCGGATCGAGGTTCAGCGTTCGCGGGTCGATGTCGGCGAAGACAGGCGTCGCTCCCTCGTAGATCGCGCAATTGGCCGATGCGACAAACGAGTACGGCGACGTGATCACCTCGTCCCCAGGGCCGATGCCTGCCGTCACGCAGAGAAGGTGAAGACCGGCGGTGCCGCTCGAGACCGCAGCCGCGAACGGCGCGCCGACCGCCTCTGCGATCTCTTCCTCGAAACGGTCGATCCAGGGACCGAGCGAGAGCCGCCCGGACCGGAGCACCTCGACGACCAACTCCTCCTCGCGCTCGTCGAGCCAGGGCGCAGAGAGCCCGACGCTACGCGTTGTCGCAGTCATGCCTCCGCCGGCACCGTCGCGACGATGTCGAGCCAGTTCGACCAGCGCTCGCTGCGGCCGTTCACCGTGTCGAGGAAATGCGTCTGCAGCTCACGGGTGACCGGCCCGACGCCCAGCTCCTGATCGTCGACCGCGCGCACAGGCGTCACCTCTGCCGCGGTGCCCGTCATGAACAGCTCGTCGGCGAGGTACAGGTCCGAGCGGATCAGCGGCGTCTCCTCGACGACGTAACCGAGATCCTGCGCGATCGTGATCACGGAATCACGGGTGATGCCGGGCAGGATCGAGGTCGAGAGCGGCGGTGTCCGGATGAAGCCGTTCTTGATCACGAAGATGTTCTCACCCGGCCCGTCGGCGACGAATCCGTCGTCGGTGAGGAGGATGCCTTCGTCGTACCCGCCGCGGCGAGCCTCGGTCGTCGCGAGCATCGAGTTCAGATAGACGCCGCTCGCCTTGGAGGCATGCGGAATCGTGTTGGGGCCGACGCGCTTCCACGACGAGACGCAGGTCGTGATGCCCTTCGTGAGCGCATCCTCGCCCAGGTATGCGCCCCAGGGCCAGCTCATCAGCACCGTCTCGACCGGGTTGCCCTGCGTGGAGACGCCGAGCTGTCCGTAGCCGTAGAAGGCGATCGGGCGGATGTAGGCGGCCGGAAGGCCGTTCGCGCGCACGAGGTCGTGGGTCGCCGAACGAAGCTCCTCGACCGAGTACGGGATCTCCATGTACAGCAGCCGTGCCGAGTCGTGCAGGCGCTGCAGATGCTCGGCGAGCCGGAAGACCGCCGGCCCCTTCGGCGTCTCGTAGCAGCGGATCCCCTCGAACACGCCGGAGCCGTAATGGAGCCCGTGCACGCCGACATGCACCTTGGCGTCGGCCCAGTCGACGAGCTCCCCGTTCATCCAGATCTTGTCGGTCGCCTGCATCGATTGCTCCTCCGTGTCCGCTGGTCTGCTGATGATTATGCGGATTCCTGCACGAGGTCCACAGCCTCACCGCGTGTGAGACGCAGGAGCTCGACGGGTGTGAGAGCAGCCATGTGCCGGTCAGACCCGGCTCCGACCCACAGGATCGGGCTCGAGAGCAGGCTGCGCTCGACCAGGATCCGGGTGCCGGCGGCAAGCGCGAAGGGCCCCACGGCTCCCGGCGTGAATCCTGTTGCCGCCTCCACCTCGTCGGGATTCGCGATCCGTGCGCGCTCTGCACCCATCAGGTGTGCGACCTTGGTCACGTCTCCACGCCGGTCGCCCGGGACGAGCGCCATCACGGGGGCGCCGTCGCAGACGAGGACGATGGACTTCACGATCTGCTCGAGCGTGCAACCCACCGCCTCTGCGGCGCCTCGCGCCGTCGGAGTGCCCACGTCGAACTGCTCGAGGCGCGCCTCGGCGCCGGCCTCGCGTAGAAAAGCTGCCACCCGCTCGACCGGTTCGGGCCACGGGCTCCCCATCACGCGACCCTAGCCGAGGTCGATGAATTGCGCATCGCCGAAGCCGACGTTGTGCATCTGCTCGATCAGAGCGGGTGGCGGGGGCTCGTCGAGCGAGAGGGCCATCAGCGCCTTGGTGCCGTCACGTGTGCGTGAGACGGCCATGTTGGCGATGTTGGCACCGTTCTCGCCGCACATCGTGCCCACGCGCCCGATCACGCCCGGCACGTCGTCGTAGCGGAAGAACACCATGTCGGCCGCCAGCTCGATGTCGATCCCGAAGCCGACCGCGCTGGCGAGGAAGAGGCGCGGCTCAGGGCCGATCGTGGTGCCCGATACCTCGACCTCGGCACCGTCGGCCGTCGTCACGCGCACTTCGACCACGTTCATGTAGTCCCGGGAGGCACGCAGCCGCTCCTCGGACACGGTGATCCCACGCTCGGCTGCGAGCAGCGCCGCGTTGACGTAGTTCACCGTCTGGTCGACCCGCCCCTGGAAGACGCCGTAGAGCACCGCGCCGGTGAGCAGCCTCGTGTCGTACTCGGAGAGCGGCCCGTGCGTCGCAATCACCATCTGCTGCGGGCTGCCGCCTGCCAGCTCGACGGCGAGGCGTCCGAGCTTTGCGGCCAAGGGGATGAACGGCCCCAGCACCTCGAGATCGGCCTGATCGACGACGGGGATGTTGACGGCATTGGAGACCAGCCCGCCCTCGAGCGCGGCGACCACCTGCTCGGCGATGATGACGCCGGCCCGGTCCTGCGCCTCGTCGGTCGACGCCGCCAGGTGCGGTGTCACGACAACGGTGTCGAGCTCGAGCAGCGGTCCTTCATAGGGTTCGGCCGAGAACACGTCGAGCGCCGCTCCCGCCAGCTTGCCTGAGCGGATCGCCTCGATCAGGGCGTCCTCGTCGACGAGCGCGCCGCGCGCCGCGTTGACGATGCGGGCGCCGTCCCGCATCTTCGCGATCGTCTCGCGGTTGATCATCCCTTGCGTGGCCTCGGTGAGGGGCGAGTGCAGCGTCAAGAAGTCGGCACCGGCGAGGACGTCGTCGATCGTGGGCGCGTGCTCGACGCCGAGCTCGCGGAAGCGATCGACGGTCACGAACGGGTCGTAGGCGATGACATGCATGCCGAGCCCTGCCGGCACGGCGCGCGACCTGCTGTCCTATGCGTCCGAACCCGAGCACTCCGAGCGTCTTGCCGTCGAGCTCGACGCCTCCCCACCGCGACCTTTCCCACCGGCCCTGCTTCAGTGCTGCATGTGCCTGCGGGATGTTGCGCGCCAGCGCCACGAGCAGTCCCACCGTCTGCTCCGCGGCGGAGACGACCGTCGACTCGGGCGCATTCGCGACGACGATGCCGTGCCGCGTCGCAGCCTCGACGTCGACGTTGTCGACGCCCACGCCGGCGCGGCCGATCACCTTCAGCCTCGTCGCCTTCTCGATCAGGTCGGCGCTCAGCTTCGACGCCGAGCGAATCACGATTCCGTCGTACTGGCCGATGATCTCCTCGAGGGGCGTCTCGGCATCGACGTCCACCTCGAACTTCGAGCGGAGCAATGCGATCCCCGCGTCGGCAATCCTCTCCCGGACGAGGACCCTCACGCTGTGACGGTTGCGCCGTACGCGTCGAGCGCGGCCGCGACCGCCACGCCCCGCACCACCGTCGCGCCCATCTCGACGAGCTGCAGTTCGATCGCACCGAGCGCAGTCGTGATATCGAACACATCCACGTAGCCGATGTGTCCGATGCGGATCAGGCGGTCGACGATGTCGCCGTGACCACCGGCGATCGTGATGCCGTGGCGGTCGCGCAGCGCGAGACGCAACTCCACCGCGTCGATCCCCTCGGGCGTGAGGATGCCTGTGAGCACGGCGGCGCTGTCGTCGTCCGGCGAATAGAGCTCCAGCCCCATCGCCTTTGCTCCGGCGCGGCAGGCGCGGCCGAGAGACACGTGACGCGCGAAGACATTTTCGAGGCCTTCGGCGAGGATCGCTTCGAGCGCCACGTTCAGCGCTACCGTTGTCGACGTCGCCGGCGTGAATGCCGTGTTGTCCTTTTCCTGTGCGGTCCGCGCAGCCGTCCAGTCCCAGTAGAAGCGCGGCAACGTTGCAGTCGCGACCTTGGCCCACGCACGGTCCGACACCGAAGCGAACGCGAGGCCGGGAGGGGTCATGAGTGCCTTCTGGGAGCCGGTGACAACGACGTCGATGCCCCAGGCGTCGGTCTCGAGCGGCACGGCGCCCAGGCTCGAGATCGCGTCCACGACCGAGATCACGCCGGCGTCGTTGCAGGCGGCAACGAGTGCCTCGAGGTCGGAGACGACACCGGTCGAGGTCTCCGAATGGACGAGAAAGGCGACCGCGGCGCCACTGTCGGCGAGCGCGCGGGCGACATCCTCGGCGCGCGGTGACTCACCCCACGGGTAGCTCAGGTCGACGACGTCGCAGCCGAACGCCGCCGCCATCTTCTGCCACCGGGTGCCGAAGTTCCCGTGCGAGACGCCGAGCACCTTCTCGCCGGGAGAGAGCAGGTTGGTGACCGCCGACTCGAACGCACCGGTGCCGGACGCGGTGAAGACGAGCACGTCGTTGGTGGTGCGGAAGACATCCCGGAGCCGGCCCCGCATCTCGGCGAACAGCGCCTTGAAGTCGGGCGAGCGATGATGGATGACCGGCTCTCCGAGCGCCGCCAGGACCTCCGGCGGCACCGGCGTGGGCCCGGGCGTGAGCAGGTAGCGCTTCAGCGGCATCGTGGCTCAGAGCCTAGCTATGAAAGGTAAAGCGACTCTCACTTGGGAAGCCGACGGCGCGGTCTGTCCCCGCTGAGGGCGATCGCCTGGCGGAGCGACGCAGCTTCACCGGCGCAGACCTCACAGAGGTTCTACGCTGCGCGGCGATGGAAGCCCTGCTCGCCTTCGCCGCAACTTTGGTGTCGCTCCGTCTCAGCGCCGACCTGGTGCGTCGCTACCGCGAGCGGAAGGCGCCGGAGGTTGCCGTCTGGGCAGCCGCACTGGCCGCTTTCGCGCTCGGATCGGCCGCGCTCGCATGGGGCGCCGCGGCCGGATGGAATGACGCCTCGTTCCGGGTCTACTACCTTTTCGGCGGGCTGTTGACCGCAGCCCTGCTCGGCGCCGGCTCGCTCCTTCGCGTAGGCGTGCGCTGGGCGTTGCCCCTGGCCCTGCTCTACACCGGTGTCGCGATCGGGGTCGCGATCGCGATGCCGCTCACGGCGCCCGTGACAGGGGATTCGATTCCGCAGGCCCAGGCGCATCTGGACTGGCTGCCGGGCCGCGCGCTGGCGGTCGCGGGAAACTCTCTCGGCACCGTCGCAGCCGTGTCCGTTGCACTGCTCGGGCTACGACGCCGCCCACTGGGCAACGGCCTCATCCTCGCCGGGCTTGCCGTTGCGGCGCTGGGCAGTGCCCTCGCGGGGCTCGGAGAGGCAGAGTCGGCGTTGTTCTCGACGGCGGCTGCGGCGCTCCTGTACGGCGGCTTCGTCCTACCTAGTCGTCGAGCATCGTTGCCGGGGGACGCACGCCCCGAGCACGCCGGCGCCGCTCCCTGAGCCATACGACCCCGAGCGCGATCGCGACGACCAACCCGATCGACGTCTCGGCGATCAATCCGGCGACGCCGCCATGCGCGACCACGTCTAGACCCGGGACAGCAGCCACAAGCCTCCGATGGTGTAGAGGACCATGAGCGCCAGCATCGCGTACTGGCTGCGCAGCGCATCGTCACGATCGCGAAAGATCGTGACGGCGCGGTCGTGAGCGACGGTCAGGCCGACCACATGGCCGAGCACGAGCGCGCTCGCCTGGACGTACCAGATCGTGTTCGGAGACAGGACGCCGAGGTCCGGCGTTACGCCGGCGGTGCCGAACAGGTCCCATCCCTTGCCCAGGGGATCCGAGAGCAGCGGCACGGCGTATTGGCCCTGCAGGACGAAGAGGGAGAAGTAATGAGCGACCTCGTAGACGAACGCGATCGGCACGAGTGAGAGCACGAACTCCCGCACGAGCGGCCGCGGGGCGTTGACCATGGAGCGCGCCAGCGTGCAGGCGCCGTAGTAGGCCAGGCCGACGAATGCTACCGCCAGGAACAGCCCCGCGAGGTCAACGGCGGTGACCAGGGCCTCGGCGAGGCCGGGTCGATCGATGACGTACGGGCCCTCGACACGCGCGATCAGGTCCTGCCAGGTCGTCGTCCGGCCGAAGCCGTCGAACCCGACCGAGCCGAGCGCGACCGCAAGGAAGAACGCCGACCCGGGCACCAGTTCGACGTCGCCGAGACCGGTGAACGGCCAGCGCACGCGCAGGCGGCCGTCGCGGATCGTCAGCGGCGCCATCCGCGCCACATAGGCGAACAGGATCGCGAACCCCTCCCCGCGTTCGGTCCAGGTCGTGCGTCCGAACGTGGCCATCCCGAAGAGAGTCACGTAGGAGTAGAGCGCGGTGGCGAACGCGAGTGCGTGCGGGCTCGACGGGTTTGAGTAGCAAAGCTCGAGCGCCGCGAAGGAGAGCAGCGCCAACGCTCCGGGGACGCGGCCGAGGCGTTCGGGATAGACGGCCAGCGGCTTGGCAGTCCTGCCCGACCGCTCCCAGATCCAGACGAATGCGTCGGCGAGCGCCCTCCAGGGACTGAGCGCGCGCCACACGTCACCGAACAGGAACGACAGCAGCGGCACACCGAGCCAGAAGATGACGTAGATCCAGGTCGGCGCGAGGTTCGCGGAACGCATCGCTGGTGCCCGCGATTGCCGAGACGAGCACGAGCGCGAACATCGCGACGGACATGACCTGCACAGCGATGCGCACAGGGCCGAGCACCGCCCTGCCGATGATGTCAGGGAGCGCGCGACCCACCGCTGCTGCCGCGAGCCGCGGCGATCGCCACAGGGCGCCGAGCGCGATGAAGGAGACGACCAGCACGACGGCGCCGCCCCAGAAGAACAGCCACGTGGGAACGGGGAGGTCCTGGACCCCCCCGATCCCGTGGGCGACGATTCCCGGAGTGAGCATGTCCCTCAGGGCCTGACGGTCAGCTGCGCCAGCAACGTGTCGGTCGGGTGCAGCTCGAGCTCGAAACGCCCCGCGAGCTTGGCCGTGAACTGGATCACGGTCGGCGTTCCCTTTTTGACCTTCTTCTCGATGTCGTACCCGTGCAGGTGCACCGCTGTGCCGTAGTTTGTGCGCACGACGATCCGGACAAGCTGCCCCTTCTTCACGTTCGCCCGCTTGATGCCGCCGACCGGCCGTCCCTTCTGCACGGTGATCGAGATCACGACCGGCTTCGTCGCCGCGGGACGGGCGGACGCGCCGACCGGCACGACGAGCGTGACAAGCGCAAGCGCTAGCGCTAGACGTCTCATTGCAATTCCTCCATTTTACTCGGTTTACGCCGCCCGAACGCGGGCGGCGTCGGAGCTAGGAGAACTGCGGCGGGCCGCGGCCGCGAGGCGTCCGTGCATCGGTGCCGCGCTGCCGAAGAGCGGGGAGCGGAACGAGAACAAGGGGAAGCAGTGCGGTGCGCGGCGGTTCGCGCCGGAGACCCGGCTCGAGCTGCTCTGCCATCGAGCGCGCGGCTACCCAGACGAAGGCGGCCAGTGGCAGCTGGAGCGCGACGCCGAGCAGGAAGACCGGGCTCGTGAGCAGGAACGGAACATGCCCCGTATGGATGAGGCGCTCGACGTGCTCCTGCAGCGCGAACGCACTCGCCCCGAGGAGGGCGATCGGTAGCGGCGAGGAGCGGCGCGCCCGAGCATCGCGCGCGAGCCCGAGCAGGGCCAGCGTGGCGAGAATCGCAAGGACTTGCGGAGCGTGGGCGAGATAGCCGTGGAAGTTGTCGGCCGGTGCGCCGACGATGCGGTAGGCGGCCCAGTGGCCGACGAGCACGCTGACGCCCGTGAATGGGAGAGCGAGCAGCCAGAGCAGGGCGCGGCGCACGCCCACAGTGTACGGGCGCAGAGCGCCTGCGCTAGCCGTCCAGCTTCGCCCGCACGAGCTCCGAGACGACGCGGGGGTCGGCCACGCCTCCCGTCTCCTTCAGCACCTGGCCGACGAAGAATCCGAGCAACCCCTCCTTCCCGCCCCGAAACGCTGCCACCTGCCCGGGGTTCGCCTCGATGACCGCCTCGATCACCGGATCGAGCTCGGATGCGTCGCTGACCACTTCGTGCTCGAGATACGGAGCGGCCGAGAACGACGGGTCGCCTGCCTTGCCGATCGCCTCGTCGAACGTCTGGCGTGGGATACGTGCCCGTGCCTCGACGAGCTTTGCCAGCTGCGCAGCATCAACGCCTGCCGGGTCGACTCCCGCGCCGACCAGGTTGTTGGCGATCACATTCGCCGCCGCCACGGGTTCGGCTCCCGCCGCCACCGTCGCCTCGTAGAGCGTGTCGAGCCCGCCGGTGACGAGCACGACGGCCCGCTCGAGGTCGAGCTCGTCCGCGATCCGGCCGATCCGCTGTGCCGGCAGCTCGGGGATCTCCGCACGCAGCCGCTCCACCATCTCGGCCGGCGGCTCGACCGGAACGAGATCGGGCTCGGGGAAGTACCGGTAGTCGTCGGCCTCTTCCTTCGCGCGCCTCGGCGTCAGCATGCCCGAGCCTGCGTCGAAGTCGAAGGTCTCCTGCCTGACCTTGCCGCCGGACTCCCAGATGCCGATCTGGCGCGTCACCTCCGCGTCGATGCCGCGGCCGATGAAGTTGAAGGAGTTCATGTTCTTGATCTCGCAGCGGGTTCGCAGCTCGTCCGAGCCGGCCGGACGCACGGACACGTTGGCGTCGACGCGGAGCGTGCCCTTCTCCATCTCCGCATCCGAGATTCCCAGCTCGACGATCGTGAGCCGCAGCAGCTGCAGGAACCGCCTCGCCTCGTCGGCGGAGCGGATGTCCGGCGCCGTCACGATCTCGACGAGCGGCGTCCCGCCGCGGTTGTAGTCGACGAGCGAATAGTCGGAACCGCCGATCCGGCCCGAGTGGCCGCCGACGTGCACTGTCTTCGCCGCGTCCTCCTCCAGATGGGCCCGCTCGATCCCGACGACGAGCTCGCCGTCCGGCATGGGGACTATCATACTACCGCCAATGCAAGAAGGCAGATCGTACTGGGAAATCTGATAGCCCTTTGGCAGGTCGGGATAGAAGTAGTTCTTGCGTGCGAATACCGCGTGCGGTGCGATCTCGCACCCGAGTGCCAGTCCGAGCTTGATCGTCCACTCCACGGCGGCACGATTCGCCACGGGGAGCGCGCCCGGAAAGCCGAGACACACGGGGCACGTCTGGCTGTTCTCACCCGCGCCGAAGCCGGCCGCACAGCGGCAGAACATCTTCGTCTTCGTCTTCAGCTGGACGTGGATCTCCAGCCCGACGACGGTCTCCCAGGTCATGCGCGGAGCCTCGCCGGCACCACGTCGAAGCCGAGCGCCTGTTCGAGGGCATGACCGGCGCGAAAGAGCGTGTTCTCGCCGAACTGGCGGCCGATCAGCTGTAGTCCGACCGGCAACCCCTCCGAGGCACCGGACGGAATGCTCAAGCCGGGGAGCCCGGCGAGACACGACGGGATCGTGAGGAGATCGCAGGCGTACATCACGAGCGGGTCGGACGCCTTGTCGCCGATCGGGAACGCAACCGTCGGGGACGTCGGTGTCGCGATCACATCGAAGCGCTCCAGAGCTGCGTGGTGCTCGCGGATCAGCAGCGTGCGGACCCTCTGCGCCTGACCGTAGTAGGCGTCGTAGTAGCCCGCCGACAGGGCGTACGTGCCGAGCATGATGCGGCGTTTCGGCTCGTCGCCGAAGCCCTCGTCGCGCGTCCGCTCCACCATTTCGCGGTACGTCGGAGCATCGACCCGCGGCCCATACCGCACGCCGTCGTAGCGCGCCAGGTTCGACGATGCCTCGGCGGGCGCGATCAGGTAGTAGCAGGGCATGCCGTAGTCGAACGAGAGCGGCAGATCGCACTCCCCCACCTCCGCGCCCAGCTCGCGCGCGAGCTCGATCGCCGCTTCGAACGAGGCACGGACGCCCGGCTCGATCTCGGCCAGCTCCCACATCTGCTTCGGCACCCCGATCCGCAGCCCGGCGAGCCCCTCGTCCTCGGGCAGCCGGATCGGTTCCGGATGCTCGACCGTCGTCGAGTCGTTGGGGTCGCGACCCGCGATGATCGACGTCAGCAACGCCACGTCGCGCACCGTCTTGGCGACAGGGCCGACCTGATCGAGGCTCGAGGCGAACGCGACGACGCCGTAGCGCGAGACGGTGCCGTAGGTCGGTCGCAGCCCCACGTTGCCGCAGAGCGCCGACGGCTGCTTGATCGAGCCGCCCGTGTCAGAGCCGAGGCCCCAGGGCGCCAGGCCGGCGGAAACCGCAGCCGCCGTGCCGCCGCCCGAGCCACCGGGCACGCGAGTCGTGTCCCATGGGTTGCGCGACGGTCCCCAGGCCGAGTTCTCGGTCGACGACCCCATCGCGAACTCGTCGGTATTCGTCTTGCCGATGAGCGGCATTCCCGCCGCGCGGCAGCGGGCGGCGACGGTGGCGTCGAAGACGGGCACGTAGCCGGCGAGAATCCTCGACCCTGCCGTTGTCTCGACACCTTTCGTCGAGATCACGTCTTTCATCGCGATCGGCACCCCTTCGCCTTCGGCGTCGTCGACCAGGCGCAGGTACGCGTGCGTGTCACCGTCCCGCTCCCGCGCCGCCTTGACGTACGCGCGGTGGAGCTCGGCGCCCGACAGCTCCTTGCGCTCCAGCAGCCCCAGCGCCTCTTCGGCGGTCAGTCGCAGCGTGTCGATCACGCGCTCTCCTCATGACCGGTCGTCGGCGGCACCCGGAACAGGTCGGCCTCTCTGGCCGGCGCGTTCGCGAACACTTCCTGCAAGGACAACGACGGACGCGCCTCATCGTCGGCCCAGACGTTGACGAGATCGAGCGGATGCGATGTCGGCGGGACGTCGGCGAGGTCGAGCTCGGCGACCTTGGAAACGGCCTCGAGGATCGCGCCCAGCTCATTCGTGAGCCGATCGACCTCCTCCGGGCGCAGGTCGAGTCGCGCGAGGCGTGCCACGTGAACCACCGTTTCCCTGTCGATCGCCACCGCTCCTCCAATCCTGTCAGACACGTGAGAACCCACAAACGACGACGGGCCCCTTCCGGGGCCCGTCGCACGAAGCTCGAATCCGGGAGGCTATGCCGCCGTGACGTTCGCCGCCTGGGCGCCCTTCGGCCCCTGGACGACCTCGAACTCCACCTTTTGTCCCTCCGTGAGGGACTTGTAGCCGTCCATGGCGATCGCCGAGAAGTGGACGAATACGTCCTCTCCGCCTTCGCGCTCGATGAAGCCGAAGCCCTTCTCGTTGGAAAACCACTTGACGGTGCCGATCTCTGCAGACAACGAACGTCCTCCTACAAGCATGCGACGGCCTGGAAGCCGGCGCGACAATACGAAGCGTGCGAAAGGTACCGCTATGCAGCGGGGAACGCAAGCAGGCCGCGGCGGTAGCGTGCGGCCTTGAGCGTGCTCTCGAGCAGGCACGCGATCGTCATCGGCCCGGTGCCGCCCGGCATCGGCGTCAGGAAGCCCGCCACCTCGGCGACGGCCGGGTCGACATCGCCGCGGATCCCCTCCTCCGTGCGCGTCAGGCCGACGTCGAGGACGGCGGCGCCGGGCTTCACCATCGCCGGGCTGACGATGCCCGGCCGCCCCACGGCGGCGACGACGATATCGGCACGCGCGACGTGTGACGCCAGGTCGGCGGTGCGCGAGTGGCAGACCGTGACGGTCGCATTGGCATGCATGAGCAGCATCGCCATCGGACGCCCGACGATCTCGCTGCGACCGATCACGACCGCCTCCTGGCCGGAAGGCTCGATGCCGTAGGCGGCGAGCAGCTCCATGCAGCCCGTCGGTGTCGCGGGAACGTGAATCGGGGTGCCGAGGTAGAGGTTGCCGGCGTTGACCGGATGAAAGCCGTCGACGTCCTTTGCCGGCGCGACTGCATACGTGACCTTCGTCTCGTTCACGTGGGACGGTAGGGGTAGCTGGACCAGGATTCCGTCGACCTCGTCGTCGTTGTTGAGACGGTCGACCAGCGCCAGGACCTCGTCCTCGGTCGTGTCCGCAGGTAGCCGCACGTCACGAGCATCGATGCCCGCCTCGATCGCCGCTTTGTGCTTGGCCGCGATATAGACGTGAGAAGCGGGGTCGTCGCCGACGAGAACCGTTGCCAGGCCGACATGGCCGAGCGCGGCAACGTCGCGCGCGACGGCCGCCCGCACACGAGCGGCGAGCTCCTTTCCGTCCATCAGCACGGCCGGCACGCCGGCGACTCTATCCGTCTCGCTGCGGTCGCAGACACGGCAACGGGATCAAGGCCCGCCCCGCCGCTGCCGATATCCCTTGCAATCCGGCGTTTCGCGCCGGGTCCCTACCAGAAGGCATGCGGTCATGGTCCTTATCAAGATTGCGCTCGTCGGCATCGCCGTCATCGCGATCCTCGCTGTGTCGAAGCAGCAACACTGGTTCGAGCGCGTCGGCGTCACCGGCCGCTGCACGCTCGTCGCTGCCCCGAGCGGCGAAACCGGCGAATGGTGGAGGTGCCGTCAAGGCGTCCTGACGGGTTTTCCCAACCTCCCGGAGGATCAGTGCACAACCGATGGGTATGCCGGCGACGACCAGCTCTGGCAGTGCACGATTCCGCTGAAGAGCGCTCCCGGCTATTGACCCGCGGCTGAGCGCTTCCGCACGGCGAGCCCCGTGAGCGCCTCCCGCACAGCGCGGTCGGCGACGAGCGCCGTGATGTCGGCTGAGCCGATCGCGACCGGAAGCACCTCGACGATGTCCATCCCCACGAGCCGGAGCCGCGAGGCGAGCTCGCGACAGGCCCACAGCAAATCGCCGCTGGTCATGCCCCCGGGCTCCGGCGTACCCGTGCCGGGCGCATATGCGGGGTCGAGCACGTCGATGTCGACCGAGAGGAACGTGGGGCCGTCGCTCGCGATCGCGAGCGCCTCCTCGACGATCGCCTGGATTCCGCGCTCGCGGACGTCGTGCATGAAGAAGCTCGTGATTCCGTGTTCCGCCTGCCAGCCGAGCTCGCGCTCGCCGGGCCAGTAGCCACGCAGGCCGATCTGCACGTACCGCTTCGGGTCGACGTGCCCATCGCGGACGAGCCGAAACATCGGCGTCCCGTGCGACAGCTCGACGTCGAACACCTCTGCGGCGGTATCCGTGTGCGTGTCGAACTGGATCAGTCCAACGGGACCGAGAGTCGCTGCGACGGCCTTTACGTCGGGCTCGGCGATCGAGTGGTCGCCGCCGAGGACGATCGGGATCGCGCCGGCCGCGACCACCTGTCCCACGAGTTGCTCGATCGCGGCATGCGTTCGCACGGGATCGGCGGGTAGCACGGGAGCGTCGCCGAAGTCGACGACGCGTAGCTCCTCGTTCCAGTCCACCTTTGCCTCGAGATGTGGGCCCGGCGGACACCCGGCAGCCCGGATCGCCCGCGGCCCGAAGCGCGTTCCGGGCCGGTCCGAGACGAGGTCGTCGGTCGGAGCGCCGACGATCGCGACGTCGAAACCGGCGAGCTCGAACGGATCTTGTGTGTACGGCATACCGGAAAACGTCAGCAGCCCGGCGTAGTCGGGCTTGTCCGGAAGGCCGAGCTCGCGCCAGCGCTCGAGCGGGTCGATCACCGCACGGATCCTACGTGCCTGGTTGCCGCCGAGACCAACCGTCTAGGCTGAAGCGGTGGTCGACCGCCGACGCGCGCAGGCCGCTCTCCGAACCGGAGGGCTGTTGCTCGTGATCGCATGGTTGTTCTCTGGATCGTTGCAGACTGCGCTCCCGTTCTGGTTGCCGTTCGCGATCCTCGCCGCGACCGAGGTGGAGTTCGTGGTGCGCGGGTGGCGCCAGACGCGTGGCGCGCAGGTCCCGTCCGCGAGCGACGTGCTTGAACGCCGACTACCGGGCGCCGCCGACGCCGATCTCGGCTGGGTCGAAACGACTGCCGCGGACGGCACGACGGAGCTCGTCCCCGCGCTCCCGCGCGCACGCCGGCGCTCAGCACTCCCGCTGGCCACCGGGATCGCGCTCGCCGTCGTGCTCTTCGCCTGGGCGTACCGGGTCGACGCACGCGACGGCTGGCTGCAGCGCACACCTGCCGAGCGAGCCCGGGCGCAGCGCGCGTTCAGCGACGCGGCGAGCCGAATCGCCGGCCGCCCGGTCGTCGTGCGCTGCGACGACAGCTATTCGTTCACGGGAGTCGGGTCCGATGCCGCCGGTGTCGCCTTCCCCCGCCGCGGGCTCGCCTATCTCCAGCCGGAGATCTGCCGCACGCTGTACCGGATCCGCTTCGAAGGAAAGCTGGGTGCGCGCGACGACGCAGCGCTCGCGATCACGGTGCTTGCGCATGAGGCGACGCATCTGCGCGGGATCCGCAACGAGGCCGAGACAGAATGCTTCGCCCTCCAGGAAGGTGTGGGGCTCGGGCAGCGCCTCGGTGTGACGCCCGGGACGGCGCGCGCGCTGATGCAGTTTCAGCTCGATCGCGATCTCTCCGACGACAGCGTTGCCCGCCTCGACTACCGCTTGCCTGCCGCATGCCGGAACGGCGGCACGCTCGACCTGCACCCGGCGGATCCCGCGTTTCCGTAGCCGGCCGATGCTGCCGTCAGCCCTCCGGGAGGACTGCCTCGAGCCGCCTGCGGACGGATGCGACGCTCGCGCCGGCCGACTGCTCGCGAAGGACGGCCGCACCGAGCTCACTCGCCTCGTCGACGATTCGCTGCCGCTCCGCTTCCAGCACGCCTCGGACGACGAAGAGTGCAGCGTGGGCCCGTCCGCCCCACTCCGCGGCCCCGTGGAGACCGACGCCGGGCGGCTCTCGACCGGACTCCGACACGGTCGGAACATCACGGATCGCAGTAGCCGTTGTGTGCGCCGCCTCGAGGAGTCGCGCGGTCTCGGCCCGGAGCTCCGCCTCTCGCTCGCGGAGGGCACGGCGCCGCTGCTCTGCCCGCGCCACACGCGCCACTGCCTCCGCCATCGCCTCACGCGCACGCAGCACGCTCCGCTCTGCCTGGGCCTTCACATCCTTGCTCCTGCGCCTCGAGTGCTCGACCTCCGCGAGACGGCCCTCGGCCTCGGCGAGCGCGAGGCGCTCCTGCCTCTCACTCTCCCGTGCTGCCTGCTCCACGAGCTCGACGGCAGCAAGCTCGTCCGGGATGTGCCCGAGCTCGGCGTCGACAGCCGCCGCGCGACCCACAGTCTCGTCTACGGCCGCGAGCAACGCGGCGACGGCATCGATCCTGCGCGCCAGTTCTGCATCACGCTCCTCGAGCACGCGCACGTGCGAGAGGAGCTCTCGGACACGGTCGTCTGCCACGACCCCAGTATCGCGTACACCTGGGTCGGCTAGGCGCAAAGGAAACGCGCCGGGTGACTACCAGTCGGGAAAGAGGTCCACCGACGGATTCACAACCGCTGGGACCTGGCCGCTCCCGTTTGCATTCATGGTGTAGATGTCGAAGTTCGACGGAAGCCGGCCGGCTGCTACCGGGCGCTGATGTACTCGGTCAGGTACTGGATCTGGAAGCTCTGACGGTTCGACGTGAACTTGACGAGGTCGCCGATCGAGATCATGCCGACGAGCGCTTCGCCGTCCATCACAGGTGCGTGGCGGATACGCCGGTCGGTCATCAGCGCCATGCTCTCGTCGACGCTCGTCTCCGGCGTCACGTAGATCACCGGGGACGACATCACCTCACGGACGAGCGTGTCCCGAGACCGGCGGCCCTCGACCGCGATCCGGCGCAGGTAGTCACGCTCCGTGAAGATCCCCTCGATCTCCTCGCCATCGCTGACGAGCAGGGCGCCGACGTTCGCCTCGACCATTGCCTTGACCGCGTCGAACACCGTCGCGCCGCCGTCGATCGCGATCACCGCACC
The DNA here is from genome assembly GCA_963799615.1 of uncultured Gaiellaceae bacterium. Lineage (GTDB taxonomy): Bacteria > Actinomycetota > Thermoleophilia > Gaiellales > Gaiellaceae > Gaiella. Next base: position 46,079 of record CAWCXS010000012.1, on the reverse strand, counting down.
ACCCTTCTCGTTCAGGATCTCCGAGACCGAGGCCATTTGTAGATCGTGCGGTTTGACACACGCGCTTGTCAAGCACCTGCACAGGCGCGAGCGGGCTCGGGCTGTCGGGCGCGGTTAGGATTCGCCCCCTGGCGACGTGGCCGAGTGGTTAGGCAGAGGCCTGCAAAGCCTCGTACAGCGGTTCGAATCCGCTCGTCGCCTTTGTCAACGTGCGGAGGCGCGACTGTGGGTGACCGAGTTGACGCATCGCTACCGCCTCCGTAGGTTGCCAAGGACAGGTCCATCGATGAGCACAACCGATACCCAGCCGCCCGCACCGTCCAGAGGCCCCCTCGGGAACCCGCGTTCCGTCGGGCTCAGCATCCTGTGGGCGATTCTGACGCTCGGGATCTACACGTTCATCTGGACGTACAAGACGCAGGACGAGATCAAGCGCTACTCCGGCAACGGTGTCGGAGGAGTGGTCGGGCTCGTCATCTACATCGTGATCTCCCCCGTGACGTACTTCATCGTGCCGTCCGAGGTTCGCCACATGTACGAGGACCTGGACGGAACACCGAGTCCGGTGCACGGTGTCACCGGACTCTGGTTCCTGTTGCCGCTCATAGGCGCCATCGTCTGGTTCGTCAAGGTTCAAGGCGCTCTCAACCGTTACTGGGAGAGCAAAGGCGCGCACTGACGACCCGGTCGACGGACGGGCGAACGCCGGACAGCTCGACTTCAGGACACGCCGTGGACAGCCGATGTTGTCCGAATGGGATCCGAGGACGGGAACTGGAACCGCGCGCCGCGGGGCAGGCACGGGCTCAAGCCGCGCACCTCCGCGACGGCGATCGGCGCCATGCTCGTCGTCGGCCTGATCATCGGCGCCGTCGCGGGCCGGCACGTTGCCGGTGCGACTCCGAGCTTCGGTGGTGAAGCAACGACACATGCGGCAGCAACGCGGATCTCGATCATCCCCGGTTTGCCAGGCATCACGCTCCACGGGGATTCGCTCTACCGGGCCGACGACCCGTGGAAGGCGTACCTCGCGAATGAGCAGACGTGCCCCGATGCCGAGCGGCTCGATCTGCCCCTTGCCCGCCAGGCCGACACGATGGTCTGCCTCGTCAACTTCGCACGCAGAAAGCGAGGGCTGCAGCCCGTGACGCCGGTCGAGCTGCTCAACCGCACGTCCGTCCTGAAGGCGGACAAGATCCAGCGCTGCCGCGACTTCAACCACGATGCCTGCGGCGAAGACGCCGCGGCCGACACGCGGTCAGCCGGCTACCGCGGCGCCTGGGGCGAGAACCTGTTCATCGCCGAGGGGCCCTGGGGCGCCCCGCGTCCGGCTCTCGACGGCTGGCTCAACTCCACAGAACACCGCGAGAACCTCTTCCGGCCCGAATGGCGTACCGAAGGGATCGCGATCATGAAGATGGCGAGGTTCGGAGCCGAGCGCAATGTCACGCTGTGGGTCAACCAGTTCGGCACCGGCTGATCGCTCCGCGTAGCGGTCCATCGTGCAGGCGCTCTACAGTCGAGGGGTGAACGAGCCCACCGCCACGGTCGCAGTCCCCCCGCAGCCGGAAGGGGAGCCGTGCTGGCGTTGCGGAACAACCATGGAGTGGCGTCATGCCACGCTCCAATGCCCACGCTGCCGCTTCAAGATCGGCTGTTGCGAAGGGACGACAGCCGAATGCTCGCCGCAGGATCGTTAGCGCCGACGTGAGCGACAAAGACGGCATCGAGATCCGGCAGATCGAAGCCGGGGAATGGCGGCGCTGGCGAGAGGTGCGCCTCCGCATGCTGCGCGATGACGCCGACTTCTTCTCGACCCGCTACGACGACATGGTCCGCGAGCCCGATGCGACGTGGCGGACATGGGTGGCGGACGCCGCGAGCGGCGCCGAGAAGACGCTGTTCGTGGCCGAGGAGCAGGGACAGTGGCTTGGTGTCGTGGGCGCGTTCACGCGGGTCAACCCGCTCGAGGTCCAGCTGATCTCCATGTGGGTCGACCCGAGCGCACGCGGACGCGGTGTCGCACAGCGTCTGATCCGCGCGGTGGCGCTCTGGGCGAACGGCCGCGGCTCGAGCCGTGTCGTCCTGTTCGTGCAGGAAGCGAACACTTCGGCGCAGCGGCTGTACGAACGCGCCGGCTTCAGACCGACCGGTGACCGCGCGCCGGCAGCCGGAGGTCGCAGCGCCTTCAAGCTCGTGCTTGCAGCTCAGGTTGGCGACCTGCTCGACTGACCGGAATCAGCGGACGGGCTCGCCGCCGAGCAACACCTGCGCAACGGCGAAGGCATCGTCCAGCACCACGATGTCTGCGGGCCCTCCGGGGCGAAGCGCGCCGGTCTCGCCGCCGAGCCCGAGGATGCTCGCCGGAGCCCGCGTAACGGCATCCACCGCCTCGACGATTGGCACACCAAGCTCGATGAGCATGCGCAACCCCCAGGAAAGCGGCCGCACGGCCCCGGCGAGCACGCCGTCGGAGCGTCGGGAGACCCCGTCCGCCACGGTCACGTCCACCGTGCCAAGGCGAAACGCTCCGTCGCCGAGCCCGGCCGCCGCGATTGCGTCGGAGACGAGCGCGATCCGCCCGCGCGCGGCGCGCCACGCAACGAGGATGGCCTCGGGTGCGAGATGAACCCCGTCCGCGATCAACTGCACGAGGACGTCCGGCCGCGCAAGCGCAGCACCTGCGACACCGGGGTCGCGGTGCCCGAACGGGCGCATCGCGTTGAACAGGTGCGTGACCGTCTTGGCGCCCTGGTCGAAGGCGGCGTGACCGACCACCGCCGTCGCATCCGTGTGACCGAGCGAGACGACGATGCCGCGCTCGCACAGTGCGTCGATCACCTCACCGGCGCGCTGCAGCTCCGGCGCCAGAGTCACCGTCGTGACGGGGCAGCCGGATAGGAGAAACGATGCGAGCAGGTCGAGATCCGGTGTCTGGAGATGCTCGCGCGGATGGACGCCGGCCCGCTCGGGCGAGAGGAACGGACCCTCCAGATGCGCCCCCAGAATCCGTGCTCCGGGCCCGCCGGCGGCCGCCCCGATCGTCGCGAGCGCGAGCCGCGTCAACTCGGGCGGTGCCGTGATCAGTGTCGGCTGGTAGGCGAGCACGCCGGTGCGCGCAAGTGCGACCCCGAGCTCGACGATCTCGTCCGAGGTCGCGTGCATGGCATCGATGCCGCCGTAGCCGTTGACCTGCAGGTCGACGAGACCCGGAATTGCAATGCCGGCACGACCGGGAGCAAGTCCGACAGCGTCGACGACGCCGTCCTCGACGCTCACATCGCCGCGCACGAGCTCGCCCTCCACGACCGCAGCAGCGACACCGAGCCTCACGGCTGTACCCTACGCATCGCCCGCGCCGGTTGAATCGCTCGTGTCCCGCTGGTAGCGTCGACGGGGGTCGATCCCGACGGCTGGATGTCCCGAAACGCTTGTGACAGCAACGTCACCCTACGATCTGAGCGGCCGCGTTGCCGTTGTCACCGGGGCCTCGAGTGGCATCGGACAGGCGATCGCGATCGCGCTTGCGCGCGCCGGCGCGGACGTGGTTGGCATGTCGCTCGACGACGGCACTGAGACGGACCAGGAACTTCGGTCGCTGGGGCGTCGTTCGCTGCAGCTCACGGGCGACACGGGTGTTGCAGCCGATGTCGAAGGGCTTGCCGAAGCCGCCGTGCGCGAGCTCGGCCGGCTCGACATCTGGGTCAACAACGCGGCTCAGCTCCTGGTCAAGCCGTTCCTCGAGACGACGGACGACGAGTGGCGCGAGCTCCTCGCTCCCAACCTGTTCGGGTATGTCTGGGGCTGCCGGGCCGCCGCGCGACGTATGATCGCGGCAGGCACCGGCCGGATCGTCAACGTCAGCTCGGCTGCAGACGTCCAACCTCTGGCCGATCTGGCCGCCTACATCACGGCCAAGGGGGGCGTCGTCGGACTGACGAAGGCTCTTGCGGTCGAGCTGGCATCGCACGGAATAGCGGTGAACGCGATCGCGCCGGGCGCCATTGACACGCCGCTGAACAGGACCTCGTACACGCCGGAGGTGCGGGCTGCGTACGAGAGGCGCATCTCGCTCGGTCGTATCGGGAGCCCTGCAGAGATCGCCGACGCAGCCGTCTTTCTGGCGTCGGACGCGTCCCGCTACGTCACGGGCCACGAGCTTCTGGTGGACGGGGGGCTCACGATCAACGGCTCGGTCGGGCATGCTCGAACCACGATGAGCGCGAGATGATCGAGCCGGAGAAGCTCTCGAACACGGACCAGGTCGCGACCGTAGTGCAGTCGGTCGTCAGCGACGGTCCCGCAGCCGGTCAGCGGGCGATCGATGCCCGCGCGTGGAACGGCATCGATGTGCGGTTGTACCCCGACCGTGGCCTCGACATCGGCCCCGCGTGGTTCCTGGGCACACCGCTCGCCTGGATCTCGCGGTCCGGCGAGCTCCCGCCGCCTTCGCCCGAGGAGCTCACAGAGCGACGCTGGTTCGACGTTTGGCAGGGTGGGCTCGTGACCACGTGCGGACTCTCGAACGTCGGCGCTACGTCGGAGGGCTGGGGGCTGCACGGCACCTACACGTCGCGAGCAGCGTCAGACCTGACGACCGAGCGCACGGACTCGAGCGTCGTCGTGACTGGGACGATCATCGATGCGCCCTTCACGCTCGAGCGGCGGGTCAGCACCGCGGTCGGTGCCGGAGCGCTCCGTGTCGAGGATCGCGTCACGAACACGAGCGAGTGGACGGTCGCGGCACCCATGCTCTATCACGTGAATGTCGGCGCGCCGCTCTGGGACACCGGCGCCTTCCTCGAGACCGACGCCGAGCGGGTCGAGCCGAGAGACGACGACGCTGCCGCCGGCCTCGAGACGTGGGACGAGCCGCCGGTCCCGGCCGACGGCGCCGCCGAGCGCGTGTTCGAGCACATCGCCGCGACGTGGGCACGGCTGACCAATGCTGGTATCGAGGTCGAGCTGACGATCCGATCGTCGATGCCGCGCATGTGGCAGTGGGTGCACCCGGCGAGCGGGATCTATGCGCTCGGCATCGAGCCGGCCAACTGCTCGGTGCTCGGGCGCGCATTCGACATCGCCGCCGGCCGCATGCCCCTGCTCGACCCCGGTGAGACTCGAGAGTCCTGGCTCACGCTCGACGTTCGATCGACGCGCTCCTAGTCCCCCGTCTCGCGGCCGCACCACTCATTTCAGCTCGGGCCGCCAAGAGCCGGGCAGGAACGGCTCCACGACGGGGCGGGCGGCGGCGTCCAGACCGCGTAGCGCGATCGTCGTGCGCCGCCGCAGGACATCGTCGGCCGTCTGCGCAAGCTCGTATTCGACGGCGTACAGCACCTGCGCGCGCAGGTCGGGAGCCCCTGCGACGACGGCATCGTAGAGAGACGCATCCTCGCGTGCGGGCTCGAGCACCTCATGCGCAAGAGCGCCGTACAGGCCGGCCAGGTGACCGGCGGCACCTTCGGGCAGCCCGGGGTGCGCATCTGCCAGATCAGCCGCGACGCGGGCCGGGTCTGCCGCTCCTGCCACCGGGCTCGGGCGACGGTCCGGGACAGGGAGCCCGATCGAGTCGAGCGCGCGCGTGGCCACCTCGACGCCGATCCGGCGCCATGTCGTCAGCTTGCCGCCGGCGACACTCACCATCCCGCGCGGGCCGACCGTCACCACCGTCTCGCGTTTCGTCACAGCTGTGCCGCCCTTGCCGAGCGGGAGCACGCGCAGCCCGGCAAAGGCCCCGCGCACACGCCCGGGCGCGATGACGTCCGCCTCGAGCGACGTTGCAGCTTCCTCGAGGATCTGGGCCTGGTCCGCCGCTGTCGCAGCGACCGTCGAGGGGTCGCCGTCGAATGCCTCGTCAGTCGTTCCGAGCAGGAGCATGCCGTGCCACGGGATCGCGAACGAGACACGGCCGCCGGGCAGCGGGGACGTCACCGCCGCCGTCCAGCGCCGATCGGTCTCGAGCACGACGTGGGCCCCCTTCGACAGGCGCACGCTCGTTCGGGCCGCCGGGTGCTCCAGGGCCCGAAGCCTGTCGAGCCACGGTCCAGTTGCGTTGACGACGACCCGCGCCCGGATCGACACCTCGTCGCCCCCGATCCGGTCGCGAACCTCGGCGCCCACGATCCGGCCCGACTCGACCCGCAACGAGAGCACGTCGGTGTAGTTCAGCCAGACGGCACCGAGCCATTCCGCGGTGCGCAGCGCCGCGAGAACGAGCCGTGCGTCGTCGGTCTGGTGGTCGTGATAGGCGACGAACGACGTGCCGGGATCGACGCGAAGCCCGGGCGCCGCCCGCCGCGCCTCGTCCGGTGCGAGCTTGCCGGCGCGGCCGTCACGAAAGCCGGACAAGGCCCCGTACAGGAAGACGCCGAGTCGCAGCTCGCTCTCCCGGTAGGGGGAGTCCGGGCGCACAGGCAGGACGAACGACAGCGGCCTGACGAGATGCGGCGCGACGATCCGCGCGTTCCAGCGCCGCTCGCGGTGCGCTTCCCGCACGAGTCGAACGTCGCCGAGCTTCAGATAGCGCAGCCCGCCATGCAGGAGCTTCGACGACGCGCTCGAGGTGGCGCCGGCGGCGTCGCCGCGATCGACGAGCGCGACCTTCGCACCCGTCCGCGCCGCCGCCCATGCCGTGGCGGCGCCCGTCGCACCGCCGCCGATCACCAGCACGTCGAACCTGGTATTCGCCAACCGTTCCAGCCGTTCGCCCCGCGACAGCCTGCTGGGCAGGCGCGCGGCTCCATGCGTGGCGGTCGGCCCTTGTGGCACGGGCGGCTCCTGTTCGTTCGGCGGGTGCACCGTGGCGAAGTGCTCCACGATCAAACACCAAAGCGATGCGTCACACTGGCGGACCTCGATTCAATCGGCAGACCTCGAGCAACCGTTCAGACCGGACAAGCGGTGGACCCAGACCTGATTCTCGCGCTCGACCAGGGCACGACCGGAACCCGTGCCGCGCTCGTCGACGAGGCGGGAGAGCGCGTCGCCGAGGCGTACGTGCCACACGAGCAGCATCATCCCGAGCCCGGCTTCGTCGAGCACGACGCCGAGGAGATCCTGCAGTCCGTCGCCGCGGTGTTGACCGCGGTGCTCGACACCGTCGAACCAGACCGCGTCGCAGGGTTGGGAATCACGAACCAACGCGAGACGATCGTGCTGTGGGAGCGGTCCAGCGGGCGCCCCGTGGCGCCGGCAATCGTCTGGCAGGACGGACGTACCGCCGAGCGCTGCGCTGAGCTCGCCGCCGCCGGCGCCGAGGAGCTCGTTCGCTCCCGTACCGGCCTGCCGCTCCAGCCGTACTTCTCCGCCACGAAGATCGCGTGGCTGCTCGACCATGTACCCGGCGCACGCGCACGTGCACAACGCGGCGAGCTCGCTGCGGGCACGATCGACGCCTGGCTCGCGTGGCACCTCACCGGCGTGCACGTCAGCGACGTAACGAACGCGTCTCGTACCCTCCTCTTCGACATCGACCGCCTCGAGTGGGACGACGAGTTGCTGGAGCTGTTCGGCGTCCCCCCCACGCTTCTCCCCGCTGTGGGTCCGTCCTGGCACGAGAGCGGCCTCGCAACGACCACCGCGGACGGGCCGGCGGGGCGGGAACTGCCGCTCCTCGCCATGCTCGGCGACCAGCAGGCGGCGCTCGTCGGGCAGGGATGCGTGAACAAGGGTGACGCGAAGTGCACGTACGGCACGGGCGCCTTCCTGCTGGTCAACGCCGGGGTGGCTCGTCCCCGTCGTGCCGCGAGCCTGCTCACCTCGCTCGCCTACCAGCCCGGCGACGAACCCGCCGCCTACTGCCTGGAGGGAGCGATGGCCGTGGCCGGCCGTGCGATCCAGTGGCTTGCCGACGAGCTCGACCTGATCGACGCTCCATCCGAGTCGGCCGCACTCGCCGACAGCGTTCCGTCGAGCGGCGGCGTTCGCGTCGTCCCTGCATTCCAGGGGTTGTACGCGCCGTGGTGGCAGGCTGGGACGCGAGGCTCGATCTCCGGGCTCACGCTCCATTCGACTAAGGCGCACGTCGTGCGCGCGACGCTCGAGGCGCTTGCATTCCAGACGCGCGTCGTCGTCGATGCCGCGGAGCGCGAGAGCGGCGCCGAGATCTCCGAGCTTCGGATCGACGGCGGTGTGACGGCGAACGCCTTCCTCACCCAGACGGTCGCCGACGTGCTCGGCCGCCCGGTCGTGCGATCGGCCGATGCCGAAGCGACTGTACGGGGCGCCGCATTTGCCGCAGGGCTCGCGGCCGGGACCTGGCAGGTCGACGCGCTCGACGCGCTCCGTGGCACGACAGTCACCATCACGCCACAGTGGGGAGAGGAGCGTCGCGAGGCCGAGTACGCCGACTGGCTCGACGCAGTCGAGCGCGTCTTGCCGGAGGACGGCACGCCCACCTCCTGATCAGAGACGTCAGGCCTGCTTGCGGCGGGGAAGGTACGGCACCCGCAGCGGAGGCAGAGGGCCGAGCTTCAGTGCGGCCACGCGGCCCGTCTCTGTCGAGCCTGCCCGCTCCGCGTTGATGATTCCGAGCACGTTGCCCCCGAGCACGTACGCCACCCAGCGTTCCACCCCTTCGGCGGCGAGCCGGATCCTGAGCTCGCTCGAGAGCGCCGGCGAGATGCCCTTGCCGCGCATGTCCGGCGCCGTAAACGAGTCGCCGACGTACGCAACGCCCGGGGGCAAGACGAGCTCGTAGCCGAGGTCGGGGAACGGCACGTTGTGCGTGTGCATCCAGCAGGTGCAGACGATCCGGCCCTCGTACCGCGCGACGAGACAGCGCTCATCGAGATCGAAACGCTGCTCGAGCTCCTCCGGTCGTAGATCGGACCGGAACGCGGCGATCTCTTGCAGGTCATCACGAGAGATGAACTCGAAGTCGACGGGAACGCGCGCCGAACGTGGCGGCGGCACGGGGTTCAACACGACCTCGTAGAGGATGATCCTGTGGTAGCCGAGCAACAGCAGCACTTTCAGCACGACTGCTCCGACGCCGCCGGTGTTGTACGTCTCGCGCGCCGTCGCAAGCCGGCGCCTGAGTGATGCGCGGATGCGTCCGAGGGCGCTCACTCGCTCGCACCGCGCTCAAAGGCTGCCGCTACGAGCTTCGCCGGTGCCACCGTCAGATACGCGTCTTCGATGAGGCCCGCGATCTCCTCCCACGCCAGGCCGCGGTCGAGCCGCACCCCGAGCCAACCGCGATGCCCGACGTACGGCGGCACGAAGTACGCCTCGGGTGAGGCATCTGTGAGGAGCGACTGCATGTCCGGTGGAGCGGCACACCAGATCGCGAGCCGGCCGTCACCGTGGTGATCGTCCATGTAGGTGAGGAATGACCGCTTTCCCTGGACGAAGAACGCCGGCGCACCATGGCTCAGCCGCTCGCTGGTCTCCGGGAGTGCGAGGCAGGCAGCGCGCACACGATCGAGCATCGTCCCATCGTACGCACACCCGGTCGGGGCACAAGGTGCCCCTCGGGCTGCCCCCGAGACGGTGAATCAGCTCCGCTTGCGAGGGACGTAGGGCACCCTCACTGCCGGGAGCGGACCGAGCTTGATGGCTGCCACGCGGCTCGTTTCCGACGAGCCGCCACGCCTCGCGTTGATGAGGCCGATGTCATTGCCGCCAAGCACGTACGACACCCACCGCTCGACGCCCTCCGCGGCGAGCCTGTTCTTGAGCTCCCTCGAAAGCGCCGGAGCGATGCGCCGGCCGCGCATGCCAGGCGCGGTAAACGAGTCGCCCACGTACACGGCATCGTCGGGCACGACGAGCTCGTAACCCGCCTCCGCCAGTCTCACGTTGTGCCTGTGCACCCAGTATGCGCAGACGATCTCTCCCTCGCAGCGGGCGACGAAGCATCGCTCCTCCCGGTTGAAGCGCTCCTCGAGCTCCGCCCGCTGCAGGTCCGAGCGGAAGGCTGCGATCTCGTCCAGCGCGTCTCGCTCGAGGAAGCCGAACTCGAGTGGAACTCCGGCCGGAGGCGGCGGCGCCGGTGGGTTTATGAGGGCCTCGAAGAAGACGATGCGGTGGTAGCCCAGCAGCAGGAGCACCTTCAACGCGACCGCGCCGGCGCCACCTCGCCGATAGACGTCGCGTGCCGTGGCGAAACGCCGCCTCGCGACGGCCCCGATCCGGCTGTGCTGCCTCACCCGGCCTCACGGCGATCGAGCATTGCCGCATCGTTTCACGTTCGCAGCGCGACCGCTGGGCCGCGGCGGGCGCCCGAACACACCGTTTCGTGCGGGGCGGGGATGCCCCATCCGGGGCATGGCGGATGACTCCCATTGAGTTCGATGTGGCTGGGGCTTGGTGCTGGTGAACGGCGTGTCCTTCCGGCAAAGAAAGGTCGAATCGTGGCCAGCGGCAAGCAGCGCAATCGAATCGGCGGGGTGCCTGGCGCGAGGCCGCTGCACGTCCGTGCGTCACCCGGCCATGCGGGGCTCGCTCCGATTCGTGTGCGCGGCCCCCAGCCGCCGTCACAGGTGCCGTACGAGTTGTGCGATTCGGCTAAAGCTTTTGTCCTTCGCGGTCGATTCGTACGGGCATGAGCGCGCGCCGCTTCCTTCCCCTGCCTCCGGCTGGGCCGGCCGCTCCGGCCGCGCCTTGGGTCGACCGTTGGCTCGCCGCATGCGGGGATCTCGCCGAGCTGGAGCGGACGCACCCGATGACGGACGCCGTCGTCGACGAAATCGACGGTCGCATGATCAGAGTCGGTGACCAGTGGCTCGCCGACTTCGCCTCGTGCAACTACCTCGGCTTCGATCTCGATCCCGAGATCATCAGTGTGATTCCCGAGTACCTGCAGAAGTGGGGCACCCATCCGAGCTGGTCGCGGCTGCTCGGGAGCCCTGCGCTCTACGAGCAGATCGAGGAGCGGCTGACGAAGCTGCTGGGCTGCGAGGACACGCTCATCCTCCCGACGATCACGTTGATCCACATGTCCGTGATCCCCGTCCTCGCCGGCGGCGGGACGATCTTCATGGAGAGCCGCGCGCACAAGACGATCTACGAAGGCTGTCAGTTCGCAACCGCCCGCGGTGCGACGATGAAGAAGTTCCGCATCGACGACCTCGACGGGCTCGAGCACCTGCTTCAGGCTGATCGCTCGGGCAGGCGGCTCATCTGCATCGACGGCGTCAACAGCATGACCGGAAACATCCCGGACCTTCCGGCCCTGGCCCGGCTCGCCCGCCGCTACGACGCGATCCTGTATGTCGACGACGCACATGGGTTCGGCGTCCTCGGCGAACGCGCCGACGACGAGCCGAATCCATACGGCCTCCGCGGGAACAGCATCGTGCGTCATTTCGGCGAGAGCTACGACAACGTCATCCTCGTCGCGGGGTTCTCCAAGGCGTACTCGTCGCTCGCCGCCTTCATCGCCTGCCCGACGGAGTTGAAGCGAATGCTGAAGACGGGCGCGTCGCCGTATCTGTACTCGGGTCCGTCGCCTGTCGCGTCGCTCGCCACGGTGATCGCCGGGTTCGACGTCAACGATGCTCGAGGAGAGGCGCTCCGAACGGATCTGTGGCACAAGACGGCCGAGGTGCTCGACTGCCTCGATCGCCTGGGCGCGCACACCCCCAATCGCTCCGGCCTGCCCGTGATCGAGGTGCCGCTCGCACGACACGAGGACATTGCCGATGTCGGGCGTTTCCTCTTCGACAACGGCATCTACGTCACCCTGGCCGCGTACCCGCTCGTCCCCAAGAGCGAGGTCGGCTTCCGCATCCAGACGACGGCGGCAAACACCTTCGGCGAAATCGAGCAACTCGTCGATGTCCTCGGCAAGCTCGCCGACCGGTTCGACCTTCAGCCCGCGCACGCGGAGCGGGCGGCATGAGCAGGCTTGCACTCGGAGGTGCGGGCGGCACGGTCGACACGGCCGGCCCCGCCGTCGTGGCCGGTAGCCGCTCGTGGAAACGTCGCGTCTGGATCGGCTACCTGGTGGTCGCCGGGGCGTTGACCCTGCTCTATCTCTTTGCCCCATCGCTCGCCGGAAACGCCTTGCTGATCAACCTGCTGGGCCTCTCCTCGCCGATCGCGATCGCTGTCGGTATCACCATGCACCGCCCGAAGGCGCTGGCGGCGTGGTGGCTCTTCGCGGTGGGGCAGTTCCTCTTCTTCGCAGGAGATCTCTACACCTACAGCTACCCCAAGATCCTGCACGCCGACGTGCCCTTCCCGTCCGCCGGGGATGCCATCTACCTGATGGTCTATCCAGCTCTGATGGCGGGCCTGATCCTGCTCGTGCGGCGCCGGAACACGAGACGCGAGCGGTCGGGGCTGATCGACTCGCTCATCCTCTCGATCGGGATCGGTCTGCTGTCGTGGGTGTTCCTGGTCGCGCCCAACATCCACATCGCGGGTCTTACCGACCTCGCGAAAGCCGTGTCGGCCGCCTATCCGCTCGGCGACATCCTGTTGCTCGCGGCAGCGATCCGGCTGGCCGTCGACGCGGGCAAGCGAACACCCGCCTTCTATCTCCTGATCGGCAGCATCGCGTCGCTGCTCGCGACCGACGCGGCCTACACGTACGCCCTGCTCAACGAGACGTACAACCACCAGCTCATCTACGACGCGGGCTGGATCGCGTACTACGTGCTCTGGGGCGCGGCCGCACTGCACCCGTCCATGCGGACGCTCGAGCAGCCGGCCTCGGAGGGCGCGTCGCGGTTGACCCCTGCCCGTCTCGCCCTGCTCGGCGGCGCCTGCCTGATCGCGCCGGGCATCCGATTCGTGCAGTCGTTCAACGATCCTGACGTCGAGGTGCTCATCGTCGCGTCGGCCGCGCTGTTCCTTCTCGTCGTGGCGCGGATGGCAGGCCTCGTGCGCCAGGAGGAACGCGCGACGTCCAGGGAGCTGGCGCTGCGCAGCGCAGGCATCGAGCTCGTCGCAGCGGCGGGGCACAACCAGGTCTACGAGGCATCGATCTCCGCCGTTCACCGGCTACTCGGGCTCAAGGCGGGCGTTCGGCTGACACTCGCATCACCCGCCGGCGCGGTGGTCGCGGCAGCGACCCGTGGCGGCGACAACCGCCTGCTCACGGAGGAGACCACCAACTGGCTTGCGGCGGCACCGTCGCGACCGCTCCAGATTCGGCTCGAGGACGTGCCCGACGATGTCCGCGGCGACCTACGAATCGGTGACGCCGAAACGATGCTCGCGCTCCCACTCTCGATGCGGGAGGAGATTCGCGGCCACCTCATCATCTGCGCACCGACGTCGGTTCCTCCCGACGAGCTCGACTCACTGCTCGCCCTTGCGACTCAGATCTCGCTCGCCGTCGAGGGCGCATCGCTCGCAGAGGATCTGCACCGACGGCAAAGCGAGGCGCGGTTCCGTTCCCTGGTCGCACATTCGAGCGACCTCATCACCGTGCTCGACGAGAGTGGGCTCGTCACGTACCAGAGCCCGTCGATCGAGCGCGTGCTCGGCTACACGGTGAACGACATCGAGGGCACTCGGTTCGACGAGCTGCTGCTCGATGCCGACCGTCCTCGGCTCGCTCAGGTCGTCACGGGCATCGGCCAGGGCGGCATCGAGGGTCACGCAATCGACTGCTCCCTGAAGCACCGGGACGGAACCTGGATCCAGTTCGAGATGCAGCACACCGACCTGCTCGCGGACGAGCACGTCCGCGGCATCGTCCTGAACAGCCGCGACGTCAGCGAGCGCAAGGCGTTCGAGGATCAGCTCGCCCATCAGGCGTTCCACGACCCCGTCACGAACCTCGCCAACAGGCCGCTGTTCTCGGATCGCGTCCAGCATGCGCTCACGCGCGCCGAGCGGTCGGGAGCAGTGGTTGCCGTCCTCTTCATCGACCTGGACGAGTTCAAGACCGTCAACGACAGCCTCGGCCATGCAGCAGGAGACCTCGTTCTCCGCGAGGTCGCACGACGGCTGACCGATACCGTCCGCCCGACCGACACGGTCGCCCGCTTCGGCGGCGACGAGTTCGCCGTCCTGCTCGAGGGCGTCGTCGACTCTCCGGATGCCGCCGACGCAGCGGCGCGGCTACTGCGTGCGCTCGAGGCGCAGTTCGAGATCGAGGGCAAGCAGGTCTTCCCGCGCGCCAGCATCGGCATCTGCCTGGCGGAGCCCGGCGCCGCTGCCACCGACGCGGAGGAGCTCTTGCGCAACGCCGACGTCGCCATGTACATGGCGAAGCGCGACTGCAAGGGCAGCTACCGGGTGTTCGAGCCGACGATGCACGAGCGCGTGCTCGAGCGCCTCGAGCTGCGCTCCGATCTGCAAAAGGCGATCGAGGAAGATCAGCTCGCAGTGCATTATCAGCCGATCGTCCGGCTCAAGCTCGGCGAGATCTACGGCGTCGAGGCGCTGCTGCGCTGGCAGCATCCGACCCGCGGAGCGATCCAGCCGGATCAATTCATCCCACTTGCGGAGGAGACGGGCCTGATCATCCCGATCGGACGCTGGGTCCTCCAGATGGCCTGCCGGGACGGCGCCGTCATGCACGAGCGCTTCCCCCGCGACGAGCCGCTGACGATCAGCGTGAACCTCTCCGTGCGTCAGCTGCAATCGGAGACGATCGTCGCCGACGTGCAAGAGGCGCTCGACCTCAGCGGCCTGCCTCCGTCCTCCCTCGTGCTCGAGATCACCGAGTCGGTGATGCTCGCCGACACCGAGCTCGCCGTGCGCCGCCTGCAGGACCTGAAGTCGCTCGGCGTGCGGCTCGCGATGGACGACTTCGGCACGGGCTACTCCTCGCTGAGCTACCTCGGGCAGTTCCCCGTCGAGATCCTCAAGATGGACCGCTCGTTCCTCGCCTCCCGCGACAACGACGCTCTGGCGGCGGCGATCATTGCGCTCGGCGAGAACCTCACGCTCGAGGTCGTCGCCGAAGGCATCGAGCACTCCGACCAGGCAACGTGGCTCCAGGATCAGGGCTGCGAGCTCGGGCAGGGCTTCCACTTCGCTCGGCCGATGGCCGACCTCGCGCTCTACGAGTACCTCCTGGAGCGCAACCGCATCGGATCGGCGCTCTTGGAGCAGCCTGAATCCGATGCAGCATAGTTACGAGGCACTCGACCGACCCGGAGGCCTGTCCCGAGCGCACCTGCTGTCGCCGCTGCGCCACCGTGACTTTCGCGTGCTGTGGACAGGCATGGCTGTGTCACTGCTCGGCGACGGGATCTTCCTCGTCGCCGTCGCGTGGCAGGCCTATCTCCTCTGGAACGCACCTGCCGCGCTCGCGCTCGTCGGAATCGGGATGACCGTGCCCACGGTCGCGTTCCTCCTGCCGGGGGGCGTCGTCAGTGACCGCCTCGATCGCCGGCTCGTGATGCTGACCGCAGACGGTGTGCGGGCGCTCGCAGTCGGCATCCTCGCCGTCCTGGCACTCACTTCCTCGCTGCGCTTCTGGGAGCTGGTCGCGCTCGTCGGCCTGTACGGCGCCGGCAGCGCGTTCTTCATTCCCGCCTTCGACGCCATCGTGCCCGACTTGCTGCCGCCCGACGACCTGGCGGCCGCCAACTCACTCGACCAGTTCGTGCGGCCCATCGCATTGCGACTGGCGGGACCGGCGATCGGCGGTTGGCTGGTGGGAATGGGAACGGGCGTCGCGTTCGCGGTGAACGCAGCGTCGTTCGGCGCGTCGGCCATCGCCGTGCTCTTGATGCGGCCGCCCGCACGTCCGTGGCGTGAGACGCCCGAGCCGGCGCTTCGTGCCGTCAAGCAAGGGCTGCGGTTCGTCCGCCGGCGCGTCTGGCTATGGGGAACGCTCCTGTCCGCAGCGCTTTCCTACCTCGTCTTCCTCGGTCCTGCCGAGGTGCTGCTCCCGTTCGTCGTCAAGAACGACCTCCACGCTTCGGCGGGCATGCTCGGCCTCGTCTTCGCGGCGGGCGGCCTCGGGGCCGTCGGCGCCGCGATCGTGATGGCGCAACGGCGGGAACCGCGCCACAACGTCACATTCATGTACGTCGCCTGGACGCTGGCGACGCTCGCGGTGGCGGGCTACGGTCTTGCCACCGCGGCATGGCAGCTGATGCTCGCCTGCCTCGTCTTCAATGCGCTGGAGACGGCCGGCACCATCGTCTGGGCGACGATGAAGCAGCGGCATGTGCCTGCATCGATGCTCGGACGCGTGTCGAGCCTCGACTGGATGATCTCGATCGGGCTGCTGCCGTTGTCGTTCGCCCTGACGGCGCCGGTCGCAGGCGCGCTCGGCGCACGCACGACGCTGATCGGCGCGGCGCTGCTAGGCGGCGCATTGACGCTGTCGGCGCTCTTCCTGCCCGGCATGCGGGATCTCGAACGCGTGCACGACGACGGAGCGGTGGTTCTCTCGCCGCCGCTGCCGGCCTCTCGTGCCGGCACCTGAACCGCAGCGGACGCGCACGTAAGCTGCGCGGGTGTTCTTCCGCCCGGGTGAGCCGCATGGACTGAACGGCAACCCGTTCAACCAGCTCGTGCTCCCGCGTCCGATCGGATGGATCTCGAGCATCAGCGCGGACGGACACGTGAACCTTGCGCCGTTCTCCTTCTTCAACGCAGTGGCGTATGTCCCGCCGCAGGTGATGTTCGCGACGACGGGCCCCCACCAGGCCGGCGGTCCCAAGAACTCGCTCGAGAACATCCGGGAAACGCGAGAGTTCGTGGCGAACCTGGCCACCTGGCCGCTGCGCGAGGCGGTCAACCTCTCGAGCGCACCCGCTCCGGCGACGATCGACGAGTTCGAGCTCGCAGGCGTGACGAAAGCAGCCGCCCGGATCGTCCGGGCGCCCTACGTCGACGAGAGCCCCGTTCACCTCGAATGCGTCCTGACGCAGATCATCGAGCTACCGACGCCTGATCCGACCGATCCCAACACCGTCGTCTTCGGGGAGGTCGTCGGCATCGATATCGCCGACCGCGTGATCCGCGACGGCCGGGTCGACGCCGCCGAGCTCGACCCGATCGCCCGCCTCGGCTACGACCAGTATGTCCGCGTCGTCGACAACTTCACGATGACGCGCCCCGACTGGCCGCTGCGCTGAGAGCGCTACTCGGGCAGCCAGCGCAGCCGGGAGCGAGGGGTCGGATCCAGCATCAGCAGCTCGGGCTCGCCGCGCAACAAGCCGGCTCGCCGTAGTGCGTCTGCGACGCGCGTTGCGGCCTGCTCGAATTGCTCATGTACCGCCTCGTCGTCCTTTGCAATGCCGAGCCACACCACGTGAGGTCCGTCAGTTCGTGCCGGGAGTCGTGGGAAGCTGTTCGGGACATCGTCCGTGACGAGAACGGCTGCCTCCCGTATGCCCGCCTCGCCGTAGCTGCTGAACGATGCCTCCGCCTGCTCGTCGAGCGCATCCACCCTGCCCGGCTCGACCGCAAGTATCTGCGCGACCACGACGCCCCGGGCGCCGCCCGCAGCCTCACGGACGGCATCGACCGGCGGCAGCAGCGCGACGCCGCGCTCGGCGCCGAGCGGGCGGAGCAAGAGGACGTTCTCGATCGCCACCAGGCGCTCGTTCATCGTCTGCGCACGCTCCTTCCAGAGCGGGCCGTCGTAGAACGCCGCGTTCACCGTGGCGCGGGCGTCGGCATCCTCGAAGCCCCTCAGCCAGGCGAAGCCGTCGACGTTCCCGCGCTCGCGGAACTGGCCGAAGACCATCGCGCCGAGTTGCTGGAATGCTTCGGGAAAGTAGGCATCGAAGTACGTGGCGAATTCGTCCCGCGCCGCCCCATCGGTTGTGACGTAGCGCCGAAGCTCGATCGCCGGGAAGGCTCCTGCACTCATTCGTGCGTCCGCTCGAACTCCATCACCCAGTTCGTCTCCCAGGTCGCGCCGTCGTCGTCCGAGAACGCCTGCTCCCACCGCGGCCTCGCCCTCGTGACGCCCGACCATGTGAAGCGAACGAGGATCGGCCTGCAGGCAACGGCGTCCGCGCCCTCGAAGATGCCGATGTCCCCCGCGAACGAACCCACGACCGGAGGGTCGAGGACGCAGCGACGCGTATCGGCCCAGTAGATCGACCAGAGCTGCGTCGCGGGGTCGAAGAGCCGTAGCGACATGCCCACGGACCCGCCGTCGTGGTCGGTGCGGAACTCGTCGGTGTTCCCGAGGCCGTCGAGCACAGGACGGGCGACGCTCGTGGCCTCGTACTCCACCCACTCGGTAGACCCCTGCAGCCGCTCGACCAGACGCCGGTTGTGGACACGCCAGTCGCCGATCAGGAAATCGAAGTCACGTACGGCATCGCGTGCCAGCATCGCCTGCTCCATGTCGTCTTCCTCCTCTGTCGTCCGTGAGCCTGAGCTCGACGCTACATCGCATAGAGGACGCTTTTTGTCCTCTATGTGCCGGGCGACGAACGTCTGCTCGAGGGCGGTGCGCCGCGGGCTACGGGGAGCCTGTCCTGGGACAGCCGCGCGCGGTAGGACGCGCACGCCGCCGAGCGAGCGGAGATCTCGCAGCCAGCGACGGACAGGGCTCCGAGGGCTCCGAGCGCTCCGGCTCAGCGCTTCCCGAGCGGGAGCTTCCCCGCCGCGACAAACTGCTTGACCTGCGCCAGGGAGTAGGTTCCCGTCTCGAACAGCGTGATGTTGCTCGCGTCCCGGAGGTCGTGGCAACTGGCCTGTCCCGGCTTCGTGCCACAGACGTCGAACCCCTTCAGGGCCGGCTTGATCGCGCCGCCGCTCCTCTCGCGGGCCGCCCGGTATCGCGTCAGCAGGGTGTTCCCGATCTTCATCGCAGCCGTGCAGCTGATCCGTCCGGTCGCGAACACGGTCCACGTCGTCCCCGTCAAGCGAAGCTGCGGCTGCGCAGGTGCTTTGACCACCCAGTTCGCGTACGGGCCGTGCGTGATCTGGCCGCACGCCCTGGTCGACGTGGCGGCGGGTGCGGCGGCTGCAACAGCCGTGAGCACGCCGAAAACGGCGATCGACGTGATGAAAGCTGTGAAACCACGCATGAGCTGTCTCCTGTCAGGCGGTGCTCTCTCCTGCCATGGAGAACGTATCCATGTTGATCGAGCGGCCGCCGGCAGTGGCGCCCCGCGCGAGCGGGCGCCAGAATGCAGTCATGCTCGAGTTGCGGCCGAATTGCGAGTGCTGCGATCGTGAACTCCCGCCTGAGAGCGAGGAAGCACGCATCTGCACGTTCGAGTGCACCTTCTGCGCCGATTGCGCCGAGAACCGGTTTGCCGGGCGGTGCCCCAACTGCGGCGGCGATTTCACGCGCCGTCCTGTCCGGCCCACAGCGTTGCTCGCGAAGTATCCCGCCGTTACCGAGCGCACCACAAAGGCACACGATGCGTGTGCGCCGGCCGCCTAGGCCTGTCGCCGTGGCGTAGGCGCGCCGACTGCCGCCCTGACCGCGCCGGCGGCACAGATCCGCAGAAACATGCAACTTCCTGCTATAACCTGCAGATGCTGACGGCCGAGCGACGACGCGCGATCCTCGGGCGGCTCGAGCAGGACGGCAAGGTCGTGTCGTCGGAGCTGGTCGTTGCCCTCGGCGTCTCCGAGGACACGGTGCGTCGTGACCTCCACAGCCTCGCAGTCGAAGGGTTGCTGCAGCGAGTGCATGGCGGCGCGTTGCCGCCGGCCGTGGCCCATGCCATGCGGCCGTTCTCCACCCGCCTCGAGATCGCCCATGAGGCGAAGATCGCCCTCGCCGAAGCGGCGCTCCCACTGCTCGCGGGTGCGCAGGTGATCGTGCTCGACGGCGGCACGACGTCGCTCGAGCTCGCGCGCCGGCTGCCTGCCGCACAGCGCTGCACCGTCGTGACGAACTCGCCGCCTATCGCCGGCGCGCTCGCCGACCATCCCAACGTGGACGTCGTCGTGGTCGGAGGCCGCCTCTTGAAGGCCGACCAGGTCACGGTCGGCTCGACCGCCACCGAGGCGCTGCGCTCGGTGCGCGCCGACGTGTGCGTCCTCGGCATCTGCTCGCTGCATCCGGAGGTCGGCGTCACGACCCTCGATCACGACGAGGCGCAGGTCAAGCGTGCCATGGTCGCCGCGGCCGGCGAGGTGATCGCTCTCGCCACCGCCGACAAGCTGCGCAGCGCGAGCCCCTGGGTCGTCGCGGCGCTCTCCGGGATCGATCACCTCGTCACGGACGGCGACGCAGCTCTGACGCGACCCTATGCAGCCGCCGGCATCGGCGTCGTCACCGTTTGACGCCGCGCACCGCCACCTTCGGCGTCTTCGCCATCAACGGCGCCATGATCGGCACCTGGGTCGCGCACATCCCGTGGCTGCAGGATCACCTGGATGTCTCCAAGACCACGGTGGGGCTCTGCCTGCTCTGCATGGCGGCCGGAGCGCTCGTCGCGATGCCGCTGACCGGCCAGCTCCTCGACGGACGCTCCAGCGCGATCGTGACCCGCATCGCAGCGCTCGTGTTCTGTCTCATGCTTCCCCTGCCGCTGCTCGCGTCCGGCCCGGTCGCGCTCGGAGCGATCCTGTTCGTGTTCGGAGCGGCCAACGGCGCGATGGACGTCTCGATGAACGCACACGGGGTCGCCGTCGAACGAGGGCTGTCCAGGCCGATCATGTCGTCGCTGCACGGCGGTTGGAGTCTCGGTGGATTTGCCGCCGCCGGTCTCGCCGCGGCGACCGGTACCGCCGGTCTCGATCCACGCCTGGAGAGCGTGATCGTGGGGATCGGGCTGTGGCTCGTGGCGTTGTGGATCACGGCCCGCCTGGGGAATGCATCCGCTCATACCCCGAGCGCTGAGGGCCGCGGATTCGCCTGGCCGGCCCGGCCCGTGATGCTGATCGGCCTCCTGTGCTTCCTGGTGATGATGATCGAGGGCGCGATCGGCGATTGGAGCGGGATCTACCTGCAGGAGGACCTCGGTGCCGGCGCTGCTGCGGCTGCCACGGGTTTCGCGGGATTCTCGCTTGGGATGGCCGTGGCGCGCCTCGCCGGCGACCGGCTCAACGAGCGGCTCGGCGCCGGAAGGCTGCTGCGCGGCGGCATGGCCCTTGTCGCCCTCGCGCTGGGTGCGGCGTTGCTGATCGGTCGGCCGATCCCGGCGGTGGCCGGGTTCGCGCTGGTGGGGCTCGGCATCGCCAACGCCGTCCCCCTCCTGTTCAGCGCCGCCGGCCGGGTGCCGCCGGCCGGTCCGTCGCTGGCTGCGGTCTTCACCGTGGGGTACACGGGCTTCATCGTGGGACCGCCCGTGATCGGCTTCCTGGCGGACTTGATCGGCTTGCCGCAGACACTCGGCCTCCTGTGCATCTCCGCCCTCTCGGTCGCGGCGTTCGGCGGCCGAGCCGCCCACGCGGGCGACGTGCTCGACCAGCAGCCGCTGATGGCGCGATCCTGAGCGACTAGAATCGCGGTCCCAGGTGGCTCGGCACGACGAGCCGGGGGCCGGAGGTCGCAGATCGACGAAGGAACGCTCTTGCTCGTCGTCGGAGCCGTCCTCGTGCTGGCGGTGGTCGCCGCATTCGCCACGACGCGGATCGGCGTCCCGGTTCTGGTCGGCTTCCTGGTGCTCGGCATGCTCCTGGGGTCGGACGGCCCAGGCGGGGTCGACTTCGACGATGCCGACCTGGCCCGTAACGTAGGCGTCGTCGGCCTCGTGGCGATTCTGTACGAGGGTGGGCTCACGACATCCGGGCGCAGCCTGCGGCCCGTGCTCGTGACATCGTTTGCGCTCGCCACGATCGGTGTCGTGATCACGGCGGCGATCACGGCGTTCGCCGCGTACTACCTGTTCGACCTGTCGGCGCCGGCATCGTTCCTGCTCGGTGCGATCGTCGGCTCCACGGATGCCGCAGCGGTCTTCGCGACCCTGAGGTTCACCGCTATTCGGCGCCGGCTGGGACGGGTGCTCGAGGTCGAGTCTGGCCTGAACGATCCGATCGCCGTCGCCCTGACCGTCGGCATGATCTCGTGGCTCGAGGATCCGTCGTACCGTCTTGACGACGTGACCGGCCTCCTCGCGCGCCAGCTCGGCCTCGGGCTCGTGATCGGTGTCGGGATCGGGATCGTCGCCGCGAATGCGTTCCGTCACATCCCGCTCTCACTCGCTCCGTTCGTCCCGGCGGCGTCCGTCGCGGCAGCAGCGCTCGGCTTCGGTGTAGCCGACGTCGCAGGCGGTAGCGGCTTTCTCTCCGTGTACATCGTCGCGTTGTTCGTCGGCAACGCGGAGACGCCCTACCGCCGCTCGCTCAGGGTCTTCCACCAGGCACTGGCATTCGTCGCGCAGGTCGTGCTCTTCATCGTGCTCGGACTGCTCGTCTTCCCATCGCAGTTGGGCCCTGTGATCCTGCCGGGGATCGCGCTCGCCGCGGTGCTCATGTTCGCCGCGCGACCGGTCGCCGTCTGGGTCTCGACCTCCTTCCAGGGGTTCGCGGCGCGCGAGCGGCTGTATCTCAGCTGGGCAGGGCTTCGTGGCGCCGTTCCCATCGTGCTCGCCACGTTCGCCCTCTCCTCGGACGTCGGGTCACGGGAGAAGATCTTCAACGCGGTCTTCTTCGTGGTGCTCGTGTCGGCGCTGCTACAGGGCCCGACTCTCGACCCTCTAGCCCACCGGCTCGGACTCGTCACGGAGCGGCGCCCCCACGCGCCGCCACCGATCGAGATCGGCGCCGTCGAGACACTCGGCGCCGACATCCTCGAGTTCGAGGTCTACGACGGCGACAGCGTCGTCGGCCAGGCTGTGCGGGAGCTCGGACTTCCACGCGAGGCTCTGATCGCAGTCATCCTGCGGGACGGCCAGGCGTTGCCGCCTCGCGGCAGCACCGTGGTACGCGCCAATGACCGCCTCTACATCCTGTCCCGCACGAGCAGCCAGCAGGTGGTGCAGAAGCTGCTCGAGCAATGGGAGAGCGATCGCACCTGAGGGCCGAGGCGCGCCCCGGTTGGCTCGTGGCAACAGCGGTGGGAATGCCCCCAACGGGATTCGAACCCGTGCTGCCACCTTGAAAGGGTGGTGACCTAGGCCGCTAGTCGATGGGGGCGGCTGGTCGAGGATAGCCGCGTGGCGGTTGGCAAGCGGCGGCCGGGAGGATGACGCCCCGGTGAACGATGTGTCACGCCTGCGGCGATTGTGCAGCGCGGCCCGGCCCGGGGCTGAATCTGCTGCGGCTACTCGACTTTCCGGCCCCGTTCGGGCCGAGCAGCGCCATCGTCTCACCGGCGCCGATCGACACGTCGGCGCCGCGAACAGCGTGGATTACGCCGCCGCGGCGCGTCCGCTACAACTTCTGCAACCCGCCGACCTTATGTGACGGTCAGCACTCGCTTCATTCCGAGCTGGTAGTGGCCCACGATGTTGCACAGGAGCAGGTAGTCACCGGGCTTCAGCTTCAGGGTCACCTTCCCCGACTTCCCAGGCAGGACTCCTTCGATCTCGCCGATCCAGCGACCACCCTCGTTCGCCTTGAACTTCTTCACGACAAGCGGCTTGGTGTCGCGCACGACAACGAGCTCGTGCTCGACCGATCCCACGTTCCGCGCGATGAAGGTCACCGGGCCCGCCTTGACGCTCAACGGACCGCCGACGATCGACATCTCCTCGAGCGTGACACTCATCTGCGACCCAGCGGCGCCGGAGTGCTGCGCCGCCAGAGCTCCGGCCACACCCGTCACCAGCGTGGCGGCGGCGAGCGAACCGGCGACAATCGCTTTGCTCTTACCACTCATGCAAACATCCCCCCCAATCTGCGAGCGGTCGTGAGCGGCGACAGCCGGGCGACCGACTTCGTTTTCGATCGCACGAATGTAAGTGCTATGTGACACATGCAACGCAAGATGACGAAACTGTCAGCGAACTTTCATGTGTCGAAACCGTGGCTGACGAACATGTCGGCCCCGTGACGGCGGCGAACATAGAGCCGACGGGCATCCCGACCGGCAGCGCCGATCAGGCGTGGGTGAGCTCGGTCTGCAACGTGGCAGCGCGCTTGTAGGCCTTGAATGCCTGCTCGACCCGCCCTGTGCGCTCGAGGAGCTGGGCGTATCCCGTGTAGGTGTCGGAAAGGAACCGGCTCGGTCGCTTCTCGTGGAACTCGATTGCGAGCTCGTAGATCTCGAGGGCGCGGTCGGCATCGCCCTTGTGGTCGAGCGCAGCGGCAAGCTCGGCGTAGCTTCGACCCACGTCGACGGGATGCGCGTCTGCGAAACCGGCGGTGCTCTCCATCGCAAGCGCGGTCGCCCGATCCGGCAAGCCCAGCTGCGTGAGCGCTCGCGCCTCCTCGAGGGCGAACAGCGCGAGCTCGTACGGAGTCTCGCTCGAGGAGAGCAGCGATCTGCCCCGGTCGATGAGCCGAAGCGCCTCGTCGGGATGCTCGGCGTCGAGCTCGATGTGCGCAAGCGCCCGGCACGCCCGGGCGGTGTACGACGTGTGCTCGGTGACCTCGAGCAGCGCGAGCGCCTGGCGGGCGTGCCGTCGTGCAAGAGCCGTGTTCCCCTTGTGAGCGTGCAAGCGCGACTGCGACCACATGATGCGCGCGAGCGTGAGCGGGTGACTGTCCGTCGGCATCTCCGCGAGGACGGTCGAGAGGAGCGTCGCAGCCTCGGAGAAATGCGTCGCGTCGATGAGCGCATTGGCGAGGAGCACGGCGAAGCGGACCCGATTGACGTGGTCATCCCGTTGCGTTGCCAGCTCGAGCTCATGCCTGAAGATGGTCGCGGCTTCCTCCTCGGCTCCCGTCCGCGCATGCGCCCGACCGAGCGTGTCGGCAGCTGCCGGGTCATCGAGAGCGGGATCGAGCTCGTACGCGCGGGTCAGCCTCAGGATCGCCGTCTCGGCATCGTCTTCCTGAAATGCCAGCTGCCCGAGGCCTGCCTCGGCGCGTGCCTGGATCGCTGCGGTCGGGTCGGCGAGAAGGACCTCGTACAGCTCCCGGGCCCGGCCCGTCTCGTCGAGTCGCAACGCAAGCTCTGCCTCGTTGAGCAGGTCGTCACGCTCGGCCGTTTCGGGCGGCGCCTCATCTACCCCACGTGAAAGCCATTGGGGAGAGACGCCGAGGCGCCGTGCGAGCTCGAACACGACTTGCAGCGACGGCACGCGCCCTCCCTGTTCGAGTCGCGAGATGTAGCCCGTCGAGCAGCCGCTGAAGCTGAGCTGCTGCTGTGTCAGGCCCGCCTGCCGCCGCGCATCGAGGAGCCGGGCCCCGAGCGCGACAGGCGAGTCGACATGAGTAGAGGTCTGTCTGGGGCTCACTTTATCCTTGTCACAATCCCCGGCCGGGGAACTGCCAGGAAAACGATTCGAAAGGTGGTTCCCCAGTGTACGCACGGCTACTGGCCTTGATGACCGTTGCCTCGGTGCTCGCATCGCTGGTCGCGTACGGCGTCGACTGGCCGTGAGCAGCGCGTAAGCACCTGCCAGGGGGCGTCGAACAGCGCCCCCTGGCAGCGCTCTCGCTCGTACCTCTCCGAGCCGGACTGAACCGGCCCGGATCGATGCGCGCCCGACGGCCGGCCGCTGTCGCAAGCCTATGTGACTGAAGTATAATTTGAAGTCTCGCCGCGTGCTGCACCGGCCGGATCGCCGAGAAATGGCGGCAGCGTGGTGAGACTGGCAGCATCTCGACGTGGATCTCGAGGCCTACTTCGATCGGCTCCGGTACACGGGCGACCGCCTGCCCGGGATCGACACGCTGCGGGCATTGCACCGCGCCCACCTCGCCGCGATCCCCTTCGAGAACCTCGACATCCAGCTTGGCCGGCCGATCCTGCTCGACCTCCCGAGCCTCGAGGCAAAGCTGGTGGCAGGTCGGCGCGGCGGCTACTGCTTCGAGCAGAATGCGCTCTTCGCCGCCGTGCTCGACGAGCTGGGGTTCGCGGTGACGCGGCTCGCCGCCCGCGTGCGCGTCGGCGCGACGGTCGTCCGAGCACGAACGCACATGGTGCTCGGTGTGCGCATCGAGGGCACACAGTGGCTCGCGGATGTCGGCTTCGGTGCACAGGGGATTCTCGAGCCGGTACCCGCAGCACCCGGCGAGCCGATCGACCAGTGTGGCTGGCGGTTCCGTGTCGTCGGGGAGGACTCGAGACTCGTTTTGCAGCTGCTCGTGGAGGAGACGTGGATCGACCTGTACGCGCTCACGCTCGAGGAGCACTACCCGGCGGACTACGAGCTCGGGAACTACTTCACGTCGACCCATCCGCAGTCGGTGTTCGTGACGACGCTGATCGCACAGCGCATCACTCCGGACCTACGACTCGAGCTCAGCGCCACGGAACTCGCCGAGAAACGACCAGGGGCGACGTCCACGACGCCGGTTGGAAGCGACGAGGAGCTCCTCGAGATCCTGGCGGAACGGTTCGGGCTCGCGTTTCCGGCCGGTACGCGGTTTCCCAACCGAGCCGGCCGAGCGTCACACGCGCGGGATCACGGATCAACGCCCGCGTAGCGGTACGCAAACCATCGTGCGAACTGCTCGTCGGTGAACAGGCGGTCGAGCCGCGCACGGCGGAGCCGGTAGGCGAAGCTCGACCGACCTGCGGTATCACCTTCGGCCGAGGAAGGCCATTCCGTCCCGACCAATTCCTGATGCAGCAGATAGAGCAGCCAGTTCGAGAACTCCTGCGCCTGCCAGACGGCCGGCAGGCGCGTGGCCGAATAGCGCTCGAGGCGCTCGGCGCGGCCGGGGCGTCCGAAGCGCTCGCACAGGCCCGCCGCGAGCTCGATCGCATCCTGGACGGCGAGATTCATGCCTTTCCCACCCGCGGGCGTGATCAGATGCGCGGCATCTCCGGCGAGAAACAGCCGGCCGAGCTGCATCGAGTCACGCATGCGGACGCGGAGGTCGACGAAGTCGCGCTCGACGAACTGGACGCCCGCGAGCGGCGAGGCGCCGCCGAGGCCCAGCCGCTTCTCCAGCTCCACCCGGATCCGGTCGTCGGGCCAATCGTCGAGGACGTCGCCGGGCGGGACCTGCAGGTAGTAGCGGGTGAGCGTGGCAGCGCGTCGCATCTGTGCGGCGTAGCCGCTGGCGTGGAGGGCATAGATCGTCCGCCGGCTCAAGGGCGGTGCCGCAGCGATCACCGCGAGCCAGCGAAACGGGTGCGACATCCCGACGGACGGGAGAGCCGAGAACGCCAGCCCACCCGCCGCGCCGTCGCAGGCGACGGCGATCTCGCAGCGAATCGAGATCGGCTCGCCGCTGCCCTCGTCGATCGCGAGCACTGTCGCGCCCCTGTCGTCCTGCGCCATGTCCGTCACCCGGGCACCGAAGCGGATGTTCCCGCCGGCGGCGGCAAGCTCATCGGCCCAGTCGCCGACGAGCTCGTGCTGCGGATAGACGTAATGACCGCAACTGTTCGTGATCTCGCCGTAGTCGAGAACGAGCTCGTCTCCGTCGGCTCTGAACTCGACGACGCCGTTCGTCGATCCCCGCTCGAGGATCGGGCTCGCGAGACCGTACGCCTTCAGCAACTCGACGGTTCGATTCTCGATCAACCCCGCTCTGGTCCGGAAGCGCAGCTCGCCGGCGGCAAGACGTTCGAGAACGACGAAGGAGACACCGGCCTGGTGCAGCAGATGAGCGAGCACGAGCCCGGCAGGGCCTGCCCCGACAATGCACACCACCCGGTCCGGCGTGTCCAGGAACGCTCCCTCGTGCGACGTCAAACGGCGGCGGCTCCGTCTGCCGAGACAGGCTCAGCGCGGCGCCGGAAGGGGCTGGATGCTCGCACACCCCGATCGTTGCGTCAATTGCCCGGCCCTCAACCTTGGGTCGCGCGTGCGTGCGTACCTTTCGAGCTGTCAGCGCCGCGGGCGCGCCAGCGATCGCCACATGAGGACGCTGACCCAGATACCGACGTTGACGATCAGCACGCTCGCTCCCAACCAGACCATATTCCCCCCGTTTGCCGCTGCAACCCCACCGTATGGAGTCGATCGCTGCCGTCAACCCCTGACACGCGCTTGGCCCCGGTCTACGTCAAGGACGGCGGCGACGCGATCGCCCGTCACGGTCCGTGCCGGGTACGCTGCAGCGGTGGGTACGCCGTATGACGATTCGATCGAGCGGCTGCGCGTCGCGGCTCGTCCCGAGCGCCCGGCACCGCCGGAGATGAAGCCATATCTCGACAAGGTGCGGCGACACGCCTACAGGGTCGACGACGCCGACGTGAGCGGTCTGCTGGACGCGGGTTTCTCCGAGGACGAGATCTTCGAGCAGACCGTATCGGTGGCGGTCGCCGCCGGCCTTACGCGTTTGGAGACTGCGCTCCGGGTGCTCCGGTGAGGCTCGCCGTCGTCGACGGCGGCCACGCGCCGGCCGAGGCATCCGTGCTCGACGCCATGCGCGAGCGATTCGGGCGCGAGCCGACCGGCGTCGTGAAAACGCTGCACTACCGGCCCGACCTTTTCGGGCGACCGTTCTCCGACGCGCTGCAACTGGCGCTGCGCGGGCCTTCCGAGTGGTCACCGGGAGAGCGGGAGCTCTTCGCCGGGTTCACCTCCCTCCTCAACAGCTGCCACTTCTGAACACAGGCCCACGGCGCGGTCGCGTCGTACGCGCTCGGCGAGGAGACGTGGAACGCGGTCGCCGCCGACTGGCGGTCTGCTCCGCTGTCACCGCAGTTGCACGCCACTCTGGCGTTCCTCGAGAAGATGACGCTCGAGCCCGACAAGCTCGGTACCGGTGACGTCGAGCAGGCACGGGCGGCGGGTGTGAGCGACGAGGCGCTTGTCGACGCAATCCACGTCTGTGCGCTGTTCAGCATGATCGTGAGGCTGGCCGACGCGCTCGGCTGGGACGTTCCGCCGCCCGAGGCCTTCGCGGCCCGCGCCCCGGTGCTACTCGAAAACGGCTACACGCTGCCGACGCTGGAACAGCTCGCAGTGCGTCGCTGATCCCTGCCCAGGCCGGGGGCAGGAGCGGAAGCGGCGGGAGCAGGCGCCTCTCGGGGGAAAGGGCGGCCCGCCCCCGCCGTGCACAGGTGTCCGCGTGGGGCCGCAGAGCACCGAGCCGCAACCCTACGAAGTCGGAGCCCCGAGTTCAAGACGCGGCTGCGGCTGCCTCGTTATCATCGGCCGGTGTCGAACGTGGCCGACGATCTCGAGCGTGTCCCGCTCTTCAGCAGTCTCAGCCAGCGACAGCTGAAGAAGCTGGCGCGCAAGTTCACCGAGCGGGAGTACCGACGTGGCCGCGTTGTCGTCCAGCAGGGGCAGATGAGCGGCGTGGGGTTCTTCGTCATCGTCGACGGAGAGGCGTCGGTCACGGTCGACGGATTCGAAGTCGCGAGACTGGGACCGGGCGACCACTTCGGCGAACTCGCGCTGATCAGCAGACAGGCGCGAACGGCGACGGTGACGGCCGAGACACCTCTCCGGTGCCTCGTGATCGCCTTCTGGGACTTCCGGACCTTTGCGAGGGACAATCCCGATGTGTCGTGGAGCCTGCTCGAGCAACTCGTCGACCTCCTGACCGAGAACCGCGCCAGGCAGGCTCAGGCGTCGTCACAGGCCAGTTGAGCCTCTCGCCGGGGCGGGCAGGCCGCCGTCCGGCAATCCGTAACATTCGCGCCCGGAAATTCGCGCTACGCTGTTGGCGTCGGAGCCCGTGAGTTTGGGCTCCCCGGAATGCCGCGGGGCTCCAACCGCTCGCCTCACGGGCATCCACCTCTAGACCGCGGACGGAATCTGTCTGCCCGACTGCGGGTCCGGGTCGGTGAAGATCTCGGTCGATCGGAGGCATCGAGATTGACACGCAAACGTCGCTCGCAGCTCTGATCAACACGCCCAGCGCGGCCGAGGCGAAGCCGCGCTTACGCGGGGTGTCGCACGAAATCGCGTTCTTCATCGCCCTCCCGCTCGGCGCGGCACTCGCAGTCTCAGCGCACGGGGCCGTGGCGCGCACCGCCGCAAGCGTCTTCGCAGCGAGCGTTGCCGCGATGTTCGGCGTCAGCGGTCTCTTTCATCGGATCGCGTGCACGCCGTCTGTCCGCCGGTGGCTCGGACGCCTCGACCACGCGATGATCTACGGCCTGATCGCCGGCACGTACACGCCGGTGGGTCTCCTTGCCGTGCATCCGAGCTGGCGTGCGCCAATCCTCGCGATAGTCTGGGGAGGAGCGCTCGTCGGAGCGGTCACGAAGCTCGTGTGGCGCAACGCGCCGTCGTGGATCGCACCCGCGACCTGCATCGCGCTCGGCTGGATTGCGGCGATCGTGTTCCCGCAGATCATCGACCGAATCGGCGTCGCCGGCGCCCTGCTGCTCCTGGCGGGAGGGCTCGCATACACCGCGGGAGCAGTGGTCTACGCCTGGCGGCGGCCAAATCCGATTCCTGCCACGTTCGGCTACCACGAGCTCTTCCACGCCTTCGTCATCGTCGCGGTTGCCTGCCAGTACGCGACGATCGCCTTCTTCGTCCTACCGCGGGCATGAAGGGCAGCGGCCTCACACAACGCGTGCCGCGCCCGCTCCGAATCGGGGCCGGCATCGCATTCTGCCTGTGCGTGATCGCTACATGTTTCCTCGCCGGCCGACGCTTGACCAGCGCCAGCTGGCCCCTGGAGGAAGCGCATCTCGGCCTCGTGCTGGCGGCCGCAGCCGCGTATCTGAGCAGCTTCATCCTGCGCGCTCTCGGCTGGCAGTGCTTGTTCCCGGGCGAGCGCCCGGATCGCAGTCGGTGCCTCGCGGCCTGCGGTGCCGCGGCCGCGAGTGGGGTCGTGCTGCCGTTCCGGCTCGACTACATCGTCAAGATCTCTACGCTGCGGCGACTGGGCGGCGTCCGTCTCGGCCTCGACACGGTCGGGCTCTCGATCCTCACCCTCGGTCTTGTGGACGCGGTCGCGATGCTGCCACTTGCGATCGCCGCGATCGCGACGAGCGGCGCGATCTTCCGCGCTCCGTTGATCGTCGTGCTGCTGTTCTGCCTCGGTTGCATCGCCGTGCTCGCTCTTGGCCCTCGGCTCGTTCTCCTACCGTTCGTCCACCGCTCGGAGCGGCTCGAGAGGATCTTCAAGCGTGTCGGCGATCACGCCGGGATCTCCCGCTCGACGATGGCTGCGGGCGCGTTCCTGTTCGGGTGCTGGACGACGCGAGCACTCGGCAGCGCTCTCTTGCTCAGCGCGCTCGGGGTCGGTTTCTCGCCGCCACTCGCGCTCGTCATCCTCTGCATGGCGGCGGCGGCGTCGATTTTGCCGATCACCGCGGGCGGCGCGATCGTCGGCGTCGGCGCCACGTCGGGCGTCCTGCTCGCGCTCGGCGTCTCGAGAGGTGCTGCGATCAACTTCTCGCTCGCCTCAGGGATGCTCCTGACGCTGAGCGCCCTCGTCGCAGCGGTCGTCGGCGTCGGCGGATCGCTGTTCTTCACCTTGCAGCGGCGGCATTTCGCCCACGCGACCCTCGGCTAGGCGACTGTCGGCACCGGAGGCGACGACCTCACACGGCGACGATCACCACGGGGTTGAAGGTCTGCACTTTCGCGCAGGCCTTGACCGGAAACCCGTCATAGACGCCGAGGGAGTAGCGGCCGGCCTCGGGGAAGACCACCCGGGCGCGATACGACCCTGGGCGTGCCGTCGCCTTCGCCTTGAAGACGAACAGCCTGCCGGCGGAGTTGCGGATCCTGACCTCCGGCTTCGCGTCGGTCATCGGCGTACGGCCGTGCTGGAGCACGCGGATCGTGACGACCCACGACTCGCCCGCCGTCAAGCCTGCCTTCGGCGTCGAGCTGAGACCGACAGTGGCGAAGCAGCCTGCCTGAGCAGTTCCCGCCACCGCGAACACGGCGACGAACGTGGCGGCCAGGACGAAGAGCTTCTTCATGCGAATCCCTCCCATGTGGTGACGATCCGAATACACCGCACGGTGTGGACCGGTTCCCTAACGGACCGACCGCGCGAGCTCGAGCGCCTCGGCGCGTGTCAGATCGCCTTCCAGGCGGAGCAGCAGCTTGCCTCGATTCCAGAGGAGCACCGTGCCCGCGAGGTAGGTGCGGTCGTCCGCAACAGCGCCGTTGGCGTCGAGGAACATCACGAAATGCTGGGCGCCGGAGACGAAGAGGCCTCGCTCGCCGTTGACGGTCACGTACTCGATGCGTGTCCCGCTCGATCCGACTTTCTTGCCAAATCCCTCCCACACGCCACCACGCAGCTCGGTGAGCACGAGGCGAGGATTCTTCGCCGATCCGTAGACGACCGACGCGGCGCGGTCGTCTCGCAGGTAGATCCCGTCCGGCCGCCCCAGGTCGAGCAGCTTGAAGCCGACACGACGCTCGGCCTCCTCGCGGCTGACCCGTCGCCCGAAGTCGACGCGCTGGACGACGACGTCCGGCAGCTTCTCCACACGCTCGACGGTCGCGCCGCGAATCCGGAAGATCTCGAGAAACGCGCTTCGGGCGCCCGGCGAAAGCGCGAGTACGCCGGCGAGCACGGCCAACAGGATCGCGAGGCCGAGGGCGATCGGGCGCCATCCCGAGACGCGTGCGGGCCGCCGGTCGAGCGCCGGCTCGAGCAGCGGTGTCTCGGGCCAGGCGATCTCGTCGCGGAGTGCGCTGAGGCGGAGCTCGAGGTCAGACACGGCTCTCCCCCATCTGCTCGCGCAGGCGTCCGAGCGCGCGCGACGTGCGCGACTTGACGGTGCCGCGACGTAACGACAGCACCTTCCCGGTCTCTTCCTCGCCGAGGTCGAGAAGATACCGGCACGAGAGAACGAGGCGATCGTCGTCACTCAGCTGCTCGAGCGCTGCGAGCAGCTCGGCGCGCTGTTCGGCCGCGATGGCCCTCCCCTCGGGAGACGGAGCCGCGTCCCCCGAGGGAAGCTCATGGGTCGCGCGCACCGCGAGCCACTCGCGGCGGCCCTCTGCCCGTCGCCGGTTGCGGGCCTCGTTCGCGACGATGGCGAGCAACCAGGGTCTCAGCGGCGCCCCGCGCCGAAAGCGCGGTAGCGCCCGCCACGCCTTCGTGAGCCCTACCTGGGCTGCATCCTCGGCGTCGGCGGCGTTGCGCGTGATCAGATACGCGGTACGGAAAGCGATCTCCTGGTGGTCGCGGACAAGCGCGGCAAAGGCGGTGGCATCACCGTCACGTGCGCGCTCGACGAGCTCGTTCTCTGTCGGTGGTCGGCTCACCACTCTCGGGTCCTACACCAGCGGTGAACGTCAGGTTCCCATCGCTCCTTCCGCCGACAGTGCGGGAGGCAGCAACGTGCGCCGCCGGTTGCCGCCTGGACGAGAGCCAGCAGCGAGTACTAGTCTGAAAACCTCACCAAGTGGAGGTGA
This sequence comes from uncultured Gaiellaceae bacterium, assembly GCA_963799615.1. Taxonomy (GTDB): domain Bacteria; phylum Actinomycetota; class Thermoleophilia; order Gaiellales; family Gaiellaceae; genus Gaiella. The sequence continues at coordinate 12,927 of CAWCXS010000012.1, read as the reverse complement.
GTGATGAGCGAAGCGTCATGGCAGACACGCTCGCGCGTGCGTCTGCTGGTTGCCGCTCTGACCGCCTGCATCGCGTGCGCGGTGGTGGCGGCAGCGACGGCAGGCGATGGCGGAGGGACGGTTGCCACCGACCTCCAGAACCCACGCGGCATCGCCGCAGGCCCGGGCAAGCAGTTGCTCGTGGTCGAGAGCGCCACCGGCGCCGTCGACGTGGTGCGCCACGGTCGCACGCGGACGATCGCGACGGTTCCGGGCGCGGTCGACGTGGCGGCGAACAAGCACAGCACGTACGTCGTCGTCGGGGGACCCGCGCCGGATGCGCCGCCGCCGCCGGCGGGATCCATCTCGGCGAGCCTGGTCCGCCTCGGACATGACGGTACGCCCGAGGTGATCGCCGACATCGGCGCCTACCAGGTGACCCACCCCGATCCTGACGACCTCGACTCCCCGCCCAATCCGGCGGAGTCGAATCCCAATGGACTCGCGCTGCTGTCTCACGGTCGAGTCCTGGTCGCCGATGCGGCCGCGAACGATCTACTGCTCGTGGACAAGCACGGCCAGATCACGACAGTCGCCCACTTCAAGCCCGAGAGCGTTGCGTGGAACCTGCCGTTCCCGCCCCCCAGCACTCCGCCCGTGCCGGCCGAGGCCGTGCCGACCGCGGTGGCCGTCGGGCCGGACGGCGCCTACTACGTCTCCGTGCTGACGGGGTTCCCGTTCACGAAGGGGGCGGCCAGGGTGTGGCGCATCGCGCCGGACAGCGTCGACGCGGTGTGTGATCCCCTCAAGGTGGACCCGACCGGCAGCTGCGTCAGCGTGGCGAGCGGCTTCTCGTCGGTGATCGATGTCGCCTTCGGCTCGGACGGGACGATGTATGTGCTCGAGCTGGCCCGCGATGGCCTTGCCGGGGCACTCGTGTTCGATCCTCCGACGGAGTTCCCGCCCATCGGTGCGCTCTGGTCGGTGAAGAACGGGGAGAAGACGAAGATCGCCGACTCGCTGGTCGCGCCGGGAGGTGTGCTCGTAAACCGGCACGGCGCCATCTTCGTGACCACTCTGACCTTCGGCCCGCCCGGAGGAACGGTCATCCGCCTCGGTGGGTCGGACGACGGAAACGCGATCGACGACGGGGACGTGGCAGACTTCGGTCAGTCGGACGAGGACTGAGCACGGACGTACTCGAGGCTCATCGGGAAGGCCCGCTGCGCCGGGCCTTCCCGATGGGCAACGATCGCCGGCGTGCGGCGTACGCCCTCTGGCTGCCGGTCACTCGCGCCACTCGGCTGCGCGCATCTCTCTGACGTAGCGCCTCACCGCGCGGGACATGCGCGGTGTCTGCTGGTAGGAGACGACCGCGATCCACACGAGCATCGTGGCGGGGTACAGCATCGCCCCGGCGAATGCACCCCAGGCACCGAAGTAATGCAGCCCTGTGAACGCTCCGAGCGCGGCAACGCCGGTGGCAACGACGGGCACGCACCGATCCTTTCACAGGAGCCGGGCCGGCGCACGCGAGGTGACGAACCTCTCACGACACGACGCGCGAGCGGTCACCGCAGCTCGATCGCCGCGGATACCCACAGCGCCTCGGGCGCCCTACTCCTCTTCTCGCCGGCGGGTTCCGCGCCAGCACTCGGGGCAGGTGCGCGACGTCAGGCCGCGGCCGCGCTCGACATACCACTCATGTGTCGACTCGTCCTCGTCGGACGGGCGTCCGCATTCGACGCAGTACAGCGGTTCGACCCATCCGCCCGCCTGCTGGCGCTGATGAATCTCCTTGACTGCCCAGTAGAGCGCGAACGCAGGATTGTCGCGGTCGCCGGCATCCAAGGAGACGTCGAGGATGTGGTACGCGGCTTCCGCGGCTGCGCCGTCGAGCGGGATCGGCGTGTTCGTGGCCTCGATGAGCCTGTCCTCGATCGCGCGGTGCAACGCCAGCGCGCCGGCCCGGCCCTCGGCACCAAGTTCGCCACGGGCCTTGAGCAGCAAGGCGCCGCTCAGAGCCGTCGCGCGCGTCTCGTCGACCGGGTACACGCCGTCGCCGGCGAGAAACTCGACCATCCTGGCCATCATCGCTATGACCGCTGAGGGCGACGGTCGAGCTCAAGCCTGTCACGAAGCTCGACAAGAGTACGACCGAGCGGATCCTTGAGCACGTCGAGGATCGCGTCGCGTTGAAGCGGTGTCAGCGTCACAGAGGCAAACTCGAGGCGTACCGCCCGCTGGATCAGCTCTGCGCATGCGACGGAGGCCGGCGATCCCTCCGCGAAGAGTGTGGCGGCGAGGTTCGCCGCGTCCTGTGGGGTCAACGTGACGCCGTGCAGCCGAAGCACGCCTTCGACCCTACCCCGATCGAGGCCTCAAAGGGTGATACGCGGGAACCGCAAGCATGTCGATTACATGAAGGTGCGATTCGCCACGAACAGGGACCTGCCGAAAGCCGGTCTCGGCGGCCGATGAGCGCGCGTCGTAGCTCACCGTCCGTCCCTGACACCGCGATGACCGATGTCGGCGTCACGACAGTCGCGCCTGCACCCAGGCCGTCGAACGAACAAGCCCGACTCAAGGCGCTTCGAGTGTACGACATCCTCGACACGCCGCAAGAGCAGGCATTCGACGATATCGCCACGCTCGCGGCTCACATTTGCGACGCGCCGATCGCGTCGGTCGGCTTGATCGACGCCGAGCGGCAATGGTTCAAAGCGCGGGTCGGTTTCGACGCTTGCGAGACGGATCGGGACGCCGGGTTCTGCGCCTACACGATCTTGCACGACGAGCTCTTCACGATCCCGGATACGACCGCAGACCCGCGCTTTGCCGACTATCCGATCGTGCGCGGAGGGCCGGAGATTCGCTTTTATGCCGGCGCGCCGCTGATCACGCCCTCCGGGCATCGAATCGGGGCGCTCGCCGTCAACGACACAGTCGCGCGCGAGCTGACGGAAGCGCAGCAGGAGGCGCTTCGCGCTCTTGCTCGCCAGACGGTCGATCAGCTCGAGTTGCGTCGCGCCCTCGCACAGAGCAGGAGCGAGGCTCTGACCGATGCTCTTACAGGGCTCGGAAACCGGCGCCGGTTGCTGGTCGAGCTGGAGGCGGCCCTCGAGCGGGCCACGCTCGCGGCGCCGATCACGCTCATCTTTCTCGACCTCGACGGGTTCAAGCTCTACAACGACGTCTTCGGCCACGCTGCCGGCGACACGCTGCTATCTCGGCTCGCGGCGAAACTGACCAAGACCGTCGAGAAGATCGGTGCCGCATATCGCATGGGAGGCGACGAGTTCTGCGTCCTGCTCCAATGCGACGCAACGACGGATCGCAGGCTGATGAGCTCGATCGTCAAATCACTGAGCGGCCAGGGTGACGGCTTCAGAATCACCAGCTCGCAAGGCGCCGTCCTCCTGCCGCAGGAGACAAGCGACGTCAGCCAGGCGTTGAGGATCGCCGACGAGCGCATGTACCGGCAGAAGAACGGCAGACCCGGCTCGGTCATCACGCAAACCGCCGACGTGATCAGCAGTATCGTCAGCGAACGGACGCCCGATCTGCACGAGCACGCCCTCGGCGTGACCGAGCTTGCGCTGGCGTTCGCCGTGAACCTCGGCCTCACCGGTTCGGAGCTCGATGAGCTAGCTCATGCAGCGAAGCTGCACGACGTCGGCAAGATGGCGATCCCGGAGGAGATCCTGACCAAGCCATCCTCTCTGAGCGACGACGAATGGGCGTTCATGCGGCGCCACACGCTGATCGGCGAGCGCATCCTCAAAGCCGCGCCGGCGCTGCAGCGTGTAGCTGCGCTCGTCCGATCCACGCATGAGCGATGGGACGGAGCCGGGTATCCCGATGGACTCAGCGGCGAGGACATCCCTCTCGCCTCCCGCATCATCTTCATCTGCGACTCGTTCGACGCGATGACAACCGAGCGGCCGTATCACCCAGCGCTGAGCGTTCCCGCTGCGCTCGCGGAGCTCCACAACTGCAGCGGGACACAGTTCGACCCAGGTCTCGTGGACATCTTCTGCGCCGACGCGGATGGACTCTTGGCGGCACAGCATGGAGCTCGCGCGAGCGCCTGAGCTCCCGTCCGACGCGCACTCGTCGAGAGGCTGAAGCACGACTGACGCATCTGGCCTGGAAGAGGGCCGGCGTCAGGAAGAAGGCTCAGGACTGTCGAGCAGGGAGCGGGTCCGATCGTCCGCCAACCTGTCGTGCAGCCCGACCAGGCCGTCGGGCGGATCCCAGAGCACACTGAGAACGGCGTCCCTTTCTGCGAGGGTGAGCGGAACCATGGCTACCTGACGCCGAATGCCTTCTTCGATCAGCGTGGCCGCGGCGATGGCTTCGTGCGTCCGCTTGTGCAGGAGCAAGTCGACCAGAGTCCGCGCGTCGCGGTTGGCGACCGACAAGCCGCACAGGCGCACAGCAGGCCCCTCGTCGACTCGTCGTCTGATCAACTGCCCGGCCCGACGCATCCCGAACTCGGCTACCCCGGCTGCTGATCGCCCGAACCCAGGGTAGGCCCGCGGATCCCGCATTTTGCGTTCTTTCCAGGCGTGTGTTTTACATACGCCCGCCGGCAACGCTCCTCGGCTCGCGAACGCTTCGCCGGTGACGAGACCCGGAGGTTCGGCTGCAACCGTCGCTTTCGCGTAGCACACTACGGTCATGGCCTCGTACTCGGTCAACGATCGTGCCGTGGCACGCGCCCGCCGGCTCATTGAGGGTCGCCAGTACGTTCTCGACAGTACCTGGGGGGACGTTCAGCCGAACGCTGAAGCCGAGAACGAGTTCCTGGAGTCACATTCGTGGGATCAATATGCGGCGTGGCATCTCGGACTTACCGAGGAGGCTTCCGATCGGACGAAGGCCAGGTACGCGTTCGTCTATGGAGACTTCCGTCGCATCCACCGGTCGGGGCTGATCGCCTGCCAGTACAGGGCTGCCGAGTGGCGCCATAAGGACATCGAGCTCACGGCGCACGAGCTGCTCCAGCTCCTCGACAAGAAAAGCGCCTAACCCCTCTTCACGGCGCCGAGGAGTGGCACCTGCCGCGATGGGCTGTCACGACCGGATGCCTCTCACGTGAGCGCTCCTGCAGCCCTCATGAGCCCGACCACAACGACGACGATCCCGGCAGCGACGAGCAACGAGAGGATTGCGTGCACGAACATTGCGACCTCCTGTCTAGGTATGCCTGATTCTGACGGGCATCGCACTTTCCTGCGAGCGGAAGCGTTCCAGCGGTGCCAGCGACCTAGTCGCGTGAGGACGAGACGAGCGACACGTAGACCCACCCGCCGTCGGCGGTGCGTTCATGGAAGAGCACTTCGTACAAGCGGCCGTCGATCGTCAGCTGCGTGCCGGGCGACGGCGCGAAGTCGGCCTTCCAGATCTCCTTCGTCTTGCCGCCGGCAAGATTCATCACCTTCCACATGGGCGGCAGGATACGACAGCTGCAGCCGTTCCGGTCGCTTCGCGTGCTGATCGTGGGTTGGCGCAACGCGCGAATTAGCCTATTGTCAAACCAGAGAGCTGGCTCCGTCTCGAGCGACGGCAAGGAGGACGGAGCCAGGCTCTCCCTCCTTCGGGCTGCGTCGTGCCGATCCAAGCCCTGACGGCTATGACTTGGGCGCGATCCAGTGCGGATCGCTCACCGGTGTCACATAGATCCACCCCTCCGCACCTGCGCCTTCGTGCATCACGACCTCGTACTCGTGGCCCGCGATGAGCAGCGTCACGAAAGATTGCACCGCGGCGGATGCCTCGCCGATCTCTTCCATCGTGCCGTTCGAGATCTTCATGACCTTCCACACGCGAGTGAGCATATGGCAGGGAAGACGAATTGACCGGCAGGAGGTCGAACAGCGGCGCTAGTACAGGGCGACGTTGATCGCGACGAGAAAGAACATCGTTTCGACGAGGAGGATGACGGTCCAGCCGCCGCCGTCGCTGAAGCCGACGCCGTTGTGCATGACGATCCGGGCGTGGCGGATGAGGCCGTAGCCGCTGATGACGGCGGCGAGACCTGCGATGAGGGTCAGCATGCTCATGGTGAGAGTCCTCCGCCGGCCGGATGGGCCGGAAACGGCGACGGACGGGTGACAACCGCTACTTCGGGTCCTGCGCTGCACTCACGCAGCTGTCGGGAAGTCTCCGTCTTCGGGGACGATCGGCGTCGCCCAGCTGATGCCCTGCTTCGCGAGCTCGAGCATTCCTCGAGCATCGTCCTCGCTGACGCCCCAGAGGCGCATGAACGCTGCAACTTCGGGCTCCACCGCTGCCTCGGAGACGTTGTCCGACTCGTTGATCGTCGCCATGCTGGCACCTATCGGCAAGAGCGGCCGGGCGCTTGAATGACGCCCATCACGCTCGGGAGTGTCTCGGGCGTGGTCGTTTCGATCACTGCCTGCGAACTGTCGTCCCGTCTCACCAGCGGTCGGTGTGCCTCGCTGGTTATGGCGATGCAAACCGGGATGGGTTCTCCCGCGTACGTCCTGCCGTGAGGGATCGCGTTCGAGCAAGGGGGAGTACGTGCGTACGTTGCGTGTTGTAACTGCTGTGGTCGTGACGGTGGCCGCGGTGTTCGCCGTTGGGACGGCGGGCGGTGGGATTGCCGAAGACGTGTACATCGTTCAGGATCTGGTGTCGGACACGTCGGGTTCGGCCCTGGGAACGGACGCGTCGCTCGTCAACGGCTGGGGGCTTTCGGCCGGGCCGACGTCGCCGTGGTGGGTGTCGAACAATGGAACCACGACGTCCACCCTGTATAACGGCGGTGGCGGAAAGCAGCCGCTCACTGTCGCGGTGCCCGGCGGGCCAACCGGAACGGTGTTCAATGGCGTCGCGACAGACTTCGTCGTCAGCCAGAACGGAAAGTCGGGGTCGGCGCGGTTTCTGTTTGCGACCGAGGGCGGGACGATCCTCGGCTGGTCGCCTGCCGTGAACGGCACGGCTGCGATTCCAGGTGTCGATCGGTCAGCATCGGGCGCGGTGTACAAGGGCCTGGCGACAATGGCCGACCGTCTCTATGCGACCGATTTCCACAACGGCCGCGTCGACGTGTTCGACGCGTCGTTCAACCCGGTCGCGAGTCCGGCATTCAAGGATCCGAAGCTACCGGCGGGGTACGCGCCGTTTGGTATCCAGGCGCTCGCCGGCAGCATCTTCGTCACCTACGCGATGCAAGACGCGGCAAAGAAGGACGACGTCGCGGGCAACGGCCTCGGATACGTCGACCAGTTCACCCCAGACGGACAACTTCTCGCGCGTGTCGCCTCCGGTGGCAGAAAGAACGCACCGCCCAACGCGCCGTGGGGCCTCGCGCTCGCACCTTCGAACTTCGGCGTCTTCTCGGGCGATGTGCTGGTCGGCAATTTCGGCAATGGTCGCGTCAGCGCCTACAAGGACCTTGGCGGCGGAAAATGGGTGTTCAAGGGCCAACTACGCCATGGCGATCAGACGCTCGTGACGATCGACGGGTTGTGGGCGATCGCATTCGGCAACGGCGCCGCGGCCGGGCCCGCGAACACGCTCTACTTCGCAGCAGGGCCAAGCGGCGAAACCCACGGGCTCTTCGGCTCGATCACAGCAGGCTGAATTAGCTCACAGAAACGTCGTCATCCAGAGGCAGGACCGGTGGCCGAGCTCGCGAGCGCCCGCGAGCTCGGCTGCGCTACTCCGCCGGCGTGACAAGCCGGAAATCAGGACGTCTGCGGGACCGAGCCGTCATGCCCCGAGAGAATCGGGGAATCCCGCTTGAACCCCCACATATCCCGACCAAGCGGTCGGAGATCTTCACCACCGCCGACGACAACCAGCCGTCGGTGGAGATCAAGGTCGCCCAGGGCGAGCGCCAGATGTGGGCGCAGAACCAGCCGCTCGGCAACTTCGAGCTGACCGGCCTGCCGCCGGCCCCGCGCGGCGTCCCGAAGATCGAGGTCACCTTCGACATCGACGCCAACGGCATCGTGCACGTCTCCGCCAAGGACCAGGCGTCCGGCCGCGAGCAGTCGATGACGATCTCCGGCGGCTCGCGCGCTGTCGCAAGGACGAGATCGACCGGATGGTCAAGGAGGCCGAGCAGTACGCCGAGGAGGACGCCACGCGCCGCGAGGCCGTCGAGACCCGCAACCAGGCCGACGCGCTCGTCTACACGACCGAGAAGTTCCTCGCCGAGAACGCCGAGAAGATCCCGGACGACGTCAAGACCGAGGTCCAGGCCGACGTCGACGCGCTCAAGGCGACGCTCGAGAACGCCGAGGCGACCGCCGAGGAGATCCAGGCCGGCGTCACCAAGCTCGGCGAGTCCAGCCAGAAGATGGGCGCCGCGATGTACGCCGCCGCCGAGGCCGACCAGGCCGCCGCCGGTGGCACCGACGGCGCGACCGGCGAGGCCGACGACGACGTCGTCGACGCCGAGATCGTCGACGAGGACGACCGACGGCACGACGGCGCCGAGGGTGAGACCAAGTGACCCACGAGCCCGCACGAGCTCGACGACCGGCAGCCGGCGAGGCCGCCGGACCGAGTCCGCCGGGCGCCTCCGCCGGAGGGCCGCCCGGGCGACCGCGGCGGCCGAGGCGCCGGACAGCTCGGCGACGCGGCCGCCGAGATGGCCGACGAGACCGAGGTCGACGGCGGCCGGCCGACGAGGCCGACGACCGCCGAGGCCGAGCGAGCTGACCGCTCGCGCCGACGCGACGCTCGCCGAGCGCACCGCCGACCTGCAGCGGCTCCAGGCCGAGTACCTCAACTACAAGCGCCGGGTCGACCGCGACCGCGAGCTGGTCAAGCGAGAACGCGACGTACGCGGCGCTCGCCGCCGATCACCGAGGTGCTCGACACCATCGACCGGGCCCGCGAGCACGGCGAGCTCGAGGGCGGCTTCAAGGCCGTCGCCGACCAGCTCGAGCGGATCGTCGCGGCGCCGGGCTGGTCAAGTTCGGCGCAGCCGGGCGACGCGTTCGACCCGACCTCCACGAGGCGCTGAGCCACATCGGGGAGGACCCCGACGTCGACGGTGACCACCTGCAAGGTGATCGCCAAGGCGGGCTACCGGATCGGCGACCGCGTCGTCCGCGCCGCGCAGGTGCTCGTGGTCGACCCGGCCGAGCGGCTGACCGAGTCCGCAGCCGAGCGCGACCAGCACGACAGCGACCGACGACCGGAGAGGGAGGTGAGCCGTGAGCTGACCGACGCATCCGCGCCGACTGGGCGAACAAGGACTTCTACGCCGGTCCTCGGCGTCGCCAAGGACGCGACGCCGGCCGACATCAAGAAGGCCTACCGCAAGCTGGCGCGCGCCAACCACCCCGACTCCAACCCGGGCGACACCGCCAAGCACGAGAAGTTCAAGGCGGTCGCCGAGGCCTACGACGTCGTCGGCGACGCCGAGAAGCGCAAGAAGTACGACGAGCTGCGCGCGGCTCTCGGCGGCTGCGGCCGTTCCCGCGGCGGCGTCGGGCGGCGGCCGGCGCCGGCGGCTTCGACCTCAACGACCTGCTGCGCGACCGCGCCGGCGCGGGCGGTGGGCTTCGGCGACATGTTCGGCGACCTCTTCGGCGGCGGCGGCGGCGGCGCGCCAGCAGACCCGCGCGCGCCCGGCCGGGGCGCCGACGTCGAGACCAACGCGACGATCGGCTTCACCGACGCCATCGACGGCGTCACGATCTCGCTGCGGCTGACCTCCGACGCGCCCTGCCCGGACTGCTCACGGCACCGGCGGCAAGCCCGGCACCATGCCGCACATCTGCCCGGAGTGCGAGGGCGCCGGCTTCGTGCGTCGACCTCGGTCGGCGGCGCGTTCTCGATGAACGAGACCTGCCCGCGCTGCGGCGGCCGCCAGCTGGTCTACGACGAGCCGTGCCCGACCTGCCACGGCACCGGCCGCGGCATGTCCGCCCGCACGATCCAGGCCCGCATCCCCGCCGGCGTCAAGGACGGCCAGCGGATCCGGCTGCGCGGCAAGGGCGCGCGCCGGCGAGAACGGCGGCCCGGCCGGCGACCTCTTCGTCACCGTCAAGGTCACGCCCGCACCGCGCTCTTCGGCCGCAAGGGCGACAACCTCACCCTCGACGTGCCGGTCTCCTTCGACGAGGCCGCGCTCGGCGCCGAGATCAAGGTCCCGACGCTCGGCGGCGCGCCGGTGACCCTCAAGATCCCGGCCGGCACGCCCAACGGCCGCACCTTCCGGGTCCGCGGCCAGCGGCGCCACGCAAGAAGGACGGCACCAAGGGCGACCTGCTCGCCACCGTCGAGGTCCAGGTGCCCGGCGCGCTCGACGAGGCCGCCCGCGAGGCGGTCGAGGCCTACCGCGCCGCGACGCGCGGGCAAGCCGCTGCGGGCCAACCTGTTCGAGCGAGCCTGCCGTGATGGCCGACGCCGCGGGCGGTCCGCGGCGCGCCCGGGCCCGACGCGGCCGGTCTACGTGATCAGCGTCGCCGCCGAGCTGACCGGCCTGCACCCGCAGACGCTGCGCACCTACGAGCGGATCGGCCTGATCACGCCCGGCCGCACCGGCGGCGGCGGCCGGCGCTACTCCCACCGCGACATCGAGCTGCTGCGCGAGATCGCCGACGCTCACCGCGGCCGGCATCGGCATCGAGGGCGTACGCCGGATCCTCGAGCTGAGCACCAGGTCGCCGCCCTCCGCGCCCGCAACGAGGAGCTGCGTCGCCGAGCTCGAGCGCCACCCGCGAGGCGCTGCGCCAGGCCGCGTCGACGCCCGCGCCGTACCGACGCCCGAACAAGCTGCCGGTGCTCCGCCAGCCCGACCCGGCCAGTCGCTCGTCGTCTGGCGCCGCAACCGCTGACGGCAGCTGACACGTCGCCAGTGCCGTTCGGGCACCCTGGTCCTCTGGCCGACTGACGGGGCCCGAACGTCGGGAGTACACCGCGCCAGTGGGCGGCGGCGGTGCAGCGAGGCGGGCAGCCGGGTCGTGGCGTCACCGCGGGCCGCGTCGACCTGCGGCTGGGTGAGGAACAGGACGTCGCCGAGGTCGGCGCCGCGCACGTCGGCGTCCCGGAGGTCGGCGCCCAGCAGGTCGGCCGCGCCGAGGTCGACGCCGCGCAGGTCGGCGCCGATCAGCAGCGCGCCGCGCAGGCCCGCGTCGCGCAGGTCGCGGCCGCGCAGGTCCGCGCCGGCCAGGTCCGGCGCCGGCAGGTCGGCGCCGTCGCCGCGCACCCGCGCGCTGGCCGCGCCGAGGACGTCGCCGCACCTCGTCGTGCAGCTCGTCGAGGTCGACGGTCGAGCAGCTGCGGACCGGTCGAGGTCGCGTCACGCGCCAGCAGCCGGTCCCAGGCGGCCTGCGCCGCGCGGCTCCGGCGTACGGCGCAGCGACCTCGCGCAGGTGCGCGAGCATCTCGTGCAGCCGCCGCATCACCGACAGCACCGCCGCCATCTCGCCGAGGTCGTCGTGCTCGCGCCACGACGTGCCGCCGTACGTCACCTGGGCACCTGCTGCCCGGCCCCGAAGCAGTCGAAGACCGTGCACCCCGGCCAGCCGCGCTCGCGCAGCGTCGCGTGGATGCGTGCACCGGTCGTCGTCGGCGAGGTGCGGGCAGGCGACCGCCCGGCTTGTCGACGCCGAAGCCGGCCGCGCGCGATACGGCAGCAGCACGCAGCACAGGCGCGAAGCAGCGCGAGCAGTCCGCCGTCAGGTCCGGCTCGGCGGGGCGTCCGGGCAGCAGGTCGAGGGGAGTGGTCGGCATCCGCGTCATCCTGCGCAGCAGCCGCCGCGGCCGGGCGTGACGGGTCGCCGGCGTCAGTTAGCCTTCCGGGGACCGAGGTGACGGCGCTGGAGATCGACTGGTTCCTCCGGCGACGTCGACTGGCTGCACTTCGTCACCATCCCGCTCTTCACCGGCGTCGTCGGCTGGCTGATCAACTGGACCGGCCTGATCATGCTGTTCTCGCCCGGTGCGGTTCCACGGCGTCACGGTCCCCGGGCATGCGCGCAGCTCGCCCGGGTGCTGCCGCGCAAGGTGCAGGAGGTGCCCGGGCTCCTCCAGGGCGGCATCGGCTGGCAGGGCATCGTCCCGGCGCGGGCCGCGAAGATGGGCAGCATCGCGGTCGACAAGGCGATCGCCAAGCTCGGTACGCCGACGGAGTTCTACCAGCAGCTCGAGCCCGACCAGATCGCCGAGCACATCGTCGCAGGTCTTCGAGCCCGAGCTGCCCGAGCTCGTCGACGAGCATCATGCGCCGCGAGCACCCGCGGCTCTGGCGCGACCTGCCCGCCGCGCGGCGCAGGCAGGCGGTCTTCGCGCGGGTCCAGGCCCAGCTGCCCGGGCGTCGTCCACGAGGTCACCGACGAGATCGGCGAGCACATCGACCAGCTGCTCGACCCGAAGATCATGGTGATCGACCACTTCCAGCAGAACCCGCGCGCTGGTCGTGCGCGATCTTCCGCGACTTCGGCCAGAAGGAGCTGAACCTGATGGTCACCTTCGGGTTCGTCTTCGGCTTCCTGCTCGGCATCCCGGTCGCGATCGTCGACCACTGGTTCGGCCAGTGGTGGCTGCTGCCGGTGCTCGGCGTGGTCGTCGGCTGGGTCACCAACGCGCTCGGCATGTGGCTGATCTTCGAGCCGCCGGAGCCGCGCCGGATCCTGGGCATCAAGGTGCACGGGCTGTTCCTGCGGCGCCAGGACGAGGCGGCCGAGGTCTACGCGCAGATCATCGCCGACGACGTGATCACCCTGGAGCACATCGGCGACTTCCTGCTCGACGGCCCGCGCGGCGACCGCACCCGGCAGATGCTCGCGACGCGATGCGCCCGCCATCGACCGCGCCGCCGGCCCGGCGCGGGCCGTCCGGGTCGCCGTCGGCGCCGCGCGTTCGACAACATCCGCGACTCGGTCGCCCGAGGCCGTCGACCGCACGATCACGCCGTTCCGGGACCCCGAGTTCAGCCGCCAGCAGGCGACGAGG
>CAWCXS010000011.1:0-351179 GCA_963799615.1 uncultured Gaiellaceae bacterium | reverse complement strand
CGCTCCTCCATCCATGTCTCCGGCTCGAGCTAGATTCGACGGCGCCTGCCCCTTCCCGGTGTGACGGCCGCCGCCACCACCGCAGTCTTCGCAACGGGCGAAGGGCCGGGTGAAACGGCCTTGGCCACGACCGCGGTTTTCGCCACCGGGTGGCCGATGACGCCAACTCTTCCGACACGTGCTGCTCTGAGTGGCATTTCAGTCTCCTTCGCTCGCAGGTACTTCATCGGCCGCGATCGAGGCGATGATCGCCTGAATCGGGATGCGTCCGTTCGCGATCAACTGACCACCCGAACGCCGCGCCGCTGATGCGAATGGCGCAGCCCACAGGTTCTCCCAGATGAGCACTCCGGCAACGCTTCCCGGCTCCATGGCAGCGGCGAGGTGCACGACGTCGTCCTCGGCCAGAAGCTCCGCCAGCTGGGCCTCGAGCGCCTGGAGCTCTCCGAGCTCGCCGACGTCGGACAGCTCCATCGCCTCCACGGAACCGTCCTCGCCCTTGGCCAGGATCAGGATGTCGATCACGCGGATCGTCCCGGAATCGACCAACGCGAGCAGCTCTTTGGCCATCTCGCCCGTGAAATTGCTCGCTCCCGCCGGAAACTCGACGACGAGGTAGTCGACGGGACCGAGCTCATCCAGGGATACGTCCTGGTCATTCGCCAGTCCCGACTCTGATGTCGCCATGGTGGTTCCTCCGTTTCTGTAATCGTCAAAGACCGATGACCAAGCAGTTTAGGGCCGCAGAGCCGATCGTCGGCGCTGCGGCCACAATCACCGGTGCGGCGTGAACGGACGTAGCTCGTCGGCGCCCGGCTGGATGATGCCGACGTGGGACTCGGGTACCTCGTTCCAGGCACCCTCGAGATCGCCGAGAGGCTCGGAGACGACGACTCGAGTCTCGTCCGACAGCGCGGCGAGCGCCGCGTTCTCCGGATGGAGCGCCTGCAGCGCATCCATGCGCGTGCTGAAGTAAAGGGATCGTGACTCACCCTCGCTCGAGTACCGGAACGCATAGACGCTGCGCCCGTCTGACGTCCCGATCGTCATCTGGAGGGGATGCTCGACGCCGTGCCGGCGTCCGGTCTCCTCGACGAAGCCGACCATCCGCTCGACGGCGGCGACGGGGTCGCTCTCGAGCCCGAAGGTAAGGGCGAGGTAGAACATCGTCTCCGAGTCGGTGGTGCCCTCGATCGATGTGAAGAGCGAGTCGTCGATCGCGAGCACGAGCTCGCGCCGCATCCGTTGGAACTCGCGGATCAGCCCGTTGTGCATCCACAGCCAGCGACCGTGGCGGAACGGGTGTGCGTTGGTCTCCTGAATCGCCGTTCCCGTAGACGCGCGGATGTGCGCGAGGAAGAGGTGCGATGAGATCCCGGCAGCGAGCTCACGCAGGTTCCGGTCGTTCCATGCCGGGTGAACGCTGCGGTAGAGCCGCGGCGTGTCGCTGTCGTCGTACCAGCCGACCCCGAAGCCGTCCCCGTTCGTCGTCGTCGCGCCCAGCCTCGAGTGCAGGCTCTGGTCGATCAGGGAGCGGTCGCGGTTGAGGAGCAGCTCCTCGAGCCGGATCGGCGATCCCGAGTACGCAAGCCAACGGCACATTTGTCTCCCTCTGGCATCACCTGGGTGCGATCGATGCTCTCGTTGTATGAAGCGTGCGGATCCCATCGACGCAGCCACGACGGAGGATGCTTCCCTCCCACGCTCCTCGAAACAACGAAACCCCCGCGCTTGCAGAGGTTTCGTTGAATGGGCGGTACCGGGCTCGAACCAGTGACCCCAGCTTGTCGAGTAGCTCGGGTGGTCGTTGAGGGCTGTTCTCCATTGATCTCGGTGGGCTTCGGCAAGACTACTGCATCCCCAACACAAGCCTGATCTGCCCAGAAACCTGCCCACATTCCTGCCCGCACGATCCCATTCGCCATCGACAGACGAGTTAGACTGGTGCACTCTGGTCGGAGGTTCCTGTGCGCAAGACGACGACAGGTGGTAAGTCCGGAAGGGCTCGCACGTCCGTCACGTCGCACGTGCCAACTGCTGCAGAGCTCAAGGCAACGTTCGCGCCGATGCGCGAAGCGCGGCGCAAGATTGCGCGCCTTCGCTACCCACCGCTGACGTCCCCTCCGGCGCGTGTTCCTCAGGATCTGTCAGCGCTGGTGGAGAAGGCAGGCATGGATGTCGCCGCGTTCGAGACCCTGCGCAAAAAGCACGAAGCCGAGCTGAAGCGGAATCGCGGACAAACAGCGTGCGAGTCTTGTCAAGCAATCATCTGCAACCAAGGCCGTGCTCGCGCGCGATGTCGCCGCAAAGCGCCGGCTCGCCGGCCTGCTGCCGCTGGGGCGGCGCTATCCCTGGTATCAGACGCTCGACCAGCCGCAGCTCGTCTGGGCGACATCCAACGCGACGTTCAGTCCGCCCCACATCGAGCCCTACAACAGCTCGGGGAAATTTAAAGTTGACGCGAACGAGCCTGGCTTCGCGGAGCTCGGCTTCTATTTCGCCTGGACGAATCCGGGCGGGGATGCTGTCATCAACGCGGACGCCTATCTCGTCCTCAACGGGTCGTGCGAAGCCTCGGTGCCCTCCGGGTACGGCTATGGCGCTCTCAACCTCGCTGATCTCTATCTGGTTGCCGAGCTCGATTCTTGGTGGTGGGGCACGTCTCCGGTCGAAGCACCGGTTATTTTCGAAGACGTTCTATCTCTGAGGCCCCAAAACTCCAGTTGGTGGCCACTGCCATATTCGAGCGGCGAAACGAAGATCGTGCCAGTTTTTCGTGGCTATGACCTGCGCGCAGAGTCATTAGTCGTGCCCAGGAATGGGGTCATGGTCTTCGAGGTGATTCTCAACGTCATCTACGAAGTCCTTGGCGGCCACATCGTTGCCGACTTCAACAGTGGCGCCTTCGACGTGCTGGTGCCCGCGATCTTGATCACCGTCCTCCGGCCGATCAAAACTCGCCCGGAGGCCGTCGCCTGACGGGCCTAACCCGCCCAGTCTGAGCGATCGGAGCAGCTAAGGGACATGATGCAACGTGCACCGACTAGTTCCGGTCATAGGCGATGCGCCTGAGCTCGCCCGCATTGAACGCCAGGTAGTACAGCGCACCGTCGAGGCCTTCCGTGATCGAGACTGGGCCCGAAGCTCCGGTAGCGAACGGCACCGGCTTGCCGATCAGCCGGCCGGCGGCGTCGAAGTGCAGAATCCGCAGCCAGCTCTTCTCCCAGTCGCCGTAGAAGTACGCGCCGCGGTAGCTCGGCGGGAATGCGGTACCGGTGTAGAAGAACCCGCCGGTGACCGAGTTGCCCCCGGTCGGAGTGCCGTGTCGATAGACGAGCGCAGGCCCTTGCACCGCAGACGCGCCCTTCGCATAGAGAGACCTGCAGAGCCGAGTCGCGGCGAAATCGACCGCGTGGACGCGGGCTTCGTAGCACGGCCAACCGAAGTTGGCCCCGCGCCGCGCGACGTCGATCTCCTCGAACGTGTCCTCCCCGACGTCGCCGACATACGGCGTCCCGCCGGGGCCGATGGCGAGTCGGAACGGGTTGCGGAAGCCGTACGCCCAGACCTTCGACCGGATCGCCTCGGCGTTTCCGTTCCAGAATGGATTGGAGGGCACGCCCTTGCCTTCGCGCGTGACGTGCAGGATCTTCCCGCTCAGAAACCCGACATCCTGGGCGCGAAGGGCAGTGGGCTCGATCGCGTCCGGGCCGCCGCCCCCGTCGCCGGTCGAGACGAACATCGTCCCGTCCTTTGCGAATGCGATGTCGCCGCCGACGTGCTCGTGGTCGGCCGGGACGCAGTCGCTCCCGGCAGGAAGATCCAGGCAGGAGCCGTCGCCGAGCTTGCCCAGCACAACCGTCTCGCTGGCGGGCGAGGCGGTATCGCCCTGGGCGGTGACGCGGACGAGGCGGTCGGTCGTCGGCCCGTGCGCCGGCCCGCTCCCCCGCCGCGTGTACAGGAGGTAGACGTACCCGTTCGTCGCAAAGGCAGGATCAGCCTGAACTGCGAGCATGCCGCGGTACCCATCCGTGTTGACGCTGCTGCTGAGATCGATGAACGGCTGTGCGAGCAGGTGACCCTCCTTGACGACGCGCACGAGGCCGTGCTTGTCCGTCACGAGCACGCGACCGTCCGGAAGGAAGGCGAGATCGGTCGGAAACGTCAGGCCCCCGGCGACCACCTCCTCCGTGAAGCCCGCCAGAACCCGTGCCGGCGGTCCCCTGTCCAGGCCTTTCAGGTAGCCCTCGTCGTAGCGCGTGGACTGTCCGATGCCGCAGTCGACGAACAGCTTGCACGCGGCCGCCCCCGCGCCGCCGATCGTCACGAGCACCGCGACGCCGATCGCGAGGCCGACGAGAAGGCCACGCCTGGTCAATCCGCGGCTCATCGCCGAGAGAGGCTAACCAAAAGTACGCTATTGCCTCGCGGATTCCATTCCCCGTCGGCACCACTACCAACCGCGCATCTCGTTCACATCACCGAGGAGTGAGACCGCTTATCTACGCGATTTCAGGGGATGAGCTAGGCGGGCTCGAACCGCCGACCTCCTGGGTGCGATACAGACGGCCACCGATCAGTCCGCTCTGTGAGGTGGCCCAACCGGAGCAAGCTCTCGCATCTTCGCTCTCCCACGACACAGGGAGGATTTCCGACCCGAAACCTGCCCACAACCTGCCCACGATGTGAGAGAAGGCTCCTCGCGGAGCCCTCTCGAGTGGTGAACACGGGATGTTTCCTGGTGTTGCGGTGAATGGGCGGTACTGGGCTCGAACCAGTGACCCCCAGCTTGTCGAGCTGGTGCTCTCCCAACTGAGCTAACCGCCCAGGGCCTGCCGTTGTGCAGGCTCTGCTTTGGCTACGACTTCCTCGCGCTCTCCGCATCTTCTCGCAAGACGACAGAGACGTGCGGCATTCTAGCCGACCTGCGAGCACGCTCACACGGGTCGTCGATGTGATCGCTGTTCCACCACGGCTCCTGTGCGGACGCCACAAGCGTAGTCGTGGGCTACTCCTCGGGCCCCACGTGAGCCAACCCGTATCGGACCAGCTCGGCCCGGCTGGAAAGGTTCAGCTTCTGCATGATGTGCGCCCGGTGTGCCTCGGCAGTGCGAACCGAGATGTACAGCTTTCCGGCGATCTCTCGGTTGGTGTGCCCATGGGTCACGAGGCGCAGCACTTCCCCTTCGTCGATGCGCATCGGCCGCGGCGGCGAGAAGCCGGGCGCCGAGCTCGGGATGAACATACAACGGCGCGTGCCTCCCAGCTCGCTCGCCGAGTCGGCATCCCGCCGCGTTGCGTCCGTGAACTCACTGCACCTTCGAGCGCCCGCTGAGTCTGCCCCTCGTCCTCGCGGGTCGTTCTCGAAGGACTCGCGGCGTCCGTCGAGAACGGGTGGTTTGTCATGACCCAAACGAACGCTAAAGCCCAAGGGGTGCGGAGCTGCTAGCTCGCGTGCGGATCAATTGCGGCGGGATTCGTGAACGAGCATCGCATCAGGGCCAAACGTCGACCCTGCAGATCCACCCTCAAGCACTGGGTCAGAACGGTTTCCACGCACCCAAGCTCCTTGGTCTGCGACCAAGTTGAAACGAGGAGGATCGAGATGCCCCTGAAGTTGCCTCATCATGCGCGAGCCGCAGGTGCGCCACCGCCGGCGCGCGAACGTCGCCGTGCTGTGTCGAAATTGCTGGCGCTGCTGTGCATTGGCGCATTCAGCTTGATCGCCGCCGCGACGGCCGCTGCCCGCAACGATGCCGCCGCCGGCCTCTGCGCGTTCCACGAGTCGACAACGGTGAACGGAACGGTCGCCACGTCCACGTTCCGGGTCGTCCAGGACGGCTGCACCGTGAGCCTAGTCTCCATCGAGCACCTTGCCAACGGCACCAACGCCATCGTCGACAGTGCCACGGCTCGAAACCTCAAGGCGAGCGCGACCCGCTACACGCTTGCCGTCAACCTCAAATGCGGCGTCAACGCCGAGACCGATCTCGTGCTGGGCGAGGCGGTGCTGTACCCGCCGACCGGCGACCTCCAGGCGCTACCGTTCCGTGTCGCCTGCCCGGCGGCCGCCGTCGCGCCGGTACCGGCAGCCCCAGCAGCACCGGCTGCGGCACCAGCCGCCGCCGCAGCACCGGCAGTGGCACCGGCGCCGGCAGTCGTCGCGCCAGTCGTAGCCGCGCCAGTCGTGACGCCGTTCCCGGCCATACCGGTGGCCACAACGACTCCGACCAAAACGGGGCAAAAGCCGGCCAGCGCCAAGAAGAAAGCACGTGGAGGTCCTCGGCGCCAAGAAGACGAAGAAGAACAACGTCAAACCCAGCGCCAAGAAGAGAAGAAACACGGTGGCGTCCTCGGCGCGAAAAAGTCCAAGAACCTCCCCTTCACAAAGTAGTCGGAAGGCGGACATGCGGACCAGCAACCATGGTGGGGGGTGGTGGTTTTGGCACCCGGCTGATTGCGACCAATCGGCTTGCCATAGCCGTCTGTTGCGTCTTGGCAGCGGCGGGACCTTTTCGACGATTCACCCGAGCACCGAACCCAAGCTACTCGTGTCGTTCGTAACACATGACCCGTGCCTGGCCGGCACGGACCACGGCCCGACCGATTGTCTCACTCCCGTGCCGGGTATTCACATCGATCGAGCTCCGGCCTTTGCCTGCTTGACGCCGGCAGGCACGCTCGGTGACCGGCTCGTCGACGGAGTATGTGCCGACAAGGTGGTCAAGCCTGCGAGCGGGCCACCGGGTGGATCGACCGACACGAATACTCACCCGTCGGTTCGCTGACGTGTCGTTCGCG
This sequence comes from uncultured Gaiellaceae bacterium, assembly GCA_963799615.1. Taxonomy (GTDB): domain Bacteria; phylum Actinomycetota; class Thermoleophilia; order Gaiellales; family Gaiellaceae; genus Gaiella. Next base: position 344,378 of record CAWCXS010000011.1, on the reverse strand, counting down.
ATGCGCAGAGTGCTGGTACTGCTGGCAGCGTTGGGGCTGACGCTGGCTCTCGCATCGTCTGGGAGCGCCGCCTCGCGGGCCGCCCTGCCAGGCGACCGTCTGATCATTCCCCGGCTCCATCTGAACGTGCCGCTCGGCACCAGTGTCAACGACGGCCCAGCGTTCTATCCGGGAAGCGGACGGCCGGGCGAGCCGTACACGATCGCAATCGCGGGCCACCGCACGACTCACACGCGTCCGTTCTGGTCGCTGGACGTGCTGACCAAGGGCGACCGGATCGTGATCGTCACCCGCGGGGCCCGCCACGTGTACGTGGTGAGCAGCGTGCGCGTGGTGGCGCCGTCCGACTGGAGCATCGCCAAGGAGCGGGGATACGAGCGAGTGATCCTGACGACGTGCACCCCGCGCTTCTCCGCCCGTCAACGCCTGGTCGTCTTCGCGAACGTTCCTCGGCACGTAGGGTCCCCGCCCACTCGGCCCAGCGCGTCAGCAGGCTGTCCAGCCGCCGTCGACCATCAGGTTCTCGCCCGTGATGAACGAGGAATCGTCCGAGGCGAGGAAGAGCACGACCCTGGCGATCTCGGGTGGGTCGGGGATCCGCTTCAGGATCTGCTCGCGCCCGAAGTTCGGCCGGTCGCCCACGCTCTCGCGCGTCAGCCCGAGGTCGGCGACCATCTGCGCCACCGCCGGCGTCCACACGGTGGCCGGGCATGCGCTGTTGACCCGGATGTTGTCCTCCGCGAGATCGAGCGCGAGACACCGTGTCATCTCGACGATCGCCCCCTTGGAGGCGTTGTAGACAAGCGTCCCTCGCTGAGCCACGAAGCTCGAGACAGATCCGATGTTGACGATCGCGCCGCCACCCGCTGCCCGCATGTGTGGGACGACGCATCGGGTCACGAGGGCCGGCCCCATCACGTTGACGTCGAAGCTGGCACGCCATTCCTCAACGGACGCCTCGAGCCCTTTCAACACGAAGACCGCGGCGTTGTTGACCAGCACCGTCGGCGGACCGAGCGCAGCGGCGATCGACTCGACCGCACGGGCCACCTGTTCAGGATCGCTGACGTCGGCATCGGCGTAGTGGGTTCTCTGCCCCGTCGCGGCAACGATCTCCTCGGCTGCGGCGCATCCTGCCGCCGTCTCGCGATCGATCAGGCCAACGAGGGCTCCCTCGCCTGCGAACACGTCGGCGATCGCGCGCCCGATTCCCTGCGCGGCGCCCGTGACGATCGCCACCTTGCCCTCGAGCGCACTCATCGGGCCGCGGAGCGAGCAGACGTCGACGGCGATAACCGCACGCTCGGGCTAGGATATTCGTGCCCCGGGGCGGCGAGTAGGCCGTTCACGAATGGGCTCCTTCCCTCGATCGTCCAGCTACATCCGATCAGGGAAGATATGTGATCCTGACCGTGCCGCACCTCTGCCAGGGAGAAGGATGACCGGCCAGAGCATCCGTTCACCGCAGTGCCTGCTTCCGGGAGCACCTGGGCGATGGCGGTAACGGTCGTGGGCTCGGTCGCCTTCGACGCGCTCGAGACCCCCTTCGGCAAGCGGGAGCGAATCCTCGGCGGTGCGGCGACCCACTTCTCGATCGCGGCCAGCTTTTTCACGAACGTTCGCGTCGTCGGTGTCGTCGGCCAGGATTTCGGGACGGAGGAGCTCGCAGTCTTCGAACGGCATCAGATCAACACCGACGACCTCGACCGCGTCCAGGGCGAAGACTCGTTCTTCTGGGCAGGCCGCTATGAGGGCGACATGCAGGTGGCCGAGACGCTCGAGACGCAGCTCAACGTGTTCGCCAACTTCGATCCCGTGCTTTCGGCGGGAGCCCGCGACGCATCGGTGGTGTTCCTCGCGAACATCCAGCCCGACGTGCAGCGGCGGGTCCGTGAGCAGTGCCCCGGGGCAGTGCTCGCAGGCCTCGATTCGATGAATTACTGGATCACCTCCACCCGTGAGTCCCTGATCCAGGCGATTCGGACGGTCGATGTGGTCGTGTTCAACGACGCCGAGATCCTGATGCTCACCGGCGAGCCAAACCTCACTCTGGCCGTGCGCAAGCTGCAGGAGCTCGGCCCTCGCGTCGTCGTCGTCAAACAGGGCAGCCACGGAGCCTGCATGTTCACGAGCGACGGATTCTTCTTCGTCCCGGGATATCCGCTCGAGCGGGTTATCGATCCCACGGGCGCGGGAGACGCTTTCGCGGGAGGATTCTTCGGATACCTCGACTGCCATCCCGACGGCGCGATCGTCGACGACGATGTGCTCCGGTGCGCGGCCGTCTACGGCTCGGTGCTGGCCTCGTTCGCGATCGAGGACTTCGGCAGCGAACGGCTGCAGAAGCTGTCGATGCCGGAGATACAGGACAGATTCAAGGACTTCAGGCGCATGACCCGGTTCGACGAGCAACCGCTCGTCCTTCGCCGCGGAGGTCAATAGCAGTCCCGGCACGACCAAGGAGCGGAAATCGCGCGTCGAGGAACCTCCCGCGACGCGTATCATCTTCGTTTCGCACACGACGTTGTCGCGGTCGTCTGCTGCTCGAATGACGTGCGCGACCGCCGCCACGGCAGTCCGCTGCTACCGCCCACGCTGACACTGACACCAGGAGAGATGACATGACCGAGACGGTGATTCGAGACGAGGTGAAGGACTTCAGGGTCGCTGACATCACGCTTGCGGAGTACGGCCGCAGGGAGATCGAGCTTGCCGAGCACGAGATGCCCGGGCTGATGGCGGTGCGGCGCGAGTTCGGCGCGCAGCAGCCACTGCGGGGCGCGCGCATCACAGGCTCCCTGCACATGACGATTCAGACCGCGGTGCTGATCGAGACGCTCGTCGCGCTCGGCGCCGAGGTGCGCTGGTGCTCGTGCAACATCTTCTCCACGCAGGATCACGCCGCCGCGGCAGTCGCCGTCGGCCCGGCAGGAACGGCCGACGCGCCCGCCGGCATCCCGGTGTTCGCCTGGAAGGGCGAGACGCTCGAGGAGTACTGGTGGTGCACGGAGCGCGCCCTGTCCTGGGCCGAAGGTGGCCCGAACATGATCCTGGACGACGGCGGCGATGCCACGATGCTCGTGCACAAGGGCGTCGAGTTCGAGCGCGCAGGTACCGTGCCGGATCCGGCGACCGCCGATTCGGAGGAAATGCAGGTCTTCTTCGGGTTGTTGCAGCAGTCGCTGGCCGATGATCCCGGCCGTTGGACGCAGGTGGCGGCGGAGATCAAGGGCGTCACAGAGGAGACGACGACGGGCGTGCACCGCCTCTACCAGATGGCGGAGGCGGGAACGCTGCTGTTCCCCGCGATCAACGTCAACGATGCGGTGACGAAGAGCAAGTTCGACAACCTCTACGGCTGCCGTCACTCACTCGTGGACGGGATCAACCGGGCGGTCGACCTGATGCTCGCCGGGAAGGTGTGCGTCGTGTGCGGCTACGGCGACGTCGGCAAGGGCTCCGCCGAGTCGCTTCGCGCCCAGGGCGCACGCGTCGTAATCACCGAGATCGACCCGATCTGCGCGCTACAAGCGCTCATGGAGGGCTACGACGTGCAGACCCTCGACGACGTGATCGAACACGCGGACGTCGTCATCACGGCAACCGGTAACAAGGACATCGTCACGATCGACCAGATGCGGCGGATGAAGCACAACGCCGTGCTCGGCAACATCGGCCACTTCGACAACGAGATCGACATCGCCGGGCTGACGGCGTTCCCGGGCGTCGAGCGCGTGACGATCAAGCCGCAGGTCGACCGCTGGATCTTCCCCGACGGCAAGGCGATCATCATCCTCTCGGAAGGGCGGCTGCTGAATCTCGGTAACGCCACCGGCCACCCGAGCTTCGTCATGAGCGCGTCGTTCACGAACCAGACGATTGCCCAGATCGAGCTCTTTACACGCACGGATACCTACGCCGTCGGCGTGCACGTGTTACCCAAGCACCTCGACGAGAAGGTTGCCCGGCTCCACCTCGACGCCCTCGGCGCGAAGCTCACTCAGCTTCGACCCGACCAGGCCAGCTACATCGACGTGCCGGTCGACGGTCCGTACAAGCCCGACCACTACCGCTACTAGAGCGTGGGGGAACCCATGGTTCCCCCACGGGCCCTCTCCTTCAGCGCGTAGCACGGATGACCGGTCGCGGGCCTCCCGCCGGGCCCAGCCCGGCTCCGGCCGAGGATGAGAGGCGTGCTGACAGCGACTTGATGGAGATGGTCAACCTCAACATCGAGATCAAGGTGCCTGATCGCGACCCTGCTGCGACGCTCGAGCGCTGCCGGCTCCTCGATGCCATAGACGAAGGGTTGCTGCACCAGCGCGACACGTACTTCGCCGCGCCGGCCGGCAAGCTCAAGCTGCGCGAGGACCTCCTCGCCGGCACGGCCGAGCTGATCTTCTACGAGCGGCCCGACGACGAAGGGATCCGTCCGAGCCACTATCTGCGGGCGCCGGTGCACGGCGAGGAGACGCGGCGGCTGCTCGCCGAGTGCCTCGGCATCAGAGGTGTCGTGTCGAAGACACGGCGGCTGTTCGTGTGGAAGGGGGTGCGCATCCACCTCGACGAGGTCGAAGGTCTGGGCTCGTTTGTCGAGCTCGAGGCGGTTGTCTCCGAGGAGATGGAAGCGACCCTCGCGCGCGCCAGAGTGGACGAGCTGATCGAGGCGCTGGAGATCGATGCCGCGGAGCTCGAACCGGGCGGCTACCTCGACCTGCTCGGGGACAACGAGGTCTAGGCGGTACCCCAGACGTCCGTCGCTACCTGGACGACGAGCTCGAGCTTGGCGCGCTGCGCCTCGTAGGTGATCGCGTTGCCCTCGGCATTTGAGCCGAATCCGCATTGCGTCGAGAGCGCGAGGCGCTCCAGCGGGACGTACTGCGCCGCGTCGTCGATGCGCTGCTTCAGCTCCTCAGCCGACTCCATGTCCGAGCGCTTCGTCGTCACGAGGCCGAGCACGACCGTCTGATCGTCGCGCGCCCAGCGCAGCGGCTCGAAGCCACCGGAGCGCTCGTCGTCGTACTCGAGCAGCAACCGCTCGGCCGCGGTATGCGGGAAGATCGACGCCGCGAACTCGTCGTACGGCTCGGTTCCGGTGAAATGGCTGCGGTCGTTGCCGCGACAGATGTGCAATCCCGTCGTCACACCTTCGACCCCGTCGAGCACCTTGTTGTCCCATTCGATCAGGTGGCGGAGCGTCGCATCGCGATCCTCGACGCCGGACATCACCTTCTGGATGTACGCGTAATGAGGCGCGTCGAGCTGGATGTAGTCGACGCCGGCGGCCACGAGCGCCTTCGCGTCCTCGTTCATCAGCTCGACAACGTGCTCCAGGTACGCCTCGCGGTCGGCGTACGCCTGGTTCGAAACGCCTTCCGACCAGTAGTTCGGGAACATCGACGGGCAAGGCAGCGTCACCTTGACGAGCTTGTCGGTGTGCGCGCACACGTAGTCGGCCTCGACCTCGGCGAGGGTCGCGCGGCGCGACAGTCGCGCGACGGGCGTCGGCGTGCGCAGCTCGTGCTGCACACCCTCGAAATCCTGATGATGGCGAATGAAGCCGGTCGGATCGATGCCGTCGAACAGCACCTCGATCGTCGAGAAGAAGAAGCGCCGGCGGTACTCCCCGTCGGTGACAACGGTCAGCCCCACCTCCTCCTGGAGCGCGAGCGCATCGAGAATCGCGCGGTCCTCGACAGCTGCCAGCTTGTCGTCCGGGAGATCCTGCCCGCGTGCCTCGAGCAGATACGGCGGCCGCAACAGGCTGCCAAGATTGTCGGCTCGCATCTCGGACACTCGAGTCCCCCTCGCATCGTTCGCGTAGATCCGCTCACGTCGATTCGATACGAGATCCTACATGATCGATGAATGACCGATCCTGTAAGAACCGTCTTGACCTTGCCTCAGGGCCACGAGTATGAAGGCCCGCGGGCGGGCCCCTTTAGGGATTTCGCGCGATGCGGGATCCCCACTCGGGGATCCCGCATCTGCGCTAGCTAGGGCGCCCCGTGCTCGAGCTGCCAGGCCCGGAAGCTCGCAACGGTGTGGAGCTTGTGCTCGCGTGCAAGCGCTTCGATCTCGTCTGCCGGCGCGCGCTTCGTGATGAGCTCGATCAGCTCGCGGTGCTCGGTCACGGAGGCGGCGCCGCGGTACGGGATCTGAACGAACACGGTGCGGCGGATCGCATCGAGCCGGCGCGCCACGTCGCGCAGAAGCGTGACCAGCGAGCCGTTGGGGCAGTGCTCGTAGATGACGGCGTGGAACTCCTGGTTCAGGCGTCCGAAACGCAGCGAGTCGAGCCGTTCCATCGCCTGCACCATGCTCTCGTTGATCTCGGTCATCAGCCGAATCTCTTCGTCACCCAACTCGGGCGCCGCGAGCGCGGTCGCCAGTCCTTCGAGCAAGGCCAGAACGGTCATCTCCTCCTCGAACACGCCCGGATCGGCGGGCGCCACCTGCGCCCCGGCGTTCGGCCGGTACACGACGAGCCCTTCCGCCTCGAGCCTCCGAATCGCCTCACGCACGGGTAGTGCCGAGACGGAGAACTCCTCGGCGAGGGCGTCGATGACGACGCGGTAACCCGGACCGTAGGCGCCGCTCAGGATGCGCTCTCGCAACGCCCGGTAGACGCGCTCCTGCTTGGTCACACCGGTTCGTTTCTGAGCAGGCATGCCGGCACGCATCGTATCCTTCTGTCTCGCGGGCACTGCGCCTCCCGTCGCGGCACCTGCAGGCCGCCCGCGCCGAGGGCTCATTGCGCCTCCGCGGCGGTCTCGGCCGCGGCGGTCAGATCGTCAGACCACCAGCTCTTGTGCGCCTCGGAATGATCTGCAGTAGGCCCGAGCTCGGCCGCGGCTCCCGCCCAGCGCTCGCTGACGAGCTCGCACAGCGGTGCTTCGACGCCGCTCGAGCGGGCCAGCTCGGCGGCAATGCCGACGTCCTTGCTGAGGAGTCCGAGCGCGAACCGGGTCTCGTACCGGCCGGTGATGACGTGCTCCTTGAGGACGATCTCGGTGTTGAAACTGCGCCCGGTCGAGACGTTCATGACGTCGATCATCGTGCTCGGCGTGAGCCCGAAACGCCGGCCGATCGCCAGTGCCTCGACGACGAGCGCGTAGGTGCCGCCCCCGACGAAGTTGTTGAGCGCCTTCATCGCATGACCGGAGCCGAGCGGTCCTGTATGGAAGAAGCTCTCGCCCAGCGCGTCGAGGACGGGCTGCGCGACGCCGATCGCATCCTCGTCGTCGGCGCCGATCATGATCGTCAGCGTCGCAGTGCCGGCCCGCTGGACCCCCCCGGACACAGGCGCGTCCACGAGCGAGAGGCCGAGCGCCGCGAGCTCCTTTCCGAGCGCCGTCGTGCCTTCGGGGTTCGAAGAGCTCATGTCGACGACGACAGCGCCGGGAGCCAGCGCCGCGGCGATACCTCCACCCCACTCGAGCATCACATCCCGGACGGCACGGTCGTCGGGCAGCATCGTGATGACGACGCTCGCCGGCGAGAAGTCGTTCGGCACAGCAGCCGCCGCACATTCGTGCTCCAGGCCAAACCTGTGCTGCAGCTCGGGATCGGCGTCGCGGACGACGAGGTCGAAGCCGGCCTCGGCCAGGTTGTGCGCCATCGGCCACCCCATCATGCCCAGGCCGACGAAGCCGACGTGGATCGCGTCTCCGCGCGCCATCACGCCTTCCCGGCCTCAGCCGCATCGAGCACTTCGGAGGCGTTCCTGAACCCCTCCACAGCAGCCGGGATCCCACAGTAGATCGCGGCATGGATCAGGATCTCGCGGATCTGCTCCGTGGTGACTCCGTTGTTGATCGCTCCCTGAACATGCACGCGCACCTCGTGCGAACGGCCCTGGGCGACGAGCATCGCGATCGTGATCATGCTGCGGAGGTTCCGTGGCAGTTGCTCCCTGCCCCACACCTCGGCGAAGCAGTACCGGGCGACGAGCTCCTCGAACTCGCGCGTGAAATCGGTCGCGCGGTCCAGCTTGATCTGGCCGTGCTCGGGCCCGAACATCTCCTCCTTGATCTCGACACCTCTGGTGAGAAGCGCGTCGGCCATCAATGTCCTCCTGTCTCGGATGATCGGAAGCGCTGGAGCACGCCGTGAAATATCGCCTCGGTGACCGAGCCGAACTTCGTATATCATAACCTATTCGATTCTGGGCCGAATCCTCGCCCCTGTGATCACGCTGCATCCGCGATCGCGCTCCAGTTGTCCGCCAGTCGTTGCGCCGTTCGCCAGGCGAGCGCCTGGACGGTCAGCGTCGGGTTCGAGCCACCCGCCGTCGGGAACGTCGATGCGCCGATGATCCCCAGATTCGGAACCTCGTGGGAGAACCCGTACCGGTCGACGACGGACGTCTCGGGAATGTCGCCCATGCGTGTGCCGCCGTAGCAGTGGCGGCCCTCGATGATTCTCCCTGGGCCGTGCCAGGTCTCTGCCGCGCCGGCCGCGACGAGCCAGCGGCGGAGGCGGTCGAGCATGAAGTCGTAGCCTCTGTGCTCGTTCTCCTGCAACGCCAGTGTGACGCGAACGACCGGCACGCCGTTCGTGTCGACGACGGTCGGATCGAGGTCGAGGCCGTTCGTCTCGTACGTGAGGCTGTCGAATTGCGCCGTGACATATCCGATCGACTGTGCGTGCTCGGCGAGCCAGGACTTCCAGCTCGACCCCCAGCGAGGCACCCTCTCCGGCAGCGGGGCAGATGCGGCCGCGATCGGCTTGGCTTCCTGCGGCGCTGCGAGCATCGCGCCCCCGACGAAACCCAGGCCGGCGTGGTCGAAATTGTCGGCGTTCCAGTCTTCGAGGCACGTCGCCTGTGCCCAGAGGCCGTTGAACAGGTTGAGGCGCCGCCCCGGGAAGAGTCCGTAGACGAAGGGCGTCGCGTGAGCCGTGAAATGCTTCCCGACTTGGCCATGATTGTTCGACAGGCCACGCGGAAAGGCCGGCGACGCGGACAGGAGGAGCAGTCGCGTGTTCTCGTACGTGAACGCACCGAGCAGGACGACGCGTGTCGCTTGGAAGCGCTCTCGCCCATCCTGGACGTACGTGACGCCCGCTACGAGGCCGCGATCGTCGACCTCGATCCGGATCACGCGCGCGTCCGACTCGATGCGCAGCCGGCCGGCCGCCTCGGCCCAGCGGATCACGTTGGCGTCGGTGGAGCCCTTCGCACCTCGGTAGCACCCGTTCGACGAGCAGAATCCGCAGTACGTGCACGTCGGGTTGCCGTTGTAGACCTCCGTGTTCACCGCCGCAGGGGCAGGAAACGGGTGCCAGCCGAGCTCGCGCGCGGCTGCTGCTGTGAGCTCGGTCCAGCCCGTCCGCCGCACCGCACGCATCGGGTAGGCGCGGGCGCGCACTCCCTCGAAGGCGTTTCCCTCCGGATCGATGGCGGCGCCGACCGTGGCCGCGGTGCCCGCGACGCCGATTGCTCGCTCGACGGTGTCGTAGAACGGCTCCAGCTCCTCGTAGTCGAGCGGCCAGTCGGCCAGCGTCGAGCCCTCCGGGATCGCGCTCGTCCCGTAGCGCTCGATCACCGCGCTACGGCTACGGAAGTTCCACGGCTGGAAACGGATGCTCAGACCCGGGTAGTGGACAGTCGTGCCGCCGATCGCGTTCATCATCAGCGTCGGAAACGGAGCCGGGACTGACGCGCCCGACGGGCTGGAGCGGAAGGTCGGCAGCTCTCTGCTCGCCTTCGGCGCCGACATCCAGCCGCGTACGTCGTTTCTGAGCTCGTCGAGCGTCATCATGCTCGGGTCGAGCCGCCCACCTGCCTCGAGCGCAACCACGTCGAGCCCCGCGCCGGTGAGAACGTGCGCGGCGATCCCTCCGGCGGCGCCGAGCCCGACGAGGACGACGTCGGCCTTCGGGCCGGCGCTCATGCGCGCGACCCCGCGTCGACGATGCGCTGCTCCTCCTCGCTCCAGACATGACGAGGGCCCGGATACCCGAGCAGCCTCCACCCGATCCGCCCTGCGTTGCCGCCCCACTGAGGATCGCCGAACATGCCCTCGACGGTGTGGCGCAGGAGCAGCTCGAAGAACGCCTGTGCAGACCCGGAGCCCGGCACGAGGCCGTTTTCCACGTCCGCGAGGACGGCATCCTGGTGCTCGGGCGCGAGCGACACGAAAGCATCGTGCAGTGTCGACCGCGCGTGGCCGTCGAGCGCCTCGAGCCCTTCCTCGTACGCGCGACGGTGCTGCCGGTAGTCGCCGTCGAGCGCCCTCGTGATGTAGCGCGCCACCTGCGCCTCGGCTGCGCCCGGGCCGTTTTCGTCGGCGGGGATCAGCCGCGAGACGACGGCTTCGAGCACGGCCAAGCGGGCGGCGCCGAGCCCGCCGTCGCTCTCGCCGGCGGTCATTCCGACAGGTCGGGCGCGGAAAACGGAAAGTCGAGGTAGGCCTCGCGGCGCTGAAACCTCCAGCCGTCCTGCGTACGCGCAAGGACGTCCCGGTAGTGCCCGATCAGCGAGAGCACCGGGTTGTCCGAGAAGTCCCTGGTGATGTAGACCCACGTGCTCTCGGAAGTGGCACGATCGCCGTCCACGTCGATGACCGGATTGTCGATCAAGTGCAGGTGGGCGACGCTTTCGTCCGCGTGCCGCTCGAGCGTGCGAATCAACAGTTGCTCGATCTCGGCCGGACCGCGGGCGTGGCCGAGATTTCCGAGCCATTCGCCATCCTCGGCGAACAGCTGTGCGTACGCCGCAAAGTCTCGCCGGTCGAGGTGCTTGCGGTACTCCATGAAGAGCCGCCAGATCGCCTGGATGTCCTCCAGGCGCGCGAGCCGGCTCCGCAGCTCGGCGAGCTCCGCCTCGATCGTCGCATCTCCGCTCATCCTGTCTCCTCGTGTTGGGCGCGTGGGGGGGCATCGAGGGGCGAGAAGCCCAGGTCACGCGTGATGCGGCGGCGCTGGAACCTCCACGCGCCGTCCTCGCGTACCAGGTCGTCGTAGTAGTGCCCGAGCTGGAGCAGCAGCGGGAAGCCGTCGTCGTCGTGGGTGATGTACGACCAGATCACGACCGAGGTTGCACGGTCGCCGTCGAGGGTCACGGCTGGGTTGCCGTTGAGGTGCACCGCCGGCGGCCGTGGCCTCTCCGGTTGTGATCCCAGCCGCTGCTCGAGCAAGGCGACGATCGCGGCCCGCCCCGTGGCGCTGCCGAGCTGGGCATCGAGCTCTCCGTCCCTTGTGAACAGCTCGGAATAGCCGACGAAGTCGGCTGCGTCGAGACGGCGGCCGTATTCGAGCAGCAGGGCGCGGATCTCTTCGACGTCCTCGAGACGCCGGAGCCGCGCTTCCAGTGAGGTGTCGTGTAGCTCGGGCATGTCGGGCCTCCGGCTCAGAACGGCGGCAACGGCGCGGGACCGACCAGTGTCGTCACGACGTGCACGGAGGTCGTCGTCATCAGGAAGAGCGAGTGCAGGTCCTCCCCACCCCACGCGTGGCTGCCGCAGACCTCCGGCGTCTCGACGACGCCGAGGTGCGTGCCCTCGGGCGTCAGCACCCACACACCGCCCGGCCCGGTGACCCAGACGTTTCCGAGCTCGTCGCATTCCATCCCGTCGACGTTGCCCTCGCGAGGGACGCCGCTGCCGATGCCTTCATGCAGCAGCCGGCTCGGGCCGAGCGAGCCGTCGGCGGTGACGTCGAACACCTTGACGTTGCGTGCTGCGGAGTCATTGACGTAGAGGATGCTCTCGTCCGGCGAGAAGCACAGGCCGTTCGGCTGGTCGAACTCGTTCTCGTCGACCACCAGCTCGAGTTCGCCGTCGCCCGGCGGCACACGGTAGAGGCCGCGATAGCCGAGCTGATCGCGGCTGCGCTCCTGCCCGATCCAGTCGTTCCAGCGCCCGTAGTCGGGATCGGTGAAGTAGATGCTGCCGTCGGATCCTCGTGTGACGACGTCGTTGGGGCTGTTCAGGTATTTCCCCTGATAGTGGAACGCGACGAGGTCGCGTCCGCCACCGCTGCGCAGCCGGACGAGGCAGCTCGAGACCTGCTCGCAGACGAGGATGTTGCCGTCGTTGTCGAGCGCCATGCCGTTGCCCTTGAACGTCGGGCGAGCGGCGATCTCCATGCCCTTCCCCTCGCTCCAGCGCCAGCGTGTGTCGCCCGGGATGTCGCTGAAGTAGAGGCTGCGTTCGGCGGGCACCCAGACGGGACCCTCGGTGAACTCGTACCCCGTGCCCAGGCACGAGAGCGGTGCGGCAGGGTCGATCAGGGAATCGAGCGCCGAAGCCATCCTGGTTCTCCTCTCACGGATCGTGGTGGGGCACGAAGACTCCGGCCTCCTGATCGAAAGCGAGGGGCCGGCGCGAACGCCGGCCCCTCGCCGCTAGCCCTTACAGCCCGCCGGGGTTGCCGGGCTTGTGGAAGTACCCGTCGAGGGTCTTGTTCGATGCCCAACCGTCGATCGGGCCGCGAGGCTCGCCGGGCCAGCTGAGCGGCTTGCCGGGCGTCGCGTAGATGTGCAGGTTGGCGTTCGTGACGATCGGGACCGGGATGTGGATGTCCGCCACCCTCAGGCCGCGCCCGTCGAGGATACGGGTCAGGAGCCGGAACTCCGACCAGCCCGTCTGGAACCCGTTGAAGCAGTTCGCCACCGTCTTGTAGGTCGCCTTGTTCTTCAACCACCAGGACAGATCGCCGCCCTGACAGCCGCCGCCGCTGATCGGCGGCACCGGGCGGCCGGTCTGCTGGAACGCCTGCACGATGCCGGCCATCATGATGCCGTTCTGGATCACGGCGTCGATCTTCGTGTCGGGGTGCGCGGCGAGCCACTTCACAGTCTCGGCCTTGGCCGTCGCATTCGTCCACTTGCCGTAGATCGTGCCGACGATCTTGAGCCCTGGGCACGCCTTGACGTCGGCCACAGCCGCGTCCTGGAACGCCTGCTCGACCGGGTTGCCGGCGATGCCGCGGACGAACAGCACGTTGCCGGTCTTCACGAGGCCGGCAACCCCGGCGGCGGCCGGCGAGTTGTTCTGCGACCAGACGTTGACGGCGTACTTGGCGTCCGAGACGACGTTGTCGAGGATGACGACGGGAACGCCCGCCTTGCCGGCCGCGTCGATCGACGGTGCGAGAGGAGGCCCGGCAAGCGGCAGAAGCAGAATGCCGTCGATCCCGTCACGCACCATCTGCTGGATGGCGTTGATCTGCTGCTCGGGAGTCGCCGTCGCATAGCTCGGCTGGATGTACTTCTGCAGCGTGCCTTCGACCAGGCCCTTGGCCTTGGCCTTGTTGAACTCGGTACCGACCTGCTTGATCACGTCCGCAAGCCACGGTGAGCCGACCGGGAACGTGATGAGGCCGATCTTCCACGGCTTCGGCTTCCCCTTGAACGCCTCCCAGGGCGTCGCCTTGATCTCGTACGGATACGGCCCGTACCGCGCCTGGATCTCCTTCGGAAGCTTCTTGAACGCACCGTCCGGATCCTTTGCCGGGTAGACGACGTCCTCGCCGCACTTCTGCGCCGTGGCAGCCACGGACGTCGAGCCGGCAGAGGCGGATGTGGCGGCGAAGACGGCGGCCACGATCGCGCACAGAAGCAGCATTGCCGCTATCGCTGCCGAGGGGCGGGCTCGTCGAGCCCGCAACCACGCACCAGAACCCCTCATTGCACTCTCCTTCCCTTCCTTAGGTCGTGCTTGGCCTGCGTGATGGCGGATTTCCAAAAATCAAATCGTATGCGATTTGCGCCTGCCGATCCGTGGTCCGACATGACCTCAGATGCGATCCCTGATCCTCCGCTCGCGGCCGTACAGGGTGACTGCAAGCAGGATCGCGACGCCGTAGATGATGTTCTGGTCGGCTGGAATTGCCCCCTTTCCAACGAGCACGACGTTGACGACAGTGAGGAAGAGTGCGCCGACGACGGTGCGCGTGTAGTCGCCGGGTCCGCCGAACACGGTCCCACCCACGATCACCGCGACGACGCTCTGGAACAGGTACGGGTCGCCGACGCCGCTGTCGACGCTGCCGGCGAAGCCCGCCACGAGAATCCCGACGAGCGCCGAGGCGACCCCGCTGAACGCGAATGCAAGCGTCCAGACACGTCGCGTGCTGATCAAGGAGTACTCGGCGGCGCGAGGATTCGCTCCGGTCGCGAGAACCCGCCGGCCGGGGACCGTGCGGTGGAGGAACAGCCCCATCAGCACCGCAACCACCGCCCACATGACGACCATCGGCGGGATGTTGATGACCCCGAACGTCTTCGTTGCCGGCGAGGCGAGCCGGATCAGCCACTCGGGTGCGGTGCCCGAGAACGAGCCTTCCGTCTGCACCTGGATCGAGCCCGAGCGCGATCGTGCCCATCGCAAGTGTGACGATCAGCGGCTGGATCTGATAGCGGTGGCAGATCTGCCCGGCGAGGCCGCCGAGAATGGCGGCCGCCACGACGGCGATCAGGATCGCCACGACGAAGGGGACGTTCCACTTCTCCTTGAGCACGCTCACGACCAGCGCGCTGGCGACGATGAACCCCGAGATCGAGAGGTCGAAGCCACCCATCAGGATCAGGAGCGTCTGCCCGACGGACGCAAGCCCGGCGAGCGAGGCAAGCACGAGGATCTGCTTGACGCTGCCCCAGTTCCAGAAGCCGAGGTCGATAGCGCCGTAGGCGAAGACGGCGACGAGCAGGCACAGCTGCAGCAACGGGATGCGAGCCTGCAGGCGCACGAGCCGGTGCCAGGTCACGCGCCCGCTGCTCTCCGCCGAGGCTTCGGCCGGAACTGCGCTCATGCCGCCACCTTGGCCCGCCCGGCGATGCCGCTGAGGATGACCGCGAAAATGAGCATGCCGCCGTACATCACCTGCAGATAGCTCGGATCCACCTGTAGCGTGATGAGCAGGTTTCCGAGCAGGTAGATCGAGGCGGCGCCGAGCATCGGCCCGAACAGGCCGCCGCGGCCACCCCAGAGCGATGTGCCGCCGAGCGCCACGGCCGCGATCGCGAGCAGCGTGTACGTCGACGACAGGCTCGGGTTCGCCGAGCTCGTCAGTGCGATCAGGGCCAGCCCGCCGACTCCGGCGAACAGCCCGCCGAGGGCGTACGCGATCAAACGCACGGCGGCGACGTTGACGCCGCTGGCGAACGCCGTCGCATCGTTCGAGCCGACGGCGTAGAGCGTGCGCCGGTACGGCGTCAGCCCGATCGCCGCCCAGACCACGATCGGGAAGCCGAGCGTGAACAACGCCCCGGGTACAGAGATGCCGGCGATCTCCACCGAGCCTGCGAGCTTGTGGATCCAGTTCTCACCCAGGTACTTGGGATTGGGCGCGACCCTGAGATCGACACCGATGAGCACGAAGTACATGGAGAGCGTCGCGACGACGGGCGGTACGCGCAGGAGGATGATGAGCAGGCCGTTCAGCGCCCCGATCGCCATGCCGACCGCGAGGACGATCGGGACGGAGACGGCGCCGCCGAGCCCGTTGGTCGCCAGCCAGACGATGAACACCTCGCCGGTGAGGTACATGAGCGGCGAGATCGAGAGGTCGAAGCCGCCGCCGCCGCTGATGATCGCAGGCGTGCTCGCCATCGCCGCGAGCGCCATCGGCGCGAAGTTGGCGAGCTGGTCGCGCCAGCCGAAGTTCGTGTCCCGGATCAGCGTTGCCGCGAGCAGCGCGAGCGTGAGCAAGAGGGCGAACCCGAAGCTGTACCGGTTGAGCAGTCGCAGCAGCGCCGTACCGAGGCTGCGGCGGTCGATATCGCCGAGAGCCAGATGGCCGTCGGCCTCATGCAGCGACATCGTCGTCCTCTCCGAAGAAGCCCGACAGAAGCGCCTGCCGCGACAACGACGTCCGCTGGATCTCGCGGAAGAGCTCGTGCTCGCGGAAGACGAGCACGCGGTCCATCAGCTCGACGTGCTCGTCGAGCTCCGAGGAGAGCATCACGACCGCCACGCCCTCGTCGGCCAGGTGGGTGAGCAACCCGTAGAGGTCCCGCTTCGCTCCCACGTCGACGCCTCGCGTGGGATCGTTGAGCAGCAGCACGCTCGGACCCGCCGCGAGCCAGCGCGCAATCACGACCTTCTGCTGGTTCCCGCCGCTGAGCGTCGTGATCGCGTCGTCCGGGCGCCCGAGGACGATGCCGAGCTCGGTGATGTATTCGGCCAGGCGCCGCCGGGTCAGGTACGGCCGTAGCAAGCCGGCCGTGCTGTCGCGTGCCAGCGTGGGCATGCCGAAGTTCTCCCGGATCGACATCCAAGCGAAGAGCGCTTGCCGGCGCTCGCGTGGGACGAACGCGATGCCGTGATCGGCCGCCTGCTTGGTCGAGCGAATGACGATGTCCCCGTCGTCGTGGCGGACGATCTCGCCGGTGACGGCGGTTCCCGCACCGCGGAGAGCGTGAAGGAACTCGTCCTGGCCGTGCCCTTCCAACCCTGCCACGCCGACGAGCTCGCCGGCGCGGATATCGACGTCGAACGGCCTGCTGTTCGGCACGCAGCCGCAATCCGCTCACGCTGACGACGGTTGCGCCGCGCCGCCGTGCAGGTGGCGACACCTCTTCGCGGGCGTGCTCGGTGAGCTGATCCGATCCGGTCATCAGGTGGACGAGCTCTCTCGGCGTCCAGTGCCCTCGCTCGAGCGTCGCCACCGTCTCGCCCGAGCGCATCACCGTGATCCGGTCCCCGATCTCGCTGATCTCGTCCATGCGGTGCGTGATGAACACGATCCCGGCGCCTTCGCTGCTCATCCGGGTGACGATCCGGAACAGACGGTCCCGCGTCGCGACGTCGAGCGCGGACGTTGCCTCATCGAGGATGAGGATGCCGGAGCGCCGCATCAGGGCGCGCACGATGCCGCACGCTTGGCGATCGCTCAATGACAGCTCCTCCACAGGCGTGTCGAGTGACAGAGTCCGGCCGAGAAGCTCCTCGAGCGCAGCGCTCGCTCGCGCACGCTTCTCGCGCACGGGAATGCGGTTGCGAAACAGGCCGTCGACTCCCAGCCACACGTTGTCGAGCACCGAACGGGCTTCGGCGACGAGAACCTCCTGGAAGACGGTGACGATGCCCAGCGCTTGCGCGGTGCTGGGTGACTTCGGAGCCGGTATCTCGGCCCCCCGAAGCTCGATCGCGCCGGCGTCCGGAGCGTGCACGCCACTCAGGATCTTCACCATCGTGCTCTTGCCGGATCCGTTCTCGCCGACGAGCGCGTGGACCTCCCCCGCACGTAATTCGAACGACGCGCCGCGGAGCGCCTGCGTCGCGCCAAAGGCCTTGGCTAGGCCGGATACGCGGATGAGCACTGTCGGCTGCTCGGTGGCCGGCGTCGTCGCCGGGACATCGGTCGTCGTCATGCCGGACACGATCCTATAGCATTTTCCTAGACGATTTCCAGGTGGTGCCCCGCGTCCAAGGAGAGTGTGAGATGGAGGCAATCGAGCGGCTACTCGCGCAACGGGAGATCGAAGATCTGATCACCCGCTACTGTCACGCGTTCGACGACCAGGACTGGGAGGCGCTCGGCGTGCTCTGGACCGAGGACGCGACGTTCGTCGCGGCCGGCGTCGCCTTCGAGGGGCGGAAGACGCTGCTCGACTTCCTGACGTCGTGTCTTCCGGCGGGCTACGGGGGCCGGCACTTCTGCGCGCGGTCGTTGATCGAGCTGCAGCCCGACGGCATCAGCGCGACGGCGCGCACAGACGTCCTGTGGATCCCGGAGAACTTCGAGATCACGATCATGGCCCGCTACCACGATCGCGTCGTCAATCAGGGTGGCCGCTGGCTGTTCCAGCTGCGCGAGGAGTTCCCCGTCGAGTTCAAGCCGGGGCCGCCCCCGATGTCCGAGACGGCGACATCCGTGAGCAGCAGCTCCATGCGCGGCTGAGGTTCGCGAGCCGGCGGCGGTCTGGAGACATCTCAGCCGGGCGCCTCCGCCCGCTCGTCGATCGCCTCGCACTCCCAGCTGCCGAACTGGATCTGCGGGAACCAGTCGGGCAACACGATCTTCCCAGCCTCGATGCGCCGTTCGAGATCCTCGCGCAGCGCCTGGTAGTCGCCCGTGTACTCATACACGGCAAGGTGCCGAAAGTCGACTCCGGTCGGCCGCCCCGGCTTGAGCGCGTAGCGCTCGGCGGACAGAAAGCCCTTCGTCTCGATGTTCTCTCGCACGTGGCCGTGGTACCAGCGGTCGTACTCGTCGCTCGTCACGCCCTCCGGCGCCTTGCTGAACACGAGGTACAGGCTCTTCGACATCGATTCGGCTCCTCTCGCTCACTCGTAGTAGTGCGGTGCCTGCTTGAAGGTGGGCCACTGGTCCGGGTCGTGGCTCGCCACGACCGTGGCCTGCGAGCGCCACGCGAGGCGGCGCAGCTTGCGCACCGAGCGCACGGCTTCCGTCGCGTCGATGAGGAAGCCGGGCAGCACCTTCTCGTTGAGGTGGTCGATCGTGTTCGCGGCGTCGAAGGTCAGGAGGTACGTATCGCCGCTGCCGAGCGTGACCTCGAACGACTGGTGGCCGGGGCTGTGGCCCGGTGTCCGCCAGCACCGCACGGTGCCGTCTCCAAACAGGTCCCAGCCGTCATCCGACTCGTCTAGGAGCACCCAGTCGATGCCGGGCTTCACGTAATCCGCGCGGACATAGGCGAGCTGGTTGAACGGCTCGGTCATGTGGGCCCACTCGTACTCCGTCCGCGTCGCGAGCACCTGCGCGTTGGGGAACCGATCGATCGCCGCAAGTGCGCCCGTGTGGTCGAGGTGGAGGTGGCTCTGCACGATCCAGCGCACGCTCGCGGGATCGATCCCGGTCCGCTCCAGCGCCGGCACGACTGCCTGCTCCGGCGACATCGTGGGCGTGGACATCTCCGTGATCACGCCCCAGTGGGCCTTCGCGTCGACGGCAACCTCGGCCGCGTTGCCGCCGTCGAAGACGACGTTCCCACGCGGATGCGTGAGTGCAAACCAGGTGGTCGGCGTCGTGATCATCTCGCCGTTGCCGCCCTGGCCGAGGTTGACGTTCCGGAGCGGCAGGTAGGTGGTGCCGCCCTCGAACATGTAGAGCCGGATGTCGCTCATCGGTGCCCCGCGGCTAGCCGCGGCTCTCGACCTTGTCGCCGTGGGCGATGCAGTTCCACGACGCGAACGTGATCTCGGGGAACCACTCCGGCAGCTTCATGCGGGATGCCTCGTCGTCGAGGTCGGCCATGATCTGCGGCACGTCGTCCTCGATCTCGTACAGGGAGAGGTAGCGCCACGGCACGGCGCCCACAGCCGGGTCCTTGACGGCGGGCTCCATCCGGAAGCGCCGGGCCGAGACGAAGCCCGGCACCACGAGGATCTCGTCGAGGTGCGGGTCGTACCAGCGGTTGAACTCCTCGTCCGAGATGCGATCCGGCGGCTTGCTGAAGACGATGTGCACGTTCCTGCTCATGGGCGGCTCCGTTGCTCGCGGGTTGGTCGACGAGCGTGGCTAGGCCATGATCTCGGAGCGTGACGTCCGCTCGTCGACCGTCGCCTCCACGACCGTCGCGGGTTCGTCGTCCGGCCCGAGCACGGGGGACGACTCGTCGTACCAGCTGTCAGGTGCGCGTGTGCCCCAGAACGAGCGGCAGCGTCGGATCCGACGACCGACCAGCGCAGCGGCGCGTGATCAGGATCGCCGGTGTAGTAGTCGCAGGCGTAGAGCTCGATGCGGTGGCCGTCCGGATCGCGCAGGTAGACGAAGAACGCGTTCGAGACGCCGTGACGCCCCGGCCCGCGCTCGATCACGCCGGCCTGGCCGGCCGCAGCCAGCTGATCGCAGGCGCGCAGGACGCCGAGCGGCTCGGAGACGGCGAAGCCGAGGTGGTGCAGGCGCGGCCCGCGCCCCGCCGTCAGCGCGACGTCGTGCACCGTCGGCTTCCGCGCGCAGCCAGGCGCCGGTGAGGCGCTCGTCGGCCCCGTCGGTCGAGATGTACTCGGTGCAGCGGAATCCGAGCTCCTGCCAGAAGCGCGAACGTCTGCCTCGACGTGCGGGGAGTGCAGGTTGAAGTGGTCGAGCCGCATGACCGGCGCGCCGCGCTGGAGGTCGAAGCGCTGCAGCTGCGTCTCGAACTGCGCGATCTCGTGGAAGAACTCGAGCGGGAAGCCGAACGGGTCCCAGACGCGCAGCGCGCGTCCCATGCCGAGGTGGTCTGCCGTCGGACCCAGCGCGTCGCGCAGCCCGCGCTCGTCGAAGTCGGCGCGCGATCAGCTCGAGGTCGGCCTCGTGCGCGGACGCGGAACGACGAGGCGGGCGGCAGCCGCGGTCGGCCCGCTCACGGAGGACGAGCGAGTGGTGCGGTGCGCTCCTCCCAGCCCCGCAGGTACAGCGCGTCGTCGGTGCGGGCGCTGACGACCAGCCCGAGCATGTCGACGTAGAAGCGCTCGAGGCCTCGAGGTCGGGGACGCACAGCTCGCCCGTACGCCGCGCGCAGGATGTCGAAGGCCGTGCGCCGCGGCCCGAGCGCCGATCAGATCCGTGGCGTGCGTCACGACAGTCGCATCCTCTCGCAGCTACGCCTGCTCGCCGAGTCCGAAGCCGCGGGATGTGGTGCGTGCCGAGCGCGACGTGCACGATCTCGGTCTCGCAGTAGAAGTCGAACGCGTAGTCGCCGCCCTCGCGGCCGATGCCCGACTGCTTGACGCCGCCGAACGGCGTGCGCAGGTCGCGGACGTTCTGGGAGTTGATCCAGCACATCCCGGTGTCGATCGCGTGCGCGACGCGGTGGGCGCGCTGCAGGTCGTTCGTCCAGACGTAGGCGGCGAGGCCGTACTGCGTCGCGTTGGCGAGCCGGACCGCCTCGTCCTCGTCGTCGAACGGCATCGCCACGAGCACGGGCCCGAAGATCTCCTCCTGGAAGACGCTGCATCGTCTCGTCGACGTCGGCGATCACGGTCGCCTCGAGGAAGTTGCCCACGCTCGAGGCCGGCAGGACGTCCGCCGCCCGCGAGGAGGCGCGCTCCCTCGTCGCGCGCCGACTGCGATGTAGTCGAGCACGCGCTCGTGGTGCTCGGCCGTGATCAGCGGGCCGAGCTCGGTGCGCGGGTCGAACGGGTCGCCGACGCGGATGTTCGCGCGCGCGCTCGGCGACGGCTTCGACGATGCGTGCTCGTAGAGCGGCCGCTGCACGAGCAGCCGCGAGCCCGGCGGTGCAGCGCTGGCCGTTCATCGTGAAGATCTGGGCGAGCGCGCGTCGACCGCGAGCTCGGGATCCGCGTCCTCGAAGACGACGACCGGCGACTTGCCGCCGAGCTCGACCGACGAGCGCTTGAGCGTCGCTGCGCCCGGCGGCGATCACGCGCCGGCCGGTCGCTCGCCTCGCCCGTGAACGCAGATCAGGTCGACGCCCGGATGCGCGGAGAGCGGCGCGCCGGCGGTCTCGCCGAACCCGTGCACGACGTTGAAGACGCCGCGCGGCAGGCCGGCCTCCTCGAGCACCGCGGCGAGCAGCGTCGACGACAGCGGCGACCACTCGGCCGGCTTCAGCACGATCGTGTTCCCCGCCGCGAGCGCGGGCGCGATGCGCCAGGTCGAGAGCATCAGCGGCGCGTTCCACGGCATGATCAGCCCGGCAACGCCGACGGGCTTGAGGATCGTGTAGTTGAGGAACTCGTCGCCGACCTGGAACGAACGGCCGTGCAGCTCCGTGACGACGCCCGCGTAGTAGTCGAAGTTCTCGGCCGCGCGGGCCGCGAGGCCGCGCATCTGCGCGATCGGCATGCCGATGTCGAGCACCTCGCGCTCGATGAACTCCTCGGCGTGCTCGCGGATCAGCGTTGCGATCCGCCGCAGCACGCTGTGCGCGCTCGACCGCCTTCAGACGCGGCCACGGGCCCTCGTCGAACGCCCGCCGCGCCGCGGCCACGGCGAGATCGACGTCGTCCGCGTTTCCGTCGGCAACCGGCGCGATGACCTCGTTGGTCGCCGGGTTGAGCGTCTCGAACGACGTGCCGCCCGAACTCGTCGCGGAAGGCGCCGTCGATGTAATGCTGTTGGAGCCCGAATCGTGCCGAGGGACGGGCATCGTGCCGCTCCGCCGCTCCTACGTGCACGTCCGTCATCGCGCCCTTTCGACTCGCTTCACCATCGTCGTCTGCTGGAATCATATATGGTTTTTGATCGGGAATCACATCGCGCGAAGGCTGGAGGGACATGCTCGGACGGTTCGGTATCTGGAGTCGCGAGCTTCGCTTCGGCGATGCCGCGGAGAGCGTCGAGTCGGCAGCGGAGCTCGAGCAGCTGGGCTTCGGCACGCTGTGGATCCCCGGCGGGGCGGGCGGGGACATCCTCGACACGGTCGAGACGATGCTCGAGGCGACGGCAGCGGCCGTCGTCGCGACCGGAATCCTCAACGTCTGGATGCACGATGCTGCAGCCGTGGCGGAGGCGCACGCCGCGCTCGACGAGGCGCACCCGGGACGCTTTCTCCTCGGGCTCGGCATCAGCCATGCGCCGCTGATCGACTCGGACGAGACCGGCCTTCGCTATGCGAAGCCGCTCGAGACGATGACTGCATACCTCGATGCGCTCGATGCGCATGCGCCCGCGGGCACGCGGCCGCAACGGGTGCTGGCGGCCCTGGCACCGAAAATGGTCGAGCTGGCAGGGCGCCGGACGCTCGGCGTCCATCCGTACATGGTCCCGGTGGAGCACACACGCTGGGTGCGCGGTGTGCTGGGTGACGACCGCCTGGTCGCCACCGAGCTCAGCGTGGTGCTCGAACCGGAGGTCGAGCGAGCGCGTGACGAGGCGCGTCTCGATCTGGGCCTGTACCTGACGCTCCCGAACTACGTCAACACCTGGCGGCGATTCGGGTTCACGGAGACGGACTTCGAGGCCGGAGGGAGCAACCGGCTGATCGACGCTCTCTATGCCCGGGGATCGGCCGGAGAGGTTGCAGATCGCGTGCGCGAGCACCTCGACGCCGGCGCGAGCCACGTCTGCCTGCGCGTGGTCACGAACGATCTCGAACGGCTCCCGCGCACGGAGTGGCGGGAGCTCGCATCCGCGCTCCAGCGCGGATAGACCATACTGCGTCGCGTGAAGGTGGAGCTCGCCTACGGCGACGCGCGTCTCGCGGTCGACGTTCCCCGCGACCGCACGGTCGTGATTGCGCCGAGGCATCTCTCCCCCGCCGCTGACCCCGGCGGCGCCGTCTCCGCGGCGCTCCGCAACCCGGTCGCGGGCCCCGCGCTGCGCGATCTCGTGCGGCCGGGCCAGACGGTTGCGATCAGCATCTGCGACGGAACGCGGGCGCAGCCGCGCGACATCGTGGTACCCGCCATCCTTGCCGAGCTCGAGGGGATCGTCCGGCTCGAGGACGTCGTCGTGCTCGTCGCGACCGGCACGCATCGCGGGAACAGCCGCGCCGAGCTGCTCGAGATGCTCGGTGCCGACGTCATCGGCAGCGTCGAGGTCGAGAACCACGATGCGCGTGACGAAGCGTCGCTGACCTGGATCGGGACGCTCGGCTCCGAGGTGCCGGTGTGGCTGAACCGGCGGTGGGTCGAGGCAGACTTCCGTATCACGACCGGTTTCGTCGAGCCGCACTTCTTTGCGGGCTTCTCGGGTGGGCCGAAAATGGTCGCCCCCGGCCTTGCCGGGCTCGAGACCACGCTCGTGCTCCACGACGCCCGTCGCATTGCCGACCCCGCCGCACGATGGGGCATCACGGAGGGGAATCCGATCCACGACGACGTGCGCGCGATCGCCGCGGCGACCGGCGTCGACTTCGCGCTCGACGTCGTGCTGGACGGGGAGCAGCGCATCGTGCGCGCGTTCGGCGGCGAGCTGTTCGCGATGCACCGTGCGGCCTGCGAGCTGTCCAGGCGTTCGGCGATGCGCTCCGTGCCCGCGCCCTTCGACGTCGTCGTCACCTCGAACGCCGGCTTTCCACTCGACCAGAACCTGTACCAGGCGGTGAAGGGGATGTCTGCCGCGGCCCAGGTCGTGCGTGACGGGGGCACGATCGTGTGCGCAGCCGAGTGCCGTGACGGGTTCCCCGATCACGGCTCGTTCCGGGACGAGCTGACGCAGCAGCCGACGCCCGAGAAGCTCGCCGAGGCAATCGGGCGGCGAACGCGCACCGTGCCCGACCAGTGGCAGGTGCAGGTTCAGGCGAACATCCAGCGGCGGGCGCGCGTCATCATGCACACGTCGTACCTCACCGCCGAGGAGCTCGAGGGCGCGCATCTCGAATCCACGGACGACGTCACCGAGACGGTGCGCGAGGCGCTGCATGCCGCCGGAGGCGATGCCCGCGTGTGCGTGCTTCCGGAAGGGCCGATCACGATCCCATATGTCGCCTGAGCGACGAGCGCTCGCGGCTCCGGACAAGTTTCGCGGCACGATCACCGCCCGGGAGGCGGCTCAGGCGATCGCAACCGGGGCCGCGCGTGCGGGCTGGACGTGCGAGCAGCTTCCACTTGCCGACGGCGGCGAGGGCACGCTCGACGCGCTTGGCGGCGCGAACCGGCTCACGCGCGTGGCCGGACCGCTCGGCGAGCCGGTCGACGCGGGCTGGCGGCTCGACAACGCGACTGCCGTGATCGAGATGGCGCGGGCTTCGGGTCTGGAGCTAGCGGGCGGCCGCGAGCACAACGATCCCCTGGCGGCCTCGACGCACGGCACGGGCGAGTTGATCGCGGCTGCGGCCGACGCAGGTGCGCGCACGATCGTCGTCGCGGTCGGCGGATCGGCGACGACGGACGGCGGGCGCGGAGCGCTCGAGGCACTCGAAGGGCTGATTCCGTTCCGTGCGCACGGCTTGGAGGTACGGGTCGCATGTGACGTGTCGACCCGCTTCGTCGACGCCGCCCGAATCTTCGGCCCGCAAAAGGGCGCTACCGAGGACGATGTCGCCCGAGCTCATCGCCCGGCTCGAAGAGCTCGCGTCCGGTTACCAGGCCC
This sequence comes from uncultured Gaiellaceae bacterium, assembly GCA_963799615.1. Taxonomy (GTDB): domain Bacteria; phylum Actinomycetota; class Thermoleophilia; order Gaiellales; family Gaiellaceae; genus Gaiella. Next base: position 319,487 of record CAWCXS010000011.1, on the reverse strand, counting down.
GGTTCGGCGTGCGCGTGGACGATCTGCCACGAGCGGGCGCAGCCGGGGGTCTCGCAGGGGGCCTGGCGGCCGCCGGGGCGAGGCTCGAGGGTGGGTTCGACATCGTTGCCGGCCTCGTCGGCTTCGAGCGCGCGTTGGCCGCCTCCGATCTGGTCGTCACCGGCGAGGGCATGCTCGACGACAGCTCGTTCACCGGAAAGGTCGTCGGCGGCGTCCGCGACCTCGCCGGTCTCCACGCGGTGGACATCTTCGCCGTTGTCGGCATCGCCGCCGAAGCGGTCACGTGGCCGATCCCGTATCTCTCGCTGACGTCGCGCTTCGGCCCCGAGCGTGCCCTCGCCGACACTGCGTCGTGCATCGCCCAGATCGTTGAGGAACGCCTGGGGGATCAGCCGACCTGAGTCGGATCGCGACTGTCGGCTAGTCAGCCGGCACCGGGCGCCTGCGTTCGAGCGACAGCCGGCGATGTGCGGCCCCGGCGGGCGCACGCAACGCCACGAACGTCGCGGCGCAGAGCGCCACGGCGGAGATGACGAACGAGATCAGGTAGCCCCGCTCCGCAGGCAACCCGGTGGCGGTCACGTGAGACGCGACGATGCTCACGGCCACCTGGGTGCCGATGACGCCGCCGATCGTGCGCACGATGATGTTCGTGCCGGTGGCGACGCTGGTTTCCGTCTGTGGCACCGACTCGACGATGAGGTTCGCCATTGACGCGAACGCCAGCCCGACGCCGGCGCCCACGAATGCCGTGGCGACGTAGAACTGCCACGGGTGCTCGTGCGCGAAGGTGAGGAAGACGAACGCCCCCGTTGCCGCCATTGATCCGATCACCAGAGGCCACTTCGAGCCGACGCGGCTCGACATGCGCCCGCTCACCGGGCTGGCGATGAACATCGCGATCGTCCAGGGCAGAAGGAAAAAGCCGGCAGATGTGACAGTGGAGCCGAATCCGTACCCGGCACCCGCCGGCGCCTCCACGTACTGCGGGATCAGCACGAAACCGGCGTATGTGGCCCAGCCGATCAGCAGCGCCGAGACGTTCGTCGTCCAGACGCCGGGAAGGCGCAACATGTCGATGTCGACGAGCGGGTGGACGGCCCTGCTCTCGTGCCAGACCCATGCGACTGCGAGCAGGAGCGCGGCGGCTCCGAGTGCAAGCGTCGACGTGGACGTCCACCCCCAGCTCGGCGCCTCACTGATCGCGAGCAATAGGCAGACAAGCCATCCGGCGAGCAGTATCGCCGCGACCCAGCTCACCGTCCCGGGTGCACGCACGCTGGACTCCGGCACGACGACGGCGATCAGCACGGTCGCCACCAGCGCTGCGCCGAACGGAATCCAGAACAGCCAGTGGTACGAAAGGTGCTCCACGATGGGACCGGCCAGGACGATGCCGACGACGCCGCCCAGTCCCAGGATGGCCGACATGAGCGCGATTCCCCCGGGGATGCGGCGGGCCGGCAGCTCGTCGCGCAAGATCCCGAAGGCGAGAGGGAACACAGCGCCGCCCACGCCCTGAATCGCACGGGCCGCGATCAACACGCCGAGGGACGTCGCGAGGGCCGCGAGCATCGTTCCTGCCGCGAGTCCCACCATCATCGCGAGCAGGAGCCGCTTCTTCCCGAACATGTCGCCCAACCGTCCTGCGAGCGGCGTCGCCACACAGGCGGTGAGGAGAAAGACCGTGAAGACCCAGGCAACCCCGGTCTGAGTCGCTCCGAGCTCCTTCTGCAGTGTCGGCAAGGCGGGGACGACGAGTGACTGCAGTAGCGAGTAGCAGCTCCCCGCGAGCAACAGTGCGAACAGGATCAGGTTCGGGCGTGACGCCCGGTTCGTGTGAGTCACCACAGGAGCCAGATGTGCCCGGCCGCGCCGGCGCCGACGCTCATCCGCCGTTCGCCGCGTCCCACCGCACGACGGTCTCCTCGAGCGCACCCCCGACGAGCGTGCTCGAGTCGAAGTGCGACGATCCGTCGGCTCTCGTCAAAGCCCACTCCTCGCTCGCCATGGCGGTGTCGTACGCCTCACGGCTCTCGAACCAATGCTCGGCGTGCCCGTCGAATTCCGGGCTTTCACCGGCCCGGGGCAAGCACGTGGCCGGATCGAGCGGCGCGAGCCAATGGCTCTGGACATACCGCACCATGCCGGGAGTCGCCGCAGCCAAGGCGGCATGCGGGCCCCGCCACCAAGCGAGCACGTCCTCTCGCGGGACGTCGCGCCTGAACCTGACGAGCCAGATCACCTTGTACATCGTGCGGTCTCCGATCGATCTCCCGGTTCGGCCGCGGGTCCGATCACCGGCGGCGCAGAGACGGCGTCCTCAGGGCCTCCGGCGTGAAGCCGACGTCCTCCGGATTGAGCGTCGTCCCAGGCGGGACGATCTCGTCGATGCGATCGAGCAGAGCGTCGTCGAGGACGACGCTCTCGGCCCCGAGCTGGCTCTCGAGCTGCTCCATCGTGCGAGGGCCGATGATCGCCGAGGTGATCGCGGGATGGCGGATCACGAACGCCAGAGCCAGCTGGATCAGGCTCAGGCCTGCTTCGTCCGCCAGAAGCGCGAATTGCTCCGCCGCCTCGAGCTTGCGTTGATTTCCCGGCAGCGTCAGGTCGAAGCGCTGCGGCAGCCGGCCCGACCGGGTGCTCCCCGGAGGATCTTGCCCCTGGCGGTAGAGGCCGGATAGCCAGCCTCCCGAGAGCGGGCTCCACGAGATCACGCCCATCCCGTAGTGCCTGCAGACCGGCAGCACGTCGGCCTCGATGCCACGGGCAAGCAGGGAATAGAGCGGCTGCTCACAGACGAAGCGCTCCCGGCCGCGCCGCTCTGCCGTCCATTGCGCCTCCACGATCTCGTGCGCCGGGAACGTGGAGGTGCCGACGTAGCGCACCTTGCCGGCGTGGACGAGGTCGGACAGTGCCCCGAGCGTCTCGTCGATGTCGGTGTCGGGATCGGGGCGGTGCACCTGGTAGAGGTCGATCCAGTCCGTGCCAAGCCTGCGCAGGCTGCCCTCGACGGCCTGCATGATCCAACGCCGCGCGTTGCCGCGCTGATTCGGGTCGTCGCCCATGACACCGTGGAACTTCGTCGCCAGCACGACGTCGTCCCGCCTGCCGCCCGCCAGAGCCTTGCCGACGATCTCCTCCGACTCGCCCGCGGCGTAGACGTCCGCGGTGTCGACGAAGTTGATCCCCGCGTCGAGCGCGCGGTGAATGATGCGAATCGACTCCTCGTGGTCGGGGTTCCCCCACGCGCCGAACATCATCGTCCCGAGGCAAAGGGGGCTGACCTTCACACCGGTGCGGCCGAGCGTGCGGAAGTCCATACGGCTAAACCGGGCCTGCGGCAGGGCCGGCTTCGATCCTGCTGCCGATCGGCGTGCACCGCCAGCCCTGGGACTCGACGCCACCGAACCAGTCCTCGAACGTCATCCCACCTCCGTCCACTGCCGCGCGGAGCTGCTGCCAGGCATCCTCGAACGGCCCGGCGATCTCGTACTGCGTCAGAAACGTGTAGCGCTCTGACGGCTCGCTCGTCGCGCTGACGAAATCGAGCTCGAGACGGCGCGCCGAGACGAAGGCGGGTAGCGCGAGGATCTCGCGGACGTGGATGTCGTACCAATCGTTGTACTGCGCGTCCGATACGCCCGCGGGCGGCCTGCTGAGAACGAGGAGCTCATGATCCGCCACCGTCTGCTCTGTCCTCGCCGACACCTCTGAGCAAGATATACGATCACCGATGAGTCGGCGCCACTCACCTTCGCTCACACTCCGCGCCCGAGTACAGCCTCAGAAGATCTCGGGACACCACGGTTTGGCGCCGACCCGGAAGAGCGTATCGGCGCGGGCCAGCCCGCCGCGGGCCACCTCCTCGACGCGACCGGCCCGCGCGAGGTCGAGGAACGAGAAGCCTCCGAGGTAGGCTGCGGCGAGCGATTGCACGTCCAGGCGCACGTCCGGGCGCCGGGTCGTGCGCCTGGCGTCCCCGCCGTCCACCGTCCAGGTGCCCTCGTTGTCGGGGAAAACCGGATCGGCGCGCACCTCGAGCGTGACGCGGCCGTCCGCCGCGTACCCTCGCGCCGAGAGCGCAGCAGGGACGTCGACCAGCCGCAACCAGAGTCCGTCGAACACCTTCCAGTTGAGCTTGTTGGGGCGTTGCACGAGGAGGAGCAGGGAATGGTCGACAGCGAGCGCGTCACAGTGAATCTCCTGGATCCAGTCGATCCCGAGCAGGAAGCGCCACAGCTCGCGCGTCGCCGTGGGCGAATCGCCGAACGCCTCGATGACCTCGACCTGGCTGGTGTTCGTGGCGTCCTCGAAGCCCGGCTTGATGCGGTAGAGGGCATACCCCGCGGCTCTGCCCTCGAGCTCCAGCAGGGCATGGTTGAGAACGCCGCCGCCACGCCGCCTGGCCGGGTCGTCCAGCAGCCGCCCGTCCCACCGCGCCGGCGAGCGGGAAAGAAAGCCGACCGTCTTGTGCCGCAGGTGCTCGTAGATCCGTGGAAACTCGCGCAGCGCTTCGTCATGGCCGACGAGCCGCACCGCTCCCGCGTGCGGGAGCTCGGGTCGCAGTTCTGCGTGCACGCGCGTCGCCCGCATCATCGCGTCGAGCGAGGCGAGTCCGTAGCCGTAGCGCCCGTAGATCGTCTCCTCGGACGCCCACAGCGCGGCGAGGGGCTCGCCACGGCCGCGGATGTCCTCGAGCTGGGCGCGCATCAACCGGGTCAGCAGGCCGCGGCGCCGATGTGTCGGCAGGACGCCCACGACCGTCACGCCTGCACATGCGACGGGGCCTCCGGGGACGGTCAGCTCGAACGGGATCACCCCCGCCCCCGCGATGATCTCGCCGTCGGCGAAGGCCGCGTGCATGCGGTCGAACGGCAACTGGCGCGAGAATCGCTCCGACCGCTCGGGATCGCGCTCGTCGCCGAAGTAGTGGATGATCGGCGCCGTCGCGCTCATGTACTCCTCGAGATCGCGGACGGTGCGGACGCGGATCGCCACTACGCGATCTTCTCGAGCGGCGCGTACTCGAGCATCAGCCGCCGCTCGCTGCCGTCGTCTGCGAACCTCACCGTGACGACGCCGCCGGGCTCGATGCGCGTGACGACCCCCTCGCCGAGCGAGCCGTGGCGAACCGAGTCGCCCGTCTGGAGGGACGGGATCTCGGCGGCCTCGCGCGACGGCGTCGAGGCCACCTGACGCGGCGACCCGTAGTTCGACCACGACGATGGGCGCAGGCGCTCCCGCTCGACGTCCGCGGGCAGCTCGTCGAGGAACCGGGAGGCGAGGTTGTAGTCCCGGCGCCCGTAGAGCGAGCGTGCCATCGCGTGGGTCAGCGCCAACCGCTCCATCGCGCGCGTCATGCCGACGTAGGCGAGCCGGCGCTCCTCTTCGATCTCGTTGTCCTCGATCGAGCGGGAATGGGGAAAGATCCCCTCTTCCATGCCGATCAGGAAGACGGCGCGGAACTCGAGCCCTTTGGCGTTGTGGATCGTCATCAGGGTCACGAGGGATTGCTCCTCGGCGATCGTGTCCTGGTCGGAGACGAGCGAGACGCCCTGCAGAAAGCCTGCGAGCGACGTCTCCTCACCGTTCTCGCGCGCCCGCTGGACGTACTCCTGCGCGACGCCCACGAGCTCCTCGAGATTCTCGATTCGTCCCCGTGCCTCGATCGTGCGCTCGGCCTCCAACGCCTCGAGCGTCCCGCTGCGCTCGAGCACGGCCTGCAGGAGCTCGGCGGCATCGAGTTCCTGGGCGGAGGCCTGCAGCGACTGCATCATCGTGTGGAAGGCCCGCACCGCCTTTACACCGGCCGTGCCGATGCCCGCCGCATCCGGATCTGCCATCGCCTCGAACAGTGACGTGCCAAGCGCGTCGGCACGCGCGACGAGCCGCTGGATCGAGGTGTCGCCGATCCCGCGGCGCGGGCGGTTTGCGATCCGCATCAACGCGACTGCATCCGAGGGGTTGTCGAGCACCGAGAGGTATGCGACCGCGTCCTTGATCTCGGCCCGCTCGTAGAACCTCGGCCCTCCGATCACCTGGTAGGGAATCTCCTGGCGCACCAACACGTCCTCGAGCACGCGGCTCTGGGCATTGGTGCGGTAGAAGACGCCGAGCTCGCGCGCCGACCAGCCCTCCCCGACGAGCCGCGCGATCTCCGCCGCGACGAAGCGGGCCTCCGCGTGCTCGTCCTCCACCTCGACGACCTGCACCGGCTCGCCCTCGCCCAGCTCGGAGAACAGCCGCTTCGGCTTCCGGTCGCGGTTGTTCTCGATGACGGCGTTGGCGGCGCCCAGGATCGCGTTCGTGGAGCGATAGTTCTGCTCGAGCGCGATCGACCGCGCCCCGGGAAAGTCCTGCTCGAAGTCGAGGATATTCGAGATATCCGCGCCCCGAAAGCCGTAGATCGACTGGTCCGGGTCCCCCACCGCGAACACGTTGCCGTGCTCTCCGGCGAGCAGCTGCAGCAGCCGGTACTGCGCGTGGTTCGTGTCCTGGTACTCGTCGACCAGGATGTAGCGGAACGCGTGCTGCCAGTGCTGCAGCGCTTCCGGAAAGCGCTCGAACACCTCGACCGTCAGCATCAGCATGTCGTCGAAGTCGACGGCGTTCGACGACACGAGCCTGCGCTGGTACTGCTCGTACACCTCGGCCACCGTCTGGTCGTAGAACGAGGAGACCCGGCTCATGTACTCGCCGGGGCCGATCAGCTGGTTCTTCGCATTCGAGATCTGGCTGTGAATGCCGCGCGGCGTGAAGCGCTTCGGGTCGCGGCCGAGATCCTCGAGGCACGCCTTGACGACACGGACCTGATCGGCCGAGTCGTAGATGGTGAAGTTCGACCGGTAGCCGAGGCGCTCGGCCTCGCGCCGGAGCATGCGACCGCAGGCGGCGTGGAAGGTGAGGATCCAGATCGCGCGCGCCGTGCGTCCGAGCATGTGCTCGAGCCGCTCGCGCATCTCCCCCGCCGCCTTGTTCGTGAACGTGATCGCGAGGATCTCGTTGGGCTTGGCGCCGTGGGCGCGGATCAGGTGGGCGACACGGTGGGTCAGCACCCGCGTCTTGCCCGATCCCGCTCCGGCGACGACGAGCAGCGGGCCCTCGACGTGGAGCACGGCGGCACGCTGCGCCGGATTGAGATCGGCAAGAAGGTCCTCGTGAGGCGCGACGGTCACCATCCGATGCTACCCCCGGCGAGTTCGGCACAGACTGCCCGCGCGCTAGAGCGGGAACCACCGTCCGGCCAACGCCGGCAGCACCTGGGCGGTGACCCATACCGGCGTCGTCTGGTAGCGGACGGAGTACCGATAGCTCCCGTCCGCTCGCCGGAGCCGCGCGAGATAGCGGAACGCGGCCGCACCCGGGCGCTCGCCGCCTGCAAGCAGGGCCTGGATCGCCCAGGCTGTTGATTGCGCGTCCGACTCGCGGCCCTTCGTCAGCGCGAAGCCCCCGTCGCGGTTCTGGAAGGTCCGGAGGAACGCGAGCGCACGCCGCACAGGCGCGCCACCGACACCCGCCGCGCGAAGCGCCTGGACGGCGGCGGCCGTGTCGTTCGAATCGGGTTGCCCGCCGCGCGACCAAGACCACCCTCCGGCCCTGGACTGCGTAGCCCGCAACTCGCGGACGAGCACCGCGGGAGGCGCCTCGCCTGCGGCCCTCAGCGCCAGCACGGTCCAGATCGTCGCGTTGACGAGCGCTCCAGGACGGTAGCCGCGCACCCGGGCGACGAGATCGGCCGGTGCCCCGCCGAGCGCGGCCAGCGCGACGACGCGCAGAGCGAGGTCGGACGGCGTCGCGGCAGTCTCGTCCTGGGCGCGGAGGAACTCGGATGCGCGGCCGCGTGCCTCCGGCGAGCCGTTGGCGGCGACGAGCCCGAGCGCCGCCCAGGCGGTCAGCGTTCCGTCGGCGGCCCGTCCCTGCTCCGCGAAGCCGCCGCTCGTATCCTGCTGAGCGACGAGGAAGGCCGACGCCCCTGCCACCGGCGCGGGTGCCGCGACCGCGGCAGCCGCTACGGCAGCGACGATAACGGCGCAGAGCAATGCCGCCGCGCGCATCCGCGTGCGCAGGAACTTGCTGCGTGCCGCTAGGCCCACACGATCTCCGTCCGCGCCTGCCGCGCGTGCCGGTCCAGCACGCGCCGCAACTCCGGGCCGGCGACCAGGGCGAGGATCAGGTTGCCGGTCGCATGCGCGATGTTGAAGGCGAGCCCGGCTCCGAGCACTGTCGCGAGCGCGGTCCACGTGTGCGGATAGAAGCCGAACCAGAGCCAGAGATCCATCACGGTGCCGAATGCGAGGCCGAGCACAACGCAGAAGGCCGCGAACGGCAATCGCCGCCCGAGCAGCGGCCGGGCCAGGCCGGCGGCGACGCCGCATCCACCCCACGCCAGCATCTGCCACGGCGTATGAGGCCCTTGCCCGAGGAACATGTTCGACGCGATCGCTGCGAGCGCGCCGACGGCGAACCCACGGCGCGGGCCCAGCGCGACTCCCGCCGCGGCGACGATGACGGTGACAGGCTGAACGTCCGGGATCGGCGTGAACAACACCCGCCCGGCTGCTGCAATGCCACCGAGGGCAGCGACGAGCGTGAGATCGCGCGCGGTGCCGCCGCCCTCCTCGAGCCATGCGAAGCCGCCCGCAACGAGTGCGATCGCGGCGAGCAGCGTGGCCAGCCCGCCGCGCGACGGGTCGAGCGCCGCCCACAGCGCCGCCGCGCCGCCCATGAGTACGAACAGGAACGTCCACCTATGCCGCAACGGGCACCTCCCGCGCCTCGTCGATCGTGACGCGGCGATGAGCGGGCAGCGAACGATCGTGCGTGGCGACGAGAATCCCCCGGCCCGCGGCCGCCTGGGCCAGCAGCCACTCGCCCAGCTGGGCCTTGCGATCGGGATCCACGCCACGGGTCGGCTCGTCGAGGACGAGCAGATCCGGGGCAGAGACGGAGACCGCCGCGAGACCGAGCCGCTCGCGCTCCCCGCTCGAAAGGTCGCGGGGGTGACGCTCGGCGGCGAAGCCCAGGCCGAATGTCTCGAGCGCCGCTGCCGCCCTGGCGCGGTCCCCGCCGACGCCGAGCGCGACCTCGTCGAGCACGGTCTCGCGAACGAGATACCGGCCCGGATCCTGCGAGAGGTACGTCGCTCGCCCCGGGCGCTCGATGGTTCCGGCGGCAGGCACGAGCAGGCCGGCGGCGATCTTGGCCAGAGTCGTCTTGCCGGATCCGTTGGCTCCGGCGAGCGCCACGATCTCGCCGCGCCGCACCGACAGGGACACGCCGTCCAGCACCCTCGGGCCGCCGCCGTACGCGAACTCGGCCCCCCGAACCCGCACGGCGACGCTCCCAAGGCCTGTCGGCGGCACCGAGACCGGCTCCGCCGCCGCCACCCCGTAGCGGGGCCGGTGTCGCGCCAGCCACGCCTGCGCGTCGCCGGCTGCCGCGTCGAGCAGTACTCTCCCCTCCTCGACGTACAGGACTCGGTCGGCGATCTCGAGCGCGCGCCCGATCCGCTGCTCGGAGAGCACGACGGCGCAGCGTGCCTGCCCGACGGCAGCGAGGAAGAGCTGCGCTCCAACCGGATCCAGCTGGGACGTCGGCTCGTCGAGGAGCAGCAAGCGCGGTTCGAGTGCCAGCGCGGACGCGAGGCACACACGCTGCAACTCGCCGCCGGAGAGCTGCGCGGTCTGTCGCTCACGGAGCCCGCCGCAACCCACGGCTGCCAGCGCGTTCTCGACCCGCGGCCAGATCCGCTCCGGCCGGGTGCCGACGTTCTCGAGCCCGAACGCGATCTCGTTGCCGACCCTGGTCATCACCACCTGGTCCTCCGGATCCTGAAACACCGACGCCACCGTTCCGGCGATCTCGGCCGGACGGGCGACGCGGGTGTCGAGCCCGCCGACCTCGACGGCCCCCGAAAAACGACCCCCGTGGAAATGCGGCACGAGTCCTGCGAGCGCGCGCAGCAGCGTCGACTTTCCGGAGCCGGACGGGCCGAGGAGCGCAACGACCTCGCCCTCCTGCAGCTCGAGCGACACGTCCCGTAGGACCGGGGGCCCATCCGGGTAGGCGAACGACAGACGCTCGACGCGGGCTAGAGCCATGCGACAGCCACGACCACGAGGAGGACGGCGGCTCCCAGCGCGGCCCGGTCGAGGTGCGACCACGGCGGGCGCGGGGCGCGGCTCGAGCCCGGCAGCCCGAACCCTCTGGCCTCCATCGCCTCCGCCAGGTTTGAGGCCCGTTCGAGCGAGCCCGCGACGAGCGGCGACAGCAGCGTCGCATAGCCGCGCGGCCCCGACAGCTGGACACCGCGACCCCGCACCGCTTCGGAGAGGCCCGCGGCGTCGCGCTCGAGTGTCGGCACGAGGCGAGTCGCGAGCGCAACCGCCAACGCCGAACGGCGCGCGAATCCGGCCGAGGAGACGAGCCGGTCGTGGTCGAGCAACAGCGCGAACGCCGAAAACGCGAGCCCGACCGCTGTCAGCCGCAGTCCGTTCACGAGCGCGATCTGGATCTCGTCGGTGGAGACATCGATCGGTCCGAGCACGGGGATCGTCGGTCCCTCCCACACGAGCGTGCCGCCGCCCGAGGACCACAGAAGCGGCGAGATCAGAAACACGGTGAGTCCACTCAGAATTGCGCCGGCGAGGTACGGCCAGCGGCGCGCAACGGGCGCCCGCAGGCAGACGACGAGCAGCACGCCCGCCATGAGGGCGAGTGCCCAGACCCGGTCGGTCAGGAAGGCAGCTGTGGCGACGGCTGCGAGCAGAGCCGCTGCAGGAGCAGGACTCACGACCCGAATTCCCTGCGCAGGCGGCCCGCGAGCAAGTCGTCCACGGGGCCGCTGACGACGAACCTGACGGGCGCTCCCGGCCCGCCGCCGGACGCCCGCAGGCGCGCCTGCACCTTCGTCGGCGCAGCGCCGTCGGTCAGCTCGACGAGATTGTCGGCCGCGGGCACCGGATCGCCGATCGGCGCCACATCCACCGCGCCGACGCGGTCGGCCACGCGCTGCGCCTCGCCCTTCGATCCTGGTGCATAGCGCACCGCAGCGGGACGTCTCTCGCCGCCGAAGCCGTGCACGAACGGCTCGGGAAACGCGCCGGCGACGACCAGGATCGTTTCCGCGTCACCGGCCCAGCCGCGGTAGTCCCACCACGCGACGTCCCCGTCGTGCAGGCGGTACTCGGCGGCGCTCGACCCGCCGGCATAGCCGTTGACGAACCAGAACCAGTCGTGCTGCCGCGCCAGTGACCCGTTGAGGCCGTCGATCGACTGGATGAAGCGTCCGCCGTACCGGGTGCCGACGTCCGTCTTCGAGCGCAGCGCGCGGAGCAGCGTCTGCCCGGCCGGCACGCGCGTGTCCAGCAACACGGTGGCACCGCGGTCACGCGTCACCCACAACGTCGCCGTCCCGTCGGAGCGCTCCGCCCCGCCGCAGCCCGCAAGAGCGAGCCCGGCGAGGAGGAGCGCTGAGATCCGGCGCAGCGCCTTCACTTCACGGCGTTCGACCGAACCGCCCCGACCGCGAACGCGCGCACGACACCCGTGTGACGACCGACACAGGCGCGCCCGTTGGAGCTCACCTTGACGCGGCGGCCGTCGACGTGGAGCGAGGCGCCGGTGAGCCCGACCCGCTTGCCGGCGTCGTCGAGAGAGGCGAGCGTGTAACAGTTGCCGCCGGCCGCCTTCAGGTCGAGCGTGGGCGGGCCGCCCGTGTCGCCGAATGTGGCGTAGTACCAGAGCACGGTGTCGCCGTCGTTGAGTACGACCTGGTCCGCACCCACGGGCGGGGACACGCCGTTGACCTTGAACACCCAGCCGCTGCTCGCTGCGGCCGGGTACTTGCCGATCTGGCTGACGTAGTCGCCGAACGACAGATGGGTGAGCTGGTAGTAGAACTCGCCGAGCGTGCTGGCTGCGTCGAGTGCCTGCAGCGCGTTGGTCGCCTCGATCTGCACGGGCGCAGAGCCGAAGATCGACTGCGTCTTCCCTTCGACACGAACGGTGACCGTCGCACCAAGGGCAGCGGCCGCGAGCGCGAGCACGAGGCCGGTCGCGGCCACGAGAACAAGCAGACGTCGTACCACGAATCCTCCTTCCACGAGGGGTTCGGTATGTGGAGGAGCGGGGCAGGTCTTCTGACTCGGGGCACCCTCCCCCACCGCCTTCCCGGCCCCCCGGGCTTCCGGGGTACGACGCCAGTGGCTTTCGGCGGGGGAGCATCTCCCCTCACAGCGGCGGGACCGTCCCGGACTTGCACCGGGTTCCCTCACCGCACTCCTTTGTGGTCGCGGAGCCTATCATCGGACAATGCCGGCGTCCGCACTCCGTTCGTGGCTGCCTGTGGTCGTCTGGTGCGCCGTCATCTTCGCCTTCTCGTCGGTGCCGAGCCTGGGCACCGGCCTCGGCACCTGGGATCTCATCCTCCGAAAATGCGCGCACATCACCGAGTACGCAATCCTGGGCTTCCTACTGATGCGGGCGCTCGGCCGGACGGCGCCTGCGCTCGCGCTCGGCGCCCTGTATGCAGCCTCGGACGAGGTGCACCAGCATTTCGTTCGCGGCCGCCACGGCGTCTGGTACGACGTCCTCATCGACACGGTCGGGGTCACCGCCGGCGTGCTGTTGTGGCGGCGCACACGCGGGCAGGCGATCTGATCAAGCTCCTCATCGACCTCGACGGCGCCCTCGGAGACACGCGGCCGTTGTGGCTCCAGTGGCTCGCGGACTCGGCCAGAGTGCTCGATCTGGACCCTGACGTGCTTCCTGCCGATCGGGGTGCTGCAGCGGCCGCCCTGGACGCGTCGGGAGCCGGCAACTGGCGCACGCTGCTCGAGCGTTTCGCCGAGGATCGCGCGCCCGTCTATCTGCGACCGAGCGCGGAGGCGAGCGCGGCGCTGCGTCGCCTCCAGGCGAACGGTGCCCGGATCGGCGTCTACACGGACGCTCCGGTCGAGCTCGCCCGCGTGGCGCTCGCCCAGCTCGGCGCGGCCCGGCGCGTCGAGGCGGTCGAGGCGGGCGCTGGAGCGCTTCAGCGCCTTCGAGACGTCCTCGGCCCGGATGCGGTGCTGATCGGGACACGGGACGAGCTCACGGCGATCTCGAGCTGACGGCGCCCCTACTGCAGCGCGCGCTGATACACACGGACGCCGCGGTGTACGGCGTCCTTGGCACCCGATCGGATCACACGCTCCCACCAGGCGCCGTAGATCCGATCGAACTCCCACCGCTCGAGCGCGTCGCCGATGCGCTGGACCTCGCGGCCTGGCAACGGAATCAGGTTCGGGTAGCTCCACATGAACGAGACCATGCTCGTGTCGCCGACGACCATGACGACGTCGCCCGAGAGCAGCACGCCTCTCCCCTCGGCACCCGTGGGCCAATGCAGCACGGTGGCGCCCGCGAAGTGCCCACCCAGACGCAGGAGGGTGAGCCCGCCGGCGAGGGGCAGCTCGTCTCCATCCCAGTGCTCGATCGCAGGGTCGGGGCGCGTAACGAATGCCCGATCGTCGACGTGCAGCAGGATCGGGACGCCTCCCAGGGCCTCGCTCCACGCGCTCACCGCCGAGTAATAGTGCGGATGGGAGACCGCGATCGCGGTCACCGGGCCTCGCTCCCGCACCGCCGCAAGCCCTTCGTCGGTGACCGCCGGGATCATGTCCCAGAGCACGTTCCCATCCGGTGTCTCCACGAGCAGCATGCGCTGGCCGATCGCAAATGCCGGCTCGAGGCCGACTCCCGTCAGGCCCGGCTCGAGCTCACGCACGTCACCGTGATGGGCCGCGGCGAGCTCCTCCACCGTCGTCCAGGCCTGTCCGTCCTCGGGTACCCACTGGCGCTCGTCCTCGCAGATCGGGCAGCTGTCGGGCGCAGGGCCGTCCGGAAACCACGCGCCGCACGTGGCACAGACCGGGATCACGAAGCAAGTCGGTAGATCGTGCCGTCCTGCGAGACGGCGTACAGCTCACCGGCAGCGTCCTCGCCGAACGAGGAGAGGCTCTTCACGGTGAACGGCTCTGTCCTGAGCCCGCGCGCCTTGCCACCCGACATCTTCAGCGACCAGATCGTGCCGCTGCAGTAGTCCCCGTAGAAGTAGCGTCCGGTGGCGGCCACCACATTGGCGCCACGATAGACGTACCCGCCCGTTATCGAACAGCCATGGTCGTGGCTGTACTGCGCGACGGGACGCACGAGCCGGCCCGGCCCGAGCGGCTTGCGCTCGAACGTGGCGCTTCCCTCGTAGACGTCCCAGCCGAAGTTCAGCAGGCCGTGCAACGGCCAGGCAACCCAGTCGACCTCTTCGATCGAGCCCTGGCCGACGTCCCCGACGAGGAGGTCTCCGGTCGTCCGGTCGAACGAGAAGCGCCATGGATTACGGACACCGAGGGCGACAATGGTCGGCTTGGCGCCCGGCTTGCGTGGATCGAGCCGCAAGATCTTCCCGAGCAGCGAGCCTGGATTCTGTGCGCGGTTCTCGGGATCCCCGCCCGAGCCGCCGTCCCCCATGCCGACGTACAGGAGCCCGTCGGGGCCGAAGGCGACCATGCCTCCGTTGTGGTTGGCGTACGGCTGCCGCACGAACAGCAGCTGCCGTGCGCTCGAACTGATCCCACGCTGCCCGTTCGACGTGTAACGCACGACCCGGGTGTTGCCGTCGGTGTCCGTGTAGTCGACGACGAACGTGTGACTCTTGGCGTAGTCGGGTGAGAACGCCATCCCGAGCAATCCCTGCTCGCCGCCGCCATGCGTCTTCCGGCGCAGGTCGAGAAATGGTGCCTGCCGGATCTTGCCGTTCTCGACGACACGAATCAGCCCGCCCTGCTCGACGACGTAGAGCCGCCCGGTCTCGCCGGCCGGGGCGGTGACGAACAGCGGTGCGTCGAGCCCCGACACGACGGTCTCCAGGTGCAGCGCGGACGTCCGACCATACGCGGGGCCGAACGGAGTGAGCAGCACGACGGCAGCCGCGACGAGGAGGAGCAAGCGGCGCATCGAGCTCACCGTACCGTACGTCCCGGCGGGCGGGGCGCCTACGCGCGCAGGAGGGCCCGTCGAAGCTCGTCTTCCTTACCCGGCTGCAGGATCGCGAGCACCTGGTCACCCGGCTGCAACTTGGTCGACCCGACCGCGATCTCCGCGCGCCCGTCGCGCATGACCGAGATCAGCCGTGAGCCCTGCGGAAGCTCGAGCGCGGCGACCGGCTTGCCCACCGACGGGTCGCCGGCATCGATCTGCACCTCGACCACCTCGAGACCCTCCCGGCGCAGCTCGAGCAGCCGGACGAGACCGTGCTCGGGCACCTCGTGCTCGACGAGTCCGAGGATTCCTGAAGTGGCGCAGACCGTCTGTGTGATCCCGAGCAACTCGAAATACGGCTGGTTGCGGGGATCGTTGACGCGAGCGATCACCTTCGGCACGTCGTACCCCTCGCGTGCGATCTGCGCGATCACGATGTTGTCCTCGTCGTCGCCGGTGACCGCCAGCACGAGCTCCGGCGGGCGGGCGATGCCGGCCCGTTCGAGCACGCTGATCTCCGTCGCGTCTCCAAGCATCGCGACGTGGCCGAACTCCGCTTCGAGCAGGTCGAAGCGATCGCGGCGTTGCTCGAGCAGCGTCACCTCGTGCCCCATCGCGAGCAGCGAGCGCGCCACGTTCGATCCCACCTTGCCACCGCCGGCAACGATCATGTACATCAGCCGGTCACCGGCTCGGTGGGCTCGAGGGGCGGCACTTCGCAGGCACGCACCGCCTCGGTGAGAAACGAGATCGCCGTCTGCGTCGGGCAGACGGTGCGAAGGCCGCGACGGGCGTAGAAGTCGGCGCGGCGCGGATCGAGGACGCGCACGACGACGCACCCGACGTCGTAGCGCCTCTGCACGACCTGGCCGATGACGATGTTGGTGTTGTCGCCGTTGGTGGAGACGACCACCGCGTCGGCATGCTCGATCCCCGCCTGCGCCAGGATCACGGCGTCCATACCGTGACCGACGATGAAACCGCCGGTCCAGTCGCGTCCGAGCCGCGCCAGGGCCTCCTCTTTCTCGTCGACGGCGGTCACGTCCCATCCCTCGCGCGCGAGCTGCGAGGCGACGGACGAGCCAACACGCCCACAACCGATCACCACTGCCTTCATGAATGGAGCGTAGCCAACGTGTCGAGCGTCACGCGCTCTCCTCGAAGACGCCCTCGGGAAAGGCGACGACGAGCACCTCGCAAGGGGCGTTGCGCAGGACATGGTCGACGGTCGGGGAGAAGAACCGCGACTGCCGCCGCCAGCGTGGGGACGACCCGAGCACGATCAGATCGACGTCCCGCGCCCGCGCTTCGTCGACGATCGCGTACCCGATCGAACGGGCGCGTACGACGGCCGTCTCGACCTCGACGTCGTTGTCCTCTCCTAGCGCGCGCGCCTCTGCCAGGGACTCTGCCGCTCGGAGCTCGACGTCCGCAGGCAGCGGCCCCTCCATCGGGAAGGCGCGCGGCACCCGCACGACGAAGACCGCCTCGACACTGGCGTTGCGCTCCTTGGCAAGCGCGATCGCGGTCGCCACCATCTCCTCGCCGATCGCGCCGAGCTTCATCGGCACGAGCACGCGATGGAACTCCGCTCCACGTGGCAGCTCGGCGATCGGGTCGATGTCGTCCAGCAGGCCCTGCCGGTTGCTGCGGCGCACGAACAGGTACAGGACGATGCCTCCGGCCAGCCAGGCCGGTCCGGCGTAACGGGCGCCGGGATGGGTGATCATCGACAACACCCAGATGGCGAACGTGAGGGGCGCCCCGATCAGGGCGGGCAGCGGCACGAGCACGCCCCGGATCCGGACCTCCGGCCGGGCCCGGAAGGGACGGACCAGGTCCGGTTCCTTGCGTCGCAGCCGGATCACGGCCAGCTGGGCCGCGGTGAAAGCGAGCAGGACTCCGAACGAGTACGTGCTCGCGAGGAAGGCGGTGTCGTCGCTGGCGAAGACGGCGGTTGCGATCACGATCACGATCGCAATCACGCCGGTCGAGAGGATTGCCTCGCTCGAGACGAGCGTGCGCCGCTCCAGCCGCCCGAACTGGCGTGGCAGCATGCCGTGCTCACCCAGCGAATGGGCGAGCCGGGTGCACCCCGAGATAGCAGTTGTCGCCGCCGCAAAGAGGATGAGCGCGCCGGAGACGCCGACGACGACCCGAAGCATGTCCACGATCGTGGCGGGCAGCTCACCGCTGAAGGCGGTCACGATGCCGACGATCGGTGCCTTGACCCAGCGGTCACCGAGTGCGGTCGAGCCGTCCTCGGACGGGAAGGCGGTGACCCCGACAACCGAGATCAGCACCGTGACGACGACGACGAGCCCGATCGCGGAGAAGAGCGAGCGCGGCAGCGCGCGACCGGGCTCCCGGGTCTCCTCGGCGAGGTTCGCCACGGTCTCGAGCCCTGTGTACGCAAGCATCGCCAGCGGGAGGGCGAAGGCGAGATCGTGCCAGCTCTGTCCTGTCGCGAAGTTCAAGCCTTCCGTCAGCGTCTCGCGCGAGAACAGGACTGCGAGCCCGAGGATGACGAGCAGCATCTGCACCATGAGGTCGAGCCCTGCGAGCACGAGCGCCGCCATGTGGATCCGCGAGTGGCGAATCAAGCGCACGATCACGATCGCCCCGATCACGAAGCAGGCGACGACGACATCCCACGGCGAGCTCTCCAGAGACGGAGCGGACAGGGCAGCGCCGAGGTAGTGCGGGAGGAAGAGCACGGAGAGTGCGATGACGATCAGGTAGTCGAGGAACAGGACCCAGCCCGTGACGAAGCCGGCCAGATCGTTGAATGCACGGCGCGTGACCGTCGCGGCTCCCCCGGTCTCAGGGATCGCAGCCGTGCCCTCCGCGTACGAGAGCGAGACGACGAGGAAGAGGATGCCCGTGACGAGGAGAACGACCGGCGTGAGGCCGAGCGCCTGCGCGGCGACGATGCCGAGCGCGAAGTAGATCGACGAGCCGATCTCGTCGTATGCGACCGCGAACAGCTCGCGGCTGTCGAGGACGCGCTCGAAGCCGCGGACCTTACGCGCCACGCTTGCGCTCCAGCTGGATACGGGCGATTCCGAGCACGATGAACAGCGCGCCGAGGACGAAGCCGAGGACGCCGCCTCCCTGTGCCGCGGTGACGGCGATCAGGACGATGCCGATCCCCGTGAATACCACGCCGAACGTGAAGACGAGGAGCCTGTACGGCTTCACGCGGCCTCCTCGTCGGGTGACGCGGTCACCATCACGCGGCAGGGGGCATGTCGCAGGACGTAGTCGACGGTGCGGCCGAAAACGGCGCGCTGGGCGCTGGTGAGTGCCTTCCGCGGCGAGCCGATGACGATGATCTCCGTTCCACGCCGCTCTGCTTCGTCGACGATCGCAGGGCCTGCGCTCCTCGCACGTACGAGCCGGTCCTGCACGTCGACCCCGTATGAGTCGCCGATCGCGACGGCCTCGTCGAGCTCCGCGTTGGCCGCAGCCTCCAGCCACGGGAGCTCGGCGTTGAGGGGTGTGTCGAGCGGAACCTCGAGCACGTTCAGCGCCAGAATGCGCGCGCCCCGCTCGGATGCGAGGCTGCACGCGACATCGAGAGCGTCGTCCGACGGCTGCCCGGTGACGATGGGAACGAGCAGGCGCCGGTACTGGAGCGCAAGCGCCGGCCCGAACGCGGGCGGCGCCTTCACGGTGGCCGTCAGGCTCGCCCCTACGAACCGCCGCCGGTACACCGCGTAGAAGACGACGCCGGCGGCGAGCCACCCGAGCCCGACCCAGCGCGTCGTCGGGTTCTGGACGAGGATGACGAGGAACGAGATTCCCGTCGCAAGGCCACCGACGATCGCGAACACCGGCCAGTCGATGCCTGCCACACGGAGGTTCGGGCGCGCACGGTAGAGCTCCTCGTCGGGCTCCTTCTGTTTCATGCGCAGTCGTACGAGAGAGAAATGCGCAACCGTGAACGACAGCGTTGCACCGAACGAGTAGAGGGTGCCCACGAATCTGGTGTTGCCGGGCAGGATGATCAGGATCGGCGCGATACCGGCGAAGAGGACGAGCGAGAGCACGGGCGTCTTGAAGGTCGGGTGCAGGCGGCGGAAGATCTCGGGCAACTGCCGGTAACTGGACATCGAGTAGGTGATGCGCGAGGCGCCGATGACGCCCGCGTTCGTGGCGATGAAGAGGATCGTGGCGGCGAGGACGCCGACGTAGACCTCGAGCACCTTGAGCAGCCCGCCCTCCACGCCGAGGTTGTCGACAACGCCCAGGATCGGGTCGTTCGCGTAACCGCCCTGCTCCGGAGGGAGGGCGAGGAGCGTCGTCAGCTGCCCGTCTATGAGCTTCACCGGCAGCGCCGACAACGCGATCAGAGGCAGCGTCAGGTAGATCGCGAAGACGGCCCCTGCCACGAGCTTGTACGCATCGGGCACGCTGCGCGACGGCTCGCGCGCCTCCTCCGCGAGGTTGGAGACGGTCTCCACCCCGGTGTAGGCGAGCATCGCAACGGGAATCGCGATCGCAAGGTTGCCCCAGGTCGGGGCCACCCCCCAGTGAATGTTGCCGGTCAGGATCTCCGGGCTGAACACGAGGGCGAAACCGAGGATGACGAGCAGCACCTGGGTGGCGAAGTCGACGACCGCGAGCGTGATGGAGAGCTTCGCCGCCTCCTGGACGCCGACGATGTTGAGCGCGACGAGGATCACGATCACGGCGGCGCCGCCGACGATGTCCCACGGGTTCGTCTTCAGCGGCTCCCAGAAGATGGACAGGTAGTGCGGCACGAAAAACGCGGAGGTGGCAACGGTGACGATGTAGACGAGCATCTGGGCCCACGCGGCACCAAAGCTGATGAGCTCGTTGAACCCGTGCCGCGCGAAGCTCGCTGAGCCTCCCGCCTCGGGATAGTGGACGGTTCCCTCGGCATAAGTCGCCGCCGTGGCGGCGAAGATGACCCCCGCCACCAGGAAGACCAGCGGTGTGAGGCCGAGCGCGTAGACGGCGGTGAGGCCGAGCGCGTAGTAGATCGACGAGCCGACGTTGCCGTAGGCAGTCGCGAAGAGGGCCGGCGTGCCGAGCACCCGCTCGAGCTCGATCTCCCGTCTACGGCGACTGGGCACCGGCCGAGTCTAGAGCGCGACCCGGAGCCGGGTCGGTGAAGCGATCAGCGCGTGCGGGGGAACCAGGAACCTCCCCGCACGCTCGTCCGGAACATGCCCTGCGCGCGTCAGCCGTGGATCGACGCGAGCAGCGGGATGATGAGAATCGCGACGATGTTCGCGATCTTGATCATCGGGTTGATGGCCGGGCCGGCCGTGTCCTTGTAGGGGTCGCCGACCGTGTCGCCCGTGATCGCCGCGGCGTGCGCCTCGGAGCCCTTGCCGCCGTAGAGGCCGTCCTCGATCAGCTTCTTCGCGTTGTCCCAGGCGCCGCCACCCGACGTCATCGAGATTGCGAGGAAGATGCCCGTGACGATGGTGCCGATGAGCAGGCCTCCGAGCATCTTGACGCTGATGATGCCGACCACGATCGGCACGACGACCGGGATCGCCGCGGGTACGAGCATGCCCCTGATCGCCGAGGCCGTGACGATCCCGACGGCGCGCGAATAGTCCGGACGCGAGGTGCCCTCCATGATGCCCGGGTCCTCGCGGAACTGGCGACGCACTTCCTCCACGACCTCGCCCCCGACCCGGCCGACCGCTGTCATCGCGAAGGCGGCGAACAGAAACGGCATCATGCCGCCGATGAAGAGGCCGGCGATCACGTACGGATCGCTGAGCGAGAACACGGTGTCGAGGCTCTTGTCGGCGAGGCCGCGCGTGTATTCGTCGAACAGGATCAGGGCTGCCAGCCCGGCAGACCCGATCGCGTAGCCCTTGGTGACGGCTTTCGTCGTGTTCCCGACCGCGTCGAGCGGATCGGTGACGCCGCGCACCGACTCGGGCATGTTCGCCATCTCGGCGATGCCGCCCGCGTTGTCCGTAACCGGGCCGTACGCGTCGAGCGCGACGATCAACCCTGCCATCGAGAGCTGCGCCATCACGGCGACGCCGATGCCGTAGATGTTGCTGCCCGCGATCTCGTAGGCCGCGATCACGCCGGAGGCGATCACGATGACGGGAAGAGCGGTCGCCTCCATGCCCTTGGCGAGCCCGGCGATGATGTTCGTGGCGTGACCCGTGGTGGAGGCCTCGGCGATCTTCTTGACGGGGCTCCAGCGACTGCCGGTATAGAACTCGGTGATCGCGACGAGCAGGAACGTGACCGCGAGGCCGACGAGCGCCGATCCGTACAGCTGCCAGAACGAGAACTTGCCGCCGTCGAACGCCAGGGTGACCGGGATGAACCCGACCGCCGACAGCACGGTTGCGACGATCACGCTGGTGTAGAGCGCGTTGATGATCGCGTTCGGGCCCTTGCCGACCCGCGCGAAGAAGGTGCCGATGATCGACGCAAGGATCGAGATCCCGCCGAGCGAGAGCGGGAAGAGCCAGAGGTTGCTGCTCGGGTACGCGGTGCCCAGCAGCATCACCGCGACGGCCGTGACGGCATAGGTCTCGAACAGGTCGGCGGCCATGCCGGCACAGTCGCCGACATTGTCGCCGACGTTGTCGGCGATCACGGCAGGGTTGCGCGGATCGTCCTCGGGGATGCCCGCCTCGATCTTGCCGACGAGGTCTGCGCCGACGTCGGCCGCCTTCGTGAAGATGCCGCCCCCGAGGCGAGCGAACACCGAGATCAGCGATCCCCCGAATGCGAGGCCGATGAGGTCGTCGACGGCGGATTCCGGACTGTTGCCGAGCCCGCCGGTGAGGAACCAGTAGTAGCCGGCAACGCCGAGCAGGCCGAGGCCGACGACGAGCAGGCCCGTGACGGAGCCCGCCCTGAATGCGACCTTGAACGCCGGCGGGATGCCCTCGCGCGCAGCTTCGGCGGTGCGCGCGTTGGAGCGGACGGCGACGTTCATGCCGATGAAGCCGGCCGACGCCGAGAGCACGGCTCCGATCATGAACCCGAAGGCTGTGCCCCACCCGAGCTGGTGGTACAGGCCGACCACGAAGAACACGACGACTGCAACGCCGGCGATCGTCGTGTACTGCTTGCGCAGATATGCGGCCGCGCCTTCCTGGACGGCGCCCGAGATCTCTCTGCATGCGCTCGTTGCCGGCCGGCTGGCTGAGCAGCCAGTAGGTCAGGTAGAGCCCGTACAGCACCGCGGCAGCCGCGCAGGCGAGCGCGAATGCAACCGCGTGGTCATTGAAGAAGTCCATCAATCCTCCGGGAGCCCGTCACAAAGAAAGCGCCGAAAGAGGTTCGGCGCGGGGAATTATGTAGCACAAAGCTCGCCGTGACGGCCGGTTCGGCCGCTACCGGCGCGAAGGTCTCGGCTATCGCGGGGCACCGACGGTGGCCTCGACCTGCTCGGCGTAGATCTCGGCGAGGGACGCGCCTTCTTCGGCCCGCGCGATCTGGCGCTCGGCCGCATTCTGCTCCGGGAGGGCGAGGAAGGGTGCGGCGCCGATCTCTTCGGCGACGGGCAGCACCCATTCGAGCAGCCGCTCGATCCGAGCCGGTGCCGGCAGGACGTCCCCTCGCTCGAGGTCGATCAGGTCGCCTGCGAACCCGTATCGGATTGCGCGCCACATGTTCTCCTCGATCAGGCGCCGTGGCTGCAGCACGATCGGCTCGCCTTCGTCGATCGCGCGCGCGATCCGCGCCGCCAACGCGACACACAGCGCGGCGAGCGCCTGGGACTCTGCGAGCTCGGGTTGGCCGTCGCAGATCCGGATCTCCACCGTCGGGAAGGCGAGGTGCGGCCGCACGCTCCACCAGAGCTGGGTGTGCTCGGAGATCGACCCGGTCTCGTAGAGGAACCGCACGTACTGCTCGTACGCGGCCCACGATCCGAGCACGTCGGGCACGCCGCAGCGCGGAAAGAAGCGGGTGAAGTTCTGCGTCCGTGCCGAATGCAGCCCGGTGTTGACCCCCTCGGCGAACGGCGAGCTGGCCGACAGGGCGAGGAGCTCGGGCAGCCAGTTGCGCAGCGCATCGGTGACCGCGACAGCACGGTCGGCACCGCGGATGCCGATATGGACGTGGAAGCCGAACGTGTTGTTCTTCCACACGACGTAGCGGAGGATCTCGTCATTGCGACGGTAGTGCGGCGTGTCGATGATCCGCTGGTCCTTCCAGTCCGCCCATGGATGGGTGCCGGTTGCGCCGAGGGTGAGCCCGAGCGGCTCGACAAGAGCGGCGAGCTCGATCCGGCGCTCGGCGATCAGTGCGGGCACGTCCGCGAACGACTCGACACGCCCCGTCTTGATCTCCGCCTCCGAGGCGATCAGCTCACCGACCAGGTTCGGCTCGGCCGGGGTGTCACGCGCTGCCTCCTGCACGTCCTCGAAGCGATTGACGAGATCGAGGCTCGCAGGATCGAGGAGAGCGAACTCTTCCTCCACGGCGACCGTGAAGTCGTCTGCCGCCTCGTAGCGCTCGCGTGCCTCCATCAGCAGCTGGTCGTATCCCACCTTTTGCTCGTCACCCATGGCGCGAAAAGGGTAGTTGATCCTGCGGTCCGGGAAGGCCGGGCGACAGGCTGCAGTACTGCCGCAGCGTCGGAGTGTCTCCCCTGCTCATACGGGGACACCGCGCACGGCAACACGTTCCGCGCGCCCCCGCACGGCACACGTTCCGCGCGCTAAAGCGGTTCCAGCAGGCGCCGCGCGACGCCGGCCCAGCTCCAGCGCTCGACGGTGGCATATCGCGCCGCAGCCCGGATCGCCTCCCGGTCGGCCGTTCCGAGCGAGAGCAGCTCGGTGAGCTTCGCACGCAGGTCGAGAGCGTCGCCCGTGGCGAAGGAGGCAAGGTGACGGAGATGCGGCGGGTACTCCTCGGCGAGCCCGGCGGCCACCTCCGCAAGACCCGAATGGCGGGCGACGAGCGGCGGGCAGCCTGTCGCGGCCGCCTCGGCGGCGACCATGCCGAACGCCTCGGGGAAGATCGACGGCACGACGCAGGCGTCGGCGAGCGCGAGGAGGTGGGTGAGGTGGCGATGGTCGAGCGGCCCGGTGAAGAGCACCCGCTCGCCGGCGGACGCCTCGAGCTCGGCGCGGTAGTCGCCGAAGCCGACGATCACCGCGCGTGCATCGACGCCGCCGAGCGCCTCGAGCAGGACGTGGACGCCCTTGTTGCGGATCAGCTTGCCGAAGTAGACGACCGTTGGCTGGTCGCCTGCGAGGAACGCTGCGAGGCGGTCGGCGTTGCCTTCATCGGGGAGCCGCTCGTTCGCGTCGCCGGCGTTCGGCAGGTCGTCGCGCGCCGTCGCGAGCAGCGCCTCGAGAGCCTCCTGTCGTGGTTCCGGCACCCAATCGTCGATGTCGACCCCGGGTGGCACCTCGTAGACGCGCTCGACGGAACCGCAGACCTCCTCCAGCACCTCGCGAATGTGGGCCGAGCCGACGAAGGTCGCCGCCGCCCGGCGCAGGCTCTCCTGTCCCCAACGGGCGAGCCGCTCGTTGCCGCGCATCGAGTATTCGAGCTCCGAGCCGTGCGCCTTGACGGCGAATCGGGCTCCGGTGGCGGCGCCGACCGGCCCGCCGAGCAGCACGTGGTTGCAGAAGACCACGTCCGCGGGAAGATGCGCGCGCAAGACGGATGCGTTCGCCTCCACCCAGGCATCGAGCTCGGCCTGCGTGCAGTCCTGAACGCGCGCCACGCGGTAGCCCTCATAGCGGTCGAGTACGAAGGTGGGCAGCAGCCCCCCAACATCGGGCCGCACGACAGGCACGCCGCCGAGGTCGTACGCCTCCGGGTCGGGCTCCTGGCAGAAGACGGTGACGTCGTGCCCCGCGCGGGCCCATTCGCGGGCGAGCATGCGGGTGTACACGTTCGACCCGGTGCCGCCGAGGAGGTACCCGTGCCAGAGCAGGATGCGCATCCAGTCAATCTACGTCGGGCGGCAGTTGTTGCCGGCGCCGCGTACTTCTTGCCGCGACCGTCAGGTCAAATGAAAATACAACGCGTACAACAGCTCGACGGCCGGGTTCGAGGTGTGCACCTGCACATCGGATGGCGTGTTGAGCAGCGCCTGCGAGTAGTTGAAGACGATCTTGACGCCGGCGCCGACGAGTCCGTCGGCTGCCTGCTGTGCGGCGTCGGCGGGCACGGCGAGCACGCCCACGATGATGTTGCGCTCGCGCACGAGCTCGTCGAGGTTCTCGAGCGGGCTGACGGCGACGCCTCCGAGCGCGTGCCCGATCTTCGCGGGATCGTTGTCGAAGACGGCGGCGACGGTGATGCCGTGCTCGGCGAAGATCGGTGAGCTCGCGATCGCCTCTCCCAGGCGGCCGGCTCCGACGAGGGCGATGTTGTGCTGTCCCTGCGTGCGCAGGATCTTCCGGATCTCGCCGAGCAGCGAGTCGATGTTGTAGCCGACGCCGCGCTTCCCGAACTTGCCGAAGCCCGACAGGTCGCGGCGGATCTGCGTCGCGTTGATGTTGGTGTACTCGGCGATCTCCTGCGAGGAGATCCTGTCCTTCCCCATCTTCTTCGCCTGCGTCAGTACCTGCAGGTACCGGCTCAGCCGCGCAGCCACGCCCACTGTCAGTCGTTCAGCCAACGTTTCTCCCTCGATCTGCCGTGAGCTTGTGACAAGCCGTCACATTCTGCCTGTGACCTTCGACCGGCGACGTGAGAACCGTCAGTTCGAGAGACGGGCGCGAAGCGCCGCGCGCGGAACGAAGTAGGTGAAGGCTCGCTCGCCGTCGATCTCGACGACGGGGATCGACTCTCGATAGGTCGATTCGAGCGTGGCGTCGCCACCGATGTCGACGAGCTCCAGGGTGAACCCGAGCTCCTCGTGTGCCTCCCTGACGACGTCGAGCGCACGCTCGCAGAGGTGGCAGCCGGCGGCGTGGTAGACGACGACGCGGGACACGGAGGAGCGGGCGTCAGGGATAGAGGCCGCGAATCGTGGTCGCCTCGGCGACACGCTGCACGGCGAGCCCGTAGGCGGCCGTCCTCATGCTCGTGGCATAGCGCTCGCGCGTCGACCAGGTCTCCTCGAAGGCGCGCACGATGATGTCGTTCAGCTTGGCGTTGACCTCGTACTCCTTCCAGAAGTACTCCTGGAGCCCCTGGACCCATTCGAAGTACGAGACGACGACGCCGCCGGCGTTTGCGAGCACGTCCGGGAGCACGAGGATGCCTCGCTCCTCGAGGATCTGGTCCGCTCCCGGCGTGGTGGGCCCGTTGGCGCCCTCACAGATCATGCGTTGCCCGCACGCGCGGAGCGTTCTCGGCAGTGATCACCTGCTCGAGCGCGCACGGAGCGAGCACGTCGCAGTCGAGCTCGATCAGCTCCTCATTCGTGATCGCGTCTGCCCCGGGGAAGTCCGCCACGGTGCCGTGTTCGCGCTTGTAGGCGATCGCGGCCGGCACGTCGAGACCGAAGGGGTTGTGCACACCGCCCTTCGAGTCGGACACGGCGATCACGCGGACGCCCTCCTCCGCGAGCAGGCGCGCGAGGTTCGAGCCGACGTTGCCGAAGCCCTGTACGGCAACGCGTGTGTCGTGCAGCCGGCCACCTCGCTTCTGCAGGGCGGTGCGGATGCAGTAAAGGGATCCGCGAGCCGTCGCGCCGTCGCGCCCGACCGAGCCTCCGACCGAGAGCGGCTTGCCGGTCACGACCCCGAGCACCGAATAGCCGACGTTCATGGAATAGGTGTCGAAGATCCACGCCATCACCTGGGCGTCGGTGCCGACGTCGGGCGCAGGAATGTCCTTCTCGGGCCCGATCTCGTTGATGATCTCCGTCGTGTAGCGGCGCGTCAGCCGTTCCTTCTCACCGATCGACAGCAGCTTCGGATCGCACACGACAGCGCCCTTGGCACCGCCGAACGGAAGCCCCATGAGCGCGCACTTCCACGTCATCCACATCGCGAGCGCCTTGACCTCGTCCTGCGTGGCGGACGGGTGGTAGCGGATGCCGCCTTTCGCCGGTCCACGGGTCATGTTGTGCACGACGCGGTACCCCTCGAACACCTGGACGCTGTCGTCGTCCATGCGCACGGGGACGGAGACCTCGACGCCCTTCTTGCACTGGGACAGCACACGAACGAGGTTGTCGTCGATGCCGAAGATCTCGCCGGCCCGTCGCAGCTGCGCCTGGGCGAGCTCGAAGGGGTTCTCTCGCAGGTGCGTCGGCGGGGTGTCGGTGGCGCTCATCCCATGACCTGTGCACCGCTCACGACGCCCGACTATACCTCTGCCCCAGGGCGGTGACCGGTCGTCATTTGATCGTGAAGGGGACGGGATGTTGGTTGGCATCTCCCCCGCCGACGGGCGTGGCGACGATCATGAGCTCGTAGTCCCCCGGCCGCAGCCGGTGCCCGGCGGGACCCCGGCCCGTGATGCCGAATGCGTACCGCCCCGGCAGCACGTCGCGGATCCGGACGAGGGTGCCTACACGGTTACCGCCGCGGTAGAGATCGATCTGCAGCTGCTCGAGCGGCATCAGCTGGGGACGGTCGGCGCTGCCGTCCACCCGGCCCGCGACGACGGTCAGCACCGCCGGATCCACGTCCGATGGAGAGAAGCTTCGGCTCGAGAGCTTCGCGCCGGTGACCAGTGGGCGATGGATGGGCGGGATCGCGATCGACCACGGCACGCGCAGAGTCGTGCCGTGGCGCACGAGGACACGGAGCACGCCGTCGAGCGCCGCCGGCGCACGCGGGAGGAGCGGAACGTTTGCCGACAGGGAGATCTCGGCGCTCTGTCCCGGTCGCAGGCGGAGTGCGCTGGGCCGTGCGACGAGCTCGATGTCGGCCTGATCTGCTGCTCCCGCCTCGATCGTGAGATCGAGCCGGCGCCGGGAGACGTTGCGCAGGGTGACGACTCGCCCGACGCCGGCGTTCTGGGTGCGCGCCGCGCCCAATGCAACGGTGGGCGGGTCGGCGACGAGCTCGACGGCGGAAGCCGCGGCAGGGTCGGCTGACCCTGCACCGCCCGCGAGGCCACGGCCGGGGCGGCGTGCGGAGGCGACGATAGCCTGCTTCAGCTCGGCAGCGCTGAGATCGGGGCGAGCCTGCGCGAGCAGCGCAGCAGCTCCGGCAACGAGCGCAGCCGCTGCGCTCGAGCCGCTGATCGCCCCGAACCGCGCCGTGCCGTCTTCGTTCCGGCCCGGATCGGCGGTCGCGAGCCCGACGCCGGCCGCTGTCACCTCGGGCTTGAGCCCACCGTCGAATGCGAGCCCTTCGGAGGAGAACGGAGCGACGGCGCCCGCCTCGCGGTTCGCGTCGAACGATGAGGCACCGATCGCAATCGAGACGGGAATGCTCCTGGCGAGGGACGACCGCACGGCCGACGCCACGGCTCGCTCGAGCCCGAGGATCGGGATCTCGACGGGCTCGTCGATACCGAGCGAGCCGGCCGGGAGGGGGCCGTCCACAAGCACCGCGCGTGCACCGGCGGCGACAACCTCGCGTACCGCCTCTGGTGACGACGTGCCGCTCGGCAGCAGTGCCGCAGCCCCCGCGACGCGGCTGAAGCCGCGGCGGTTGAACAGTCGCGCGAGACCCCCGGGGCCACCGACGACGACGTTTGCCACGCGGGTGAGGGCTGTCACGGGCAGTGAGACGGTCGCGCTCGGCGCGACGGCTCCACCAAGCGGCTGGTTACCCGACAGCATCACCCGCAATCCCGCACGAAGGAGCACGTGCGTGGTCGGGCTACGCCTGCGGGCGTCGGTCGCTCCGACCGTGAGCGCCGCCGGCGCGCCACCGGGACCGGCGATGTTGCCGAATGCCGGGCCTGCCGGCCCGTCGTTGCCGGCCGCTGCGACGACGAGGGTGTCCAGCGCCGTCGCCCCCTCGACAGCCCGCGCCAGCGGTCCGTCGGTAAAGGCTGCGAACGGCTCTCCGACACCCACGAGGGCAATACGCGCGGCGTCGTGCGCGTCACCGTCCTGGCTGGGGTCGACGGCGAACTCGAGCCCCGCGAGCAGCTGGTCGGTGCGACCGTAGACCGCGACACCGCCGGATGCATCGGGCTGCCAGCCGGCGACGCGGATCGGGAGCAGCGATGCGCCCGGCGCAACTCCCTGCAGCGTCGCAGGGCCGTGCGAGCCCACCACGAGCCCCGCGACCTCGGTGCCGTGCCGCTCGGGCCGTCCGGGCGCGGTCGGATTCTGCCGGGCACTCGCATCGCCGCCCGGGTCGAGCACGTCGAACCCGGGCAGCAGGCGCCCGCGGAGGAACGGATGCGCGAGATCGACGCCGGTATCGAGGAGGGCGATCGTGGTGCCGGTGCCGTCGAAGCCCGGAATGCCGAGCTCGGCACGACGACCGCTTGCCGGGCCGAAGGCCTCGCTCTCGAGCACCGGGCGTGACGCGGTCGGGAACGCAGCCCGCACCGGGAACGCCCCGACGACGTCGGGGTCGCGCTCCACGATCGCGAGCGTGCGGGCATCCAGGGACGCGGCAAATCCGTTGAACGTGCGCAGATAGACGTGCTCCGGCTCGATCGGGGCGCCGTGGAAGGCAAGACGCGCGATCACGTTGCGCTGGCTCTTCGCCGCCGCCGCCGTCCAGGCACGCTCCTGCTCCTCCGACGCCGTTCCTCCGGCTGCCTCGACGCGCGAGGCGAGCGACGGCGTTCCGAGCACGACGATCCAACGCCCGCCGAGCTGCGGCGCGGGCCGGTCGCCGAGGAGGCTCTCCCAGCCGGCGGCGCCGGTCGGCGGTGCCTCGTCGGCCCCGGCCGCGCCGGCGAGCAGCAGCGCGCACGCGGACGCAACCACGGCGAGCACAACCGCATCAGGCAGCCGACGCGTACGCATCCAGCCCGAGGTAGTCGGGATACGGAAGCTCTTCGTCGTAGCGCGCGGCCGACGCGATCATGGCCGCGTTGTCGGTGCACAGCGAGAGTGGAGCAAATGCCGCCTCCGGCAGTGCCGCCCGCAATTCCGAGTTGGCCGCGACACCACCCACGACGGCAACTCGTTCCACGCCGGTTGCGTCGACCGCAGCGCGCAGCCGAGCCGTCAGCGCGGTCACGATCGCGCGCTGGTAGGAGGCGGCGAGGTCGGCGCGCCGTGCGTCGAGCTCGTCCGGTGAGAGGTCGCGGACCGCGTACAGCAGCGCTGTCTTGAGACCCGAGAACGAGAAGTCGAGCCCGGGGACGCGCGCGACCGGAAATGCCCATGCGCCGGGGTCGCCGTCGCGCGCGACCCTGTCTATCTCGGCGCCGCCGGGGTAGCCGAGTCCGAGGAGGCGCGCCCCCTTGTCGAAGGCCTCGCCGGCCGCATCGTCGAGCGTGCTGCCGAGTCGCTCGAACGCGCCGCGTCGGCGTACGGCGAGCAACAGCGTGTGGCCGCCGCTTGCTAGCAGGCACGTGAACGGCGGCTCGACAGGCGCATCTCCGAGGTAGAGCGAGGCGACATGCCCGTGCAGGTGGTCGACGGGCACGAGCGGAAGACGGCGCGCCCAGGCGATCGCCTTGGCGGCCGAGAGACCGACGAGCAGGGCGCCGACGAGCCCGGGCCCGCGGGTGACGGCGACGCGATCGATCGCGGCGAGGGTCGTTCCGGCTACGTCGAGGGCCTCTCGCACGACCGGGGACACTAGCTCCAGATGGCGGCGCGACGCGATCTCGGGCACGACGCCGCCGTAGGGGGCGTGCAAGGCAGCCTGCGAGGACACGATCGAGGACAGGATGCTCCCGGTCTCCGTGACGACTGCGGCGGCAGTCTCGTCGCACGACGTCTCGATTCCGAGGATCACCGGGCTCCGTGCTCCTCTCCGCTCGACGCAGGCGTTGCGCCCGAAGGCGGCTCGGGGTCTCTCCACATGATCAACGCATCCTCTCTGTTGTCAGTGTAGTAACCACGGCGGATACCCTTGGACGTGAACCCGAACCGCTCGTAGAGCCGAATTGCCGCGACGTTCGACACGCGCACCTCCAACGTGTAGCCGCGCTGCGCGTCGCCCCGTGTCAGCGCGAACAGCCGCTCCAGCATGGCCGAGGCGACGCCGCGGCGGCGGTGGGAGTCGGCGACGGCAACGTTCATTACGTGCCAGGCATCGACGTACCGGGACAGCACGAGGTAGCCGATCAGCTCCCCTTCGGGTGTCACGGCGGCAATCGAGTGCGAGCTCGGCTTCGCGACCTCGCTCGCGAACATCGAGCGCGACCACGGGGTCGGGTAGGACGCCTTCTCGATCACCTCGATTGCGTCGAGGTCGCCGAGCTCGAGTCTGCGCAGCTCGAAGCTCATGCGAGCGACCGTACGGCGTCGGGCACGCGCCCGTAGACCGGAAGAATGGCTTCGGCGGGACCAAAGGCAACGGCGAGTGCGGCATGCAGGCTCGCCCGGGGCACATGGAGCGGGCTTGCGTCGGGTGGGACGACAGCCCCGGCACGCTCCAGCACGATGCGATAGCGCCTGGCACCGTCGCCGACGCACGTCACGCCGCACACGGACGCGCCGAGGCCGTCCGGCGCCACGGCGCGCGGACCCGGGACGAACACCTCGCCGCGGCGGGCGTCGACGACCGGAAGCACGCCCGCCGCTGCGGCGGCGAGCGCATCGAGCGTCGACACGCCTGCGGCGGGGAGATCGAGGGCGAGGGCAAGGCCGCGGGCGACGGCGAGGCCGATGCGGGTGCCGGTGAAGCTCCCGGGTCCCGTGCCGACGACGAGCGCGTCGACATCAGCCGGCGTCGCACCCGCATCGTGCAATAGCACGTCGAGGTCCTCGAGCAAGGTCGAGGCGCGCGAGACACGCTCGCCGCGGATCGCGCCGCTGTCGACGAGCGCGCTCGTGGCGACGTCAGTTGCCGTGTCGAACGCGAGGATCAGCACGCTCGAGCCCTTCTAGCAGCGCCCGCTCCGCCGCGTCGAGGCGAACGAGCCTCTGCTCCGGCATCACGTGGACAAGGCTGACCGAGACGCGTCCCGGCGGGAGGACGCCGGCACCTGCCTCGGGCCACTCGACGAATGCGATCGTGTCGTCGAAATACGGCTCGAGATCTCCCCAATCGGCTGCACCCAGCCCGACGAAGCGGTAGAGATCGAGGTGAGCGACCCGGACGTCGCCCGCGTACAGGTGGCCGATCGTGAAGGTCGGGCTCGTGACCGCCTCCGTCACACCGAGTGCGCGGCACGCGCCCCGCACGAACGTCGTCTTCCCGGATCCGAGCTCACCGCTGACGAGTACGGTATCGCCCGCGTGCAGGCGGGCGGCGAGCCGGGCACCGAGCGCCTCCGTCTCGCGGGCCGAGCCTGTCTCCACCTCGAGCACCTCAGAACAGGCCGAGCTGCACTGCTTCGAGCCCTGCCTCGATCGGAGCCGTGCCAGGCGCCGCGCTCGGAGCGCCATCCTCCGGCAGGTCGAAGCGCCGGCTGCCTGCCGGCGGCATCGTTGTGCCGAGGAGAGCCGGGATGCGGGCAAAGTCGTGCTCCAGCACCCCGAGCATCGACGGTGTATAGAGCGCGGCGGCGGGATGGTAGAGCGGGTAGAGCACGACGGCCTTGCCGCCGAGCGTGACCTGTTGCTCCTGGCCGTGGACGCGTGTGATGCCGACGTCACGACCGGAGAGCAGCCGGGTAGCGACGTTGCCGAGCGTTGCCACGACGGTGGGCCGGATCAGCTCGATCTGGCGGAACAGGTGCGGCTCGCAGGCCGCGATCTCCTCGGGCAACGGGTCACGGTTCTGCGGCGGTCGGCATTTGAGCAGGTTCGCGACGTAGACGTCCGAGCGCTCGAGGCCGATCGAGGCAAGCAACCGCTCGAGCAGCTGGCCGGCCTGTCCCACGAACGGCACCCCGCTCTGGTCCTCGTGAAAGCCGGGTGCCTCACCGACGAGGAGTAGCTCCGCATCGGGGTTGCCCGAGCCAAAGACGACCTGTCCGCGCGTTGCTGCAAGTGGACAGCGGGTGCACCCGGCAGTCTCGTCCCCGTGGACACGGAGGGCCGAGGCTCGTTCGAGTACTTCGGTCATCGGCGCCAGTCTAGGACGGCACCCGGATGCTCGGATCGCCGGCGCGACCTTGCGTGCCTAGCCGCAGCCGCAACCGCCGCCACAACAGCCGCCGCCCGCCCCACCGAAGCTCGGCGTCGAGGCAGTGCCGTGCACGGCGAAGGCCGAGACCTGCTTGAGCACGTCCGCGGCTCCGCAGGAAGGGCACGCGACGACCTGGTCGTCACGGCGAACGAGCTCGTCGAAATGCTCCTCGCACTCCATGCACGCGTACTCGTAGATCGGCATGAGGCGAGTGTACTGTCCAGCTCCGTGGAGCGAGCCGCTACACCCGTGCTCGAGGGGCAGATCGTCCGCCTGGAGCCCCTGGGTCGGCAACACCTGGACGACCTGTTCGCGGCATCGCGTGATGAGCGCGTCTGGCGCTGGCTGCCGATCTTGCAGCCGCAGACCCCTGATGAGCTGGGACAATGGCTCGACGACGCGCTCGCACTCGCTGCCGCGGGCGTCCACCTGCCGTTCGCAACGGTCTCGCAGGCGTCCGGGGCTGCGATCGGCTCGACCCGGTACCTCGCCCTCCGTCCGGAGCACCGCAGCCTCGAGATCGGCTGGACGTGGCTGCGGAGCGACGCCTGGGGCACCGGCGCGAACGTCGAGGCCAAGCTCCTGCAGCTCACGTACGCGTTCGTCACGCTCGGATGCCGGCGGGTGGAGTTCAAGACCGACGCTGCGAACGAGCGCTCGCGCGGCGCGCTTGCGGCGCTGGGAGCGAGGTTCGAAGGCATCCACGAGAAGCACATGCTGGTGCGCGGCGGCGAGAACCGAGACTCTGCCTGGTACGCGATCCTCGATGACGACTGGCCACAGGTGCGTACGCGCCTGCGGGAGCGGCTCGAGGGGTAAACGCACCCGCCGCGGCCGCAGCGCGGGCTATGATCGCGGTGCCCGGTATCCCGAGGGAACTGGAGCAACGCAGATGTTCGAGCGCATTCACGTCATCGGTGCCGGCCGCGTCGGCTCGGCCGTTTCTGCCCGGCTCTCCGAGCGGGGCGTCGATGTGGGCGAGGACGCGCCGGAGCTCGTGCTGCTGTGCGTCCCGGACCGGGCGATTGCGGAGGTCGCCGCCGCGGTCGCCGTCGGGCCGTGGGTGGCACATGTGAGCGGAGCGACCCCTCTCGCCGCGCTCGGCCCGCACGAGCGCCGCTTCGGCCTCCATCCGCTGCAGACGTTCGTCCGCTGGCGAGGCGCCGAGCAGCTCGACGGCGCCTGGGCGGCCGTCACAGCCGAGACCGGCGCGGCGGCAGCGGCCGGGCGCCGGCTGGCGGCGCTGCTCGGATTGCGGCCGTTCGATCTCGAGGACGGGGAGCGGGCCGCCTATCACGCGGGCGCCGCCATGGCGTCGAACTACCTCGTCACACTGCGCCGCGCGGCGGGCTCGCTGCTCGAGGCCGCAGGCGCGCCACCCGAGGCGCTCGATCCCTTGATGGCCCGCACGGTCGAGAACGGCTTCGAGCTCACGGGCCCGATTCAGCGCGGGGACTGGGAGACGGTCGAGCGGCATCTCGAGGCGATTCGGGCCGAACGGCCCGAGCTCGAGAACCTGTATCGAACGCTCGCCGACGCCACCGCGGTGATCGCGTGAAGGTGTGCAGGACGATCGCCGACGTGCGCGCGGCTCTCGAGCCTCGCCGCGGCGACCCTATCGGCCTCGTGCCGACGATGGGCGCGCTCCACGGCGGCCACCGGTCCCTCCTCCAGGCCGCCCGTGAGGAATGCGCAACGGTCGTGATGAGCCTCTTCGTCAATCCCGCCCAGTTCGCCGACTCCTCCGACCTGGACGCCTATCCGCAGAACGAGGCGCGCGACCACGCAGTCGCCGCCGAGGCTGGAGTCGATCTCGTCTTCGCGCCCGCCGTCGAGGAGATGTACCCGCCCGGCTTCCAGACGTGGGTGGACGTGGAACAGCTCGGCGCGATGCTCGAGGGGGAGCACCGGCCCGGCCACTTCCGGGGCGTGGCAACCGTCTGCCTGAAGCTGTTCAGCATCGTGCGGCCCACGGTTGCCTACTTCGGGCAGAAGGACGCGCAGCAGATCGCCGTGCTGCGCCGCATGATCTCCGATCTCGCGCTCGAACTCGAGCTGCGGGCGCTCCCAACCGTGCGCGATTCCGACGGCCTCGCCCTCTCGTCCCGCAACGCGCGCCTCACCGCCGGCGAGCGCGAACGCGCGCTCGCGCTGCCCCGCGCGCTCGCCACCCGCGACCGGGACCGTGCCCGCGCGCTCCTCGCGGGCCTCGAGGTCGACTACATCGCGGTGGCGCCGTTCGACCCTCCCGTTCTCGCCGCCGCCGTCCGCGTGGGCGGCACGCGCCTGATCGACAACGTTCCCCTCCAGGAGGAGATATGAGTTCCATACCGGCTGGAAAGCTGCCGTTGCCCGAGCTCGCAGAGATGAAGCGCCGGGGCGACAAGATCGTCATGGTGACCGCCTACGACATGCCCGGCGCCCGCTTCGCAGAGGATGCGGGTATCGACATCGTCCTCGTCGGTGACACGGCGGCCATGGTCGTCCTCGGTCACGAGGGAACGACCGTCCCCGTGACCATGGAGGAGATGCTGTTCCTCACGCGCACCGTGGCGCACGCCGTCCACCGCCCGATCGTCGTCGCTGACATGCCGTTCGGCTCGTACCAGGTCTCGGACGAGGATGCAGTGCGGAACGCGATCCGGTTCATGAAGGAGGCGCGCGCCGACGCCGTCAAGCTCGAAGGCGCAGGACCCATGGTGCGGCGCGCACGCGCGATCGTCGAGGCCGGCATTCCCGTGATCGGGCACGTCGGACTCACCCCCCAGTCGGCATCGCTCCTCGGCGGCTTCAAGACACAGGGGAAGACCGCGGAGGCGGCGCGCGCTCTCGTCGAGGGCGCTCTCGCGCTCGAGGACGCCGGGTGCCTCGCGATCGTCCTCGAGGCCGTCCCGGCTCCGGTCGCCGACGAGATCACGCGGCGGCTTCGGATCCCGACGATCGGCATCGGCGCGGGCGCCGGCTGCGACGGGCAGGTACTCGTCTATCACGACCTGCTCGGCCTCACCGAAGGGCATCTGCCGCGGTTCGTGAAGCGCTACGCGAATCTCTCACGCGAGATCCGAGATGCGCTCGAAGCGTACGCGACCGACGTGCGCAGCGGTGCGTTCCCGACCGACGAGCACACGTACACGATGCCGGCCGAGGAGCTCGCGGAGTTCGAGGCCGCCGGGGCGCGCCCACCCTCCACCGAGTAGTCCCCCGCAGGCCCTGAACCTGCTCGAGCGCTCAGGCGACCTGTCGGGTTGCGCCCGCCGACGCGGCGGCGCCGAATGCGAAGGTGACGCCGAGAGGAGCCAGCGGCGCCCCGAAGTGAAAGCCCTGCGCGAACGCGCACCCGAGAGCGGCGACTGCGTCCGCCTGCCGCTGGGACTCGATCCCCTCGGCGACGACGTCGAGCCCCAGCGAGCCTCCCAGCCGCACGATCGTCTCGACGAACGCTGCGTCGACGGCACTCTCGGGCAGGCCGGTGACGAAGTCCCGTGCGATCTTCAACGTGTCGATCGGGAACTCCCGGAGATGTGCGAGCGAGGAGTGCCCGGTGCCGAAGTCGTCCAGGGCGAGGGAGACGCCAAGGGCGCGCAGACCGACCATCGTGGCGAGCGCTTCCTCCGGGTTTCGCATGACCCCGCTTTCGGTGATCTCGAGTACGAGCCGGTCGGGGGGGAGCCCCGTCTCCTCGAGGACCGCGGCCACGCCCGAGACGAGTTGCCGGCCGCTGAGCTCGCTGGGGGCGAGGTTGACGTTGACGCGCAGCTCCTCCATGCCGGGGAACGACCGCCGCCACGAGACGACCCGGGAGCAGGCATCCCGCAGCACGACACCGCCGATTTCGACCATGAGCCCGATCTCGTCCGCGAGCGCGATGAACGTGTCCGGGGGGAGCAGGCCGTGGGACGGCCGGTCCCAGCGCGCGAGCGCCTCCACGGCGACCATGCGGCCGCTCTCGAGGTCCACGATCGGCTGGTAGTGGACACCGATCTCTCCGCGCTTGGCCGCCATCTCCAGCGCCGTCGCGAGCTCCTGGCGATGGCGCACGCGCGTGTGCATCTGAGGCATGTAGGTGGCGTGGCGGCGCTTCCCCTCGTGCTTGGCGCTGTACATGGCAACGTCTGCGTTGCGGAGCAGCTCGTCCGAGGTCGTCACATGCGGGATGCCGAACGCGATGCCGACGCTCGCATGCACCGACATCTCCCGCCCCGCGATCGTGAACGGCGCCTCGAGGGCCGACACCAGGCGCTCCGCGACGCCTTCGGCGTCCCCGTCGCAGGCGTGCCGTGCGAGCACCGCGAACTCGTCCCCACCCAGCCGTGCGGGAAGATCGCCCGCCCGCACCGCGCTGTTGACGCGCCCGGCGACGGCGACGAGCAGCTCGTCGCCCGCGTGATGGCCCAGGCTGTCGTTGATCGTCTTGAAGTCGTCGAGATCCAGGAACAACACTGCCGGGATCCCGCCGTCGTCGTCCCGACCGAGTGCAGCTGCCACACGTTCCGCGAACAGTGCTCGATTCGGCAGTCCCGTGAGTGTGTCGTGGTACGCCTGCCGATGCAGCTGCTCCTTGAGCGCGCTGAGATCGCTCACCGACTGCTCGAGCCGGTCGTTCTCCAACATCACGGCGGCATGGTCGGCGAAGGTCTCGGCAAGCCGCAGCTGCTCGCCGCCGAATGCACCCTGACCTCCCGGATGATCGCCCACGATCATGAGACCGATCACGCCGGACTCCCCGCGAAGAGGCATCGAAATGGCGCGGTGGAGGCCCAGATCCGAGAGAAGCCCATGCAGCCGGTCGCCGATGTCGTCCCCCCGCACCGATCTCGGGCTCACGGCGCCGGCCTCGACCAGGATCGCGGCTTCCCGCTCCTCGTCGAGCTCGCACGGCTGGAGCGGAGAGGTGCCGTCGCGCCCGGTCGAGGCGACGAGCACGGGCTCGTTGCGCCGTGGGAACACCGCGAGCCAGGCAGCGTCGGCGCCGACGAGGGTTCGAGGCGCCTCGAGCAGCTCCAACACTCCTGCATCCTCGCCGGGCGCCCTGTGCGCGCGACGCATCGACTCGTACAGGAGGCGGAGATGCTGCAGGCGCCGGTGCTCCGCGGTGTGCGCCCAGACCGCGATCGCGCACGAGGCAAAGGGCAGCACGAGCAGCACGACGGACGATCGTTGCGCGCGAAGAAGCTCGATCGCGGCGATCGAGACGCCGGCGCTCGCCACGGCACCCGCGAGGAAGAGGAGCCCGATGTGGGCGATCCCGCCGCGGTCGTGCTCGGACGTACGGCCGATGCGGGTTGCGAGCAGCTCCACGGCTGCCGCGGCGGCGACCGCGAGCGTCGCGGCAACCCATCCCAGCGCCCCGGACACGTCGCTCAAAAGCGCGATGCCGCCGAAGACGGCGATCGCGGCCAGTGTCGCAGCCGTCACGACGACGAGGCGGCGGAGCAGCGTGCGCACACCGGCGTCTGCGAGGGCGAGAGCCACGATGGTGCCCACGAGCTGGGCGGCGAGCAGTCCACCCGTGCCGAGGAGGAAGAGACCGGCTCCGAGGGTCGCTGCTTGCGGCGAGAGCGAGGCGACGCTGATGCGCGCCCGCGCGTGCAGCACAAAGGTTTCCGCGACCATGAATGCGACGGCGACGAGCCACCACGGCGCCGTGCCGGGATCCGTCGGCGTGACGAGGTCGGGGACGAACGTCACGAGCGAGAGCCCGAGTGCCAGCGCCACGGCGAGCGCGGCCAGCGTGCGCCCAATCCGGCCGTCGAGATCTCGCAACATTCGCCCCAGCCTTCCGTTGTTCACCGGCCCGCAGGTGCCGACCACAGTGCTCGTACATTGCTCGCAACGGCGTTCGCGCTCGCTCCCCCGTCGGGGGGGTCTGCGTCACTCGTCGGAGGGATCGAGACCCCTGTTCGCGGTTCGCCGGGGGGACGGCTCAGAGCACGCTGGGAAGCACCGCAAAGGCGGCCACAAGGACGCTCGCAAGCGCCACGGTGCCGACCACGCCCTGCCATGTGAGGCGGTAGGTGATGCGCAGGCCGACGGCCAGCAGGCACAAGCTCCAGGCGATGAAGGCGAGCCCGATCGAGAGCACGATCACGCGGCCCGTCCCGTCGTCGCTCCCACCCGAGCGGAAGAAGTCCGCTCCGAAGGCGACGAGCGCCAGAGGAAGCGTGACGACGATCGAGAGCGCGAGCGGTACACACGCAAATGCGAGCACGTGTCGCGCGCGCCGAGCCGGTGCATCGCCTCCGACGCCACGCGCTCCGAGCCAGACGGCGAGCCCCAGCAGGAAGTACCCGGCCGCCCCGTAGAAGATGCCGCCGATGAAGGTGACGACGGCGAGCACGAGCCAGTCGACGGTGGCATCGTCGAACTGGGTGCCCCACGTCGGCGTGAGGATGATCCCGGCCATGCCGGCGAGAATGACGATGGCGAGGATCGGCTCGGACCGCGCCTGCAGATCGACGTCGTCGTCGTCCCGCAGCGCCGCGAACACCGCCGCCGGGTGCGTCAAGACCAGCGGCACCCGGCGCCACCAGGCACGGACGGCGGACTGCGCCTGGTCGGACGCGACCAGCGCCTCGCGGTCGGCGATCGTGCCGGGCTTCGGCCGCTTCTCGGTCACGCGGCGAGCCTAGACGAGATCGCCCGCGCGCTCACGAGCCGCGTGCGCACCGACAGAGGGGCCGGCAATGCTGCTCCGGTCAAGCGGCGGCGACGGCCGCCTCGCGACCGCCGAGCACGCCGCGCAGAAAGCGCCCGGTGTACGAGCGCTCGACCGCCGCAATCTCCTCGGGCGTGCCGGCGGCGATCAGCTCGCCGCCCTCCTCCCCGCCCTCGGGGCCGAGGTCGACCACCCAGTCGGCCTGCTTGATCACGTCGAGGTTGTGCTCGATCACGAGCACGGTGTTGCCGTTGTCGACGAGGCGCTGCAGCACCTCGAGCAGCTTCTCGATGTCGGCGAAATGGAGTCCCGTCGTCGGTTCGTCGAGAATGTAGAGGGTGCGACCCGTCGCCACCTTCGACAGCTCCGAGGCGAGCTTGACGCGCTGGGCCTCGCCGCCGGACAACGTCGTCGCCGGCTGGCCGAGGCGGATGTAATCGAGCCCCACGTCGTGCAGGGTCTGCAGGCGGCGGCGGATCTTCGGGATCTTGGCGAAGAACTCGAGCGCCTCCTCGACCGACATCTCGAGCACGTCGGAGATCGACTTGCCCTTGAACCGCACCTCGAGGGTCTCCTTGTTGTAGCGCTTGCCGTGGCACGTCTCGCACGGCACGTAGACGTCGGGCAGGAAGTGCATCTCGATCTTGATCTGGCCGTCGCCCTTGCACGTCTCGCAACGGCCGCCGCGAACGTTGAACGAGAACCTGCCCGGCTTGTAGCCCCGCACCTTCGCCTCCGGCGTGAGCGAGTAGAGCTCCCGCACGTGCGTGAAGAGGTCGGTATAGGTCGCCGGATTCGAACGCGGCGTGCGCCCGATCGGCGTCTGGTCGATCTCGATCACCTTGTCGAACACCTCGATGCCCTCCACGTCCTCGTGCTCGCCGGGCTTCACGCGCAGCCTGTTGAGGCGGTTCGCGAGCGCCTTGTAGACGATCTCGTTCACGAGCGTGGACTTGCCCGAGCCCGAGACACCGGTGACGCAGACGAACTTGGCGACGGGAAACTCGACGTCGATGCCCTTGAGATTGTGCTGCGTCGCGCCGCGCACGGTGAAGACGCCGCGGTCGTCCTCGCGGCGCGGCGGGACCGCGATCTGGCGCTTCCTGGAGAGGAACTGGCCGGTGATCGACCCCTTCGTGCGCATCACGTCCTTCGCGGTGCCCTCGGCGACGACGTGGCCGCCGTGCTCGCCGGCTCCCGGCCCCATGTCGACGATCCAGTCGGCGCTGCGCATCATCTGCTCGTCGTGCTCGACGACGAGCACCGTGTTGCCGAGCGCCTTGAGGCGCTCGAGGGTCGCGATCAGGCGGTCGTTGTCGCGCTGGTGCAGGCCGATCGAGGGCTCGTCCAGGATGTACAGCACGCCGACGAGCTGCGAGCCGATCTGCGTCGCGAGCCGCAGGCGCTGCGCCTCGCCGCCGGACAGCGTCCTCGCGGCCCGGTCGAGCTGCAGATAGCCGACGCCGACGTCGGACAGGAATGTCAGGCGCTCGCGGATCTCTTTCACGATCCGGTGGCCGATCAGCTGCTCCGTCGGGGTCAGCTCGAGCTCGTCGAGGAAGCGAAGCGCGCCGGCAACCGACAGCTTCGTGAACTGGTTGATCGAGCGGTCGCCGACGGTGACCGCGAGCACGGCAGGCTTGAGACGCGCGCCGCCGCAGTCCGGGCACGGCCGGAAGCTCATGTACTCCTCGATGCGCTCGCGCTGCTGGCCCGACTCGGTCTCCTTGTAGCGCCGTTCGAGGTTGCGCACGATGCCCTCGAACGCCATCGCGTACTGGCGCTTGCGACCCATCCGGTTGCGGTACTGCACGAGGATGCGGTCGCCGTTCGTGCCGTAGAGGAACCAGGCCTGCTGCTCGTCGGTGAGATCGCGCCACGGTAGGTCGACGTCGATCTCGTAGCGATCGGCGATCGCCTGGATAACGCCTTCGTAGAAGCCCGAGCTGCCGACCGACCACGGCACGAGCGCCCCATCCGCGATCGAGACCGATGCGTCGGGCACGAGCATGTCCGGGTCGATCTCGAGCTGCGCGCCGAGGCCGGTACAGCGCGGGCAGGCCCCGTGCGGCGCGTTGAACGAGAAGATGCGCGGCTCCAGCTCGGGCAGCGAGACACCGTGCTCGGGGCACGCGAAGTTCTCGCTGTACAGGTAGCTCTCCCCGTCGATCACGTCGACACCGACGAGCCCTTCGGCCAGGGACGTCGCCGTCTCGACGGACTGCGTCAGCCGCTGGCGCAGGTCCGGCTTCAGCACGAGCCGGTCGACGACGACCTCGATCGTGTGCTTGAACTTCTTGTCGAGGACGATCTCCTCCTCGAGGAGGCGTGTCTCCCCGTCCACCTTGACGCGCGAGAAGCCGTCGCGGCGCAGCTCCTCGAGCACGTCGCGAAACTCTCCCTTGCGGTCGCGCACGACCGGCGCGTTGACGGTGAACCTCGTGCCGTCCGGCAGGGCGAGGATCTGCTCGACGATCTGATCGAGGCTCTGCCCGGCGATCGGCCGGCCGCAGACCGGGCAGTGCGGCCGCCCGACCCGCGCGTAGAGCAGCCGCAGGTAGTCGTAGATCTCGGTCACCGTGCCGACGGTCGAGCGCGGATTGCGTGACGTCGTCTTCTGATCGATCGAGATCGCAGGAGAAAGGCCGTCGATCGAGTCGACGTCGGGCTTCTCCATCATCTGCAGGAACTGCCGTGCGTAGGCGGAGAGGGACTCGACATACCGGCGCTGCCCCTCGGCATAGATCGTGTCGAACGCCAGCGAGGACTTGCCCGAGCCGGACAGGCCCGTGATGCAGATCAGCGCGTTACGCGGCAGCCGGACGGTCACATCCTTGAGGTTGTGCTCCCTGGCGCCGTGGACGACGAGCTCTTCGATTGCCATCTCGATCCAGCTTACCGCGACTGTCTCGATCGAACAAGTGTTCGTGTGACGGGATGCTCAGGAGCCGGCGCGCTCGGCCAGGATCCCCGCAAGCACCGCGGGTTGCGAGAGAAACGGCGAGTGGCTCGACTGCAACTCGATCACCTCGTCGGCGCGCGGAGCGAAGAGGTCACGCTGCCACTCAGGCGGGAGCGCCATGTCCTGTGCGCAGACGATGTAGGTGGCGGGAACGTCCTCCCAAGCCGGCGTCGCAATCACTCCGGCGAACGGCGCCGCGGCCATCGGGCGGACGTGCGAGATCGCCCACTCCTGCGTCGCCGGGTCGCAATCGCCGTAGAAGAGCATGTCCGCCTGGGTCATGTCCGGCAGGGTCATGCCATGATCGAGGAGTTGGATCCAGGGCGCCGGTCCGCCGGTGATCGACACGAGCGAGTCGCCTGCGTCGGGCATGAACGCGCACAGGTAGACGAGGCGCGTGACGCGCGGATGCCCCGCGGCGCCCTCGGTGATCGCCATGCCGCCGTAGGAATGCCCGCACACGAGCACGTTCCCGTCCACTCCGTCCACCGCGGCGCGCACCGCCGAGGCGTCGCCGGCGAGGTCGGCCCCGCTCTCGGGATGAGCCCCGACGCTGGGGAGATCGATGCGGACGACATCGAGGCTGCGCTCCTCGAGCAGCGGCACGACCCGGTCCCAGCACCAGGCACCATGCCAGGCGCCGTGCACCAGCACGATCGTGGAGGAGCCCGCGGGCATGACGGCGCGACTCTACGCCGGCGCCGACCCCGCGGTCAACAGGATTGCACGACGGTCAGGCGCGCGCGCGGCGGCGACCGAAGATGAGGCCGCCGAGCGTGAAACC
The DNA here is from genome assembly GCA_963799615.1 of uncultured Gaiellaceae bacterium. Lineage (GTDB taxonomy): Bacteria > Actinomycetota > Thermoleophilia > Gaiellales > Gaiellaceae > Gaiella. The sequence goes on along the minus strand of CAWCXS010000011.1, from coordinate 276,018 downwards.
GAGCCCGAACGTGCCGATCGCAAAAGCGCCGATCGCGAACGCCTTGCGCCAGAGCGAGAGCCGCTGCCAGTGGCCGAGTGCGGCCTCCTCCTGCTCGGTGAGCTCCTCCCCCCGGCGTTGCTTGCGCAGGGCACCCCCGGCCTGAAGGCCGAGGTAGACGTCGTCGAAGATCTCCGGCGATTGGTCGGACATGGAACGAGTGTATAGCCTCACCCGGCGGTGGCCGCATGCGCAATCCATATCTCCGACCTCCATTGCGGCGTCCACGGCCAGGCCGATGTGAACGACGCGCTGGTGGCAACCTGCCTCGAGCTGACGCCGTCGCTCGTCATCGCAAGCGGCGACCTCGCGAACCGTGGCCGCCCGGCCGAGCTCGAAGAGGCGAAGGCCGTGCTCGACCGTCTCGCCGCTCCCCTGCTTGTAGTCCCAGGGAACCACGACATCCCCTACACGGTGCCGGCGCGGTTCACACGACCGTGGCGTGCCTTCGAGGCGGTGTTCGGGACAACCCGGCCGGTGCTGACGCTCGACGGCGTCGTCGCGTGCGGCCTCAACTCCGCGCGGCCCTGGCGCCACCAGGGCGGGCGCTTGAGCCCCCACAGCCTCGCGCACGCAGCCGCGGTCCTGCGCGATGCGCCGGCCGGCGCACTCCGCATCGTCGTCCTTCACCACCACCTCGCCGGGGCGCCGTGGCGCGCCTCGCGCAAGTTCCCGCTCGCAGATCGCGATGCAGCACTCGAGGCGCTCTCGGCGGCGGGCGCGGACGTGATCGTCGGTGGGCACATCCACCAGAGCTCCGTCGTGGAGCGGCACGAGTTCTCGGCGCTCGCCGGCGCCGTGCGATCCCCCGTCGTGCTCGCCACCGCGCCCGGCTTCAACCGGCCACGCCCCCGGCGCGCAGGGGAGGCGCAGGGTCTGCACGTCATCCGCTGGAACGAGGGCGAGCTCTCGATCGAGACGCGCATCTGGGACGGCGCCTCGTTCGTCCCGACGGGTCGCCGTCTGTTCAGCCGTTAGTGTTGCCCGACGACGGGAAAGGAAGACTGCGGTGGATCCCAAGCTCGCCGAGTTGAAGCGCCGATTGGGCGACGTCGACGACCTGCGGTCGGCTGCGACCGTGCTCGAGTGGGATCAGCTCGTGATGATGCCCCCCGCGGGCGGCGCCGTTCGCGCCGACCGCCTGTCGACGCTGCAGCGCGTCGCTCACGAGATGTTCACGGACGACCGCATCGGCGAGCTGCTCGACGAGCTGCAGCCGCTGCAGGAGTCCCTGCCCCACGATTCGGACGACGCCAGCCTGATCCGGGTCGCCCGTGAGGATTGGTCCAAGGCACGGCGTGTCCCGGCGGATCTCGCGGCGGAGATGGCCAAGGCTGCCTCGGAGGGCATGGAGGCCTGGGCCGTCGCGCGGGCCGACGACGACTACGCACGCTTTCGACCGTGGCTCGACCGGCACCTGGAGCTCAAGCACCGCTACATCGCCTGCTTCGATCCCAGGGAGGAGCCCTATGACACCCTCCTCGACGACTTCGAGCCGGGCACGACGACGGCGGAGGTGCGAGACGTATTCGACCGGCTCAAGGAGGAGCTCGTGCCGCTCATCGCAGCCTGGGCGGGACACGAGGACGAGCCGTTCGCGGCCGGCCCCTTCCCCGTGCCGGCACAGGAGCAGATCGGCCTCGAGGCGATGAGGGCGTTCGGCTTCGAGCCCGGCTCGTTCCGCCTCGACACGAGCGTGCACCCGTTCTGCACGAGCTTCGCGACGAGCGACATCCGCGTCACGACCCGGTACGACGAACGCGACCTAGAGTCGCTGTTCGGCTGCTTGCACGAGATCGGGCACGGGCTCTACGAGCGCGGGGTCAGCGCATCGCTCGAGCGCACGCTGCTCGCCGGCGGGTGCTCGTCGGCCTTGCACGAGTCGCAGAGCCGCCTCTGGGAGAACGTCGTCGGCCGCTCGCTGCCGTTCTGGCGCTGGTTCTACCCCCGCGTCCAGTCGACGTTCCCCGAGATCCTCGGCAGCATCCCGCTCGAGACGTTTCAGCGCTCCGTCAACCGCGTGCGGCCGACCTTCATCCGCGTCGATGCGGACGAGGTCACCTACGGCATGCACATCATCCTGCGCTTCGAGCTCGAGCAGGAGCTGATCGCCGGCGCGCTCTCGACGGCCGACCTGCCCGAAGCCTGGAATGCCCGCTTCAAGGAGTATCTGGGGCTCACCGTGCCGGATGACCGCTTCGGCGTGCTGCAGGACGTGCACTGGTCGAGCGGCGCCTTCGGCTACTTCCCGACCTACCAGCTCGGGAACGTGATGTCGGTGCAGATCTGGGAGGCGGCACAGGCGGCCTTGCCCGGCCTCGACGAGGCATTCGAGCGTGGTGCGTTCAGCGAGCTTCGCACCTGGTTGCAGGAACATCTCTATGCCCTGGGCCGCAAGCTGACACCGAAGGAAACCCTCGAGCGCGTGGTCGGGCGTCCTCTCGACCCCGAGCCGTATCTCCGCTACCTGCAGAGCAGGTACGACGCCGGCGTGACCGTGTGAGCCGACACTGCTCGGCGGCAGAGCGCGGGGCCGTGGCACTCGTTGCCGTGCGGGGTGTCTCCCGTAACGGCAGGGGAGACCCTACGTTTCTCGCACGGTGCAATGGCTGCGCACCTGATCAGGAAGCTCTCGGACGCTGATCGGCTTCTCGAGGTAGCCGTCGAAGCCGACGGACAGGAACCACTCCCGGTCGCCCTCCATCGCGAGCGAGGTGAGCGCGATGATCGGAATCTGCGCCGTCCTCGGGTCGCCCTTGAGCTGTCGCGCGGCATCCGTGCCGTCGATGTCAGGGAGGCGGATGTCCATGAGGATCACGTCCGGAAGGTGCTCCACCGCGAGTGTCACGCCCGCGCCGCCGGTTGCCGCCTCGAGCGTGCGAAACCCGGCGAAATGCAGCACATCTCGAGCAAGCTTCATGTTCTTCTCGTTGTCGTCGACGATGAGGACGAGCTCGTCCGCCATGTCCGGAGCTATCCCGACGGCTCGACGGGCAGCGTGAACCGAAAGGTGCTCCCTTCACCGAGCACGCTTTCGACCCACAATCGTCCGCCCTGGAGCTCGATGAACTTCCTTGCGAGTGGGAGTCCCAATCCCGTCCCCTCGTTCGGCCTGCCTCCGCGCGCCTGCCTGAACTCCTCGAAGATCAGCTCCTGGTCGTCGGGCGCGATCCCGAACCCGTTGTCGGCCACTGCAACCTCGACGACGCCGTCGCTCATCCGCGCCTCGACGTCGATGCGGCCGCCCGCCGGCGTGAACTTGACGGCGTTCGACAGCAGGTTGAAGACGACCTGCCGCAGCCTCCGTTCGTCGGCCCGAATCGCTATTTCATCAGGGTCGAGCCGCAATCCCAGTGCCACTCCCTCCTGGTTCGCGCGCTCTGCATGCATGACCAGTGCGCGCTCCAGGGTCGGGCGCAGGGAGAAGGTGGAGATGTCCAGCTCCATCTTTCCCGCCTCGACCTTCGACAGGTCGAGAATGTCGTTGATCAGGAGCAGCAGGTGGCGGCCGGCCTCGAGGACGTCCTCCACGTAACCGAGCTGGCGCTCGTTCAACTCGCCGAACAGCTGCTGCTGCAAGAGCTCGGAGAAGCCAATGATGGCGTTCAGCGGCGTCCGTAGCTCGTGCGACATGTTGGCGAGGAACTCGGACTTGTGCCTGCTGACGGTCTCGAGCTCCTCGTACAGCCGCCGAAGCTCGTCGTTCATCCGATTCAGGTTCACGGCCAACGCACCGAGCTCGTCGCGATTGGGCACCTCGACATGCCTCGAGAAGTCCCCGCCGGCGATCTCCGCGAGGCGCGCCTCGGTTCGTTGAATGGGCTCGAGCAGCGATCGCGAGAGCACGAAGCCGAGCAGCAGGGCCAGGGCGATGCTGCCGGCGCCGACCCCGACGATCAGGTTTCGGGAGGCCGCGTACGAGCTCGCGTTTTGAGCGATCACGGCGTCCGTCTTGGCGCGTGTCGTGGTCGCGAGCTGGTCGGTCAGGGCGCTGAGGCCGTTGTCGATGCTGATCGCAACGGCCAGGAAGGGCTGGCTCTTCTTGGTCGGCACGCCGGTCCGGTCGAACGCCATGATCCGCGTCAGCGTGTCCGAGAAGCGGCGGTAATCCACCCGAAGCTGGCGTAGAAGCCTCTCATCCTCGGGCGGGGGCACGAACCCGAAACGCGATTCGTTCGCCGCAGGTCCCAACTGCGAGAGCGCCGCTGCAATCGTCTCGTCGACGAAGATCCAGCTGACGGGACCGAGGACGCCCGAGACGTTGCGTCCGGCGTAGGTGCCGTAGTTCGGGTAGTCCGCGGCAGCGCGCACGGCGAGTAGCTGCCGCAGCTGCTGTGCCTGCGTCTGCAAGCCTTGGTACCTCGCGGCTCGGAGTTGCAGCGTCCCCAACGACTCGACGCGGGCGTTCGACTGGCCGAGCACCCGCAGGCCGAGGACGGCGACGGCGACGAGCAGGGCGGCGATCACGGCGAAGGCGACGAGCATCTTCGTCCGCACCCGGACCGGAATCCGTGCCACGGCGCGGACGAGCGGGTCGTCGGCTCGGGCGAAGAACGACGAGCGGGCTACGAGCGGCCGGCCACCCAGGGCGTCCGATTCGGCCATCAGCGTCCGCTCAGGTGCCGAGCGTCGCCGGCGCCGCAGCGGAGCTCGTGATGAGCCACCGGCCGTCGATCTTCTGCACGTTCTGGTCGGCGGCAACGATCGAGACCACCTTGCCCGTCGCGATGTCGACGTAGTGGCACTCGAAGTAGAGGGTTCCCTTGTCCCCGTTCGCCGTGATCCGGATCTTGTAGGCGGGTGTCTCCGACAGCCAATGGTGTTCCGGCTGGAACGGACCAGCCTTTGCGAAGAAGGACCGGATTTGCGCCTTGCCGACGAGAGTCGGCGTGCCGACGTTGAACGTGGCATCGGGGGCCCATATCGTCATCATCAGGTCGACGTCGTGCGTCGACGAGGCTCGGTGCCACGTCTTCTCGATCTGGTCGATTGCGTTGATGTCCGCCTGCCGTTGCAGATCCTGCGACGCGGCGGAGTTCGTGTCCGAGCCGCCGCACGCGGCCAGCAATAGCACCAAGGACACGCTCAAGAGCGCTATCCGTTTCACGGCCCCTCTCTTCCCTTGCGTCTGCGACGCACGATCGACACCGCGCGCGCAATGGCTCGACTCGACCTTGTGACAATGTTCACGCATCCGAACCTCGATGTCCAGGCTGCGGAGCACGGGGACTTCGCCGTCTCGAGTTACGCCTCGCATCGGTGGCGGGGCATCGCCGTATGCTTCCGCAATGCCGATCCGCCTCGTCCTTGCGGATGACCATTACCTCGTCCGTGAGGGAGTGCTGCGATTGCTCCAGACGCAGCCCGACCTCGAAGTCGCCGCAGCGTGTGGTGACCTCGACTCGCTCCTTGCCGCGGTCGACGCCGAGCACCCTGATGTCGTGATCACGGACATCCGGATGCCGCCGGGGAGGACCGATGAAGGGATCCAGGCGGCCAAGCGACTGCACGAGACCCACGCACACGTGGGCGTCGTCGTGCTGAGCCAGTACGCCGAGCCGCGCTATGCACTCGCGCTCCTGGAAAGCGGTACTGCCGGGCGCGCGTACCTCCTCAAGGAGCGCGTCGAGGACATCGAGCAGCTTGTGGCGGCGATCCACGCCGTCGCAGACGGCGGCTCCGTCATCGATTCGAAGGTGATCGAGGTGCTCGTGGCCGACCAGACACGTCTCGAGGCATCCCGGCTGCACGACCTCACACCCCGTGAGCTCGACGTCCTGCGGGAGATGGCCGAGGGCAAGAACAACGCGGCAATCGCGAACGCGTTGTTCCTCACCGAGCGCTCCGTCGAGAAGGTGATTCACTCGATCTTCCTCAAGCTCGGCCTGGGCTGGGAGGCTTCGGTGCACAAGCGGGTGAAAGCGGTGATCCTCTACCTCGCCGAATCCGGGTAGGTAGAGCCGCCTCCCACAGCTGTCGCAGCACTTTCCCGCTCAGGTCCGACTTGTGGACGTACGCGGCAGCCCCGCACGCCCGCGTTTCGAGCGGCAGATCCTGCTCCCGGTAGGTGGAGAGAAGGACCGTCATCGTCTCAGGATGTGCGACCGCGATCGAACGCGCCGCCTCGATGCCGCCGATGCCGGCCATCATGATGTCCATCAGGACGAGGTCGGGCCGGAGGGAGTCGGCAAGCGCGACCGCCTCTTCGCCGGACGTCGCCTCTCCCACGAGCTGGAAGCCGGCAGCCGCGCTGAGGACGGAGCGGGCCGCCCTGCGGAACGGCGCATGGTCGTCTGCGACGAGGACGCGAACGTTCACGGTGCGAGCGGAATCGTTCCCGTGACGCGCGTGCCTTTGCCCGGCTCGGAGCTGAGCGTGAGGCGGCCGCCGAGCGCGCCCAGACGATCGCTGATGCTGCTCAGGCCCGCACCCCAGCGGGTCACGCTTTGCTCGAAGCCCACGCCGTCGTCGACGACCTCGAAGTGGAGTGCACCCTGCTCGTACCAGGCGTGGACGGTCGCGCGCGCTCCCGCACCGGCGTGCTCGGCAGCGTTCCGCAGGGCCTCGAGGCAGCAGAAGTACGCGGCCGCCTCGACGTCGGGGGGATACCGGTCCGCCGGCGCCTCCACGCGTGCCGAGACACCGGCTCCAGACGCTGCGGCCCGGAGAGCCTCGGCGAGGCCGCGGTCGAGAAGCAACGGCGGGTAGATCCCCTGCGCCAGCTCCCGCACGCTCTCGAGCGCTTCCCGGACGTCGGCCGCGATCTCTTCGAGCAGCGCCTTCGCTGCGTCCGGATCGGAGTCGGCGAGCTGCCGCGCCACCTGGAGGTTGACGGCGAGCGCGACGAGATGCTGCTGGGCTCCGTCGTGAAGGTCGCGCTCGATCCTGCGGCGCTGCGCGTCGGCGGCCGCGATGATGCGCGCCCGCGATGCCTCGAGCTCGTCGACCTCGACGCGAGAGGCGAGGCCGAGTCGGCGCGCGAGCCGGCTGCCGAGGACGCGCGGAGCACCGTCCACCGTCACACCTCCCTCGTCGTTGAATGAGACAGAGTTGTCCGTCATCGCTCCGCGTGCGTCAAGAGGGCCAGCCTCTCGAGGAAACACCGTGCCAGCACACCGACGAATTGCCTGCCGCCACGATAGGCGGGCACGTCGGCTCCTCCTACCGTCGAAGCCGGCATGGGATCGCGACCGAGCGATCCCGCGGAGCAAGGAGGAGACAGCCATGAAGTCACGTCTCAAATACCTCGCAGCGGGCGTCGGCGTCGCCGTGATCGCGCTGCTCGCCGGCGCTGGGGTCACTGGTGCGTCGACGTCGCGTGCGGTGGGGGAGAAGATTTCGCCGCAGGTGGCGCTCGATTGGAACGTGATCGCGGTGAACACGGTGCGTGCTGCGGCTCCTGCGAAGTTCCAGATCGAGGGCAACCTGTACATGTCGTATGTGCAGGCGGCCGTGTACGACGCCGTCACGACGATCAAGGGCCGCTATGTGCCCTATCACGTGATCGGGATCTCGGCGCCGGGTGCGTCTCCGCGGGCTGCGGTCGCAGCGGCGGCGTACACGACGCTGTCGTACTACTTCCCGGCGCAGGCGGCGTCGTTGCAGAGCACCTACACCGACTACCTCAACATCACGCTGCAAGCTCTGCCGGCGGCCGCCAAGCAGGCGGGTGTGGCGGTTGGGGCCGCTGCGGCCGCCGATCTGATCGCGACGCGCTGGGGCGACGGCCGCGATGCACCGGTGGGAACGCCGTTCGGCGTCGCTCCCCAGGCTCCGGGCACGTGGGTGTTTGCTCCGCTGCCGTCCGCTCAGTCGGCCCAGACACCGTGGATCGGAACGATGCGCCCGTTCATCCTCGAGAGCGCGTCGCAGTTCCGGGCTCCCGCTCCACCAGCCCTGTCGAGCCCCGAGTATGCGACGGCGCTGAACGAAGTGAAGACGCTCGGAGGAGTGACGAGCACGGCTCGCACTGCCGCGCAGACCGCGATCGGGCAGTTCTGGAACGCGAACGTGATCAACCAGTACAACCAGGTGTTCCGTGACGTCGCGAGCGCGCACGGACTCGACCTCGTCGACACGGTGCGCCTGCTCGCGATGGGGACCGTCATTCCCAGCGATGCCGGCATCACGTGCATGGACTCCAAGTACCACTACCTGCTCTGGCGGCCGGTGACCGCGATCCGCAACGCCGACAAGGACGCCAACACAGCGACCGATCCCAGCCCGACCTGGTCACCGCTCCTGACAACACCGAACCATCCCGAATACCCAAGCGCCCACGGGTGCGTGACCGCCGCCGTCACCGACGTCCTCGCAGCCACGCTCAAAACGACAAACATCAACATCGACGTCCCCGGAGCAACCGGAGGCGGAACCACGCTCACCACGACACGCCACTTCGACACCGCAGCCGCACTCATCGACGACGTCGCCAACGCCCGCATCTGGGCCGGCCTGCACTACCGCTTCGCCACCACCGCAGGCGTCGAAATCGGCCACCAAGTCAGCAAATACGACCTACAACACGCGTTCCTGCCCGCAAAGTAGTGACGCTTCGATAGGCCGAGACGCCGGGCCGCAGGGTCGGCCCGGCGTCCGGTCATGTCTGGCTCTGGGGGCCGAGCGCGTACATCGCCCCGCCGCGCGTGCCGACGTAGATCCGTCCCTTCCAGACCGCCGGCGTCGACTCGATGCAGCCTCCGAGCCGGATCGTCCAGAGCTCGCGAGGCTGTCGGCCAGGGTGAGACACGTCGAACGCGTGCAGGGTGCCGCGGCAGTCGCCTTCGATCAGGACGCCGCCGACGACGACCGGCGAGCCCCAGGTCGGGCCGGGCAGCCGCACCGTCCAGCGCACCTTGCCCGAGCGGCGGTCGACGCCGAGCAGCCCGCCGGCATTTGTTGCGACGTACACCATGCCGCGATCGAGAGCGGGGGTCGACCATGAGCCGCCCTTGCCCTTCGCGCCCGCGGCCGGGAGAGGCACGGACCAGACGAGCGGGTTGCCGCGCCGGCGAGGATCGAGCTTCATCAGCTGGCCGAGGTGCTGCGAGCGCCTGTCGAAGAGCTCGAGCTCGCTCGCCACGTACAGGAATCCCCGGCGGTCGACGACGACGGAGGCGTCCGTGTCGTCGCCGGTCCAGAACCGAAAGACGCGTCTCGCCGTCCTGCCGCCCTTCAACACGCGGCGCAGGTCCCAGCCTTGCACGAGCCCGGCCGAGTTCGCGAAGTACGCGATCCCACGGTAGAACGCGACGGAGTTCTCGATCGAGAACGCCCGATCGCGCGTCGAGGCCAGCAGCCGTCCGTCCCAGCTCGGCACCCGCAGCACGATCTTCGGACGCACTCGCACCTTGCCCGTGTGGTCGTAGCCGCGGTTGAGCTTGATCACGTAGAACCAGGAGTTCTCGCCGCCCTCGAGCAGGTAGTCGCCGACCACGAGCGGGGCGCCGTCCCAGTCGTTGTTCCAGACCACCTTCGGAACGCTCGTGTCCGCGTCGACCTGCCACAACACCGTCGGCCGGGCCCTGTCGAGCGCCACGACACGCAGCTTGTTGTCGCGGGATCCGGCGTAGTACAGCGGGTAGCCGTCTGGATCGGACGTGGCCGAGCCCTTTGCGAGATCGCCGGTCAGCAGCGCCGGCCGCAGCACCGTGCCCGTCGTCGCGTCGAGGAAGTGGTAGCCGCGGTCGTAGGCGCCGAAGCGGAGCTCGACGCGCCCGCGCGAGTGTGGGATCACGTTCGGCTGCCCCGTCCAGCCGATGCCACACCAGGTGTGCCTGCCGGTCTCGTCGGTCGACAGGGAGCACATGCGGCCTGTGCGCGGGTAGCGCCAGAGGATGCGCGGCGCTCGCCGCGGTACGGGTCCTGCACCGTAGTACGAGCGCGTGAGGTTGCCCCGGAAGGTCGTCAGCCCCGGCACTTTCGGGTTGATCGGCCCCGTCACCACCCCCGGGAGCGCGTGCACTGCCGCCCGCTTGCGTTTCGGCGCCTTGGCAGCCCTCCGCACCAAGGGCGGACCGGCCTTGGCGGTGGCGGCCAGGGTTGCCGCAGGTGCTGCGTCGGGGACGATGAGCCCGCGTAGCAGCGCAAGGTTTGCTGCGGCGAGCAGAGCCACCGTCGCCGCGGCGACGGTGAAGAGCGGAGCGTACGACGCGGGGCCGCTGCGGTAGTAGCGGATCCCCGCACGACGCCGCCGTCGGCTCGATTGCAGCGCCGGGGGCACGGTTGCCCCTCTTTCGGGCGCTCCCCGAGTGACTCCTGCCCGAACCTCCCGACCCAGCGCATTGATCAGGGATGCGGCGAGCCAACCCCCCTGGCCGGACCAGCGGTCTCCGGAGGCACTCGGTTCCCTAGAGCCCGCTCAGGCGGCCGTCGCGCCGAAACGCTGGGCTGCGCGCGCACGTGCACGGGCTGCCTCGCGCTCGCGATCGCGCGGGGGAGCGGTCGTGACGAGGTCGTCGAGCAGATGACGCGAGACGTGGGCGATCTCGTGCACTGCCCGCATGAACGCCGCTTCGTTCGCTTTCGACGGCTTCGCGGTGCCGCTGATCTTGCGAACGTACTGCAGCGCCGCCGCGTGGACCTCGTCCTCGGTCGCCGGTGGATCGAAGTTATGAAGAGTGCGGATGTTTCGACACATGTCCCCAAGGCTACTGGATCGGCTCTGCCCGCCCGAACCCCCCGCCGCCGGGCGTCTCGGTGCGCACGACGTCTCCTGCCGTCAGTCCGCGCGTGTCCTTGCCGGGAATCTCGTCTCCGTTCACAAGCGTGCGACCCCGCGCTCCAGGCTCACCACCGCGCGCCCCCGGCGGTGCATGGCGGCGCCGGTCGCCGAGGACCGAGAGCCGGCAGTCCTCGAGTGCCCGCACCTCCCGCACGACGCCGTCGCCGCCCCGGTGGCGGCCACCGCCACCTGATCCGAGGCGCAGAGCGTACGACTCGACGCGAAGCGGATAGGCGAGCTCGAGGGCCTCGACGGGCGTGTTGAGCGCGTTCGACATGGCGACGTGAACCGCCGAAGGCCCATCGGAGTGTGGGCTCGCTCCCTGGCCGCCGCCGATCGTCTCGTAGTACGCCCAACGGCTGGTACCGAACGTCGTGTTGCTCATCGTTCCCGCCCCCTGCGCCGGCACCTCCACTGCCTGTCCGAACGCCGCCATGACGACGTCGGTGATCCGGCTCGACGTCTCCGTATTCCCGGCGACCACTGCGGCGGGGGCACGCGCGTTGACGAGCGAGCCACGAGGTGCTCGCACGGTGACGGGGGCAAAAGCACCACCCGAGGCCGGAATGTCGGGCTCGGTGACCAGGCGCACGACGAAGAAGCACGCCGAGCGGGTGACCGCGAGCGGGCAGTTGAGGTTGCCCGGATACTGCGGCGCCGTGCCCTCGAAGTCGATCTCGACCTCGTCGCCTGCGATCGACACGGCAACGCGGATCTCGAGATCGCCCTCGACGGCCTCGATCACGTCCAGCGCCTCGTATCGTCCATCCGGCAGGGCGGCGATACCGGCCCGCACGCGCCGCTCGGAGTAGGCGTGGAGCTCGTCCATCGCGGCCTCCACTCGCGCCTGCCCACGCCGGGCGACGAGCTCGGCCACCCGTTCCTCCGCCAGCCGCTGGGCGGCGAGCTGCGCGCGAAGATCGCCGCGCCGTTCGTCCGGGTTCCTCGAGTTGGCCGCGATCAGGCCGAGCAGCCCATCGTCGAGGCGCGTCGGCGGGATGATCAGCCCTTCCTGGTAGAGCTCCCGCGAGTTGGCGGGCAAGCTTGCCGGCTCCATGCCCCCCACATCCGCGTGATGAGCCCGGCTGACGGCGTACCCGAGTGCCGTGCGCGAGACCAGCGTGATATCCGGAAGGTGGGTGCCCCCGGTGTACGGATCGTTCAGCGCCCATACCTCGCCGTCGGCGGGCCTGCGCTCCATCACGGCGGCCACCGCCTCGGGCATCGCGCCGAGGTGCACCGGAATGTGCTCCGCCTGGACGACCATGCGGCCCGCAGCGTCGAACAGCGCGGTGGAACAGTCACGCCGTTCCTTGATGTTGGAGGAGAATGCCGCGCGGATCAGCACAGCGCCCATCTCCTCGGCGATCGCGCGCAGCGCACTGCCTGTCACCTGCAGCTCGACCGGAACGATCGCCCCGGTCACGACTGCCGCTCCAGCACGAGCGTCCCGTGTGCATCGGTCGCTCCGGACCATCCGGCCGGCACCCAGCACGTCGCCCCGGCCAGCTCGACGAGGGCCGGCCCGGAGACGGAGCGTGCGGCCCCCGCAACGAGGTGTAACGGCGGCGCCGTAACGATCTCGACCGTACGCACGGCCACGAGCTCGATCTCGCGCGCCCGGTCGGCGTAGCCGTAGCGCTCCTCGTGCGCACGATGAAAGCGCTCCTCGAGCTCGTCGCCCAACGGAACCGTGAGCTCGAATGACTGGCCGCGGTAGCGGAGGCTGGCATCGCCGTCACCCGCCGGCGGGTCGACCTCGGTCAGGGGACGGACGTACGAGCGCACATGGTCGCGGCGCTCGTCGCTCGCTGCGAGACCGAGCGCCGAGAAGACCCCGGCAGCGTCCGGGACGAGCACCTTGCGGCTGCCGAGCTCGTCGGCAAGCGCGCAGGCGTGCAGCGGCCCTGCTCCGCCGAACGCAACGAGCGCGAAGTCGCGCGGATCGTGCCCACGCTCGACCGAGACGACACGCAAGGCGCGCAACATTTCCGCGTTGACGACCTCGACGACGGCTTCCGGATCGATGCCGCGGAGCGCGCGCTCGGCGGCGGCGGCATCGAGCTCGAGCCCGCCGGGGAGACGCGACGGCAGGCGGCCCAACAGGAGGTTGGCGTCGGTCACGGTCCCCGCCGTACCGCCGCGTGCGTAGCACGCCGGGCCGGGGTTCGCCCCGGCGCTCTGCGGGCCGACGCGCAGGGCGCCGCCGTCGTCCCTCCAGACGACCGACCCGCCGCCGGCACCGACCGTGTGGATGTCGACCATCGGCAGCCGCACGGGAAAGCCGCCCACTTCGCGACCGTCGCTGCGCTCGGCCCGCCCTCCCGCGATGAGGCAGACGTCCGTCGACGTACCTCCCATGTCGAACGCAATCGCATTGTCGATCCCGCACAGTGCTGCGACATGCTCGGACGCGACGACGCCTCCAGCCGGTCCGGAGACGAGGATCAGCGCCGGATGCGTCGCGGCCTCGTCGATCGTCGCCACGCCGCCGGACGAGCGCATCACGAGTGGCTCAGGGAGGCCCGAACCGGCGCTCGCATCGCGCAGCGCGCGCAGGTACCGGGAGGAGACCGGGCCGAGATATGCGTCGATGGCGGTGGTCGACGCCCGCTCGAACTCGCGAAACTCGGGGGCCACCTCGTGCGACGCGACGACGTTGGCGGTGGGATGGCGGCGCCGCAATTCCGCCACCACCTCGATCTCGTGCGCCGGCTCGCGAAATGCGAAGAGGAGACAGACCGCAATCGCCTCGGCGTCGTCGAGGGCCGGCAGTGACGTCAGGTCAAGGGGTGTCACGACTCCATCGGGTCCGATCCGCTCGGCAACACCCACACAGCGCTCGAGTGGGACGAGGGGCTCGGGATGGTCGACGTCGAGCCGGTAGAGATGCGCACGATCCTGCCGCCTCAGGTGCAGCAGGTGCTCGAAGCCACGCGTGGCGACGAACGCGGTCCGCGCCCCCTTGCGCTCGAGGAGCGCATTCGTGGCGACGGTCGTCCCGTGCGTGAACCGGTCCAGAGCGGGCAGCCCTGCCTGCTCGAGCACCAGCGCCGCCGCCTCGACGACGGAATCTTCCTGCCGGGCGCGGGTCGGTACCTTCGCCGTATGCAGCCTGCCCTCGGTCAGCAGGGCGGCGTCGGTGAACGTGCCGCCGACGTCGATGCCGAGGATCGCCATCCGGCGCATTCAACCTCATGCGACGCCCATGGAGGCGCGAGGCCCGGCCGCTCTACGACGAGGCGGAGAGGGCCGTCAGCTCCCGGCGCAGCTCCTTGATCTCGTCGCGCAGCTTGGCCGCATACTCGAAGCGCAGCTCCTCGGCCGCCGCGAACATCTCCTCCTCGAGCGTGATCACGAGCTTCTCCATCTCGTCCTGGCTCAGGCCCTCCACCTTGGCCTTGCCACGGCGGCGGCGGCCCGGCACGGTCGGCGCCTCGAGCGAGAGGAACTCCGCGATGTCGGAGACGCCTTTCGTGATGTTCTCGGCCGTGATTCCGTGCTCCTCGTTGTACGCGACCTGCGTCGCACGTCTTCGGTTCGTCTCGTCGAGCGCGCCTGCGATCGCCTCGGTGGTCTTGTCCGCGTACAGCAACACCTTGCCGTTGACGTTGCGTGCCGCGCGGCCGATCGTCTGCAGGAGAGCCGTCTTGCCGCGCAGGAAGCCCTCCTTGTCGGCGTCCAGCACGGCGACGAGGGACACTTCGGGCAGGTCGAGCCCCTCGCGCAGCAGGTTGACGCCGACGAGCACGTCGTACTCGCCGAGGCGCAGCTCCCGGATGATCTGGATGCGCTCCAGCGTGTCGATCTCGGAGTGGAGATAGCGGGTCTTCACTCCCGCCTCGAGCAGGTAGTCCGTGAGGTCCTCCGACATCTTCTTCGTCAGCGTCGTCACGAGCACCCGCTCGCCGGCCTCCGCACGCCGCCGGATCTCGCCGAGCAGGTCGTCGATCTGGTTCTTCGTCGCCCGCACCTCCACCTCGGGATCGACGATCCCCGTCGGCCGGATCAGCTGCTCGCTGACGACCGAGGAGTTCCGGATCTCGTACGAGCCGGGGGTCGCGGAGACGAACACCGTCTGCCCCACCCGCTGCAGGAACTCGTCGAATCGCAACGGGCGGTTGTCGAGAGCTGAGGGCAGCCTGAACCCGAAGTCGATCAGCGTCTGCTTGCGCGAGCGGTCACCCTCGTACATGCCGCCGATCTGCGGCACAGTCTGGTGCGACTCGTCGATGAAGCAGAGGAAGTCCGACGGGAAGTAGTCGAGCAGCGTGTTCGGCGCCGATCCGGGAGGACGGCCCTCGAGCACGCGAGAGTAGTTCTCGATCCCGTTGCAGAAGCCGAGCTCCTTCATCATCTCCATGTCGTATTCGGTGCGCTGGCGGATCCGGTGTGCCTCCAGCATGCGGCCCTCTGCCTCGAACTTGGCGACCTGCTCCTCCAGCTCTCCCTTGATGCCGCCCATGGCGGCCTCGATCGTCGGCTTGGACGTCACGTACTGCGTTGCCGGGAACAGCGTCAGCGTGTCCAGCTTGGCGTACACCTCACCGGTGAGCGGATCGAAATGCGTCATCTGCTCGACCTCGTCGCCGAACATCGAGATCCGATACGCCGTCTCCGAATAGGCGGGCTGCACTTCGATCACGTCGCCCTTGACGCGAAAGCGGCCGCGGCCGAGCAGGGTGTCGTTGCGGACGTACTGCGTGTCGATCAGCTTCCGCAGCAGGGTGTCACGGTCGTGCTCCTCCCCCACGTTGAGGATGACGACGCGCTTCTCGTACTCCTCCGGCGAGCCGAGGCCGTAGATGCACGACACCGACGCGACGATGATCACGTCGCGTCGCGAGAGCAGGCTCGACGTGGCGGCATGGCGCAAGCGGTCGATGTCGTCGTTCCGCGACGAGTCCTTCTCGATGTAGAGGTCGGCCTGCGGCACGTACGCCTCTGGCTGGTAGTAGTCGTAGTAGGAGACGAAGTACTCGACCGCGTTGTCCGGGAAGAACTCGCGAAACTCGTTGCAGAGCTGCGCGGCGAGCGTCTTGTTGTGGGCGATGACGAGTGCCGGCCGCTGCAGTTGCTCGATCAGCCACGCCATCGTCGCCGTCTTGCCGGTGCCGGTGGCGCCGAGCAGCGTCTGGAAGCGCGTCCCTGCGGCCAGCGCCGCGGTCAGCTCGGCAATCGCCCGCGGCTGGTCACCGGTCGGCGTGTAGGCAGCGGCTGTGCGGAGCTCGGGCACGAGCTCAAGCGTATCCGGCCGTCGGTAACTCACCGCTCATCCCATCCGACACGCCCGCGCCGACCGCGACGGCGATCAGCGCTATGCCCATGCGGGCTAGCCGTATCGCCGGCGCTCCTCCTGCGAGAGCACACGCCCCGTGTCATGGAGACGAGCATCGGCGATCGCCAGCAATTCGGCGGTTCGGCCACAGAGTGGGCAGACGAAGCGGCGCACAGCGCCGTTTCGCTCAGTCGAGACGATTCCGGTCGGCCCGAACTCGACCGCGGTGAGAGCATCAGTCGGGCCGTGGAGGTACTGGAATAGCCGCCCATCCCCGACACGCCACAGACCGGCCGAGATTGGCCCCGCAGTGACGACCCAGCGGCCGTCCGGACTAAACCGTGCATCTGCAACCGAGCCGAAATGTCCCTGGAGAACGTGCAGCAAACGTCCAGACCGGCTGTCCCACAGCCGTGCGTCGTGATCGCGGCTCGCCGTCACGAGCATCGATCCGTCGGGCGAGAATGCGACGGCGTTGACGACATCCCGGTGTCCGCTCAGTGCAAACCTACGGCCCGGGCCCGAGACCTCGACGTTCTTACCCGCAATGCTTGCAGTGGTGCGACCGTCCGGGCTCGTGGCAGTGCGCGCGGGCGCCGAAGGGCCCGACAGGCGCGATGGGAGGAGATCCGGCTCGGTCGCGGGATCCCAGAACCGCACCGTCCCGTCAGCCCCTGCCGTGACGACCTCGCGACCGTCGGGCCGAAAGTCACCCCGTCCAAGAGAGGCTCCGCTGCCGACCAGAAACGCGTACTGGTGCCCGCTTTCGACGTCCCACGTCCGAGCGGTTCGATCCCGGCCGGTCGTGAGCACAAAGCGGCCATCCTGGCTGAACGTCGCCGACTCGACGAAGTTCGTCCCGCCGTCGAAGCGGTTGATGATGTCCCCGGTCGCCGCGGCCCAGACCCGTGCCGTGCCGTCCGCGCTGGCCGTTACGAGACGTGTGCCGTCCGGGCTCCACTCGACGTCCTCCACCCGACTCCCATGGCCCCGCAACACGAGTGTCGACCTGCCGCTCGCGAGATCCCACAGCCGCACGATTCCCCCCTTGTCAGCCACAGCGAGCGTCCCGTTGGGGTGAAACATCGCGTCCGTTGGCGCCGCCTGCTCATCCAGCGTCCGCTTCAGCCTCCCGCTCCTGGTCTCGAACACCCGGAGCAGACGATCCGTCCCGAGCACGACGACGAGGCGACTGTCTGGACTCAGCACCCCGAGCAGCGCCGGCACGGGCTGCCTGAATCTGCGCAGCGCGACTCCGTCTCGTCGCCAAAGCACGACAGAATGACCGCTCGCGGTGATCACACGGCCGCCGGGGACGAATGCAGCCGCCGCAACCGGGCCTGGATGGCGGAGCGTGGCCAGCCGGCGTCCGGTTGCCGCATTCCAAATGCGTGCCGTCCGGTCCCGGGAGGCAGTCACGACAAGCCGACCGTCGCGCGAGAACGCGGCATCGGTGACAGACGCATCGTGTTGAAGCTTGCGGATGACCCTGTGCGAGCGCGAGTCGACGAGGCGGGCGATCCCATCCTCCGAAGCGACGACCACCCGCGCCCCACGCGAGTCATATGAGACGGCACGCACTGCGCCGCGTGTGCGAACCACCCCACGCAGCCGGTCGGCAAGTAGCGCGTCCCGCAACACCTCGTCGGCCTGCGGTGCCGGTGACAACCGAGCCGATTGTGCCGCGAGGGCGACGCTGAGCTCCGGATCCTGGAGGAGCTGTGAGATCGCGAACGCGTCGAGAGCACGCGCCCGGGCGACGGCTGTCTGCTCCCTGGCGTCCTTGCGCTGCACGAGCGCAAAGACCGTCACGCCGGCCATTAGGGCTACGGCCACAAGCGCGGCGATCGCCACTCCGACCGCCCGGTGCCTGTGCCGCCGCTCGCCGGCGACAGCCTGCTCGCGCTCGTAGCGCTCGCGCCAGCCGAGCACGGCACCGGCGAGCACGTCATGGAAGATTTCGTACTTCCCGCGCTCGCCGGGACGCAGAATGCGGTGCTCTGCAAGCACGTCGAGCAGTGGGCGCAGCTCAGCCTCCGTGGCGGATACGTACTTGGCGAGGTCGGATCCCGCGAGGGCGATCTTGGTGCCCGAAGGAGTCACGAGGTGCGCGAAGAGGCCCGCCGCCATCGCCCGCTGTCGTTCGGTCAGCCCGTCCATCGCGCGGTCGAGGTGATCCGACACGATCGCCGCGGCCCCGCCGAGCGACTCGAGCGTGCTCAGGCGCAGAACCCTCGAGCCCGTCTCGCGCTCGACGTCCCAGACGCGCTCCATGACGAGCTGCAGGTACGGAGCCTCGACTCCACCTACGGGGCCGTTCGCCTCGTTTCCCCCGACGCCGCCGACGCCCTGGTGAATCTGCCCGACCGCCACCTGGTCGAGGACCGCCTCGACCAGCGCGGAATCGATGGTTACCGTTTCCGCCTCGATCTCGCGAAGCCGCTCCAACGGCCTCTCGATCGCGAGTTGTGCGGCAGGCCGATCGAGGCGGTCGACACGGAGATAGTTCCCGAGAATGCCAGGAATCCGGCCCTTGAAGCGATCGAGCCTCGCAACAGCGTCCTCTCGCAGAGACAGCAACATGTTGACGCGAAGCGGTCGCGTGACGATCTCCGCGAAGGCCAGGTCGAACGAGCCATGTTCCTGTCCGTGATAGACGAAGTACTCCTCCGCCTGATCCAGGATCAGGTACACGTCACGCGAAGCTTGGGCGCGCTCCACCACCTCCACCAGCGACCCGGCGCCCACCGCCGACGCCGACGCGATCTCGGCGGCGAGGGCTACCGCAGGGTCATCTCCCCAGTTCGAGAACACGATCACGAGCGGCTGTTCGGGGAGCTCGCGCAACGTACGAGCGACTCCGGCATGCAGGAGCGACGACTTGCCGACCCCGCTCGGCCCGTAGAGCACGGTCAAACGCGAAGCGATCAGGTTCGCAACCACGATCTCACGGTCGCGCTCGCGGCCGAAGAAGAGCAGGGCATCGAGATCGGAGTCGCCGAACGGCGAGAGCCCCTTGTACGGCGACGGCGGCGCGTTCGATGCAGCGCTCACGAAACAGCCGCTCCTTCGAGTCGGCCGGAAAGCACGCGGAGCAGATCGGCATCTGCGACATCGAGCACCTCGACGTCGAAATGCCGCCAGAACGCCAGCTCGAGGGCACTTGGCCGCCCCTGCACTGCCCAGGATGCATACGGCGCAGCGCGGTCGCCCCACACACGGTTGAGCACCAGGCGCAGGTTCCAGTCAGCCATGTCATAACCGAGAAAGAGGAAGTGGCTGCGCCGGAGCCTCGCCGCGAGGGTAACGGGCACGGCGGTTGCGAGCTCGGAGCGGCCGAGAAAGTCGATGTGGTCGTCCTCGGTGGCGACGAAGCTCTCCCATTCCCGCTCGGGATGAGGGTCGACGGCGCCGCGGAGCTTGAGCAAGACGGTGCGCTCATCGAGCGAGATGTCCGTGTAGGCGTTCGGCACTTCCACCGGCCGCGGCGGCTCTCCCGGCGGCCGATGCCAGAACCGCCCTTGGTTGGGCCCGTTCGCGACATACGCGACAACATCGAGGGGCTCGCCCGCCTCTTCGAACGCGCGCTCGAGCCCGAGGTCGTAGTTGGTCGTCACGATGAGCTGCTGGGGAGCGCTCCGCTCGCGCAGGAGTGGCGGCAGCGACGCGAGGAACCGGTGTACGGGCTCGGGCTCGATTGCAGCTTGGAAGCTGAGGTGCAACTCGTCCCAGAGAGGCCCGGCACCTCGCATCGTCGCGACGTACTGGCAGACGCGTGCGAGGTCGAGAGGGCGGTCGCGGGGGTAGTCGAACGCCGTCGCGAGCCGTTCCGCGAGCGCGACCGACCCCGTCAGGCCGAGCACGGGAATGACACGGCCGGCGAGAAGCGCCTTGGCGATCTCGCCTTCGGAGTCATTTGCAGCGACGGGTGCCCCCGACGGCTCGAGCCCGGTTTCCTGGCGCAGTATCCGCGCCTGCAGCTGCCGCAACCGCTGCCCCGGCTCGATCCCCAGTGTGTCCACGAACACGCGGCGGCTCTCCTGGTAGGCATCAAGCGCCTCCGCCTGGCGCCCGCAACGGTAGAGCGCAAGCATCAGCAGCTCGCGGGGACGCTCGCGGAGCGGCTGCGCCCCGGTGAGCGACTCGAGCTCGGCGACGACGTCTGCGTGCCGCCCAGCGTCGATATCTGCCGCGATCCGCTCTTCGGCAGCGACGAGCCTCAGCTCCTCAAGGCGGCGGATCTCGGCTTGCGCGAACTCACTGAATGCGAACTCTGCTAGCGCCGGTCCGCGCCAGAGATCGAGTGCAGCACGCAAGGTGGCGGCCCTGGTCTCGGCGGGGCCCGTTCGCGCATCGGCGAGCAGCTTCTCGAAGCGGGAGACGTCGATTTGCCGGCGGTCGACGCGAAGAACATAGCCGGGAGCCTGTGTCTCGAGGACGTCCGGCCCGAGCACCTTGCGGAGCTGCGCGACCGCGTTCTGGAGTGACGTCGTTGCGGTGCGCGGCGCCTGCTCGCCCCAGATCTCGTCCACGAGCCGCTCGGTCGGGACGACGTTGCCGGGACGCAGGAGCAGCGCCGCGAGAAGGGCACGCTGGCGCTGGCCACCAAGCGCAAGGGGGCGCGCGTCATCCACGACCTCGAGCGGTCCGAGGATGCGGTATTCGAGCACGCCCGGTTTGTAGCAGCTGATACTCGCAGACACCTCTCCGCCGGCTACCAGGAGCCGTTTTGCCAGACCGGCCATCGAACCCGGGAGACGGGCATTGGCTCGCCAGCGGCGATGCCGCCGGCGTCGCCAGGCGGCTCCTGCAGGCGGCGGCCGACGACGGGGACCGCGGAAGTCACTGTCCAGAACCCAGGCTCGCCACGCCGTTGGCGTGCCGTTGGCACGACGTGGCCGTACGGTGAGGCCTCCCCTCGACGGTGCGAGCATGAACCCAACCCGCACATATCACCTGCTCCTGCCCGCCTTCCTGGCCGGCCTTGTACTCGTTCTTACGACAGCTCTCTCCGTCACATCACCGGCGGTGGCGGCAAACAACGACACCGGCTGCATCGGCCGGTATGGGTGGCCCGTGAAGCCGTTCGACCGGGAGCACCCCGTTCGCGGCAACTTCGGCGATCCACGCACCGTCTTCAGTGAGCCGCCGACGAGACGCGGCCTCATGTCGAGCGGTGGCTCGTTCTCGTTCCACCAAGGGATCGACATCTCGGTCCGCAACGGAACGCCCGTGTACCCCGTGGCTAGCGGCACTGTCACGGCTGTTACCCACGAGTGGATTCGCGTCGATTGCGGGAACGGGCGCGCGTTTGAGTATTGGCACATCTCTCCGAGGGTCCGTATCGGGCAGCGCGTCGAGCGCGGCAGGACTCCGCTTGGTTTCGTCGTCAGGCCCGCCGAGCATGTCCATCTCACCCACACGGAGGACGGGAAGGCCGTCAATCCACTCGCCCTCGGGCGTCTGGCTCCCTATACCGACACGACGATCCCGCAGGTCAACGCGATCACGCTACGGCACACAGAGGACGGCGAGGACGAGCTGCCGAGCTTTGTCCGCGGCCGCATGCTCCTTCTAGCCGATGTATCCGACACACCGAGCATGGCGGTTCCCGGCCTCTGGAACGCGCTTCCGGTCACGCCCGCCCTCGTTACGTGGCGAATCCAGACGTGGAACGGGAAGGTCGTCGTCCGCACTCGCACCGGCCGCGACGTGCGCCAGTCGATTCCGCGGAACGAGGATTTCTGGCGCACCTACGCACGAGGAACATTCCAGAACATGGCCGTCTTCGGGTCGCACTACTCATTCCTCCAGCAGGGACGCTACCTCGTCAAGCTGACTCGAGCTCCCTTTGACACGCGGGCGCTCCCGGACGGCGTGTATGACCTCGTCGTGACCGCAACCGATATCCGGGGCAACGCGAGCTCGCGATCGTTGCGGATCACCGTGCACAACCGCCCCGGGTGGATCGGCTCCTAGTCGGCGTCTCGGGCAGGCCCGGGCGGCATCCGCCCGGGCCTAGCGGCGGCTACGATCCTCCCCGAATGCGCCGTCGGCTCGGGACTCTCCTCGCGGCGCTGCTCGTGCTCGTCTGTCAGCACGCTGCACCGGGGGCGAATGCAGCGGATTCAGCCAAGCCGCTACGTGCCGACACGACCGCGCCGCGGCTGCTCCGCCTGCGCGCGTACACGCGCTCGTCGCGCCCGTACGCGGGCGACCGGCGTCTGTTCGTCACGATCTCTCCGAACGGCGATCATCTGCGCGATACCGCCAAGATCGGCTTCACGCTCACCGAGCGCGCGACGGTTCACCTCAGCGTCACGCGCACGATCAGCCGCCCGACCACGGTGTTCGAGATCTCGGCCACCCTGGGCCCGGGCCGCCACGCATTCACGTGGTTTCCGCCTCCGACGACCGCACCCCGCACCTATCTGACGCTGCTCGAGGTCGAGGACGCAGCCGGCAACCGGCGCAGCTACGGCGCCGGGAACGCGGAGACCGGCCGCCACTCGAGCACGCCGGTGATTCGTGTGCTCGGAGTCGACGCCGGATTCACGCGCGAGAGCTACGTTCCCGGCGAGGAGGCAGGCCTGCGCGTCGAGACGGACGTATCGACGTTCTCGCTGCAGGTGTTTCGCGCCGGCCCGGAGGATGTGCCGACCTACAACGACACGCTGATGAACGGCGTGCCGGTGACGGATCCCGTCCCCGTGGCGTGGTCGAGCCTCGATCGTCCGGCGACGTTCTCGGTCCCGGTCGGGGCGTGGCCGTCCGGCGTGTACTTCGCGAAGCTGACGGCGGACGACGGACGCGTCGGCTTCGCGCCGTTCGTCGTCAGGCCTGCGCAGCTCGGCTCCACCAGAGTCGCCGTGATCATCCCCACCAACACGTGGCAGGCGTACAACTTTCGTGACCAGGACGGCAACGGCTGGGGTGACACCTGGTACGCCAAGGGTGCGCAGAGCACCGTGCGTCTCGGTCGCGCCTTCCTCCGCCGAGGCGTCCCGCCGCAGTACCGGAAGTACGACCTCGGCTTTCTGCGCTGGCTCGCACAGCACGGCAAGCAACCGGACTACCTGACGGAGACCGATCTCGAGGTGCTCGAAAGCGGCGACACGCTGGCGCGGCTGTACGACCTGGTCATCTACGGCGGCCATACCGAATACGTGACGACGAAGGAGATGGACCTCGTCCAGCGCTATCGCGATCTCGGCGGCAACCTGATCTTCCTCTCCGCCAACAACTTCTTCTGGAACGTCCGCCGCCAGGGCACGCTGCTCACGCGCACCCGGAAATGGCGCGAGCTCGGCCGTCCCGAATCGGCACTGATCGGCGTGCAGTACCGCGCGAACGACGACGGCCGGATCCAGCACCCGTTCGTCGTCCGCGCAGCCGACACGGTGCCGTGGCTGTTCGCGGGCACCGGCCTCTCGAACGGGGCCGTCTTCGGGCAGGAGCTCGGCGGCTACGGCATCGAGATCGACGCGACGACGCCCGCGAGCCCACCGGGAACGACCGTGCTGGCAGAGATCCCGGACCTCTTCGGGCCCGGCTTCACGGCTCAGATGACGTACTACGAGACCCCGGCCGGCGCGCGGGTGTTCGCAGCGGGCGCGATCGACTTCGGCGGCACAGCTCTGCTCCCGGCTGTCTCCAGGATGCTGGAAAACCTCTGGGCCCGCCTCTCGGTTCCGTAACATGGCGGCGGTTTGAACCGATCCCGCTTCCTTCGCACGGCTGCAAGCGGGCTCGTGAGCGCTGCGCTTGCACCCTCCGCAGCACTCGCGCGTGCAGGCGCTGTCGCCGGAGCCGGACAGGACCGGGCGGCGCTCGCCCTTTCTGCGCGGAATGTGGGCCGTCGCTACGGCGGCGACCGAACCCTGTTCGCAACCGTTGCGCCCGGTGTGGCCGGGCGCGACACGGCCGCAGTGCGCTTCGGGCTGACGCGACCCGCCAACGTGACGCTCGAGGCGGTTCGGACAGCACTGCGCAAGACCACCGTGCTCTGGGAGTCGAGCGTTGCGCTGGGGCCCGGCGAGCACGAGCTTCGCTGGACGCCGGAGACCGAAACGCCTGTCGGCTCGTACGTGATGCGGCTGACGGTCGACGGCGGCACGCGCCGCCAGATGGTGCTCGGCCGGCGGCGCCCCGCCTCGATCGAGCATCAGCAGGCAGCGGTCGTGCGCGTGCTGGGCGTCGAGGCAGCGTTCGACCGCCGCTCGTATCTGCCCGGAGAGTCGATGGCGCTGACGGTCTTTGCCGACGCGGCTGCGCTGACACTGCAGTTCCTGAGGAGCGGCGCAGAGACGGAGAGCACGGACCGGGTCGACGAGATCAAGGGCCAGGCGATGGGGGATCCGGTGCCGCTCGACTGGACGGGGAAGCGTTCGGCGCCGGTGACGATCGCCGTCCAGGCAGGGGACTGGCCGACCGGTCTTTACGCCGTCCGGCTGGACGCCGGTGACGGCCGGGTCGGCTTCGCGCCGTTCGTGCTCCGTCCGAGGACGCTCGGGACGACGCGCACGGCGCTGATACTCCCGACGAACACCTGGCAGGCGTACAACTTCTACGACGGCGACGGCGACGGCTGGGGAGACACGTGGTACGCGGGTGGCAGTCCGCCGGTCGACCTGGGTCGGCCGTACCGCGATCGGGGTGTACCTCCGCGCTTCAAGCGCTACGACCTCGGCTATCTCAAGTGGCTCCACCGGACCAGTCACAACCCCGACCTGCTCGCGGACGACGACCTCGAGGCGGTCGCCTCGGGCGACGAGCTGCGCGCGCTCTACGACCTCGTGGTCTTCCCTGGCCACAGCGAGTACATGACGGAGCACGCATACGACGTCGTCGAGCGCTTCCGCGACCTCGGCGGGCGCCTGATCTTCCTCTCGGCCAACAATTTCTTCTGGAAGGTCGAGAAGGAGGGCAACATGATGCGCCGCGTGAAGCGGTGGCGCGACCTCGGCCGGCCCGAGGCACGCCTCTGTGGCGTTCAGTACCGGGCCAACGACGACGGCTCGCGGCAAGGGCCGTTCTCTGTCGTCGACGCGGCGTCGGCACCATGGCTGTTTGCGGGCACCGGCCTCGAGAACGGCTCGACGCTGGGCGAGACGGTGGGCGGCTACGGCATCGAGATCGACTCGACGACGCCCGACTCGCCGCCGGGCACGAAGGTGCTGGCGCTGATCCCGAGCCTGTTCGGGCCCGGGTTGAACGCCGAGATGGCCTATTACGAGACCGCAGCCGGTGCACGAGTGTTCTCCGCCGGCGTCCTCGACTTCGGCGGTTCGGCCGCTCTCTGGCCGGTGCGCAGGATGCTCGACAATCTCTGGCGGCACATGCTCGAGGAGATGCCGCCGGCCTGACTAGAGCCAGGTCCCATCCTGCTGCACGACGGCTCCGTCGAGCTCGATGCGAGATCCGGCCGGACGCAGGTCCTTGACGAGATCCCAGTGGATACGCGACTCGTTGACGCCGCCGAGATCCGTGTAGCTGTTCCCGAGCGCGATGTGCACGGTGCCGTCCATCTTCTCGTCGAAGAGCGTGTTCTTCATGTAGCGCGTGATGCCCGGGTTGCAGCCGATCCCGAGCTCGCCGAGCCGGCGCGCGCCCTCGTCGGTGTCGAGCATCTGCAGCAGGAACTCCTCGTTGGCGGTGGCGGAGGCGTCGACGACGCGTCCGCCGTCGAAGCGGAGCCGGATTCCGGACACCTCGCGGCCGTTGTAGACGGCCGGAAACTCGGCGAAGCTGATCTCTCCCTCGGCGGAGTTCTCGAGTGGGCATCCGAAGAACTCGCCGCCGGGCAGATTGGAACCGAGCGCATCGACTTTCATCGTGCGACCCTCGAGGGAAAGGCGTATATCCGTCTCCGCCCCGACGATCCTCACCTCGCTCGCAGCGTCGAAGCGACCGGCGATCCGCTGCATGCGCTCGCCCTCGGCGGCCCAGTCGCGCAGGACGGATCCGTACAGGAGATCGGCGAACTCTTCGGTTCCGATACCCGCTTCCTGCGCGAGCGCGTGCGTCGGATACTGGCAGGCGACCCAAGCGATCTCGTGGCTCATGACGCGCGCCATCGGCCCCTGGTAGGCCGAAAGGACGAGCTGGAGACGTTCCGCCTCGACCGACGCTCCGGCGCGTGTGTTCTCGGGTGCGGACACGAACAAGAGCGCGTCTGCAGTCTCGAGCTCGTGCGCGAGCAGCGGTGCCGGTTCGGCGACGAGCTCCAGGGGTGCCTCGCTCACCCAGCGGTACGACTGGACGAGCGGGCGGTCGAACGAGATCCTGAGCAAGGCGTGAGCCCCCCGGCGGGCGACGGCCCCGCACACCTCCTCGAGCAACGGCGCCGCGAGTGGATTGCCCCCGACGAGCACCTGCCAGCCGGGCTGTACGCCGAGACAGCCGTCGACGATGAGCTCTGCGTATTCCCGGTCGCGAGCGTGGCGCACGGCCTGCAACGTACAAGACGCTGCTCGACACCGATGGGCCTGGGCGCGCGTACCCCCGGCTGCAGGGATCGAGCGCTGGCTACTGGCTGAGCCGCAACTCGCTTGCGTAGACCTTCGCGTACACGTGCTTGACGTGCTCCACCTTGTCGACGTAGCTGCGCGTCTCGGGGAACTGGATCCCGACCCCCTGCCGGCGCCAGCGGTCGACGTTCCCCTGACCTGCGTGATACGCCGCGAGCGCGGTGCGCTCGTCGCCGTAGCGTCGCAGGAGATTGCGCAGGTACCAGCAGCCGTATCTGATGTTCAGCTCCGGTTCGTAGAGATCGCCGACCACGAACGCCTTTCCACCGGTGCGCACTGCGATTCCCTGTGCAGTCTCGGGCAGCAGTTGCATGAGGCCGATCGCTCCGGCGTCCGACGTCGCCTTCGCATCGAATTTGCTCTCCGTGTAGATCACGGCGGCGAGCAACGCGGGATCGAGATCGTAGTTTCGGGCGTGAACGCGGACGATCTGCTCGTACCGCAGCGGATACCGGAATCGCTGTACGAAATCGGGTTGGGAGCGGAGCACGATCAGGGCGACGCCGGCCAGGGCGGCCACGACAGCCATCAGTACACCGAGCCGCTTCATGTTGCGCGCGGACGCTAGTCGCTCTCGGCCTTCCGCGGAGAGTGTCCGGCCAGGTCTGCCATCACTCCTGCCACGAAGGCGTCGAGGTCCTCGAAGGTGCCGGTGTTGACGTAGTGGAAGTCCGCGCGCTTCACCTTTTCGCGATCGTCGAGCAACCGCTCGTCGCGATTGTCGCGCCGCACACGACGGCGCTGCTCCCGCAACTGCGCCGGGGCCGTCACCACGACGACCTTGTCGAAGCGGGATTCGCCGCCGGACTCGTACAGCAACGGCACCTCTGTCACGCACACCGCCGGTGGCTCGTCGAGTCCGGCGAGTGCTTCGCGCCAGCGTAGGTACTCGAGCGAGACGAGCGGGTGCAGGAGCGTTTCGAGGTCCGCGAGCGCCTCGCGGTCGCCGAAGACGATCGTGGCGATCCTGCCCCTGTCGGGGCGCCCGTCCTCGCCGAGGATCTCGTCGCCGAATCGCTCGACGAGCGCCGACCGAACCGCATCATCGGTCGCGAGCAGATTGTGGACGATCTCGTCGCTCGACACCGTGGCGGCGCCGTGGGCGGCGAACGACGCCAGCGCGGCGCTCTTGCCGGCACCGATGCCGCCCGTGATCGCGACCGCGACCGGGCGTTGCATCGACGGGCCTAGACGGTCTCGTCGGTCGCTTCGGCGGCGGGCTCGTCGGCGACGATCTCGTCGCTCACGGCCTCCGCAACGGGCTCGTCGGCCGGAGCCGGAGCCTCGGGCTCCGTCACCGCTTCCGCCTCCGGCACTGCCACCGATTCTGTCGTCGCCTCGAGCTCGGGCTCTGCCGCAGCGTCGGGCTCGACGGCTGTCTGTGCCTCCGCCTCGACCGCAGGCTCTGCCTCGATCACGGGCTCAGCGTCCGTCTCCGGCTCCGCTGGGACTGCCACGTCGGACACGGCCTCGGGGTCGTCGGCCGGCTGCGCTGCAGCGGCGGCCTCGCCCTCGGTGGGCGCCCCGGTCGGAAACGCCTCCTCTGAGAGGCGGAGGTTCGGCGTCAAGTGGACGGACTCCGCGCCGTCGGCACGTGGCAGGGGCTCGGCGCCTTCCTCGACCCGCTTGAGCGAGAGCGAGAGCCGCCGGCGGTCACCGTCGATCTCCAGGATCAGCACGTTGACGGGATCACCCTGCGAGACGACCTCGCGCGGATTCTCGACATGATGCTGCGCGAGCTCGGAGATGTGCACGAGCCCTTCCACGCCCGGCAGGATCTCGACGAATGCGCCGAAGGTGACGACCTTGGTGACACGACCTTCGACGACGTCGTCTTCGCTGTAATGCTCGAGCACCTGCTGCCAGGGATCCGATTGCGTCTGCTTGAGGCCCAGGGAGATCCGCTGGCGCTCGCGGTCGATGTCGAGCACCTTGACCTTCACCGTCTGGCCGATCTCGAGCACCTCCGACGGATGGTTGACGTGGCTCCACGAGAGCTCGGAGATGTGGATCAGGCCGTCCATGCCGTCGAGGTCGACGAACGCGCCGAAGTCGACGATGTTGGAGATCTGGCCGTCGACCACGTCGCCCGGGTTGAGCCGGTCGAGGATCGCCTGGCGCATCTCCTTGCGCTCGTCCTCGAGGACGGCGCGGCGCGAGAGCACGACATTGTTCCGCGAGCGGTTGAGCTCGATCACCTTGCAGCGGAGCTCCTTGCCGAGAAATTCGTCGAGATCCTGCACGCGGCGGATGTCGACGAGCGACGCGGGCAGAAAGCCGCGCACGCCGAGATCGAGGATGAGACCGCCCTTGACGACCTCGATCACCCTGCCGTTGACCGCCTCGCCGCTTTCGGCGGCGCTCTCGATCGCCTTCCAGGCGAGCTCGAACCGGGCGCGCTTCTTGGACAGGATCAGACGCCCTTCGGCATCCTCCTTCGTCATCACGAGCGCGTCGATCTCCTCGCCCACGGACACTTCGTCCGCCGGGTTCACCGACCTGCGGATCGACAGCTCGGAGACCGGGATCACGCCCTCCGACTTGTAGCCGATGTCGACGAGCACCTCGTCCTTGTCGACACGCACGACGGTGCCGTGCACGACCTCGCCCTCGTTGATCGTCGGGAACGTGGCGTCGTAGTCCGGGACCAGCTCGCCGTCGGGGCCGATGATCCAGACGCCGTCTTCGAGGACGGGTGTTTCTAGTGCGGACACGGAGCTCTCGATGGTGTCGTTGGCCATTGCGAGCGGGGAGTATAGCGGCGATTCCGCTCTTCGAATCGTCTGTTCCCGACAATCCCGGCGACGCCCGGAGGCAACCCGGTGCGGCCGCAGCCGCCCCAAACAGGCCGCCGGCGCGGTCTCCGCGAGCGGGATCCGAGCCCCTGCCGCCTGCCGCCCCCGGCGCTCGTGCGGGGGCGGCAGGCGTGCACGGAAGTCACGGCAGCAAGGTGAGAGTCAACTGATTGCGGCGTGCTCGAGATGAGCTGGATCCGAGCGACCCGCGTTCAGGACTTCGCGTCGGCCCAGTTTTCCCCGGCGCCGACGTCGACTGCGAGAGGCGGATCAAGAGGATAGGCCTCGATCATCTCCGACCGCACGACCTCCTTTACCGCGCTCACCTCGGTCTCCGGGACCTCCAGCAGCAGCTCGTCGTGCACCTGCAACACCAGACGTCCGGCGCGGCCCTCGGCCCGCAACCGGTTGTGCACACGGATCATCGCCACCTTGATGAGATCGGCAGCTGTTCCCTGCATGACCGAGTTGACGGCGAGGCGCTCGCCCAGCGAGCGCGTTTGCCGGTTGGACGCGCGAAGCTCGGGGATCGGGCGCCGGCGACCGAGCAGGGTGGTCACGTACCCATCGGCGCTCGCCTGGGCGATCGTTCGCGCGATGAAAGCCTGCACGTGCGGGAAGCGCGCCAGGTACGTGTCGATGTAGGCCTGTGCCTCTTCGCGGGGAATCTCGAGATTCTCGGACAGGCCGAACGACGAGATCCCGTAGATGATCCCGAAGTTGACCATCTTCGCGACATCGCGCTCGGCTCGCGTCAGCGTGGCGGGCTCCTTGCCGAGCACCTCGGCCGCAGTCGCGGTATGGATGTCGTCGCCACGCTCGAATGCGTCGCGCAGCATCGGCTCACCCGACACGTGCGCGAGAATGCGCAGCTCCACCTGGCTGTAGTCGGCCGACACGAGCCGGTGGCCCTCCTCCGCCACGAATGCCGACCTGATCTGGCGGCCGAGCTCGGTGCGCACCGGAATCGCCTGCAGGTTCGGGTTCGAGGTCGACAATCTTCCGGTTGCGGCCACCGCCTGATTGAACGTCGTGTGCAGACGGCCGTCGACAGGCGAGAGCAGCGACGGCAGTGGGCCGAGGTACGTGTTCAGCAGCTTCGAGTACTCACGCCATTCCTCGATCACGGCGACGATCTCGTGCTCCTCGCGAATGCCGCGCAGCACCCGGCTGTCGGTGGAATAGCCGGTCTTGCCCTTGCGGCCGGTCGTCAGCCCGAGCTTGTCGAACAGGATGCGGGCGACCTGCTGCGTCGACCCGAGCATGAACTCCTCGCCGGCGAGGTCCGTGGCCCGCACCTCCAGCTCGTCGACCCGGTCGGCGAGACGCGCCGTGATCTCACCCATGCGATAGGTGTCGATCTTCACGCCGGCGTCCTCCATCGCCGCGAGCACCGCCGTCAGGGGAAGCTCGATCTGCTCGTACAGCTCGAGTGACCCACGCTCGACGAGCCGCTCCCGCATCGGCTCCGCCAGCCGCCTCGCGGCCTCTGCATGGCGCACGAGCGCAGCCGTGGTCTCCTCCGCAGCAGGCTCCGGCTCGAGCTCGAGCCCGTATTCGGCGGCGAGGTCGTCGAGCAGGTACTCCGAGCGGCCGGGCTCGATCAGGTAGGCGGCGATCATCGTGTCGTCGGCGGGGGCGAACGGAAGCCGCAGCGCCTTGTAGTCGTGCGCGACGACCTGCGCGTCACGCAGCCGGACGGCAAGCTCGGGGTCCCACGCCGAGACGACGACGCCGTCGGAGGCGAGGGCGATCCGACCGCCCTCGATCGCAACGCCGACGCGGCCGTGCACGGCCGCGACATCCCCCTCGCTCCAGGCGATCGACTGACCCTCCAGCTTCGGCGCCTCCGCCGCGGGCACGGCCACGTCGAGCTCGTCGACGCGGCTCAGTAGCCCGCGAAACTCGAAGCGCCTGAACATCTCCTTCAGCTGCGAGCGGTCCGGCGAGCCGGACACCAGACCGGCCGGATCGACGTCGAGTGGCAGGTCGCGCCGCATCGTCGCGAGCAGCTTCGATTCCCGTGCCTGCTCGGCATGCTCACGCACGGCCTTGCCGCGCGCGGGCGACAGCTCATCCGCGTGCTCGATCACGGCCTCCAGTGACCCGTACTGCGCGATCAGCTGACCAGCGGTCTTGTCCCCGATGCCCGGAATGCCGGGAATGTTGTCGGAGGTATCGCCCTTGAGACCGATGAAGTCAGGTACCTGGTCCGGCCGCACGCCGTAGCGCAACTCGACGCGGTCCGGCGTATAGACGTTCACGTCGGAGACGCCGCGCGGCGTCATCATCAGGCAGACGTTCGCCGAGCAGAGCTGGAAGGCATCGCGGTCGGTCGAGACGACACACGTCTTCACGCCCGCGGTGTCCGCGAGCGTGGCGATCGTCGCGATCACGTCGTCCGCCTCCCAACCCTCGAACTCCAGATTGCGGTATCCGAACGCCTCCACGATCGGCCGGAAATAGGGGAATTGCTCCCGGAGCAGGTCGGGCATCGGCTTGCGGCCCTCCTTGTACGTCTCCGAGATCTCGACGCGGTGCGTGGGCCGCGTGTCCCACGCGACGGCGACGCCGCGCGGGCGGTAGTCGGACAACAGCTTGAACAGCATGTTCCCGAAGCCGAGCAGCGCGTTCGTCGGCATGCCGTCGCTCGTCGCGAGCTCCTCCGGGAGCGCGTAGTAGGCCCGGTAGGCGAGGTTGTTGCCGTCGACGAGAAAGAGCTCCGCCTCCCGCGCCGGCCCGTCGTCGAGCTGCAGCTCCGCTCCCGTGAGCGTCTTTGGCGCCATCACCGCGAGTCTATGCGCGGGCGGTGGCGAAAAGACCCGCGATGCGCGTGCCGGCACCCAGCGCATCGACGGGCACCCCGTCGGACGAACGGGCGCCCGTGCCTACGATGGTGACGTGTCGCGACTCCCGCTCCTCGCCGGCTCGCGCGTGCAGCTCGTGCCCGTC
This sequence comes from uncultured Gaiellaceae bacterium, assembly GCA_963799615.1. GTDB lineage: Bacteria > Actinomycetota > Thermoleophilia > Gaiellales > Gaiellaceae > Gaiella. The sequence goes on along the minus strand of CAWCXS010000011.1, from coordinate 243,702 downwards.
GACGACGACGCCGTCCGGCTCAGGCCCCCTCCCCCGCTCGAGCCGCTGGCGGACATCGCAGGTGCCGTCGCCGAAGCGTTGCGCTACCCGCTGTCCGGCGCTCCACTCGCAGATCGCGTCACACGCGGGGGACGGGTGACGATCGTCGTCGAACCTCCTACGCTGCCGGTCCCAGGCGCCACGAGGGATCCACGGCAAGACGCCCTTGCGGCGGTGCTCGACGAGCTCGCGCGGCTGGGCATCGAACGCGACCGGCACACGGTGCTCGTCGCCGGAGGCCTCGGGCGCCGCGCGGGACGCGCGCAGCTCGAGCGCCTCCTGCAACCAGGCGAGGCCCGCGACTACCGCGGCGAAATCGTCGTTCACGACGCCGTCGACGACGGCTTGCGCTCCGCGGGGGAGGTCGCCGGGATGCCGCTCGCGCTCAATGCAGCACTGCTGGACACGGATCTCGTCGTCACGGTGACGGCAGCCGAGACGACGGATCGCGGCGGCGCCGGGGCGCTCCTTGCGGCATCCTCCGCCGAGGTCGTGAGGCATCCGCGGCCGGCGGCAACGCTGCTACAGCCGTCCGGGTCGCCCGGGTGGGAGCTCGCGGCCGCCGTCGAGTCGGCCGTCGGAGAGCGCGCTCCCACCGTCGGCGTCTCACTGGTGCTCGACCACCCGCGCCTGAGCGGGCGCTACCGCGGCTATCCGTGGTCGGAGGCGGCAGTCGAGGCGGCAGGGCGGTCTCCGCTGCGCCCGCTGTTGAATCTCCTGCCGAGCGGCATCCGCAGAGCTGCGCTGCAGAGCGTTGCGCGCGAGCTGCAGCCGGTCGCGGTGCTCGCCGGCCCACCGTCCGTCGCCCACGCCGAAGGGCTTCTACGAGGGGTCGCTCTGCGAGGAGCAGGACTCGAGGAGCCCCTCGACACGATCGTCGTGCCGCTGTCGTGGACGGGCATGAACCAGCCCCGCGAGCCGCTGAACCCGATCACCGCCGCGGCGCTTGCCCTGGGGCATGCACTCCGCCTCTGGCGCGATGCGCCGCCGCTCCATGCCGGCGGCACCGTCATCTTGCTGCACGACTTCTCGCGCATGTTCGGGCACGGGCCGCAGGCGCCGTACAGGGCCCTGTTCCAGCAGTTGCGGGAGAACCGCGATCCCGAGCAAGTGGCCGAGGCCGAACGCGCGGCAGCGGTCGACGAGCGGGCGATCGCCGCCTATCGGAACGGACGTGCGCCCCATCCGCTGCTGCCCTTCGCAGACTGGGCCTCCTGCGAACCGGTGCTCTCACGCGCCGGTTGCGTGATCGTGGCAGGGTGCCGGGATGCTGGAGCCGCCCGGGCGCTCGGGTTCGTGCCCAGTCACAACATCCAGACGGCGCTGCAGATGGCGGCAGGGATCGCCGGGGAGAGGCATCGCCTCGGCGTGCTGTTGGCCCCCCCGTACACCCCGCTGCTCGCGGCGCCGGCGCCCGAAGGCCAGGGTCAGTCGATGCCGAGGTAGGCCTTCTGGACGCGCGCGTTCGACTTCAGGTCGGCACCGCTGCCTTCGAGCGCGATCACACCCGTCTCCATCACGTATCCGCGGTGCGCGACGTCGAGTGCCATGAGCGCGTTCTGCTCGACGAGCAGGACCGGTGTGCCCTGCTGGTTGATCTCGATCACGATCTCGAAGATCTTCTCGACGAAAATGGGAGCGAGCCCCATCGACGGCTCGTCGAGGAGCAGCAATGTCGGGCGCGCCATCAGCGCACGGCCGATCGCGCACATCTGCTGCTCGCCGCCTGACATCGTCCCGGCCTTCTGGTGGCGACGCTCGTGCAGCCGCGGGAACAGCTCGAACACCCGGTCCATGTCGTCGTTGAAGTTCTCGCGGTCCGTGCGCTGGAAGGCGCCCATCTCGAGGTTCTCGGTCACGGACATCCGGGGGAACAGGCGCCGTCCTTCGGGGCTCTGAGCGATCCCGCCCTTGACGATCCGGTGGGGCGAGGCGTTCGTGATGTCCTCCCCGAGAAACGTGATCGAGCCCTGCCGGGGATGGTTGAGGCCGTTGATCGAGCGCAGGGTCGTCGACTTGCCGGCGCCGTTGGCCCCGATCAGTGTCACGATCTCGCCGGCGCCGACGCGCAACGAGACGCCTTTGAGCGCGTGGATCGCGCCGTAGTACGTATGGATCTCATCCACCGCGAGGACATCGCCGGCAGTACTCATCCAGTCGCCGCCTTCCCGCAGAGGCGCGATCCGTCCCTGAAGCGGCCGCTATCGCGGCCGGTGCTGGCAGAGCGACTCATCCCGTAGCCGCCTTCCCCGCAGAGGCGCGATCCGCCGAACGCGGATCCCACCTCGCGACAATCCCTGAAGCGGCCGCTATCGCGGCCGGCGCTGGCGAAACAACTCATCCAGTGGCTCCTCGCCCCAGGTAGGCCTCGATCACGCGCTCGTCGGCCTGCACCTCGGCCGGCGTGCCCTCGGCGATCTTCTCGCCGTACTCGAGCACGGTGCAGCGCTCGGAGACACCCATCACGACTTTCATGTCGTGCTCGATGAGAAGCACCGTGAGCCCCTTCTCGTCCCGAACACGGCGCACGAACGCCGTGAAGTCAGACGTCTCCTGCGGATTCATCCCCGCCGTGGGCTCGTCGAGCAGCAGCAGCTTGGGGTCGGTGGCGAGGGCTCGCGCCACCTCGAGACGGCGCTGGTCACCGTAGGGCAGGGAGCCCGCCTGCTCCTCATGCCGCCGCGGCAGACCGCTGTAGACGAGCAGCTCGCGCGCCTTCTCGCGGGCGGCCTCCTCCTCGCGCCGCACCTTCGGCGTGCGCAGGATCGAGCCGAAGATGCCGCTGTGGAGGCGGGAGTGCATGCCGACGAGCACGTTCTCGATCGCCGTCATCTGCATGAAGAGCCTGATGTTCTGGAAGGTACGGCCGATCCCGAGCTCGGTGATCGCGTGCGGCGGCTTGTCGGAGATCTCCACCCCGTCGAACACGATCGACCCGGACGTGGGCTTGTAGACGCCCGTGAGCTGGTTGAAGAACGTGGTCTTGCCGGCCCCATTCGGTCCGATCAGGGAGACGATCGAGCCGCGTGGGATCGTGAAGTCGATGTCGTTCGTCGCGATGAGGCCGCCGAACTCCTTGCGGACGTTCGTCGCGACGACGAGGTCACCGGACGCGTCAGTCATCGCTCATGTCGCGGTCCGTCAGCGTGCCCTCGTGCTGCACGTCGTAGAAGGGCGTGTCGTGGACGCCCTCGGCCATCTCGATCTTGTGCCGGCGCTCGGGTATGAGCCCGGTCGGGCGGAACAACATCATCAGCACGATGATGATCCCGTAGATCCCGAACTGGTACTTCGTCGGGTCGAACTCGTCCAGCTTCGGGACGCCCGACTGCTGGATCTTCGACCCGATCGTGGCGAGGCCCTCGACGTTGAGATAGCCGAGGATCATGCCACCGAGAATCACGCCCCAGACGCTTCCCATCCCTCCCAGGATGACCATGCAGAGCAGAAACACCGAGATGTTGAAATAGAAGTCAGCAGGGAACGCCCCTGACTTGAAGCTTGCGTAGAACGCGCCCGCGACCCCGCCGAAGAAGGCCCCGATCGCGTACGCCCAGGTCTTCGTCCGCATCAACGGGATGCCCATGGCCCCTGCCGCCGTCTCGTCCTCACGGATCGCGATCCACGCGCGCCCGAGCCGGGAGTCGCGCAGGCGGACGCTGCAGAAGACGGTGATGAGCAGGATCACGACCGCAGTCCAGAAGAACCATTGCGACCGTTCGGACGATTGCCGGAAGCTGTCCGGGAGGCCGATCGCATTGCCGAGGGCGCCGAAGCCGAGGGAGTCGATCGGGCTGATCCCGAAGGTGCCGTGCGTGAGGTCGAAGCCGAAGAACTGATCGCCGTTGCGGACGAACTGCGGGATGATCTCGCCGAATCCGAGTGTCACGATCGCGAGGTAGTCGCCGCGCAGGCGGAGCGTCGGGAGGCCGATCGCGATTCCTGCGAGCGTCGTCAAGACCCCGGCGAGGAGCAGGACGAACCACATCGAGACGTGAATGCCCGGCGTGCTGCCGGTGCTTCCGACCGCGCCGAAGCTGAAGGAGACCTGATCGAACTGCTGCGAGGCGAACCAGCCGGCCGTGTACGCGCCCACCGCGTAGAAGGCGACGTACCCGAGATCGAGCAGACCCGCGTAGCCGACCACGACATTGAGCCCGACGGCCATCGTCGTGAAGACGATCATCACGACCATCGAGTCGGTCTTCGGGATGAAGTCGCCGATGAGGGGGATCGACTGCAGCGAGTCCACGATCGTCGGGTAGATCACGGCGAGGACCAGCAGCGCAGCCACGACGATGGTGTTGCGCCTGCCGGCAAGTGCGCGCACGCGATCGAGAACGGTGCTCATGCTCCCTCGGGCGTCTGTTCGCCGAGAAGTCCCTCGGGCCGGAAGACCAGGATCAGGATCAGGATGCCGAACACGATCGAGCGAGTCCAGTCACTGCCGGGGGCGTGCCATTCGAGGCCTTCGTTGAAGGCCTGGATGAATCCGATCAGCAGCGCGCCGAGCACCGCGCCCGTGAGATTGCCGATGCCCCCGAGCACCGCCGCCGTGAAGGCGATCAGCCCGAGCTCGAAGCCCGTGTCGTAGCGCATGTTGAACTGCAGCAGGTACACGATGCCCGCCGCCCCGGCGAGGGCGCCTGCGATCAGGAACGTGACCGAGATCGTTCTGTTGACGTCGATCCCCATCATCGCCGACGCCTCGGTGTCCTGGGCAACCGCCCGCATCGCCTTCCCCTGCTTCGTCGACCGCACGAACCAGCTCAGCGCGATCAGCACGGGCACGACGATGATGAGCGCGGTCAGCTTCTTCCAGGAGTAGGTGATGTCCCCGATCGACAGGACGTTGGAGGTCGGGATGAAGTTCGGCACGGAGCGGTAGTTGACGCCGTAGAACGCCAGCGAGATGTTCTGGACGATGAAGGACATGCCGACGGCGGTGATCAGCGGCGCCAGGCGTGGTGCATTGCGGAGCGGGCGGTAGGCAACGCGCTCGATGGAGGCGTTGAAGAGCGCAAAGCCCGGCATGATCAAGGCGAGCGTGGCCATGAGGCCGAGGACGACCACGATCCCGCTCGTGTTCGCGTCGAGGCCGAAGATGCTCACGATCAACGTGCTGGCGACGAGCCCCGAGAACGCGAACACGTCGCCGTGGGCGAAGTTGATCAGCTGCAAAATGCCGTAGACGAGCGTGTAGCCGAGTGCGACGAGACCATAGATGGCGCCGTTCGTGAGGCCGATCAGCCCCACGTTGATGAACTCGGCCGGAGTCTTGACGAAGTTGACGAGGAGCCACAGCACGACGAGAGCGACGAGAGAGAGCCCGATCAAGTCACTGCCCGTCGAGCCTCGGAACCGTGTCAACAGACCCTGCATCGCTGGGCGACTCTAAACAGAATGGAGGCGGGAGAGCAATGGCTCCCCCGCCTCCATTCCGTGTCGTCCGAGATCGGCTCTAGCCGAGCGCGGCGGTGACGTCTTCCGGCTTCGGAGAGATCGCCACTGGATTGTCCAGCTTGGTCGTTGCCTGGTAGATCGTGAAGCCGACGACCGCTCCGGCTGCGCCGGCGGGATCGCCGTTCTCGTTGAAGCCGAACGACCCGATCAAGCCGTCCGTGACCTTCGTCGCGAACATCTTCTTGATCACGTCCCCGCGCGAGCCGTCCGACGCAGCGATCGCGTCGAGCAGGACGCTCGCGGACTGGGCTCCGTAGATCGCATACGGGTCGATCGGCTTGCCGTTCAGGTAGTCCTTGGAGAAGGCGTCGGCGAACTCCTTGCCGGCCCCCTTGAACTCCGTGATCGGCACTCCTGCGACGGACAGGTACATGCCCTTTGCCGCGCCGCCGGCGTCGTCGATCGTCTGCTGTGTTGTGAACCCGTCCGGGGCGAGCAGCTTGACGTCGCCGTCGTTGGGCCCGAGCACGGCGACCTTGTCCTTGATCACCTGCGCGCCGTTCTCGTCGATGAGGCCGCCGAGGAACACGGCGTCAGCACCCGTTGCCTGGATCTTCTTGAAGAGCGCCTCATACGACGACGCCTTCGGATCCCAGGCCGCGAATCCGGCCACCTCGATGCCGACCGACTTCGCAGCGTTCTGGAAGTTGGTCGCGACGCCGAGGCCGTAGGCCTCCTTGTCGTTGAGGATGTAGACCTTCTTCACGCCCTTCGACTTGGCGAACTCCGCCACGGCCGCGCCCTGGTACGCATCGTGCGGCGCGACGCGGGCGTAGTTGCGCGTGCCCGACGGGTAGTACTTGTCTGGCTCGGTCTTGTCACAACCGGGGCCACCCTGCGTCAGGCAGACGAACGTGTTGGCTTCCGAGATCATCGCGATCCCGCCGTCCGGAGCCTGGTTCAGCACCGGGATGATGATCGCAGCGCACCCGGAGTTGAACGTGCCGATGACGCCGATCACCTTGTCGTTGGCGGCGTAGTTGTTGGCGTTCTGGCTGCACTTGCCCGAGTCCCATTTGCCGGCCTGGGCAGTTGCGTCGTCGCACGCCTGGAAGCCGATCTTGTAGTCGCCGGCCTTGAAGCTGCGCTTCTTCAGCTCGAACCGGATCGCGTCGTTGACCTGCAGCGTCTGTGTGCGGGATGACCCCTGCAACGGCTGGTCGGACGCGATGATGTAGTCGGGGTTCCCGTCACCCTCGTACTCGATCGCCGTGCACGACGACGATGGAAGCGCCTCGGGGGCGCCGCCCCCTCCACCGCCACCGCAGCCCGCCGCGACGACCGCGAGCGCTGCGATGAGCAGACCGACGAGGACCAAGCCTTTCCTCTTGAGCGTCAAGCTCTCCTCCTCTTTCGTTGACCAACCGGCTCCCGATCAAGCCGATCAGGGGTCGGTCCCTGGGTTGCGTCGCGCAGTGTAGGCCAAGTAACGGAGGAAACCGGCACGAAATGCATCGGGTGCCACGCAGCCTCCCGTCCACCGACGAACGAGGCCCGCCGCGGCGACGCAGCCCGGAACGCCGTACGCTCACCACGTGACCCAGTCCGCCGCGGAGCGCTACCTCCGGCTGGGGCTGCAGCTCGGCCGGCACGTCGAAGGCCTCGTCGATGCCTACTACGGCCCTCCCGAGCTGGCCGCCGCTGTCGACGCCGAGCCGCCCGTCGAGCCGGGAACGCTCGTCGCCGCTGCGGAGACCCTGCTCGACGAGCTCGAGGACGGCTGGCTGCGCGACCAGGTGGTCGGCCTGCGCACCTACGCCCGCGCGCTGGCGGGCGTGTCAGGCTCGTACCCGGACGAGGTGGAGGGATGCTACGGCGTGCGGCCCACCTACACCGACGAAGCGGTCTTCGCGGCCTCGCACGAGCTGCTCGAAGAGTTGCTCCCCGGCAACGGCCCGCTGGCCGAGCGCCACCGGCGCTGGCAGGACGCGATCCGCGTGCCCACCGAGAAAGTCGAGCCTACGGTGGCGGCGGTCATCGAGGAGTCGCGAGAGTGGACGCGCGGCCTGGTCGAGCTGCCCGCGGGCGAAGGAGTCGCGCTGGAGACCGTCCACGACGAGCCCTGGCTGGCGTTCAGCTCCTACCTCGGCGACCTGCGTAGCCGAATCGCCGTCAACGTCGACCTCCCGATGTCGGCCATCGAGCTGCTCATCCTCACGATCCACGAGACGTATCCCGGACACCATGCGGAGCGCTGCAGCAAGGATCACCTGCTCGTGCGCGGCCGAGGACTGCTCGAGGAGACGCTGGTGCTCGTGCCCACGCCTCAGTCTCTCGTCTCGGAGGGGATCGCCGGGCTCGCGCCGTACGTGCTGCTCGAGGGCGGCGGCGGGCCGGCGCTCGCGGCGGTCATGCACGATGCCGGCATCGAGCTCGATCTCGCTCATGCGCTGGCCGTCGAGCGGGCCGCCGAGCCGTGCCGGTGGGCTGAGGTCAACGCGGCGCTGATGCTGCACGACGCCGGAGCGAGCACGACCGAGGTGCAGGCCTATCTCGAGCGCTGGGGTCTGATGACGCCGCAGCTGGCGGCGCACGTGATCCGCTTCCTCGGTGAGCCGACATCGCGGACGTACATGATCACCTACGCTGCCGGACGAGAGCTCTGCAGCGCCTACACGGCGGGCGACCCGGAGCGCTTCCGCCGCCTGCTGACCGAGCAGGTTCGCGTCCGCGACCTGCTCGAGGCACGCGACGCACCCTAGGCTCACCGCGCAACCTTTGGAGGCGTCCTTGCCGGCTACGCGGTCGCAGCACGTGGCGATTTCAGAACTGGAAGTAGATGAATTGCTGCGCCGGCGTTGCCGCCAGGAGAATGAGCCCGACCGTGAAGAACCCTCCGGTCAACCCACCGAAAGCGAGTGCACGGCCGCTTCCCACCAACTCGATCGGGAAGAGGTCCGCCGCATTGCGCCGGACGAGGTCGACGACCAGGACAACCGCCACCAGGAGTGCGAGCCCCCAAGGCACCGACCAGCTCCACAGGTCTCCGGACGTCAACCATTCGTAGATCTTCCGGTTCGCAGTGAGTGCGCCGTCGAATGTCCGGATGCGGAAGTACAGCCACGCGTACATGACGCCGACGAAGGTGATCGCCCAGCCGAGACCAGCTCGAAGGGCTTTCGGCATCGCCGCTCCACGCCGGCCGAGCCTGGAGAGGTTGAACGCGGTGTTGACGCTGAGATACGTGCCGTGCAGTGCCCCCCAGATGACGAAATTCCAGCCGGCGCCGTGCCAGATCCCACCGATGAGCATCGTCAGCAGCAGATTGACATAGCGCCTGAGATGGCTGACGCGGTTGCCTCCGAGCGGGATGTACACGTAGTCCCGCAGCCATTGCGACAAGCTGATGTGCCACCGTGTCCAGAAGTCCCTGAAGGACGTGGCGAGATACGGCGCGCGAAAGTTCACCGTCAACTCGATGCCGAGAACCCGAGACACGCCTCGCGCCATTTGCGTGTAGCCGTTGAAGTCGAAGTAGATCTGCAGCCCGAATCCGAAAATCGCTGCGACCACAGCAGAGGGCGACGCATGATCGAGATCTGCAAACACCGGATTGATGAGCTGCGCGACGGCGTCGCCGAGCGCCTTCAGAAAAAATCCGTAGGAAAAGAGCGCAAGACCCGAGAACACTCGTTCGACCGTCACGGGGGCCGGCTGGATCAGCTGTGGCAACAAGTGCCCGACCCGCTGGATCGGGCCTGCCACGAGCTGCGGGAAGTAGGAAACGAACGCGGCGTACGACACGAGATTGCGGACCGGTTCGTGGACACGGCGGTAGACGTCGAAGATGTAGGACAGGGACTGGAAGGTGTAGAACGAGATGCCGACCGGCAGGATCAAGGAGGGGATGTGCGCGGCACCGGCCCCGGGTAGGTGGGCGAATATGGCGGTGTCGACGAAGAAGTTCCAGTACTTGAAGAAGCCGAGCAGCGACAGGCTGATCGTGAAGCTCATCGCCAGAAAGAGCTTGCGCTTCCACACCACCTCCGTCGAAGCCAGTCGTTGTGCCAAGAAGAAGTCCGTGAAGATCGTGATCCACAGGAGGACCAGGAAGCGCCAGTCCCACCAACCGTAGAAGACTTGCGAGAAGGCGAGGACCACGAGCGGCACCGACCGACGCCTGCGCGCGAGCGCATAGAACGGCAGGAACAGCAGGAAGAAGATCAGAAAGTCGGTCGTCTGAAAGAGCATCCAGCTACCTGGACCACGAGTACGCGGCGATGGGCTGGTTGTGGGCGGCTAGGCGGCCGCCGGCCTCGTACACGATTCGCGCGAGGAACATCCGGTTACGACCCACCGGCAGCGCAGCGAACGTGGCTTCGAGGGACGTGCCAGACGTGAATCGCGCGGGTGCGGTGACGTCGGTGCCGTCGGGCAGGCGCAGCATCACCCGCAGCGGAATGTCCGGTAGCGGCGGGATCGCATGGTTGCGCAAGATCCGCAAGCGCAGCGTCAGGGCGCCCTTCCGCTTCGGTGCCTCGACCAGAGCGGTGAATCCGCTGATCGTGACGTCGCTCGACGGCATGTCCGGGAGCGTCGGATACTCGACGCACCCGCCGGCTCACCGGTGTCTTGGCGGAGTGCGCCAGGGCTGCCGCGACGAGGCGCGTGAAGGCCTCTGACGCCATAGTGATTGAGGTGGACGTGTCGTCCATGAGCATGTACTTCTGTGCCCTGAATTGCTCGACCTCGTCGACGAGCTTCGCGTGGAGCTGCGTCGGCGATGAATCGCCGATAAATTGGCGTCGCGCCCGCACGTAAGCGGGATTGGCGAGCGGTGCCGGGTAGTAGTCCGAGGCGTCGTCATGAGCGATGATCACGATCCGACACCCATCAGCCGCGGCCAGCTTGCGCAACTGGGCCATGGCGTCGATGTCCACGCCGATTGAAGTAGTACTCGAGCTTCGCGCGTTGGCTGCAGCGTGGACATCTCGTGCGGCGTCAGCGGAACGACCACTCGTTCGGAGGGCGTCCCGCAGATACGCTCAGATCGGCCCCTCGATGTCTGATACGAGAAGCTCACGGTGTCCCCGAAATCGTCCATCCAGTAGAGGTCGGAGCCCTGGGCTGGCCAAGTGCTGGTACCGCCCGAAGACCACCCGGTCGCGGAGCGGCGCCGCGTACCGCACCAGTGGTATGTCGTAGAACCGCTTCTCCAGGGGAAAGAGCCACGGGTGAGTGATCGCCGTACCGATCGGCGCTCTCCGTAGCGTGTGGTCGGGCGACCGCGGCCACAGATCGCGTCGGAGCGCTTGATCTCGTTCAGAACAGCGAGCAGCAGCGTTCGAGGCTTGGAGACGGTGCGCGCCAGCCGGTAGAGCGTCGGGATCGTGACCGGTTCTGTCCCGCCCGTCGAGAAATTGAACACCCGGTACGGCGTGCCGTTCGCTGCGGTCATCCGCTCGGAGAGCAGCTCCGCATCGATACCGAAGTCGGAGATGGAGCTTCCCAGCACGAGCGCGTCCACCCGACCGTGTGACGAGAAACGATCGAGCTTGTGCAGCTTCTCCTCGAGAGGACGGATCCCCGTCCACGATGCGTACTCCGGAAGGCCTCGCGCGGCGACGACCGTGTTCAGGATGAATGCGACGGCTGCCGCGCCGATGAGAAACAGGGCGACTCTGCCAATCAGGTGCCGGGCGCGCGCCACTCCGATTGGGGTCAGGCTGAGACCGGCCGACCGGGCGACGAGATGTCGCACATGAGGTCCGGCGCCCGGGCCTGAACGGTCGACAGTGGCCGTCTCCCGCAACGGCCTTCGCGTCTGCCCGGGCGATGAAGATGAGAGAAACGGATCATGAGCCGAACGTCCGCACGACTACGCCGTGTGCACCGGGGAACCTATACGAGCCTTCGGCGGTCTCTGAGGATCAGACCCCGAGGCTCGGGGCAGGCACGGCTCCCCCCTCCCCGACCGTCCAGAACGGCGTGAACAAGCGATGCCGAAGGTGGGAATCGAACCCACACTCCCCGGAGGGAACCGGATTTTGAGTCCGGCGCGTCTGCCAGTTCCGCCACTTCGGCCACAAGGGATCGTAGCGCCGTCGGCTTGCGCCTCCCGCAGGCGAACAGCGGGCGTCATGGGAGCCCGTGAGGCGCGCACCGGACCAGGCGACCGGACACCCAATTAGTATCCCCCCCGAACAAATGAGAGACGAGGTGGTGGACGGTGCGGATTGGCATCCTGACGGGCGGCGGTGACGTGCCGGGGCTGAACCCCTGCATCAAGGCGGTCGTCAACCGCGTCGCACACGAGGGCCATGAGGTCGTCGGCCTGCGCCGCGGCTGGGCGGCGCTGCTCGAGCACGACCTCGACGATCCGGCATCCGCCGGCAAGCTGTTCCTGCCGCTCGACCCCAACGTCGTGCGGACGATCGACCGCACCGGCGGCACGTTCCTGCACACCTCGCGCACGAACCCGAGCAGGGTGCGCCTGGCAGCGGTTCCGTCGCATCTCGCCCACCGCGCAGAGGGCGACGGGCCGTTCGACTTCACGGATCACGCGCTGCGCGTGATCGAGTCGCTGGGAATCGACGTCCTGATCCCGATCGGCGGCGACGACACGCTCTCGTACGCGTTGCGTATGCACGAGGAGGGCGTTCCGGTCGTCGCGATCCCGAAGACGATGGACAACGACGTCCACGGCACCGACTACTGCATCGGCTTCTCGACCGCGATCACCCGTGGCGTGCAGTTCATCCACAACCTGCGCACGTCGACCGGCTCCCACGAGCGGATCGCAGTCGTCGAGCTGTTCGGGCGCTACAGCGGCGAGACGTCCCTGATCACGGCGTACCTGGCGGGCGTCGACCGCGCGATCATCTCGGAGGTGCCGTTCGACATCGACCGTCTCGGCGAGCTGCTCGTCGCCGACAAGCGCTCCAACCCCTCGAACTACTCGATGATGACGGTGTCGGAGGGTGCGACGATCGCGGGCGGCGAGATGGTGCTGTCGGGTGAGGAGGATGCCTACGGCCACCGCAAGCTCGGCGGCATCGGCGAGCAGACGGCGGCGCTTCTCAAGGAGCGCACCGGCGAGGAGATGATCGTGCAGGAGGTGGGCTACCTGATGCGTTCCGGCAGCCCGGACTCGCTCGATCTCATGGTTGCCACCAATTACGCGGTGATGGCCGCCGACCTCGCGATCGAGGGCTCGTCGGGCCGGCTCGTGGCGCTCCGCGGAGGCACGTACACTGCGGTGCCGATCTCCGCAACGCGCGAGGGAGTCAAGCGTGTGGACGTCGACGAGCTCTACGACGCAGCGCAGTACCGCCCCAAGGTCCGGCACGTCGCCGGCAAGCCGATGTTCCTGTACTAGGCGGGGTCTCCCTCACTCCATCAGCAGCGCGTCGGTGGGGGCGTAGTCGTCCGTCAGCACCGGCACGTCGCCGAAGGGAATGTCTCGTTCCCACCGGTCGCGCAGGGCGCGCGAGAGATCGGGCGCACCCCGTGAGCCGGCGCGCACCCTCTGCCAGCGGGCCCGTAGGAACGCCGTCGCCGGCGCGCCACGATCCGTCGCCACGAGGATCACGTTCCGTTTGGCGGTAGGGTCGCGATCATTCGGGCCGTCGTAGACCGGATGCAGCACGACCGTCGGAAACGCGGAGCGGTAGGTCTTCGTGATCGAGCGGAGCAGCTTCGACTCGTCGCCGGTGACGGCACCGATGATGTTCACCACGACGACCCCGTCCGGAGCGAGACGGGTGCGGACGAGCTGGAGGAACTCGCGGGTCGCGAGGTGAAACGGGATCGAGTCGGCATAGAAGGCATCGAGCGCGATCACATCCCAGCGCTCGCCGTGAGCCTTGAGCCAGCGCCTGCCGTCGCTCACGTCGATGCCGAGGCGTGGGTCCCGCGGAACGGCAAACCACCGGCGCGCGGCCGTGACGACGTCCGGGTCGAGCTCGACCACCTGCAGCCGCAGCGCGGGAAAGTCGCGCCACATCCGCTTCGGCGCCGAGCCGCCGCCGAGGCCGACGAAGAGGACGCGCCGCGCGCCGGGGTTGTACGCGAGGCCGAGGTCGAGGTAGTCGGTGTAGAGGAAACGGGTTCGGTACGGGTCGGAGAGCCACATACCGCTCTGGAAAGAGCTGTCGAAACGAAGGAAGCGGGAGTCATCGTCATCGGCGACGACGAGGCGGTGATATCGGGTCTCCCGCGCCTCGCGCACGGTGAAGCTGCCAAGTGAGTCGATCGCGGCGGGGTCGAGCGGCCCGGGGGTGCGGTCGCGTTGGATCCGGTACAGCGGGGACCAGTTGCGCGCCGCCACACCGCTGAGCTGACCTCCGCGTTCCGGTGAGAGTGCGAGGGTGAGTGCAAGCGCGCCGGCGATCGCCGCGGCGAGAAGCACGGAAACCGCGCGCAGCCGCACGGTGACGGCGATCGCGAGCGCGGCCACCAGGAGCGTTGTCGCGCCGACGGCGAGCACCTGATCGGTGCCGAGCTCGGGCACGAGCCAGAATGCGGTCGCGAACGTCCCTGCGATGCTGCCGGCCGTCGACACGGAGAACAGCCGTCCGGCGGTGCGGCCCAACCGCTCGAGCGAGCGCGCTGCGAGGCGTACGGCTATCGGCGAGGCGGAGGCGAGCACAACGCTCGCGGGCCCGAACAGGATCGCAGCCGCAAGCAGCGGGTCGAGCCGGGGCCCGGGATCCCACGTCACGATCCACTCGAGGACGCGTTCGTCCATGACCGGGACGAGTGCGACGAGCGCGGCGCCGACCGTGAGCGTGCCGACGAGCAGATACGGCGTCGGCAACCGGTCGGCGATCACTCCTCCCGCCCAGTAGCCGACGGCGAGTCCCGTGAGCACGATCCCGATCAGCGAGCCCCAGACGTACAAGGAGCTGCCGAACGTCGGTGCCAGAACACGGCTGGCGGCGATCTCGAGACCGAGCAGAACGGCCCCCGAGAGGAAGACCGCGACCCCGATCGCGAGCGCCGTCCGTCGCTCGCTGCGCATGCCGCAAGGCTACAGCCGTCGTGCCGTGCCCTACTGGGAGGAAAGACGGTAGAGGCGCACCCAGGGCCCCGCCAGCCCGGGCTTCCCCGGCGAAACGGCAAAAGCAGGCACCCGGTGATCGAGACGCACGTAGAACCGTGCCTCGCGCGGATAGCGGTTCGGGACCGCGAGCACGCGATCCGTGACGGCCCCGGAGACGAGAACCCAGCGGACGCCTGCACGGCGCAGGGCGGCGATCGTGCGGCGCGGGTCCGACGGGCGTCCCGGCCCGGGGAGCTCGAGCCGAAGCACATCGCGCCCCGCGAGCGGAAGCGTCGACGGGTCGGCGGCGATGCGGTCGCGCATCGGCACGTTGCCGGCGATCCAGGCGGCCGCGCGGATTCGCGTATCGGTGCGGGTCAGCTCGCGTGCGTCCCCGACCGACCAGACGAGCGGAACCACGAGCAGCGCGAGCGCAAGCGGGACGGTCACGCGGATGCTTCCCGCGAGCACTGCGAGCACCGGCACCAGCGGAAGCACATAGCGGTCGAAGTGTGCATGCAGCGGCAGCAGGTAGACGAGGTAGGCCGCGATGAAACTGAGCAGGATCAGGTCCGTGCGCCTCCTCCGAACGAGGCCGACGGCGATCGCAACGACTGCGAGCACCAGCACCGGCCCGAGTGCCTGCCACGTCCGTTCGAGAAAGGCAACCGGCGTCCAGGGGTCCCGCTCGAACCCCAGCCAGCCGTCGCGAGCGAGGCGCTGCACACGCGAGATGTCCTGCCACGCCGCCCGTGCGTGGAGGAGCACGAAGGGACTCGTGAGGGCAAACGCCGCCGCCGCAAGCGCGCCGGCACGAGCGAGCGAGCGCCATCTCCCCCAGCCCGCGACGACCACCGGAGCTGCAGCCAGGACGCCGGGATACTTCGCCGATGCGGCGAGCCCGACGGCAAGGCCTGCCCAGGCAAGGCGGCCGTCGACCGCCAGCGCGATGGCGACCGTGATCATCAGCGTGAGCAAGACGTCGGTGACCGCAACCCGCGAGTACGCGACGTGCGTCGTCGAAACCGCGACGGCGGCTGCGCCCACGATCGCCGCGCCCGTCCCATAGGCCCGGCGGCCGAGCCACCACGTCGCCGCAACCCCTCCGATTCCGATCAGGACCGCCGCCCCACGCGCCGCCTCGTAGGACGGCGCGCGAAAGACGGCCTGAACCGGAGCGAGCAGCGCCATCAACAGCGACGGGTAGTCGTACCAGCCGGGATCGAGATGCCCTCCGTGGCCCATCCGCCACGCCCGCGGGACGATGCTTCCCTCGTCGGGGTCGAGCACCGGATATGGAAGGCCGTAGCGAACGCCGACGACCCGGAGCGCGAGCGCGAGCAGCAGGATCGCCGCGAAGGCGATCGCCGGGCTAGACCTCGGGAAGCGCGTCACCCACGAGCGGCCCGATGTCGTGGCCGGTGACGATGACGGCATCGACGCCGGCACGCTCGAGCTCGACGACCTCGTCGCGGCTCGCACCGGCGAGCTCGGCGATCGCGAGCTTGCCGGCGGGAACGTCCGGCAGCAGCTCGAGCAGCCGGTCGAGATGGTGCTGCCCATTGTCCGCCTCCTCGGCGGACAGCAGCAGGATCTCCGGGTCGAAGCGCTCGAGGACCTCCTCGAGCTCCTCCTCGTCGCGGACGCGCGCGACGCACTCGAGGCCCAGGCCGTGCACCTCGTCGATCACCCCGGTGAGCCGGTCGCCGAGCTCACCAACGTCGACGACGAGGGCGTCGGCAACGCCGGCATGTGCCATGTCGAACACGAGCAGCGGCAGGTCGGTGGCTTCGCGCACGCCCTCGATGACGCTGCGCACGACCAGCCCTTCGGCCCCCTGGCCGGCCGCTGCGCGCGCACCGTCGACGTTGTGGACCTCGACGAGCACGGAGATTCCGTCGCCCTCCGCGATCGCCTGGCTCAGCCTTCTGGCGCCCGTCACTGCCGGGATGCTACTCGGACGGCGCGCTGCCGTCGGACGAAGCGCATTACGTGGCCGCCGCCGCGTCACATCGGCGGCCCGATTCGTCGCCGCGTAGGCTCCGTGGTGTGAGCCGGCCGATCAAGCGCGTATGCCTGCTGGGCGCCGAGTCGACCGGCAAGACGACGCTCGCACGGGCGCTCGCTGAGGCGTACGAGACGCTGTGGAATCCGGAATACGGGCGGCCGTACACCGTCGTCGGACGGCCGCCAAACGCACCGTGGACGAGCTTCGAGTTCGAGCACATCGCGCGCATGCACTGCTGGTACGAGGACTTCCTCGCCGGCTATGCCCACCGGGTGCTGTTCTGCGATACCGACGCCTTCACCACGGCTGTCTTCCACGAGGTCTATCTCGGCTCGCCGACGAGCGCCTTCGACGATCTCGTCGGCCGGCACTACGACGCGTTCCTCGTGTGTGGGCTCGACGTGCCATGGGCCCATGATGGCATCCGGGAGTTCGAGGAGCAGCGCCATTGGATGCACGAGCGCTATCTCGAGCGGGCCCACGTGAGCGGGGTGCCGTGGTTGCTGCTCGAGGGGCAGGTGGAGACCCGCCTCCAAGCGGCGCGCCAGTTCGTCGATGCCTTGACGGCGAACGACGTTGCGCCCAGAGAGCGAGGTGCTCAGGGCGTCACGTGAGCTCGGGGAGCTTGTACTACGTGCCGACCGGATGCCACACGGTCTTGAGCTCCAGGAAGGCCTGGATCTCCCACGGGCTCTGACCGTCCGCGATCCCGTGCACCACACGCTTCACGTTGTCGGCAGCGAGCCGCTCCAGTTCGGCGTTCCCGTTCCCGCCCGCGAGGTCGATCGCGTTCACGTCCATGTGCCCGGCGAGCACCGGAGCGAGCTCGGAGGCGAACCCCGTGAGCACGTTGACGACACCGCCGGGAAGGTCGGACGTCGCAATCGCCTCGGCGAGCTCGATTGCCGCTACGGGGCGCAGCTCGGAGGCGACCACGACCACGACATTGCCGCCGACAATCGCCGGCGCAATCCGGGAGACGAGCCCGAGTAGCGCGGGTTCAGTGGGCGCAACGATGGCGACGACGCCCGTCGGCTCGGGAACCGTGAAGTTGAAGTACGGCCCGGAGACGGGATTGGCGCCCCCGAGCACCTGCGGCAGCTTGTCCGCCCAGCCGGAGTACCAGACGATCCGGTCGATCGCTGCCCCGACCTCCTTGCGGCCGGAGCAGGCCGCGGCGAGGTCTGCACTCCGTGCCTCCATCATCTCGGCGAGGCGGTACAGCACCTGGCCACGGTTGTAGGCGGTGGCAGAGGCCCAGCCCGGGAACGCGCCCCGCGCCGCCTTGACGGCGTCACGGGCGTCCTTCCGCGAGGCGCGTGCGATGTTCTGTCCCTCCGCCTCGTACGTCCTGCCTGACTCCGAGCGCGGAAACGCGCCGCCGATGTAGAGCTTGTACGTCTTCTTGACCGGCAGGCGCTTGCTCATTCGAACCTCAGGTAGGCATCGAGGCCGTGCCGGCCGCCCTCGCGGCCGAAACCGGACTCCTTGTAGCCACCGAAGGGTGACGCCGGGTCGAAGCGGTTGAAGGTGTTCGCCCACACGACGCCCGCACGTAGCCGCTCCGCCATCCACAGGATCCGTGAGCCCTTCTCCGTCCACACGCCGGCCGACAGACCGTACGGCGTGTTGTTCGCCTTCTCCACGGCCTCTTCCGGCGTGCGGAAGGTCAACACGGACAGGACGGGCCCGAAGATCTCCTCCTGCACGATGCGATAGCTCTGCGCCACATTCGTGAACATGGTCGGCGCGAACCAATACCCTCGCTCCGGCAGCACGCACGGCGGCTGGTACAGCTCGCCTCCCTCCTCCACCCCGCTCGCGACCAGCTCACGGATCTTCTCGAGCTGCGCCTTCGAGTTGATCGCGCCGATGTCGGTGTTCTTGTCCAGCGGGTCGCCGAGGCGCAACGTCTCGAGACGGCGCCGCAGCTTCGCCACGAGGGCGTCCGAGATCGACTCCTGCACGAGCAGCCGCGAGCCGGCACAGCAGACGTGGCCCTGGTTGAAGTAGATCCCGTTCACGATCCCCTCGACGGCCTGGTCGAGCGCGCAGTCATCGAAGACGATGTTCGCGGCCTTGCCGCCGAGCTCGAGCGTCAGCTTCGTGCCCGTGCCCGCGAGCTCGCGCTGGATCGCCTTTCCGACTTCGGTCGAGCCCGTGAACGCGACCTTGTCGACACCGTCGTGCTTGACCAGATGGGCGCCGGTCGACCCGTCTCCCGTGAGGATGTTGACAACGCCCGGCGGCAGCTCCGCCTGGCGGCAGATGTCGGTGAAGATGAGCGCCGTCAGGGGCGTCGTCTCGGCGGGCTTCAGCACCACTGTGTTGCCGCAGGCGAGTGCGGGAGCGATCTTCCACGCGAGCATGAGCAGGGGGAAGTTCCACGGGATGATCTGGGCGGCGACGCCGAGCGGTCTCGGCTTGCGGTTCGGGAATGCGTATTCGAGCTTGTCGGCCCAGCCGGCGTAGTAGAAGAAGTGCGCCGCGGCAAGCGGCACGTCGACGTCACGCGACTCCTTGATCGGCTTGCCGCCGTCGAGCGATTCCGCGACGGCGAGCTCGCGCGAGCGCTCCTGCAGGAGGCGGGCGATGCGGAACAGGTATTTCGCGCGCTCTGCGGGTCGCAGCGACGACCAGCCGTCCTCGAATGCCGCTCGCGCGGCGGAGACGGCGAGATCGACGTCCTCGGGGCCCGCCTGCGCGACCTCGGCCAGCGACTCCTCGGTGGCAGGCGAGGTCGTCGGGAACCATGTGCCCGAGCGAGGCTCGACGTACTCCCCGCCGATGAAGAGCCCGTAGCGCTCCCTGAGCGTGACGATGTCGCGCGCCTCCGGCGCAGGCGCGTACTCCCACGCGAACGGGGTCGGCATCGCACGTTTGGCAGGGGCCGTCATCAGTCGAGCGTGAAGTAGTCGGGACCCTGGTAGACGCCGGTCTTCTGCTTGCGGATCTGCATCAGCACGTCGTTGAGCAGAGACGAGGCGCCGAAGCGGAACAGGTCGGGTGTCATCCACGTCGAGCCGAGCGTCTCGTTGAGGACGCACAGGTACTGGATCGCCTGCTTTGCAGTGCGAATCCCGCCCGCCGGCTTCATGCCGACGATGCGGCCCGTCTCGTCGTTGACATCCCGAATCGCCTCGAGCATGCAGAGAGTGACGGGCAGCGTGGCGGCGGGACTGATCTTGCCGGTCGACGTCTTGATGAAATCGGCTCCGGCCGCCATCGCGAGCAGCGAGGCGCGGCGCACGTTGTCGTACGTGCCGAGCTCGCCCGTCTCGAGAATCACCTTGAGGTGGCACTCACCGCACGCTTCCTTCACCTTCACGATCTCGTCGAACACCTTCGCGTAGCGACCGGAGAGGAATGCCCCGCGGTCGATCACCATGTCGATCTCGTCGGCCCCGAGCTCGACGGCGTCCCGGACGTCGCCGAGCTTGACGTCGAGCGGCGACTGGCCCGACGGGAACGCGGTGGCCACGGAGGCGACCTTGACGCCTGAGCCGGCGAGCCTGCTGCTCGCGACCGCAACGAGGTTCGGATACACGCAGACGGCTGCGACCGACGGGACGCTGCTGTCGCCGGGGTCCGGCCGCATCGCCTTTGCACAGAGGGCTGCCACCTTCCCGGGTGTGTCCGCGCCCTCGAGCGTCGTCAAATCCATCATCCGCACCGACAGGTGGAGCGCCGCGAGCTTCGATCCCTTCTTGATCGACCGCTTGGCGAGCTCGCCTGCCCTCGCTTCGAGCGCAACCGCATCGACGGCGCCGATACGGGGTAGCCGTAGGTCGAGCGGCAGCTCGAAGCCACGCGTGAGCGCGGGTGCTTGTGCCATCGAGCCAGTCTAGATGTCGTAGAGTTCCGGTCATGGCGCTGCGCGCGAACGCGAAGGTCGAGCTGATCCGCCACACCCCGCTGTTCGAGCATTGCTCGAAGAAGGACCTCGCGCAGATCGCCCAGATCGCGGACGAGCTCGACCTGCGGGCCGGCAAGGTGCTGATCAGAGAAGGCGACCGCGGCCGCGAGTTCTTCGTCATCGTCTCGGGCGAGGTCGAGGTTCGGCGCAAGGGACGCAAGGTCGCGACCCTTGGTCCCGGCACCTTCTTCGGTGAGATGGCGCTCCTCTCCCAGGCTCCCCGGTCGGCAACGGTGACCGCGCTCACGCCGCTGGACGTGCTGGTGATCACGGACCGCGCGTTCGTGGGCCTGCTCGACCGGATGCCGGAGATCTGGCTGAAGGTGGCACGCGCCCTGGCCGAGCGGGTGCACGCCGACGAGTCGCGCGACAGGTAGGGTCGCCTGCGTGGGAGCCGTCGATCCGCGGGTGCAAGAGCTCGCCCAGGCACCGAACTTCGCGGCGCTGACGGTGCATCTGCCCTCGGGCGACGCGATGACGCATGTCATGTGGGTCGACGCCGATGATGACCACGTGCTGATCAACACTGAAGTCCACCGGGCGAAGTTCAAGGCCGTCGAGCGGGACCCGCGCGTGACCGTGATGGTGTGGGCGAAGGAGAACCCGTACCAGTATTCGGAGGTGCGCGGCCGCGTCGTCGAGACGGTGCGCGGCCCCGAGGCGCGGGCTCACATCGACTCGCTGTCGCGCAAGTACACCGGGGCCGACTACGCCACGCCCGGTCCAGTCGGAGCGCGTGATCCTCAAGATCGCTCCCGACAGGCAACTCAACCGGTAGTCCACGGAGCCGACCGGACGCTGACATGCCTTGCGCGTGGAGACGACGCGCGATCCTCGGCTCGCGCCTGTCCTAGAGACCGAGGCTCTCGAGCATCTTCGTGTCGCGGCGCCATTTCGGGCGCACCTTGACGACGAGCTCGAGGAAAACCGGATGGCCGAGGAGGTGCTCGACCTCGGGACGTGCGCGCGATCCGATCTCGCGCACCATGGCACCCTTCTTCCCGACCAGGATGCCCTTCTGCGACTCGGTCTCGACGAGCACGAAGGCGCGCACGAGCTTGTCTCCGATCTCGTCGATCTCGACGGTGATCGCATGCGGGACCTCATCACGGGTCAGGTGCAGCGCCTTCTCGCGCACCACTTCGGCAATGCGGTTAGCGGTCGTGAGGTCGGTCGACTGGCCGTCCGGGAAGTACGCCGGCCCTTCCGGCAGCAGGCTCGCGAGGTCGTCGCGCAACTCCCCTACGCCGTCCTTCGTGACAGCGCTGACGGGGTGCAGCGCATGGAAGTCGCCGAGCGTCGCTGCAGCTTTCATCTGCGTCGCCACGTGCGCGTGCTTGAGCCGGTCGATCTTGTTGACGGCGATGATCACCGGTACGCCGAGCGAGAACACGCGCCGTCCGACGTAGCGGTCGCCGGCTCCGATCCGGTCGCGCGCCGAGACGACGAGCAGCACCGCGTCGACGTCGTCGAAAGAGGCGTCGACCGTCTTCTGCATCTTTGTCGTCAGAGGATCCATCGGGCGCTGGAAGCCCGGCAGGTCGGCGAGCACGAGCTGCCAGTCCGGCCCGTTGGCGACGCCGAGGATCCGGCGCCTGGTCGTATTCGGTACCCGCGACGTGATCGCGACCTTGTCCCCGCACAGCGCGTTGACGAGCGTGGACTTACCGACGTTCGGTCTCCCGGCGACGGCCACAAAGCCGGATCTCACGCGAGATCGCCGGCATCGAATTGCTCGGGCAAGAGCTCGTCGACCGTCATCCGGACGATGCGCCCTCCGTTGCGAAAGACGACCCGCTCGACGCCCATCTCGGCGAGCCACTGGCGGCAGCCGCCGCATGGAGACGCGGTGATCGCGGCAACGGTGAAGTCCCCCGGGTGGTAACCCTCGACGATTGCGCGCGAGAATGCCGTGCGCTCCGCGCAGACACCGAGCGGGTAGGCGGCGTTCTCGACGTTGACGCCCTCGATCACGCCGCCGTCGCGGGCGAGCACCGCGCAGCCGACGAGGAAGCTCGAGTACGGCGCGTAGGCGCGCTCCGCGATCGCATCGGCCCGGGCGAGGAGTTCCTCGTCGGTCATCCCGAGAAGGCCTCGAAGATCATCAGCGTCACGATGGCGCCGAGGGTACCCCCGGTCACCACCTCGAGGCTCGAGTGGACGCCCGCCTCGACCCGCGTCTGCGCGACGAGAAGCGCCATGATGAACGCGAGCGAGGAGACGAGGAAACGGTGGTCCGACGCGTCGAGCGTGAGCGTGACGGCCATCCAGCCGGCGAACGCGATTGCCGCGTGACCGGACGGCCAGCCGCCGCGCAAGGGTGTCCCCCGGCCCGAAATCGCCTTCATCGCGATCACGAGCGCGATCACGATCACGAGCGCCACGAGCGTGAGCTCTGCGGGTGTCTTCGAGAGCCGGTCGAGAATCCTGTTGCTGCGGTCGGCCAACCGGTCCGAGAAGACGATGTAGCCGACGCCGACCGCGTTGACGGCCGCGATCAGCACCGCGCCGGCGGCAATATCCTTGGCCAGCTTCGCCATCGGGTCGAAGGATGTCGACGCGACGTCTACCGTCGCCTCGATGGCCGTGTTGATCATCTCCGCGATGAGCACGAACGAGATCGAGAGCAGCAACACGATCAGCTCGAGCTTCGACACGTCGACCGCGAGCGCGGCGAGGAGCACGGCGATCGCGATGATGAAGTGGATCCGCATGTTCCGTTGCGTGCGGAGCACGTGAATGATCCCTTCGAAAGCGAAGTTGAAGCTCTGAAGGATCGACGGCGCTCGCCGTCCCTGCCCGGGAGGACTCATGCGGGTCCCTCGCTCATTCGTCCAACCCGAGCAAGGCTCGCTCTCGCGTCTCCATCGAGCGCCCGTGGTCGTACCCGAGCAGGTGCAGCAGCCCGTGCACGAGGGGCCAGCGCCACTCGTCTCCGACGACCTGCGGGCAGAGCACGACATCGCCGAGGGCGCGCGGGACCCCGTCGGGGAGCGCGTCGCGCCCGTCGATCGGGAACGAGAGCACGTCGGTCTCCTCGTCGAGCCCGAGATGCTGCGCCTTGAGGCCGCGGATCTCGTCGGGGGCGACGAACGCGATCCCGAGCTCGGCCCCGTCGAGACCCTCTGCCGTGAGCACGTGCCGTGCGAGCGCGACGGCGGCCGGAGCGTCGACCGGAACCCCGCTCCGGTTCTCGATCTCCACCTCGATCACTTCTTGCGCGCGGAGCCAGTCTCTTCCGCGTGCCGCTTGTACGCCTCGACGATGCGCTGCACGAGCTTGTGCCGCACCACATCCACGTGGCTGAACTCGACGAACCCGATGCCGTCTACGTCCCTCAGGATGTCGCGTACCTGGATCAGCCCCGACGCCTGCTCCCGCGGCAGGTCGATCTGGGTGATGTCACCGGTGACGACGACCTTCGAGCCGAAGCCGAGCCGCGTCAGGAACATCTGCATCTGCTCTGGTGTCGTGTTCTGGGCTTCGTCGAGAATGATGAACGAGTCGTTCAGCGTGCGCCCGCGCATGAACGCGAGCGGCGCCACCTCGATCGTTCCCCGCTCCATGAAGGCGTTGAGGCGATCGGCATCCATCGTGTCGTAGAGGGCGTCGAACAGCGGGCGCATGTACGGGTCGACCTTCGCGAGCATGTCGCCCGGCAGGAAGCCGAGCCGTTCGCCGGCCTCCACCGCGGGGCGCGTCAGGATCAGGCGGCCGACCTGCTTCTCGCTGAGCGCGGCGACGGCGAGCGCGATGGCGAGGTACGTCTTGCCGGTGCCGGCGGGTCCGACGGCAAACGTCACCGTCGAGGACCGGATCGCGTCCACGTAGCGCTTCTGCGTCACCGTCTTGGGCGCGATCTTCTTGCCGCGATGCCGCCAGACGATGTCCTCGAACACATCCCGGATGTCGGCTGCCTGGTCGAGGGCTGCCGCCACCGCCCCGACGGTGTCCGGGCCGATCGCGTGGCCGCCCTCGATCAGCTCCACGAGCTCGTCGACGACGGCCCGCGCCTCGGCGACGTGGACGCCCTCGCCGTCGAGTGTGAGCTTGTTGCCGCGCAGCGAGATCGAGCAGCCGAGCCGCTCACGCAGGGAGTCGAGCACGCCGTCGCCGACGCCGGCCAGCTCGGCCGCGACCTCGTTGGGGACGGTGATGACGTCTTGCACAGGCTCAGTGTAGGGGCCGCCGGCTACGGTGCCTTGATGGCGGAGGTGAGGGTGCTCTATGACGAGACCTGCGGCTTCTGCACCGCTCTTGCAGGCTGGCTCGAGCGCCGCGGCGTCGGTATCGCGCCCATCGGCTCTGCCACCGGGGCCATGTTCCTGCGTGACCTCACCCACGAGCAGCGGTATGCGTCGTTGCACGCGATCGACGGGAGCGGCCGCCGAGCGTCGGGCGCAGCTGCGCTACCGCTGATCCTCGGGCAGCTACCCGGCGGGCGGTCTGCCGCGATGCTGTGCACACTCATGCCCTGGCCCTTCGACGTCGCCTACAGACTCGTCGCGAGGTATCGAGTGCTCGTGTCACGGCTGCTCGGGACGCAGCTGCTGGGCAGCGAGGGCGAGCCGTCCGATCCCTGAGCGCAGCCGCGGGCCGGTCACGGTCGCCGAATCGGCACTGAGACGTTACTGAGACGGCACGGACACGTCGCACGAGCGCCGCTAGCGTGACTCCAGGGAGCCTCGCTCCCCCATTGGGGGCTTGAGGGATCCCCATCGGGAGCCCTCCTGGGGCTGGTCCCGTTGTGCGGCGCGGCGGCGATCGGGGTGCGCGACGCAGAGAGGCGGCGCCCGGATATGTTCGCGAGATGCGTGACCTCGAGCGCAAGTGGTGGACGCTGATCGCCGTCTGCACGGCGATCTTCATGCTTCTTCTCGACATCACGGTCGTCAACGTGGCGCTACCGGATGTGCAGCGAGACCTCGATGCGAGCTTCGCGCAACTCCAGTGGGTGATCGACGTCTATGCGCTGACGCTCGCGACGACCGTGCTTGCGGCGGGCTCCCTCGCCGACCTGTTCGGCCGGAGGCTCGTCTTCACGGTCGGCCTCGCGGTGTTCACGATCGCCTCGTTCGCCTGCGGCATCGCGGGCAACGCAGGGGTGCTGATCGGGGCGCGTGCCGTGCAAGGCGTCGGCGGCGGCATCATGTTCGCGACCTCGCTCGCGCTCCTCGCCAACGCCTTCCACGGCCGCGAGCGCGGTACTGCCTTCGGTATCTGGGGCGCGACTACCGGCGCGGCCGTCGCGATCGGCCCCCTCGTCGGCGGCGTCTTGACCGAGACGGCCGGATGGCGGTGGATCTTCTTCGTCAACGTCCCGATCGGGATCGCGGCCGTGATCGGCACCATCCTTCGGGTCGACGAATCGCGCGACCCTGCGAGCGGCCGGGTCGACTGGCTCGGCACCATCTCGCTCACGGGGACCCTATTCCTGCTCGTCTACGGATTGTTGCAGGGCAACGACAAGGGATGGTCGAGCGCGCTCATTCTGTGCTGTCTCATCGGTGCCGCCGTGCTGCTTGCGGTCTTCGTCTCCGTGGAGCTGGCACAGACCCGTCCCATGCTCGACGTGAAGCTGTTTCTGCGAGGAGGCTTCCTCGGCGCGCAGATCGCCGCGCTCGCGATCTCGGCGTCGATCTTTTCCGTCTTCATCTACCTCACCCTGTACCTGCAGAACGTGCTCGGCTATTCGCCGCTTGAGGCCGGTATGCGGTTCCTGCCCCTGACGCTGTTCGCGTTCGTCGTTGCCGCGATCTCCGGCAACCTCACCGCACGCATTCCCGCTCGGTGGTTGATGGGCGCCGGCCTGGCCGTCATCGGCGTCTCCCTGCTGTTGATGGCGCGCGTCGACACGACCTCGAGCTGGACGGTGCTGTTGCCGGGGTTCGTCCTCGGCGGCATCGGCATAGGGCTCACGAATCCGGCGCTTGCATCGACTGCCGTCAGTGTCGTTCCCCCGGAGCGCTCCGGCATGGCATCGGGAACCAACACGACGTTTCGCCAGATCGGGATTGCCACGGGCATTGCGGCGCTCGGCGCACTGTTCCAGAGCAGCATCGCCACCAAGCTCACCGGAGTGACGGGAACGGCACCCGGCCACGGTGTGGTCACGGCCGTTGCGGCCGGCCACTTCCCGCCGTCGCTCGCGCAGCCCGCGCGCGCCGCGTTCATCGACTCCCTCGGCTTGATCCTCACCGTGAGCGCGGTCGTGGCGCTGGCGGGATCGGCGCTGGTGCTCGTCCTCCTCCGCGGGCACCGGCCTCACGACGGTGGCCCGCCGACAGAGGCTCGCATCGAGCCGACGTAACCTGGGAGCTCGGCCCGATCGGTCAGGCGAGCTTCTCGCGCACCATCTGACTGACGCTCGACCCGTCGGCGCGACCGGACACTTGCGGCATCACGTCCGCCATCACACGACCGAGGTCGCGCAGCGATGTCGCGCCCACTTCCGCGATGACGTCGTCGACGATCTCCTCGAGCTCCTCCTCGGAGAGCGGTTCCGGCATGAACTCCTCCAGCACTTCGAGCTCGAAGTCCTCTTTGTCCGCCTGCTCTTCGCGGCCCGCCTTCTCGAACGCCTCGAACGCCTCGACGCGCCGCTTCCGCTCCCGTTGTAGGACCTGCAGCTCCTCGTCGTCGGAGAGCGAGCGCTGAAGCTCCTTCTCGGCCGAGCGCAGGCTCGCAAGGATCAGGGCGAGGGCGTCGCGCCGCTCGTCATCACGCGCGAGCCGCGCCTGCTTGAGCTCATCTTCGATGCGAGTGATCAGGTTCATGACGAGCAATGTTCCTTCGAGGGGACGCTCAATGAAACCCGGGGAGGCCTCCGCCCCCGAGGATGTGCCAGTGCAGATGAAACACCGTCTGCCCCGCGGTAGGCCCGACGTTGACGATCACACGGTAGTCGTCCAGTCCCTCGCGTGCGGCGGTCTCGGCCACAAAGCGCAGCATGCGCCCTGCTTCCTCGTCCGAGAACGCGTCGATCTCGCGGAAGCTGTCGACGTGTCTGGCGGGGAGGACGAGCAAATGCGTCGGGGCAGCAGGAGCGATGTCCCGGATCGCGACAAACCCGTCGGCAGCATGAACGTGATCGCCGTCGACGGCCAGACTGCAGAAGAGACAGTCGTCCCGAGTCTCAGCAGGCAACGGCGAGCACCCCCTCGTTCGTCACACTCGTTCCGCGGGCTCGTACGAATGCCCCCACGGGCGCGTCGATGAGCCACGGCGTGTAGTCGTCGGCATAGCCCCGGCCCGGGCGATCGACGAGCACGACATCCTCGGAGCCGACGCGACTCTGCCAGCGTGCGCGGCACGCGCTGTCGGACGCCGCCCGAAGCCGCGCGCTGCGCTCCTTCTTCACCGCGACCGGGACCGCATCGTCCGTTGCCGTCTTCGTGCCCGGACGGGGCGAGTACGGGAAGACGTGCACCTTCGTGAAGCCGGCCCGCTCGACGGCGCGGAGCGTGTTCGCGAATGCGGCGTCGTCCTCCGTCGGGAAGCCCACGATGACATCAGTCGTGAGATTGAAATCCGACAACGGCTCGAGCCTCCTCAGCACCTGCGCGATGCCGTAGCGGCGTCCCATGTCGCGCAGCACACGGTCGTCGCCCGACTGGAGCGGAATGTGCAGGTGCGGCGACACGCCGGGCGTCTCCCGCAGGGCCGCGACGAGCGCAGCGTCGACGTGGTTGATCTCGATCGAGGAAAGTCGGAGGCGCGCGACGCCGTCGATCGCGCCGGCCTCGCGGACGAGCGTCGCGAGTGTGAACCCGGCACCACGGTCACGAAAGCAGCCGAGATTCACGCCCGTGAGCACGATCTCGTGGTGACCCTGGGCGACGCGGCGCCTGATCTCGGTCAGCACCGCGTCGGCGCTGCGACTCCGCGTCTCGCCGCGAACGAGCGGGATCACGCAGAACGCGCAGGAGAACGAGCAGCCGTCCTGGACCTTGACGAATGCACGGATGCGATCGAGACGATGCTCAGCGCGAATGCAGCCGATCGCACCGACGTCCCCGGCGACGGCCTCGGCGATCTCCTCGCTTCTCCGGGCGACCACGACGACGTTCGCAGGCAGGCCGTCGAACGCGGCGCCTGACAGATTGGCCGCACACCCGGTGACATACACCTTGCGGTGCAGCCGTGCAGCGCGAGAGGCGGCCTGGCGCGACTTGCCGAGCGCCTCGTGCGTGACGCAGCACGTGTTGACGACGGCGACGTCGCCGCCGTCGGCGACCTCGGTGTGGCCGTCTGCGAGCAGGCGCTCGCGGATCGCCTGCTGGTCGGCGAACGAAACCTTGCAGCCTAGAAAGCGCGTGGAGAAACTGGCCATGGCTCCATGGGTCGAAACATGCTCTTGCGCTGCGGCACTTGAGATTAGACGCTCTGCAGGCGCTCGTCGCGCTGGGGCACCACACCACGCTCTAGGCTTGCAGGCGTGATCGCGAACGAGCCGGGCTTCGCCCACTGCCTCGCCGCCGTGCTCGGCCTCGACCCGGATCGTCTTCCGGCCGTCGACGGCGACCCGGCGGTGTTCTGGCGCCAGTGGCTCGCGGGACGCAACCTCGGCCTCGTACCGGTGGACGGCGCCGCATCGTTTTCGTGGCCGGGATTCTGGATCGCGGCCGTGGAGCGAGAGGGCGGCGGTGGCGCAGTCCTCATGTTCGGCGTGCCTTCGGGCGTCATCCTCGACCCGGAAAGCGCCGCGAGCGCGCCGTTCGAGATCGTTGCGGGGGTCGTCGTGGCGCCGCTCGACCTCGACCTCGACCGCGCGCAGCCGTACGGGAGCCCACGCCCCGCCTCGGGCGTCGTCGAAGCGCTCCTGCTCGCGCCGGACGCGGAAGTGCCGCTCGTGCGGGTAGAGGAAGCTGAAGCCGTCGCGGGCAGGGGCCTGACAGGCGATCGCTATGCGGCGGGGCGCGGAACGTTCTCGGGCCGGGGCCGGGGCGGCGAGCTAACGCTGATCGAGGCAGAGGCGCTCGAGGCGCTGGCGGCGACGGGCATCACGGTCGGCTGGGAGCAGGCGCGGCGCAATGTCGTCACGCGCGGCATCGACCTCAACGCGCTCGTCGGCCTTCGCTTTCGGATCGGTGGTGTCGAGTGCGTCGGCCGCAGGCTCGCCGAACCGTGCGCCCATCTGCAACGCCTGGCTCCAGCCGGTGTCCTGCGCGGACTCGTGCACCGCGGCGGCTTGCGCGCGGACCTGCTCGGGAGCGGCACGATTCACGTGGGTGATCCGGTCACGGTCGCGTCCGTCGACGATGCCGAGCAGCACGCGCACGACAAGCCGCTCAGTCTGTAGCGCGCACGAACGCATCGGCCGCCCAGCCGTCGGCTGCGCCACCCTCGAGCCGGCGCCATCCCGGTGCGGCCGGCCGCTCTCCGGCCCGGTAGCCCGAGGTGACCACGTGACCGGCGTCGATGCGGCGCAGTGCCTGCTCGACGGTGCCGAGCAGGATGTTCGCGACCGCGACGTCTGCGCGCGGCAGCGGCGCCGTCGTCGCGTCGAGCACGCGGGCGTCGACGCCAACACCGTTGACCGCGGCGTTGGCGCGAGTCACCTCGACCGCGACAGGATCGTCATCCACAGCGATGACCGGGCCGTAGCCGAGGCGAGCTCCCGCAATCGAGAGGACACCGGAGCCGCAGCCGACGTCGAGCAGCGATCCGCGCGGAATTCGCGCCAGCAGCTCGATGCAGAGCCGTGTCGTCGCGTGAGCGCCCGTGCCGAATGCTCGGCCAGGATCGATCACGACGGCCGGCTGGCCGGGCGGCACTCGTTCCCAGGGCGGCCCGATCCAAATTCCCGCGACCTGCACCGGTCGATGAAAGTCGCGCCAGGCCTCCTCCCAGCCGGCCGCCACCGCCTCGGTCTCGGCCGCACCGAAGGCTGCGAGGATCGCGTCGACGCGATCCTCGCCGACGTAGAAGCCGAGTCGGAGGATGTCGTCGTGCAGCGACTCCTCGAATCCTTCGGGAGCGAGCTCGAGGGCGCTCGCCCTCGCCTCCTCGCCGTCCCCCGCGGGGACGTGCACGGTCACGCGGACAAGGCGTTCGCTCATCGCCCCAGCGCCGTCACCGCGCCACTCACATCTCAGCGAAACGCGCTCTTGAGGCGGTCGAAGAAGCCCTCGTCCTCGTCGTAGGCGGTCTCTCCGAGTTCGGCGCCGAGGGTCTCGAGCACACGGCGCTGGTCAGGCGTCAAAGAGCGAGGCACGCGAACGCGGACGTGCACGTTGAAATCGCCGCGACGCCCGCTCTGCAGAGAGGGCATGCCGCGTCCCTTGAGCACGTGAACCGAGCCCGGTTGTGTGCCTGCCGGCACCTCGACCTCGACCTCGCCCTCCGGGCCGGGGACCGTGACCGTGGCGCCGAGAGCCGCCTGCGTCATCGTGAGGTCGGCCATGGCATGGAGGTCGCTGCCGTCTCGTTCGAGGCCGGCTTCCTGCCGCACGCGCACCTGTACGAGAATGTCTCCGGACGGGCCGCCGAAGGAGCCGGCATGCCCCTCGCCTCTGAGCCGGATGCGCTGTCCGTCGTCGATACCGGCTGGAACCTCGACCTCGATGGTGCGCTCCTGCAGCAGGCGGCCGCCGCCCTCGCAGGCGCGGCACGGCGATTCGACCACGCGTCCTGCCCCTTCGCAGCGCGGGCAGACGCCGGTGCGCACGAACTGGCCGAACACGCTCTGGGACACCTGCTGCACCCGTCCGTTGCCGCGGCAGGTGACACACGTGGCTGGGCTCGTGCCCGGCTCGGCGCCGTCGCCTCCACAGGTCTCGCAGGTGCGCGCGATTCGGACGCGGACCGACACCTGGACGCCTCTGAATGCCTCGGCAAGCGAGATCTCCGTCAGCGCTGCCGCGTCGGAGCCGCGGTTCGGTCGAGCTCCCCCACCCCCCTGGCCGAAGAGCGAGTCACCGAAGAAGGCCCCGAAGATGTCCGACAGGTTGCCCAGATCGAAGTCGCCGGGCGTGAAGCCGCGGCCCCGCAGCCCGTCGTGCCCGAAGCGGTCGTAGGTGGCACGGCGCTCGGGATCGGACAGCACCTCGTAGGCCTGGGCGGCCTCGCGAAAGCGCTCCTGTGCGTCCGGAGCCCGGGAAACGTCAGGGTGCAGCTCGCGCGCGAGCTTGCGAAATGCCTTCTTGATCTCTCCGTCGCTCGCGCCCCGGTGGACGCCGAGGATCTCGTAATAGTCGCGCTCAGCCGTTGCCATGGCCTTCGAGAGTAGCGGGCTGCTCAGACTCCCTCGTACACGTCCTCGACGAGCCGGGAGAGCTCGAAGGCCGCTGCACGAACGGTGCGGATGGCTTTTTCGTAGTCCATGCGCAGAGGACCGAGCAGGGCGACGGAGCCGAGGGAACGGCTGGCAAGCCCGTATCGCGCCCCGACGTACGACACGTCGTGCAACTGGCCGCCCTCGACCTCCGGCCCGATACGAACGACGGTGCGATGCGGATCGAGCGCGTCCGAGAGCAGCTCCAGCACCGCCGCGCGGCGCTCGAGCACATCGAGCAGTCGCTGGCAGGCCTCCAGCTCGGAGCCCCTTGCATCGCCGAGCAACCCGGCGGCGCCGCCGAAGAACAGCCGCGGGCCGTCGTCGCCGACCGCGTCGACGAATGCCGGCCGCAACCGGTCGAGGAAGTCGCGCTCTCGCGACGGCAGCGCGGGATCCTCGAGCCGTCGGCGCAGCGTGCTCGACCCCAGACCGAGGCCGATCAGCTGATCCTCGAGATAGGTGCGAGCCCATTCGACGAGGCCCGGATCAGCCGGATCTTCGAGCTCGAGCACGCGCTTCGTGACCCCGCCCGTCGAGGTGATCACGACGACGATGACGGCGCGCGGCTGCAGCTGGAGCACGTCGACGTGCCGCACCGAGGCAGACCCGATCGCAGGCGCGGAGACGAGCGCCAGGAGCCGAGTCGCATGCGAGAGCGTCTCCGTCGTGGACTGCAGCGCCGCCTCGAGCTCGTTCCGCATCTCGGCGATCTCGAGGGGCAGCTTCTCCCGGCGCCCGTCGAGCGTGTCGACGAGCTCCTCCGCGTAGACCCGATAGCCGCTCTCCGTCGGCACGCGCCCCGCGGACGTGTGCGGATGCATGAGCAGACCCAGCGCTTCGAGCTCGGCCAGCTCGTTGCGGACGGTGGACGACGAGACGTCCATCCCGGAGCGCTCGACGATGACCTTCGACCCGACGGGCTGCCCGCTCGCAACATGCTCCTCGACCACCCGCCGGAGAATTACGCGTTTGCGGGCAGAAAGCTGCTCCATGTCCTCCATATCGTACCCGGGAACGCGCGCGAAACCGGCCTGCCGGCGGTCACGCTGTGCCGGCACTCACACCTGGGGCCGAGCTCAGACGAGCAACTCCGCTGTAACACCGCCGCCGAGAAAGCGGCCGCGCCGCGTCAGCCGTAACCCGCCGTACGCGCCTCCCGAACGGTCGTCGCCGACACGCTCGACCAGGCCGCCGGCCACGAGCCGCTCGAGCGCAGCAGCATCGATCGCGTGCTCAAGGCCTTCGAGCGGCAGCGTCTGGTCGAGCCGCAGACCGAGCATGATCCGCTCCTGCACCTGCGTCGGCGGGTCGAGCAGCTCGAGCTCGCGCGGCGGACCTTCACCCGCCCGCAGAGCGGCGATGTAGCGGCCGAGGGAGGGCAGGTTGCGTCGCCGTTCACGGCCGACCGTCGAGACCGCGCCGATTCCGATCCCGAGGTAGCCCAGGCCGAGCCAGATGCCCAGATTGTGACGTGCGCGGAGGTCACGGCCGTGCGCGCGCGGACCTACGAGACAGAAGTTCGCCGTCTCGTACCAGCGGTATCCGGCCGCAGTGAGTGACTCGACGACCGCTTCGAAATACCCCTCCATTGCGTCTGCCTGACGCGCAAGCTCGTCCCCGAAGGCGTGCGTGAATCGCGTGCCCGGCTTCGCCTCGAGCTCGTAGCAGGAGAGGTGCTCCGGCGCGAGCGCGAGCGCCTCCGCGAGGTCGCGCTCGAGGTCGGAGGGCTCCTGGCCCGGAATGCCGTAGATGAGGTCGAGTGAAATGTTGTCGAAACTGGCATCACGAAGAGTATGGACGGCGCGCCGGACATCGTCCGGTCCCGCCCGGCGTTCCAGTGTTTGCAGAAGCCGGGGGGAGAAGGACTGCGCTCCGAGCGAGACCCGGTTGACACCGCCGTCGCGCAGAAGTGCAGCGAGCTCGGCCGTAACCGTCTCCGGGTTCGCCTCGACCGTCACCTCGGTCGCAGGAGGAACCGCCTCGAGCACACGCTGCAACGCACTCGGCTCGGTGAACGTCGGCGTGCCTCCGCCCAGGAACACCGAATCGAGCCGCTCGCAGAGCACGTGGCGTTCCTGCTCGAGCTCGGCCTGGAGTGCGTCGACGTACGCTCCGTGCTCGTCACCGTGGCCCACCACCGTGACGAAGTCGCAGTACCCACAGCGGTGCGCGCAGAACGGCAGATGGACGTAGAGATGGCGAATGCCCGGCTGGACGGCGATCTCGCTCACGGCTCGAGGCTGTGCTCGGTCCCACCCACGTGTGCAGCCACCCGTGCCACGGGGTCACGATCGCTCATCGCTTCTTGTCGCTGTCGAGGTTGAGCACGGCGAGAAAGGCCTCCTGCGGCACCTCCACTCCGCCCACCTGCTTCATCCGCTTCTTGCCCTTCTTCTGCTTCTCGAGCAGCTTCCGCTTGCGCGAGATGTCGCCGCCGTAGCATTTTGCGAGGACGTCCTTGCGCCGCGCCTTCACGGTCTCGCGAGCGATCACGCGCGAGCCGATCGCCGCCTGGATCGGCACGTCGAACATCTGCCGCGGGATCTCCTCCCGCAGTTTCTCGACGAGCAGGCGGCCGCGGTCGTACGCGAACTCACGGTGAATGATGAGCGAGAGCGCGTCGACAGGCTCGCCGCCGACGAGTACGTCCACTCGGACGAGCTTTCCGGGCCGGAAGCCGGCCAGGTCGTAGTCGAAGCTGGCATAGCCGCGCGTCCGCGACTTCAGCTGGTCGTAGTAGTCGAGCACGATCTCGGCGAGCGGAAGCTCGTAGGTCAGGTGCACGCGTTCCGGCGACAGGTATTCGAGCTGGTCGAAGCGCCCCCGGCGCTCGTTGTTGAGCTCCATCACCGTGCCGACGAACTCCTTCGGCACGATCACCGACGCCTTGATGTACGGCTCCTCGACCTCCTCCAGTTCGGCCGGCATCTCGGACGGGTTGTGCACCTCGCGCCAGCTCCCGTTGCGCTCGAGCACCCGGTAGGCGACGTTCGGCGCGGTCACGATCAGATCGAGGTCGAATTCGCGCTCGAGCCGCTCGCGGACGATCTCCATGTGCAGAAGCCCGAGGAAGCCGCACCGGAAGCCGAACCCGAGCGCCTGTGACGTCTCGGGCTCGTAGAACAGCGCGGCGTCGTTGAGCTTCAGGCGCTCCAGCGCATCACGCAGCTCGGGGTAGTCATCGGAGTCCGTCGGGAAGAGGCCGGCGAACACCATCGGCTTGACGTCCTTGTAGCCCGGCAACGGCTCCTGCGCGGCGACGCCCTTGCGGGTCGTGAGCGTGTCGCCGACGCGAAGCGCCGAGACGTCCTTGAGGCCCGTGATGACGTACCCGACCTCGCCCGCCTCGAGAGTCTTCACCGGCACCCGGGAAGGCGACATGAAGCCGAGCTCCTCTGCGTCGAACTGCGTCCCGAGCGCCATCGCTCGCAGTGGGGCGCCGGTCTCGAAGCGGCCGTCCACGACGCGAACGAACGCGATCACGCCGCGGTACTGGTCGTACGACGAGTCGAAGATGAGCGCTCGAGGCGGCGCGTCGAGCTCGCCGGCGGGCGGCGGAATGCGCTCGACGATCGCGTCCAGCACCTGATCGACGTTGATGCCGGTCTTGGCGGAGATGCGCACGACGCCGTCCGGGTCGCCACCGAGCAGGTTCGTCACCTCGACCGCGGCGCCGTCGGGGTCGGCGGACGGGAGATCGATCTTGTTGACGACGGGGACGATCTCGAGCTCGTTCTCGATCGCGAGGTACGCGTTCGCGAGCGTCTGGGCCTCGATCCCTTGCGCTGCGTCGACGACGAGCACGGCACCTTCGCACGCCTGCAGCGAGCGGGATACCTCGTAGGTGAAGTCGACGTGGCCGGGAGTGTCGATCAGGTTGAGCTGGTGTCCCTTCCAGGCGACCCTGACCGCCTGCGCCTTGATCGTGATGCCGCGCTCGCGCTCGAGCTCCATCGAGTCGAGCAGCTGCTCGCGCATGTCACGGTCGGCAACGGTGTCCGTGAGCTGGAGCACGCGATCGGCCAGGGTCGATTTCCCGTGGTCGATGTGCGCGATGATCGAGAAGTTGCGGATCCTGCTCTGGTCCATGGGAATCAGGCCCGGATGCTAGCTGTCAAGCGGTTTTGCCTGGATTCGGGCGATTCTGGCGGCCGGCTGATTCTGCTGCTGATGTCGTTGAAGCCGCGTTTCGCGCCTTCGCGAGGTATCGACAACTGAGGACGATTCGGATGGGATTGCTCGACCCACCGAACTGGTCGGGCCTTGAGCTGGCACAGATCGTCTTGCTGACAGGGCCTTGGGCCGGTACGCGGGCCGTGATGTCGCGGGGACCCAACGCGGCCTGCCGCGCGGGTCCCCGCGATCAGGCCACGTGCTAGCAGCAGTCGTCGCCGCAACAGCCATCTCCGTCACAGCACGAGACGATGCTCAGAGACATGGCGTACCTCCCTTCTTTCATAGACGCTCATCAATGAAAGAAGGTAGTTGTTATATTGACGCTCGTCAATGAAGAATCTCGTAGTTCTGCAGCCGATGTGCTGCGGCCCAGACACACCGACGATGTCAACGGCAGCGGCTGAGAACCTCGCGGCGACCTTCAAGGCACTGGCCGATCCGACACGGGTGGCAATCGTGAACCGCCTCGCTGCCGGCGACGAGTGCTGCGTGTGCGACCTGACCGAAGCGTTCGCGCTGACGCAGCCGACGATCTCCCATCACCTGCGAATCCTGCGCGAAGCAGGCCTGGTCGACGCCGAGCGGCGGGGCACGTGGGCGTACTACCGGCTGATCCCAACGGCCGTTGCGCAGCTGAGGGGCGTGTTCGGCTCAGCAGAGCAGGCTGTCGAATGAGCAAACGTCCCGAGGTCTTGTTCGTCTGCGTCCACAACGCTGGCCGAAGTCAGATTGCAGCAGCATGGCAAGCTCCGAGCGGGAGGTCGGATCGGGGTGCACTCGGCCGGAAGCTCACCCTCTGATGCGATCAACCCGGCCGTCATCGAATACCCGGGCAAGCGATACGAAGAATGGATCGTCGATGACCCTGCCGGCCAGAATCTGCAAGCCGTCAGACGGATCCGCGATGAGATCGATCGCCGCGTGCAGTTACTCGTGGGAAAACTGACGGCTTAGCCCCTGGCTCGCCGCGTGCGAGGTGGGGCACGCACGATCTGCGGCAAGAGCCCTAGGAGGGCGTGGTCAGACGCCGCACGAAACGGGATGCGCCTGCGCCGGCGGCGACAACCACGGCGATCGTTCCGGCGATCAGGTTCGTCTGCACGCACGTGCGGCACGCGTTACAGCACGTGGCGGCCATCGGAGCGTTCTCGCCGTACTTCGCCGCAACCTGAGACACGCGTCCCTGCCAGATTGTCTTCACGAGGTTCAGCGTAGCTCGTCGGCACCTTGATGGACGAGATTGCCGTTTCGTGCCCGCTCGAGGATTCCCCCGGTCCAGGAAGGTCGCGGGACGGTCAGATCGCGGGCTCGAGGATCTCGGCGTGCTCGCGTTCGGGCGGGGTGCCGTACGCATAGACGACGAGGTCCTCGTCGCCGTGGTTCACCGTCTGCAGCGGTGTGCCCGGCTCGACGTGGACGAGCCCTCCCGTGGGCACGTCCTGGCGCTCCGGCGGCTCGCCGAGGTACATCGACAGCGTCCCGGCGAGGACGACGAACGTCTCCTCCTGCAGCGGGTGCCTGTGGCGGCGCCCCTTGGCGCCGGGCTCGTAGCGCCAGACGTTCGCGCGCGTGTGCGCAAAGCCTGCCAGTTCGCTCAACTCGGCGACGTGGCGTGCCGCTTCCTCCGGCTCATGAGGGCGGGTCATCCACTCGAGTTCGTCGGGACGG
Organism: uncultured Gaiellaceae bacterium; assembly: GCA_963799615.1. Classification (GTDB taxonomy): domain Bacteria; phylum Actinomycetota; class Thermoleophilia; order Gaiellales; family Gaiellaceae; genus Gaiella. Next base: position 206,171 of record CAWCXS010000011.1, on the reverse strand, counting down.
ATCGCACGAAAGGCCACGCAGCCAGCCTAGTCACACCAAGGATCCGTGATCCAAGATCACGATCGCACCGATCTGCGGATCGATTCCGCAGTCGAACCGCGCCGACTGCGTGCCCGAGCTACTTCTCGGTGTAGATCTTGCCGCAGGGCAGCGGCGGCAGCTCGTACTTCCGTGCATTGTCCTCGATGATGTAGTAGCCCTGGAGCAGGCACCCGACATCGCGTGACTGCTGGTCTGCGATACGGGAGCGGAACTCGCCGGCCTGCTGCCAGATGGCATTCGTCTCGTCGAGGAGTTGCTTGGCGGCGACGCTTCGCTGGGCGATCGCGCCGCTCGGGTTCCAGCTCTTCCAGGCCCGCATCAACGCATCGCCGACGGCCGGGCTCGAGTTCGCAGGCACGGCGATGCCGCTGTAGTAGAAGTTCCACACGAAGTTGCCGTACTTCGCGGGACTGTCGGTCCCGACAGTCGCAATACCGACCCACGGCCTGCCGTTGACGCGGAAGTCGTACAGGTACATCGCCGACGAGCTGAACGTGGGCAACGCCACATCCTTGAGCAGCCGTCGAATGCGCATGTTGCTGACCTCCGGCGTGAACCGTGGGAAGAGCTGCGTCAGCGCGGTCTGAGCGTTGAGCCACGGCGACGCGAGCACGTTGCTTGCTCCAGCGGGAACCGATTCCGGAAGTGGGACGTTGTACGAGAAGCCGAACAAGAACCTGCCGCGAGGCCCTGAGCCTTCCACCCGGCCCTGGGAACCCTGGATCACCCAGTCGTTGCCGGCGGGGACGAGGGCAGTCGCCCCGCCGTCGGACGTCTGGTACTGGCGCATGGGAAGCGGTTTCGGCGCGCCGCTTTTCGGCGCGCGCAACGTATAGCCGCCCCTCGCCGAACCGACGATCCTCAAGACAACGGGAAGCGAGAGCGCCCGGCTTGGCGGGGCGCTACTGGTGAGCACGAGGAGGCGGTGTCCGTCGCGCCTGATGAGAACCGACTCGCGCCGCGCCCCGCGATCGACCTGAGCCGCGAACTGGGACGCGGTGCCGTTGCGGTAGACGAGCCGGCCGCCGAGCTGCTGCAAGAGCGCGGCCCCGTATTGCGTGGGGCTGACGGTCGTGACGGTGCGGGAGAAGCCGACGCTGATATTGCCGTTGCGCATGAGGTAGACACCGCTGTGCACGCTGAGGCTGAAGCCCGCCGGTGCTTCGATGCTGAAGCCACTCGCCGCATGCCGCAGCGTCACGAACGCCGCCGTCGATGCGCTCTTCTTCTGTGCGGGCAACGCATCGGACGCAGCCACTGCCGCTACCAACACGACCGCGCAGAGAAGCACAGCCCTCGGTCCTCGCACCGGCCCCCTCCCCCCTTGACCGCAGTGGGTTGCAACCCTACAGGTCGGCGCGCCCTACCCGGCGATGCTCGAGCGGAGGGCCGACAACTCGCGGACCCGCAGCGCGCGGCAGGCGACCAGGTAGACGGCGGTTCCTACCGCCAGGGCGACGCCGAGTGAGGCGATCTGCGCTCCGAGCGATCGCCCGAGCACCTGGTCGAGTCCGTACCAGAGCGCATACGCGGAGGCGCCGAGAGCGACGGAGGCGATCGTCACCCGAAGGACAGCGTCGACGACGCGCCCCATATCGACGCGCCCCACGCGCCTCCGTAAGAACACGATCAGCAGCGCCGCTCCGACCATGTTCACGAGCGAGGTCGCGAGCGGCAGACCCCACACGCCGACCCGGTACAAGACGGCGTCGAGCACGGCGTTGAGCGCCAGCGTCCCGATCGCGATCCCGGTCGGCAGCCAGTTCGCCTGCAGCCCGTAGAACCCGCGCGTCAGCATCAGCATCCAGCCGTTGAAGACGAGCCCGAGTGAGAATGCGGCAAGGCAGCCGGCGACGACGGTCACGTCTGCAGACGTGAACATCCCGCGCTCGTAGACGAGCCGCACGATCGGCTCGGCCAGCACCGCGGAGACGACCGAGGCGGGAATGAGGAGAAAGCCGATCTGGCGCAGGCCCACGCTCACGGTGGCGCGGAAGCCGTCGAGGTCACCCCGAGCCGCAAGCCGGGCCAGCGCCGGAAACAACACTGTCGCCACCGCCACCGAGAACATGCCCTGCGGCAGCATGTAGAGCCGAAATGCCTTGTCGATCGCCGTCGGTGCCAGGTCCGGGTCGATCAGCCGCGAGGCGAAGATGCTGTCGATCACCGCGTTGACGTTGATCAGCCCCAGCGTCAGCGTCACGGGCAACATCAGCACGAAGAAACGCCGCACCGCGGGATCGCGCCAGTCGAGCACTAGCTGCAGGCGGCCGTCGAGGCCGCGCAGCCACGGCAGCGGCAGCAAGAGCTGGATCAGCGTGCCGACGACGATGGCGCCGGCGTAGACGTACAGCTGCGCATTGATGTGATCGAAACGTGGGACACCGATCACCAGCCCGGCGATGATGGCCAGATTCCAGAACACGGGCGTCAGCGCCGGCACGGTGAACTGGTCGTAGCTGTTGAGGATCCCGACGATGATGCCGCTGAGACCGAGGAGCACGACGATCGGGAACAGCACCCGCGAGAGACCGACAGCCAGGTCGACGTCCCCACCCGGATTCCCGAACAGCCGCATCACGAACGGCGCCACCAGGATGAACAGCGCGGTCAGCCCTCCGAGCACGAGCAGCGTCAGCCAGAACAGTGTCGACGCGACGCGCCACGCTCGCTTGCGATCACCCTTCTCGATCAGCTCGCTGAAGATCGGCACGAACGCCCCCGACAGGGCCGAGTCGGCAACGAGAGCTCGTACGAGGTTCGGGATCTGGAACGCGACGGTGAATGCGTTGATCCGGCCGTTGATGCCGAAGTAGTACGAGGAGACGATCTCCCGCACGAGCCCGAGCACGCGGGAGAGCGCCGTCGCGGCCGAGAAGATCAACGTCGAGCGCGCGAGCCTCCGTGGTCGGCGGGCGTCGCCCAGCAGAGCCGGCGTACTCTCGGTTGCGTCACTCATGCGGTCGAGTTCGGCGTGGACACCAGCCCCACCTTTGCAGGACCGGCCTCACACCGTTCGTTCCGAAAGGCTCTGCTACCATCGGCCGGCCCGCGCGTTGCGGGCATTCCTGCGCTCGAGAGCCGATGCCGAACATCCAGCAACAGAAGAAACGCGTCCTGATTGCTTCCCGCCAGCGGGACGAGAACCTCCGCTACCGCTCCACGATCAAGACGCTGGGCAAGCGGCTCGACGCGGCGGTCGCGGCCGGGGATGCCGACGCGATCGCGACCGAGCACCTGACGCTCGTGCGCATGGTCGACAAGGCCGTGTCGAAGGGCGCGATGCACAAGAACACGGCCGGCCGCAAGAAATCGCAGGCCGCGCGTCTCGTTTCCGACGCGTCCTCCTAGCTTCTCCGGTCAGCGGCGCTCCGGCCGTCCCGGTTCCCGGCTGATGTCGATCAGTGCTCGCTGCAGCTCGAGGTCCGGCGCGAGACGGCTGCCGCCCTTCAGTGCGAGGTCGAGGTCGGCCAGACGCACCGTCGCGTCGCCGAGCTCGTCCGCCGAGAATCCCTCTGCCTGGCGGTAGACCTTCTCGCCGTAGAACGGATGCATCTTCAGCTTGGCGGCCGCCTCGCGGGGCGGCACGCCCTCAGCCGCGAGACGCTTCAGCTGGCGCATGCGTGAGAGATGGTTGCCGAGCGAGCCGGCGAGGCGCGGCGCCGTGTCCCGCCGCGGCTTCCCCTCTCGCTCGAAGATCGCCTCGGTCGCCTCGAGCGCCCGCGCCGTGTCTCTTTGCGCCCACGCGTCGGTGAGGGTGAACGACGGGGTCTCGGCAGACGAGGCAACGAGTTGCTCGACCTCGCGCTCCCCGACCGGCTCACCCTGCGCCCACGTCACGATCTTGTCGATCTCGTTCGCAAGCGCATGGAGATCCCTGTCGCCCACGAGCTGCACCAGTGCGAGGCAGGCGCCGGTGTCCGCTTTCACGCCGCTTGCCCGAAAGCGCTCCGCCACCCAGCCGGCGATCTGCCGCTTGGCATGGCTGAACTCGAGCACCTGACCCGCCTTCGCGCACGTCTTGAAGAGTGCCGCGTCCTTCTTCAGCTCCTGGGCAAGGAGCGCCAGCGTCGTTCCAGGTGCAGGCGACTCGAGGTACGTGACGATCTCGGCGATCTCGGCTGCCTTCCAGGCGTTCACCAGCCGGTCGTCCGCGTTGCGACGGCCGTCGACGCCGTCGACGACGACGAGCCGGCCGTCACCGAAGAGGCTGCCCGCGTTGCACATGTTGACGACCTCGGCGCCGGATGCCTCCTGCGCCGACACGAGGTCGATCGATTCCGGCTCGAAATGCGAGCGCAGCCGCTTCACTGCCAACTCGATCTTCGGTCGGTCGCTGCCGGTGATCAGATAAACGGGCTTCAGATCGACTGGGTCGGCCATTGCGACCTACGGTACTCCACGAGCCGAGCGCACGGTCAGCGTTCGGCCGTCCGATTCCACCACGACGCGGCCGTTGAGGTCGGTGCGGAACAGCGCCAGCCCGGGCACTGCCGCGAGCGTGGACAGCGTGTCCGCTCTCGGATGGCCGTAGTCGTTGACCCTGCCGACGGAGATGACAGCGACGCGAGGCCTGAGCATCCGCAGCTCGCCCGGAAGGCCGGGATCCGACGAGCCGTGATGCGCCACCTTCAGCACCTCGACGGGGCGGAGCGGTAGGCGCGAGGTGACGGCAGACTCGGAATCGCCGGTGAGCAGCAGGTCCGTCGCCCCATAGCTGGCGAGCAGCACAACACCGTGAGCGTGAGGATCCTCACCCGCGAGACCCTCGCCGTCCGGCCACAGAACGCGGATGCGGAGGCGCCCCAACAGGTAGTCGCCTCCGGCTCGCGCGGCCACGATACGTGCCCGGTGGGCCGCGGCAAGCTGTCGCGCCTCGGCGTCTTCCGGCCACCTTCCGGGCTGCAACGGGTCCAGCAGCTCGCCGACCGAGACGTGACGGAGCACGTCCGCCGCCCCGCCGACATGGTCGCGATGGGGGTGGGTGATAACGACGGCGGCGAGCGACCGGATCCCCATCCGGCGCAGCTGGCGGTCGACGTGCCCCTCGGGCGGCCCCGCGTCCACGAGCATCGCTCCCTCGGGCACCTCGAGCAGGATGCCGTCGCCCTGCCCGACATCGAGGAAGGTGACGCGCAGCCCGGCCGGCGGATGCCAGCGCGGCGGCGGATGCAGCGCCCACCAGCCCGCCGTGGCGAGCAGCACGAGCCCGGTCACATCGATGACGGCACCCCGGCGGCGATAGGGCGGCAGCCGTCGCAATGCAGCACAGGTGCCGATGGCGGCGATCGGGATCGCGAAGACGAGAGGCGAGGACACCTGCGCGTGCGGGAACGATGCGACGAGGCGGGCGGAGAACGCGAGCCATGCCGCGCACCAGCCTGCGAGCCACGACAGCGCCACGGCCGCCGCCGGCAGCACGGGCGCAATGACCGCGGCAGCGAGGCCGAGCCCGAGCAGCAGCGGCATCGCCGGCTCGGCGAGCGCGTTTGCCGGCACGGTCCACAGCGGCACGACGCCGAACTGCAGCCACAGGATCGGGGCCGTCACGAGGCCGCAGGCACCGGAGATGCCGACGATCTCGACGAGCTTCCACGGCAGCGGCCAGCCTTCGCGCCAGCGTCGTAGCCGCGGCACCGTGAGCAGGATCGCCGCCACCGCGGCGAAGGAGAGCTGGAATCCCGGCTCCAGCAGCGAGCGCGGCGTCCACGCGAGCAGCACCAGCGCGCCGAGGGCGAGCACATGCCACCGGTCGCTCGGCCGGGACGCGAGCCACGCGAGCGATGCGACGCAGCCGGCGATCGCCGCGCGCACGACGGACGGCTGCCATCCCACCGCGAGCGCATAGCCCAGCACCGCGGCGATGGCGAGGAGGTGCCCCCACGCACGTGCGATGCCGGCGACGTAGGCGAGTCCGAGCACGCCGAACGCGATCAGCACGACGTTCTGGCCCGAGACGGCGAGCAGGTGGTAGAGCCCCGAAGCCTTGAACGCATCGCGCAGCGCAGGATCGATGCCCTCGTCGGCACCCAGCACGACTCCCGTCACGAGGGCCCTGCGCTCACCGCTCGTTCCGAGTGCTAGAGCAGCGGCGATCTCCGTGCGCAGCCGGTCGCCCACGCCACCGATCCCGCCCCGCCGGCCGACGACACGCCACCGGCCGCTCGCGTGCAGGACGACGTGGATCCCCCGCCGCGCAAGCCAGCCGCGCTCGTCGAAACCGGTCTCGGGCCCTCGCGGGACGACCGGCCGCGCTCGCAGCGCGAGGATGGCCCCCTGTGGCGGCGCCCGACCCTCGGGAAGCTCGAGCAGCACGCGTTCGCGCAGGGTGAGACCGCCGAAGGTGCGCACCTCTGCCGTGGCTCGGACCGCGAACCGCGTCACGGACGGCGGGCCCTGCACGACGACGCGTGCCGGCTCGATGTCGCCGACGCGGCCGGCGAGCACGGAGCGCTCGAGCGCCTCCACCCGCAACGATCCCCACCAGAGACCGAGCGCGGCGAGTGACAACCCGAGCACGACGAGGCGCGCCCGCTCACCACACCTCGCCGCACCGAGCGCGGCGGTGGCGACGATGAGGGCGAGACCGAACGTCGGCGGTTGGACCCAGTTGGCTGCAGCGAGCCCGAGGCAGGCCGCAACGACGAGCACCGTCGGCCAGCCCAGCGCCAGCATCTCCCGGAGCCGGCCCACGAGGATGCGACGGCTCACGGCGTCACGAGATCCCGTAGCTGCGTGATCCGCGCCGGTCCGATGCCGGGGATCGCGTCGAGATCGTCGACCGAGCGAAACGGCCCGTGCGCCTGCCTCCAGTCGAGGATCTTCTGCGCCGTCACCGGCCCGATGCCGGGTAGCCCGTCGAGGTCGTCGAGGGTGGCGTTCGCGAGGCTGACCTTCGCCCCTGGCCCCGACGCGGCCCCTCCCGCCGCTGCTCCCGGGGCGACACGCCTCGGCACGACGACCTGCTGGCCGTCGGCGAGCGGCGCCGCGAGGTTGACGAGCGCGATGTCGGCCTTCGCCGTCGGGCCGCCGGCGCGGGCCACCGCGTCGGCCACGCGCGCTCCCTCCGGCAGGCGGTAGAGCCCTCCACGACGGACCGCGCCGACGACGTCGACGACGATGCGGGCGGCGGGCGCCTGATGCGCCGAGCCCTGCCCCGTCGCGGCGAGCCGTGCCGGCTGCACAGATGTGGCCGCGCCGTGAGCCGCGAGTCGCTTTCCGACGAGGGCGAGCACGACGAGAAGCGCGACGAGCAAGATCGCCGTGTGGCGCCGTGGGAGTGCCTCGAGCACGTCGCCAACTATGGCAACAACTCGTTGCCGTGTCTGTGCCGGATTCGTGCCGGGCGTGTGACGGAGATGCCGGCCATGCACCGCAGCTAGAGGCGGCCCAGGCGCGGAAGATGGCTCGCGCTAGACGACGAGCGAGACGAGCTTGTCCGGCACCACGATCTGCTTGCGCAACTCCTTGCCGTCGACGTGAGCGCGCACGCGCTCGGAGGCAAGGGCGAGCGTCAGGAGCTCGTCGTCCGGGGTGCCCGGCGGTACGTGCAGACGATCCCGCACCTTGCCGTTCACCTGCACGACGACCTCGACCACATCCTCGACGAGAAGCGCGGGATCGGCCTCCGGCCACGGCTGCTCCCACAGCCGGCCGGTGCCGAGCACGCCCCATAGCTCCTCGGCCACGTGCGGCGCATACGGCTGGATCAACGAAACGGCCGTCTCGGTCGCAAAGCGTGCGGCCGGATCGTCGGGGTGGCGCTGCACCTCGTTGACGAGCTCCATCACGGCTGCGATCGGCGTGTGGAACGAGAAGCGCCGCGCGATGTCGTCGCTCACCTTCGCGATCGTGCGGTGTGCCTTACGCGCCAGTGCCCCATCGCCGGGGTCGCCGGCGGGGCGGGCGGCCTGCTCGTGGGCGATGCGCCAGAGCCGGTTGACGAAGCGCCACACGCCTTCGAGACCCGAGTCCTGCCAGTCCATGTCCTCTTCGGCCGGCCCCATGAACAGGGCATACAGGCGCACCGTGTCCGCCCCGTAGCGCTCGACATACTCGAGCGGATTCACGACGTTGCCCCACGACTTCGACATCTTGTGACCGCCCGACGTGATCATGCCCTGGTTGAAGAGCCGTGCGAACGGCTCACGGAACGAGCACAGGCCGAGCTCGTTCATCACCTTCGTGAAGAACCGCGCGTAGAGCAGGTGCAGCACCGCATGCTCGATGCCGCCGATGTACTGATTGACCGGCAGCCAGTAGTCGGCAATCCGGCGGTCGAACGGAGCCGTGTCGTTGGTCGGGTCGGTGTAGCGGATGTAGTACCACGACGAGTCGACGAAGGTGTCCATCGTGTCCGTCTCACGCCTGGCGGGCCCGCCGCACTGTGGACATGTCGTCGCGACCCAGTCCTCCGCGGCAGCGAGGGGCGAGCGGCCCTTCGGCAGGTAGTCCGCGATGTCGGGCAGCTCGACCGGCAGCTGGTCGTCCGGCACGGGGACCTCGCCGCAATCCGGACAGTGCACGATCGGGATCGGGCAGCCCCAGTAGCGCTGCCGCGACAGCAGCCAGTCGCGCAGGCGGTAGCCGACCGTGGCGTCCCCGAGACCGCGCTCGTCGAGCCAGGCGATGATGCGCTCTTTCGCCTCGGGGCTCGGCAGGCCGCTGAACGCACCGGAGTTGACGAGCACCTCGTTCTCGGTATGGGCCGAGAATGCGCCGCCGTTCTCGGGCTCGTCCCCACCGGCGGGACGCACGACGGTCCGGATCTCGATGCCGTAGCGCTCCGCAAAGGCGTGGTCGCGCTCGTCGTGTGCGGGCACGGCCATGATCGCGCCCGTCCCGTAGCCCATCAAGACGTAGTCGGCGACCCAGATCGGGATCGCCTCGCCGTTGACGGGATTGACGGCAAACCGCCCAGTCGGGACACCGTCCTTCTCCTTCTCCTCACGCTCGACTTCCGAGCGTGCAGCGCTGTGGCGCACGTAGTCGAGCACCGCCGCCTCGTGCTCGGACCCGGCAACGAGCTCCGGCACCAACGGGTGCTCCGGCGCCAGCGCGAAGAACGTCGCACCGAACAGCGTGTCCGGCCGGGTCGTGAAGACCGGCAGCTCCTCTCCGCTTCCGTCGACGCGGAACATCACGCGCGCGCCGTTCGAGCGCCCGATCCAGTTTCGCTGCATCGTCAGCACACGCTCCGGCCAGTGCTCGAGCAGGTCCATCTCGTCCAGCAGCTCGTCGGCGTACTGCGTAATGCGGAAAAACCACTGCGTCAGGTTCTTGGCTTCCACCTCCGCGCCGCAGCGCTCGCAGCGGCCGTCGATCACCTGCTCGTTCGCGAGCACCGTCTGGTCGTTCGGGCACCACTTGACGGGCGCCTCCTTGCGGTACGCGAGACCTCGCTCGAAGAAGCGCAGAAACAGCCACTGTGTCCAGCGGTAGTACGCGGGGTCGTGCGTCGAGACCTCGCGCGCCCAGTCGATCGCCCAGCCCATGCGGTGCATCTGCTCGCGAATCGACGCGATGTTGCGCTCCGTGACGACGCGCGGGTGCCCGCCTTCCTTGATCGCGGCGTTCTCGGCAGGCAGGCCGAACGCGTCGTATCCCATCGGGCGCAGCACCTGCACGCCGCGGCGCCGCTGCACGTGCGTGATCACGTCGCCGATCGTGTAGTTCAGCGTGTGCCCCATGTGGAGGTCGCCCGACGGGTACGGGAGCATCTCGACCACGTAGGACTTTCGGCGTTCGGGGTGCAGCTCGTCGAGGTCGGGGGTCGGGACATGGAACGGCTCCTCGGCGGCCCAGACTTGCTGCCATTTCGCCTCGATCGCTTGTGGGTCGTAGCGCTCCATCTCTCCTGCTGAATTCGCCCCGGGGAACAAAAAAGCCTCTCGCGAGAGAGGCTCAGGGGGATCCGGTCGCAGCGTCGCCGCTCTCGATCCCCGACCTACGCAAGAAGCTGCTTCATGCGAGACAAATCGTAACAGGCAGGATAGGCGGATGCTCGAGCTCTTCCCCTCCAGCTCCGCGGTCGACGGAGCGGAGCTGTTCCTCGGCGGCATACCGGCGTCCGAGCTCGCAGAGCGCTTCGGGACGCCGCTCGTCGTGTACTGCGAACAGACGCTGCGCGAGCGAGCACGCGCCCTGCGCGCCGCCGTCGAGGGCGGGCGCATCGTCTTCGGGACCAAGGCCTTCCCAAACCTGGCCGTGCTGCAGCTGCTGCGGGAGGAGGGCCTCGGCGCCGACGTCGCGTCCTCCGGCGAGCTCGCGTTCGCCCTGGCGGCGGGGCTGACCGGTGACGAGATCGTGGTGCACGGCAACAACAAGGACGAGAGATTCCTCGGCGAAGCCGGATCCGAAGGGGCGACGGTCGTGTTGGACGCGCCGGACGAAGCCGCCCTCGCGGCCGCGGCCGGCGTGTCACGCGTGCTCGTGCGGGTCACACTCGGCGTCGACGCCGACACGCACGAGGCGATCCGGACAGGACATCACGGCTCGAAGTTCGGGCTCCCGCCCGACCAGGCGCGCGAGCTCGTCTCCGATGCGCTCGATCGCGGGCTCACGGTGCTGGGGTTGCACGTCCACGTCGGCTCGCAGCTTGCCGACTTCGACGCGCAGGCAGAGACGATCGTGCGCCTTGCGTCCTTCGCGGCCTCGTGTCGCGACCAACTCGGCTGGACGCCGCACGTGACCGACCTCGGCGGTGGTTTCGGCATTCGTCATCACCCCGAGGATCACGTGACGGACGCGGCGGAGCTCGCCGCCTCTGCGGCAGCGACGGCCCGTATCGCGTTCGTCGAGGCGGGGCTGCCCAAGGCCGAGCTGTGGCTCGAGCCCGGCCGCTCGATCGTCGGTCAGGCCGGCGTCACGCTCTACCGCGTGGGCGCCGTCAAGCGGCTGGAGCACCGCACCTGGGTCGCGGTCGACGGGGGCATGTCCGACAATCCCAGGCCCCAGCTCTATGACGCCCGCTATACGGCGCTCAGTGCCTCGCGTGTACACGAGCCGCACACCGAGGTGGTCAGCGTTGCAGGCATGCACTGCGAGTCCGGCGACGTCCTCATCGACGACGTCGCGCTGCCTGCGGCGCAGCGCGGTGACCTCCTCGCAGTGCCCGCCACCGGCGCGTACACCCTGGCCATGAGCTCCAATTACAACGGTGTCCCACGTCCCGCCGCAGTGCTCGTCAGCGGTGGAGACGCGCGCCTGATCCGAACGCGCGAGACCGTCGACGACTTGCTGCGCCAGGAGCCCCGGGCTTAGCCTGCGGCTCCGAGCGCCACGCTGACGGCCACGATCACGAGGCCTCCGACCGTGATGTGCGCCACGGAGCGCAGGAAGCTCGTCTCGAGGAAGCGCCAGCGCAGCCAGGCAAGCGCGACCAGCTCGAATGCGACGACGACGGAAGCGACGACGAGCGACAGCTCGTAGTGCGGAATGAGGAAGGGCAGCGTGTGCAGGATGCCGCCGAGAAACGTGCCGGCGCCCGTGATCAGGCCGCGCACGAGCGGGCTGCCTCGTCCAGTCAGCTCACCGGTGTCGGACAGCCCCTCGGAGTACGCCATGCTGATGCCGGCCGCGATCGACGTTGCGACGCCGGCGATGAACGCGTAGCGCGGCACATGGGTCGCGATCGCAACGGCGAAGATCGGTGCCAGCGTCGACATCGAGCCGTCGATGAGCCCGATCAGCGCCGGCTGTACCCGCTGCAGGACGAACTCGCGGTCGGTCACGCAGTTGGTATATCCCCCCGGCCGACCGGATTGACGCCGACAAGCGGTCCCGCGTTCTGATGGCAGGCAACCCTTCCGTCAGGGTCCGTTCAGTGTCGGCGGCGCAACTCGTCCTCGACGCGCCCGGGATCGAGACCACGCGCAGCGAGCAGGACGTAGCTGTGAAACCAGAGATCGGCGAGCTCCTCGACCAGCCGCTCGTCCGACTCGCCGACGGCCGCGAGAGCCGCCTCGACGCCTTCCTCTCCGACCTTCTGTGCCGCGGCAGCCACGCCCTCGTCCAGCAGGCGCGCAACGTAGGACCCTTCGGGCCGGTGAGCGGCCCGCTCGGCGATCACGCGCCACAGCCATGGGGCAAAGCACGACTCCGAACCGGTGTGACACGCCGGCCCGGCAGGCCGTACGCGCAACAGCAGCGCGTCGCCGTCGCAGTCGTCGCGGATCTCCTCGACGGCGAATGTGTTTCCGGACGTCGCCCCCTTGTGCCAGTACTCCTGCCGCGAGCGGCTCCAGAACCAGACCTCTCCGCTCTCACGGGTGCGCCGCAACGCCTCATCGTCCATGTATCCCAGCATCAGCACACGATCGGTGGATGCGTCCTGAACGATCGCGGGGGTCAGATCCTGACGTTCCATCCCAGCTCCTTCAGCTCGGCTTTCAACTCGGGCAGGCGCTCGGGCCGCTCGTGCACGATGGACGCGATCAACGCTGCCTCGGCCCCGACGGCGAAGGCGTCCGCGAGGTGGCGCGTCTCACCCGCGCCGCCTGACGCGATCACCGGCACCTCGACGGCTTCGGCGACCGCACCCGTCAGCTCGAGGTCGTAGCCGGCTCGGGTGCCGTCCGCATCGATCGACGTCAGCATGATCTCGCCCGCCCCGCGCTCGACACTGTCGCGGGCCCAGCCGACAGCATCGCGTCCTCGCGGCCTGCGGCCCCCGTGCGTGACGACCTCCCCCGCCCGGCTGTCGATGGCGACGACGACCGCCTGAGAGCCGAACTCGTCCGCGAGCGCGGTGAGGATCGACGGGTCGTCGAACGCGGCACGGTTGACCGCGACCTTGTCGGCTCCTGCACGCAGCAGGTCCCGCGCGTCGGCGAGCCCGGTGATTCCGCCGCCGACCGTGAACGGGATCGTGAGCTCCGCGGCCGAGCGCTCGATCAGCTCCATGATCGGCCCACGCCCCTCGAGCGTCGCGGTGATGTCGAGGAAGACCAGCTCGTCGGCCCCAAGCTCCGAATAACGGGTTGCGAGCTCGGTCGGATCACCCATGTCCCGCAGGTTGACGAAGTTGACCCCCTTGACGACGCGGCCCGCGGCGACGTCGAGGCACGGGATCACACGCTTCTTGACCATGCCAGGGCGTTTTCGAGGATGCGCGCCCCGGCGGGCCCGCTGCGCTCGGGATGAAACTGGACGCCGGCCAGCGACCCCGCCTCGACGGCTGCGACGATGCGGCCGTCATGATCGACGTCTGCCGCCGCGACAGCCTCATCCGCCGGCACGGCCGCGAAGCTGTGCGCGAAGTAGACGTCCGCACCGTCGACGCCCTCGAGAAGCGCCGAGGGCCGGGTCACGCGCAGGGCATTCCAGCCCATGTGGGGCACGTGCCGCGCCCGCAGGCGGTGGACGGGTCCCGCGAGCAGGCCGAGCCCGGCCCCTCCCTCCTCGCTTTCCTCGAAGAGCAGCTGCATGCCGACACAGATCCCGAGCACGGGCCTGCCGACGCTCGCGCGCTCGCGGAGGGCCGAGTCGAGACCCGATGCGGCGAGTCCTCTGGCAGCGCTCTCGACGTGGCCGACGCCCGCGATCACCGCGAGCGGCGCTTCGAGCACAGCGGCCGCGTCGGTACTGATCTCGGGCTCCGCCCCCGCACGCCGGAACGCCGAGACGACCGACCGCAGGTTGCCGGCGCCGTAATCGGCGAGCACCACCCTGATCACGCGGACATCGACCTCTCGCCCAGGGCGATCTGACCCCGTTCGGCCATGCCTTTCGCCCAGATCGGCGCAGTGCCGCGTCCGAATGTGAACGGTGTCTGACACCGGGCCTCGTCCGTCCTGGACAGGCGGTGGCGACGGGGTGTCACGCTGCCCCTTTGGTCGAGCGGATCCCGTCGCCTCCCGGAGCGACGGCCTGCTTGAGAGCCTGGCCGAGAGCCTTGAACGCGGCCTCGGCGACGTGGTGATCGTCGTCGCCGGCTGCATCGACGTGCACGGTGCACCCGGCCTCTATCGTGAAGCGCTCGAGCGCGTGCGGCAGCAGGGAGAGGGCAAGGCCTCCGACCCGCTCGCCGGTGAACACGAGACCGATCTCCGCATGCGGCCGTCGCACGAGGTCGACCGCAGCCGTCGCGCGCGCCTCGTCCATCGGTACGACGGCAGAGCCGTACCGCCTCACCCCTTCCCGCGTTCCGAGCGCCTGCGCGAGCGCGCTGCCCAATGAGGCGAGCACGTCCTCGACCGTGTGGTGCTCGTCCACGTCGATGTCCCCGCCCGCTTCACAGTCGAGATCGAAGCCCGCGTGAAATGCCATCAGCGTCAACAGGTGATCGAGGAAGCCGATCCCGGTTGCGACCCGCGACTGGCCCACGCCGTCCAGATCGAGCGTGATCCGCAGCGCCGTCTCGGTCGTTGTCCGAATCACCGTTGCCGACCGGCCCGGCGCCGAACCGGTCTCGACGCCGAGCGCGCGCAGGAGGATGTCGTTCTCGGGCGGACGGCGGAGCGTGATCCTGATGCCCTGCGCGAAGCGGCGCACGATCAGGCCCTGCTCCTCGAGGCGCTCACCCACGGGCTCATCCGAGCGCAGCCAGACGAAGTTCCCGGCCGCGGGTGGAACGTCCCACCCGGCCGCGGCAAGCGCTGCGCGCATGCGCTCGCGCTCCGCGATCGTCGGGCGGAGATCGAAGCGCGGTTCACGGAGCGCGGCGGCGGCGATGCGCGCAGCCGGACCTGCGATCGGCGCCGGCGCCCGCCTCGCCTCGAGCACTGCGGCCGTGTCGGGCGCGGCGACGGCGAATCCCACCCGTAACGACGCGAACCCGAACGCCTTCGACATCGTCCGCACGGCGACCAGATTGGGGAGCTCCGCGAGCCACGGCACGATCGAGTCTCCGCCGAACTCGACGTATGCCTCGTCCACGACGATCACGGCCTTGGGATGAGCGCGGGCAAGCTCGACCAGCTCGGCGGCCGGCGTCACGACACCGGTCGGGTTGTTCGGGTTGCACCGCCAGATCACGCTCGCCCCCTCCGCCGGCTCCCCGCCGACGGCGCCGGTCAGGTGCGTGGCGATGCGATACAGGGCATACGTGGGCTCGAGGATCGAGGCCCGACGGCCGTCCCCGAGGAACGTGCGCGCGCAGAGCAGGATGAGATCGTCTGCCCCGGCACCGACCACGATCTGCTCCCAGCCGATGTCCTCGCCGAGGTAGCTCGCCGCCGCCTCGCGCAGCTCGCGGTAGAGCCCGTCCGGGTAGTCGTTCAAGCGCGCGAAGCTCTCGGCCAGCGGGACCTGCGGAACACCGGGCAGCGGTGGGGTGTTCTGGTCGAACTTCAGCACCTGCTCCGGACGCAGGCTGTGCCGTGCCGCGACGTCCGCGACCGTCGCCGCCCAGGCATACGGGGCGAACCCGTCCGACACCGGCATCGGCTCCGGGTGGGCTGCGATCGTGGGCTTCGACGGCGCTCCGAGCGCCCCGGACCGTCCCGGCTTGCTCATGCGGCCGTCACCGCCCGTTCCACTGCGGCTGCGTGCAGCGGCAGCCCCTCCACGCGCGCGATGGGGACGATCACCTCGGCGGCCGCGGCGATGCCGGCGGGAGACGTGCGCACGATCTGGAGCGGCTTCAGGAATGACTCGACGCCGAGACCGCCGGCGGAGCGCGCCAGCCCACCGGTCGGAAGCACATGGGTCGCGCCGGCCGCGTAGTCGCCGATGACGGCGGAGCCGCCGACGAACACCGAGCCGGCGTTCCGTACCCGGCCGAGCAATTCCTCCGGATCTGCGACGTGCAGCTCGAGATGCTCGGGTGCGAAGTCCTCCGAGCGAGCAAGCGCCTCGTCCAGCGACCCCACCAGTTCGACAGCGATGTTGTCATATCCGTCAACAAGACGAGAAACGGCGTCGAACAGATGGGGATCCGTCGTCAGCAGCAGAGCCTCGCTGTCCGCACCGTGCTCTGCTTGTGCGAGCAGGTCTGCTGCGCACGCGGCGGGGTCGGCCGTCGCATCGGCAATCACGATCACCTCGCTCGGGCCGGCCGGGAGGTCGATGCCGACGCGACTCGACACGAGCAGCTTCGCGGCGGTCACGTATGCGCTCCCGGGCCCGACGATCTTGTCGACGGCGGGAATCGACTCCGTCCCGTATGCGAGCGCTGCGACGGCCTGAGCGCCACCGATCGCGTAGATCTCGTCGAGCGCCAGCTCGCGCGCGACGACGAGCGTCGCGTCGACAGGGTTCGGCGTCACGACCGCAATGCGCCGGACACCGGCGGTTTGTGCCGGCACGGCGGTCATCACGAGCGAGGAAGGCAGCGGCATCCGGCCGCTCGGGACGCACACGCCCACGGAGTCGAGTGGGATCCAGCGCCGCTCCGAGACGATCCCGGGTGCGGCCTCCACCGATGTGTCGGCCGGCCGCTGTGCCTCGCTGAATGCCCGCACCGCGCGGATCATCTGCCGCAGCGCGCCCAGCACATCCGGATCGACCGTGGCCGCCGCGATCTGCGCCGCAGGAACGCGAAAGCCTTCAGGGCGCGGACCGTCGAAGCGTTCGGTCCATTCGAGCAGCGCAGCGTCGCCGCGATCACGTACGTCGGCCACAATCGGTGCCACGGCCACGATCGCGGCGTCGAGGCCGGCGCCCCTCACGGCACGATCCGCTCGATGGGCAGAACGAGGATCGAAGAGGCACCCGCCTCGCGCAGCGCGGGCAGCAGCGTCCAGATGTCATCGGCGTCGACGGCTGCATGAACGGCGATACCCCCCTCATCGGCCAGTGTCAGCACCGTCGGTGCGCCCATGCTCGGCAGCACGGCCCGAATCGCCGGGAGCGTCTCGACAGCCGCGTTCATCATCACGTAGCGCCGCCGCCGCGCTGCCACCACACCGGACAGCATCAGCTCGAGGCGCTCGACCAGGCTCGCCTGCTCGACGACCGCGCCGCGCCCGGCGATCAGCACCGCCTGCGAAGCCAGCAGCGTGCCGATCAGCCGCAGTCCGTTGGCGCTCGCGGTCGAGCCGGTGGAGACGAGATCGACGATCGCGTCGGCGAGGCCGAGCCGCGGCGTTGCTTCGACCGACCCGGAGACCGGCACGAGATCCGCCGAGACGCCCCGCTCATCGAGCAGCAGGCGGGTCGACACCGGATAGGCGGTCGCGACGCGCAAGCCGTCGAGGTCATCGATCGACGTCTGTGCCGCGTCGTCGGGAACCGCTGCCTGCAGCGTGCAACGTGCGAAGCCGAGCTCGGCCAGCGTGAGGACGTCGCTTTGCGCCTCGACGACCAGGTTGGCGCCGGTGATCCCGAGGTGAACGACGCCGTCCTGGACGTATTCCGGAATGTCGCTCGGCCGCACGAGCAGCAGGTCGACCGGCGCGTTCGCGCAGGGCACGACGAGCGAGCGCTCCGTCGTCTCGAACGAGAGCCCCGCGTCGGCGCACAGTCGCAGCGCGGGCTCGGCCATGCGGCCTTTCGCCGGCACCGCGAGCGTGAGCCGGCCGTTCTCCCCCGCCCGCGTGAACGTGCCGCTCATGCGATCTCCTTCCGCTTGATCCGGTCGAGCGCCACCCGGTAGCCACCCGTGCCGTGCCGGAGCCACTGTGCGACGCGCGTCACCGTCGCCGTGGAGGTCGGTACCCGCTCGGCGATCTCGACATACGGAACACCCTCGTCCAGCAGCCTGACCGTCTGCCAGCGGTGGGCGAGCGCCTCGAGCTCGGGCAAGGTGCAGAGGTCGCGAAGGAAGCGGGTCACCTCTGCTTCCGTCCGCAGGGTGCGTAGAGCGGCGGCGAGCGCGTCGAGCCCGGCAATGGGCTCGACCGCGTGCTCCTGCTGCACAGGCGGTTGTGAACGTCCTCGAACCATCGTGGGTCCCATGATAGCATGTTAGCGTGTTAACACAGCAGTTCGAGGTATTGCCCGCGATCGACGTGCTCGAGGGACGAGCCGTCCGCCTGTCCCAGGGTCGTCGGGAGGCAGTCACGATCGAGGGAGGCGATCCGGTAGAGCTGGCAAGGCGGTTTGCGGCCGAGGGTGCCCGCCGCCTGCACCTCGTCGATCTCGACGGAGCGTTCTCGGGTACGCCGACCCTGCAACTCGTCGAACGTGTCGCGCACGCCGGTGGCTTGCCGCTGCAGGTCGGCGGCGGCTATCGCACGGTCGAGGCGGTCGCCTCGGCGCTCGCAGCCGGGGCGAGCCGCGTGATCGTGGGCACCGCCGCCCTGGCCCCTGCATTTCTCTCTGCCGCCGCCGCTCGATTCGGTGAAGCGCTCGTCGTCGCGATCGATGTTCGCGACGGCGTCGTCGCGACCGAAGGCTGGACGCGCGCCTCCCCGCTCACCGCCGACGAGCTGGCCCGGCGCTGTCGCGAGGCCGGCGTCGCGCGTCTGCTCGTCACCAGCACGGCGCGCGACGGATCGCTTGGGGGCCCTGATCTCGACCTGCTCGGCGAGGTTCTGCCGTACGGGTTGCCGGTGATCGCGGCGGGTGGGATCTCCTCCCTCGAGGATCTCGTCGCCGTCCGCGACGCCGGTTGTGAGGCCGCCGTCGCCGGCAGCGCGCTGCTTTCGGGCCGGTTCACGCTCGCAGCAGCCTCGGCGGCTACGGTTCGGCCATGAGCGATCACGCGATCACGATCTGGTCGGATTACATCTGACCGTTCTGCCGTGCGGGCCAACCCACGGCCGCATGGCTCGAGCGCCGGTTCGGCGCCAGAATCGACTGGCTTCCCTTCGATCTGCACCCCGAGTATCCGGCGGAAGGCATCCCGCGGCGCGTTCTCGACGAGCGCTACGGCGGGGGCATGACCGAGAGGATCGCCGCGATGTTCGCGGAGCGCGGGCTGCCGCCGTATGCGCCCCCGGCGGACATCGTCCCGAACTCCCGAGCCGCCTTGCGTGTCGGTGAGCTGGCGCGGGAGGAGGGGGCGTTCTCGGTCTACCACGCCCGCATCATGGACGCCTACTGGGCCGAAGGGCTCGACATCGGCGACCACGAGGTGCTGCACGATCTCGCAGCCGAGATCGGGCTGCCCGCCGCTGAGGTGGCAGACGTGCTCGCCTCGAGCAGGTACCTCGACGTCGTCGAGGCATCGACGGGGCAGGCCGCCGCGATCGGCGTGAGCGGCGTTCCGGCGTTCCTGCTCGACGGCCGGCTCCTCGTCGTCGGCGCCCAGCCCGAGGAAGTCTTCGAGCAGGCATTTACGCGGCTGGCGGTCTAGCAGCCGCGCGTTGGAGCGCCGCGGGAGACCGCTCGGAGGCGAGCTACCGGGCGCCGGCGAGCCCCGGCCGCACGAGGCGGGGCGGCGCTTTGAGGCCGGACTCGCGCACGGGCGGGTTCAGGGGCTCTGCCAGCGGTGCGGCGCCGAACGAGGCGCGCACCTGCGCCTCGGGCGGCGAGCCGTAGGTCGTCGTACGCTGCCGCGGCACGCGCCCAGCCGAGCGGATCAGGTCCTCCATCTGCTCCGGCGGCAGCTCCTGTCCCCACTCGGAGCCGGCAGCACGTGAGATCGACTCGTTCATCAGCGTGCCGCCGAGATCGTTGACCCCGGCCGCGAGGGCCTGGCGCACCCCTTCCGGCCCGATCTTCACCCACGAGACCTGCACGTTCGTGATCAGCGGGTGCAGAGCCAGCCGCGCAACCGCGTGCACGAGCAGCACCTCGCCGAAGGTCGGGCCCCGCCGCGCACGCCCTTTCAGGAACATCGGCGCCTCCATCGGCACGAACGGCAGCGGCACGAACTCCGTGAAGCCGCCGCTGCGCGCCTGCTGCGCACGCGCTCGCAGTAGGTGGCGCGCCCAGTGAACGGGCCGCTCGACGTGGCCCATCATCATCGTCACATTGGAGCGCAGTCCGACGCGGTGGGCGGCGTCGTGCACCTCGAACCACTGGGCGGTGGTGACCTTGTCCGGGCAGATGATCGCGCGCACCTCGTCGTCGAGGACCTCGGCGGCCGTCCCCGGGAGCGACCCCAGCCCGAGATCGCGGAGACGGGAGAGGTAGTCGTCGAGGGAGAGTCCGAGCGTCGCGGCGCCCTGCCAGATCTCGAGGGCGGAGAACGCGTGCACGTGCATGTCGGGGACCGCCGCCTTGATCGACGAGACAACCTCGGCGTAGTAATCGCCGGTGAACGCAGGATGGATGCCGCCCTGCAGGCACACCTCCGTGGCACCGCGCTCCCACGCCTCGACCGTCCGCCGCTCGATCTCCTCCATCGGCACGAGGAAGGCCGGCCCGCGCAGGTTCTCGGCGAGCTTCCCCTTCGAGAACGCGCAGAAGCCGCACTTGAAATAGCAGACGTTCGTGTACTGGATGTTCCGGGTGACGACGTAGCTGACCTCGTCGCCGCAGACCTCGCGCCGGAGACGATCGGCGGCTGCGATGACCCGCTCGCGCTCGTGGCCGCGACTCGAGAGGAGTCGCACGAGCTCGTCCTCTCCGAGGTGCTCGCCGGTCAGCTCGAGCGGCGCCGCGTCGCGGCGCACGAGAAACGGCACGCTCACGGGCTCGCCGGGTGCCCACCGGTCCTCGCGGGCAAGGCCGAGAGCGTCGGAGGCGCGGCGCACCGCCGGCTGCACGGCCGGATCGACCCAGCGCTCGATTTCCACCACATGCTCCGGATAGAGCGGCAGGCGCGGCACCAGGTCCAGTCCTCGCGACCGCGTCGCTTCGCGGAGACGCTCGATCTCGGGCCACGGTGCCTCTGGGTTGACGTGATCGATCGTCACCGGCGACACCCCGCCCCAGTCGTCGATGCCAGCGTCGAGCAGCAGCGGAAAGTCGTCGTACGCGAGGTTCGGCGGAGCCTGCACATGCCATGAAGAGCCGAGCAGGATGCGTGCCACGGCCACGGACCACAGGTGCTCATCCGTCGACGCGTCCGGATGAGCTGCCATGCGCGTGCCCGGCTTGGCGCGGAAGTTCTGGACGATCACCTCGCCGACGTGTCCGTGCTCGTCACCGAGCGCTCTCAGCGCGAGAAGGGCGTCGATCCGCTCCTCGCGCGTCTCCCCGATGCCGATCAGAATGCCGCTCGTGAAGGGGATCGCGAGCTCGCCGGCGGCACGAATCGTCTCGATCCGACGCGCAGGCACCTTGTCGGGGGAGGCCCAATGCGGGCCCCCTTTCTGCGAGAGCCGGTCGGAGAGCGTCTCGAGCATGATCCCCATCGACGCCGATACCGGGCGTAGCAGCGCAAGCTCGTCGCGCGTCATCACGCCGGGATTGAGATGCGGCAGCAGCCCGGTCTCCTCGAGCACCCGGCCCGCGCAGTGCGCGAGGTACTCGATCGTCGTCGCGAACCCCAGCGACGCAAGCTCCTCGCGGGCGGACTTGTAGCGGCGCTCGGGCTTGTCCCCGAGCGTGAACAGCGCCTCGGTGCAGCCGGCCGCTGCTCCTTTCCGCGCGATCGCAAGCACGTCGTCCTCGGTCATGAACGCGCGCTCGCCCCGTCGCGGAGGCCGAGCGAAGGTGCAGTAGCCGCACACGTCGCGGCACAGCATGGTCAGCGGGATGAAGACCTTCGGGGAGTACGTGACAAGCGGGCCCAGGCGCAACGAACGGGCTTCAGCCATCAGGTCTCCGAGCCGAGCCGCGAGCAGGTCAGCCCGCATGGAGGCGCGCGAGTGCGTAGGTGCGTCTAGGTGCTCGGAGACGAGAGTGCTCATTCGGTGACGGTGCGTGTCGCCGGGCGGTCTCCTCGCGCCGGAGCAGAAAGCATAGTCAGTACACGCCCCTGGCCGGTGGAGAACCGTCGGGCTCGCCTAGTAGAGCGGGTGATCGCTCAGGCGGGGGCCGTCATCAGCTGGATCAGCTCGGCGATGTCCAGGAAGATCCCGGTCACGTGGTACCCCGTGGCCGTCGGCACTGCCACGTGGACTGTCGTCAGCTGATTGGGAGCGCTCCCGAGTCGAACAACGACGAGCGTCGTGCCGTCTGCCGCCGAAACCCGCTGCGCGGGAGTCGTGACGTCGACGGCGGCCCCGGCCGTGTCGACGATCAAGCACTTTCCGCCCAGGAGCGTCACGAAGGCCGGATCGAAGAGACCGCACAGCTCCTTTGCGTCGGGCGAGGAATAGGCCTGCGTGAGCGCTGCGGCGAACGCCGTCGCGTCGGCCGCGCCCGTTCCCGCCGTCGGCGGGACGACCGCGCGTCCGACGAGGAAGGACTGCACGAGCCCGTCCGCACCAACCGTCAGCAGCAGCTCGTTCGGTTCGCGGTCTCCGGCCTCGAGGAAGCTCGTGACAACAAGCGTCGGATCCGTCGCCACGGCCGGGGCGAACGAGAATGCCGTCACGCTGGGCGGTGGAACCGGCGCGGCGACCCCTCGAATCGTCGAGCGCACGAGTGCCGGCTTTCCGGTCGGCGCTGCCGACAGCCGCCAGATCGCACCGCCTCCGGACTCGCCGTAGAGGACGAGCCGTTTCGGCGTCGACCGCACCCTGTCCAGGACGACGACGTTCGCGGCGCTGGCACGCGCCGCTGCCGGGCCGGTGCCGAGACGGACGCGCAGGGTCGGCTCGCCCCCGTGGATCGCACGCGCGAGCGCGGCGATCGGGAAGCGCTTGCCGAACCAGGCCTTTCCTCCGAGGGCGCCGTAGTGATCCACGGCCGCGACCAGAGCGGCTCCGTACGCGATTTTCAGCTCGTTCTTCTCAGCTGCGTCAGCATCCGCGACGACACCCTGCCGGATGGCTGCCATCGAGGCGGCGCAGTCGGCGGTCTGAGAGATCCGGGCCAAGAGCGCCTGCGTCTCGACCGATGAGATGTCGCACAGCCGGGCATCACCCGTGAGAAAGCCGGTCGTGAAAGCAGTCGCAACGTCCGCTGGAGCGCTCACAGGGGCTGCCGTGGCGCCGAGCGTCACGCCCAGCGCGATGGCGAGCGCCGCGGCTGCGACGAGCAGGGGCCGACGGAGAGGCACGCACCCACCCTACCCACACGTTTCGGTGGTGCAAGGGTGATCTTCGACCTGCAGTCCGCCGGCGCCGGGCCCTCCACCGTGGGGCCGGACGCGCTCCTGCGAGCTACGACGCGCGGTACCCCCAGAGGCCGCCGAAGGACGCCCAGGCGCCTTTCTGCCACCGCTGCAGCAGCACTTGCTCGATCGGGTAGTGGTCCGTCGCACTCGTCTTGAGCGCGATCCCGGGGAGCAGGAACGGGTTGCCCGTCGCGTTGAGGTTGTCGACCACCTTGAGGAGCGAGTCCCGGGTGAGGTTCTTGCCGGCCTGCCGCAGCGCCTCCACGGTCGTCCATGCCGAGGCCATGCCGTACACGTGGTAGACGTCGTTGACGTTCGCGCCCGGCGCGTACTTCTTCATGATCTGCAGGTACAGCTTGATCGCGGCGTCGCCCTTCCATTTGGGGTCGGTCGGATCCTTGAGGAAGGCGATCGAGATCGCGTTGTCGACGAGCTTGTTCGAGCCGCCCTCCGAGGCAAGCAGCATGATGTTCGACGCAGAGGAGACGGCGTTGTTGATCACGTGTGGCTTCCAGCCGAGCTTGTTGGCGATCACGAAGCTCTGGATCGCAAACTTGGGCGTCGCGAAGATCGCCAGCGTGTCTGCCCCGGACGACTTCAGCTTCGCGATCTGCGAGCTGATGTCGGCCGCGGTCACCTCGTAGGGCTGGGCGGCGATGACCTTCACCTTCGACCGCTGGATGCCGCGCTTGAGCCCGGCGAGGAGATCCTTTCCGTAGTCGTCGTTCTGGAAGATGACGGCGATCTTCGCGCCCGCGGCCGTTCGCGCCAGATACTTGCCGTAGACCCATCCCTCAGCCTGGTAGCTGGGCTGGAAACCGCTCGTGTACGGGTACTGGGCGAAGTCGCGGCCCCAGGTCGTAGCGCCGGAGGCGACGAACAGCTGCGGCACTTTCGCGGCGTTGAGGTAGTCGCGCACTGCGAGGTTCTGCTCGGTGCCGAGTGAGTTGTAGACCGCGAACACCTTGTCCTGCTCGACGAGCTGCCGTGTCACCTGGACGCTCTGCGCCGGGTTATAGGCGTCGTCGACGTACTTGTAGGTGATCGTGCGTCCGAGCACCCCGCCCTTCGCGTCGACGTACTTGAAGTAGGCGTCC
Source organism: uncultured Gaiellaceae bacterium (assembly GCA_963799615.1). Taxonomy (GTDB): domain Bacteria; phylum Actinomycetota; class Thermoleophilia; order Gaiellales; family Gaiellaceae; genus Gaiella. The sequence goes on along the minus strand of CAWCXS010000011.1, from coordinate 182,093 downwards.
GCACCGCGCGCCACGGACGCATATGCCGAGGCGGGCCCCGACAGCGGGGACGTGCCCCCGAGCAGGATCGACGTGGGCGTGACACCGGGATCGGCGGCGCCGGCCGTCGTACCCGCGAGCGCGGCCGTCACGAAGAGGGCCAGGGCGGCGCCGAGCGCCAGGCACGTGAGCGCCAGCTTCCTTGTCATCGCTTGCAGGTCTCCTTGGTTGACATGTGACGACGGGCGAGTCGCGGATCAATCGTTCGAACGATGGTAGCCCCGGCTTGTTAGGAATCCGATACGGGCGGTCAGCCCCGAGAACCCACCGGGCAGCAGGAGCATGACGAGGATCAGCACGACGCCGTACACGACTGCCGGCGCGCCGGGGGACTTTGACACGTTTTGCGCCCACAAGGGCAGGAACTGGATGAAGATGGCTCCCGCGATCAAACCTGTGAGCGAGCCGAGGCCGGCGACGACGACACCGACCAGCAAGAAGATCGAGAGTGAGATCGGGAACGTGTCCGGGTTGACGTACGTGGTCGCGATCGCGAACAGCGCGCCCGCCGCGCCCGCATAGGCGGCACTGACGCCGAACGCGAGCGTCTTGTAGCGGGCGAGGCTGACGCCGGACGAAACCGCTGCCGTCTCGCTGTCGCGCAGGGCACGGAACGCTCGCCCCGTGCGCCCGCGGAGCAGGAGCCACGCGAGCACGTATCCGGCCAGCGCGACCGTCCAGGACAGGTAGTACAGCCAGTTGTTGAAGTTGAGCTCGAGGCCGAGAAACCCGAGCGGCCTGACCGAGGCCGTCAACTCGGGGGTTCCGAAGAGATTCTTGCCGGAGCCGCCCCCGGTGAAGCCCTCGAACCTCTTCAGGACGACAGGCGTCGCAACGGCGATCGCGAACGTGGCGAGCGCGAGGTGCAGCCCTGTCAGGCGTAGCGCCGGCAGCCCGAACAGGAGCCCCGCCACACCGGCGACGAGCACGGCGGCCGGGATCGTCCAGATGTCCTTGACACCGTGATCCGTCATCAGGATCGCCGTCGTATACCCCCCGATGGCCATGAACGCGCCGTGGCCGAGTGAGATCTGCCCCGTGTAGCCGGTGAGCACGTTCAATCCTGTGAGGGCGATGAGGTAGATGCCGACGTACGCGAACTGCTGAGCGCGGAAGTCGCTCAGGAATGCCGGCAAGACGTAGACGACGGCGGCGAGCACCGCGAACAGCGCCAGTGTGGGCAGCGTCCGGGAGCGCATCAGACCTTGTTCAGCTCCCGCGTGCCGAAGATGCCGGACGGCTTGACCAGCAGGACGACGAGGATCACGAGTAGAGCGACCGGCAGCTTCAGATCGGCGCCGACGAACCCGACATAGGCGCCGATCAGGTTGAGCCCGACGCCGAGCAGCAGGCCGCCGACCACCGCCCCGAGCGGCGAGTCGATGCCGCCGAGGACCGCCGCCGCGAATGCGTAGATCAGGATCGGCTGCATCATGTTCGGGTCGAGGCTGGACAAGCTCGGCGCCGTCAGGACGCCCGCGATCGCGCCGAGAACGGCCGCCAGCCCCCAGCCGAGACCGAGCAGCAGGGGCACGCGCACGCCGACGAGCCGCGCCTCGTCGGGATTCACGGCGGCGGCACGGAGCGCGAGACCCACCTTCGTGAGCTGGAAGAACCCCCAGAGGATCACCACGGTGCCCAGCGACACCGCGATCGTGCCGATGTCCTGCAGGGAGATGGCGACACCGCCGATGTCGAGCACACGCGACGGGAATGGGCTGCGAAGGTAGCGCTGCTCACCGGACCAGATCCAGGAGACGGCGCCGTTGATGAGCAGCAACAGGCCGATCGTCACGATCACGACCCGTATCTGGGGGCCCCGCTCCACCGGCCGGATCACGGACTGGTGCAGGCCGACACCGCCGGCGAACGAGAGCAGCAAGGTGACCGCGATTGCAGGCCAGTACGACCAGCCGTGATTCGTCACGAGCGTCCAGGCGATGTACGTCGAGAACGTCGCCATCTCGCCCTGGGCGAAGTTGATCACGCCCGTGGCCCGGTAGATGAGCACGAGCGCGAGCGCCAGCGAGCCGTAGACACCGCCGGACGCGAGCCCCGACACGACCTGCTGGAAGAAGTCCGCCACCCTAGTACCCGAGGTAGCTCCGCCGCACGGCTTCGTCGGCGCGCAACTCCGCGCTCGTCCCTGACACCGCCACCGTCCCGACCTCGAGCACGTAGGCGCTTCCCGCCACGTCGAGCGCGATGCCGGCATCCTGCTCGACGACGAGCACCGTCAGCCCTTCCTTCTCGTTCAGCTCGCTGACGATGCGGAAGATCTCACGCACGACGAGGGGCGCGAGCCCGAGCGACGGCTCGTCGAGCATGAGCAGACGTGGCTGCGCCATCAGCGCGCGGGCCAGGGCAAGCATCTGCTGCTCGCCGCCGGACAGCGTGCCCGCACGCTGATTGCCGCGATCCCTGATCCATGGGAAGTATCCGGCCATGCGGGCGATATCGGCGCTGATGCCGCGCCGGCGGCGCAGGTAGGCGCCGAGGCGGAGGTTCTCGGTCACGGACAGCTCGTTGAACGTCCCCCGCCCCTCCGGCACGTGTGCGATCCCGGCTTTCGCAACCGCCTCCGGCCCACCCTTGAGCTCGCTCCCCGCGAACCTGATCACTCCGGTGCGGCGCACCGTGCCGGAAACGGCCCGCAACGTCGTCGTCTTGCCGGCCCCGTTGGCGCCGAGCACGGCAACGATCTCACCCTCGGGCACGTCGAGCGAGATTCCGCGCAGCGCCTGCACCGGCCCGTAGCTCGCCTCGACCCCTCGTAGCTCGAGCAGCGCTCTCACACGCCACCCGCGTCGCTGCCGAGATACGCCTCGATCACATCCGGGTTGGCGCGAACCTCCTGCGGGGAGCCCCCCGCGATCGTGCGTCCGAAGCTGAGCACGTTGACGTGGTCGGAGATGCGCATCACCAGGCTCATGTGATGCTCGACGAGGAGAACGGTGAGCTCGTGGTCGTCGCGCGTGCGCAGGATGAAGTCGCCCAGCTCCTCGACCTCCTCGTGGTTGAGGCCGCCTGCCGGCTCGTCGAGCAGCAGCAGCCGTGGCTTGGCAATCAACGCGCGAGCGAGCTCGACACGCTTCTGGATCCCATACGGGAGCGACGCTGCGAGCATCGAGGCACGTCCGCGAAGGCCGACGTAGTCGAGCGTCGCGAGCGCCTCCCGCTCGTCGCCCGCCCGGCCGCGCGCGTGGGCGCCGACAAGCACGTTCTCGAGCACGGACATCGTCCGGAAGAGGTTGATGTTCTGGAAGGTGCGAGCGATGCCCCGCTCGACGACGCGGTGCGGGGCGGTGTGCAGCAGCGAGTCGCCGTCGAGCTCCAGCTCGCCCTCGTCGGGTGTGTACAGCCGCGTGATGACGTTGAAAGCGGTCGTCTTGCCGGCGCCGTTCGGGCCGATGAGGCCCGCGATCTGACCCGTCTGGACGTCGAAGGAGACGCCGTCGAGGGCGACGATCCCCCCGAAGCGCAGCGTTATCCCGCGAACCGAGAGCAGCGTCGCCATGAGCTGGGTGAGATTACTAGGGCAGGCGGGGTGCCCAGAGCGAGGCGAGCCCCAGTGCGGACGCGAGCAGCGCCGCGGCGATGCCGACCAGGGCAACCGTGATCTCACGGGGCTTGCGCGTGCTCCCGACGACGGTGCCGAGCTGCTCGTAGACCGAGCTCAGCCGCGCGGCGTCGGTGACTGCGAATGTCTTGCCGCCGGTCTCCTCGGCGATCGCCGCGAGCGTCTGCCGGTCGGGAGGAACGGGGACGATGATCGTCTCCCCGCCCCGGGTGACGGCGACGCTGCCGCTGAGAGTCCCGAGCGAGATCGTGTAGACCGGGACGCCCGCCTGCCGTGCGAGCCGAGCTCCTTCTGCCGGCGTCAGCAGACCCCGGGTCTGCGCGCCGTCCGAAAGCAGGACGACGGCGCCCACCGGCTTGCCGGTGGGAGGCGACGCCGCGGCTTCGCCGCGCGAGCCGCGGGCGAGCTCGACGCCCCGCGCAACCGCGTCCCCGATCGCTGTGCCGAAGCCGGGCGAGAGCTGATCGATGCCGTCCCGCAGGAGCTTGCGATTGGTCGTCGGCGGCGTCAGCACGACGGGCTCGTCGGAGAACGCCACGAGCGCCACCCGAACGCTGCCCGGCGACCGGTCCGCAAACCGGGTGATCGCCGCCCGCGCCGCCTCGAGCCGGGTCGGGCTCACGTCGGTCGCGTTCATCGAGAGCGAGACGTCGACGACGAGCACGACGGTGGCTCCGTCGGACGTCGCCGTGAGCGGCAGGCGAGGACGCGCGACCCCGACACACAGCGCGGCCAGAGCGCACAGGATCAATCCGGCGACGACGTGCCGTTTCCAGCTTCCGGACCGGGTCGCCACGGCGGCGAGGACTGCGAGGTTGGGGTAGGCAACAGCCTCACGTGGACGCCGCCGGTCGAGCCAGAGGTAGGCGGCGAGGGCGGCCAGGGGCACGACGAGGGTGAGCAGCAGGAGGGGTGAGCCGAAGGTCACGGCGCGCTCCGGCACAGGGCACGTACCTGAACTTCCGGATTGGCGCTGACGGCCGCGCCGTCGATCTGGACCGTGACGAGCACCGCGCCGTCGGCGAGCGTGCGCTGTGCGCGTACGCCGCCGAGCACCGCGGCCGACGGAGGGGTCTCGACACGGAACGCAACGGCGTGGGCACCACCGATGAGGCGGGCTCCGGAGGGACACCGCGCCTGCACGGCCGTGGCTCCCGGAGGAACGCGCTGCGTCACGACCACGGTCTGCAGCGGACGTGTCGGGCGAAGGCCTCCCGGCGGAGTCGCGGCCACCCCTGTTTGCGAACGGCTGCCGCCGCCGCGGACCGGGATGCACCCGATGAACGGGCGGAAGCTCGTCGGTGTGTCCCCGGTCGGAATCGCGCGGAAGAGAACGGCGGCGCGTGTGGTGACGCCCGGCCCCACCGGACTTCCGGTCTCCCCCGGATCGACACATCGATGTCACGAATGGCCAGCCGGGCATCGGTGCCGGCGACGACGTACCCGCGCCGGGGGCACTGGAGCTCGTATTCGGCCCCGCCCCGCCCGACCGCGACCCAGGGGCCGGACACGGGGAGACAGACGCGAAGGCCGTTGCACTCGTCTGCTGCACCCGCGGGAGAGGCAGCGCCGGCGAGGAGGGAGGCGACGACGATGCCTGCAACAAGCAGCAAGCGCCTCACAACGGCCTCCGCGACCACACCATCGAGAGCCCCGACGCGGCGAGAAGAAGCAGCGCCCCCGCCCCGCCGAACGCCGCCGTGATCTCACGCGACTCTTTCCTGTGACCGAGCCGGCTGCCGAGCTGGCGATACACCTGACGCAGCTGCTCCGCGCTCGCGGCCTGATAGAAGCGGCCGCCGGTGGCCTGCGCCACCGCGCGAAGCGTGCGGGCGTCGGGAGTGACCGTGACGCGCTCTTTGAGACCTCCGGGCAGCGGCACCTCGACAACGGCATCGCGCGTCCCGAACGCGACCGTGCTGACGGGCACGCGTAGGCGCTTCGCAGTCGCCGTGGCGGCAGTCGGCGTACGGTTGCCGGTCGTCTGCTCACCGTCGGAGAGCAGCAGCACCGTCGCCGGGACCACATCCGGCGGCGGGATCGCGCCCGAGGCGACGCCGGGCCGCGCTGCGAGAACCGACTGCTCGATCCCCTCCCCGAGCGCAGTGCCCGAGCCGAGCCGGATTTCGTCGAGCGCAGACCGGGCGGCACCCCGGTCGGTGGTCGGCTTCAGCACGAGCGTCGCGTGCGTGGAGAACGTGAGGATGCCGACCGCGTAGCTTCGCGGCGCCTCCTTCAGGAATGCGCGCCCGGCCGCAAGCGCAGCTGCAAGGCGGCTCGGCTGCACATCTGTAGCGGCCATCGAGCGAGACGTATCGATCGCGAGCACGATCGTCGCCTCCCTCCGGGGGATGGACAGCGAGGCGTGCGGCCGCGCCAGCCCGACGATCAGGGCGCCGAGCGCCGCCAGCGCGAGCACGTACGGCAGTCTCCGCCGCAGCGGCCGCGACCGGGGCAAGAACCCCGCGACGAGCGCAGGGGTGCCGAACCGAGCCGCGTCTCGCCGCCGCCTGCGCTCACCGGCCCAGCCGAGGGCTGCCAGCGCGGGAAGCGCAAGCAACCCGAGCAGCGCGACCGGCCAGTCGAAGCTCAACGGCGCCTCCGCATGTGCACGGCTAGGGCCCGCAGCCAGTCGCCCGAGGTCGAGAGGACGACGTGAGAGGCACCGGCCAAGGCGAGAGCCTCCCGGACACCCCGACGCTCTGCGGCGGCAGCCTGCGCGAACCTCTGCCGCAGCCGAGCGTCGCTCGTGTCGACACGAAGCGAGCCGCCGGTCTCGGGGTCGGTGAACCACACCTCGCCGACGTCGACGAGCTGCTCCTCACGCGGATCGCGGATCTCGACCGCCAGCACCTCGTGACGGCCCGCCACGTCGAGCAGCGGCGCCTGCCAGTCGGTCGGGCCGCGGAAATCCGACACGACGACGACGAGGGAGCGCTGGCGCGCGATCGCGGCCACGGCGCCCAGAGCGGCGGCGAGCTCCGGTGCGGTCCCCGTACCTTCGTCGCTCTCGCCGAGTGCGAGCAGCACTCCCACCAGCCCTGCTCTACCCTGCCGTGGCGGCAACGGCATCGGTGGGCCGGCGCCGAACGAGAGCAGCCCGATCCGGTTCCCACGCACGCTGGCCGCGTGTCCCATCGCGAGCGCGACGCCGAAGGCGACATCCGCCTTACGCCGATCTGCGGTGCCGAATGCCATCGACGGGGTGCGGTCGAGCACCACCCAGGTGACGAGCACGCGCTCGGCGAGTTGGACCCGGACGTGCGTCTCGCCGGTGCGCGCGGTGACGTTCCAGTCGATCAGCCTGACGTCGTCGCCGGGCACATAGGCACGAACCTGCGCAAGCTCGGTGCCTCGACCCAGCAGGGCGGAGCGATGATCACCTGCGAGCAGCCCGTCGACGCGCCGTCCGATCGTGAGCTCGAGCGCGCGCAGGAGCGGCTCCGGCATCGGCCCGGGACCGGGCCGTTCCGGAGTGGTCGTGCCGCCGAATGCCCCGAGTGCTGTGCCGGTCACGCCGCCATCGGCCTCCCCAGCTCGAGCGGAGGCGCGGGCACACGCTCCAGCACGGCATCGAGCACGTCGTCCGCGGTGCGCTGCTCCGCGAGAGCCCGGTAGCTGAGGACGAGCCGATGACGCAGAGCGTCCTTGGCGAGTGCGCGGAGATCGGCCCCCAGCACATACTCGCGTCCGTGAATCAGCGCCAGCGCCCTGGCGCTCTGCACGAGCGCGATCGGCCCGCGCGGGCTGGCGCCGTACTCGACGATGCCGGCGAGCTCGGCCAGGCCCGCCGCGTCGGTGTCGCGCGTCGCCTCCGCGAGTGAAACCGCGTACGAGACGAGCGACGGGTCGACGTACACGTCGAGCGCGGCGCGCTGCAATGCGCTGAGGCCGTCCATCGAGAGGACATGCCGGATGTCGGGAGCCGGCTCGAGCGATCGCTGCACGACCGTGAGCTCCTCGTCCCTGGACGGATAGCCGACGACGACCTTGAGCATGAAACGATCGACCTGAGCTTCGGGGAGCGGGTACGTGCCCTCCGACTCGATCGGGTTCTGCGTCGCCATCACGAGGAACGGGTCGGGTACGGGCATTGTGTCGTGGCCAATCGTGACCTGGCGCTCCTGCATCACCTCGAGCAGCGCCGACTGCACTTTCGCGGGCGCACGGTTGATCTCGTCGGCAAGGAGGAAGTTGCAGAACACGGGACCCCTCTCCGTGTCGAAGCCTCCGGTATCGGGCCGGTAGATCCGCGTGCCGACGAGGTCGCTGGGCACGAGGTCCGGAGTGAACTGCACACGACGGAATGTGCCGCCGAGCACGGCTGCTGTGGTCTTGATCGTGAGCGTCTTGGCGAGGCCGGGCACGCCTTCGATCAGCAGGTGCCCGCCGGCGACGAGGCAGACGAGCACGCGCTCGAGCATCTCGTCCTGTCCAGCTATCACCCGCTTGATCTCGACGAGTGCCTCCTCGAGCAGCTCGCGGGGGGCGGCGTCGGCCGGAGCCGTGCTCTCCGAATCGGGCATTGCTCCTCCTTGGAGACGGGCGTGGGCGGCCTGGCGGCCGGCATAGGGAGGGTAGACACACAACCCACGGTCCGCGTTCAGGGCCAGTTAAGTTCCGCTACCAGGCCGCTGTGGATTGGATCGCTCGCGAACGGCTTCAGGGATCGTGCGCTCGGTCAGCCGACCTCGGTGAAACAGCAGTCGCGGCCGCGCAGCGAACGCCTTTAGGGGATTTTGCGCGCTCCGAATCCGCTTCCGCGAATTCGGAGCTTGCGCGGCCTACTAGAGTCGCCTCGTGGATCTCCGCGACACGCCCGAGGAAGGGCGGTTCCGCACGACGCTCCGGTCATGGCTTGCGGAAAGCGTTCCGGCAGCTCTCCTCGGATCGAGCGACGGCGCGGGGAGCCCGGACTTCGACGCGGTCAGAGCGTGGAGCCGAATGCTCCACGAGGCCGGTTACGCCGGCCTGACCTGGCCGAAGGAGTACGGCGGCGGCGGCGAACCCCAGTCGCGGCAGGCGATCCTGCTCGAGGAGCTCGCGCGCATCGAAGCACCGCAGCACGTCGGCGTGATCGGCCTCGGAATGGCCGGCCCGACGCTCATCGCACACGGCAGCGACGCGCAGAAGGCTCGCCACCTCGAAAACATCCTCTCCGCGGACGAGATCTGGTGCCAGGGGTTCTCCGAGCCCGAAGCCGGCTCCGATCTCGCCTCCGTGCGCACGAGGGCCCGGCTCGAAGAACATCATTTCGTCGTCGACGGTCAGAAGGTCTGGTCGTCGTTCGCTCACATGGCAGACTGGTGCCTCCTGCTCACGCGCAGCGACCCGGCATCGCAGCGGCACGCGGGCCTGACCTACCTGATCGTCGACATGCGCAGCCCGGGCGTCGAGGTGCGGCCGCTCCGGCAGCTGACAGGTGAGGCGGAGTTCAACGAGATCTTCTTCACCGGCGTCCAGGTGCCGGTCGAGAACGTGCTCGGAGACATCGGCGACGGCTGGCAGGTGGCGATGACGACGCTCCTGCACGAACGGAGCACGCTCGGGGTCGCCTTGACGGCAGCGCTCGAGGTGACCGTGCGGAAGCTCGTCGAGCTCGCACAGGATCGGGGCGCGACACAGCATCAGCGCGATGCGATCGCTCGCGAGTGGATCGAGCTCCAGGCACTACGACTGACGGCGTATCGCTCGCTGTCGGCCCTCATGGCGACCGGCGTCCCCGGCCCCGAAGGGTCGATGCTGAAGCTGCAATGGTCGGAGGCCAATCAGCGGGTGGCGAAGCTCGCGCTCGAGCTTCTCGGTCCGGATGCGCAGCTGATGGCCGAGAACGCTCCCTATGGAGGCTACTGGCAGCACCTGCAGCTGCGTAGTCGCGGCAACACGATCGAGGCGGGCACCTCTGAGATCCTGCGCAACATCATCGCCGAACGGGTCCTCGGCCTGCCGAGGTCACGATAGACCGTGGATTTCTCGTTCACGCCGGAGCAGGACGAGCTACGCGCACAGGCACGTTCCTTCCTCGCCGGGCGCGCCGAGCCGTCGTGGCTCGAGCTGGCGGAGCTCGGCTGGACCGGTGTCTCGCTCGCGGCCGAGCTGGGCGGGGCGGGGCTCGGCTTCCTCGAGGAGGCTGTGCTGTTCGAGGAGATGGGCCGCGCACTCACGCACGCCCCGTACTGGTCGACGATCGCCCTCGTCCTGCCCGCTCTTCCCCCCGACCTCCAGGCCGAAGTCGCGGCGGGGAAGGCAAGCTGGACGCTCGCGCTGGGGCCGCTCGTCCCGGACCTCGACACCGCCGATCGCGTCGCAACCATCGGCGGTGACTCGATCTGGGAGCTCGACGGCGCCGACCGCGAGGTGCTCAACACCAGCGATCTCACCAGGCCGCTGGGCGTGGTCATGGGCGGCGAAGCCGGCCGGCGGCTCGCCGGCTCGGAGCTCCTCCCGATGCTTCGCAGCCGCTCGCTCGCCGCGCTGTCGCTCGAGGCTTGTGGCGTGGGCCAGCGGGCGCTCGAGCTCGCGGTCGTGCATGCAGGGGAGCGCGAGCAGTTCGGCCGGCCGATCGGGGCCTACCAGGCGGTCTCGCACCCGCTCGCGACGACGGCGATGGAGCTCGAGCTCGCCCGCTCCCTGGCATGGTGGGCGGCATGGTGCATCGCACTGGACGACCCCCGGGCGACATTGGCTGCCGCAGCTGCCAAGTCCTACTGCGCCGAGGCCGCAGTTGCGGCCTGTGAGCGTTCGCTTCAGGTGCACGGCGGCCTTGGCTTCACATGGGAACACGCCCTGCATCGCCTCTACAAGCGGGCGCTGTGGATCCAGTCCTGGGAGGCGTCGAGCGCCCAGTTGCGAAGCGAGGTTGCCGCCCACCTCCTCGACGGGCCGAAGGAAGGAGCTTGAGATGCAAGGGTTGATGATGGACTTCCAGCTGACGCTGCCGGCGATCCTGCGCCGCGCGGAGACCTATTTCCCGCAGCAGGAGATCGTCACGCGCCTGCCCGACAAGAGCTTCCACCGCTACACGTTCGCGGACGCGGCCGATCGCTCGAAGCGGCTCGCCGTCGCGCTCCGGGAGCTCGGCCTCGAGCGAGGGGACCGGGTGGCCACGCTCTGCTGGAATCACTATCAGCACCTCGAGGCGTACTTCGGGATTCCGTGCGGCGGCTTCGTCCTCCACACGCTCAATCTCCGCCTGCACGCGAACGACCTCGCCTACATCGCACGTCACGGTGGCGACCGCGCGGTGATCGTCGACCGGTCACTGCTGCCGCTGCTGGAGCAGTTCCGCGGGGACACCGGGATCGAGCACGTGCTCGTGGTCGAGGACTCCTACGAGGAGCACCTCGCCGCGGCCGATCCTGCGGGGTACCGCGACCCCGAGCTGGAGGAGAACGAGGCGTCGGCGATGTGTTACACGTCCGGCACCACCGGGATGCCGAAGGGCGTGCTCTATTCGCATCGCTCGATGGTGCTCCACACGCTCGGCCAGGCACTCACCTGCCCGCTCGGCTTTCGGGTCACGGTGGAGGACGCGATGCTCCCGGTCGTGCCGATGTTCCACGCGAACGCATGGGGATACCCGTACACGTGCGCCCTGGTGGGAGCGAAGCTCGTCTTTCCCGGCCCGCACCTCGATCCGTCGAGCCTGCTGGAGGACCTCGAACAGGAGCGGGTGACCGTGACCGCCGGGGTACCGACGATCTGGATGGGAATCCTGCGCCACCTCGACGAAGAGCCCGATCGGTACGACCTCTCAGCGCTGCGTGCGATGCTGGTGGGCGGCTCAGCCGCCCCGCGCGCGATGATCGCGGGGTTCAGGCAACGGCACGGCCTCCAGGTCGTGCAGGGGTGGGGCATGACCGAGACCTCCCCTCTCGCGACCGTCTCGGACTACATCGGCTCCGTGCGCGACGCAGGCGAGGAGGCGCTGATCGACATCGTCGCGATGCAGGGGTTGCCGCTCCCCTTCGTCGAGCTGCGGGCGCGCGACGACACCGGCGGAACGGTGGCGTGGGACGGGGAGACGATGGGTGAGCTCGAGGTGCGTGGCCCCTGGGTCGCCGCTGCCTACTACGACACTCCCGAGCAGGCAGACCGTTGGACGCAGGACGGCTGGTTCCGCACCGGCGACATCGTCTGCGTCGATCCGCGCGGGTACGTCAAGATCCAGGACCGCGCGAAGGACGTGATCAAGTCCGGCGGTGAGTGGATCAGCTCGGTCGAGCTCGAGAATGCCCTCATGGCGCACCCCGCGGTGGCCGAAGCCGCCGTGATCGCGGTGCCGGACGAGAAATGGGATGAGCGGCCGCTCGCTGTCGTCGTGCTGCGGGAGGGAGCAGCGGCGTCGCCGGAGGAGCTGCGGGAGTTCCTCGCGCCCCAGTTCGTGAGGTGGTGGCTGCCGGATCGCGTCGAGTTCGTCACGGAGATCCCGAAGACCGCGGTCGGAAAGTTCCGCAAGACGGCATTGCGGGAGATGTTCGCAACGCCCGTGAGCCCATAGGCTGGGCACACCCGCCTTTCGGCCAGCGCCTCCGCGCCAACCTCGATCCAGAGGAGACCATGCACCAGTCCATCAGCACCCTGCAGGACGGCTACGTCACCGTTGTCACGATCGACAATCCACCGCTCAATGCGCTCTCGGCGTCGCTGCTCGAGGGGCTCGAGGCAACGATCGACCGGCTCGACGGCGATGCGGGCACGCGGGCGATCGTGCTTCGCGGAGGCGGCGAGCGGGCGTTCGTCGCCGGCGCGGACATCAAGGAGTTCCCCGCCATGCGGGTGGCAACGTCGCCCGATGCGGGCTCCGCGCGCGGGCTGCAGAAGCTCGGGCACCGCATGGACGCGGCCGATACGCCGTTCGTAGCGGCGATTCAGGGCTTCTGCCTCGGCGGTGGGCTCGAGCTCGCGATGTGCTGCGACGTGCGCGTCTGCTCCGACGACGCGCAGCTCGGGCAGCCGGAGGTCAAGCTCGGCCTGATCCCCGGCGGCGGCGGGACCCAGCGCCTGCCCCGGCTCGTCGGCCCGGGGCGTGCCCTCTTGCTCAACCTCGGCGGAGAGTTCATCGACGCGGCGACTGCGTACGGGTGGGGTCTCGTCGAGAGGGTCGTGCCGCGCGACGAGCTGCTGGACGCAGCCACGAGCATCGCGGCAACGTTCGCGGCGCGCTCGCCGCATGCCGTCGCCGTCATCCGCGAGCTGGCCCGCACGACGCGCGATCTGTCACTCGAAGAAGGGCTGCGACGGGAGGCGGAGGCGTTTCGCCGGTGCCTGGCAAGCGAGGATGGCCAGGAGGGAGTCGCCGCATTCCTCGAGAAGCGCGAGCCGGTCTTCAGGGGCACGTGACCGCGAGGTCTCGAAAGCGCGCGGGCCACGCACCCCGCGCCTGCTCGAACTGACCGAGACGCAGTGAGCGCATCCCTGAGCCCGTGGGTCGCGTACCTGCTCCTGTTCGGCCTCGTCGGCGGGGAGTCTGCCGGGTTGTTGCTGCCCGGTGAGACGGCACTCATCACCGCCGGCGTGCTTGCCGGGAATGGGCGGTTGCAGATCGAGCTGGTCATCGCCGTCGCCGCAGTCGCGGCAGTTGTCGGGGACAATCTCGGCTTCGCCGCCGGGCGCTACGGCGGCCGCCGCCTGCTCGAGAGCTCGCGCATCCCGTTCGCTCACCACCGGGCCGTCTGGCTCGAGCGGGGTGACGCGTTCTTCGCCCGGCACGGCGGCAAGGCGGTTCTGCTCGGACGGTTCGTGATCGGTGTGCGCGTCGTCGTGGCGTGGGTGGCGGGTATCAACGGCCTGCCCTGGCGAGCGTTCGCGGTCTGGAACCTGCTCGGCGGTGTGCTCTGGGCGACGACGGTCGGGCTGCTCGCCTATTGGTTCGGCACGGTGATCGAGCGAGATCTGAGGCTCGCCGGCTTTTCCGGGGTTGCGGTCGCAGCGGTGGCGATTCCGGCCTACGTCCTCTGGCGTCGCCGCGCGGGAGCTTCGTCGTAAGCGGCGCTCAGTCGAAGCGCCATGTGTCGCCGTCGGCGAATCGCTTCAGGATCCGCCGTGCGACGACCATCCGATGCACCTCGTCCGGACCGTCGTAGATCCGTGCGCCGCGGGCGCGGAGCGCCATGTGGGCGAGAGGCGTCTCGTCGGTCAACCCGCGCGCCCCGTGCACCTGCATCGCCCTGTCGATCACGTCGTTGAGCACCTTCGCCGCGTAGAACTTGAGCACCGACACCTCGACGCGCGCGTCGGAGCCCCGATCGATCTTTGCGGCCGCATCGATCGTCAACAGCCGGCAGGCCTGGATCTCGGCAGTCGAGTCCGCGATCCAGCCCTGTATGACCTGCTTCTCGGCAAGGGGACCACCGAATGCCTCACGCTCGAGGGCATACGTGCACATGAGCTCGAACGCGCGCTGCATCTGGCCGAGCCACCGCATCACGTGGTGGATGCGCCCAGGGCCGAGGCGCAGCTGAGCGAGGCGGAACGCGTGTCCCCGTTCGCCGAGCGTGTTCGCGAGCGGGACGCGGACACCGGTGAAGCGAACCTCGCAGTGGGTGTTCCACCCTCGGCCGGTGTGCCCCATCACGGAGAGCGGTCTGACGATGTCGACGCCCGGAGTGTCCGCGGGCACGATGATCATCGTGCCTCGCGCATGGCCGGCCGCCTCCGGATCGGAGACGGCGAAGACGATCCCGAACCCGGCACCGTCGGCACCGCTCGAAAACCACTTGTGGCCGTCGATCACCCAGTCGTCGCCGTCCTGCACAGCGCGTGTCTGCAACGTTGTCGGATCCGAGCCCGCCACGTCCGGCTCGGTCATGGAGAAGAACGATCGCACCTGCCCGGCGACGAGGGGCTCGAGGAAGCGGGCCTTCTGATCTGCGGTGCCACACCGGTGCAGGAGCTCGGCGTTGCCGGCATCCGGCGCCTGGCAGCCGAACACGAGCTGGGCCCAGTGCGAGCGGCCGATCTCCTCGTTCATGCACGCGTAGGAGAGAAACCCCTCGCCGGTCCCGCCCGCCTCGGCAGGCATGTGCGGCGCCCAGAGACCAGCGGCGCGGGCCTGCGCCTGCAGCTCCACGATCAGCGCGGACGAGCCGTCGTCTTCGAGCTCGAGCGCCTGCTCGTTCGGATAGACGTGCTCCTCCATGAATGCCCTGTAGCGCGTCCGCCGCTCGAGAAACGCGGGCGGGAAAAGGGCGCCGGACATCGAGAGTAGGATCGCCCGGTGCGTCTTGGTTTGCAACTCGGGTACGACGATCCGGTCGGCGGCGTCGCCCTGGCGCAGGAGGCGGACCGCCTCGGCTATCACTCCGTGTGGACATCCGAGGCGTACGGCAGCGACGCCGTGACGCCCATGGCGTGGATCGCGGCGACGACCCGGCACGTCAACGTCGGCAGCGCGATCATGCAGATGCCTGCTCGCTCGCCGGCTGCAACCGCGACGACGGCCGCCACGCTCGACATCCTCTCCGGGGGCCGCGTGCTCCTCGGGCTGGGCACCTCCGGGCCACAGGTCAGTGAGGGCTGGCACGGCCAGGCATGGGGCAAACCGCTCACACGGACTCGGGAGTACGTCGAGATCGTTCGCATGATCCTTCGGCGAGAGCAGCCGCTGGAGCATCACGGCCTGCACTACGACGTTCCGTATTCGGGGCCCGACGCGACGGGGCTCGGAAAGCCGTTGAAGCTCATCGTCGCTCCGCTCCGCGCAGAGGTGCCGATCTACCTGGCGGCGATCGGGCCGAGGAACGTCGCGCTCGCGGCCGAGATCGCCGACGGCTGGCTGCCGATCTTCTTCTCGCCGGAGCGGTTTGCGGAGGCGCACGCGCCCGCACTCGAGAAGGGCTTCGCCGCCAGGGGAGGGCGGCCGGCGGATTGGGATCTCGCGGCGATCGTGCCGGTCGTCGTCGACGACGACGTCCAGGCGTGCCGCGACCTCCTGAAGCCGCTGCTCGCGCTCTACATCGGCGGCATGGGCTCGCGGGACCAGAACTTCTACAACCGGCTGGCGCGACGCTACGGCTTCGAGGCTGCTGCGACGACGATCCAGGACCTGTACCTCGACGGCAAGAAGGGCGAGGCCGCGATCGCCGTGCCCGATGCCCTCGTCGACGAGATCGCCCTCGTCGGCGATCGCCACCGGATCGCAGACCGCCTCGGCGCCTGGCGCGATGCGGGGGTGACGACGTTGATCCTGCAGGCGCGTCAGACCGAGGCGCTCCGGCTCCTCGCGGAGCTGACGCAGTGAACAGGCGTGTTTGGCTTCCACTCCCGGAGCCGACCAGATGAGCGCCTCCGCGCCGCTGTCAGCAGATCTGGGCCCCAGGCCGGAGCCGGGCTTCGCCCGGCGGGAGGCCCGCTACGGCCAACCCGTGCCACGGGCTCAAGGAGGGGGCCCGTGGGGGAACCACGGGTTCCCCCACGCTCGGCAGACCGAGGCGCTCCGGCTCCTCGCGGAGCTGACGCAGTGAACGACGCGCTCGGCGCAGCGCTAGGGGCACCCGTGCAGACCGTGGTCAGGCTCGCCGGCGGGGCGTCGAAAGAAGCGTGGGCCGTCGACACCGCAGACGGCCGGGAGCTACTCGTCCGTCGCGCCGGCGGAGGCGTGATCCACCTCGACACGCTCACCCTCCGACAGGAGTACGACGTCCTCCTCGCCGCACGCGAGGCGGGCGTACGGGTCCCAGAGCCGGTCGCCTACCTCGGAGACCTGGACGGCCGCGAGGCGTTCGTGATGGAACGGGTGCATGGCGAGACGATCGGCCGGCGCATCGTCAAGACACCTCCACCCGGTCTCGACGTGCAGATGGCAGAGGAGCTCTCGAAGATCCACTCGATCCCGCCGGCACGGCTGCCGTTCCTTCCACGAACCGACATCTTCGAGCGCCTGTGCACCGAGCTCGACTCCGTCGACGAGCCGCATCCGGCGATCGAGCTCGGCATTCTCTGGTGCCGTGAGCGGCTGCCGCTTCGACGCTCGACCGTCGTCGGCCATGGCGACTTCCGTGTCGGCAACCTGATGGTGGACGAGCACGGCCTTGTCGCGGTGCTCGACTGGGAGTTCGCCCACGTCTGCGATCCGGCGGAAGACCTCGGCTGGCCGCTGATTCGCGCCTGGCGCTTCGGCGCTGTCGGGCGGCGTCTCGGCGGCATCGGCGACGTTGAGCCGTTCCTCGAGCGCTATGCGCGGCTGACGGGCCTGGAGGTCCCGCTCGAGGAGCTCTACGCGTGGGAAGTGCTCGGAAACTGCAAGTGGGCTGTGGGCGCGCTCACGCAGGCGCGCCGCCACCTCCGCGCAGAGGAGCGCAACGTCGAGCTGGCGATTCTCGGGCGGCTCGCGGCCGAGATGGAGCACGAGCTCCTGCGCATGATCGAGCAGGCAGCGTGAACGACCGCCCGACGGCCGGAGAGCTGGCCGCTGCCGTGGCCGGCTTCTTGGAGAGCGAGATCCTCCCAACCCTGGACGACCGCCGCTTGCGGTTCCGCACGCTCGTCGCGATCAACGCCCTGTCGATCGTGGAGCGCGAATCACCCCCGGCCCAAGAGCGTGACTGGGAGGTTGCGCGCCGGCTGCGCGCAGGTGACGTGCGGCCGGGCGATCTCGAAGACCTGAAGCGCGAGGTCGAGGCCAAGCTGCGCATCGCGAGCCCGGGCTACCTCGAAAGCGTGGGGGAACCCATGGTTCCCCCACGCGCCCCCTCCTTCAGCGCGCCTCAACGGTCAGCCGATGCGGGCCTCCCGCCGGGCAAAGCCCGGCTCCGACCGAAAGCGAGAAATCTGCTCACAGGCGACCCGAACCAAAATCCGAACCAGGCCCCCACAGAGCCCTAGAAGCGTGGGGGAACCCATGGTTCCCCCACGCGCCCCCTCCTTCAGCGCGCCTCAACGGTCAGCCGATGCGGGCCTCCCGCCGGGCAAAGCCCGGCTCCGACCGAAAGCGAGAAATCTGCTCACAGGCGACCCGAACCAAAATCCGAACCAGGCCCCCACAGAGCCCTAGAAGCGTGGGGGAACCCATGGTTCCCCCACGCGCCCCCTCCTTCAGCGCGCCTCAACGGTCAGCCGATGCGGGCCTCCCGCCGGGCAAAGCCCGGCTCCGGCCGAAAGCGAGAAATCTGCTCACAGGCGACCCGAACCAAAATCCGAACCAGGCCCCCACAGAGCCCTAGCCTCATTGGCCCAAACCGATCTCGGCGGCGAGGCGCTCAGCCTCGTCGAGGTCCTCTGCGAGGGCGTCGATGCCGGAAGCCCAGATCTCGGGATCGGTGAGATCGAGCCCGACGATGCGCGCCAGATCCTCGGGCGCCTTCGAGCCGCCGGTTCGCAGCAGCTCGAGATACGGTTCGACCATTGCCTCGCCCTCGCGCTCGTACTTGCGAAAGATCGCGAGCGAGAACAGGTAGCCGTATGCATAGGCGTACACGTAACCCGGGACGCCGAGGAAATGCGGCACGTAGCTCCACCAGTTGGCGTACCCCGTGGTGTCGACGGAGTCGCCGAACACTGCCGTCTGGCTCTCGAGCCAGAGCTCGGAGAACCGCTCGGGCGCGATCTCGCCCGCGGTGCGCCGCTCGGTGTGCACCGCATCCTCGAACCGGTTCATCGCGATCTGCCGGAACACCGTTGCGATCGCGTCCTCGATCCGCCCCGTCAGCAGGTCGAGCTTGCGCCGCGGGTCGTCGTCGACAGCGAGCAGCCGCTTGAACGTCAGCGCCTCGCCGAAGACGGACGCGGTCTCGGCCGTGGTCAGCGGCGTCGAGGAGTTGAACAACCCGAGCGGCTGCGACATCACTCCGTGGAGGCCATGTCCGAGCTCGTGCGCGAGCGTCAGCACGGAACGACGGTCGCCCGTGTAGTTCATGAGCACGTACGGGTGCACCCCCGGGACGGTCGTCGCGCAGAACGCGCCGTGCCGCTTGTCCTGGCGCACCGGGCCGTCGATCCACCCGTTGGTGAAGAAGCCGTCCACGATCTCGCCTGCGTCCGGCGAGAAATCCCTGTAGGCGCCGACGACGACGGAGCGCGCTTCCTCCCACGGCGTTTTCACATTGGACTCGGCCACCGGGGCGAAGCGATCGTAATGCGCGAGGACATCGAGGCCCAGAAGCCGGGCCTTGAGCCGGTAGTAGCGCTGGGCGACGTCGTACCGCGAGACGGTTGCGTCGATGAGCGCCTGGACTGCGTCGTCCGTGGTCTCGTTGGCGAGGTTGCGCGAGCTGAGCCACGTCGCGTAGCCGCGGAGCCGGTCGTCGATCGACTTGTCGAGCAGGACTGTGTTGAAGACGAAGGTCCGCGTGCGCAGGCCGGGCTCCAGCGCCGCGCCGACTGCGGCAGCTGCGCCTGCGCGGGTGTCGCGATCCGAGGAGTAGAGCTTCGACATCGCCGTCTCGAGCGACACCTCCTCGCCGTCGAGATCGACGCGCAGGGCGCCGAGCAGCTCCTCATACAGCCGTGACCAGGCAGACGAGCCCGACACGCCCTTTTCGGTGAAGATCCTCTCCTCGGGCTCGGAGAGCAGGTGCGGACGGTACTTGCGCAGCGAGGCCAGGAAGTGACGCCAGTGGTCGAGCTCCGGCGCCTCGAGCAGCGAGGCCGCCGTCCCGTCCTCGACCACCGCCCATTCGAGGGCAAAGAAGAGCAGCTGTGTCTCGAGCGAAGCGGCCTTCTCCTGGAGGCGAGCCACGAGGGCGCCCCGTGCCGGCTCACCCATGTTGGTCGCGAAGTTCAGGTGCGCGTACGTGAGGACACGATCCATCGCCGACTCGATGCGCTCACGCTCGGCCACCGCCTCCGCGAGGCCCGCGGCGTCGAGTCCCGCGACGGCGCCGTGGTAGCGCTCACGGAACACGGCAGCGCCGCGCTCGGCCTCTGCCACCTCCTGCTCGAGCTTCGGATCCTCAGCGCTCGCAAAGAGGTCGGAGAGATCCCACGCAACGTTCTCAGCCCCGGTCACTTCGATCGTTGCCACGACCCGGAGCCTACCCCAGCCCGTCGAGCGTCCGTCTGCTCAAGCGAGCGCGGGAGCGAGGGCGCGCCCGATCGTCTCGACCATCCCGAGGTCCGTGTGATCGAGATGCTGGAGGTACACCCGCTCGATGCCGGCGGCGCGGTAGGTGCGAAGGCGCTCGACGACCTGCTCGACCGTCCCCACGAGCCAGGCGTCGTGCTTCGCGTCGAGCAGCTCGTCCACCGGAGTCCCGTCACCCCGGAGCTCGCTCACGCGGGCCAGGCGGTCGCGCGCATCGGCGCTGTCCTCACCCACGACGCAGAGAGTCATGAGCGACAGCGGCAACGAGGCCGGATCCCGACCGGCAGCCGCACACGCAGCAGTCAGCGTGGCTCTGCGTGCAGCGCATTCCGCCGGTGTCGCAAACCCGGTGTTGTACTCGCTCGCCCAGCGGGCGGCGAGTGCCGCCGAGCGGGGTTTCGCAGTGCCACCGAGGATCAGCGGTGGGTGTGGGACCTGTAGCGGCCGGGGCAGCGCCGTCTGCCCTTCGAGGTGGTAGTGCTCGCCCACGAACGACCAGTTGTCCTCGGTCCACGACCGCACCACGACCTCGACTTGCTCGGCGAAGCGGCCGAACCGTGTCCTCGCGTCGCCGAAGTCGAACCCGTTCTCCCGGTGCTCCCGCTCGTACCACCCCGCACCCATGCCGACCTCGACACGCCCGCCCGAGACGTGATCGACCGTCAGCGCCTGGCGCGCGAGCACGCTCGGGTGCCGAAAGGTCGCAGGCGACACCATCGTCCCGATGCGGATCCGCGTCGTCACGACCGCCAGCGCTGCGAGCGTCGCCCAGGCGTCGAGCGCGCCCGCGATCGGGCGCACGATCGCGGAGTAGTGATCCGAGCGGAACAACCCGTCCAGCCCGTGCTCCTCGCAGGCACCCGCAAGTGCGACCCAGTCGTCCCAGGTGACGTCTTCCTGACCCTCGATCATCAGACAAACCCGCATGTCAGCCCTCCAGCTCGCCGGGGTCTGTGACCGGTGCCCGGCAAGCGAATCGCTCGCAGATGTATACCGCGGTGCGACCGCCGACGAGCCCACGACCCTCGAGCAGCGGAACGCCGCTCGCCGGCCCGACCGCGACGACTGCGCGCGGCTCGAACGGCGCGAGCGCACGGCGTGCCACAGGGCTGTCGAGCTCGCCGACAATCGCGATCTCGCGCGCCGGGGCCAGCCAGAGGTCGAGTGCGCACAGGGCCCAGCCGAACGCTCCCGGGGCCCGCTCGAGCGCCGGTGCGACGAGCCGGAGCACGCCTACCGCCCGCCGCTCGAGCTCGTCATCTCCCCAGATCCGGCCCAGACGCAGCAACACGTGGGCGAGCATCGAGTTTCCCGATGGGATCGGGTTGTCGTCGAGATCCTTCGTGCGGGCAACGAGCTCCTCGCCGTCCCGCGGCGCGAGGAAGAAGCCGCCGTTGTCCTCGTCGCCGAACAACTCGACGGCCAACAGGGCCAGCCTGTGCGCCTCGAGCAGCCAGCGCACCTCGCCGGTCGCGACGTGGAGCTCGAGGAGGCCGTGCGCCGCATTTGCGTAGTCGTCCAGAAATGCGTCGCCGCCCGCCCGGCCCTGACGCCATGTCCGACGCAGCCGTCCGTCCTCCCGTGAGAGCGGGCCGAGGAGGAACTCTCCCACCCCCCGCGCCGCAGCGAGCCAGTCCGGCCGGTCGAGCCGTCGCGCCGCCTCCGCGAGAGCGGCGAGGGCCAGGCCGTTCCACGAGGCGAGCACCTTGTCGTCGAGGCCGGGTTGGGGGCGGCGGGAGCGCTCCTCCAGCAACCGTGCCTTCAGAGCGGGCTCGAGCTCTCCCCGGATGATCGAGCGTCCGTGCTCGAAGGGGTGCAGCAGGGCCCCAGGCACGCCCTCCTCCTCGGTCCAGGTGAACGTCAATCCCTCGACTCCATCGGTGTCTGCGTCCTGGGCCGACGCGAGCCCGCCTCCCTCGAGGCGAAGCTCGCGCAGCACGTAGCCGACGGTCTCCTCGGCGACCTGCCGGTAGCGGTCCGTACCCGTCGCGACCCAGGCATGGAGATACACGGCGGCCAGCAGCGCGTTGTCGTAGAGCATCTTCTCGAAGTGCGGCACCAGCCAGCGGTCGTCGACCGAATAGCGATGGAAGCCACCACCGACGAGGTCATACATCCCTCCCGCGGACATGCCGTCGAGGGTCGCCGTCACCATCGCGGTCGCCTCCGGCGTGCCGCGTCGCAGGAGCAGCTCGAGCACGGACGCCGGCGGGAACTTCGGCGCCCGGCCAAACCCGCCGAAAGCGGGCTCGAAGGTACGCGCGATACCGCCCTCCGCCTCGGCAAGCAGGGTCGCTGTGAGCGGATCGGACGATGGGCGCAGGCGCGACGCGTTGCCAATCGTGTCCACGAGCCTGCGCGCCTGCTGCGCGATATCGTCCCGCCGCTCCTTCCATGCTTCCGCCACCGCGAGGAGCAGCTGCGGAAACGACGGCAGGCCGTGGCGCGGCTCCGGTGGGAAGTACGTGCCGGCGTAGAACGGCTCGCCCTGAGGCGTCAGGAACACCGTCATCGGCCAGCCGCCCTGGCCGGTCATCGTCACGGTCGCGTCCATGTAGAGCGCGTCGACATCGGGCCGCTCCTCGCGGTCGACCTTGACGTTGACGAAGTGCTCGTTCATCAACGCCGCCGTCGCCTCGCTCTCGAACGACTCGTGCGCCATCACGTGGCACCAGTGGCACGCGCTGTAGCCGACCGAGAGCAGGATCGGCCGGCCCTCCTCCGCCGCCCGCTCGAGCGCCTCAGAGCCCCACGGATACCAGTCGACGGGGTTGTCCGCATGCTGTAGGAGGTAGGGGCTGGTCTCGTCGCCGAGCCGGTTCATGCGAACACCGTACGCACGCCCCGCAATCGCGTGCGGAGGAGCCCACGTGCGCGCGAGGAGTCGAGCGCACAGTCGAGCGGGCGCCCCGGCGGGGCCGCACTCCGGCGGACGGCCTTCCCTGTGACGAGCTCTGCGAGATCTGCCCGCGAGAGATCGTCCGCCCCCGCGACGTGGATCGGGCCCGAGAGTTGGAAGCCGGCGAGCTCCAGAACTGCCTCGGCGAGGTCTGCGACGAGGATCGGCGAGCGGATCTCGTCCGAGTAGAACGTCGCTGCCGGGTCCTGCGCCACGAGCTCGTGCTTGGACGGCTCGTGGCCGGGGCCGCCGAGGATGAGCGAGGTGCGCACGATCAGCGCCTCCGGAGCCGCGGCGGCCACTCGCGCCTCTGCGTCGGCCTTCGCGCGTCCATACCCGGTACACGGGCTCGGGGGATCGTCCTCGACGTACGGGCCGCCCTTGCGGCCGTCAAAGACGACGTCCGTCGAAATGTGGACGAGCCGGGCGCCGACTGCGGTGGCCGCCGTGGCCACGTGCTCGGAACCGTCGACGACGATCTCCCGGGCGCCCTCGCCGTCCTGCCGGTACGCGGTGTGGATCACGACGTCGGGCCGCAATTCCCGGAACAAGCCCAGGACAGCAGATGCGTCGCGCACCTCTACCCTCTGCCCCGATCCGTCGGGTCGGCGTCGCAGCAGCTCGGAGCCCAGGAACCCGGTCGCGCCCGTGACATGGATCCTCATCGCCCGGGTCAGGCGGCGGTCGTCTTGGCGCGGCGTTTCCGGACCCACTCGACGCCGAAGGCGACCGCGAACGCGATCCCCAGCCCGAGCAGCAGGCCCTTCCAGGGCTGCTCTTCGAACTGCTTCCCGCCGATGTAGCCGAGCATCGTCGCGTACGTCGCCCAGAGCAGGCCGGCGACGAGGTCGTAGCGGAAGAACCGATGCCATGGCAGGCCCCGCGTGTAGCCGGCCGTGAAGGTCACGGCAGTGCGTCCGAACGGGATGAACCGGGCGATCACGATGATGTAGCTGCCGCGTTCCTCGAGCTGCTGTTCCGCCCACGCGAAGCCACGCAGCGCCTTCTCGTGCCGGAAGAGCCGCTTGACGGTGCGCTCCCCTGCCCACTTGCCGATCCCGTAGGAGATGTTGTCACCGAGGACGGCGCCTCCCCAGGCGGCGAGGATCACGAGCACGACGTTGAGATCGCCCGCACCGGCGAGCGTGCCTGCGATGATCACCATCGACTCGCTCGGCACGACAGGGAAGAACGCGTCGAGCACGGCGACGGCGAAGATGGCCGCGTAGCTCCAGTTGGAGCCCGACACCCAGTCGACCACCTGCGAGAACATCACTGCATCCTCGCAGAGAGCCGAACGGCGATGATTGCCGCGTGACGCCCCAGCCGCTAGCCGGAATGCGCGTGCTCGACGTGACGACGTCGATCGCCGGACCGTATTGCGCGCAGATCCTGTCGGCGCTCGGCGCGGACGTGATCAAGGTCGAGCGGCCCGATACCGGCGACGATGGGCGCGCCTGGGGACCGCCGTTCTGGGACGGCGAAGGCACGATGTTCCTCTCCGCCAACGCCGGCAAGCGCTCGCTCGCGATCTCCTTGCGGGATCCCCGCGGTCGCGACGCAGTGCTCCGTCTCGCAGCCGGTGCAGACGTGTTCCTGCAGAGCCTCCGTCCCGGGCTCGCAGAGGAGCTCGGGCTCGGTGCGGACGGCGTCCGGGCGCACAACCGGCGCCTGGTCTACTGCTCTGTCGGCGCATACGGACGCGTCGGCCCCCTGCGCGACCAGCCGGGCTACGACGCGCTCATGCAGGCAGCGGGAGGGCTGATCTCGATGACGGGTGAGCCCGGCGGCGCCGGCGTCCGCGTCGGATCGTCGCTGATCGACCAGGGAACCGGTACGTGGGCCGCCCTCGGAGTGCTGGCGGCCCTGCTCGAGCGCGAGCACACGGGTGAGGGCTCGGTCGTCGATGTGTCGCTCTACGAAACCGCGCTCGGCTACATCGGGTACCACCTCGCCGGCTACCTGGCTGACGGGACGGTGCCCCACGGCCAGGGCACACGGTTCCCGATGGTCGCTCCGTACGAGGTGTTTCCCACCCGCGACGGGGCGCTCATGATCGCGGCCGGAAACGACCGGCTCTTTGTGTCGCTCTGCGACGTCGTCGGGCTCCCGGAGCTGACCGGCGACGACCGCTTTGGCACGAACCCGCTGCGCGTGCAGAACAACGACGCGCTGTACGAGCTGCTCGCGCAGCGGCTGCGTCACGACGCCACGGCCGCGTGGCTGGAGAAGCTCTCGGCGGCCGGTGTTCCCGTCGCACCCGTTGCCGACGTCGCCGACATCGTGCACGCACCCCAGACCGAGGCGCTCGGGATCCTGCAGCCGCTCGCGCATCCGAGAATCCCGGGGCTGCGGCTCGCGGCACTGCCGATCTCGTTCGACGGTGAGCGGGCCCTGCACCGCAGCGCCCCGCCCGCGATCGGCGAGCATTCGCAGGAGACCCTGCGTGAGGCGGGCTACGACGACGCCGAGATCGCCGCGCTGGCCGCCGACGGAGTGATCCGGATATGAGCCACATCTCCCCCGGTTCGACGGCGCCGCGCGGCGCTCGCGCTCACACGCCTGCCTACTCGTAGTGCAGGGCTTCCAGAGGGTTGAGCTTGGCTGCGCGTCGTGCGGGGAAGATGGCCGCGAGGATTCCGACGACAACGGCCGCGACGGCAAAGACGACGAGTTGCGCGAAGGGGAACGCGAAGTCGACGAAGTCGAGCTTGGCGATCAGGAGCCCGGCGAGAATGAGGCCGAGCACGATTCCGATCGACGCGCCGATCAGCGCCGTGATCACGCTCTCGTACCTGATCATGCGGCGCACCTGACGGCGTGTCATCCCGATTGCCCGCAGCATGCCGATCTCGCGCGTGCGCTCGAACACCGTCAGCACGAGCGTGTTGACGATCCCGAACAGGCTCACGAGCACGGACAGCGCCAGCAGGACGTACAGGATGTTGAGCACCGACGTGAGACCCGAGATCTGGTTGTCGATGAACTGCTCGCGGGTCTGCACCTTGGCGTTCGGGAACGGCTTCACCGTGGTCTCGAGCGCCGCGAGATTGGCGTTGCTGGCACCCCCCTGCATCTTGAAGAACGCGTAGAGATCCTTGGGCTGAGGGTTCTCGGCGTCCCACGTGGCAGCCGAGATGGTGACGGAGCCGAACGGCGAGCCACCGGTCGGTGGGTCGAAAATTCCCTTCACGACGAACGTGCGCGTCACCCCGGTGACGAACGTGACCGGGAAGCGTGTGCCGACCGACAGGTTGTGCTTTTTCGCATAGTCGTTGTCGACGAATGCCCCGTCGGCCCCGAGGCTGGAGAGAACGTCCTGCGAGCCAGCCGTCCACTTCATGTCGATCACGTTCTTCATGCCGGGCGTGACGGCGGTCATGAAGCCCGCGTTCCCGAACACGAGCGCGTCTCCCGTGCGAACGCTGCCGGCGGCCGTCACACCAGGTGCTTCTGAGGCGGCCTGGGAGACCGCGATCGGGATCGGCGAGTAGTTGTTCTGTGAGGTGATCGCATAATCGGCCACGAACAGGTCGTTGACGGCCCCTCGGAACGTCTGGGTGATCCCTGCCGCGAGTGTCGCCACGAGCGTCACGAGCGCGAGTCCGATCATGAGGGCTGCGGCAGTCGTCGCGGTTCGCTGCGGGTTCCGGCGGGCGTTGTCGCGGGCGAGCGAGCCTGCTGCGCCTCCGAGACGCGCTCCCGCCCAACCGATGATTCCGGTCAGCATCGGGATCGCCGGCGCCGAGAGCAGCGCGACGCCGATGAAGACCAGCAGCGTCCCGACGATCAACAGCAGGAGCACTTTGGTCGTGCCGGACGAGAAGAGCCCGAGGATCAGGCTGGCGAACCCCACTGCGGTCAGGAACGCCGCGATCGGCGTCCTGAAGCGCGCGAGGCGCCCGGGCGGCAGCGTCGCCCCTTCCCTGACGGCCGCGATCGGCGGCACACGCGTCGCCCGTAGGGCCGGGAAAATGCTCGCGATCAGGGTGACGAGAATGCCCAGAAGCAAGGAGACGATCACGGTCCGGAGCTCGAGTAGGAGCCCGCTGTTCGGCAGTGTGAAGCCGACTGCCTCGAACAACGCGAAGAGCCCCTTCGCAAGAGCAAGCCCGAGGAAGAGGCCGACGATCGAGGCCATCACGCCCATCGCCAGCGCCTCCACGACGACGGAGAACCGCACCTGACGGCGCGATGCGCCGAGCGTGCGCAGTGTCGCAAGCTCACGCGTGCGCTGCGCGATCGTGATCGAGAGCGAGTTGACGATCACGAACGCACCGACGAAGAGCGCGATCACCCCGAAGGCAAGGAGGAAGTAGCGAAGGAACGAGATGAACTGATCCGTGTCCTGGGCGTCCTCGGTCGCCTGGGCGTCACCTGTCCGGACCTCGGTTCCGGGGGGCAGGATCCGCTGGATCTGCGACACGAGCTGCTGGGGCGTGACTCCCTTCTTGGCTGCGACGCGGATCTGGTCCAGCTTGCCGTCCTTGTCGAACAGCTTCTGTGCGGTCGACAGGTCGAAGCCGGCGAGCGTGGCACCGCCGATCGTTGACACCGATCCGAACTTGACGAAGCCGGAGATCTTGAGCGTGTGGACAGGCCCTTCGACCTGGACGCCGATGTCGTCCCCGACCTTCAGATGCTTCTTGTCGGCCGTGGAGACGTCGATCACGACCTGGTCGCCCTTCGGCCAGGCGCCCTCCTTGAGCGTCAGGCTGTTGAACTCGGGTTTCGACGGGTCGACCGAGAAGCCGAGGTTGGGAGCGCCGCCGAAGACGATCGCCTTGTCACCCTTGATGAGCTGCGCGTTCTCGCTCGAGACACCGCCGATCGCGTTGGCGACGCCGGGCAGCCCCTTCACGCGGGCGAGCAGCGACTCGTCGAAAGGTGCCTCCGTCGATCCGGATCCATCCTCGATATCGAATGCGGACTTCGGCGTGATCGTGGCGTCCGTACCGCGGTAGACCTCCGTGAAGATGGCGTTGAAGGCCTTGTCGATCGAGTCGGTGAGGACGTAGGTGCCGCTCACCATGGCGACGCCGAGCACCACGGCGATCGCCGTCAGTGCCGTGCGCAGCTTGCGGCCGAGGATGCCCTTGAGCGCGAAGCGAATCATTCGTTCGTGATTTCCTCCATCGCCTGGGCGATCTCGTGTGTGTCGGCGCCCTGCGCCTCCCGCACGATCCTGCCGTCGGCGAGGAAGAGGACGCGGTCTGCGATCGCCGCAGCCCGGGCTTCATGGGTGACCATCACGACCGTCTGCCCGAGGTCCTCGACGGAATGCCTGAGGAGCTCGAGGATCTCCGAGCCGGTCCGTGAGTCGAGGTTGCCGGTCGGCTCATCCGCGAAGATGACCGTCGGCCGGGAGACGAGGGCCCGCGCTATGGCCACGCGCTGCTGCTGGCCGCCAGAAAGCTCAGATGGTCGATGCGAGAGCCGGTCGCCGAGCCCGACGGAGCGGATCAGCTCCGCGTACCAATCGGGGTCGGGCTTCTCGCCCGCGATCAGGAGCGGGAGCTTGACGTTCTCCTCGGCGGTCAGCATGGGCAGCAGGTTGAAGAACTGGAACACGAAGCCGATGTGCTGGCGGCGGAGCCGCGTCAGGTCACTGTCGCCAAGCGTGGTGATCTCCGTGCCGGCGACGGTGACCGAGCCCGTGCTCGGCTTGTCGAGGCCCGCCAGGATGTGCATCAGCGTCGATTTGCCGGAGCCGGAAGGCCCCATCACCGCCGTGAGCTTGCCCGAGGGGACCTCGACCGAGACGCCGCGCAGCGCGTCGACGGCAGTGTCTCCGGCGCCGTACCGGCGGGTGACATCCGTTGCTACGACGACCGACGCCGATCCGTTCTCCACGTGTGCCTCCATGTCCGTTTCTGCTGCGACCGTACCCTCCGTCAAAGGTGCCTAGAGAAGGCTGCCGCGGCTAGTGCGGCTAACCCTACTATTCGGACGCCGCCAGACCTCATGTGAACCGGATCGTAACTTTGGCTTGGCGGCCGCCGGCCCCTGCCACGGCCGCGTGCGCGCGTGAGGCGAGCGGATCAGTCCTTTGCGGCAGCGAGCGTCGCCGGCGCGACCTCGGGGCTCCGACGCCCCCGGCGGCTGCGCCTGTTCTCGATCACGATGTTGAAGACCATGACGCCGACCGCGACCAGGAAGATCGCGCTCGCGACGACGTTGATCTGCGGCGGCACCGCCACGCGAGCCGCACCCCAGACGAGAAGGGGGAACGTGGTCGTCGAGCCGGCGTTGAAGTACGTGATCACGAAGTCGTCGATCGACAACGCAAAGCCGAGCAACGCGGCGCTCAGGATGGCCGGCGCCAGGAGCGGCAGTGTGATCTTGCGGAACGTCGTCCACTCGTTCGCCCCGAGGTCCATCGCCGCCTCCTCGAGGTGGCGATCGAATCCGATCAGCCGTGCTTTGACGGTGACGACGACGTAGCTGACGATGAACATCACGTGCGCGATGAAGATGGTCGCGAAGCCGAGCGCCACCTGCAGGTTGATGAACAGCGTCAGGAGCGATGCGCCGAGCACGATCTCGGGCGTCGACATCGGCAGGAAGATGAGCACGTTGGTCGGACCCCGCCCGTGGAAGTCGTGGCGAACGAGCGCGAGCGCGATCAGCGTGCCGAGGACAGTCGCGACGACCGTCGAGATGATCCCGATCTCGAGGGACTTGACGATCGCGCTGCGCAGGCCCGGCACCGCGTCCCAGTGCACCCAGTTGTCGAGCGTGAATCCTTGCCAGACGTAGTTGAACCGCCCCTTCGGCGCATTCAGCGAGAACAGGATCACGACGACGATCGGAACGAGCAGATAGACGAACGCGAGAATCGCGTACGCGGTCAGCACATGGCGGCGGATCCACCTCATCCCGTCAGCTTCTCCGTTCCCACGAGCCGTGCGTACAGCGCCAGCGCAACGAGGATCAGCGCCATGAGGATGAACGAGAGCGCGGCGGCGGATGGGTAGTTGATCTGCTCCAGGTACTGCGACTGGATCACGTTTCCGATCATCTTCTGCTTCGGGGTTCCCAGCAGCTGGGCGTTGATGAAGTCGCCGGCTGCCGGGATGAACGTGAGCAGCGTCCCGGCGACGATCCCCGGCGCCGACAGCGGCAGCGTCACACGCAGGAACGCGACGCGCTTGCTCGCGTACAGATCCTCCGCCGCTTCGAGCAGCCGCGCATCGATCTGTTCCAGGGAGACGTAGAGCGGCAGCGCCATGAAGGGCAGGAAGTTGTAGGTGATGCCTGCTACGACCGCGAAACCGGTCGCCAGCAGACGGCCGTCAGAGCCGAGGATGTGCAGCTCGCGGAGGATCCGGACGACGGGCCCCTCGTCCGCGAGGATGTTCAGCCACGCGAGCGTGCGTACGAGGTAGGAGACGAAGAAGGGGGCGACGATGACGACGAGGAAGAGGTTCTTCCAGCGGCCGCCGCGGAATGCGATCCAGTAGACCAGCGGATATGCGATCGCGAGGCACAGGACGGTCGCGATCCCGGCGTAGAGGAACGAGCGGATGAACTGCGTGCTGTACGCCGACACTGCATCCGTGTAGTTCGAGAACGACCAGGTGAACGAGTACCCGCTGAGGAACGATCCGGACTGCAGCGACTGGTAGCCGAGGAAGCCGAGCGGGACGAGGAAGAACAGCGCGAGCCAGGCGAGGCCCGGCGCGAGCAGGAGTATCGGGGCGAGCCAGCGGTGTCGGTGAAACGCGGTCAAGGTGGTGGGAGCCCACCGGTGAGGGCCGAGCCCTCACCGGCACTGGTGGTCAGGCGCCGAGCACTTTCTGCCACTTGGCCTGGTAGTCGTCGTTCTGCAGCGCCTCGGAGTCGAACTGGTGCACCTGCGCGAGCATCTCGTCCGTCGGGAAGATGAGCGGGTTCTTCGCCGTCTCCGGATCGGTCTTCGCGAGCGCCTCCTTCGCACCGCTGACGGGAGTCACGTAGTTGACGTACGCGGCGATCTGGGCGGCGATCTTCGGGTCGTAGACGAAGTCCATGTACGTCGACGCGGTTGCGACGCTGCCGCCCTTCGGGATCAACATGTTGTCGGTCCAGATCATGCCGCCGTCCTTCGGGATCTCCCACTTGAGCTTGGGGTTGTCGGCGAGCAGCTGCACGACATCACCGGACCAGGCGACCGCCGCCGCAATGTCTCCTTTGGTGAGCGGCTGTGCGTAGTCGTTGCCGGTGAACTGGCGGATCTGGCCCGAGTCGGATCCCTTCTTGATCCTCGCCAACGCGCGATCCATGCTCTCGGTCGTCACCTTCGAGGGGTTGTCGCCGTTGGAGAGCATGGTGAGGCCGACGGAGTCGGAGAACTCCGACAGCATCGTCACCTTGCCCTTCAGCTTGGGGTCGTCGAGCAGCTGGTCGATCGACGTCACGGGACCCGTGACGGCGGAGTTCCAGGCGATCCCCGTCATGCCGGACTGCCATGGCAGCGAGTACTCCCGCTTGGGATCGAACGGTGGGCTCTGCTGTGCAGGGATCAGGTTCGAGAAGTTGGGGATCAGCTTCTTGTCGAGCTTCTCGACCCAGCCCTTTGCGATGAGGAGGGCCGGGAAGCGCGAGCTGTCCGTCATCACGATGATGTCGCGGTCGATGCCCCGGCCCTGACTGAGCGGGCCTTGGATCTTGGCAAAGAACGTCGCGTTGTCGTTGATGTCCTCGAAGTAGTCGACCTTGATGCCGGTCTTCTTCGTGAACGCGTCGATCGTGGGGTGCTTCTTCGTCTTCTCGTCGACGTCGATGTAGAGCGGCCAGTTCGAGAACTTGAGCACGTCCTTGAGCGCATCCTCGCCTCCGCCGCCTCCGCTTCCCCCGCACGCCGCCAACAGTCCCGGCAGGGAGAGGATCGTGACGCCCGCGGCGCCTCGCTGGACGAGCTGCCTGCGCGTGATCCGGGTAGTCATTCGATTGTTTCCTCTCCTCGATCGACGACGAAGCTGGACTCGCGGCTCCAGCTCACGGTGACCTGCTCCGCGGGGGCCGGCACGAGACCTCCAGTCTCGCTGTTCTGGTGAAAGACCGAGATCTCGCCTGCGGCCGTTGCCACGACGATCTGCGTCGCAACGCCGATGTAGGCGCTCTCGCGAACCGTGCCACGCAGGGAGTTGACACCGCCCTCGCCGAGCCTGATCTTCTCGGGCCGCACCCCGACGGAGACCTGCCCGTGCGCGCCGTCCGTCTTGACGTGAATGAGCGTGCCCTCCTCGAGACGGACTGCATCGGGCCCTTCGACGTCGCCTTGCAGGAGGTTCGACGTACCGAGAAAGTTTGCGACGAAGGCAGTGCTCGGGCGCTCGTACAGCTCGGTCGGGCTCCCGAGTTGCTCGATCCGGCCGCGATGCATGACGGCGATCGTGTCCGCCATCGTCATCGCCTCCTCCTGGTCGTGCGTGACGTGGACGAACGTGATCCCGACCTCGCTCTGGATCCGCTTCAACTCGAGCTGCATCTGCTTGCGCAGCTTCAGGTCAAGGGCTCCCAGCGGCTCGTCGAGGAGAAGCACGCGGGGGCTGTTGACGAGGGCGCGAGCCAGCGCGACCCGCTGCTGCTGCCCGCCGGAGAGCTGCCTCGGGTTGCGGTTCTCCCGCCCCGCGAGGTCGACGAGGCTGAGCATCTCGAGCACGCGGCCGCTCCGCTCCTTCTTCGCGACGCCCCTGCGCTCGAGCCCGAACGCGACGTTGTCGAAGATCGACATGTGCGGAAAGAGCGCGTAGCTCTGGAACACGGTGTTGACGTCACGCTTGTAGGGGGGCAGGCCGACCACGTCCGTGTCCCCCAGGAAGATCGAGCCTTCGGTCGGCTCCTCGAACCCGCCGATCATCCGTAGCGTCGTCGTCTTGCCGCACCCCGACGGGCCGAGCAGGGCGAAAAACGATCCGCGCGGGATCTCGAGCGAGATCCCGTCGACCGCAACCGTGTCTTCGAAACGCTTGACGACGCGATCGAGACGGACGTCGGGAGCACGCGATTCCCCGGTTTCGATCCCGGATCCAACGTTTGTGTCGACCGCGCCCATCAGGCACGCCCCTCGTGGATCAGCTCGGGCATCGTACTGACTCCCTCTCTCGACAGGGCGAACGCGGCGAGCCTATCGGGTCTAGGTCGAACCGCAAGCTGCCTTCGGCGGGGCCGAGCGGCATCCGAGGGGAGGCCCTGCGCTACGCGAGCTTCACACAGACGTGCTTGACCCGCGTGTACTCCTCCATCGAGTACATCGACATGTCCTTGCCGTACCCGGACTCCTTGAAGCCGCCGTGCGGCATCTCCGGCGTGAGCGGGAACAGGTGCTCGTTCACCCAGACACAGCCGAAGTCCAGCCGCGCTGCGACCTTGAGCGCGCGGCCGACGTTTTCCGAGAACACCGACGACGCGAGGCCGTAGCGGACGTCGTTGGCCATCGCCACCGCCTCGTCGTCCGACGAGAACCGCTGCAGCGTCACGACCGGTCCGAATACCTCGTCCTGCACGATCTCGGCGTCCTGACGGACGTCACTGACGAGCGTGGGCTTGACGAAGAAGCCGCGATCGCCGACCGTGCCGCCGCCCGTCAGCACCGTCGCCTTCGCGTCGACGGCGCGCTCGACGAAGCCGAGCACGCGGGCCTGCTGCTCCGCCGAGATGACCGGGCCCATCCCGATCTCGTCGTCGCTGCCCGGGTCGCCGACCGACATCCCCTCGACGGCGGCGACGGTCGCTCCGAGCACGTCGTCCCAGAGGCGCTCGTCGACGAGCACGCGCGACGAGGCGGTGCAGTCCTGTCCCGAGTTGAAGAAGCCGCCGATCTTGATCGCCTCCGCAACGACCGCGGGGTCCGCGTCGTCGAGCACGACCATCGGCGCCTTGCCGCCGAGCTCGAGGTGGACGCGCTTGACGGTGTCGGCGGCGTTCTTCGCGATCAGCTTGCCGGTCGCGGTGTCGCCGGTGAGCGAGACGAGCCTGATCGACGGATGCCGGACGAGCCGGTCACCGACAGGCACGCCGTCGCCGGTGACGACCTGCAGCACTCCGCGCGGGAGCACCTCCTGTGCGAGCTCGACGAAGCGCAGGACGGTCAGAGGTGTCTGCTCCGCCGGCTTGATGATCTGCACATTGCCGGCGGCCAGCGCCGGCCCGAGCTTCCAGATCACCATGAAGAGCGGGTAGTTCCAGGGCGCGATGCCGGCGACGATGCCGAGCGGCTCGCGCCGGATCATCGACGTGTACCCCTCGACGTACTCGTATGCGGCCTTGCCCTCCAGGTTGCGCGCCGCCCCGGCGAAGAAGCGAAGGTTGTCGACCATCACGGGCGGCTCGTCCTTCGCTACCCACCAGGGCTTCCCGACGTTGAGCGACTCGAGCCGCGCGAGCTCCTCGGCGTTCTCCTCGATCACGTCTGCGAGCCGCAGCAGCAGCTCCATACGATCCTTCGGCGTCTTCAGCTGCCACGACTCCCACGCCTGCTCGGCGGCGGCGACGGCGCGGTCGACGTCCTCGGCGGTGCCCTGCGGCACCTCGGCGATCACGTCTCCCGTCGCCGGGTTGAGGATCTCCATCGTCTCGCCGGCGACGGAGTCGACGAACTGGCCGTCGACGAACATCTGCTGTCGCATCATGGGAAAGCTCCTTGTACCTGGCTCCTTGGGACGACGGAAGCGAGCCTATCTCGTCCATCCGCCCACGATCCGGGGTCGTGGTAGAACCAGGCGCATGAAGATCCTCGTGATCGGGACCGGCGGCGTCGGCGCCGCCTTCGCGCGGATCGCCCGCCGCCGCACGTTCTTCGACCACTGCGCGCTCGCGGACTACGACCCGGCGCGGCCGGCCGCCGTCACCGCAACCCTTGACGACGGTCGCTTCAGCGCGCACCCGATCGACGCGTCGAGCAAGGACGCGGTCGTCGAGCTGATCCGCGAGACCGCGGCCGATCACGTTCTCAATGCGGTCGACCCGCTCTTCAACGTGCCGATCTTCGACGCTGCGTTCGAGGCAGGCGTGACGTACCTGGACATGGCGATGACGCTCTCCGAGCCCCATCCGACGCACCCGTTCGAGCAGCCGGGGATCAAGCTCGGCGACTACCAGTTCGAGCGCGCGAAACAATGGGAAGCTGCGGGCAGGCTCGCCCTCGTCGGCATCGGCATCGAGCCTGGGGCCGCGGATGTGTTCGCCCGCCATGCCGCCGACGACCTGTTCTCCGAGATCGACGAGGTCGGCATACGCGACGGCGCCAACCTGCAGGTCGAAGGGTACGATTTCGCACCCACCTTCTCGATCTGGACGACGATCGAGGAATGCCTCAACCCACCGGTGGTGTGGGAGCGCGACCGCGGCTGGTTCACGACGCAGCCGTTCTCGGAGCCGGAGATGTTCGACTTCCCGGAGGGCATCGGGCCGGTCGAGTGCGTCAACGTCGAGCACGAGGAGGTGCTGCTCGTGCCTCGGTGGGTGAAGTGCCGGCGCGTGACGTTCAAGTACGGCCTCGGCGACGAGTTCATCGACGTGCTGAAGACGCTGCACAAGCTCGGGCTCGACTCGAAAGAGAAGCTCCGCGTCAAGGGCGTCGAGGTCGCACCGCGCGACGTCGTCGCAGCAGCGCTGCCGGACCCAGCCACCCTCGGCGAGCGGATGACCGGAAAGACGTGCGCGGGCACCCTCGTGACAGGGACGGGCAAGGACGGCAAGCCGCGGAAGACCTACATCTACCACGTCGTCGACAACGACTGGTCGATGCGCGAATACGGCTCGCAGGCCGTCGTCTGGCAGACGGCCCTCAACCCCGTCGCGGCGCTCGAGCTGCTGGCGACCGGCGCCTGGTCAGGGTCGGGGGTGCTCGGACCCGAGGCGTTTCCCGCGCAGCCGTTCCTCGACCTGCTCGCGGAGCTCGGCGCACCGCACGGCCAGCTCGAGCTCGAGCCCTAGCGCCGCGTGAGGGGCGAGCCCGCGCTCACCCCTCCGCGGCGGCCAGGCGAATCAGGGAGCGTAGTACGTGACTTTTTCGGGCGCGATGGTCACGATCACGCGCACGTCGCCGGGCTGGCGCAACGGGTAGCTGTCGACGCCCATGTACTTCTTGGCGAGCTTGTCGATGTGCGCGTCCCCACCCTCGGTGGTCAGGGTCGCCGTGCCGCTCACCTCGATGTAGTTGTACGGGTTCTCGGGGTTCTGAACCTGCAGCGTGACGCGGGGGTCGCGGACGAGGTGCTTCCACTTGGCGCGCCCCTCCTGCGTGTTGCAGACGATGTTCGTGCCGTCGTAGTCGACCCATACCGGGCTCACGTGTGGCGAGCCGTCCTTGCGGATGGTCGCGAACGCGGCGAAGTTCGGGTTCTCGAAGTACGCCGCCTCTTCCGGGGACAACTGTGCCATGGGGTCTCCTCCCGCTCTACGGTGGTGTTGTACAGGTTGTGCCCGCAACCATACGGGACGATGACCTGTGCCCGTGGCGGCGGGCGAACCTACTTCACCGTCGTCGGAATGCCGGTGATCTCGCCGTCTGCGATCTTCTTCTCGACTGCGAGCACCTTGGCGACGTCGGCCTTGCTGGCCTTCGGGCTCACCTTTCCGAGACCGACGCCGTCCTGGTCGAGGCCGAAGTCGGCATTGCGCCCACCCTTCCAGGTGCCGTCGAGCACCGCCTTGACGGTCAGGAAGACGGACGCGTCGACGCCCTTCAGCGCGCTCGTGAGCACGTGCGGGCCGAGGAACGACTGGTCGGCATCGACGCCGATGCCCCAGACGTTCCGGTCCTTCGCCGCCGACAGCGCACCGAGCCCACAGCCGCCGGCGACCTGGAACACGACCTTCGAGCCCGCCGAGATCTGGTTGAGAGCGAGCTCCTTGCACTTCGCCTGGTCATCCCAGTCCTGCGAGTACCCGTAGGCGACCTTCGTGCCGGGAACGGCTGCGTCGGCGCCCGCCCGGTAGCCGGCGATGTAGCGGTCGACAGGCGGCTCCTTGAAACCGCCGACGGCGCTGATCGCGTCGGCACCGTCACGCTTGGCGCTGAGCGCCGCGAGATAGCCCACGATGTAGCCGACCTCCTGCTCGCGAAAGAGGAGCCCCTCCACGTTGGCGGGCTTGCCCTTCAGCGAGGCCTGGTCGACGTCGACGATCGCGAACTTCGTGCCCGGAAACCTCTTCGCAGCAGTGGCGATGGCATCCCCTTGCGCGAAGCCGACCCCGATCACGAGGTCGTAGCCCTGTCGCGCCAGCGTCGACATGTTCGGCACGTAGTCGGCAGCCGACTTCGACTCGACGACGCGTCCCTTGATGCCGAGCTCTCGCTCAGCCCGCTTGAGGCCCTTGTAGGCGAGCTCGTTGAAGCCGTGGTCGTTGAGCTGGCCGAGGTCCGTGATCAGACCGACCTTCAACTTCGGCGCTGCCGTGGTCGTCTCCGTCGTCGGGGCGGCCGCGTCGCTGCTGCTGCCGCAGCCGGCTGCGAGCAGGCCAAGCGCCGCAACAGCGGCGAGAAGAGCTGCGATGCGCGCCGTCCTCGTTGTCATCGTCCGTGCCTTTCGCTAGTTTTAGCCTATGAGTCAAAAACCTGGCCCGGAGTCTACCAGACCGACACAGGTCACCCTCGCGGTCGTGCTGCAGGTGCGGCGCGGAACGCTGCAGGTGCTTCTGTGGCAACGGGCCCGCGCCCCATACCCCGGCGCGTGGGCCCTACCGGGAGGCATCCTCTCCCCCGGGGAGACGCTCGAGGCGTCCATCCTGCGCCACCTGGCGGCCAAGGTCGACGTGCGGGAGGTCGCGCACATCGAACAGCTCGGCACGTACGGCGACCCGGGCCGCAGCCCGGGCAAACGTGAGATCGCGACCGCGTATCTCGGGCTCGTCCCGCTCGGTGTCGACCCAGACGTGCCACCGGACACGAGCTGGCTGCCCGTCGACGACCTCCCCGAGACCGCGTTCGACCACGGCGCGATCGTCCTCGCCGGGCGCGAGCGGCTCCGGGGAAAGCTGTCGTACTCCAACGTGGGCTTCGCGCTCGCGCCCGAGACGTTCACCCTCGGCGAGCTGCGCGAGATCTACGTCGCTGCGCTCGGGCACGAGGTCTCGGCGACGAACCTGAAACGCGTGCTCCTGCGCCGCGGCGTGCTCGACCAGACCGGGCACCGGCGCAGCCCCGGACGTGCCGGCGGCCGTCCGGCCGACGAGTTCCGCTTCCGCACGAGAGCGCTCGAGATCACCGATCCGTTCGCCGCCCTCCGTCCGCCCGCGTAGCTACGCCCGGATGCGCTCGCCCTGCGGGTCGAGGAGCGGCTCCCCGGCCACCGCGCCCTCGATCCACTCGCCGAAGATCTCGACCGTTACGCGGGTGCCCACGGCCGCGTCTGCCGCGGGCAGGTACGCGTAGGCGATCGAGCGCTCGACGGTGTATCCGTATCCCCCGCTCGTGACCCGTCCCACGAGCCGCTCGCCGACGCGTACCGGCTCCGAGCCGAGCGCGACGGAGCGAGGGTCGGCGAGCGTCAGGCAACAAAGGCGCACGTCCGGCTGCTGCCGCGCGAGCAGGGCGTCGCGACCCACGAACGCCTCCTTGTCGAGCTTCACCGCGAACCCGAGTCCGGCCTCGAACGGCGATTCCTCGGGCGTGATGTCCGCTCCCCACACGCGGTAGCCCTTCTCGAGGCGCAGAGAGTCGATTGCCTTGTAGCCGGCCGCGACGAGCCCGTGCGCGGCGCCGCTCTGCCACAGCGTGTCCCAAAGACGGCCACCGTACTCCGTCGGGCAGTAGAGCTCCCAGCCGAGCTCGCCGACGTAGGTGACCCGGAGCGCCAGGCATGGCACGGCTCCGATGGACACCTCGCGTGCCCGCATGTATGGGAATGCCTGGTGAGAGAGGTCGCTGGCCGTCAGCGGCTGCATGATCTCGCGCGCGCGTGGGCCCCAGAGGCCGTAGCAGGCGTAGGCGGACGTCACATCGGTGACCTGCACGGAACCGTCGTCCGGCGCGTGCTGTCGGATCCATGCGATGTCGTGCTGGCCGAACGCCGTCCCCGTGACGATCCGGAAGCGGTCCGCGGCGAGCCGGGTCACGGTGAAGTCGCACTCGATGCCGCCGTTCGTATTCAGCATCTGCGTGTACGTGACGGCGCCGACGTCGCGGGCTACCCGATTGGCGCACAGGTGCTCGAGGAAGTCCTCGGAGCCGGCACCGGAGACCTCGATCTTCGCGAACGAGGACTCGTCGAACAGTGCCGCCGTCTCGCGGCAGGCCGCATGCTCCACACCGATCGCGGGCGACCACAGCTTTCCGGCCCAGCCACGCGGCCGCAGCGATTCGTCGCCGCGGCCGGCGTTGGGCTCGAACCAGTTGGCCCGCTCCCACCCGGACTTCTCGCCGAACGCGGCGCCGAGCTCACCAAGGCGCGAGTACGCGGGTGACACGCGCAGCGGCCGGCCTGCCTGCCGCTCGTGCCCGGGGTACCGGACGTCGTAGTAGGTCTCGTAGATCTCGGTCGTGCGCGCAAGGGTGTACTCCCGCGAGCGATACGCGGCCCCGAAGCGGCGCGAATCCATGTGCCACACGTCGAGCGACGGGGTGCCGGCGACGATCCACTCGGCCACGAGCTGTCCCATGCCGCCGGCGCCGGCGAGCCCGTGGGCGCAAAAGCCGGCCGCAACCCAGAAGCCGCGAACGTCCGAAGGCCCGAGGATGAACTCGCCGTCCGGCGTGAACGCCTCAGGGCCGTTGATCAGCTTCACGACCTCCATCTCCTCGAGCGACGGCACGCGCACGACGGCGTTGTGCATGAGCTCTTCGAACCGCGGCCAGTCCTCCGCGAGGAGCTTGCCGTTGAAATCGGGCGGGATCCCGTCGAGTGACCACGGCGCGCAGTGGCGCTCGTACCCGCCCATGATCAGTCCCCCGGACTCGGGCCTGAAGTAGACGAGCAAGGAGGGATCGCGCATCGTCGGCATGCCGGTCGGGAGGCCGGACGGCTTGAGAACGAGATATTCGTGCGCCATCGCGACAAGCGGGACGTTGACCCCGGCAAGAGCGCCGATCTCGCGCGCATACATGCCGCCGGCGTCGACCACGATCTCCGTCTCGATCTCACCCTTGTCGGTGACGACGCCTGCGACGCGACCCTGCTCGACGTCGACGCCGGTGACTCGCGTCGTGGTGTAGACCTCCGCCCCGCGCCGGCGTGCGCCCTCGGCGAGCGCAAACGTCAGCTGGCTCGGATCGATGTACCCGTCACTCGGCAGGTACGCGGCACCGAGAACGCCGTCCACGGACATCGGCGGAAACAGCTCCT
The DNA here is from genome assembly GCA_963799615.1 of uncultured Gaiellaceae bacterium. Taxonomy (GTDB): domain Bacteria; phylum Actinomycetota; class Thermoleophilia; order Gaiellales; family Gaiellaceae; genus Gaiella. The sequence continues at coordinate 142,284 of CAWCXS010000011.1, read as the reverse complement.
GCGCCTCCGTGGGGGAGATCAACTCGAGCGGCAGCCCGAAGGTCTTCGCCCAGCCGGCCTGCCGGGAGATCTCCTCCATCCGCTCCGGTGAAGATGCGAGCCGGAGCGAGCCCACCTCCCGCCAACCCGTCTCGAGCCCGACTTCATCCTCGAGCGCGCGGTAGAGCTCGACGGAGTTCATCATCATCCTGGTCAGCGCGAGCGAGCTGCGCAGCTGGCCGACGAGGCCGGCCGAGTGGAACGTCGAGCCGCTCGTCAGGTCCGCCCGCTCGACGAGCACGACATCCTCCCAGCCGAGACGGGTCAGCCAGTACAGGATCGAGCAGCCGCCCACACCGCCGCCGACGACGACAGCGCGTGCACGGGACTTCATCCGGCCTCCGTCGGCTCGATCCGTTCGACGAGCATCAGCGGCGCACCCTACTGTTCCGTGCGGCCCGCCGCGGTGGGGCTCAAGCAGAACGCCCGAGATGCCGATATTTGTGCCATGCGGCACGTGCCTCGCTGGCTCAAGATCCTCGGTCTCGCAAGCCTCATCGCAGAGGCCGGCGCCGCGGCTGCCGTGTTCTGGCATTCGCGCTGAAACGCGCGGGCGTCCACGCTCAGTCGCCCAACGCCGCAACGAAGGCAGGCTCGGCCGCGAGCTCCTGCAGACGCTCGAAATGCAGGTCCGCGTAGGCCCCGAAGTCGAAGTCGAGCTCCGAGACTGCTCCCTGCACGATGCCCCACATCGCCTCGCGGAAGTCCGACATGAACCGCATCAGCTCGAGCGCGCGCTCGGCCGTCGGGCTCACCTCACCGGCATACGCTTCGAGCAGCTCGCGGCGCCCGCCGGCGTCGAGGCCGTGGTTGATCGAGAAGTTCGCGAGATCGAAGAAGACGTCGCCCATCCCGGCGTACTCCCAGTCGACGATCCGGATGCGGGAGCCGTCGTCGATGAAGTTCGCGTTCAGCAAGTCGTTGTGGCATGGACGCTCCGGAAAGACACCGCGTGCCCGCTCGATGCGCCGTGCGACCTGACGCGCCCAGGCGTACGCAGGGGGAACCTCCGCACCGCGCGCAAACGCCGTGGAGCGGTAGTCCTCGACGACGCGGAACGAGATGAAGCGCATCGGAAGGGACGGGCCCGCGTGCACGGCCCGCAGCGCCTGGGCGACGCGGCGCACCGAATCCGGCTCGCGCATGCGCTCTTCGGGCACCACCGAGCCGTCGATGAAACGCGTAATGAGGCACGCTTCGGTCTCGAGGAACGCGACGACCTCGGGGCCGACGCCCACTGCAGCCGCGGCAAGGGACGCCTGATGCTCGACGGCACGGTCGATCCCGAGCAAGCCGGTGTCCCGGCCGGCGACGCGGAGGACGTACGCGCCGTCGTCGAGGGTCACCTTCCAGTTGTGGTTCGTGATGCCACCGCCCAGAGGCTCGACCCGAGCTTCGCGACCGGGCCACTGGCGGGCAATGATCGCGTCGACATCCACGGCGCGATCCTCTCATGCCGAAACGGGCGCCGGGCGCTCGTTCTGGCCGCGGGCCGGGGCTTCCGGCATACTCGAGGTGTCCCCGACGAAGGAGGGTCTTCTGATGACTGACATCGCCGCTACCTCCGCACCGCGCGCCGCACGGCTCGCCGGCTAGTCCGGGCACCACCGTCCCGCACTCCCGACGGGCCACGCTGGCAGGCGTACACATCCGGCGCGCCGCCTGCATGAATCCGAGACCCAAAGGGAGCCCTCTTGCCTGAACTTCAGACGCTCGGCTGGGACGACCGCCTGAGCGAGCAATTCGAGCCCTACGCCGCCGAGGGGCTGATTCCCGGCCGGGTTGCCGTGCAGCATCGCGGCGCGTACGACGTCTTGACCGCGGCAGGTGAGCTCCGCTGCGATGTCGCCGGGCGCCTCGTGCACGAGGCAGCGTCGCCGGCCGAGCTTCCGGTCGTCGGCGACTGGGTCGCCCTGGCGGCACGCACCGATGAGGCAGGCGGGACGATCCAGGCGGTGCTGCCCCGCCGCACGAAGTTCTCGCGCAAGACGGCCTGGCAAGCGGCGGAGGAACAGGTGCTCGCGGCCAACGTCGACGTGGTCTTCCTCGTCACGTCTCTGAACGAGGATCTGAACCTGCGCCGGCTCGAGCGGTATCTGACCCTCGCCTGGGAGAGCGGCGCCCAGCCCGTCATCGTCCTCACGAAGAGCGACCTGCACCCCGCACCGGAGGCGGCGGTGGCAGAGGTCGGCGCGATTGCATACGGCGTGCCCGTGCACGCGATCTCGAACCTCACGGGCGACGGCCTCGACAGCATTCGTGCTCATCTCGGCCCGGGCGTCACCGCTGCGTTGCTCGGGTCGTCCGGGGTCGGGAAGTCCACGCTCGTGAACACGCTTGCGGGCGAGGAACTGCTCGCGACACAGGAGATTCGCGATGACGGCAGAGGACGTCACACCACGATCCGCCGCGAGCTCGTCCAGCTACCGGACGGCTCGCTCGTGATCGACACGCCCGGCATGCGCGAATTGCAGCTGTGGGAAGCCGACGATGGGCTCGAGGAGGCGTTCGAGGACGTGACGGCGCTGTTCGCCGCCTGCCGCTTCTCCGACTGTGGGCACGACACGGAGCCCGACTGTGCCGTGCGGGCGGCGCTCGAGGCCGGCACCCTCGACCGGGAGCGCTGGGACAGCTACCTGAAGCTCCAAGCCGAGCTCGAGCACCTGGAGCGGAAGCTCGACAAGCGCGCCGCCTCCGAGGCGCGGAAGCGCTGGAAGCAGATCGGTCTCGAGGGGCGCGAGAACATGCGGCTGAAAGGGCACCGGGACTGACAGGCCAAACACCGTGGGGAATGGGGCGGCGCCCCATTCCCCACGCTCTCGCTACGTCTTCACGTTCACAGCTCCAGGGGTCTTCGTCGTCGTGAATGCCCAGTCCGTCGCGGCGTCGTTCGCGTCGCTACCGTCGGGAAGCCTGGCGAGCGACCCGTCCACGGTGTTCGAGTCGGCGACGTCGTCGGAGAGCATCGTCCCCTCGACGAGATCGACGGATGACGTGCCGACGGCCGCCGCATGAATCGCTCCCTCGTATGACAGCGCGTCGAGCAGCGTCGTCCCGTTCGCCGTGTCGACGAGCGCGACACCGTCGGGCGCGCCGTTCTGCACATCGACGTCGACGCGCAGATAGCCGCCTGCGGGCAGCGTCCCCGTCAGCGTCTTCCGTGCGTACTCCGTCGAATCGCCGCCGTTGACGAGAACGACCGCGACACCGTCGAGCGAGACGGCGACGGTGCCCTTGTTCGCGATCTCGACGAAGTCGCCCGTGTCGGCGCCGACCTGGTCGTAGTCCACCTCGTTGATGACCAGGTGCGGGCGACCGCCGGGGGGAGGCGGCCCCCCACGCGTCTCGCAGGTCAGCGTGATCAGGTCGGTCGCCGTCGAGCCGACCTCGACGTGGCCGGCCGCACCGTCGAAGCTCGTGCACGCCGTGCCCTCGAGGTCGCCCACCGAGGCGAGCCCCGGACCAGGCGCTCCCGGCGGCCCGGCCGCCCGGTCGCTCCCGTGTCTCCTTTTTCACCCTTGTCTCCTTTCTCGCCCTTCTCGCCCGGTGCTCCCGCCGGGCCGTGCGTGCTCCACGAGACCGGCGCCTCGTTGCGCTTGCATGCGTCGGGGCCGAGCACGATCCGGACAAGCCCGTGCCGCAGGTTGCGGCAGGCATCGATGGCTTCGGTGTCGGTGCTTGCCGCAGTCGCCAGCGCCGCCGCGCTGCCGAGCGCCGCCAGCGCCCCGGCGGCGAGCGCGATCGAACGTCGCTTCACGCCTTCCTCCTTTGTCGGTCGTCGACTCGAGAGCGTGCGGGGCCGGTGACCTGCCGACTAGTGGCCGGCGGGGACAGGTGACGGGCGAAGCGCATGGCGATGAGGCTATGGGGATCGAATGTCCCAATTCCGGCGCACACGAGCAGGGAACGAGTGTCCGAAGGCCGTGGTGCGCCTGCACGGAATCTCCACATGATCTGCACTCGATCTCTAACCGTGACTCATAAGCTGCGGGCATGAGCGGCCGTCGCATCGCTGTGATCGAGGACGAGCCTGACATCGCAGCCTCGATCAAGGCCCGGCTCTCGTCGGAGGGGTTCGACGTCGAGGTCGCAGCCGACGGCATCTCAGGACTCGATCTCTGTCGAAGTTTCCGGCCCGATCTCGTCGTGCTCGACCTGATGCTGCCCGGACTCGACGGGCTCGAGGTCTGCCGCGAGATCCAGCGCTTCGGGCGGATCCCGGTCCTGATGCTCACCGCCCGAGACGGCGAGGCCGATCTCGAGATCGGGCTCGCGGTAGGCGGCGACGACTACATGGTGAAGCCGTTCAGCCCTCGGGAGCTGGTGGCGCGCATCCGGGCGCTGCTGCGGCGAGCCGATCCCGCGCCTGCCGGCACGATCGACCGGATCCGCCTGGGACGGCTCGTCATCGACCCGCCGACTCGGCGTGTTCTCAACGGCGACGAGACCGTCCATCTCACACCGACCGAGTTCGATCTCCTGCACCGGCTGGCGCTCACACCTCATGTCGTCTACGGCCGGCGACGGCTGCTCGAGGAGGTCTGGGGATACCGAGCCGGGGCGGGCGAGCGCACGGTGGATTCGCATGTCCGGTCGATCAGGCGGAAGCTCGGGCCGTCGGTGATCAGAACGGTGCACGGCATCGGCTACGCACTGGACACGAACGCACTGCTGTGAGACCGCTCGATTTCCTGCGCTCGATCAAGCTGAAGCTCGGCGTCGTCATCGTCGCCGCCGTCGCAGTCACGGTCGGCGTCGTCACGCTCGGCGAACGGCTCGGGTTGTCGCCGCTGATCACCGGCCTTGCGGCGGCGTTGCTGGCACTCGGCGTCGTCCAGGTGCTGGCCCACGGCATGACGTCCCCGCTGCGCCAGATGGTCACGGCCGCCCGTGCCATGGCCCACGGCGACTACTCGCGCAGGATCATCTCCACCTCCCGTGACGAGGTGGGCGAGCTGGCGCGAGCGTTCAACACCATGGCGTCCGAGCTGGAGGCGGTCGATCGCATGCGCCGCGACCTCGTCGCCAACGCGTCCCACGAGCTCCGGACGCCGATCGGTGCGCTCCGGGCGCGGCTCGAGAACCTGGTCGACGGCGTCGAGCCCATGGACGTGGCCGCGCTCGACGAGATGTTGCGCCAGGTCGAGCGGCTCGGCGCACTCGTCGAGCAGTTGCTCGACCTGTCGAAGCTCGAATCCGGCGCCGCCCCGCTCGAACGAAGGAGCGTTGCGGCGCGGGCACTGCTCGAACGCGTCGCAGCCGACTGGCGCGAGCCGGCCGGGGAACGAGACGTGCTTCTGCTCACCTCCACTGCGCCTCCCGACCTTCGGCTGCGCGTCGACGAGCAGCGGCTGGGACAGGTGCTGTCGAACCTCGTCAGCAACGCTGTCCGCCACTCACCCGACGGCGGGCGCATCCAGGTGGACGTCAGCGCGCGGCCGCAGCATCTCCGCATCGCTGTCACGGATCAAGGGCCGGGGATTGCTCCCGAAGAGGTGGAGCGGGTCTTCGAGCGCTTCTACCGCTCGGACCGCGCCCGGTCGGCCGATCGGGGCGGAGCCGGGCTCGGGCTCGCAATCGCACGCTGGATCGTGGAGCTTCACGGCGGCACGATCCACGCCGAGCAGGCCGAGCCGGGTGGTTGCCGCATGATCGTCGAGCTGCCCGAGTGAGGGCTGCCGCCCTGGGCGCCGCGCTCGTCGCCGGGCGTGACAGGTGCTCGGCGCCCTCGAAGCTGCAACGGCAGGCGATCGCGGCTGAGGAGAGCGCGGTATCGTCGCGGCGTGGCGGTGCTGCAGACCCCATGACCCTTGCCGACTTCCCGCGGGTGCCGCTTACGTTCGGCCCCTCCCCCGTGCACCGCCTCGACCGGCTGACCGAGCATCTCGGCGGCCGGGTCGAGATCTGGGCCAAGCGCGAGGATTGCAACTCAGGCCTCGCCTACGGCGGCAACAAGGTGCGCAAGCTCGAGTATCTCGCGGCGGACGCTGTCGCCCAGGGCTGCGACACGCTCGTCTCGATCGGGGGAGTCCAGTCGAACCACACGCGCCAGGTCGCAGCCGTCGCTGCTCACCTCGGCCTCGCGTGCGTGCTCGTACAGGAGCATTGGGTCGAGTGGGACGACCCCGCCTACGAGCGAGTCGGCAACATCCTGCTGTCGCGGATCATGGGCGCCGACGTACGGCTCTCCGATGCCGGCTTCGACATCGGCTTCAGGGCCAGCTGGGAGGAGGCGCTTGCCTCCGTCGAGGCCGCCGGGGGCCGGTCGTACGCGATCCCCGCGGGCGCCTCCGACCATCCCCTGGGTGGCCTTGGCTTCGCCCGCTGGGCGGAGGAGGTGGCGGAGCAGGAGGGCGAGCTCGGCCGTTTCTTCGACACGATCGTGGTGTGCTCGGTGACCGGCTCGACGCAGGCCGGCATGATCGCCGGGTTCGCCGGCCAGCAGCAACCACGAACCGTGCTCGGGATCGACGCCTCCGCGACCGTCGAGCAGACGCGGGAGCAGATCGCCCGCATCGCCCGGCGCACTGCCGACGCGATCGGGCTCGGGCGTCCGCTCGCCGACGAGGAGATCGTCCTGCTCGACGAGTGGCACGCCGGCACCTACGGCATCCCCGACGCGAAGACGATCGAGGCAATCCGCCTCTGCGCCCGCCTCGAGGGAGTGCTCACGGATCCGGTCTACGAGGGAAAGTCGATGGCGGCGCTGATCGACCTGGTGCGCGACGGCCGGATCGCTCCAGGGTCACGAGTCCTGTACGCCCATCTCGGCGGCCAACCGGCGCTGAACGGCTACGTCCGCGCCTTCGACCCCACCTGAACGCACCTCGCCACCCGCCTGACGTCGGTCAGGCCGGCGGGGCAGACTGCTCGGCCGCGTCGTCGTCTTCGGCGAGCCGCCGTTGCAGCACACTCCGTGAGAGCACGCCGACGAGGCGGCCGTGCTCCACGACGGGGACACGCTCGGCGTCGTGCTCCTCGAGGTAGCGGAAGGCCTCGTCGAGCGGGACGTCTGCGTCGATCGTGTAGTACGGCTCCTCGGCGAGCTCTTCGATCGTGGTCGCCCGTGGGTCGAGACCGGCGGCGACGACCTTCGACACGAGCGTCTTGCGTGTGAGCACACCGGTCAGCGCACCCCCCTCGTCGACCACATAGACGGCACGCACCTCGGGCGGGCTCAACACGTGGCCGGCCTCCTGCGCCGAAGCCGTCCCGGGCAGCGACCGGGGATCGGCGATCATCGCGTCGCGAACGCGCGCCGGCATCACGGGTAGAGCCCGCGGGCCTCGAGGGCGGCGCCGACGTCGCGGATTCCCGTCACGAGCGCCGCGGTGCGTAGGGGGATGCCGCGCTCGGACGAGATCTCCCACACCCGGTCGAAGGCGTCGTTCATCTTTTCGGCGAGCTTCGCACGGATCTCGTCTCGTCCCCAGAACAGCCTCCCCAGATCCTGCACCCACTCGAAGTAGGACACCGTGACGCCGCCGGCGTTCGTGAGGATGTCCGGCAGGACAGGGATCCCCCGCTCGCGCAGGATCGCATCACCCTCCAGCGAGGTCGGGCCGTTCGCCCCCTCGGCGACGAGCCGGCACTGCAGCCGGTGGGCGTTGGCCGCCGTCACCTGGCCCTCCCGGGCTGCGAGCACGAGAATGTCGCATTCGAGCTCGAGCAGCTCCTCGTTCGTGATCCGCGCACCGCGGCTCCAGCCCTCGAGCGAGCCGTGCTCCTTCGCGTAGGCGTTCATTGTCGGGATGTCGAGCCCTGCCTGGTCGTAGACGCCCCCCGACATGTCCGAGACGGCAACGACGGTGGCGCCGCGGTCGACGAGCTCCTGTGCCGCGATGCCGCCAACGTTTCCGAACCCCTGAACGACGCACTGCTGGTCGGCGAGCTTCCAGCCGAGCCGTTCGCAGGCACGAGCGACCGTCATCACGACACCGGCGCCCGTGGCCTCGTGCCGGAACACCGAGCCCCCGATCGAGATCGGCTTCCCGGTCACGATCTCCGGCACTGCGAAGCCACGCTGCATCGAGTACGTATCCATCATCCAGGCCATCGTCTGTTCGTTCGTCGCCATGTCCGGCGCCGGAATGTCCTCCTGCGGGCCGATGATCGGCAGCAGCTCGGACGTGAATCGGCGCGTCAGTCGCTCGAGCTCCCCGCTGGACAGCGAGCGCGGCTCGCAGCGCACGCCACCCTTGGCGCCGCCGTACGGCAGCCGCAGCAACGCGCATTTCCACGTCATCCAGACGGCGAGCGCGGCGCACTCGCCGAGGCTCACCTCGGCGTCGTAGCGCACGCCTCCCTTGGTGGGGCCGAGCACGCTCGAGTGCTGCACGCGGTAGCCGGGGAAGACAACCCGACGGCCGTTGTCGAGGCGCACGGGGCAGCTGACGATGACGGCCCGCTCGGGATAGCGCAGCCGCTCGGCGATGTCGGGGTGAACGTCGGCGTGCGGAACAGCCTCGTCGAACTGGGCTATGGCCGTCCGATACAGCGGCGTATCCCACTCGAGAGGGGCGTGGAGCCCCGCTTCGCGCGTGCTCGCCATGAGGGGGCGCAGTGTACGTGCTGGTACCGGAGGAAGCCGGAGCTCACCGGTTTATCTCGAACGCGGGTTCAGCGTCTTGCGGTGCACGGCGCCCGCGGGCCGGAGGCCGGCTTGGCCGGCCGGGAGGCATGCGGCGGTCGAAGCCATGCAATGCGCCGAAGGAGGAGGCTCGTGGGGGAACCACGGGTTCCCCCACGCAGGAAGGAGGGGGCCCGTGGGGGAACCATGGGTTCCCCCACGCGGATGCCGGGGCTGGGACTCGAACCCAGACGTCCCGAAGGACAGCCGCTTTTAAGGCGACCGCGTATGACCAGTTTCGCCACCCCGGCGGTGGGGCGGAGTCTATGCCGGACGCAATTAGGTGCCGGGCGTCAGCGTGCTCGCGGGGAAGCGCTCAGGCCCCTGGAACTGGTAGTTGTCGAAGAAGGCGGCGAACGCCTTCTCGTCGAATCGGGTGCACTTCGCGAGATGGGCGACGCCGACATCCGGCGTCGAGGCGTTCGCCGTCACCCAGGCGCCCAGCGCGATCTTGGCGCCGAGGCTCGGGAGCGGCGCCAGCAAGGTCCCGTTCTGGTGGTCGTTGTAGAACGCCTGCAGCTGAGCGAGCGTCGCCTTGGGCACCGCGGGCCCGTACTGGATGAAGATGCCGCCGTGCTCGAGGTTGTGCACGACCTGCGCGGGGAACAGCGGATCGGTGTACGAGCCCCAGATCGCAGGCACCTGGTAGTGCGGGCCGTTCGTCGGCGGCGAGGTGTTCCACTTCTCCGACGTCCCCTGGGGGGTCAGCACCGAGTGGTCGCCCGCCTTCAGGGACTGCACCGTCTGGAAGGAGCAACCGGCGGCTTTCAGGAGCGCGGGTGCATCGCCGCTGCTCCCGCCGCCCCCCGTCAACGCGAAGATGGCCGCCACGACGATGAGCGCGGCGAGTCCGGCCGCGCCCAGCAACAGTGGTTTCGGCAGGCTGCGACCGCCTGCGGCCGGCATGCGACCGCGCGAGGACGGCAGCGGGACGGTCGACTTCTTCTTCTTGGGTCCGTGTGGGCGCGGTGTAGGGGGCATGGCGGCGGATCCTAGTTAACACGTACCATCTGGCTGCTCCGTCCGAGGCACCGGATAGCGTTTCGTGCCCTCGTGACGATCGCCGCGCTGCTCATCGGTCTGGCCGCCGGCGCCTTCGGCGCCCTGCTCCTGTTGCGCCCGGCGCTGCTCGATCGCCGGCGTGCCGCAGCAGACGCAACGGGGCGGGTGATCGAGCTCGAGCGGGAGCTCGCGGGGATGACAGCACGCGTCGAGTCCGCCGAGTCCGGCTTCGATCACCGGCTCGCCGACGCCGTGCGCACCGCGTCGAACGAGGCGTTCCAGCAAACCGGCACCCGGTTCCTCGACACGGCGCGCTCACAGCTCGAGACGACCGTCGCGCCTCTGCAGGAATCGCTCCGCCGGGTCGGCACGACCGTCCAGGATCTCGACCGCGCACGAGAGCAGTCATACGGCGCGCTCAGGCAGCAGGTCGCCGTGCTCAGCGAGCGCACCGGCTCGCTCGCAAACGCACTGCGCTCACCGAACGTGCGTGGCCGCTGGGGTGAGGCGCAGCTGCGCAACGTGGTGGAGCGGGCGGGCATGCTCGAGCACTGCGATTTCACGATGCAGGCCGCCACGCGAGACGGGGACGGCGACCTCCTCCGGCCGGACCTCGTCGTGCGGATACCTGGGGGCAAGTCGGTCGTCGTCGACGCCAAGGTTCCGCTCGCCTCCTACCTCGAGGCGTTCGAGACGACGGACGAGGGCGAGCGGCGCGCGCGGCTCGAAGGCCACGCACGCCAGGTGCGGGACCACATGGGCAAGCTCGGAGGCAAGGCGTACTGGCGCCAGTTCTCGCCCGCCCCCGACTTCGTCGTCATGTTCGTGCCCGACGAGACGCTGCTTCGGGTGGCGCACGACCACGATCCGGCCCTGAGCGAAGACGCCTGGGGGCACGGCGTCATCCTCGCCTCGCCGAGCACGCTGATGGCGCTGTTGCGCACGGTCGCCGCAACCTGGCAGCAGGAGACCGTGGCAGAGAGCGCACGAGAGGTGCACGAGCTCGGCCAGGAGCTCCACAAGCGACTCGCCACGTTTGCGGCCCACCTCGGCAAAGTCGGAAAAGGCCTCACCAGCGCCGTCGGCTCCTACAACGAAGCCGTCGGCTCGTTCGAGTCCCGCGTCGTCGTCCAGGCCCGAAAGCTCGAAGAGCACGGCATCGAGGGGTCGCTCGAGAGCCCTGTCCCGGTCGAACGGCTTGCGCGCCCGCTCGACGAGCCCGATCTTCCCACGCTGCCGGCAGCGCTCGAGATGGTGCCCGGCGATGCGAACGCCGCCTGACACCGGAACACATCGTGCGTCGCCGACGTTTTCTACAGTAGAGCTGCAATACCAGCGAGCTACGACGGATCGAGGAGCCATAGACCCCGTGAGCGACAAGCGGAGCGTGATCATCATCGGAGGAGGGCCGGCCGGGTACACGGCGGCGCTGTATACGGCGCGGGCGAATCTGCGCCCGCTCGTGATCGAAGGCTTCAACTGGGGCGGCCAGCTGATGATCACGTCGGATGTCGAGAACTACCCGGGGTACGCCGACGGCGTCATGGGGCCGATCATGATCCAGGACTTCCGCCGCCAGGCCGAGCGGTTCGGCGCCGAGTACCTCACCGACGACGTCACCCGCGTCGACTTCTCGCAGCGGCCGTTCCGCGTCTGGGTCGGCGACGACGAATACACCGCGGACAGCGTGATCGTTGCAACCGGCGCGTCCGCCCGCCAGCTTGGGCTCGAGTCGGAGCAACGGCTGCAGGGTCGCGGCGTCTCGTACTGCGCGACCTGTGACGCCTCGTTCTTCCGCGACAAGATCGTCACCGTCGTCGGCGGCGGCGACTCCGCGCTGGAGGAGGCCCTGTTCATCTCGCGCTTTGCCAGCAAGGTGCACCTCGTGCACAGGCGCGAGGAGTTCCGCGCCTCGCCGATCATGGTCGATCGGGCACGGGCGAACGACAAGATCGAGTTCGTGCTCAACAAGGTCCCCGAGGAGGTACTCGGTGACGGCAAGGTCAGCGGCGTGCGGTTGCGCGACACCGTCACCGGCGCAACGAGCGAACTCGCGACCGACGGCTTCTTCGTCGCGATCGGCCACGACCCGAACACCGGGCTGTTCCTCGACCAGCTCGACCACGAGCCCGACAGCGGATACCTCGTCACCATGGGCAAGTCGACGGAGACGAACATCCCCGGAGTCTTTGCGGCAGGCGACGTCCAGGATCACGTGTACCGCCAGGCAGTCACTGCAGCAGCATCGGGATGTGCCGCTGCGCTCGATGCCGAGCGGTACCTCAGCGAGCAGAGCCACGCTGTCTCGAAGATCGAGGTCATCGCCTCCTGAGGCACTGGCCGGGGTACCGAGTACCCTCGGGCGGTGACCGAGGGAACTGCGACGACAAGCCCTCCGGCCGCCCGCGTTGACAGATCGCGCCCCGCGATTGTGTGGGTGCTCGCACCGCTTGCCGTCGGTCTCGGGACGCTTGCGGTCGCCGCCGTCGCGATCGGGGACCGGTCGGTGTCGACGGACGAGGCCGCGTCGCTGGCGCAGGCCGATCGACCGCTCGGCGACGTTCTTCATGCCGTAGTCCACGACGATCCCGGCCAGGGCGGATACCTGCTGCTGTTGAAGCTCGTCACACGGGCCGGGACCGGCGAGACGACCGTTCGGATCGCCTCAGCTGTCGCGGTCGCGCTGGCTGCGGCGCTCCTCGTCGTGCTCGGAACGCGACTCCTGGGCCGCCTCGGCGGCCTGGTGGCGGGTGTCGCGCTCGGTACGAACGCAGGCGTCGTCGAGGTCGCCCGCGAGGCACGGCCGTATGCGCTCGGCATTCTCGGAATCGTCGCCTCGACGCTCGCGCTCGTCTCGGCGCTCGAGCGCGGCCGAACATGGCGCTGGCTCGGCTACGGGCTCCTCGCGGTCGCGCTGCCGCTCACCCATCCGCTGGCCGCGAGCGTGCTTCTTGCCCACGGAGCCGCGCTCGTCGCGCGCCGAGGTCGTTGGCCGGCCAGATTGGACCGAGCCACTTGCGTCGGTGTCGGATTTGTCGGTGCGGCCGCGACCGCCCTGCTGGCGTGGATGGCAGCCGACCGGATCGGCTCCACGGAAGGGCCCGGAACACTGGATCTCACGACGCTCGGCCGTGGGGCACTTCACGCCGTCGGCTGGAATCCGCTGTTCCTCGCTGCAGCCGTGGCCGGTGCAGCTGCGCTGTTCGCCGGCCGTGGGCGCGAGCCGGCATGGTGGAAGCCCGTTCTCGTCAGCGCGCTGGCGCTCGCCCCGGTCGTTGTGTGCCTGCTTGCGGCAACGGTCATGCCGATCCTCCCCGTCTCCTCACTCACCCTGTGTGCGCCTGGCCTCGCCCTCGCGTGCGGAGCGGCAGTCGAACTGTTCCCAAGCGGGAAGGAGCCCTGGGTGACGCACATCGCGCTCGCGGCGCTCGCTCTCGTGGCGGCTGCCGTGCTCGCGGCACGCCTCACGGTCGCGCCCGCGCAGGACTGGCGTGCGCTCGCGAACGGGGTCAAGCGCGTGCAAGGTGCCCATGAGACCGTTGTCGTCGTACCCGACCGCTCCCGCGCGGCTTTCGCGTACTACGCCCCCTACGTCAGGACGACCGACCACGCGCGAGGCGACGGTGCCTGGGTCGCAGTTGTCGCGGACACGCCGGCCGCCGCGATCGCACGCGCACGCGTCGCCGTGCATACGCCGACGTACGCGCTCCTACGCCAGTTCCGCTACGGAGACGACCTGCGGCTCCAGCACTGGGTGCGGCCGTAGGAGGCCGTCAGTCAGGCGTCGCAGGCAGTCGCCGTCAGTCGACCCGCCAGGACGGGCAGAGGTCGGCAAGGACGCATTCCGTGCATCGCGGTCTGCGTGCATCGCACACGCGCCGGCCATGCCAGATCAGCAGGTGCGGAAAGCGCGCCCAGTCGGCCCGCGGCACGAGCTTGACGAGATCCCGCTCGATCTTGACCGGATCGTCGTTCCGGGTCAGCGCGAGGCGCTGTGAGAGCCGCCTCACATGCGTGTCGACGACGATTCCCTGCGCGTGCCCGAGCTCGGCGGCGACGACGTTGGCGGTCTTTCGCGCCACTCCGGGGAGCCGCAGCAGCTCGGGGATCGTGCGCGGCACAACGCCGTCGAACTCCTCCAGGAGAACGCGCATCGAACCGCGGATCGACTTCGTCTTCTGGCGGTAAAAACCCGTCTGGAACACATCGCGCTCGAGCTCTTCCGCCTCGACGGCGAGGTAATCCTCGGGGCGACGGTACTTGGCGAACAGCCGCTCCGTGACGCGGTTCACGTTGACGTCCGTCGTCTGCGCCGAGAGCATGACCGAGATCAGCAGCTCGACATCGCTCGCGAAGCGCAGGGCAATCTCGGCGTCGGCGTGCTCCTCGGCGAGGCGAGCGATGATCGGTCCGATGCGTTCCCGGCGGCGCCCGAGCCCACGGCGGCGCGCCTCCGCGACGTAGCTACGCGCCACGCCGGCCCTCGAACTCCGCGGTCGCCTGTTCGGGCGCCACGTGGCCGGCGAGCACACGCGCGAAGATCTCGTCGAACCATGGAAATCCCGTCTCGTCCGGAAAGCCGGTCGTGCCGAGCCTGGCGAGGGCCTGCTCGAGGTCGTACTCGGTCCGGCGCAGGTCGACGCCTGGTCCGAGCGACGCCCAGAACGCGCCGGTCCTACCCTCGTACGGGAGGCCGACGCTGCCTGCATTGACGAGTCGCGGCGACGTGGGCACCTGCCGGTCGAACTGCACATGGGTGTGGCCGCACACGACGACTGCCGCATCGATGCCCGTGAGCGCGGCCGCAACCGACTCGTCGGGTGTGATCCGCGTCAGGATCGCCTCGTCGTCACGCGGTGTGGCATGGCAGAAAACCACGTGCCCGAGACCGTCGACTTCCAGCTCCACCGTCGCGGGCCAGGTTGCGACGAAGGAGCGCTCTGGCTCGGCGAGGCGCTCGTTGCACCAGCGGTCGACGTCACTCGTGGGATGCAGGACGTCTCGCTCGCAATTGCCGGAGACGAACGCTCCCCCCGCCTCCCGGAGCAGCCCGAGGCATTCGGTCTGCATCGGGCCCCAGAGCACGTCACCGCCGACGACGATCTCGTCGGCGCCCCCGAGCCGCTCGATGTCCGCGAGCACCGCCTCGAGGGCCGGGAGGTTCCCGTGCACGTCGTACAGTGCGGCGACCTGCACGCCTACTCGGCGGCCGCGCCCACAGGCGCATCGATGATCGGCGGTGGTCCGCCGAGCCGAGGTCCCGCGCAGACGACGTCGAGCGCCGGACAGCCCGAGCATGCGAACAGGCTCGGCGTCGGGCGAAACTCGCCTGCCCGGATGCGTGCGATCGACACCGACAACTCGGCTTCGAGCGACGGTGCATCGGTGCGCGAGAAGGTCGAGGTGACGACATCCTCCGGCGCTTCGAGGAACTGGTAGACGACCTCCGCTGTCTCGGCTCCCGCGCGCAGGCAGGCCAGCGCGTACACGGTGCGCTGGGTCCCGTACTCCTCGTCGACGATCGCCGCAGGCTCCCTCTCCAGGAGGGCGTTCGTCTTGTAGTCGAGCACCAGGGCGCGCTCGCCACCGTTCCACAGGACGTCGAGCCGGCCGTTGAGCACGACGCCGTCGAGCTCGAAGGCGAACGGACGCTCGGACCGTACGCCCGGCAGTGCGGCAATGCGTCGCGCGAGCTCCGAGTCGCAGTAGGCGCTCACGAGCGACGTCACGCGGTCCAGCTCCGCATCCGTCACAGACGCGTACCACGAGCCTACGAGCGTGGCGATCTCGTCCCGAGCGGGCACGGCCGGGGCAGTGAGATCGACGCGCTCGAGCAGACGATGCGCGGCATCGCCGATCTCCGTTGCGTGCAGCCCGCCGTCTCCCCCGCCCCCACGCTCCCACTCGACGGGCTGCATCCCGGCGATCCGCTCGGCGTAGAACCGGTACGAGCAACGGTCGTAGAGCGCGATCGCGCTGTAGGACAGGCGCCGCAAGCGCTGCAGCGGAGGCGTGGGGATCTCGACGAGCTCACGCAGGCGGGGTGCCGGCGCCGGCAGCTCCTCCCCGGCACCCTCGAACAGCACGAGCTGGCCGGCCTCCGCGTCGGCTGCCTCGGGGTCGGGCGGTACCGCGGGCACCGTCTGGGTGGCACCGTCGAAGCGGTCGACCCGGAGAACGACACCCGCCGCGCCGCGCTCCACCTCGATCGGGCTCGGGCCCTCGCGACGTACGTCGTCCGTGAGCTCGAGGCGATCGAGGACCCATGCGATCGGGGTGCGTTCGAGACGGTCATTCGCAAGATCGACGGACCCGGACACGATCAGGCGGTCCATCGCTCGTGTCATCGCGACGTAGTAGAGGCGAAGCCGCTCCGCCTCCTCCTCCCGCTCACGCGTCTCCTTGACGTCCTGGTACGACGACGTCCCGACGCGCGACCCGGTCGCAGGATGCGCGACCTTGAACCCGAAGCGGCCGTCGGAGAGGCAGAGGATCTCGTCGGTCCGGGCGCGGTCGCGTCCTGCATCGGCGACGACGACGACCTTGAACTCGAGGCCCTTGGCGGTGTGAATCGTGAGCAGCCGCACGGCGTCGGCGCCTTCCTCCTCCGACACGGCGTCGAGCTCCCGGGCACCTGCGGCCTCCTGCTCGGCGACGAAACGGACGAAGCCCTCGATGTCGGGGCCACGGAGCTCTTCGTACGACCGCGCGAGGCGCGCGAGCTTGCGCAGGTTCGCATAGCGGCGGCGGCCGTCGCGACGGGTGAGCACGGCGAGGTCGTAGTCGTGCTCGACGACGATCCGCTCGCAGAGGAGCTCGAGCGACAGCTGCGCCGACACCTCGACGAGCCGTTCATAGCGCTGCAGGAAAGCCCGCACGAGGCGCCTGTCGTCGTCCGCGAGATCGCCCGGCAGGCTGCGCTCGATGCCCTTGAAGATCGGCCGTTTCTCCGCGTCGGCACGGATCAGGACGAGCGCGTCGTTGGAGACACCGACGAAAGGCGACGCCAATACGGTGAGCAGCGCCTCGTCGTCGTAGCGATTCTGGAGCAGCCGCAGGTAGGAGAGCAGATCGACGACCTGCTGCTGGCCGAAGTAGCGGCGACCGGTCATGCGATACGTCGGCAGGTCGACGGCGCGCAGCTCCTCCTCGAACCACTCGGCGTCGGTGCCGGCGGCGAAGAGCAACACGATCTCGCCGGGAGTCGCGGCACCCAGGTCGACGAGCTCTCGGACGCGCCGGGCGACGTGACGCGCCTCGGCCCGGCGCCAGTGGACGCCGGTGTCGGCGTAGGAGGCCTTGTCGGTGACGAGGAGCTCGAACGGCGTTCCCAGCAGCGGGTCGCCGTAGCCGTCTACCGGGTCGAGCGGCTGGAAGCCGTCGCCGAACTCGGCGGCGAACAGCTCGTTGACGGCCGCGAGCACCTCCGGACGCGACCGGTAGTTGAGGGTCAGCGGCAACACGCAGGGCGCCGACGCGCGACGCTCCCGGAAGACTGCGACATCGGCGTGGCGGAACCCGTAGATCGACTGGAACTCGTCTCCGACGAAGAACAGCTCTTTCTCCGGCCCGGCCGACAGCAGGTCGACGATCTCCGTTTGCAGCCGGTTGGTGTCCTGGAACTCGTCCACCATGATCGACCGGAAGCGAAGCTGCTCGGCCTCGCGAATCGCCGGGTGCTCGAGCAGCAGGTCGCGGGCGCGGAGCTGGAGATCCTCGAAGTCGAGCGCCGACTCGCGATCCTTGGCAGCCGCATACGCATGCGCAAAACCACCGAGCAGCTCCTGTAGCAGCGCACGGTCGCGCGAGGCGAGCTCCTCGAGTGCGGCCGTGCGAACAGTGGCTCGCGCGTCGTTGTACGTCGCCGCCCGGGGGCCGCGCGCGGCGAGCTCGTCGAGGTCGAGGAGCTGTTCGGGCAGTGTCGGCGTCGCGACGAGGTCGAGCGCCGCGCGGGCAGCCGCACGCTGAAGCTCGGTCGCGTTCTCGTCGTCGGCGAGACAACGTGCTGCCTCGCGCAGCTCGGACAGGCTGTCGTCGAGGTTGCCCGGCACGCCCGGCTCGAGCACGAGCTCACGGCTCGCAGACCGAAGCGTGTCGTACACGCTCACGAGCATCGAGCGCAGGCCGTCGGCGCGATAGGTCGCCAGCAGCTGCCAGCGATCAGCCTCGTCGGTGGCGCAGAAGGCATCCAACGCGACGTTGAAGGCCTCTCCCTGCAACACCCGAGCCTGCGCATCGTCGAGCACCCGGAAGCGAGGATCGATCCCTGCCGCGAACGGATAGGCGGTCAGCAGGCGCCGGCAAAAGCCGTGAATCGTCGAGATCCACGCACCGTCGAGCTCGCGGGCGACCTCTGGTCGGCCGAGCTCGAGCATGCGCGCACGGATGCGTGCACGCAGCTCGCCTGCCGCACGATCGGTGTACGTGATCACGAGCAGCGAATCGACGTCGAGCCCGTCGGAGACGACGGCCCTGGCGAATCTCTCCACGAGCACGGTCGTCTTGCCGGTTCCCGCACCTGCGGAGACGAACACGCTGCCGCGTGCGGCGATCGCCGCCTGCTGCTGAGGATTCGCGTCTCGGCTCAGGGTCGCTCCTTACGGCAGATCCGCCAGAGGTCGCACCAGGCAGGGCATTCGCCGCCGCGCGGGTCGTGGTGGATGTCCCCCGCGCGCATCCGGTGTGCCAGGCCGACGGCCGTTTCCCGGGCATGCTCGACCTCCGAGTCGAAGGTCTCGGGGTCGAGGTAGTCGGCCGCTGCGAATCCGGGCACCTGGTCATCGGCGGCAAGCAGCATCCCGCGCGGACGCCGGCCGCCGCCGAGGGGCATGTACACCCCGCCCATCGGCTCAAGGCCGAGCTGATCGCGGAGCACGAGCATGTAGAGCGGAATCTGCAGCCGCGCCTCGTCATGGATCTGGGACGCTGTCGGGGCCGCGCCGGACTTGTAGTCGACGACGATGCCGCGGGCGCTGATTGGATCGACGTCGACCCGGTCGATCTTCCCGCCCACCGCCACGCCGGGAGTCAGCTCGTATGCCTGAAAGGCGACCTCGAGCCGGCGCGGAACGTACGACGAGCGGGCCGTGGCCTCGTCCCGGACGAGCTGCTCGAGGTCACGTTGCAGCCCCTGCGCGAGCTCACGGCGCTGCAGGTCCGCGACGTCGATGCGCAGCCCCGAGTCGAGCGCGCTGTCGACACTCGCCCGCATCAGGGCAACTGCGTCCTCGACGTTCTCCGGCGTCACCCGCTCGGCACCCGGGATCGCACTCGGCAGCTGGCTGTAGAACCGCTGCAGGGCGACGTGGGCGATCGAACCGCGCATACGAGGGTCGATCGCCTGATCGATCTCGCGGGGCTGTAGGTACCGCTCGACGAACCAGGCGGAGGAGCAGCCGGCCATCCGCTCGAGATCGGTGACCCGGAAGGTCTCACGGCTGCCGAGGAGCGCCAGGGCTCGTGGGTGCCGGATCGCCGTCGGTCGTGAGAATGCCCGGCGCGCGCGGGAGAGCTTCCGGCCCCACCCGTTCGCGAAAGCCAACGCCTCCGCCTCCTTTGGGTCGACCGCGGCGAGCCCGGCGAGCGATCGAAGACGCTCGCGCTCGGTCGGCGCAGCGTCGATCGGCCACGTCAGGCGCGAGAGCGGGCGGCGGACTGTTTGGCGCCGGACGTCGTCAGCGCGGAACAGTGCTCGGACCGCGTCCCAGAACGGGCTCGGCTCGCGGGGAGAGCCCTCATCGGTCGCCGCTTCTCGCACGAGAGTGAGCCGTCTCGTCGGGCGCGTGCACGCCGTGTAGAAGAGATACCGGTCACGGCCCGCGGCGTCCGGCCGCTCGAGGCGCGCACCCTGCTGGTCGAGCGCCCGCCTCGACTCGTCGTCGAGGAACGGCGACGTTGCCGCCCGGCGAGGCAAGGAGCCCTGTTCGAGCCCGATCACATAGACGGCCTCGAAGCGGCGTGTGCGCGCGCGGCCGAGGTCGAGCACGGCCACGCGACCCGGCTCGGCTGCACCGTCCCCCCGCACCGTCGCCCGCTCGAGTGACGCGATCACGTCGTCCCGGGAGAGGCCGGGGAACGCTCCCGGGGTCATCCGCTCCAGCTCCCCGAGGGTGCCCAGGACGGCGTCGTGAGCGCGCAGGTCGTTTCGCGACGCGTTCGTGAGCGGCGGCGAACCCAGGCCGTGAGCACCCCGCAGCATTGCCTCGGCAAGCGACCGCACGACCGGGAGCGGAGGCGCATCCCCGCCCACGAGCTCGAGCACGGGCAGCGGCCGTCCGTTGCGAAGCTTGGTCGTCTCCTCGACCGTTCGCTCGGCCCGGGTCACCGCGCGTCCGCGTAGGCGCCCTTCGAGCCAGTCGACATCGGAACGCGTCATCCCCGAGTACGGCGACCGGAGATATGCGTAGAGCTCACGGCGGCCGCCGCCAGCCCACGCAAAGCGCAGCAGCGAGAGCAGTGCCTGGCCGAATGGCGTCGCGCCGAGCTTCGCTCGCCCTTCGAGTGCGATGGGCACACCCAGGGCCCCGAACGCCGTCTCGACCGAGGCACGGACTCGATCGACCGAGGGACACAGGACCGCGATCGCCTCCGGCGGGGTGCCGTCGGCGATGAGCTGCAACACCTCCTCGCCCACAAGCTCGAGCGTCGCGCGCCGCCCGGCCCCCTCGAGAAACCGGATCGAGCCGTCGAGCGGCACCGGCACGGGGTCGTCCTCGAAGAGGCGCCGCTCGAGGTGCGCGAGCGCCTTCGGCAGGTACTCGGACGAGCGCGGCGGGAGCTCGACGATCGCCTCGCCGGCGAGGCGCGACAGGTCCTGCGCCGTGCGGGAAAGCGATGCGAACACGACACGGCCCGGTTCGTAGGGCAACGAGACGTGCACCTCTACCCGGGCCGCCAATGCCTCGAGCAGTCTCCACTCGGCGCCGGTCAGGTCCTCGAACCCGTACGCGAGCACGGGTGCGGCGTTCCAGGCGCCGAGGTCGCCCGTGATCCGTTCGAGCGCGCGTGCTCGCAACATGCCGCGGTCCCACGCGCCCAGCCGTTCGAGCTCCCGCCGGTAGGCAAGGGCCAGCACTGCGAGATCGGGATCGAGCAGGGCCGGGTCGACGAGACTCGATTCCAGCTCCGTCAGCGTGCCTGCCAGGGTGTCGGCGAAGCCCGCGAAGCGGGCCGAGCGTCCCAACCCGTTCAGATCGGCGGCCGCGACGATACGGCGCAGCACAAGGGCGCGCTCGGCGTCCCCGATCACGCGCCGTCCACCGTCCCCGCCGCGGGCTAGCGTCTCGAACAGCGAATCGAACGTGCCGATCGTGCCCGCGAGCAGCGCACCACGCCGGGCGAGCAACTCGCGCTCGACGCCGTCGACGTCCGAGCGATTCGGGACGATCAGCCAGGGATCGTCTTCCAGCGCGCCGGCGAAGCGCTCGAGCAGCAGCCCGACTTTGCCGGCATGTGCCGGCCCGACGACGAGCGAAAGGCCCATTGAGCAATGGTAGTCGTGGGCTTTGACGGCCTCGCCCATTGCCGGGACGAGTTCGCGCAAAGAGCGGCGAACGGGCACGCCGACGGGCCGGGGTGCCTTGCCCTAGGGGCGAGGCACCCCCCGCCTCTACGCTGCCGACTTCGGCTTGCGGCCGCGACGTGCGACTGCGACGCCCGGCATTCCACCCGCGCAGTTGTCGCAGAGATCTGCGGCTTTTGCGCCCCGTCTGGCGTCCGTGAACGTGATGCGCATCACGGCACCCTTCCCCTCGCTCACCTCGCTACCGCAGGTGTCACATACAAGCACGGTCTTTCGCGCCACAAGAATCCTTTCCGATCGATGCTCGCGGCAATGGCAGCGAGCAAATAGAGGGTGAATTCGGTCGCGATTTTACTCCATCATTGTCGTACCCGCTAGTGATTCCGGAACGCCGGGGCTGATCACTACAATCGCCGCAATGGATTCACGAACGATCATCGTTCTCGAAGGCGACCAAACCGGGCAGGAACTGCTCGAGGAGTCGCTCCGGGTGCTGCAACCGGACGTGATCGGCTTCGAGCTCGCATTGCCGCGGTTCGACTTGTCGCTCGAAAATCGGCGGGCAACCCAGAACGAGGTCGTCCACGAAGCGGCACGCGCGATCCGCACCCACGGGCTCGGCCTCAAGGCGGCGACGGTGACCCCGGAGGTGGCAGGGGACGTGGGCTCGCCGAACCGCATCCTGCGTGAAGAGATAGGCGGCAAGGTGATCGTCCGCACCGGACGCCGCATCCCGGGGGTCGTTCCTCTCGGCGGCGTCCATTCCCCGATCTCCGTCGTGCGCATGGCCGTCGGCGACGCATACGGTGCCGCGGAGTGGCGCGAAGGATCGGGCGAAAGCGAGGTCGCCTTTCGCACGGAACGGATCGAACGCGGCATCTGCCGCGCGGTGGCGGAGTTCTCGTTCCGACAGGCGGAGAGAATGGGCGCCAAAGTGTTCGGCGGCCCGAAGTACACCGTCAGCCCCGTATACGAGGGCATGCTCAAGGAAGAGATGGATGCCGCCGCCGCGCGCCATCCCGAGGTGAAATACGAGCCGCAACTGATCGACGCGACATTCGCCCTGCTCATCTCGTCGAGCGGATCGCCGATGGTGATCCCGGCGCTCAATCGAGACGGAGACATTCTCTCGGATCTCGTGCTCCCGCTCTTCGGCTCCATTGCCGGCTCGGAATCGCTGCTCGTGGCGTTCGGCGACGATTACGTGCCGTCGGCCCTGATGGCCGAAGCAGCCCACGGCACGGCCCCCTCGCTGCAGGGAAAAGACGTCGCCAATCCGATGGCGATGATCCTCGCCGCCGCGGCGTTGCTCGCCCAGGCGGATGAAGCGCAGGTTCAGGATGCCGGGCGGGCGATCCGCGAGGCCTGCCTGGAGGCCGTGGCCGAGGGCGTGCGCACCGCCGACCTCGGCGGCCATGCCGGCACCACTGAATTCACCGACGAGGCGATCCGGCGCACGAAGTCGAAGCTCGACGTCTGGGCGTCCCTCTAGGCCGTCCACGGGAGCGGCTTCTCAGCGGAGCGTCGCTGCCGCTTCACACTCCCCGGTGCCGATGTCCCCCGCCTCGAAGGCGGCACAAAAGGCCGCCGCGATATCGGGGTCGAACTGCGTCCCGGCGCACCGCTCGACCTCGCCCAGAGCCCAGTCCGGATCCTGCGCGTCGCGGTACGGCCTGGTCGAGGTCATCGCGTCGAATGCGTCCACGACTGCGAGCAGGCGCCCCTCGATCGGGATCTGGTACCCAGACCGCCGCGTCGGGTAGCCGCCGCCGTCCCAGCGCTCGTGGTGGAAGAGAA
The DNA here is from genome assembly GCA_963799615.1 of uncultured Gaiellaceae bacterium. Taxonomy (GTDB): domain Bacteria; phylum Actinomycetota; class Thermoleophilia; order Gaiellales; family Gaiellaceae; genus Gaiella. Next base: position 119,296 of record CAWCXS010000011.1, on the reverse strand, counting down.
CGTATGGGAGGGCCGTCGCGAGGGGGCTCAAGCCGGCGATCAACCACGCACCTTCGACCGGGTGTGCCCTGATCTCGGCGATCTCGTCCTCGCTCAGGCGACCGGGCTTCGTGAGCACCGAGCGACGGAGGTTGAGCTTGCCCACGTCATGGAGCGCCGCGCCGAGGCTCAGCTCTCCCAGCCGCTCGTCGCTCCAGCCGAGCCGCCGCGCGACGGCGTCGGCGTGAGCCCCGACGCGCGCGGCATGAAACTCGAGACTCGGGTCGCTTGCCCGCATCGCCGTGGTGAAAGGCTCGATCCCGGTCACGAGGGGTGAGGTTCCCCTCACGCACGGAAATCCCTTCCCGTACATTCGTCACGTGCGCGTCGTCGTTCCGCGTGAGGCCGCTCCCGGCGAAGGCCGGGTCGCGCTCGTACCCGAGTCGATCGGGCGGCTCGCGGCTGCCGGTTTCGAGATCGTCGTCGAACGCGGAGCCGGCGCAGCAGCCGGCTTCTTCGACGAGGACTACGCGTCCGCCGGTGCGGTCTTGCGGGCACGGGGCGAGTTGTACGGCGGCGCCGACGCGGTCGTCCGCGTCTCGCGGCCTGCCGCCGAGGAGGTCTCCGCCATGGCGCCCGGCACCGTGCTGATCGGCTTTCTGGCACCGCTGACCGACCCCGAAGGAATCGAGCGGCTGCAAGAGCACGGCATCGTCGCGTTTGCAATGGAGTCCGTGCCCCGCATCACTCGCGCGCAGACGATGGATGCGCTGTCGTCACAGGCGACGGTCGCCGGCTATAAGGCGGTGCTGATCGCCGCCGACCGCGTCCCGAAGATGTTTCCCCTGCTGATGACGGCTGCCGGCACGATCGCACCCGCACGGGTGCTGGTGCTGGGCGCCGGCGTCGCCGGACTGCAGGCGATCGCCACCGCACGCCGCCTGGGCGCCGTCGTCTCGGCGTTCGACGTCCGCCCCGCGGTGAAGGAGCAGGTGGAATCGCTTGGTGCCGTCTTCCTCGACCTCGGCGTCAGCGGCGAGGAGACCGACGGCGGGTATGCGAAGGAGTTGACCGCGGAGCAGCAGCAGGAACAGCAGGCGGCGCTCGAGCGGCGCCTGCCGGAGTTCGACATCGTGGTCACCACGGCCCTCGTGCCCGGCCGGCCGGCGCCGAAGCTGATTCCCGCCTCGGCCGTGGCACAGATGCGGCCCGGAAGCTGCATCGTCGACCTCGCCGCAGAGACGGGTGGCAACTGCGAGCTCACTCACCCGGGTGAGGAGATCGTCCGCGAGGGCGTGACGATCGTCGGCCTGACGAACCTGCCGTCATTGATGGCATCCGACGCAAGCCGCCTGTACGCACGCAACGTGATCGCGCTGCTGCAGCATCTCGCCCCGGCCGGAGAGCTGGCGCTCGACTTCGACGACGAGATCACCGCCGGCACGTGCGTCGCGCGGCCCCCGGCCGAGGTGGCGGCGTGAGACGCTTCGCCATGGCCGGCGAGGGGCGCGCATGACGCCGTTCGTGATCGAGCTCACGATCCTGGTGCTGGCGGTGTTCCTCGGCGTCGAGGTGATCTCGAAGGTGCCGACGATGTTGCACACGCCACTGATGTCGGGCACCAACGCGATCCACGGGATCGTGATCGTCGGCGCGATTCTCGTCGCCGGCACAGCCGACGACACGTTCACGAAGGTGGTCGGATTCGTCGCAGTCGCCCTCGCGGCTGCGAACGTGGTCGGCGGTTTCGTCGTCACCGATCGCATGCTGCAGATGTTCAAGCGCAGGGAGCCGAGGCGTGGGCCGCACGACAAGTGACGCCCTCTATCTGGTCACGATCGTGACCTTCATCCTTGCGCTCCGCTTCCTCTCGTCGCCGAAGCACGCGCGCAAGGGGAACTGGATCGGCGCCGCCGGGATGACCCTGGCGATCGTCGTCACGCTGGCGCACGACGGGCTCCACAACTACGCGCTGATCGCGATTGCCATGGTGATCGGAGGCGTGGCCGGCATCGTCGGCGCGCGGACGGTGAAGATGACCGCGATGCCGCAGATGGTCGCCCTGTTCAACGGGGTCGGAGGCGGCGCCGCGGCGTTGATCGCACTCGTCGAGTTCCACAATTTCGCCGGCAGCCTGTCCACGGTCGAGGCGACGTCGACGACGCTGTCGGCCCTGATCGGAGCGATCTCCTTCTCCGGCTCGATCATCGCGTTCGCGAAGCTGCAGGAGCTCGTCTCCGGCCGCCCGATCGTGTTCCGGGCACAGCAGGTGGTCAACGGCTTGATCATCCTCGTCGCTGTCGTCCTGGGAATCGCGATCGCTGCCGGCGGAGACCAGCAGTGGCTGATCTACGGTCTCGTGACTGCCGCGCTCCTGTTCGGGGTCATGTTCGTGCTTCCGATCGGCGGCGCCGACATGCCGGTCGTGATCTCGCTACTGAATGCCTTCACGGGACTCGCAGCCTCCGCGGCAGGGTTCGTGCTCAACAACAACGTCCTCATCGTCGCCGGTGCGCTCGTCGGCGCGTCCGGCACGCTCCTGACGCTGCTGATGGGCAAGGCGATGAACCGGTCGATCAGCAACGTGCTGTTCGGCGCCTTCGGCCAGGTGCAGGCCGGGTCGGCCGCGACCCGTGTCGACGACGGGCGTACGGTGCGGGCGACATCACCGGAGGACGTCGCGGTGATGCTGTCGTTCGCCCGCCGGGTGATCGTGGTGCCCGGCTACGGGCTTGCCGTCGCCCAGGCGCAGCACGACGTGCGGCAGCTGGCAGACCTCCTCGAGGAGCGGGACATCGAGGTCGCGTACGCGATCCATCCGGTCGCCGGCCGCATGCCCGGTCACATGAACGTGCTGCTCGCGGAGGCGAATGTCCCGTACGATCAGCTCAAGGAAATGGACGAGATCAATCCGGAGTTCACACAAACCGATGTCGTGCTCGTGATCGGCGCCAACGACGTCACCAACCCTGCTGCCCGTTCGGACACCTCGTCGCCGATTTACGGAATGCCGATCCTCGACGTCGACAAGGCCGCCAGCGTGATCGTGATGAAACGCTCGATGAACCCCGGCTTCGCAGGCATCGACAACGAGCTCTACCTCGACCCCAAGACGACGATGCTGTTCGGCGACGCAAAGGATTCCGTCATCAAGCTGATTGCGGCGGTCAAGTCGAGCTGATGGGTGCGATCGCTGACGAATCGGCGCTGCGCGAGCTGATCGGCGAGCCCGCCGACATCGTCCGGGCCAAGGTCAGCGACCGCGTCAACGCGCTCACTCGCCGGTTCATCGACCTGTCGCCGTTCCTCTGCCTGGCGACAGCGGCTCCGGACGGCACCTGCGACGTGAGCCCGCGTGGGGACCCGGCGGGCTTCGTTCGCGTGCTCGACGATCGCACGCTCTTGGTCCCGGACCGCCCCGGAAACCGGCTCGCCGACTCGCTGCGCAATATCCTCCGAAATCCGCACGTCGGACTTCTGTTCTTCGTTCCCGGTGTCGGCGACACGCTCCGGGTCAACGGTCGCGCCACGATTGTCACCGATGCCGAGCTGCTCGAGCCCTCCGCCGTCGAGGGGAAGGTCCCGACGCTCGGCTTGCTGATCGAGATCGACGAGGTCTTCACGCACTGCTCGAAGGCGTTCCTGCGCTCGCAGCTCTGGGACGCGGATCGCCACGTCGATCGTGCCCAGTTGCCGACGTCCGGCGAGATCCACCGCAGCCTCGATCCGTCGTTCGACGCAGATGCATACGACGCGGCGCGCGCCGAGCGCTATGCCCGCCGCGAAGGCTTCTACTAGAGCCGCATCGATGGGCGTCACGTTCTTTTCCGGCGCGGACGTCAGGCGCGCGGTCTCGCCGCGCGAGGCCTTCGACGCCGTCCGTGCTGCGTTCGTCCACCACGCACGCGGCGACTGGACGATGCAGCCGAAGCTCTACGTGACGAACTATCCGGCGGGCGACTTTCGCGCCATGCCGGCGCTCGGGGGCGGCCATGCGCTGCTCAAATGGGTGACCTCGTTTCCGGGCAATGCCGCACGCGGGCTCCCGACGGTGACCGGCGTCGTCCTGCTCTCCGACGCCGACACCGGAGAGCTGCTCGCGCTGCTCGATGCGGCAGCCGTGACGGCGCTGCGCACCGCCGCCGCCGGCGTCATCGCGGCCGAGACGCTGTCCCGCCCGGACGCGTCTTCTGTCGCCGTCGTCGGCTCCGGTGTCAACGGTGCAGAAACGGTGGCGATGTTCCGCGAGCGGAACCGGGACGTCGCCGTCTGGGATCTGGACGCCGCTCGAGCCGCAGCTGTCGCAGAGCAGTTCGGCGCCGTCGTGGCGGCGTCGCTGGAGGAAGCCCTCGCGAGCGACGTCGTCGTCACCGTCACGCCGGGGCGCGCCGTGCTCTTCTCCGAGGGCTCCTTGTCACCGGGTCAGCACGTCTCCCTGATGGGCGCCGACGGTCCGGGCAAGGCCGAGATCGCGGTGACAGAGCTCGCGCGCGGGGCGCTCTTCTGCGACGACTGGGAGCAGGCGAGCCACGGCGGCGAGCTGGCGGCGGCGTTCGACGCCGGGCTGATCGGCAGAGTCGGCGTTACCCAACTGGGTGACGTACTCGCAGGACAGGCGCCCGGAAGAGCGTCCGCCGGCGACATCACCCTGTTCGACTCCACAGGCCTCGCGATCCAGGACCTGGCGATCGCGAAGGCGGCATTTGCGAAGCGCGACGAGCTGGATCTGCCTCGGCTCGACCTCTGACTGCCTCGCCGGCCGTCGGCGGAAGACTGCCTCAACCGGAAGCGGCAGTCGGACCCGGCAGAGATCCACCCACGTGCGAGAGCTCCTCGTCGATGTAGATGCGCACGATCTCGTCGAAGCTAGCCTCCGCAGTGAATCCGAGCTCCTGCGCGCGCCGCGGGTCGAAGTTTCGGGGCCAGCCGGCGACGATCCTCATGATTGTCTCGTCGGGCTCGCGCCTGATCAACCGCGCTGCCTCATCACCCGCGACCTTGCGCAGCGCTGCGATCTGTTCTGCCACGGTTGCCGAGAGCCCGGGCATCGTGAGGCAGCGGCGGTCGCCGAGAACCCCGGTGTCGAGCGCTGCGGCGCGCACCAGAAAGCCGACGGCCGCACGCGGTGAGGCGAACCAGTGACGCACGCTCTCCGGCACCGGCAGGATCGCTTCGCGCCCGTTCAGCGGCTCGCGGATGATGCTCGAGAAGAATCCCGACGCGGCTCGGTTGGGCGCGCCGGGACGGACGCAGAGCGTCGGCAACCGGATCGCGATGCCGTCGAGAAACCCGCGCCGCGAATAGTCCGCCAGGAGCAGTTCGCCGATGGCCTTCTGTGTGCCGTAGCTCGTCAGCGGCGTGGTGGCGTGGTCGTCTCCGATCGCCTCGGGAAACGGGGCGCCGAACACCGCGATCGACGACGCGAACACCACGCGTGGCACGTAGTCGCTGCCTGTCGTGCGGATCGTCTCGAGCAGATGCCTGGTGCCGTCCAGGTTGACGCGATAGCCCTGCTCGAAGTCGGCTTCCGCCTCGCCGGAGAGCACGGCGGCGAGATGAAAGACGACATCCGGCCTGGTCGAGACGAGGCTCTCCGCCACGCCGGGTTCCGAGATGTCCGCGACGACGGTGTCGATCACGAACCCCGCTCCGTGCGGCGGTGTGGGCGGCACCACGTCGACGAGTGCCAGTCGAGCTATCGCCGACGAGCCGAGGGTGCCGTCGAGGGTCAGGCGTTCGGCGAGCTTGCGGCCCAGCATGCCCGCCCCACCGAGGATGACGATTCGCAAGGCACCCACAATAGGTCTTCGAGGAGAATCCGGCCCGGTGAGCCGGGCCGAATGAAAGTCGCGTGACATAGCGCTCATCTGCGTTGCCTGAGCACAGCGGGTCTGTTAGACGACAGCTGGGCGGACCGCGCTATCCAGGCAACATCCCCCCGCGGTCCGCCCCCCTCGCCGCATCACGTCGCCCAACAGGTCGTCCGGCCACCTCCGAACTCCTCGAGGTCGATTCTGCGGCTGTAATCGATCTGTAATCTCGCGCGGCGAGCCGACGGAGCCTCCCCGGGCACGCCGCACCACAAGGCCATTTTGAGTCGCGGCCGTTCGGCCCGCTCAACGCCTCACATGACAAAACCGTCACACAGCCTCGAGCCGGGGCGCTGGGGCATTGCCAACGTGTTGAACGTCACTAGAGTCTTGAGCAGTTTCGCAAATTGTGCAAAGAGCGGGGATTTGCGGACGTCAGTTGGGGGGACCTGCAACGAGGGGGAGGGTAGGACGCCGAGAGGCGTCCGCGACGTTCGACATGGATCCGCGGCAGGCACAAAGCGACCAGACCCGAACCAGCATCCTCGTGATCGAAGACGATCCGGGGGTGGCTGACATCGTCGTCCGCACGCTCGAGAAGCGCGGCTACGACGTCGTCGTCGCTGACAGCGGCACCTCAGGGCTCGAGCAGGCACGCACAGGCAATTTCGACCTCGTCCTGCTGGATCTCCTGTTGCCCGATCTCGACGGCCTGACGGTCCTCGAGCGGCTGATCGCAGTCCACGGCGAGCAACAGGTGCTGATCCTTTCGGCGCTCTCAAATGTGGAGGCGAAAGTTCGGTGTCTCGATCTCGGCGCAGCCGACTATCTGGCCAAGCCGTTCGCGCTCGAAGAGCTGGTCGCCCGAGTGTCCGCCCGCATCCGCGGGAACGATTCATCGTCGAACCAGAGGTTCCTGCGAGACGCCACACTCACGCTCGACCTCCAACGCCGACTCGCGCTGGTCGACGGAAAGGCGATCCCGCTTTCGTCGAGAGAGTTCTTCCTGCTCGAGTACCTGCTGCGCCACGAAGGGCGCGTATGCACTCGCAAGCAACTGCTCGAAGACATCTGGGGCTACACGTTCGACCCCGGCACCAACGTCGTCGACGTCTATGTCCGCCGGCTCCGCCAAAAGGTCGGCAGCTGCCATATCGAGACCGTGAGAAATGTCGGCTACTGCCTCGTGGCTGCATAGGCACCGGTTCGAGGCCGGCTGGGCGGTCTTCGCCGCAGCCAACCTCGGGTTCATGGGCCTGTATGCGGGCCACGACGGCGGCACGGTTCCGTTCCACTTCATCTGGGTGAGCCTCACGCTGCTCTACGGCTACAGCGTCTGGCGCGTAGGGCCGACGGCCATCGTGCTCGCTGTCGTGATGGCGTCGACAGCCGGGATGATCCTGCTCGAGGTCACGAAGGGCCCGACGAGCGCGTATGAGCTGACCGAGGTGCCTCTGATGGCGGCGATGTTCCTCGCCATGGTGTGGCATGCGCGGAACCGCATGGCGGCCGAGCAGGAAGCTATCCGCAGCCGCGAACGAGAACGCGAGTTCATTCGCGACTCGTCCCATCACCTGAAGACACCGCTGCAGCTGGCACGCAGTTATGCCGAGCTCACGAAGGCAGCGCTTACCGGGGAGGATCATCGTCACGACACCGACGCCCTGATCCTCGAGCTCGACCGGATGGCGAAGATCGTCAACGGCCTCCTGGTGTTCATCACCTCGGAGCAGCCCCAGCTCATCGAGCGCCGCGCCACCGACCTGGAGGAGCTGCTGATCGGCGTCACGGGCCGATGGATGGACGCCGTCGACCGCAACTGGACGGTCGATGTCAGAACGCCTGGGACGTTGTACGTCGACTCCCACCGGCTCGAGTACGCGATCGACGCGCTGCTCGAGAATGCCGTGTCGGCGACGAGGCCCGGAGGGCGGATCTCCGTCATCGCGCAGGGCACGGAGACAGCCGCGTCGATTCGGATCATCGACAACGGACATGGAATCGACGCAGCCGCCATCGACCACGTCTTCGAGCGCTTCTGGACACACGCCGGCCGCACCGAGCGCCGCGGAACCGGGCTCGGCCTTGCAATCGCAAAGACGATCGTCGACGCACACAAGGGGTCGATCGAGGTACGCAGTGGGACGTGGGGCACCGAGTTCACCCTCGTGTTCGACATGTTCGCTCCCGCCCTTACGCCCGACCGTCGCACCGTGCCTCGGGACACGGATCGGCGTCCGAAGACCGTCGCACCGACGCATTAGCGGGCTGCCTCGCCGCTACGAGAGCAGGCGCGCCGGCTCGAAGACGTCGAGGAGTGGGTCGGCATCGCCGAGCACGGCCCGGGACACGAGCTCACCGCAGGCAAAGCCGAGCACGTTGCCGTGCCCCGAGTAGCCGCCTGCAACCCAGGTCCGCTCGAGACCGGGCACGCGCCCGACCACCGGCTGAAAGTCGAGCACGAGGCCGAAGATGCCGGCCCACCGGTAGTCGACGCGCACCGGTCGTCCGAGGAGGCCCTCGACGAACGACTCGAGCGCACGCTGAATCGGCTCGGTCGTCTCCTCCGTCGCCGTGAACTCGGACTCCAGGGAGGCGTCCCGGAAGCCGCCGGCGACGATGCGGCCGTCCGCTGCCTGGTGCCAGTAGTCGAAGCCGTGACGCCCGTAATGCGGTACCTCGAAGAGCTGCTCGGAGACGGGCTCGGTCGCGATCACCTGACCCCGTGTCGGAACGATCAGCCCCTCGAGCTCGCCGAGCAGCCCGCTCGGGTAGCCGTCGGTGCAGACGACCACCGCTGCTCCCTCGGCCTCCTCGAGCGAGTCGAAGCGGTCGTGCTCCCGGATCTCCACTCCCGCGTCTGCGGCCTGGAGCGCCAACCTTCGTACCAACCGTGCCGGTTGGAGCACGCCGTCGGTCGGATGCCTGATCGCGGCGGCGAATCGACCTGCGAGCGGCGGGTCGAAGTCCTCGATCCAGTCGGCGTCGAACCCGGCCGCTCGGAGGGCCTCGAACTCGGCGCGAAGCTCATCCCGCTCCTCGGCGTCGACGGCCAGGCGGAGACTGCCGACGCGCCTGAATGAGTCGCCGGCAAGCGTCTCCAGCCGGTCGATCGCATCCTCTGTCCACCTCCACAGCTCGGCCGCACGTTCGCGCCCGACGGTGGCCTCGGTGACGTCGTACGGTGCCGGAGCGCCACGGAGAGCAAACCCACCGTTGCGGCCACTTGCACCGCCCGCGATCTCGCGCGAGTCCTGCAGCCGCACGCGCACCCCGGCGCGGGCGAGGCTCAACGCGCACGAGCAGCCGGTGACGCCGCCGCCGACGACGACCACCTCGGGCCGACCGTCGAGCACGACCTGCGGGCGAGCGGGAGCAGCCTCGTCGAGCCAGTACGGCGTCACGCGCCGATCGTACTGCGGTAGACGCCGTCCGCCTCGGACACCCGGCCGCCGAGCTCGAGCTCGACCAGTGCAGCGGCGACCTCGCCCGGCGTGATGCCGGTCAGCCTGGAGAGCTCGTCGATGCTCGCCGGCCTCTCATGCAGCCGCGCCGCCACGGTCGCCGCCAGGCCCGCCGGCTCATGGACGGCCACGACTTCCGGCACGATCCCGAAAACCTCGAGCACGTCGGCAACCGACGTCACAGGTATTGCCCCGAGCCGCAGGAGTCCGTTCGTGCCGGCGGACAGCGCCGAGGTGATCTCCCCCGGAACCGCCATCACCTCCCGGCCGTCCTCGAGGGCGAAGTCGGCTGTGATCAGGGCCCCGGAGCGCTCACGCGCCTCGACGACGATCGTCGCCGCGCAGAGCCCGGCGATGATGCGGTTGCGAGCCGGGAAGCGCCACGGCGCCGGCTCGATACCGGGCTCGTACTCGGACACGATCAGCCCTTGCTCGCACACGCGCGCCGCCAACTCGTGGTGGGCTGCCGGGTAATCCCGATCGATGCCGCACCCGAGCACCGCCACCGTCCTCCCGCACGCATCGAGCGCGCCGCGGTGGGCCTCCCCATCGATGCCACGGGCAAGCCCGCTGACCACGACGAGCCCGGCAGCGGCAAGCTCGCGCCCGAGCGAACGCGCAACGGAACGCCCGTACGACGAGCAGGCGCGCGCACCGACGATGGCAACCGCCGGCTCCGAGAGGAGCGTCAGGTCCGCAGCGCCGCGCACCCACAGCACCGCCGGGGGGTCGTAGATTGCCGCCAGCAGCGCCGGGTAGAGCGACGCGCTCCGGGGCAAGCGCCTGAACGTCATGACGAAGGAAGCTCTGCCGGGGAGCGGTACGAGAGGGCTTCGGCAACGTGGGCAGGCAGGACGGCGTCGCCGCCTGCGAGTGCCGCAACCGTGCGGGCCACGCGTGCGACGCGGGCCCGGCCGCGGCCCGACAGCGGCACCCGCTCGACGGCGTTGTCGAGCAACTCCGATGCGGCGGTGGTGCGACGCAGGATGTCGCCGTCCCTGAGCCGTTCGCGCGCCGTCACCACCCTGGCGCGGACGGCCGCCGACGCCTCTCCCGGCGGCGCCGCCAGCTCCACCGCCCGGGGGCGGGGCATCGCGACGACGAGGTCGAAGCGGTCGAGCAGCGCCCGTGACACCTTCTCGCGGTAGTAGGCGACACGCTGAGGGCTGCAACCGCAGTCCGCGGCAGGGTCTCCCTTCCCCCCGCACGGGCAGAGGTTCATCGTCGCGATCAGTCGGAAGCGAGCCGGAAACAAGGCGTGACCGCCGACGCGTGCCACCGACACGACACCATCCTCGAGCGGCTGGCGCAGCGACTCGAGCACCGGACGCGGGAACTCGGGCAGCTCGTCCAGCAGCAATACCCCGCGATGGGCGAGACTGGCCTCACCGGGTCGTGGAACCGAGCCACCACCGACGATAGCCGCGGCCGATGCGCCGTGGTGTGGGGAGCGAAACGGAGGCGCGAGCACGATCGGGCGGCCGGGCGGCAGTGTGCCGGCGACGGAATGGATTCGCGTGGCTTCCAGTGCCTCGTCCCGCGTAAGCGGCGGCAGGATGCCCGCAAGCCGGCGACCCAGCATGGTCTTGCCTGTCCCTGGAGGCCCGGCGAGGAGCAGGTTGTGCTCGCCGGCAGCGGCGATCTCGAGAGCGCGTCTCCCCCGCTCCTGCCCGCGCACGTCGGCGAGATCCGGCATGTCCGGCTCTTCTAGCTCGTCGTCGCCCGGTGGGTCGGCCAGGGCGATGTTCGCCTCGCCTCGGAGGTACGCGACGGCTTCGGCGAGGTGTCGCACTGGCACGGCATCGATGCCGGCGAGGGCCGCCTCGCGGGAGGACTCGGCCGCGCACAGCAACCGGGTCAGCCCGGCCCGGCGAGCGCCCTCTGCGACCGCAATCGTGCCGGAGACCGGACGCACCCTGCCGTCGAGGGAGAGCTCCCCGACACACGCGTGCTCGAGCAGCCTCCCATGCGGTACTTGGTGCGATCCCGCGAGCACGGCGAGCGCGATCGGCAGGTCGAAGCCCGATCCCTCCTTTCGCAATGCGGCCGGAGCGAGATTGACGGTGATGCGGCTCTTCCACGGCCAGACCAGATGCGCGTTGACGACACCGGCATGGACGCGGTGCTTCGCCTCCTGGCACGCCCGGTCGGCAAGGCCGACGATCGCGAACGACGGCAGGTCGGCTGTGACGAGATCCGCCTCGACCTCGACGCGGCGCGGCTCCAGACCGACGACGGCGTAGGTGACGGCGCGTGCTAGCACACCTCCGACGCTATGGGGGAACTCGCGCCGTGTGCGTGCCGGGTGTGTGCCTAGTCTGCGACAGCGACGAGGACCGACTCGTAGTACTCGCCTGCCCTGCGCCCGGTGCGGCGGTTGACATGCCGCTCGTGCCGGTCGACGAGCCTCAGGCCGGCGCGCTCGAGGATCTCGGGATAGAGGCCGCGCCGGTCGTTGACGACGATGCACAAGCGCCCGCCGATCGTCAGCGAGTCGCGCGCGTTCAAGAGCACAGCCGCAACGCCTCGGACGTATTCCGCGATCGCGGCGCGGCTCGTTCCACGCGCGGGCCGCCCTAGCTCGAGGTCGCGGCGTTGGTCGAGACCGAGCAACTCATACGCGTACCGGTGCTGCTCGTGATAGTCGATCAGGCCGGGGTACGGAGGCGATGTGATCACTCCGTCGTACGGACCCTCGAGGTCGATCTCGCGGGCGTCACCGTGGAGGACCCTGGCAACATGCCCTGCCGCGCGGGCGGCCGCGAAGGACTCGATGCGATCGAGCGTGTCGAGGGTATAGCGCAGCAGGAACTGCCTCGCAGTCCCGACGGGCCGGCAGGTGCGCTTGTGCTTGTGGCACCAGTACTCGCCCACGTGCGGCTGCTTCGGGAAATCGAGATCGAAATGCGTCGTGCGACGCGCAGAGCGCGCAGCGCGTGCGAGCACGATCCGGAGCACGTCTGCCGAGCCGACCTGCTCCACCAGGGAGCGCGCATGCAGCAGCTCCTCAGCCGCGACCGGTGCGAACCAGGCGCGCACGAACGGTGACGTCTCGCGCGGGTAGCGTCCGCTGGGCTCGAACGCGTCGATCTCGGCATGGGCCCAGAGCAGGTCCCGGCGCAGCGCGTCGAGATTGTACGGCCTGGTCTTGACGCGCATCAGCAACGCGTTGAACCCGGCGATGTCGACGCCGGCCGCGTCGTGGCCCGACTCGAGCGCCTGCACGAGCGTCGTGCCGGAGCCTGCGAAGGGATCCAGCACCCTCCCCGCCGTGGGCACGTGGCGCGCCAGCAGCGCCTGCACGAGCTGTGGGATGAACTTGCCGAGGTATGGATGCAGGCGATGCACGTGCTTCGTGCGCTCCCGCTCCGGCAGCTCGTGCTCGGACCACGAGAGCTCGAGGTCGAGGGCGTCGTACAGCGATTCCTGTGTAGCCGCCACGTCGCCGGATTCGCCGCCAAGCAGGCGAATCCTGGGGTCGCGCCGGCGGGAGGGCGACGGTACGTGCCACCCGGGCTCAACGGCCGGGTTCGAGTGTCGTCCCGTAGCGCTGCAGGCGCCGGCCCTGCACCGCAACGACCTCGAAGCCGATCTGCACGTGTCCTGGCTGAGGATTGCGTGTGAGCCAGATCTGTGCCGCGCGGCGGACGTTCCGCCGCTTCTCCGCGTCGACCGCTGCGACAGCTCCGCCGAAGCCCGTGCCGCTGCGCCGTTTCACCTCCACGAAGAGGAGCGTTGCGCCCCGGCGCACGATCAGGTCGAGCTCGTTGCGTCCGGCGCGGACGTTCGTGCCGAGAATGCGGTAGCCGCGCAAGCGGAAGTGCCAGAAGGCCCGCCGCTCTCCGGCGTTCACGCCGCAGCCGGCTCGTCCGCGTAGCACTTGGCGGCGTATGACAGGCGGTGCTGGCGGCAGGGCCCATGCGCGCGGACGGCAGCCGAGTGGGCGGGCGTGATGTAGCCGACGTGGGACGAGAAGCCGTAGCGCGGGTGGAGCGCGTCGAGCCGGCGCATGACCCGGTCGCGCGTCACCTTGGCGACGATCGAGGCGGCGGCGATGGCGGCGCTCTTGGTGTCCCCGTCGACGACGGCGCGGTGCGACGGCGCCATGGGCCCGAGCCGGAATCCGTCGACGAGACAGGTCTCGGCGCGTGACAGGTCGCCGAGCACCGTGCGCAGCCCCCAGAGATTCGAGCGGTGGAGGCCGTCACGATCGATCGTGTCGGCGGGGATGACCCGCACCGCAACCTGGCACGCGCATCCCATGACGGCGTGGAACAGCTCCACCCGGTCGTCGGGGCTCACCTGCTTGGAGTCGTTCAGCTGCGCCAGCTGCCTCACACGATGGCCGCGCAACGACCCATAGTCCAGCAGCACGCCGGCGACCACGAGCGGGCCCGCGAGAGAGCCGCGGCCTGCCTCGTCCGCACCTGCCACGAACCGGACGCCGAGACGACGGTCGTAGCGGAGCAGCCGCTGGCCGGGTGAAAGAGGCATGGGTCGAGGATATCGCCCGCTTCGGAACAGACCCGTGCCACCTTCGTGCCGGCTTCGTGCCGGCGGCGCAGGCGCCGGCTCAGGCCGGCACGACGCAGCCGCCGTTGCGCCGCTCGAGCACCACCGCCCATCCCGCGTTTTCGAGTGTGGCCCGGAACCAGTCGCAGCCCCGGTCGTCGCGGCGCGCAGTGCAGACGAAGACCGAAGCCTGCTGCTCGACGAACCACGGCTTCGGGTTGCCTGTGCAATGCACATCGCCGCTGTAGCCGGAGCGTGCGGAGACGGTCCGCTGCACCGCCGAGCGTGCGTCGGCCTGTCGCAGATCCTCGGTCGAGCAGCCGGTGAGGCCGATCACCAGCGTGAGCGCCACCGCGACGCCGAGCACGATCCGCATGCCGCGGACGCTAGCGGCGAATTGCTAGCCCTGGCGGAGCTCGCGGATGCGCGCCTTCTTGCCGACGCGGCCGCGGAGGTAGTAGAGCTTCGCGCGGTTGACGTCACCGATCATGGCGACCTCGAGCTTTTCGATCTTGGGCGAGTGCAGGGGAAACGTGCGCTCGACGCCGACGCCGAACGACTGCTTACGAACCGTGAAGGTCTCGCGCGCACCCGCGCCCTGTCGCTTGATGACGACGCCCTCGAAGACCTGTACGCGCTGGCGATTGCCCTCGATCACCTTGAAATGGACGCGTACGGTGTCCCCGGCCTTGAAGACGGGCACCTCGCGCAGCTGCGCGTGCTCGATGCTTTCGATGATCGTGCTCATGAGAAGGGTGGCCGGGCGACCGGCGACGCAGTCTAGCGGATGTCTGCCCGCACTAAGCGCCCCAAAAGAGGGAGGTTCCCTGGGAACCGTAGGTTCCCGGCTTCAGGGATTTTCGCGATCAAAGATTCGCGCTAGCGGATCTTCGATCTTGCAGCTAGTGGAGCGAAATGCGGTTGGGGGGCCAGTAGGTGGCGAAGACCTTGCCGATCAGGTTCTCGCGCGGCACCGGGCCCCACTGGCGCGAGTCGCACGACTGCGAGCGGTTGTCGCCCATCATGAAGTAGGTGCCCCTCGGGATCCGGAAGGGCCCGTAGGTCTGCGCGGCACTGCGCCGGGCCTCCTGGATATACGGCTCGTTGAGCGGTTTGCCGTTGATGTAGATGTAGCCGTCGCCCTTGCGCAGCCGCAACTCGATCACCTCGCCGGGCAAGCCGATCAAGCGCTTCACGAACGTGCCGCCGGCGCCGCATTTGATGGCGGCCTCGGGCGGCGTCTTGAACACGATGATCTCTCCGCGCCGCGGGTCACGCAGGTGGAAGAGGAAGCGGTTTGCGAGCACCCGGTCCGAGAAGCGCGCCTCGCAGCCCGCTGCGGGCTCGGCACAGTGCAGCGTCGGCTCCATCGAGGACGACGGGATCCTGTACGGGTTGATCACGTACGCCTTGACGAGCAGGACGATCGCGATCGCACCGGCGATCGTCACCGCCCAGTCGATCGCCACGCGTAGCCCGTGCGGCAGCCCTTCCGTCATCCGATCGACGGGGTTTCGCGACCTGCGCCTGTCGGGCGAGGCGGGACGGAGGCTCCCGGCGGGCGTCGACGCCGTGACCGGGTCCGGGTCGGGCCGGAGAATCACGAGCGTGGACACGACCGCGAGAACGACCCACAGAACGTCATAGAGGCTGAAGACCTGGCCGAGATTGTCCCTGAACAGGTGCCACATCTCGCTCGAGAGCACCCCGGTACCCACCGCCGCATCGTTGACGCCGAACGCGAAGGCGAGGTACTTGCCGAGCACGACGCCGAACAATGCGGCGCTGACGCCCGCCGCCAGCACGCCGGTGCCGTGACGGCCGACGAAGACGAGGACGGATGCCCCGACCACCAGGCCGACGCCCCATGCGAGCGCGCCCATCTCGTAGCCCGTCCACTTGGTGATGTAGCCCCAGACGACCGCAGCGACGATCGCGGCGGCATAGGCGATGACGACTGCGAGCGCTACCGTCTTTGGCTCCTCGTGTGCGGACTGCCGTTCTCCGGCTCCGATTCCGCGGGAGGAGGGATCGCCCGGCCTCGACGGGTCGTCTGTCGCCCAGACCGATCTCCAGCCGTCGGCGTCCGGGACGTCGGGGTCGCGTTCGGGAGCCTCCGGGCTCTGCCAGGACCCGGGCGGGTCCTCGCGGATGTCGCTCACGCAGTGCTCCGAGACCGGCTCTGCGCCCGCCGCCACGTGTCGATCAGGCCGTGGTTACCCGAGCGCAGGACGTCCGGTACCTGCCAGCCCTGGAACGTGGAGGGACGGGTGTAGTGGGGGTACTCGATGCCGCCGTCGAGCTCGAGGCCGAATGTCTCGTGCTCACCGGAGCCGGAGGCGAGAGCACCGGGCAACCGCCTCGCGATCGCATCGAGCAGCACCATCGCGGGCAGCTCGCCGCCGGAGAGCACGTACGGGCCGATCGAGACGGCATCGGTGCAGAGGTGGTCGACGATGCGGGCGTCGAATCCCTCGAAGCGCGACGAGAGCACCGCGAGCGAGGGCTCCTGGGCCAGCTCTTCGACGAGCGCCTGATCGAGCTGACGGCCCTGCGGTGTCAGCGCGAGCACGCGCGCGGGCCTGTCTGCACCGTAGGCGGCGTCGAGCGCTGCGGCAACGACGTCGACGCGCAACACCATGCCCGCGCCTCCGCCGTACGGCGTGTCGTCCACCTGTCCGGCGCGCAGCGGGGTCGTGTCGCGGTAGTTGAACAACCGCAGCTCGAGCTCGGTGCCGAGCACCGTCGCCACCGGTTTCTGTTCCGTGATCCACCCGAAGGCGTGCGGAATCTGCGTGAAGACGTCGATACGCATCGCCGGAGGGTAGCCCTTACGAGATGAAGCCCGGGTTGAGAAGGATGCGCCCACTGTCGGGATCGATCGCTGCGATCGCGTCCTCGATCATCGGCACGAGGGTGCCGTCGTCGAGCTCGAGGTTGTCGTTGGCGGCACCGGGTAACACCTCCCGCACGATTCCCAATCGGCGGCCGCCTTCCTCTTCCACGGCCAGGCCGACGAGCTGGAACGCGTAGAACTCGTCCGGATCGAGCGGAGGCAGCTCTTCGCGGCGCACCTGGAGCTGCTGCCCGCGCTCGACACGACGGTCGAGGCGGACGGCCCAGCGGCCACGGCCCACCCGGCGTGAGAGCACGACGACCGCCGGTGCCCCGTCGACGTGAAGGGTCGCTCCGACGGCGTAGCGGCTTCCGTCGTCGCTGCCCTGCTCGACCACGAAGGCGCCGTCGAGACCGTGCGGACGGCCGACCCGTCCGATCGGCACCAATGCGTCGCTCACGCGTCTAGTCAGCGATCTCGAGCACGATGCGGCGCTCGGAGCGAGCGCCTGTCGCGCGCACGAGCGTGCGCAGCGCCCGCGCGAGCCGACCCTGCCTGCCGATCACCTTGCCGACGTCGTCCGGCGCCACATGCAGTCGCAATACGATGCTGTCGTCGCCGGCGATCGTCTCGACGCTGACCGCGTCCGGGTCGTCGACGAGCTGGCGGGCGATCCAGACGAGCAGCTCGGCCATGGCGCTAGCTGATGCCGGCGGCCTTGATCAGCCTGGCGACGGGGTCGCTCGGCTGTGCCCCCTTGGAGAGCCAATCCTTCACTTTCACCTCGTCGAGCTCGATCGTGGAGGGATCGGTCTGAGGGTTGTAGCGTCCCACGATCTCGATGAAACGGCCGTCGCGCGGGGAACGCGAATCGGCAACGACGACCCGGTAGATCGGGTTCTTCTTCGAGCCGACCCGCGTCAGCCTCATGCGAACAGCCATCTGTCTCCTTCGTGCGTTTCCGTGTGAACCGGGATTGTGCCGACTATCTGCGGGGCTTGCCGCCCGTGAGCTCGGGCGGCAGCGTCGGCAGCTTGCCCTTGCCGAACTGCTTCATCATCTTCTGCATCTGCTTGCGCGCGGCCAGCAGCTTGTTGACCTCGTCGATCGACGTGCCACTCCCCGCTGCGATCCGGCGACGGCGGGGCCCGTTGATGAGATGGGGCACACGGCGCTCGTGCGGCGTCATCGAGAGCACGATCGCCTCCACCCGCGCCATCTGGGCCTCGTCGATGTCGAGCCCGTCGAGCTCCTTTCCGACGCCCGGCAGCAGCTTGAGAACGCCTTTCACCGGCCCCATGCGACGCAGCATCCGGTAGCTCTGCAAGAAGTCGTCGAAGGTGAACTCGCCGGCGCGCATCCGCTTCTCCATCTCGGCCTGCTCGTCCTCGGCGACGGCCGCCTCGGCCTTCTCGATCAGGGTCAGCACGTCGCCCATGCCGAGAATCCGGGACGCCATCCGGTCGGGATGGAAGACCTCGAGCTGGTCGAGCTTCTCTCCGACCGACGCAAACTTGATGGGCTTGCCGGTGATCGCCTTGACCGAGAGCGCTGCCCCACCGCGTGCGTCGCCGTCGAGCTTGGTCAGCACGACCCCGTCGAACGCGATGCGCTGCTGGAATGCCTCTGCGACGTTGACCGCTTCCTGGCCGGTCATCGCATCGAGCACGAGCAGCACGTTCAACGGCTTGAGCGGCATCGCGGACACGTGCGAGCTCGTCCATCAATGCCTCGTCGACGTGCAGGCGTCCGGCGGTATCGACGATGACGACGTCGAGCGCGTCCGCCTTCGCCCGCGCCAGCCCCTCGGTCGCCGCCAGCACCGGATCCGTGGTCTCCGTGCGATAGACGGGGATCGCGATCTGCTTGCCGAGCTGCTCCAGCTGGTCGATCGCGGCAGGACGCTGCAAGTCGGCTGCCACGAGCCCGGGCGCCTTGCCCTGCCGTCGCAGGTGCAGGGCAAGCTTGGCCGAGGCGGTCGTCTTCCCGGATCCCTGCAGGCCGGTGATCAGGATCACCGTCGGTGGGCGCCCGAACGCGAGCTGTGAGTCGCCTGCGCCCATCAGCTCGGTCAGGTGCTCGTGCACGAGCTTGACGACCTGCTGTCCCGCGTCGAGCCCTTTCAGCACGTCCTCGCCGAGCGCCTGCGCCTTCACGCCGGCGACGAAGTCCCTCACGACCTGGAAGTTGACGTCCGCCTCGAGCAGTGCCAGTCGGATCTCGCGCATCGCCTTGTTGACCGTCTCCTCATCGAGACGCCGCGACCGGCCGAGATCGCCGAGAGTCGCCTGGAGCCGGTCTGAGAGCGCATCGAACACGGCCCCGAAGTGTACGGGCGCCTCACTGGCACAGGCTCTCCGTCAGTCGGAGACGAGCGCTCGCGCAAACTCGCGCGGGTCGAACGGTCGGAGGTCGTCGAGCGCCTCCCCCACGCCGACGAGCTTCACCGGGAGCCCGAGCTCGTAGGCGATCGCGACGGCGACGCCGCCCTTGGCCGAGCCGTCGAGCTTGGTCAGGGCGACGCCCGTGACACCTGCCGCCTCGCCGAACAGCCGCGCCTGCTGGAGGCCGTTCTGACCGGTCGTCGCATCGACGACGAGGAGCGTCTCGTGCGGCGCGCCTTCGAGCCGGCCCTCGATCACGCGGCGCACCTTCGCGAGCTCGTCCATCAGATTCGCCTGGGTATGGAGCCTCCCGGCCGTATCGATGATGACGACGTCCTTCCCGCGCGCCCGCCCCGCCTCGACTGCATCGTAGGCGACGGCAGCCGAGTCGCCGCCCTGCGGGGCGCCGACGAAGTCCGCCTGCGCACGTTCCGCCCAGATCTCCAGCTGCTCCTCGGCGGCCGCGCGGAACGTATCTCCCGCACCGAGCAGCACCGAGCGGCCGTGCGTGCGGAGCGTTTGCGCGAGCTTCCCGACTGTGGTCGTCTTACCAGTGCCGTTGACGCCGACGACGAGGATCACCGACGGCGCCCCGGAGAGGTCGAGCGTCGGCGGCGGGCCGAACATCGTCTCGATCTCCTCCGCCAGCGCTTCGCCGAGATTTGCGATCTCACCGAGCGCCTCGAGCCGCCGTACGAGCTCGGCCGTTGCGCGCACGCCGACGTCCCCGTGAATGAGAGCCTCCTCGAGTCGCTCCCACGCCTCCTCGTCCGCCGCGTCGAAGGGGCCTGCCGCCAGCTCGGCCGTCAGCGCGCGGCGGCTCTTCGAAAGCGATTCCCGCAGCCGTGAGAAGAAGCCGCTGGGCTCCGCGTCGTCGCCGGTTGCACCCGGCTCGTCGCCGAACAGCTCTGCCCAGGTGCGGCTCACGCGAGGCAGGGTATCGGGGCTAGGCCGAAGCGGCGACCGGCTGCGCGTCGTGGCGCGGAAGGCGCCGCGAGACGATCTCGGAGACCCCGTCTTCGCCCATCGTGACGCCGTACAGCACGTCGGCGGCCTCCATCGTGCGCTTCTGATGGGTGATCACGATGAACTGCGCACGATCGGCATAACGGCGCAAGAGCTCGACGAACCGCGTGATGTTGGCATCGTCGAGTGCTGCCTCGACCTCGTCGAGGAGATAGAACGGGCACGGCTTGGCGAGGAACAGCGCAAAGAGGAAGGAGATCGCGCCAAGTGCCTTCTCGCCGCCGGACAGCAACGACAAACGGGTGATGCGCTTTCCAGCCGGTCGCAGCTCGACCTCGATTCCGAGCTCGCCGGGCTCCCCTTCGTCCTCGGGCTCGACGAGGCGCAGCCGGCCTTCGCCGCCCGGGAACAGGGTCGCTGAGACCTCCTCGAAGTTGCGTGCAACCGCGTCGAACGTCTCCGCGAAGCGCCTCTGCACCGTCTCGACGAGCTCGTCCCGCAGCTTTGCGATCTCGGCGAGCGAGTCCTCCAGGTCCTGACGCTGCGTCGAGAGCTCCTCGAGCCGCAGCTTCTCGTTCTCGTATTCCTCTTTCGCGAGCGGGTTCACGCGTCCGAGCGCCTCACGCCGGGCGTCGAGTCGATCCGCGCGGACGGCGAGCTCATCGCGATCGTCGCCCTCGGCGGGCTCTTCGGCACCGGCCTCGGCCAGGCGCCGGCGAGCCTCGTCGGCTTCGGCATCGAGCCGTGCGAGCTCGACCTGGACCTGGGTCGCACGCTCCGATGCCTCCTCGGACTGCTGGCGCAGCTCGACCTCCGCCGCGCCGAGGCGGCGCAACTCCGCTCCGAGCTCGGTCGCCCGCTCTGCGCCGGCATCGACGCGCGCGCGCACCGGGGCTTCGCAACGGACGGCGACAGCAGCCGCCGCCTCGAGCCAGGTGCCCAGCTCGGCAGCCGCGACACCGAGACGTTCGAGCAGGTCCGGGTCGACGGCCGACCGCCGCGGAGACCGCTCGACGAGGGCTGCGTCGGCGGCACGAGCCCTGTCTGCCGCGGCGCGGGCCTCTGCGGCAGCGAGATCGGCGGCGGCAAGGAGCTCGACCGCCTCGGCGGCGAGCGGCTCGCGTCGCGCCTCCTGCTCGACTGCCACTCCTTCGGCACTGCCTCCGAGCCGGGCCACGACGACCTCTGCCAGCTGCGCCCGGGCAACCGCGTCGGCCGCCTCTCCGGCAGCGATCGCCTCGAGTCCGGACAGGCGCGTCAGCTCGGAGCCGAGCTGACCACCACGTTCGGCTCCCAGCGCCACGCGAGCGGCGAGCGGCTCTTCGACCTGAATCACGATCGCCTCCGCACGCCGAACGGAACGCTCGAGGTCGGTCACGGTCTCGCTGAGCGACGTGAGCAAGGCGACGTCCAGCGAACGCCTCCGCACGTGAGCGACGGCGCTGTAGGCGGCCTCGGCTGCGGTTGCGGCCGCCGCCGCTTCCTCGGCGCTCCGGGCAGCCGCATCGGCGCGGGCATCGAGCTCGTCGGCCTCATCCGCCAGGGCGCGCCTGCGCGCATCCATCTCCAGCAACAACGCCTCGGCCGTCTCCCCGGCGAACCACAGCTCCCCGCGGTCGGCGTCATAGCCGTGCCCGGCGCTCGTGATCACGGTTCCGTGCGTCGCGTCGAGCAGGCGCTCGTGTTCGACGAGCCAGATGCCGTCCAACAGTCGCAGCGCCTGCTCATCGCCAGCGACGACGTCCCGCAACGGCCGGCAGCCGGGGGCGGGCGGGTCGTTGCGACCGGACGTACGGCCGCCGACGACCACCGCCAGGCTGCCGAGGCCCTCGCGGGCCGCGCGCTCGAGCAGCTCGAGCCCCGCACGCGGGTCGCGCGCGAGCACGGCCGAGGCGCGCCAGGAGAGCGCAGCGGCGATCGCCCGCTCGGCTCCCGGCTCGGCCTCGAACGCGGAGAGTGCCAGGCGCTCGCCGGCATCGGCCAGCGCCCGCGCAGCCGGCGGAATTCCCTCGCGCTCGGCGATCGCCGCCTCGAGCGCGCTGAGACGGTGACGGGACGAGCGGGCTCGCTCCGCGATGTCGTCGCGCTCGGTGGCGGCGGCGCGCGCGACCGAAGCGGCCTCGTTCGCCTGCTGCTCGAGCTCTGCCGGCGACGGGCCGCCGCGGCGTGCGAGCTCCTGTGCCTCGGCGAGCTCGCCGCGCAGGCTCTCGACAAGGGCTCCGGCGGACTCGGCGCGCAGCGCCAGCCGCTCGCGAGCGCCACCGAGTGCGACCAGCCGGCGGGCGGCACCGTCGTTACCTCCGGTCGCCTCGGCAAGAGCTCCTTCGACCTGGCTTCGGTCCGCGCGGATCGTGGCGAGGCGCTCTTCGGCCGCCGTCGAGCCGCGCCGTTCCAGGACGGCAAGACGCGCGTGTGCGAGCCGGGCTCGTTCCGACGCGTGGCCACCTGCCTGGGCAGCTTCCCGAGCCGCCGCAGCTGCCGCGGTGGCCGCCTGCTCGAGCGCCCTGAGCCCTTCGTCGCTGCGGTCGGCCGCGTTCCGCTCCACCTCGAGCAGCTCCTCTCGCAGGCGCGCCTCTAGTCCGCCGATGGACTCCCGCCGCATGGCGAGCCGCTCTCGTGCTCCCTGTAGGCGGTAGAGCGCGCCGAGCGCGGCCTCACGCCCACCCGCGGCTCCGGACAACTCATCCTCTGCGTGCTGCCGCTCCTGGAGCAGCGCGGTCAGCCTCTCCTGCGCGCCCCGGCGGGCGATCGCTGCGGCATCGCGGCGCTCCTCGGCGCTGTCCCGCCTCTGCGATACGGCCTCGAGGTCGAGCTCGGCGATCCGCGCCCGGAGGGCGGCGATCTCGAGGACGAGCTTCTCGGCCCGCTCGGCGGCGGTCGCCTGCAGGGCGAGAGGACGCAGTCGCTTGCGCACGTCCTCCTCGACGTCGCGGGCGCGCTCGACCTGCGTCGCCACCCGCGCGAGCTTGAGCTCGGCGCGATGCCGTCGGCGCTTGAACTTGCCGAGGCCGGCCGCCTCTTCGACGAGATGACGCCGGTCTTCCGCCTTCGAGGCGAGCACCGCCTCGACCTTCCCCTGCGAAACGATCGAGTGCATCGACCCACCAAGCCCGACATCCGCGAGGAGCTCGACGATGTCGGTGCGCCGAACCGCCGTCTTGTTGACGAGATACTGCCCCTCGCCGCCACGGACGAGTCGCCGCGAGATCGCGACCTCGCTGTAGTCGAGCTCCGGAAAGGCGCCGTGCTCGTTGTCGAACACGAGCTCGACCTCGCAATGGTCACCGGCGGGCCGGGTGGCCGAGCCCCCGAACAGCACGTCGTCAGGCTTCTCCGCGCGCAACTCGGACGGCGTCAGCGAGCCTGCCGCCCATACGATCGCGTCGGCGACATTCGACTTGCCGGACCCGTTCGGGCCGACGACGACGGCGACGCCGGGCTCGAGCTTGAGCTCGATCGGGTCCACGAACGACTTGAAGCCGCGCAGCTTGATCGTGCGAAGGTGCACGCGGGCAGTTTGCCGGTCGCGACGGACGGCCCGTCAACCATTCTGGGCTGCCGGCCGGGAGTCGCCGCGGTCGGAGCGGGCGGCGGCCGGGCACTGACGGGTCGCTGCGCGTGCCCGGCCGAAGGGGATAGTGCGATAGCACAGACCCGAAGAGCCGGGTGCGCGCAGCGACCCGAGCGCGTCGGAGGCCGGCTCTGCCGGCCGGGAGGCGCCGCGGTCGGAGCGGGCGGCGGCCGGGCACTGACGGGTCGCTGCGCGTGCCCGGCCGAAGGGGATAGTGCGATAGCACAGACCCGAAGAGCCGGGTGCGCGCAGCGGCCCGAGCGGCGTCGGAGGCCGGCTCTGCCGGCCGGGAGGCGCCGCGGTCAGTGCCCGGCCGGCCCAACCCCATCGCTTCGAGCGCCTGCCGTGCGGCCTCCTGCTCCGCGGCCTTTTTCGTCGACCCGCGCCCGATGCCGACCTGCTCGCCCGCAATCATCACGGAGCACACGAAGCGCCGGTCGTGAGGAGGGCCTTCGACGTCGAGGACGACGTACTGCACCTGGTTCCCGGAGCGTGCGAGGGCTTCCTGCAGCTCGGTCTTGTTGTCGACGTGGCCGCTGCGCGCGTACTCGATACGCGCGTCGAAGGCCTCCACGACCGCCCCCTCGACCTGCTCGAATCCGTGCTCGAGATACACGGCTGCAATGGCCGCCTCGAGCAGGGCGGCGAGCACGTTGCGGCTGAGCGAGATGCGCTCGAGCTCCGCCTCGGGCACGTCCTGTGCCTGGTCGATCAGATAGCGGCCGAGATCGAGCTCGCGCGCAACTCCGGCGCAGCTCTGCCGCGAGACGACGTGGGCCCGGATCTTGGCGAGCCGGCCCTCCGACGCCTCGGGAAAGCGGTCGTAGAGCACCCGCGCGATGGCGAGCTCGAGCACGGAATCGCCGAGGAACTCGAGGCGCTCGTAGGACGAAGCACGGTCGGGCGCCCACGAGGTGTGGGTGAAGACGTGATCGCGCCGCTCGGGGGGGAGGGCATCGATCAGGCGCAACAGCGCCTGCCCCTCCCCCGCGCCGGCGTCCGTGTTACTGGTGCGCGACGACGTAGTCGACGGCCTGGCCGACGGTCGTGATCTTCTGCGCGTCGTCGTCCGAGATCTTGATCCCGAACTGATCCTCGAGCTCCATGATCAACTCGACGAGATCGAGGGAGTCGGCGTCGAGGTCCTCCTGGAACGACGCATCATCCAAGAGCTCGCCATCGTCGACACCGAGCTGCTCGCTCAGGACGGCCTTGACGCGCTCGGAGACTTCATCACGGGACAGAGCCACTGTTCGCAACCTCACTTGTTGCCGTTCGGGGTCGTAGAGCGCGCCGACTCTACCACGCGCTCCGGAAGGGAACGCTGCAGCCGGCCGACGATGTCGTGCTCGACACCGCGCGCTGCCATCCGGATCGCATTGGCAATCGCCCTGCGCGAGCTCGACCCGTGGGCGACTACGACGATGCTGCGCAGCCCGAGCAGGTGCGCCCCGCCGTGCGTGTCGGGGTCGAGCCGCGCGCGTAGGTTGCGCACTGCCGGGCGGATCAGCATGCCCCCGAGCCTGCCGCGGAGGCCGGCGTCGAGCTCGTCTCGCAGGCCCCCGATGATGCTCTTGACCGAGCCTTCGAGCGTCTTCAGGGCGACGTTGCCCGTGAAGCCGTCGCAGACGACGACGTCGGCTCCGCCGTCGAGCAGCTCGTGCCCCTCGGTGTTGCCCTCGAACCGCAACCCTGCGGACGTCGCGAGCAACGCTCGCGCGTCGAGCATGAGCTGGTTTCCCTTCTCCGGCTCCTCACCGATCGTCAGCAGGCGCACGCGAGGCCGCTCGACGTCGAGGATCTCCTGCGCGAAGACCGAGCCCATGTGCGCGAATTGCACCAGGTGCTCGGGACGCGCGTCCGCGTTGGCTCCAGCGTCGATGAGGACGGACGGGCCCTGGCGGGTCGGGATCACGACGGCGATGCAGGGCCGATACGCCCCTTGCACGCGGCGTATGTGGAGCATCCCCGCGGCCAGCATGGCGCCGGTGTTGCCCGCGGACACGACGGCGTCTGCTGCGCCTGACCCGGCCGCGCGCACGGCCCGGACGAGCGAGGCGTCGGGTTTTCCGCGCACGGCCTCCGCAGGCTTGTCGTGCATCGCCACGATGCCGTCGGTGACGACGTGCTCGAGTCCTGCCGTATCGAGTCCCGCGGGACCATAGAGCACCGGCTGAATGTCCGTCGTCGCTGCGTCGAGCGCGCCGGAGACGATCTCGAGTGGGGCACGGTCGCCTCCGAGCGCGTCCACGGCGACCCGGATGCCCACCTGTGCCTCTACGGAGCGGGCGTGCGGAGCGGCTGGATCTCGCGGCCCTTGTACGTCTTGCAGGTGGGGCAGACGTGATGCGGGCGCGTCGGCGAGCCGCATGTCGGGCACACGTTGACCTTCGGCGCCTCGATGCCGTGCTGGGCCCGGCGCTTGTCGCGGCGTGCCTTGGACGTCTTTCGCTTCGGGACTGCCATGGGCCGGGGGAGTGTACCTATTCCCCTGTTTCGTGGCGTTTCGCGACGTGTCGCCTTGTGCCCTGGTTAGGCCGTTTAGCCCTCTAGGTGTGTCGCCTCGTTACGGGCCATTTCGCCCTGTTTTTGCCTGTGTTGGTAGACGATTGGTAGACGGCTACTGCCGGTCGCGCTGATCGCGCGCGAGCACGCTCCGCAGCCGGGGTTGACGTTAAGCCGGTGCTGCGATGACGACGCCGAGCTTGTCATCGGGGTCATTGACGACGTGGCCGACTATCACACGCTCGCCGTTCGGTAGTTCGACGGTGGAGCCGATGTCGGGCGCGCGATCGAACGACATCATGATCGCAGTCCGAGCGGGTCTGTCAGTCTCGATGACGATGACGCGAAAGGGGGGCATCCACCGTCATGACTTCCCGCACTTAGGTCATTCGCCTGCAAGCAGGCTCTTCAGCTTCGAGAGGCTGCGGGGATGGTTCTCGACGACATCGGCGACGATGACGAGCTGTGCATCCGTCAACTCGACGTCAGCCCTTTCGGAGCATAGACACGAGTCGATCGCGACGGCGGCGGACATGGCGTCTGGACGGCCGTCAGCAAGCAATGCCACGGCAAGATTGTCCGCGTCTCTTGAGTCAACCGAATGCCCGAAGAGGCGGAGCACTCGAGCGACCCTAATGCCCGCCAGTCCGATAGGGCTAGAGATTTACGTCCCGCTAGCGTCAAACTTCGCGGTCTTTGCGGTCGCGATGGTCGCGGGCCAAGGTGCTACGCAGATCCTCAAGCCCGGCGGACGGGTTCTCCAACGTCGCCAGGATCGCGTTCCGCATGGCCGGCGCCACCGCTACCGCGTGGCAACCCCTCGAGACGGCATAGGCGATCGTCTCGGCGGCGTCAAGCGCGTCTGCGCTGCCGTCAGCGATGAGGCTGGCGACGAGGCGGCGAGCGTTCTCGGCGCTGACGGCGGCGCCGTAGAGGGTCAGCATTCTGTAAAGGTTAGAGGGATCCCGGTTGAGGTCAGGGCGCTGTTGGGTAGGCAGGAAACGCGACGCGCGCCATCACGTGGCCCGCGTTGCTAGGGCGCCGACGTGCTGCTGGGAGTCTTAAGGGGATGGGCTCCTGGCGCCGTCGGATCGCATCGTTAGTTTCAGCGTGGCGCGCTTGGGTACAAGGCGGATACAACGCGAGTCCGGAAGCTCGCGTTGCCTGGAATGCAGCGTCCCCCCGGTGGGCCTTGTCACCCTCCTTGGGTCGCCGGGGGGAAGCGCAGCTTGAATCCGTCCGCGGTCAGATGACCGGATCAGGAATAGGGTCAGGTTCGCTCGGCGGTACGGGGTCCGGCCCTGGCAGCGGATCAGGTCCTGGAATGGGTGAGGGCGTCTCGTGAAGAATCATGTGTCGTTTCCTCCCCGCACGCGGCGACCGACAAACCACGTTGCTTTCATCCCTCGTGCTACTGCTGCCGTCTGCGATGGTGGTCGCTGGCGAGGACTCCGTGCAACTCAACGAGGCCTTCAGGCGGGTCGTCGAGGACGCTCAGGATCGCGTCACGTTCGGCTGGGCTGAGCGCGATCATCGTCGCCTGCACGGAGATGCCTCGATCGATCGCTGCGGCCGCGGTGTGGTCAACTTCCCGTCCGACACGCAGCAGCAGGTCAATCAGGATGATGCAGTCGTCCTCGCTGACCTCGACGCCGTAGAGCCGCATTGCGCTCGTAGGTACCCAAGGGTGCCGAGATGAAAGATCGGCTCCTCGACGCGCCCAGGTTGCCGAGCAGCTCGGCGTCCGGTGTTGTGGGTGCGTGAGTCGGCTCGGAGGGACGCGATCCGTGCGTCCGCGGCGGGATGCGTTCGCCTGTCGGACGTCGACAAGTGCGTTGCGAGTTGTAACCAACCTATGCCGGTTATCTGATTGGTAGACGCCGCCGTTGACAGCTGCGGGCGCGTAGGAGGAGTATCCCTTCGGTGCGTAGCTGGATGGTTCTGGCCACCGTCGCGCTCGCGTTGCTGGTCGCGGAGGGTAGTTGGGCGGGGGGCACCGCTCAGAGGTGGGACTACGTTGCTCTCGGCGACTCCTTGCCCTTCGGTGCGGGTGATGTGGCAGGAAAAAGTTTCGTGCCCCGGTACGCCCGCCTGATTGCGCAAGACACAGGGGCGTCGGTGGCGGTTCACAACTTTGCCACGGAAACGGGCACAGCAAGCGGCGTCTTGTATCAGCTCCAGCATGACCCGAGCAGGAAGGCCGTGAAGGGCGCTGAGATCGTGACGATCTCTATCGGCGTAAACGACCTCGAAGCTCACTTCGGCGAGTACTTGTCGAAGTCGTGTGGTGGCCCCGACAACCAGCAATGCTTCCGAGACGCTCTCCCCCCGTTCAAGAAGACGTGGGACGCGATTCTCGCCCAGGTCGTTCGTTTGCGAGGTACGCATAAATCCATTGTCCGCGTCACGAACGACTACAACCCGTTCCCTGGGAACGTTCATGCCGCTGCCAACTTCGGCGAAGATTTCGTCAGCGTCTTCACCCCTTACCTTCGCGAGTTGAACGCGTACCGGTGTTCTACAGCGAAGAAAATGAAGATCCCGTGCGCCGATGTCGCAACGGCGTTCAACGGGCCAGAGACAACTGAGAGCGCGTTTGCAAAAGGCCTGATCGGAAAAGACGAGTTCGCTCACCCATCCGCCAAAGGCCACCAGTTGATCGCCCAAACACTCGGCGCCCTGGGTTACCGTCCCCTCCATTAGGTACGCCGTTCGCCGGGGGGTCCTATAGTGCTTTTGGCGGGAATGCGGCTCCCGTCCTCTCGATGCTCGCCAGAGCTCGGCCCGCTGCCGACTGGCCCAGGCTGGTCCTATGGGTGAAATGGGATGGCTTCCGCGCTCTCGTCTCCACCGTCGACGGGTTGAAGGTGCGAGCCGGCGCGGCTGGAACATGACCGAAGCGCTACCCGAGCTGCGCGGGCTACCGTCAGGGCTGGTGCTCGACGGGGTGCTCGTCCGTTCAACAAGCCGGCGACCCCACTTCCCGCTCCTGTCACGGCGCATCCTGAATCTCGATCGCTCGGTGGCGGTGCAGCTGATGGTCTTTGACGTGCTCGCCGTCGATGGCGAATCGATCACGGGATGGTCGTACGCGAAGCGCAGGGACAGGCTCGAGCAGTTCGGGCTCGACGGTCCGGCCTGGATGACACCCGACACATTTGATGACGGCCACGCTTTGTACGACGCAGTGTGCGAGCGCGGGCTCGAGGGTGTGGTGGCGAAGTGGCGATGGGCCAGCTATCGGCCGGGGCAGCGCGGCTGGATCAAGGTGAAGAACCCGGCGTATTGGCGTCGGATTCCGAGTTTGCGGCGATGAGCCACGCGTAGAACGTCCGGACGCCCGCCGCCTGATCCTTTTCTGCGCGTCGGTCCAGTCTTCGCGCCAGCGGCTCCTCTGAAGCTGAGACTTGCCGGGATTGTGTCCGAAGCACGACCCAGCCCACCCCTTCCTCGAGGCCGTGCTCGATTCGTTCCCGAATACGATCCTCGTCGTCTGCGGGTGCCACGAAGAGCGTTCGGAAGTAGGCGGCACGGTCGACAAGGTCGATGTGGTTGTTGTGGGGCCAACGGCAAGGCCCTTCCTGTTCCCGATGACCGCAAAGCGCTGTGTGGCCCGCCGCACCCACCGCGGCCGGATCCGTTCCGGCGTCGAGTTGCAACTCCGCCTCGTGGACGAACGGCCTACGCGGATCCGTCATCCCAACCATCGTACTCGCGCCTCCGAAAGCGAGCAGGCTCGCCTGCGCCAGTGTTCGCGAATGACGCCCGACGAGTCATCGCCTTCGGAGCCGGGCGCTACGCTTTAATGTCGGCGCGCAGTATTGTGAAGCTAGATACAAACGCGGGTAAGCCTTCGCTTACGCCGCTGCTCTGAGGGTCGGCCTTACTGAACCTCGGTGACGCCAGCGTCCTCTTTCTCGTGTCATGCCCGGAATGCAGGCCAATTTGAGTGCCTGTCCACCGATGGGAGGACAGATGAGAGTGTGCATCGTTGGGGCCTCTCGGAAGCTTGGGCAGTACATGGTTCAGCAGTCGCTGGATCGCGGTGACGAGGTGGTTGGGGTGTGCCGCGAGCAAAGCGTGGGCAAGCTCGACGCGTTCAAGGGACGCATCACTGTCATCCCGGGAGCGACTGACGACCGCGAGGTCATCAAGCGCGCTGTCGGGGATGCGGCGGGGTTCTCGTCGTGATGACCCCGCGAGGCGTCCACGGGTACTCGACGGGAACGACCCAGGCGGTGCTCGACTATGCGCCTCCAGGCGCTCGCCTTATCTTCTCGTGCGGATGGCACATCACCCTCGACGGCCAGGACGTGTACTCGCTGAAGCTCAAGACGCTCGTGAAGGTCTTCGGGCCGCTTGCGCGTCTCGCTCGCTTCGCCGATCTCGACGACCAGGTGGAGGCGGCCCGGCGGATCTTCGCCAGCGACACGCGGTGGATCGTGGTGCGCGGCAGCGACCTTGAGGAGGGCGAGAGTCAGGGCCTGCCCGTGTGGAGCAGGCACGTGGGTGATCCCATTCTCGAGAGCAACATCACGCGCCGCGTCGACTTCGCCCTTTTCATGGTCGAGGCTCTCGAGAACGACGAACTGGTTCACAAGGCCCCCGCAATCGTGGGCCGCCAGACGCCCTCGGCGCTCGCGTACGCCGCCTAGCGAGCCCACCCTCCGGTGGGCCAGTGTGCGTGAATGTCCCCAGAGCCGGTGTTGTGGGGAGCTAGCGTCGCGTGGGATTGAGCAGCGACTGAGCGCAGGATCGCGATGACGAAGATGCCCAGGAGTCCCGTCATATATCGGGCTGGGTCGGAGCCTCGCCTGGCTTGAGGATGTCGTGGAAGAACAGAAAGTTCACGGCGAGGAAACCGACGATCAGGAAAACCTGGATAAGCGCGTCTCATGCCTCAATTGTAGCTGTGTCCTGCCGCGCCTTAAACTCTGCGCTGCGCCAGTGTTCGGGAATGTTCCTGAGTGCGCTTAGCCGAGTACGCCTTCGATGCTGGCTGGCTGGGGGTCGGGGAGGCGCCTCATGCGAAAACCGTGGAACAGCTCCCGAGGAGGCTTGCCAGGACAGCCGAATCGAGAGCCCCGACCGGGGAAATGTTGCCCCCCTCTGACACCGGTGTAGGGTCCCGCGCCAACCGGCGGCAAGCTACCGTCGAGGCGACGAGCCTCTGCGGCGTGCTTCCTTTGCTTCCGGGGGGCAAGGGAGCGCGTTTGCGCTGCCGCAATTGGAAGGGGGCGGTATGGGCTTATTCGTACGAACGATGCTTGTCGTGGTCGTCGACGGTCGCGCTTCTCGTCGGGGCGCAGGTCACACCGGCGAACGCGCAGCTTGCCTCGGAGGACTGCGGCTTCATAAACGACGCCGGTGACGGTTCGTACGGCGCGTTGGGCACCTCCCTCACGCTAGCCGCAGGCGAGAAGCTCACGATCTCGGCAGGCGCGCCCTTTGCCGGGGCTCCGACGACGATCACGCTCTTCGTCAACGACATCATGGTCGCTTCAGCCACCTTTCCGGGAACGGTCGAGTACGTGATTCCGACCGCCGGGCTGTACGCGTTCCAATGGCATATCGACCTGGGAGGTCCCGCCACCTGGACGGTCAGCTGCGCGGCGGCCGCGGTTGACCCGGCGGCGATGATCGCCGCCCTCGTGGACAAGACGTTGGTTTACCTCGAGGCAGCGGCGCTGGGGCCGGGGCTGAAGGCGAAGCTCACGGGGGTATCGGCTGCTGTTCTGGCGAGGAAGCCGAAACTGGCGTCGCAGCGATGAGCGTCTACATCGCGGCGGTGAAACTCACGCCAACATCGGCGCTCACTGCGGGCGAGAAGACAGACCTGATCAACGACGCGAACAAGATCCGCGCCGCGATCGGCTGCTGATCTCTCGGCACGAAGTTGTGCGAATGGAGAAGGCCCGCTTCGGCGGGCCTTCTCCCTTCAGCGGTGCGTCTGGGGCAAGGACGACGATCGACGCCAAGGCTCCCGACAGACGATTCGCCTGGGCGAGCGTCCTCTCGCCAGACACCTACTGTCGCGCGAGCGTCTCAGCGCCCCCGCGGACCATCCGGCCCCGGGCCCGCGCAACTGACTGACGAGCTCCACCGAACGCGCGACCACCGCGAGCGTCAGCGGCCGCTCCAGCAACAGCCGGCCGAGCCACCTGACGGCCGCTTTGTCGAACTTGTCGTCCTCAGCCTCCGCGTACAGCACGACGAGCTGGAGCGCGTCATCGAGCGACAGCGAGCCCATCTCGAACGCAGCCGTTTCGGCGAGGAAGACGTCGCGCCCCTCAATGGAGCGTCGGAAGCGTAGCGTCCCTTAGCCGCAGGGAATCTCGGCGGAGAGGCGGGTGCCCCGACCTGGCGGGCTGTCGAGATGGAGCCGGCCGCCCAGCGCCTCGACGCGATCGGCGAGGCCGACCAGTCCTGAGCCTGGGCCGGGTTGGGCGCCGCCGACGCCGTCGTCGCTGACGACGACGGTGGCGATGCCGTTCGATCGTTCGACGGCGACGCTTGCCTGGGTCGCCTGCGCGTACTTCGCGATGTTCGTGATCGCCTCGGCGACCAGGTAGTAGATCGCCGCCTCGATTGGGTCGGGTAGCCGGCCGTCGGGGATTCGGGTGAGCGTGACAGGGACGGGCGCGCGCTCGGCGAGCGCGTGGAGAGCGGCTACGAGGCCGCGGTCGCTGAGGACTGCTGGGTGGATCCCGCGCGCGAGCTCGCGGAGCTCGTCGAGCGCCTGCGCGAGCTCGCCGTCGGCTGTGCCGAGGAGCGTTTCCGCCTCCTCGGGATCTCGCTGCAGGGCCGCCTTGATGAGCCGCAGCTGGAGCGCGAGCGAGACCAGCCGTTGCTGCGCCCCGTCGTGCAGATTTCGCTCCAGCCGCCGGCGCTCGGTGTCGGCCGCCTCGACGATCCTCGCTCGTGAGGTAGCGAGCTTCGTGTAGGCCTCGGCGTTCGCAAGAGCCTGCGCGACGAGGTCGGCGAAGTCCGTGAGCCGGCGCTCCGACCCAACCGGGAACGGAGCGCCGGGCGGTCCGGCCGCGACGAGCGCGCCCCAGACCCCACCGCCGAGCTTGACGGGCGCAGCGGTTGCCGACCCGTAGCCGAAGCTCATGAAGCGCTCGATGACCTGCCCGGCTCGGCCCTCGTAGCGGTCGATCCGCTGTGGCTCACCGCTCGCCCGAACGGCGGCCAGAACCCCCGTCTCCCCGAGGGGTAGTCGCGAACCGACTGGGAACGCAAGCGTGCCGCTCTCGCTCCAGCCGCCGACGAAGACGACCGTGTCGTCCTCGTCGAAACGTGCCAGGCTGGCTGCGAGTGCGCCCACCGTCCGGGCAGCTTCGGCCGTGACCTGCTCGAACACGCGCATGGAGGCAGCCTCGCTGGCGACGAGGGTCGCAATTCTCCGCAGTGCGGCCTGCTCGGCGGTGAGCGCCTGTTGCGCACTCTCGCTCGCCGACCGCTCGGCTGTAACGGCAGCGAGCACCAGCGACGTCAACGCCGCGACGGCCACGAACGACTGGCTGGCGAGCACGCTGTGGGTGATCGATTGCCGCAAGAACGGCCCCGACCCCTGCGCGGTGTTCCACACCGTCAAGCAGGAGGTGATCGCGACAGCAGTCGCTGCGCCCGTCGGGCCGAAGCGAAGAGCTGCCCAGATCAAGATCGGAAACACGATGTAGGGCACGTCTGCCTGCGAGGGCACCTCGATCAAGACGATCAGCACCGCAAGCACCACCGCGCCCTCCGCGAGCTGCACGCGCGGCATCCGCCACGACCGGCGCCCCGCCCAAACAAGGACGAGCGGAGCAAAGACCAACGCCCCCGAGAAATCGGCGAGCCACCAGGTGCGAAAGACGCTGCCGAACTCGCCGGCCTCGATCACGTCACCCAGCCTCAGCGACACGACGCCGAACACCGCGCTGATCAGCGTCCCGACCGCGGCACAGAGCACGAGCGCGAGCACATCCCAGACCCGCTCGAGCCCGATCCGCCGTCCGGCCAGCCGACGGAACAGAACCGCCGCAACAACGACCTCGAGCGTGTTCCCGAGCGTCTGACCCAACACCGTCCCCCACGGCGTCGAGAAGTCGGCCACCAACAAGTCGCCGATGACGATTCCCGGCCAGACGCCCGGCCCCAGAATCACGAGCGCAGCCATCCCCACGCCCACCGGCGGCCACAGCGCCGTCACGCTCCCGTGCAGGTACGCCAGGTGAAGACCGGCGCGTGCGGCCCCGTAGTACAACCCGGCGACGACGCCTACCTCGACGCCGTACCACGCGAGCCGTCCGACGCCCGTCTCCCCCCATGACTGCAAACGCTCCAACGGCGAACGATCGTTCGGAACCGGAGCAACGATGGTCGGGCTCAACACACCTCCTCCTGACCGCGAAGGCCGCCCTCTCAGTGCATCGAGGCGTGCGTTCCTGGCGCGGGCCGAACGGCCGGGAGCGCAACCGCGGCGACCACTGCGAGCAGCGCGGCGATGGCCGCCGCGACGAGAAAGCCGTTCCCGTAGCCGCTCACCGGGTTGCCGTTAGCTATAGCGACCGCCGCCAGGACGGCCACGCCGAGTGCGGCGCCGAGCTCGTGGGCGGTGGTCATGATCCCGGAGGCGAGCCCGGCCTGTTCGTGGCGTACGTCGGCCATGGCGGTGACCGTCACCGCCACGAAGACGAGCCCAACGCCGGCGCCCATCAGCAGGAATCCGGGCAGTAGGTTGGTGGCGTAGCTGGCGTGGTCGGGTGCCGCGGCCAGAAGCAGCGCTCCGCCGGCCGTCAGCGCCAGTCCTCCTAGCGCGACGACGCGCGACCCAGCGTGCGATAGCAGGCGTGAGGCGAGGTGAGCGGCAGCGAAGATAACGAGCGCGAGCGGCAGGAACGAGAGTCCGGTCTTCAGCGCCGAGTAGCCGAGCACGTTCTGGAGGTACAGCGTGTTCAGATAGAAGGTACCGACCAGGATCCCTGTCGCCCCGAGCATCACGGCCGCGCTCGAGACCAGGGAGCGCACACGCCAGGTCGCAGGCGGCACCAGCGGCTCCCGACCACGGCGTTCGATGCCGATGAAGGCAACTAGCAAGACGCCAGCAACGCCGACCAGGAGCAGCGTGCGTCCTGACCCCCAGCCGTGCTGCGCAGTCCCCACGACTCGCGTAGACGAGCATCACCAGGCCGACCATCACGGTGGCTGCACCAAGCAGATCCAGTTTCAGCCGCGCTCGCGGGAGCGGCTGGCGGCGGGCAGCAGCCGTACGGCACCGGCCGCGACCACGAACCCGATCGGGACGTTGATGAAGAAGATCCACTCCCAACCAAGCAGCGTCGTGATGACGCCGCCAAAGAGCACGCCGACGGCGACGCCGGCGCTGCCGATCGCCCCCCAGATGCTCAGCGCGACCGTACGCTGCGCATGGCTGTACGTCGTCGTGATGATCGCCAGGGCAGACGGGAGCAGGAGCGCTGCACCGAAACCCTGCGCCGCCCGTGCGACGATCAGCGCCAGCGGTGACCAGGCAAGGCCGCTGGCAAGCGAGGCGGCGGTGAACACGAGCAGCCCCACCAGGAACACACGACGGCGCCCGAGCAAGTCCGTCGCCCGGCCGCCGAGCAACATCAGACCGCCCGTGAAGAGCACGTAGACGGTCACGACCCACTGCAGGTCAGTGGGGCAAAGCTCAGGGCTTTGCCGATCGAGGGAAGAGCGACGTTCACCACGGTGACATCGAGGATCACCATGAACTGCGCCATCCCGATCAGCCCCAGAATCCACCACGACCGGCGATCGCTCGCTCCGTCGTGGATGTGCAGGCCGGCGTGGGACGGTGCGACGGGGGTGCTCATGGGCGCTCCCCGCTCACTGGCGACGCGCGGTATCGACGCTCGGGGCGGAGCCGGGGCTCGAAGGGCACGCGAACCCCGATCCGGGTCACGGCTTACCGCCGATAGTCAGGCGCACACCGGCAAAGGGACCTGGCGTTTGCGTGAGCAGCGGTTGTGGCTTCGCACGTAGGAACCGCTCAAAAGGCGTGGATATAGGCACGTTCGGCTGCGAGAGTCGCGAAGCCCCCGACCTTTCCAACGAGCTGTCTCAAGGAACTCGCCGCCGTTGGGTTCGTCCGCATGAGCTCTGGGACGAAAACGACGAGGTCGCTGAACGCGAAATGCTGAGCGCCCTTGACGTCAACCGCGTACTGGGGGCCGCGCAGGCTTTTCCAGAATCCAGCCACGTTTGGCTGCGCGGCAAAGCCGGGCTCCGCGTTCATCAGCAGAAACGGGCGGACAGTCCGCTTGTCCGGACAGGGCCGAACAGCAGGCCATCCAGGTCGACACCGGCGCGGATGCGCGAGTCGACAAGCATCACCGATGCGGCAGCTGCTCCGCCGAGCGAGTGCCCTAACATTCCGACGCGCCTGAGGTCAAGGCGACCTGCGAAGGCTCCCGATTGCCCGAGCTGGGCGAGTTCGTTGAGTATGAAACGGGTGTCGGCAACACGAACCGTGAGCGCCTTTGTGATGTCCAGCGGCGAGGTGGGGATGACGACGTGCCCGTCGGGAAACTCGACGATGCCCGCGTCATACGGATGGTCGATTGCAACCACCACATACCCGTGGCTGGCGAGATCCTCGCAGAGGCCCGCATAAAGCCCGCGTTCGACGCCGAATCCGGGTGAGAAGAGAACCACCGGCCAGCCACCCTTTCTCACCAACGGAGCACCGCCCGCCGTCGCATCGAGTTTCACTGCCGCCAGAAGCGCCGGCTGCACGCCTGAGTTCTTGGCGACGAAACGCGCAACCGCCAACGACATGTACGGCGCCCGTGGACCGCCTTTCGCCGCCGGATACCAAAGCTGGATCACCAGCGACCTCGCCCGCTTGGGCCCTACTGGCTCGCGCCGAGAACGGTCGACCAGCGCCATCGAGCGCGTGCTGACGTGGAACGTACCCGTCGGAGCCGGAACGTGAAGCCCACCCGCAGCCGGAGATGCGCCTGCGAGCACGAGCAGCCCGAAAAGACCTAACAACGACAGGATTAGCCAACGTGCGATCCCCGGGGCAACCATCAGCGACCAGGGTACGCCATTGCGTCTCGACACGTTCGACGCCATCAAGCGTTGCCGCATCGTGTGCGTGGCTCGCCTCTCGTGCGGGTTTAGCGCGCGAGCGGAGTGCTAGTCCGAACGGAGCGAACGACCGCAGCGATCGCTCGGCTGCTGAGGGCCGCGTAGTGCTCCTCTTCGAGGAGCGCTTCGTGCGTCGCGCCCTGCGTCGTCTGATGAGCGCTGTTCGTCGAGAGTGTCGCGAGCTTGTCCTGGGCAGCCGGCCATCCCGACTGCTGGCCAACATCGGCCGTCAGGACGAAGAGTGGCTTCCCATCGAGGCTCTTGAGGGCCTGGACCTGGCGGAAGACGTTCGTAGCTCGGCGAACTCTTCGCGATCGGCGCGCAGCTCGCGTGGCGAGGAACTAAAGATTCGCGCCTGGCGACGCGCATCTGGCGGCAGCGCGGTTGATCCCGTCGCGAGCGCGAAGACGTGCGGGATACCTGTTCGGGCGAGCGTCGGCAACAGCGCTTGCCCGCGACGCCACACCGAGTAGAAGGTTGGGTAATCCGGAAGATCAAACTGATACGGCGTGGCGGAGTCGATCAGAGCGACTCCAGCTACGTCCTTCGGGTAATCCATCGCGTATGCGAGCGCATAGGTGCCGCCGACTGAATGACCGGCGACGACGTACGGCCCGGGAACCTTCGCGGCGGCCAGAACGCCATCTACATCAGCCGAGAGCTCGTGTGCATCCTGGCGACCAGGCGCCTTGCCGCTCCAACCTTGGCCGGCCCGGTCGAAGACGCAGACGCGGGTCCGAGTCGTGACATCGCGCGTCACCCATGCCCAGCTCGGTGTTCGCTCGCCGAGCCCGTTGAACAAGATCACCGTGGGCGAACCCGAGCCAGTACAGCTCAGATAGAGGTTGTGGCCAGCGACGAGATAGGTGCGGCCCGCCGGTGGATCGTTAGTCGTCGTCGCCTCGGAGATCGTCTCGAAGGCTCCGCCAAGCGCGACCAGCCCCAAGATCACGAAGGACGGATAGAGAAGCGCTCGACGCGACCAGTTATGGAGAAAACGGTGCGCACCACGCGCCGACCACGCGATGAGAAGTGCGAGCAGCAAGGGCCACAGCCACCCGAGCCAGCCCAGCATACGATCTCCCGGCCCGAGGGCGAGTAGCGCGAGGCCAACGACCCCGAGACCGACTGCCGGAGCAAACGCCCACGGCTGAGGCTGGTCGGTTCGCCAGCGAGCAAGCCCGTAGAGCATCAGAAACCCAAGTCCGAGCGAGAGGAGTGCGGCTCCCGTTATGACGTTCTCGGGGCGCCCACCGAACACGCCGAGGCAAAGCACCAGCCCAACAATAAGCCCGAATAGGATCGAGAAGAGAACAACGAGGCCAATGCGACCGCGCCCGCTTCGTTCCTCGACGGCAGTGTCGCCGGCGGTTTCCGCTGGATCGAACACGGTTCTCCTGGTGGCATCGCGACGCGCCGGTAGGAGCGTCTCCGCCATCGAACCTAACACCCTTTTCCGTCAGCCGCTCCGGCTCGGCTGCGAACAGCAGCGACCTGCGCGGCGAGGTATTCGGCGTCGTCCTTGACCCAGCCGAGCAGAGCCGAGCCCCGGGTGTACTGCCACGGGAGACCGAGGAAGTAAAGTCCGGCCGAGTCCGTCACTCCTCGCTGGTGGCGGATGCGGCCGTTCTCGGCTGCTACCGGAACGTCGATCCACGAGTGGTCGAGGTCGTAGCCGCTGGCCCAGATCACGGCGTCGACATCGAGTGCACTGCCGTCAGCGAACGTGATCGTTCGTCCCGTGGCCCCGACGGCGCGCGTCTTCATCTCAACTCCGTGTTTTCGCGCTGAGCGCGGACTGGAGCCGATCAGTGCGTCGCGTTCTCGCATTCGCCGCCCGAGTCGCGAGTCGACGGTCTTGTGAAGAAGTCCGAGCTTTCCGAGCCACCAGAAGAGATCGCGGCCCAACAGTCTCTGTGGCAGCGGTGTCTGGCGCGAGCCGACGGAGAGATAGACGGGATGGGTCGCTGAGAGTTCCTTCGCGATCTGGAAGCCGGTGTTGCCGCCGCCGACGACGAGAACCGTTCCCTGCGGTACGTCCGCCGGCCTCCGGTAGCCAAGACTGTGGGTCTGGAACACCTCGGCCGCGAGCTCGCCTGCGAAGGAGGGCACGCGAGGGATCTGGAAGGGTCCGGTGGCGACGACAACCTGGTCGGCTTCGATCGTCCGCCCCTCGAGCTCGAGGAGGTACTTCCCATCCGAAGCCGAGATTGCGTGCACGGGGCTGTTGAGTTCGATGGGGAGATTCAACTCCGCTGCGTATCGCTCCAGGTAGGAGATCACTTCGTTGCGCGTTGGGTAGCCGTCGGGGTCGCCGGGGAAGGGCGCGGCGGGGAGCGCGTCGTAGCGTCGCGGTGTGAAGAGAAGCAGCGAGTCCCAGCGACCGCGCCAGGCTGCTGCGACCGAGTCAGCCGCTTCGAGGATCACGAAGCGGCACCCCTGATGCGCGAGGTAGTAGCCCAGCGCCAGGCCCGCTTGACCTGCCCCGATGACGGCGACCTCGTATCGCTCGCGCGGAGCCTGTGCCGGCTGTCCGGACGCCCTGACCGCGTCCGTGTCACTGCCGCCGCTCACGCCGTTTGCCCACCATTGGCCGCCGCGGGCTTGACGTTGAAGGTCAGCATCATCCCGCCCTCGTGGTGCTCGGCGATGTGGCAGTGCATCATCCAGACGCCGGGGTTGTCGACGCTCAGCAAGATGTCGACCGTCTCGCCGGGAAGCACGAGCACCGTGTCTTTCCAGACGAGATTCGGCTCCACGACCCCGTCGCGGCTGAGGATCAGGAAGCGTCCGGCACCGTGGATGTGGAACGGGTGATGCATCGGGTGGTCCGAGTCCATCTCGTTGACCAGTCGCATCTTCACCTGGTCACCGACTCCGAATTCCCAGTCGATAGCATGGTTGGCGGCGCCGGTCGTGCGGTCGACCAGCTTCCAGCGCATGTTCTCCGGTGTGGTCATCCGGTTGACCTCGACCATGTCGTCCTCCCACTCGATGGCGCCGGGAACGCCATGCCCGTGGCTCTCGCCATGGTGCGCCTGCTCATCGCCTACGGAGTGATGGTCGTGTCCCTCGCCGGTGTGATCGTGCTCGTGGGTGGCGCGGTGCAGCTCGTGTTCATCGGCGTCGTGATCATGGTGATCGCCATGAGCTTCGTGCTTTGCACCCGGCTCGATGAGCGCGGCGGACAGGAGTTTCATCCCGCACTTGGGGCAACGGCCCGGCTTGTCGCTCACAATCTCCGGGTGCATGGGGCAGGTGTACGTCGTAGGTGCGGCCGTCGCGAGCAGCGCCATGCCGCATTTCGGACAGCGGCCAGGCTCGTCGCGAACGACTTCAGGGTGCATCGGGCAGGCGTACACGACTGGCCCCTCGGGCACTCCCATGTCCATCTCGGCGAC
The DNA here is from genome assembly GCA_963799615.1 of uncultured Gaiellaceae bacterium. GTDB lineage: Bacteria > Actinomycetota > Thermoleophilia > Gaiellales > Gaiellaceae > Gaiella. The sequence continues at coordinate 78,747 of CAWCXS010000011.1, read as the reverse complement.
AAACGCCAGCGTCTTGTCAGGAGCACTATCCAGGTGCGCACTGATCCGCGCACGCTCGGCCGCCATGTCTGGGTTGGTGCGCAATTCCCCGAATCGCCCCGCGAGCGGCGGGTTCGCCGCCTCATCGACCACGGTGATCGCCGCCAGCGGATACGTGCGGTTGGGGGTCCGATGCTCCAACGTCACCTGCCCCGGCTCATCGAACAGCACGTCGACCACTGCCCGCTCGGACGGAGCCAGGAGCACCTCGTCCACGAACTCCTCGCGCTCATAGTGTCCGCTGTCGCCACCCACCAGCTTCATGTGCGCGCCGGGTAGCCGGACGTTGAAGACGCGCGTATTGGCGGTGTTGGTCAAGTAGAGCCGCACCACCTCGCCCCGACGGGCTTCCAACGCGAGCTCCGGATCGCCGCCAACAAGGATGACGTTGCCAAAGCGACCCATCGCGACATGGGTCGGCTCGGAACGGCTGAACGGCGCCACCCTCCCGTCTTCGATCAAGACGTCGTCCAAGGTCAGGACGACTTCGCGGTTTACCGGCGGCCAGTAATCAGGGTCTGCAGGAACGACAACGATGTTGCCGTACAGCCCGAGCTCCTGGCCGTAGTCCTCACGGATGTGCGGGTGGTACCAGTACAAACCAGGATCAGGGCACTGCAGCCGATACGTAAAGCGCCCACCGACCGGTATCGGCGCCTGCGTCTCATGCGTACCGTCGTACCGGTTCTCCAGACGCAACCCATGCCAATGCACCGTCGCGTCCAGGTCGCCCTCGTTGTCGACGTGGACGACTACCTCAGTCCCCTGAGGAACCCTCAGCGTCGGGCCTGGAATCGAGCCGTTGTAGGCCAACATGCGAACCGTTGAGCCCGCGAGCTCCTTGGTCACCGGTGCGATACGCAGATCGAACTCGTCCCCGACCCCGAGCTCCACGGGCTCGACACGACCGGCTTGCGGCAGGCCGCGGGTGTCGGTTGGGAAGTGCTCTGTCGTCTCCGCGGCGGCGTCTCGGACGTCATCACCCATCGGAAAATGTCCTCCTCGTCTCCTGCGTACCGCAGGTCAAAGGGGAGCTAAACCGATCGGCGTTCGGACTGGCAACCCCGACGGCGCGACCTCGGTCAGCGTCGTAGTCACCCCGGTCACCGGCGCGGGCATCGGCGATTGCCAGCTCCTCACCCCTTAGGTGTGGCCCGCTGAACTGCGGAGAGGTATTGGTGAACTAAGGCGATCGCCATGGCGCCATCGCCGACGGCGGATGCGACTCGCTTGATCGATCCGTGACGAAGGTCGCCGGCGACGAAGACGCCGGGCTGGCTCGCCTCGAGGAGGTAAGGGTCGCGCTCGAGTGGCCACCATGTCCCTCGGTCACCGTCGTCGAACAGGTCGGGGCCGGTCATGAGGAAGCCGTCCGGGTCGCGGCGGAGCCAGCCTTCCATGCCTGCGGAGACCGGTTCCGCGCCAATGAGCACGAACAGCGCGTCGGCGCGGGCCTCGACCATTTCGCCGTGCTTGTCCGCGAGGATGAGCATCTCGAGGCTGTGTTCGCCACGCGCCTCGACAATTGTTGAAGCAGTACGCACGTCAATGCGCTCGTCGGCCTCGATTCGCTCGACAAGGTAGCGCGACATGCCCTCGTCGAGTGAGTCGGCGCGGCAGACAAGCGTCACCTTGCGCACGAATCCAGCGAGGTGGAGTGCTGCCTGGCCCGCCGAGTTGGCGCCGCCGACGACGAAGACGTCGCCATCGCGGTATAGAGGTGCTTCGCTCGGCGACGAGCCGTAGTAGACGCCAGCACCGATGAGTTCTTCGACGCCCGGTGCCTCAAGCCGCCGCCAGTGCACCCCGGTCGCCCCGATACCCGTGCGCGCCCGAACTGTGTCTCCGCTCGTTAGCTGCAGCGCCAGCGTCCCGTCCTCGGCTGGTCCTGCGCTGATTAGCTCGACGCCGATAAGAATCTCGGCGCCGAGACGCACCGCCTGCATATGGGTGCTCTCTGCGAGCTCGGCGCCGCTGATGCCTTGAGGGAATCCGGGATAGTTTTCGATCCTTGCGCTAGTACCAGCCTGCCCCCCGGCCGCCACGGCTTCAACGGCAAGCGTTCGCAGACCTTCAGACGACGCATAAAGCGCAGCCGTGAGGCCTGCCGGCCCGGCGCCGAGAATGACGACGTCATACAGCTCATGCTGGGGGCGCGTCGGCAAGCCCACTCGCGAGGCAAGTTGGTGTTTGAACATTGCCGTCTCTCGGTATGCCTGTTGATCCTCGGACGAGACGGTTTGCTTCGATTCACCGTGCGTTGCTCGCACGAAGCGTGTCCTCATGAACCGCTCAGGTCCCTCCAGCGTGGAACCGTCGCCAAAGACGACGAACGGAAAGCGCACCTCGCCGATCTCGCCAGCCGCGCCCACGAAACGCAGGAGGGGATCGCGCTCGACATCGACCCACTGATGCGGCACGCTGTTACGCGACAGGAACTCTCGGGTCTCTTGGACACCAGGCGTCGAAGCGTGGCCAAGCAGATAGATGGGGAAGGCAGTTGTCACTGCATCTGCGAACCTACCGAGACCTTCAGCGTGGCGGCGATTTCGTGTGACAGCCAGCCGGAGCTGCACGAGGGCCGCTGAAATGCCGAGCTCGATTGAGATCCTGGGAGCGGTGCGGTGGCGGGGACGTGGCTCCAGCCGCGTAGACAGCTCGAAGCCGATTGGATAACGCCAACCAACTCCGGCGTTTGAAAACTCTGTGAATACTCCGAGCGGTGGCTCAGGGGATGACGCGAAAAGTTTCTGGCCCCCCTAGGCCCCTCGCCACCCGCCGGCCTGGCCAGGGTTCCAGGGGTCAGACATCCGGCATCTCCGGCCCGAGCACGACTTCGCAGATCAGCAGCCGGCACGCCTCCCATTGACTCCGTGACCAGCCGCGCAACGGCACAGGAAAGCGCGGGAGCTCGATCGTAACGCTCACCCGCTCCGGCGTCTCAACCAGCAGCTTCGCGCCCTGATACTCGATGTGGCGCGCACAGAAGTCCCACGAGGGCGAGGGCGTGAAGATGCCGCACACCGTCCCGTCGACCTTCACGTAGGGACAGCGCACGTGCTGGCGCGATCGGGATCTACCGGCCATATTCGGCACCTGTTGGTAGACGACGTGGTAGACGCGGGCGAACACGGAGCGCCGAAACGCTGATTCCAAGCGCTTTCCACCCCCGCTTCATCCGGTTACGAACACAGGATCACGTGCCCCGTCGCGCATGGTCGTGCCGCGCGCAGCCAGTGTCGTAGATCGGTGTCAGACACCGTCTGCCGTCAAGATGTCCCTTGTGCCGGCTGTGTGACCTTTCGTCCTCAGCGCCGACGGCCACGAGCAGGGGGTCGGTGCCGCATCGTCGTCCGTTGCGGACACGACGGGCCGCCGCCGATGCCAACGTTCGTGTCTGACACCGCTCAAACGCCGACGGGATCGCGGACACGTCCGGACCGGGCCCGGTGAACGCAGTGCGGGACGCCCTCAGACCGGAGTGAGCAAGGCCGCGAGGGCCGGCGGGCGCACATCGAGGCCGCGCAAGTCCTCGAGGTTCACCCAGACGGGCTCGTGCGTGCCGTTGCGCTCCCGTTCGTGTGCCGTCAAGGCCTCGTGATCGGGCCAGCTCCCGGTGCCGAAGCTGCCGCCGACGATCCAGGCGTCGTAGTAGAGAAAGCGCATGCCGCCGAATGATTCCTCGTGCACGAGTGGGCCGAGCTCGACGTTCACGCCGAGCTCCTCGTAGGCCTCGCGCCGCGCAGCCTCGAGTGGCGTCTCACCGGGCTCGACGCCTCCGCCGGGAAACAAGTAGTAGGTGTGACCGTCGCGTACACGCCGGATCAGGGCGACGCGGTCATGCTCGACGATCACGACCCGCGCCCGCGGTGTGAGCTCAGCCATCCTCGCGCAACGCCTCGAGTGCTTCCCACCTCGGATCGGCCAGGGTCTCGTTGTGCTCGTGCGGATGCTCGTTCAGGTCGAGACCGCACTCGGGGCAGAGACCGGCACAGTCGGGCCTGCAGACGATCTGGCCGGGAAGCGCCGTGGCGATCGAGTCGCGCGCCCACCGGGACAGCTGCAGCTGGTCGTCGACGACGTACTCCGTGCGCAGATCGTCGGCCGCCGTCTCGTCTGACGCCTGGTACTCGACGGCGGCAACGGCGACGTCGACGACGGCGTCGCGCAGGCACCGCATGCAGGGCCCGTGCATCCGCGCGTCGAAGCGGAGGCGGAAGAGATCACCACTCGTGGCCCGTTGGACCTCGAGCTCCGCGAGTGCCTCCGAGGGCACCGGCAGGTAGCGCTCGCCGCCCAGGTCGAACGGCTCGAGGGCGATTGCGACCGCGTCCCGAAACTCCTCTCCAGGCCTCAGCCGCAGCGTTCGAAGCGGAAACGTCGTCATCCGTCCAGCGTACCGCCGCACGGGCAACCGGGAGTTGTACGGGCGACGTAAGCATTAGCAAGGGTCCTGTGAGGGTTTCCCCTGACCGAGCTGGATCGGGTGTAGGTATGGCGCAGCCGTCAACCGAAGGGAGCACGGATGATCCGTACGACACCCTCCACCCGAAGGCATCTCATGCCGGCACGGCCGGCTCTGTGGCTCGCGCTGGCCGCGCTGCTCGCCGTCGCGGCAGTCGTGAGCGTCACCGGCGGCGAGGCCCAGGCACGGTCGCAAGCTGCCCCGCAGAACACGACCGAGCCGAGCGTCTCCGGCACGGCAGAGCTGGGCAAGACGCTGACGGGCAACCGCGGCGCCTGGACGGGCGGCACGATCACGTACGCGTACGCCTGGCTCCGCTGCGACGCGAGCGGCGGTAGCTGCACACCCGTCGCGAATGCGACATCGACGACGTACAGCCTGGCCGCCGCCGATGCGGGTGCGCGCATGCGCTTCCGAGTCACTGCCTCGAACGCGGACGGCCCCACGACCGCGACGTCGAACCCGACGTCCGTGGTCGGTGCCACCGGCCCGCCGGTCAGCACGAAGGACCCGGCCGTCTCGGGCACGCCTGCGGTCGATCAGCGGCTCAGCGCCGATGCCGGCACCTGGTCCGGCGAGCAGCCGATCACGTTCACGTTCCGGTGGCTGCGCTGTGACAGCGCGGGGAACAACTGCGTGGAGATCTCCGGCGCCACCGACGACCAGTACACGGTGAAGAGCTCGGATCTCGACCGGACGCTGCGCGTCCGGGTCTCCGCCCGCAACAACAACGGCGAGCGGACAAAGCTCACGGCACCGACCGCGAAGGTCGTCGCGGGCGGCATCGAGGGGGCGATCAAGCTGCCGAGCGGTGAGACCTCGGTCCCCGTCACGAGCGTGGGCCAGACCGAGCGGCTGATCGTCGACAGCGTCCGTTTCGATCCGACCCCGGTGCGGTCGCGCACCTCCCCGATCGATGTCGTCATCAAGGTGAAGGACACGCGAGGCTACGTCGTGCGTGACGCGCTCGTGTTCCTCCGCTCGACGCCGCTCGTCACCTCGACGCCGGCGGCAGGGAAGACCGAGCAGGACGGAACGATCCGCTACACGATCCAGCCCCTCGCCGGCTTCCCGCTCCGCAACGGCTACAACGTGCAGTTCTTCGTGAAGGCGTATCGTGCGGGCGACAATCCGCTCGCAGGTGTGTCGGGCACGCGGCTCGTGCAGGTGAAGACGGCCCGGTAACTAGCGGACTGCACAAACGGGGTGTCTCCCCTGCTTCTCGGGAGACACCCCGCGTTCGTTACAGGTATGAGTCGTCGTCGGGGTTAATGGGCTCGATCGGCCCGATTCCCGCAACGACGGTCTCCTGCGAGCGCTCGTGCAGGCGCTCGCGGCCGCGGCGCACCGCGGTCAGGAACTTGTCGAGGTTGACCTCGAGCGTGGAGAGGATTCCGTCCGCCCAGTCCTCCATCTCGAGACGCGTCTCCCGCGCCTGGCGGCGGGCGTCGTCGACGATCTCCTGCGCCTGGCGCTCCGCGATCTTGACGATCTCCGTCTGGGACGCCTCGCGAACCGCCTGCTCACGCGCCTCGCCGATCAGGCGATCACACTCACGCTTCGCCTCCGCCAGCATTTCCTGGCGCTCCTTGACGATCCAGCGTGCCTGCTTGATCTCTTCCGGGATCGTCGCGCGCATCTGGTCGAGAATGTCGTAGATCTCCTCGCGATCGATGCGCACCTGGTCGGTCAGCGGCACCGCCTTGGCGTTGTGCACGAGGTCGTCGAGCTTGTCGATGAGAACGAGGACGTCCATGGGTAAATCCTACTCCTGGGGGCTGAGGGGTGCGCCGGGTCGACCGTTCGGGAACATCTCCCGGAAGCGGCGCGCCACGGCCTCGGGCACCAATTCGTCGACTTTTCCGCCGAATGACGCGATCTCCTTCACGCCGCTCGAGGAGATGAAGCTGTACAGCGGGCTCGACATCACGTACATCGTCTCGATCTCGGGAGCGAGGAGCCGGTTCAGGTGGTTCATCTGGGCTTCCCATTCGAAATCGGCGATCACTCGCAGGCCTTTCACCATCGTCTTCGCGTCGTGCTTGCGGGCGAAGTCGACGACGAGCTCGTGGAAGACGTCGACCTCCACGTTGTCGAGCGCTGCGAGCGCCTCCTCGAGGAATGCGACACGGTCGGCGAGCGAGAACATCGTCTGCTTGTGATGCGGGTCACGTACGACGCCGACGACGATGCGGTCGAAGATGGACGCCGCCCGGCGGATCACATCGACGTGTCCGTTCGTGACCGGGTCGTACGTGCCTGGGTAGATAGCGGTGATCATCGCGTGAACAGAGTGATTCGGGCGGAACCGTACCGGCGGCTGGTGACGAGGTCGAGTGGAAGCTCCGGCTCGGTCTTCGCCGGCGTCTCCACGACGAGCAGGCCGCCGGGCCCGAGCACGTCCGGCAGCTGGTCGGCGAGCCGCGGCTGCAGGTCGTGCCATGCGCCGTACGGCGGGTCGGCGAGCACCAGGTCGTAGCTGCGCCGGGCCCCATGTTCTTCGCGCAGCACCTGGAAGACGTCCTTGCAGAGGACGAGGGCGCCGCTCAGCGTCAGCTTGGCGACGTTGGCGCTGATCACGGCGCAGGCAGCCCGGTCGGAGTCGACGAACAGGCAGCGCCGGGCCCCGCGGGAGAGAGCCTCGAGCCCCATCGCGCCGGAGCCCGCGAACAGGTCGAGCACGACCGCGTCGTCGACAGGCCCGATCAGGTTGTACGCCGCCTCGCGCGCGCGGTCGCTCGTCGGCCGGGTGTGCTCGCCCTGCGGGGCCGAGATGCGAGCTCCGCGCCGCTCGCCGGAGATGATCCTCACGACTCGCCGATGTGGTCGGCCGCATCGAGCAGCGCGTCCACGGCGTCGACGAGCAGGGCGGCGCTGCCGGGCGAGCGATCCTCGAGCCCGATCGCAGCGTCGCGCGCGTGCTCGAGCAGGATCGTGTCCTGGCGGAGCTTCGTGAAGCGCAGGTCGGAGAGCCCCGACTGCCTGGCGCCGAGCAGCTGTCCCTCGCCGCGGATCTCGAGGTCGCGCTCCGCGATCTCGAAGCCGTCGCTCGTCGCCACCATCGCCTCCAGCCGGTCGCGGGCGATGTCGGTGAGCTCCTCGCGCCGGCGCGACACGAGCAGGCAGTACGACTGCTCGGCGCCACGCCCGACGCGGCCCCGCAGCTGGTGCAGCTGGGCGAGGCCGAAGCGGTCTGCCTCCTGGATGATCATGATCGTGGCGTTCGGAACGTCGACGCCGACCTCGATCACCGTCGTGGCGACGAGCACGTCGAGCTCGCCCGCCTTCATCGCCGCCATCAGCGCGCGCCGCTCGGCCGGTTTGACGCGGCCGTGCAGGCAGCCGACGCGAAACCCCTTCAGCTCGGCACGACGCAGGCGCTCCGCCTCGTCCTCGGCGGCTCGAGCCACCGTCGTCTCGGACGCCTCGATCAGCGGGCACACGACATAGGCTTGGCGCCCCGCCGTGAGGTGTCGCTTCAGCCGCTCGTACGCCTCCGAGCTCCGGTCCTCCGCCACCCAGGCAGTCACGATCGGCTTGCGGTGTGCGGGAGGGCTCGTGATCTCGGAGACGGCGAGGTCGCCGTAGACGGTCAGGGCGAGGGTGCGAGGGATCGGGGTCGCAGTCATGTGCAGCACGTGCGGTGCCGTGTTTCCGGCGAGGGCCGACCGCTGCTCGACGCCGAAGCGGTGTTGCTCGTCGACGACGGCAACGGCGAGATCGCGAAACTCGACCTCCTGCTGGATCAGGGCGTGGGTACCGACCGCGAGCTCGACGTCGCCCGACGCGATCAGTTGCCGCACGTTTCCGCGCTCGCGTGCGCCGAGCGCACTCGTGAGCAGGGCGATCCGGATGCCCAGCTCGGCGCACAGTCCCTCGATCGTCAGGAAATGCTGCTCGGCAAGCACCTCGGTGGGTGCCATGAGCGCCCCCTGGCGCCCGGACTCGATCGCGCGCAGGAGCGAATACAGGGCGACCACGGTCTTCCCGGAGCCGACGTCCCCCTGCAGCAGCCGCTGCATGGGCGTCGTCCGCGCGAGGTCGGCGTCGATCTGGGCGATGGCCTGCTCCTGGGCGCCGGTGAGGGTGAACGGAAGGACTGCGCGGTAGCGTTGCGTGAGCTCGCCGGGTGCGGGCAGCGCCGCCGCAACGAGCTGTTCGCGCTCTGCCGTACGGCGGGCCAGCGCCAGCTGGAGGGTCAGCAGCTCGTCGAAGGCGAGCCGGCGGCGGCCCACCTCTGCCTCCTCGAGTGAGCGCGGACGATGGAGTGCCGCCAGCGCGTCTGCGCGCAGAGGCAGCGTTTCCGCCTGGCGCAGCGCCGCCGGCAGCGCGTCCCCGCCCGCATGCGCGAACGGCAGCGCGGCGGCGACGATGCCGCGGAGGCGCTTCTGCTCGAGCTGCTCGCTGGAGGGGTAGACGGGCGCGAAGTCGGCCGTCTCGGTCGCATCTCCAAGGTCGTACGAGTCGACCTGGAAGCCGTAGCGGTTCCGCTTCCCCCGCAGACGCACGTGCGCGCCGGCGACGAGCTGCTTCTCGAGCCAGGGCTGGTTGAACCATGTCGCGTCGATCTCGCCCGTCGCGTCGGCGATGCGGGCCGTGAGAATGTGCAGCCGGCCGCGCCGCCGGGACCGAGCACGCCCGACCGTGCCTTCGATCACGGCTTCCTCGTCACCGAACAGCGCCGCAATCGGCTTCTCGTCGACCGGCCGCTCGTAGCGACGCGGCCGATGTGCAAGCAGGTCGCCGACGGTGCGCAGTCCCAGCCGCTCGAGCCGCCGGCGCACCGCGGGCCCGACACCCGCGAGCGTGTCGATGGGGAGCTCGAGGGTGGCGGGGCTCGGGGCGCTGCGCGGCCGCGGCCACCGGGCAGGCGGGTCCATGCCGCCGAAGCCCGCCGGCGTCCGGGTCTGGGTCGTGGTGCGAGACACCGGGACCGAGTATAGGACCGGGACCGGCGAGTGGAGCGAGCCGGCCGGTCAGTCGTCGTGGAACCAGAAGAAGCCGACAGCGCCGGGACCGGCGTGCGTGCCGACGACCGCGCCCAGGTTCTCGACGAGCTCGATCTCCGCCTGGGGGCGTTCCTTCGTGACGAGGTCGCTGATCAGCTCGATCCACTCGGGGGCATCCGCGTGCGCGATCGCGATTCGCAGCCCGCCCGTGCTCCGGGTCGCGGACCTGAACGCCTTCGCGAACTCCGCGAGGGCCTTCTGCGTGCCGCGCACACGCCCGATCGGGACGATCTCCCCGTCCGCGACGGAGAGGATCGGCTTCACGTGCAGCAGCGTGCCGGCGAGCGCCTGCGCGCGGCCGATCCGGCCGCCCTTCTGCAGGTACTCCAGGGTGCCGACCGTGAAGACGACACCGTTCTCGCTGCGGAAGCGGGCAAGCAACTGCTCGATCTCGTCGTCGGTCGTGCCGGCGGCCAGGCGGCGCTGGATCGCGAGGGCCAGCAGTGCCACGGCGAGAGACGCCGTCCCCGAGTCCACGACGCGAATCCTGTCTCCCCCCACCTGCTCGGCGGCGAGCGATGCCGACTGGAAGGTCCCGGACAGCTTCGCCGACAGGTGTAACGAGTACACGCGCTCGTAGCCGGACAGATCCTCGTACGCCGTGAGGAAATCCTGCGGTGTCGGCTGCGAGGTCGTCGGCAGCTCGGCCGATGCCTTCAGCCGCCGGTAGAAGTCGTGTGAGCCGATGTCGATGTGGTCGCGGAAGCTCTCCTCCCCGAAGCGCACATACAGGGGAACGACGCGCATGTTGGGATAGCGTTCCTGTGCCTCCGGGAAATCGGAGGTCGAGTCGAGCACGATCGCGGTGTTCTCGCTGTCCAGGCTCATCCGTCTCCTCGCACGGCCGACCGTATCGCGTCTACGATCTCCTCGGTCGGCCGACCCTTTTCGACGAGGGCGACGGCACCCGCCTCGCGTACGGCCACACGATCCTCGTCGCCGGCCTCGGCGGTCAGGCAGACAACCGCCGTCTCGGGCCGCAGCGCACGCACTGCCGCCGTGGCCTCGGCTCCATCGAGGCCGGGCAGCCGGAAGTCCATCAGCACGACATCGGGCTCGAGCTCGGCTACGGCGGCCACTGCCGCGCGCCCGTCGGCGACCGCGCCGACGACGGAGATCCCGTCACGACCGTCGAGCAGCAGCTCCAGCGTCGAGCGGTAGACCTCGTTGTCCTCGGCGAGCAGAACCCTGATCTCGCCGACCACGTCTATTCCGCCGACAGGAGTAGGGGATAGTGCGGCTGGCCCCCGGAGTGGATCTCGACCTCGACGTCCGGGTGCCGCTCCCCGATGAGCGCGACGAGCGCGGCGAGCGGCGGCTCGTCCGCGCCGGTCAGCAGCGTCAGCAGCTCGCGCTCGCCCTCCAGCAGCCGTTCGACGACGGCCTCCGCGACAGGCCCGAAGTCGTTGCCGCTCGCGACTGCGGCGCCGTCGGCGAGTCCGAGCCAGGCGCCTTTCCGCACGTCCACGCCGTCGAGCTCGACATCGCGCGAGGCGACTGTGACCTCACCGGTGGCGATGCCCTCGAGCGCTGCGAGCATCGCCTCTTCGTTGTCCGCGGCCGAGCGCTGCGGATCGTACGCAACCATGGCCACGAGTCCCGCCTGCACGGACCGTGTCGGCACGATTCGGGCCGGTACACCGGCGAGCGAGACCGCCTGCTCGGCGCTGAGGATCACGTTGGCGTTGTTCGGCAGCACGATCACCGCGGTCGCGGGCGTCGCCTCGACGGCAGCGACGAGGTCGGCGGTCGAGGGGTTCATCGTCTGCCCGCCCTCGATCACGCGGGTGGCCCGCAAGCTCTCGAACAGCCGCCGGTTCCCGGCGCCCGGGACGACGGCCACGACGCCGGTCTCGAGCGTCGGCAGCCCGTCGAGCGTCGCCGGCGCTGAGCTCGAGAGCCGCTCCTCCCGGTCGGCCGTCTGGCGGTGCATGTTCGCGATCTCGATCCCCTCGATCACTCCCAGCCGGGAAGCCAGGGAGAGCGCTGCCCCGGGGTCGTCCGTATGGACATGCACCTTGAGCGCGGTGGGATCGCCGACGACGAGGAGCGAGTCGCCGAGTTGCTCGAGCTCGTGCTCGAGGCTCTCGGCGTCGAGCCGCTCTCCCTCGATCACGAACACGGTGCAGTAGCGGTACTGCGAGAGCTCCTGGTGAATCGCGTCGATCCCCGGACCGGCCGGGGCACCTGCGTCCTCCGGGATCTCCGGGATCTCCTCCCCCGCCACGGCGGCGTGCACGCCTCGGATGATCTCGACAAGGCCGGCGCCGCCCGCGTCGACGACTCCAGCCTCCTGCAGGACGGGGAGCATCGCCGGAGTGCGGCTGAGAGCGTCTTCACCGCGGGCGACGACACGGGCGAGCAACTCGCTCTTCTCCAGTGCCCGCGCCGCAGGCAGCTCGGCCTCCTCGGCCATCTCGCGGATCACCGTCAGCATCGTCCCTTCGACGGGACGGCGGACGGCGCGGTAGGCGGCGTCGCTCGCGGAGCGGAACGCACGGGTTACGAGCGGTGCGTCGATCTCGTCGTGCTCGCCCAGCACCTCGGCGAATCCCCGCACGATCTGGCTGAAGATGACGCCGGAGTTGCCGCGCGCGCCCATCAGCGCGGCCCGGGAGAGCTCCTTCGCAACCGCTTCGTGGCCGGCTGCGCCCGAGCCCTCGAGCGCCTCGACGATCGCGCGGACGGTCAGTGTGAGATTGGTTCCCGTATCGCCGTCCGGAACCGGGTAGACGTTGAGGTCGTCGATGCGCTGCCGGTTTGCCTCGAGGTTGCGCAACGCGGCCGCCGGCGATCTCCTGTGCGCGCTCGAGGTTCACGAGGAGCGCCTGACGTCCTCGATGCGGACCTCGACGGCGGCTACCGTGAGCCCGGTCTGACGCTCGACCTCGTACGCAACTCGGGTGCGTACCGTCGATGCGACCTCCGCGAGATTGAGCCCGTACTCGACGACGACGTGGAGATCGACCTCGAGCCCGCCCTTGCACGGCTTGACGTCGATGCCGTCCGTCAGCTTGTCCCGGCTGCCCGGAAAGCGCGGAAAGCGCCGCCCCGCCATGCCGACGATGCCATAGCTCTCGGCGGCGACGTGGCCCACGATCTGAGCGACCGCATCGGACGAGACGCTGATGCGCCCCAGGTGGGACGTCTTCGCAAGATGAGTGCCCCGGTCCACGCCGCGAGGTTAGACGACGCCGCGCGGCGCAGGGTTGCGCGAAGCGCGGAGGACGAGGCGGCGCCCCGCGCTAGACCGCCTTGGTTACCTTGCCGCCCTTGAGGCAGCGAGTGCAGACGTAGGCACGAGTTGCCTTGCCGTCGAGCAGCATGCGGACGCGCTGCAGGTTCGGGTTGAACCGCCGCTTCGTGGCGACCATCGAGTGGCTCCGGTTGTGACCGAAGCCGGGCTTCTTCCCACAGATGGCGCAGATCTTCGACATGCGGCGACGGATGGTAGCGAAACCCCAGATCGGACCCTGCACCAGGACAGGTCCCACAACCGTGTACGCACCCACCACGATCCGTCCATGAGGGCCCGCGGGCGGGCCCCTTCAGGGATCTTCGCGATCGAGAATCCCCACTCGGGGATTCTCGATCTGCGAGCAAGCTAACGCGCGGCGGCGGCGCGCAGGTTGGCGAAGGCGTCGGCCATCTCGAGCGCCGTGCGCACGGCCTCCGCGCCCTTGTGCTCGCGGGGCTCCGCCTGGTCGGCGCGGTCGAGCGTGAGCACCCCGAAGGCGACAGGGACCCCCGTCTCGATGGCGGCCAGCTGAAGGCCGCTCGCGGCTTCGCTCGAGACGTAGTCGAAATGGGGCGTATCGCCCCGAATCACGCATCCCAGCGCGACGATGCACGCGAACCGGCGTGTCTTCGCGAGCGCCATCGCCGCGAGTGGAAGCTCGAACGCGCCGGGCACGGGCATCACAGTGATCGCGTCACGGTCGACTCCGCAGACCTCGAGCTCGTCGAGGGCCGATTCGAGCAGTCGAGTCGTCACATCGCCGTTGAAGCGCGCCACGACGACGCCCACCGAACGGCGCGCGCCCGTGGGCTCGCCTTCGAGCACGGAGTAGCCGGGCGGCACGATCAACTCGCCCGGAACATGCTCCACCGTCGCGGAGACATGATCGCTGAGCGCGACGGCAGGAGCGTCGGGATCGCCGACCTCGTCTGCCTCCTCGCTCCCGTTCTCCGCGGCGACGTTCGCCTCGTCGGCGGTCGGCGGCGCATCGCGGGACGAGGGCCAGCCGTCCAGCACGTTCTCGCTCGAGACGTCGAGCACGTCCTCGCCGAGCGACGGCACGGCCTCGGCCGACTCGGCCTCGAGCGCATCGTCGCGCGAGCGGGAATCGTCGTACCGGTCGCTCATTCGTCTCAGCCCTTCCGGTATGTCATGAGAACTCCGGACCGAAGCGCACGCGTTGATGGTGCACCTCTTGCCCGATCGTATGCCCAAGCTTCTCACGCTTTGCCTGCAGGTAGCTCCGGTTCTCTCCGTTGGCCACGATCTCGATCGGCTCCTGGGAGACGACCGTGAGGCCGAAGCCGGCGATGCCGCTGATCTTCTTGGGGTTGTTCGTGAGCACGCGGATCGTCGTCAGGCCGAGATCGGCGAGGATCTGGGAGCCGATCCCGTACTCGCGCTCGTCGGCTGCGAAGCCGAGCTGGAGGTTCGCCTCGACGGTGTCGAGCCCGGCCTCCTGCAGCTCGTAGGCGCGCAGCTTGTTCAGCAGGCCGATGCCTCGGCCCTCCTGCGCGAGATAGAGCAGGACGCCGGCGCCTTCCTCGTCGATGCTGCGCAACGCGTGCTCGAGCTGCTCGCCGCAGTCGCAGCGCATGGAGTGGAAGACGTCACCCGTCAGGCACTCGGAATGCACGCGGACGAGGACGTTCTCCGCACCCGCGACGTCACCCTTGACGAGGGCGATGTGGTGCTTTCCCGTCAACACCTCCTCATACGCGACGGCCTGAAACAGCCCGTACTCGGTGGGAAGGCGGACGGAGACGGTGCGCTGGACGAGCTTGTCGTGCTGTCGCCGGTACTCGATCAGGTCGGCGACCGTGATCATCTTCAGCCGGTGACGCTCGCAATAGCCGATCAGATCGGGCACCCGCGCCATCGTGCCGTCCTCGTTCATGATCTCGCAGACGACTCCCGCCGGGGTGACGCCGGCCAGCCGCGCGAGGTCGACGGCAGCCTCGGTCTGGCCCGAGCGCTGCAACACGCCTCCGGGGCGTGCCTGCAGCGGAAAGACGTGGCCCGGCTGGACGAGGTCGAAGGCGTTCGAGGAGGGGTCGATCGCGACCTGGATCGTGTGGGCGCGGTCGTGTGCCGAGATGCCGGTCGAGACTCCCTCCCGTGCTTCGACCGACACGGTGAAGGCCGTGCCGAACGGCGTCTCGTTCTGATCTGTCATCTGGCGCAGCCCGAGCTCCGAGCAGCGCTCCGGCGTGAGGCACAGGCAGATGAGGCCTCGCCCGTGGGTGGCCATGAAGTTGACGGCTGCGGGTGTGACGAACTGGGCCGCGATCGTGAGGTCGCCCTCGTTCTCGCGATCCTCGTCGTCGACGACGACGACGAAGCGGCCGGAGCGGATCTCCTCGAGCGCTTCGTCGATCGTGGCAAACGGCGTCGTCCCGCGCATCATGGTCACACGGGAGATGGTAGCCCGGCGCCACTCAGCGCCGGGCGACGAGCCTTTCCACGTATTTCGCGAGCACGTCGACTTCGAGATTGACCTCTCGCCCAGGCGGCAGGTCGGCGAGGGTGGTCTCGGCGAGCGTGTGCGGGATCAGTGCCAACGTGAAGGCATCGTCATCGAGCTCCGCGATCGTCAGCGAGACCCCTTCGACCGCGATCGAGCCCTTCTCGACGCAGTAGCGGAGCAGTTCCTCCGCCGCCTCGACGGTGACCCTGACGTCCGCACCTTCCGACTCGAGCGACCGCACGCGTCCCACCCCGTCGACGTGCCCCTGCACGACATGGCCGCCCATCGCGTCGCCGGCGCGCAGCGCCGGCTCGATGTTGACCGCCGCACCGGGCGAGAGCGTGCGCAGTGTCGTCCGACGCAGCGTTTCCGGGACGGCGTGGAACCCGATCCTGCCTTCGAGGAGCGAGTCGGCCGTGAGGCAGACGCCGTTGACGGCGACCGAGCCTCCGATCTCGACACCGGGCGCGGTCCGGGGCGCGTCGATCTCGAGCCGGATGCCGCCGTCGCTGCCCTCGAGCGAGGCGACGCGGCCGACTTCACGGACGATGCCGGTGAACATCCCTCCAGGCTACCGGCGCGCGTGCCGGAGCCCTCGCGATCGAATGTAAGGCTGACCTGACACCCTTTCCGGGCATGATGTAAGGTGAGCCTTACATGAGGTGTCCGGGTGTCGGTTCCAGGGGGCGTGCGCGGTGCTGCCTGCCTTCGTGATCGGCCTGCGCGAGGGTCTCGAGGCGGCGTTGATCGTCGTCATCATCGCATCGTTCCTCGTCAAGGCGGGCCGCCGCGAGACGCTGCGGCCGATGTGGGCCGGGGTCGGCATCGCGGTGCTGATCTGCCTCCTCATCGGCGTGGCGCTGCAGGTGCTCGATCGCAACCTGCCTCAGGTGCAGCAAGAGCGGCTGGAGACGGTGATCGCACTGGCGGCCGCCGCGGCGGTGACCTACATGGTGGTCTGGATGCGACGGCACGCAGGCGCGCTGCGCGGCGATCTCGAGGCAGCCGTGTCAGGGGCATTGGCGCGTGGGTCGGGCAGGGCGCTCGTAGGGATGGCCTTCTTCGCCGTCATTCGCGAGGGCCTCGAGACCGCTGTGTTCCTCGTGGCGGCATTCCAGCAGTCCGCGCGTCCGGCGCTGACGGGCAGCGGCGCCATCCTCGGCATCCTCGTCGCAGTCGCGCTCGGCCTCGGCATCTACCGGGGCGGAGTCCGCATCGACCTCGCTCGCTTCTTTCGCGTCACGGGTGTTGTGCTCGTCGTCGTCGCGGCCGGATTGCTCGTGTCGGCGCTCCATTCGGGTCACGAGGCCGGCTGGATGAACGTGCTCCAGTCGCAGGCGGTCGATCTGAGCTGGCTCGTCGTGCCGGGGTCCGTGCGCGCGTCGCTGCTGACGGGGATGCTCGGCCTGCGCCCGACGCTGACGACCGGAGAGGCGTTCGTGTGGGCCGCCTATGCGGTGCCCATGGTCGCCTACGTGCTCTGGCCCGTGCGCAGGCGTCGTCGCACCACAGCCGGTGCGCTCGAGGGGAGCGCTGCATGAGCACTCGGGTGTTTCTCGCCCAGGCAGCCTTCGTGACGCTCGGATTGCTCGCCGCCGGCTGCGGCGGCTCCTCGTCGTCCACCGGCGCGGACGACGGTCGGGAGATCCAGTCCGTCTCGCTCACGCTCACCGACGCCGGTTGCGATCCGGCTGCGATGGAGGTCGCGTCAGGGCCGGTCACGTTCCAGGTCGAGAACAAGGGCGCCTCCGGCGTGACGGAGCTCGAGGTGATCAAGGGCAAGCGCATCCTCGGCGAGGTCGAGAACCTTGCCGACGGCCTCTCGGGAGAGTTCACGCTCACGTTGCAGCCGGGCACGTACGAGCTCTACTGCCCCAACGGCAAGACGGCGGAGCGCGGGACCCTGACGGTGAGCGGCGAGATGGTCGCCGCCGCCTCGAACGCCGCAGCAGACAAGGCGGTCGCGGACTACGGCGCGTACGTGATCTCCGAGGCGGCGCTGCTGCAGCGGCGAACGAAGGCGTTCACGAACGCGATCCGCTCAGGGCGTCCGGCGACGGCACGATCCCTGTTTGCGATTGCCCGCGAGCCGTACGAGCGGATCGAGCCGGTGGCCGAGTCGTTCGGCGACCTCGACCCCGAGATCGACGCCCGGGCCGGTGACGTTCCCGCCGCGTCGTGGACCGGCTTTCACCGCCTCGAGCGCATGCTCTGGGTCAGCCGTGCGACCACCGCGGCCATGACGCCGCTCGCAGACAAGCTGGACAAGGACGTTGCGCGCCTCGTGCGGCTCGTGCGGACGGCCGACTACCAGCCGGCGCAGGTCGCCAACGGCGCCAAGGAACTGATGGACGAGATCGGTGCGTCAAAGGTGACCGGCGAAGAAGACCGCTACTCACACACCGATCTGTACGACTTCCAGGCCAACGTGGAGGGAGCCCGGGCCGTCTACGACGCGATCGCTCCGCTGCTCGTCCAGCGGGCACCGACGCTGGACGCAACGATCGAAAAGGAATTCGCCAACGTCGAACGCGTGCTTGCGCCCCACCGCCGCGGCGCCGGCTGGGTCTCCTATACGTTGGCGAACGTCCGCGCGAGCGAGCGGCGCGTCCTTTCGCGCGCAGTCGACGGCCTCGCCGAGCCGCTCTCGAAGATGTCTGCCATCGTCGCACGGTGAACGGGCGCCTCAGCCGCCGGCGCCTTCTGGAGCTCGCCGGGGTCGGCGGCGTCGCCGCCGTGGCCGGTGGAGGTGCCGGCGCGGCGCTGATCCTCCGTGACCACGCGACGTCCGGGAGCGGCGAGGTCATCCCGTTTCACGGCGAGCAGCAGGCAGGAATCCTGACGCCGCAACAGACGCACCTGCGCTTTGCGAGCTTCGACCTCACCGCGGCGGGGCAGAATGACCTACGCCGGCTCCTTCGAGCCTGGTCCGCTGCGGCTGCGCGCATGACGGCGGGCACGGGTCTCGGGGACGGATATGCCGGTGAATACGCGCCGCCCGCCGACACGGGCGAAGCCGAGGGTCTCGGACCTGCGCACATGACGTTGACATTCGGCTTCGGCGCCGGGCTCTTCGATGGTCGCTATGGGCTCGCCCACAAGCGTCCCCCCGCCCTGGCCGAGCTGCCGGCGTTCCCGGGCGACCAGCTCGACCCCGCCCGCTCGGGCGGTGACGTCTGCGTCCAGGCGTGCGCGGATGACCCGCAGGTCGCGTTTCACGCTGTTCGCAATCTGACCCGACTCGCTCAGGGCACCGCGTCGCTGCGCTGGCTCCAGGCCGGGTTTCTGCGCCGGACGGCCGCCGACGGGCACACGCCGCGCAACCTGATGGGGTTTCGCGACGGCACAGCCAACCTGGATCCAGCAGACGCGACCCAGATGCGCGACAACGTCTTGGCGGCGGCCGGTGACGGCGCGGCGTGGATGGCCGGAGGCAGCTATCTCGTCGCCCGCAGGATTCGCATCCGCATCGAGCAATGGGACCGCACGACGCTCGGTGAGCAGGAGCAGTTCGTGGGACGCCGGAAGGCCAGCGGCGCTCCGCTCGGCGGCCGGTCCGAGCTCGACACGGTCGACGTCCGGCGCCTCGATCCCGCGGCCCACATCCGTCTCGCCAATCCGCGCGACGGCGCAGTGAGCGACGCAGAGCGCATTCTGCGGCGGGGCTACAACTTCGACGACGGCGCCGACGAGCTCGGCCAGATCGAGGCCGGCCTCTTCTTCATCTCCTACCAGCGCAATCCGGCGCGTCAGTTCGCGGCGATCCAGGCGCGCCTGGCGGCCAACGACTCGCTCAACGAGTACCTGTTCCACACGGGCAGCGCGCTCTTCGCCGTGCCCCCGGGATCGCGGCCCGGCCGCTATGTCGGCGAGTCGCTGCTTGCCGGCGTGTGACGCGCTCGGTTCCGGCTCACGGTTCGCGGATGTAGGCCTCGAGCACCATGTCGTCGCCCACCTGGCGCGCCGAGAGCCGCGTCAGCTGAACGGCGGCCGCGAGATCTCCGAGCAGGCGGGGCCCCTCACCAGACAGCACCGGCGCCACGAAGAGCAGCAGCTTGTCGACGAGCCCCTGTTGGACGAACGCGGTTGCGAGGGTCGGGCCGCCCTCGAGCAGCAGCGACTGCACGCCCTCCCCTGCGAGCAGCGCAAGCTCCGCGTCGAGTGCCCCCGTCCGCAGCTCGAGCTCGGATCCCCCTGGCAGCGGGCCGCGGCCGAAGGCCAGCCGTCGCGGCTGGCGCAGCGCTTCCACGTCACGCGCGTCGAGTCTCGGTGCATCCGCCCGCACGGTTCCCATGCCCACGGCGACTGCGTCCGACGCCGCGCGGAGCCCGTGGACGAGCTTTCGCGAGGCTGCTCCCGAGACCCAGCGCCTGCCGGGTACCGTGACCCGGGCGTCCAGCGTCGCGGCCGCCTTGTAGGTCACGAACGGCCGGCCGAGCGCCTTCCACGTACGCCATGCCTCGTTCTGCCGGCGTGCCTCGAAGCGATCGTCGAGCTCGGCCTCGACGACTGCCGCGCGCAGCGCCTCGAGCCCGCCCGCAGCATCCGGATTGGGATCGCGGCAACCGGCAACCACGCGTGCGATCCCGGCCGCGACGATTGCGTCGACGCAGGGAGGCGTGTGCCCGTGATGGGCGCACGGCTCCATCGTCACGAAGAGCGTCGCACCGCGCGAGCGGTCGCCGGCTTCCTCCAGCGCGACGATCTCGGCGTGTCGGCCGCCGTACGGCTCCGTCACCCCCGCGCCGACGATGCGTCCTTCACGGACGATGACGGCCCCAACGGTCGGATTGGGATAGGCGATACCAAGGGCGTCCTCGGCGAGCTCCAGTGCGCGTTCGAGGCTCATGCGACGGAAGCGACGAGCCGCCGGTAGGCGGCGGCTGGATCCGCCTCCCCGAACACCGCGCTGCCGGCGACGAGCAGCGATGCACCGGCGTCGCGAGCCGCTCGCGCATTCGAGCTGCCGATGCCGCCGTCGACCTGGATCGGCACGTCGACCAGAGTTCGTAGCCGCGCGATCCGCGGCAGGGCTTCCGGCATGAAGGCCTGCCCCGAGTAGCCGGGCTGAATACTCATGCAGAGCACCAGCTCGGCCCCCGCTGCTGCGGCGGCGGCCGCCGCAGCATCCGGTTCGGTGCCGGGGTTGAACGCAATGCCGACAGCGAGCCCGTGTGCGCGCGCCGCCGCCGCGACGCCGGCGGGGTCGGTCGTTGCCTCGACATGAAACGTGACCGAGTCGCCGCCCGATGCGGCGATCTCCTCGAAATGATGGGCCGGATCCGTCACCATCAGATGGCAGTCGAGCACGCCTCCCCCGCGTGGATCATCGGCGCGATCGAGCGCAACACGACCGGGCCGATCGTCACAGGGGGCACGAAATGACCGTCACCGATGTCGAAATGGAAGATGCGGCAGCCCGCGTCGAGCAGCAGGTCGAGCTGTTCGCCGAGGCGCGCGAAGTCGGCGGCGTAGAGCGAAGGCTCGACCTCGACGCGGTCGCGAATCCAGTCGCTCCAGCCCATGGCCGTGATCCTACGCCCGCCTACGCACGCAGCCGGGCGATGAAGAAGCCCGACGTGCCGTGGACGTGCGGCAGCGTCTGCAAGAAGGCGGGCCGGGCGGAATCTCGGAACTGCGGCCATTCGTCCCCGAGCGACGCGTCGACCTCCAGGCCCGACGCATCGACGACGGCTGCGCCCTCGTCTGCGTTGATCGTGCATACGGAGTAGACGATCGCCCCGCCGGGCCGTACGCGCTCGGCGGCCGCACGAAGCAACTCGAGCTGGAGCTCCGGGAGAGGCTGCGAGCGCCAGCGCAGATCCGGCCTCGCTGCCAGCACGCCGAGCCCGGAGCATGGCGCGTCCACGAGCGCGCGATCGAAGCCCACGAGCGCATCGGGCAACGCCCGGCCGTCGGCGCGGACGACCGAGACGTTCGTGACGCCGAGCCGGGCCATGTTCTCCTCGAGCTCACGCGCGCGGGCCTCGTTCGCGTCGACCGCCACGACGTCGCCGGCCAGCATCGACGCCTTGCCTCCAGGTGCAGCGCACAGGTCGAGCACCCGCTGGCCGGGCGTCGACCCGACGCACAGCGCCGCGAGCTGCGAGCCTCTGCTCTGCGGCCAGATCCGCCCCTCCTCGAGCGCCCTCGGGTCGACCCTGGCGACGTGCCATGCGCCCGGAATCTCGGCGTCGGGCGTGCCGTCGATCTCGCCGCGTACGAGGCGCACCACCGTCTCCGGCTGGCCGTTCTGCGCCTGCATCAGCGCCAGTGCGCCTTCGGCGCCGAGATCGCGCCACCACGTCTCGGCGATCCAATCCGGGTAGGAGTGCCGCAACGCCGCCTCGACCGGCGAGCTTTCCGGAAGCCCTTCCACGAACGTGCGCGCACCGTCGGCGAGCCGTCGGAGAACGGCATTCGTGAACGACACTCCGCGTTCGAGACCCGCCTTCCGCACGAGCTCCACCGACTCGTTCACCGCGGCGTAGCGCGGAACGCCGTCGAGGAAGGCGAGCTGAAAGGCGCCGAGCCGCAACGCCGCCCGAACCGGTGCGTCGAGCCGTCGCACCGGTCTGCGTCCGATCGACTCGATCGCATGGTCGAGCGTCCGGGCGCGCTGCACCGTCCCGTAGGCGAGCTGGCGGGCGAGCGCCTGATCCCTCTCATCGAGCCCGGCAGCCGCGGTGCGCAGGACGCGGTCGGCATAGGCCTCGTCCTCGAACACCCGCCGCACGACCTCGTACGCGGCGGCGCGCGCCGGCGAGACGGTCGCCCGGCTCAGCGCAAGCCCCGCAGCCACGCGGCGGCGTCCATGCGACGGCCGCCGTCCGGTTGCAGCTCGACGGGCTCGAAGCCGCCTCCGTCCCCGACGCGGGCCTTCCAGACCGTCACCGGGCGGCCGTGCAGATCGGCTCGGGCTCCGATGTGCGGCGACAGCGCGCGCACCTGCCGCACGAGCTCTGTGGCGGGCCGCGCGAGATCGAGCACACGATCGGCCGGTGAGATCTTGTCGGCATACGTGACACCGTCCTGCTCCTGTGGGATGAATGCGACGCCTGGGGAGGCGAGCACCTGATCGAGCAGCTTCGCCGCGACCACGGCCGCGTTGGCGAAGACCGCGCCGGCGTCGTCATCCGGGCCGATCGGGAACGCCTCGCGGGCGGCGACCGGACCGGCATCGAGCTCGGGCACCGTCTCGTGGATCGTGACCCCGGTCGTCGGATCGCCGGCGAGGATCGCCCGCTCGACGGGGGCGGCGCCGCGCCACCGCGGCAGCAAGGACGGGTGCACGTTGAGCCATGAGCGCTCCGCCAGCAGCGGCTCGGGGATCAGCAGCCCGTATGCACAGACGACGACGGTGGGCGCGTCGAGGTCGAGGCCCGCGGCCGGCCGTTCCGGCTGCAGCACGGGAATCCCGAGCCGCTGTGCAACGAGCTTCGCCGGAGGTGGACGCATGCTGCGGCCGCGACCGGCCGGTGCGTCAGGACGCGTGAGCAGGCAGGCAACGTCGTGCTCGGCCGCGAGGCGCTCGAGCACGTCCGCGCCGAACGGGGCCGTCGCTGCGACGGCGATTCGGGACAAGCGCCTACCTCGTCAGGATCAGCCTGGGACGGAGCCGCGCGAGCGCCTCGCGCCTCGACTCCGGGTCTGTGCGATCGAGAACGAGCTTCCCGTCCAGATGGTCGAGCTCGTGCTGGACGACGCGGGCCGGCAACCCTTCGAGCTCGAAGTGCACCGGCGCTCCGCTCGCGTCCAGTCCTTCGATCGTCACCTCCGTCGGGCGCTCGACCGGCATGCGTACGGGCCCGAGCGAAAGACAGCCTTCCTCGCTCGTCTCGAGCTCTGCACCCGTCGACGTGATCACGGGATTCACGAGCACCATGTCCTCACCCTCGTCGTGGAAGACGAAGAAGCGCCGGAGGATGCCGACCTGTGTCGCGGCGAGCCCGATGCCCTCGGCGTCGTGCATGAGACCGACCATGCGCTCGGTCACGCGGACGAGCTCCTCGTCGAAGCTCTCGACCTCGTTCGCGCGCATCCGCAGCACCGGGTCGCCGTACTGGCGCACCTGTGAGAGCGCGAACTGCTTGCGCGCTGCCCGTTCGGCATCGAGACCGGCCGCCTCGTCGTCGTGCGACCCGTTGTCCCGATGGTCGTGGTCACCGTCGTGATCGTGCTCGTGGTCATGCCTCGCCATGGCGCTAATTCTAGCCGCGTGCGGACATCAGAGCGATTGCGGATCGACGTCGACGACGGCGCTGATGCCGGCCCGTCGCATGGCGGGACCCGCGGCCGCGAGGAGGCCGGCAGCCCTCCGGGCGAGGCGGCGCGGCTCTGCGGTCTTGGCGACGAGCTGGGCTCGATGCCGGCCTCGCAGGCGCAGGAGCGGCGCCGGGCCGAGCAGGTCGGCATCGATGCCGGCTAGACCCTCACGAACCTCACGCAGCACCCGGTCGACCGCGGTTGCATCGGGTCCCGAGGCGACGATCGCGACGAGATGTCGCAGCGGTGGGTAACCGAGCGCTGCGCGTCGCTCGAGCTCCTCGGCGAGGAACCCAGCGACGTCGTGCCGCTGTGCAAACTGGAGGGGCATCGCCTCGGGCTGGTAGGTCTGCACCAGCACGAGCCCGGGCGCGTCGCGGCCGCTGCGCCCCGCGAGCTGCGTCACGAGCTGAAACGTTCGCTCCTCGGCGCGGAAATCCGGCAGCGCAAGGCCGGTGTCGGCATCGATCACCGCCGCGAGGTCGACGCCCGGGAAGTGATGGCCCTTGGCAACCATCTGCGTGCCTATCAGCACCGCACGGTCGGCGGCACGAAAGCGCTCGATCGCCTCTCGTAGTGCGCCGGGACGGGCAGCGGTGTCGGCGTCGAGCCGGATGCGCTCGAGCTCGGGCACCTGCCGCTCGAGCTCCGTCTCGAGCCGCTGCGTGCCCGCACCGACCTGGGCGAGCCCCGCCGCCCCGCACGCAGGGCACGTCTCGGGTACCTGTTCCGAATACCCGCAGTGATGACAGTGCAGGCGCCCGTCACGATGCAGCGTGAGCGCGACGTCACAGAGGTGGCAGCGCCGCGACAACCCGCAGGCGCGGCAGTGGACCGCCGGTGCGACGCCGCGGCGGTTGAGCATGAGGATCCCCTTGCCCCCGTGCTCGACGATCCGCCCGAGCTCGGCGAGCAGCGGGGCCGACAGCGGGTAGCCAGCCTCACGGCGAAGATCGACGAGCCGCACCCGCGGCATCGGCGCGCCGATCCGCACCGAGAGGGGGATTCGCTCGAGCTTCGCCCAGCTCTCGGGGCGCGGGGTGGCGCTCCCGTAGACCGCGACGGCGCCCTCGAGCGCAGCGCGCTTCGCCGCCACGGTGCGTGCGTCGTAGCGCGGATCGGCCTCCTGCTTGAAGGCGGCGTCGTGCTCCTCGTCCACGATCACGAGCCCGAGGCCGCGCATCGGCGCGAACACCGCGGAACGCGCGCCGACGACGATGCGCGCCTCGCCGCGCGCGATCCGGTCGCGCTCGTCCCGCCGCTCGGCGTCGCCGAGAGCCGAGTGCAGGATCGCCACGGTGTCGCCGAACCTTTGCCGGAAGCGGCCGACCGTCTGTGGGGCGAGCGCGATCTCGGGCACGAGCACGATCGTCCCGAGACCGCGTTCGAGCACGGCCGCGCATGCCTGCAGGTAGACCTCGGTCTTGCCGCTCCCCGTCGGCCCGACGAGCAACAGGTGCTCGCCGAGCCCTTCGTCGAGGGCTGCGGCGATCCGCGCCACCGCCGCCACCTGCTCGTCCGTCAGCTCCTCGGGCTCGACCTCGCCCTGGACGGACTCGCGGCCCGCGGGCGACGGACGCTCCCCCCGGGAGCCCGGCGCACGGGCGCGACGAGCTCGAGCGCCCGTGCAGGGGTCGAGCCGTAGTAGTCGGCGATCCAGAGCGCCAGGTCGACGAGCGCCGGCGGGATCTCGTCGAGCAACCGGCCGACGAGCGCCGGCTCGATCCCTGCAGGTGCCTCGACGCCGATGTCCGCGACGACGCCGCGCGTCGCGCTGCGACCCAGGCGGACGGCGACGACGGCGCCCTTGCCGATGCCTTCCGGCACCTCGTAGGTGAACGGCCGCGCGAGCGAGCGGGAGGAGACGAGCGGGTAGACCGATGCGAGCGGCACCCGACCAGGGTAGTCGGGAGGCCGTCCGCCACCGGGATCACGCTCCGGCGGCGACCAGCACGAAGTCTGTTGCGAAGCCGAGCATGACGCCGAGCAGCAGCCCCCAGGCGACGGTGGTCTTGCGGCCATAGCTCCGGCAGACGCTCAGCAGCTCGACCACGACATACAGGATCGAGCCGGCGGCGAGCGCCAGGAAGGCAATCGAGACGGGCTCGCTGACCCAGGTCTGACCGAGCAACGTGCCGAAGAACGTCGGCGCGCCGCCGACGAGGCCGACCAGCCCGAGGAAGCCCCAGCTCGGCCGCTCTTCGCCACCCGAGAACGGTCCGACGATGCCGAAGCCCTCCGTGGCGTTGTGCAGCCCAAAACCGATGACCAAGACGAGCGCGAGGCTCAGCTCCCCGCTTGCGGCCGACTGGCCGATCGCGAGGCCCTCGGAGAAGTTGTGCAGCCCGATGCCCGTGGCGATCAGGAGCGACAGCGACTGTGCGGGAGACAGCGCGCCGGGCCTGATGTCCGTCTCGGCCACCGCGGCGGCGCCGACGCTGCGGAACCCTCCGCGGCGCCGGCGCCCGGCCACGATGCCGTCGAAGTAGACGAGACTCATGAGGCCGACGCCGAAGCACGTCGCAAAGACCGCCGCGAGGCCGACGAAGTGCAGCCACGTGCCATCATGGTCGAGCGCAGCGGCGTGCAGCGCGCCCTCGACGGGCTCGATCCCGGCCGAGAGCACGTCCCAGAGCAGGAACACGAGGATGCCGGTCGCCGTCGCGCTGAGCAGCGCGCTGACACCGAGCGGCAAGCGTTGCAGGCGTCCTGCGGGCAAGCCCAGGAAGATCGTGAAACCGGCGATCGCGCCGAGAACGAGAATCTGCGTCGAGGACAGGTTAATGGTCTCCTGAGCTTCGATGTAAGGAGGGCCTTACAAAGATAGCCCACTATAGTAGCTCCGCGGGAACGTCGACCGGGGAGATGAACGTGGCACACGGGCAGGGACATTCGGTCGACGAGTACCTCGAGACGATCTATTTCCTCGCGTTTCCGATCGGCGAGTACCGGCCGGCCACCGGGTCGAGCGCCATCGCCTCTCGCGTGGCCGAGATGCTCGGTGTCTCGCGCGCGTCGGCGGGCGAGATGCTGAAGCGCCTCGAAGCCGAGGGCCTCGTCGAGCGCGGCGAGCAGAAGGAAGCCCTCCTCACCGAGATCGGGATCGTCCGCGCCGAGCGGGTCGTGCGCAAGCACCGGCTGATCGAGCGGTTTCTCACCGACTTCATGGGCTATACGGCCGCCGAGTCGCACGTGCACGCGGACGAGCTCGGCGACACGTTCACGGAGGACATGGTCGAGCGCATCAACGAGCGGCTCGGCAGGCCCGACCGCTGCCCGCACGGCTGGCCGGTCGAGCCGTCCGCCGAGCAGGCCGAGAATCGCGAGCTCGTCTCGCTCGCGGATCTCGAGCCGGGGCTGGGAGCCGAGATCGTGCGGCTGGCCGAGCACGACGGCGCTCTGTTGCACTGGTTCTACGAGGAAGGGTTTGCACCCGGCACGCACGTGACGGTGCGCGAAGCGCAGCCCGCGGCCGGCCAGTTCAAGGTCGAGCTCGACGGTGGCGAGCGGGCGATCGCCGAGAAGGCCGCACAGGGCCTCTACGTGCGTCCCGCCGCCTGACCCGGGCCGTCGGTCTCAGACGGACGCGGGGTCCGCGACGCCCGCGGCGCGACGCAGTGCGTCGGCCTTGTCCGTCCGCTCCCAGGTGAAGTCCGCCTCCTCGCGGCCGAAATGGCCGTAGGCAGCGGTCTTCTGGTAGATCGGGCGGCGCAGGTCGAGGTCGCGGATGATCGCTCCGGGCCGCAGGTCGAAATGCTCCCCGACCAGCGTCTCGATCGTCTGCTGAGAGACGGCGTTGGTTCCGAAGCAGTCGACCAGCACGCTCAGCGGATGCGCGACCCCGATCGCGTACGCGACCTGGATCTGGCAGCGCTCGGCGAGACCGGCCGCGACGACGTTCTTCGCCACGTACCGCGCCGCATATGCAGCCGAGCGGTCGACCTTGGTCGGATCCTTGCCCGAGAACGCGCCGCCCCCATGCGGGGCGGCGCCCCCGTAGGTGTCGACGATGATCTTGCGGCCTGTCAGCCCCGTGTCCCCCATCGGACCGCCGATGACGAACTTGCCCGTCGGGTTGACGTAGACGAAGTCACGATCGCCGAAGCGCTTCTCGTCGTAGAGATCGTGCGGCAGGATCGGTCGCAGCACGTGATCGATCAGGTCCGGCTTGATCATCGTCTCCGCGTCGAGGCCGTCACGGTGCTGGGTCGAGATCAGCACCCGCTCGATCTCGACCGGACGCTGCCGGCCGTGCTCGTCCACCTCGTAGCGCACGGTCACCTGAGCCTTGCCGTCCGGGCGCAGGTACGGCAGCACGTCCGCCTTGCGCACCTCCGCCAGGCGATGGGTGATCCGGTGTGCCAGCTGGATCGGCAGCGGCATCAGCTCCGCGGTCTCGTTCGATGCGTACCCGAACATCATCCCCTGGTCGCCCGCGCCGATCCGGTCGAGCGGATCGTCTTCGCCGTGCTGTGCGTCGAAGGACTCGTCGACGCCCTGCGCGATGTCGGGCGACTGCTCGTCGAGTGCCACGATCACGCCGCAGGTCTCGGCATC
Organism: uncultured Gaiellaceae bacterium; assembly: GCA_963799615.1. Taxonomy (GTDB): domain Bacteria; phylum Actinomycetota; class Thermoleophilia; order Gaiellales; family Gaiellaceae; genus Gaiella. The sequence continues at coordinate 50,707 of CAWCXS010000011.1, read as the reverse complement.
GAACCCGTACTTCGCGCGGGTGTAGCCGATCCCCGCCACCGTTTTGCGGGCAAGCCGCGGAATGTCGACGTACGTCGTCGTCGTGATCTCGCCCGCCACCACGATCAGGCCGGTCGTGATCAAGGTCTCGCACGCGACGCGGCCCTCAGGGTCGTTCGCCAGCACCGCGTCCAGGACAGCATCCGAAAGCTGGTCGGCGATCTTGTCCGGATGCCCCTCCGTCACGGACTCGGAGCTGAAGTGGAACGAGCGCACGGCCATCGCCGAAACAGACTATAGAGACCGAAGCGACGGGCGGATCACAGCTCCGAGGTCGGCTCCCGCTCCATCAGGGCCGCAAGGAGCTCGGTCAGCGGGACGCCCTCGAGGACGGCGCACACGCCCTCCGCGATCGGCATCTCGATCCCGAGCCGGTGAGCGAGGTCTCGCAGGGCCGGCGCGGTCGTCAGCCCTTCGACCACCGTGCCGATCTCGGCCGCGGCCTCCGCCGGGGTCGCACCGCGCGCGACCAGCTCGCCGCAGCGGCGGTTCCGCCCCGACCGGGACCAGCACGTCACGATCAGGTCGCCCATGCCCGCGAGACCGGCAAACGTCTCCGGCCGGCCGCCGGCGACGCGGGCAAGGCGGCCCATCTCGGCGAGCCCGCGAGCGACGAGCGCAGCCTTGGCGTTGTCCCCCAGGTCGAGCCCGTCCGCAGCTCCGGCGGCGAGCGCGATCACGTTCTTCGCCGCCGCGCACAGCTCGACGCCGACGATGTCGTCGTTGACGTAGACCCGGAAGCTCGGCGACGTGATCGCGAGCTGGAGCTGCACCGCGAGCGCGGCATCCTCGCAGGCGATCACCGCCGCAGCGGGCAGCCCTTGCACGATCTCGTCCGCGATGTTGGGGCCGGATAGCACCGCCACCGGCCGTCCGTGCACGAGTGTCGAGAGCCGTTCGCCGGTGTCCGGATCGAGGCCCTTCGTGAGGGTGAGCAACGGCGCGGTGCCGGGCAAGGAGCCGACGACCTCGCCGAACGACGCGCTCGGTACGGCCACGACGACCAGGTTGGAATGCTCGCCCGGGCCGTCCGCGACATGGACGGCGGCGATCCCGTGCAGGTCGACGTGCGCGAGGTACTTCGGATTGTGGCCCGTCCGGGCGATCGCGTCGGCCTGCGCGCGATCCCGGCACGCGAGCGTGACGTCGTGCCCGTGATCGCGCAGGAGCACGGCGAACGCCGTCCCCCACGAGCCGCCGCCGACCACCGTCACCCGCACGCGCTACTCGCTCTTGACGAAGTCGATCGACACCGGCACGCCTTCGAGCCCGAAGCGCTGGCGCAGCTCGTTCTCGACCCAGTAGCCGTAGTCGCGCGTGACGAGGCTCGGCGCGTTGACGAAGATGCGGATCCGCGGCGGGCGCGTGCTCACCTGGGTGCCGTACATCAGCTTGAGACGCCTCCCCCGCTCCCCCTGCGGCCCGGGTCGGGCGTCGCGCAACTCTCCGAGCGCGCGGTTGAGCTCGCCGGTCGTGATGCGGCCGCTGTGCTTCGCGAACAGCTCCTCGACCTTGTCGAGCACGCGGTTGACGCCCCGGCCGGTCTTCGCCGAGACCGCGATCACCGGCGGCCGCTGCCGCAGCCGGCGCGTCAGATGCCCCTGCGCCTCCACGATGTCCAGGTCGGTGACGTCCCACTTCGACAGCACCGCGAGCGTCGAGCACCCGGCCTTGCGCGCGACATCGGCGACGGCCAGATCCTGTTCGACGATCCCCTCGGACGCGTCGAACAGGACGAGCGCGACGTCCGCGCGCTCGGCGGCGGCTAGCGCGCGCAGCTCCGAGTAGTACTCGATTCCCTGGCGCTGCTTTCGCTTCCGCCGCAGGCCGGCAGTGTCGACGAGCACGAACGTCGTGTCGCCGCGCCGGAGCACTGTGTCGATCGCGTCCCGGGTCGTGCCCGGCACCTCCGACACGATCACTCGCTCGCGTCCCACGAGTCGGTTGAGCAGCGACGACTTGCCCACATTGGGCCGGCCGAGGATGGCGACGCGAATCGCTTCGTCCCCGATCGCCACCTCCCCGGTACCCGGCAGCCGGGCGACGATCTCGTCGAGCAGGTCGCCGGTGCCGTGCCCGTGCAGGCCCGACAGCGGCCACGGCTCCCCGAGCCCGAACCCGTGGAACTGATGCGCGTCGAGGTCCCGGCGCGGGTCGTCGATCTTGTTCGCCAGCACGATCACCGGCGTCTTGGCGGCGCGCAAGATCTCGGCCAGCTCCTCGTCGCCCGGTGTCACTCCCGCGCGAGCGTCGACGACGAAGAGCACGAGGTCGGCGTCGTCGATCGCCTCGCGCGCCTGGTCGGCGACCTTCGCTCCGTAGGGGCCTCCTGCGGCGGCGTCGACACCGCCCGTGTCGATCAGCCGGAACCAGGTGCCCGTCCATTCGCAGAGGAGCTCCTTGCGATCGCGTGTGACGCCCGGCGTCTCGTGCACGACCGCGGCTCGGCTCTGCGTGAGACGGTTGATCAGGGTCGACTTGCCCACGTTGGGGAAGCCGACGATCGCGACCGTGCCGGCGAGCTCCCGCGGCGCCTCCGCGAGCTCTTCCTCGGGATCCGTGGTCTCGCTCATGCGCGCACCTGGCCCACGAACGACGGGCTGCAAACGGCAGGCGTCATCGCGGGGGCACGGCGTCCGGGCGCCCGAGCTCGTGCATCTCGACCAGAAACTCGAAGAGCTCTTGGATCCTTGCCTGCAGCAATGCCGACGCCTCCTTGTAGCCCTTGCCGCCTTTCGGCAACCCATCGAAGAGAAGCGGCTCACCGAAGGCGATCGAGACTGGATGGAAGTTGAACGGCTTCCAGGTCTGCGAACCGTGGACGGCGACCGGAACGATCGGCACGCCTTCCTGCAGGCCGACCATTGCCGCTCCGGCCTGGATCTCGCCGGGCACCCCCGACCGCTGGCGCGAGCCTTCGACGAACAGCCCGAGTGCAAGCCCTTCACCGACGACCTTGCGCATCGTGCGCACCGCCTCCCGGTCGGATTCGCCACGCCGCACCGGAAAGCAGCCGAACGACCGGATGAGGAGCCCGAGACCGCGGGCCCGATGCGCCTCGATCTTCGCCATGTAGTAGATCGTGCGCGGCGATGCCGCGCCCAGAACGACGGGATCGAGCCACGAGAAATGGTTGCACGCGATCACGACACCGCCCTGCCGCGGCACGCGGTCACGCCCGTACACCTTCAGCTTCGCCGCCAGCCGCACGATCGTCCCGATCGTCGGGCGACCAAGCGTCCAGACCGTTTCGGCAGCTCGACTCACGTCGTGCGGCCCTTGTCCGCAGAGGTGGGATCCGCGAGTGCGGATCCCACCTCGCGAAGATCCCTGAAGCGGCCGCTAACGCGGCCGGCGCCGCCCAACCGAGGAGGGCGTGAGTCTGGACGTCTCACGTCACTCGCTCGCGGACGAGGGCCTCGATCTTCGAGATCACCTGGTCGAGCGTGAGGTTCGTCGTGTCCACCTCGACGGCATCCGGCGCCCGAAGCGTGTTGTGCGCGTCCCGTTCGTCGCGCCGCCGCAGCTCGTCGGCCAGCACGCCCTCGTCGATGCCGTCGCGCTCGGCGTGCCTGCGCCGTACGCGTACCGCAGGATCGGCGACGAGCCACACCTTCACCGCGGCATGAGGGGCGACGACGACGCCGATGTCGCGACCCTCGATCACCGAGTCGCCGTGCTCGGCGAGCGCGCGCTGCCGCTCGCGCATGACCGCCCTCACCTCGGGGTGACGCGCGACGACAGGCACGGACGCGTCGATCACGGGCTCGCGGATCCTCTCGGTGACGTCCCAACCGGCGATCGAGACGCGGCCGTCGTCGCCGAACTCGACGGGGTTCTCGGCCGCCAGCAGCTGCAAGGCCGTGCCGTCGTCGAGCGGAGTGCCATGCTCGAGCGCGAGCCAGGTGAGCGCGCGGTACATCGCCCCCGTGTCGAGATAGCGAAAGCCGAGACGACGCGAGAGCGCGCTGGCCACCGAGCTCTTGCCGGCCCCGGCAGGACCGTCGATGGCGACGATCACACCTGCACCACGTGCGGTACGCGCGTATGCGTGAGAGGCACGGGGATCACTGGGCTCGATTCGGTCGGTCGATCTCCAGGGAGGACCTGCGAAGGCGGTCCACCAGCTCGAAGAAGCTGGGGAAGCTTACTGCCACGGATTCGGGATCCTCGATCTCCACACCCTGCTGCGAGGCGAGCCCTGCCACCGCTCCGAGCATCGCGATGCGGTGGTCGCCGCGGCTCGACACCTTTCCCCCCCGCGGCCTCGCCGGCACGCCCCTGATGCGAAACCCGTCGCTCGTCGCCTGCACATGCTGTCCCAGCGCGCGCAATGCGTCGGCCGTCGCCACGATGCGGTCGCTTTCCTTGGCCCGGAGCTCTTCGGCGCCGTGCAGCACGCTGTCACCCCGGGCGCAGGAGGCGGCGAGCACGAACAGCGGCAGCTCGTCGATCGTCCGCGGAACGTCCGCCGCGGTCACCGTCGTCGCGACGAGCTCCGCGGAGCGCACGTCGAGGTCGCCGGCCGGCTCGCCCGCGATCCGGCGGCGGTTGTACGCGGTGATGCGCCCCCCCATGCGCTCGAGAATGTCGAGCAGGCCGGTACGGCGCGGATTCAGGTTGACCCCGTGGACGTGCAGCTCCGAGCCGGGCACGAGCGTTGCCGCGACGATGAACGGCGCCGCCGACGAGAAGTCGCCCGGCACCTCGACCGAGCCCAGCTCGAGACGCTGTGCGGGCTGCACCGTCACGCTCGAGTCGCGCCGCGTGACCGTGGCACCGGCGGCCTGGAGCAGCAGCTCCGTGTGGTCGCGGGTGGGAGCCGGCTCGACGACCGTCGTCTCTCCCTCCGCGTACAACCCCGCCAGGAGGATCGCCGATTTCACCTGGGCACTCGCAACCGGCAGCTCGTACGAGATCCCCCGCAGCGGTCGCGCATCGATCCCGAGCGGCAGATGCCCGTCCTCCGTCGCGACGCCGGCGCCCATGCGTCCGAGCGGCTCCGTCACCCGCCTCATCGGTCGTGCGCTGAGCGACTCGTCGCCGGTGAGCTCGAAGTGTCCGCCGCTCTGGCCGGCGAGGATGCCGGCCAGCAGGCGCACGAGCGTGCCGGCGTTGCGGCAGTCGATCGGTGTGCCGGGCGCTACGAGCCCACGCAGCCCCTTGCCGTACACGTCCAGCGTCTCGTGGTCGTGCTCGACCACCGTGACGCCGAGCGCGCGCACTGCATCGATCGTCGCCTCGGTGTCGGCGGAGCGGCCGAATCCGGTGATCCGGGTCTCGCCCTCGGAGATCGCACCGATCAGCACGGCGCGATGGGAGATCGACTTGTCGCCAGGGACGGCGAGATGCCCGGCGATCCTGTGCACCGGCTCGACTCTCGTCACTCGCCGATCACCGGCGCGATCACGACGCCGTAGCCCTGCGCCTCGAGCAGATTCGCCGCGCGCTCCGCCTCGGTCTCGCCGGCAACGATGATCGTGAGCGTGCCACCCCGCTCGGTGGACAGATGCTCCATCTCGAAGTCCTCGACGTTGATGCGCTCGGCGCCGAGCGCCTGAAAGATCCCGGCCAGCACGCCAGGCCGATCGGGCAGGTGCACACGCAGCCGCTGCAGGGCGCCGGGATCGCCGTATGCGGTCGCCAGCATCCGCCGCCGGTTGCCACCCGCCTCGGCGATCCAGCGGGCGAGAAAGCCGGCGTCACCGGCTGCGAGTGCAGCCTCGACCTGCTCGAGGCGCCGGCGCTGCTCGCCGAGCGCGGCGGCGAGCGCCTCGCGGTTCTCGAGGAAGATGTCCACCCAGATGCGTGGGTTCGCACCGGCCACACGCGTCATCTCGCGCAACGACCCTCCGGCAGCCTGCAGCGGGTCGTGGCCGTCGATCCGGGACGCACCGGCCTGATTGAGGAGGACGTTCGCGAGCACGTGCGGCAGGTGACTCGTCAGCGCGACGAGCTGGTCGTGGGCGCCGGGATCGATCGCGACGGGACGCGCGCCGAGAGCCGTCACGAACCCGTGCACCGAGCGCAGCAGCTCCGGCCGGGTGCCTGCAGCCGGCGTCAGGAACCAGGTCGCCCCTTCGAACAGCTCGGCCGTGGCGCGCTCCGGCCCCCGCGTCTCGGCGCCGCAGATCGGATGGCCGCCGATGAATCGGATGTCGAGGCCGGCAGCGGCACACACCGCGCCCTTTGTCGAGCCGACGTCGGTGACCGCGCAGTCCGGCGAGGCGACGGCGAGGACGTCCCGCACGGCGCCGGGCAACTCGGCGACCGGCGCCGCGACGAGCACGAGCTCGGCGGCCGTGACCGCATCCGCAAGCGAGCCGGCAGGCTCGACTGCCTCTCGTTCGCCCGCGGTTGCCAGAACGGCAGGATCGGGATCCCATCCCGTCACGCGAAAGCCCGCACGCCCGGCCGCGAGACCGGCGGACGCACCGATCAGTCCCGTCCCGACGACGGCGACATGCCCGGCCACGACGACCCTAGCCCCGCATCAGCGCGGCGACCCGGAATGCGAGGTCGAGCGACTGTCGCGCGTTCAGACGAGGATCGCAGAGCGTCTCGTACCGATGGTCGAGCTGCTCCTCGAGCACTTCCTCGGAGCCGCCGAGGCACTCGGTCACATCGTCGCCGGTGAACTCCAGATGCACGCCTCCGGGCCACGTGCCAACCTCGCGGTGCGCGGCGAAGAAGCCCTCGATCTCTCGCATGACGTCGTCGAACCGCCGGGTCTTGATGCCGGAGACGGTCTTGAACAGGTTGGCGTGCATCGGATCGCACGCCCAGACGACGGGAATCCCGCTCTCCTGGACGGCCCGGAGCAGCGGCGGCAACAGCTCCTCGACGCCTTCTGCGCCCATGCGCGCGATCAGCGTCAGCCGGCCGGGGACCCGGCGCGGGTTGAGGCGCTCGCACAGCGCCACGGTGTCGTCCGCCGTCGCGGTGGGGCCGAGCTTGACGCCGACCGGGTTGTGGACGCCCGAGAAGAACTCGACGTGCGCCCCGTCGAGCTCCCGCGTGCGCTCGCCGATCCAGAGCATGTGCGCCGAGCACGCGTACCAGTCGCCGGTGAGCGAGTCCTTCCGCGTCAGCGGCTCTTCGTAGTCGAGCAAGAGGCCCTCGTGGCTCGTCCACACGTCGACCTCGTGCAGCGAGCGCTCGGACGCCAGGTCGATCCCGCACGCCTGCATGAATGCGAGCGCCCTGCCGATCTCGCTCGCGAGCTGCTCGTATCGCTGCCCCGCGGCCGAGCTCGAGACGAACTCCTTGTTCCAGGTGTGCACCTGCGTGATGTCCGCGAAACCGCCTTTGGTGAAGGCGCGCAGGAGGTTCAGCGTCGACGCCGACTGGTAGTAGCCCTGCACGATGCGCTCGGGATCGGGGATGCGTGCATCGACGCTTGCCTCGTCCGAGTGCACCGTGTGACCACGGAACGACGGCAGCTCGAGCCCGTCGACGATCTCCGTGTCGGAGCTCCGAGGCTTTGCGAACTGGCCCGCGACGCGCCCGACCTTGACGACAGGCAGTGAGGCACCGAACGTCAGCACGGCCGACATCTGCAACAGGACCTTCAGCTTCTCGCGGATCGTGATCGCCGACACCTCGCGGAACGACTCGACGCAGTCGCCCGCCTGCAGGAGGAACGCGCGACCCTCGGCCACCTCGCCCAACACGCGCATGAGGTTCCGCGCCTCGCCGGCGAACACGAGCGGCGGCAAGCCGTGCAGGCGCTCGCGGACCGCTTCGAGCGCAGCCGAATCGGGCCAGGCCGGCTGCTGTCCGGCAGACAGCTGCTGCCATGAAGCAGGTGTCCAGGTCGGCTCGGTGATCGCCACGGATGCCAGTCTAGTTGCGGCCTGAGCGACACCTGCCTATCCTTCATCGAGATGACTTCCGCCTCTCGCAACGGCTTCCGGTGGTGGCGCAGCGAGCGAGGCGGAGCCCTGCCCGCGATCTAGGCGATCGCGACACTCCGCCCACCCGAGGCCTCCGCGACACGGAGGCCTTCTCGTCGTGTGACCAGAAAGGAGAGAATCGGTCCAATGCGCATCTTCTCCGGGATCCAGCCGACCGGCGAAAAGCACCTCGGCAACCTGATCGGCGGCTTCCGCCAGTACGCAGCCACCCAGGAGCAGGGCGAGGCGTACTTCTGCATCGTCGACCTGCACTCGATCACGACCGACTACGACCCGGTCGACCTGCACGACCGCACCCTCGACCTCTACGCGATGCTGATCGCCACGGGCCTCGATCCCGCCCGCTCGACCGTGTTCGCGCAGAGCCACGTGACGGCCCACGCCGAGGCGAGTTGGCTGCTGTCGGCCGTCGCCAGCTACGGCCAGCTCGGCCGCATGACGCAGTTCAAGGACAAGGCCGGCAGCCGGGACTTCGTCTCGGCCGGGCTGTTCACCTATCCCGTGCTGATGGCCGGCGACATCCTGCTCTATCAGGCCGACATCGTTCCGATCGGCGACGACCAGCGCCAGCATCTCGAGCTCGCGCGCGATGTCGCCGAGCGCTTCAACAGACGTTTCGGCGAGACGTTCGTCGTGCCCGACGGCGTCTATCCCGAGATCGGCGCGCGCATCATGGACCTGCAGGATCCGACGAAGAAGATGTCGACCACGAGCGACACGCCGCAGGGAACGGTGCGGCTGCTCGACGAGCCGGATGCGATCCGAAAGAAGTTTCGCTCGGCCGTCACGGACTCGGGGAGCGAGGTGATGCGCGCCGAGGACAAGCCGGGGGTGTCGAACCTGATCGACATTTTCTCCGTTGCGACCGGCCGAGCGCCCGAGGCGATCGAGGCGGAGTACGCCGGGGGAGGCTACGGTCAGTTCAAGCAGGACGTCGGCGAAGCAGTGGTGTCGGTGCTGACGCCGATCCAGGAGCGCTACAGGGAGCTCCGGGGCGACGAGGGCGAGCTACTGCGGCTACTGCGGCTCGGCGCCGACAAGGCGAGAGAGACGGCGGCGCCGACGCTCGAGGAGATGTACCACCGCATGGGGTTTGTCCGCTTCGCGTGACGAGGACGATCGCGATCACGACGGCGATCTTCGCCCTCTGCGTCGTCGGCGGCGTGCTCCACTACGCAGACGCCTCTCCGGTCGTCACCTTCGTCGTCACGGGCGCAGGGCTCGCGGGACTCGCATGGATCATCGGCGTCGGCACCGAGTCGGTCGGCGCCCGTTTCGGGCCCGCAGTGACGGGTGTGCTGCAGTCCACGCTCGGCAACCTGCCCGAGCTGTTCATCGTCGTGTTCGCGCTGCGCGCAGGAGAGACGGTCGTGGCCCAGACGTCGATCCTCGGCTCGCTGTTCGCGAACGCCCTGCTTGTACTGGGCCTCGCGATCGTGGCGGGCTCCTTCCGTGCCGCCGGCGGGACGATGCGGTTCGCGAAGCGCTTGCCGAACGACACGGCGACGCTCCTCTTGATGGCCGTCTTCATCATCGTCGTGCTCGGGGTGTCGGACAGCGTCGGCGACAGGGCGAGCAGGCATCAGGTCACGATCTCGGCAGTCGGAGCCGTGGCGCTGCTCAGCGTCTACGCCGTGTGGGTGATCGGCTACCTGCGCGCAGACGTGAGGTCGGAGACGTCACTCGAGGAGTCGACGCATGCGACGCTCCCATTCCGGCCGGCGCTTGCGCTCCTCGCCGGGGCAGGCATCCTGGCCGCCCTCGTCTCGGACTGGTTCGTCCAGGCGCTCGACCCGGCTGTGACGAGACTCGGCATCTCGAAAGCGTTCACCGGCATCGTCATCGTCGCGATCGCCGGCAACGCCGTCGAGAACATCGTCGGCATCACACTGGCCTGGAAAGGTAAGTCCGACCTTGCCGTGTCGATCGTGAAGAACTCCGTCTCGCAGATCGCGTGCTTCCTGTTTCCGACGCTCGTGTTGATCTCCCTCCTGTTCGAGAACCACCTCACGTTCGTCGTCGGAGGGGTGTATATCGCGGCACTGGCCGGGATGGCGATCGCCGTCTGGCAGATCACGGGGGACGGTGAGGCCGTCGCCTTTGAAGGCTTGGCGCTCGTCGCCCTGTACGTGATCCTCGCGACGATCGTCTGGTTCGAATAGCCGGGACGACGCGGGCGGCGGGCCGTTATCCGAGGCCGACGAGGCTGCGCAGCCGCTCGACCTCGGCCGGCGTCAGCTCGCGCCACGACCCCGCTTCGACGCCCAGGAGATCGAGGCCCGCATAGCCGCTGCGATGCAGCCGGCGTACGGGGTGCCCGACCGCCTCGCACATCCGCCGCACCTGGCGGTTCCTGCCCTCGTGCAGGACGAGCTCGAGCCGGGAGCGCCCGAGGCGGCAGATGCGGGCGGGCGCGGTCCTCCCGTCTTCGAGCTCCACGCCCGCGGCGAGACGGCGAAGGGTGTCGTCGCTGGGAGCTCCTGCAACGTCCGCCACGTAGGTCTTCTCGACGCCGTAGCGGGGATGGGCGAGACGGTGGGCGAGGTCGCCGTCGTTCGTGAGCACGAGGGCACCCGTCGTGTCGATGTCGAGCCGGCCGACCGGGACGACCCGCGCATCGTGGCCGACGAGGTCGACGACGGTCGGCCGGCCCTGCGGATCCCGTGCCGTCGTGACGACTCCGAGCGGCTTGTGCAGGAGCACGTGCGCAAGACGCTGCTTCCCGACCTCGACCCCGTCCACCTCGACGACGTCGCTCGCCGCGACGAATGTGCCCAGCTCTCCGGGGACGCCGTTGACACTGACGCGGCCGTCCTTGATCAGCTCGTCGGCAGCCCGGCGCGAGGCGATTCCAGCCCGGGCGAGGTAGCGATTCAACCGCATGTGCCATTCTCACCCGCACCGATTCATCTAGGCTCCGCCGCTGTGCGCGACTACTCGGACTGGACGAGCAAGCTGGCCGATCTGCTTGTGGGGTTCGGCGCGAACGTGCAGCCGGGCCAGATCGTCGGCGTGACGACGTACGTGGGCAAGGAAGCGCTCACGCGCGAGATCGTGCGCGCCTCGTACGCCTGTGGGGCGCACTACGTCGACGTGGTCACGTTCGACAACTGGGCCAAGCGCGAGCGCCTGCTCGGTGCCGCCGAGGAAACTCTCGACTACATCCCGCTATGGCTGCGCGACCGCCTGCAATGGCTGTCCGACGAGCATGCCGCGCGGATCTCGCTCAGCGGGCCGCAGTCCCAGAATGCGCTTGCAGGCATCCCTCCCGAGCGCATCGGGCGCGACCTGCTGCCGTGGCTGCCGGAGATCGGGGCGATCGTCAACAAAGGCACGACAAACTGGTGCATCGGTCCCGGGCCCACGCCTGAGTGGGCCGAGATCGTCTATCCGGAGCTGCCGCGTGAAGCGGCCTACGACCGCTTGTGGGAAGCGATCGCGCACATCTGCAGGCTTGACTCGGACGACCCGCCGGCGGCGTGGCGTGAGCGCATGGCCACCGTCAAGGAGAGCGCCCAGCACCTGACTGAGCGGCGGTTCGACGCGATCCACCTCGTCGGGCCCGGAACGGACCTGACCGTGGGGCTCTTTCGCTCGTCGCTCTGGCACGCCGCCGAGTTTCACACGGTGGACGGGCTCGAGCACTTTCCGAATCTTCCGAGTGAAGAGACGTTCACGACCCCGGATCCCGAGCGGGTCGACGGATATGTGAGCGCCACGATGCCGCTCGAGCTGTATGGGTCGGTGATTCGGGGCCTGCGGGTCGAGTTCGCGGGCGGCCGTGTGACGAAGATCGACGCCGAGGAGAACGCGGACGCGCTGCGTGCCGCCTCCGCGAAGGACGAGGGCGGCGGGCGGCTCGGCGAGCTCGCGCTGGTCGACGGGGCCGGACGCATCGGACCGCTCGAAACCGTCTTCTACGACACCCTGATCGACGAGAACGCCGCGAGCCACATCGCGCTCGGGTCGGGCTTCACGCTCGGCGTGGAGGACGTCGCCGAAAGGGAGCGCAGCAACAAGAGCGAGATCCATGTCGACTTCATGATCGGAAGCCCTGAGCTCGACGTGGACGGGATCACTGAAGGCGGCGAGCACGTGCCCGTGCTGCGGAACGGCGTCTGGCAGCTTCCTTGATTGCACAGGATGCATCGCAGGGTCCGACGTAAAGCCTGAGAGGGAGGGTTCCCTGGGAACCGTAGGTTCCCAGCTTCAGGGGTTTCGCGCGATGCGGGATCCCCACTCGGGGATCCCGCATCTGCGCTACGACGCCCGCGCCTCGGCGACTTCGAGCAAGCGCTCGCGAATCGCCTGCTGATCGGCGCCGAGGTCGTCCAGCCGGGGCAGCGCAGCAAGGCTCTCGAGGCCGAAGACGCGCTCGAACAGCGGCGTCACGCGATAGCGCACCGCGCCACCGGGAGCGCTCTCCCGCCCCGCCTCGGCGATGAGGCCACGCTCGAGCAGCGAGGCGACGGCAGAATCGGCGGCGACGCCGCGAATGCGTGCGATCTCCGGCCGTGAGACGGGCCCGAGGTAGGCAACGACGGCGACGGTCTCGAGCGCAGCCTGCGAGAGCCCTCGCTCCATGGGTCGCTCGAAGAGCCGCGCGCAGGCGTCGGCTGCCTCCCGCGCGGCCCGGAACGCATAGCCGCCGGCGACATGCTCGAGCACGATGCCGCTGCGCCCCTCGCGGTAGCGCTCCCCGAGCAGTCCGAGCGCCGTCTCGATGCGCTCGGCGTCGTCGGCCGTCGCCTCGACCAGCTCGTCCACCGACAACGGCTGCGACGCGATCACGAGCAGCGCCTCGACGGTGCGCGCGAGGGCATCGACGGGGTTCGTGGAGATCAGGCGGAGCGGGCGGTCCATTGCTGGATCCTTTCGTCAGGGTCGTCGTCGTTCCTCGCATCGGCCGGCACAGAAGCCGGGCCGACACCCGGTCGGGCTGCGCCCGCGCCGCGAGCGGCGGAGACCCGGATCGGGGCAAACGGCTGCGCTTGCGAGATCGCGATCTCGCCTTCCTTCCGCAATTCGAGCAGAGCGAGGAACGCGACTGCCTGCTCGACGCGGGAGAGCCCGTGCACCTCGGCATCGAAGTCGAAGCGGCGCCGGCGCCGGAGCACCGCGCGAAACCGCTCGAGGAACTGCGAGACGGGAGGAAAGCGCAGCGCCATGTGGGCGAGCGACACCCTCGGCGGCTCGAGCGCCAGCCCCCGCAACGCCTCCACCAGCCTGAGCGGCTCCTGCGGGGCGAGGCGGCGGTCGGGTTGCGGCGCGAGGGGAGCCGGCCCGAGGCGGAAATAGCGATCGGTCTCGGCGTCGAGGCGCTCGCGAAGCCAGCGCGCAGCCTCCTTCATGCGCCGGTACTCGGCGAGACGACGGGCGAGCTCCTCCGCCGCCTCCTCCGGCTCTAGCTCGGAGAGCTCGGCTTCCTCGTCGGGGAACAGATGACGGGCCTTGAGCTCGAGCAGCGCGGCGATGAGGACGAGGAACTCGCCGCACGCGTCCAGGTCGAGCTCGTCGCGCTCGGCCAGGCGCTCGACGAACGCCACGACGATCGCGGCCATGTCGATCTCGGCCGGCTCGATCGCCTCCTTCAGGAGCAGCGTCAGCAGCAGGTCGAACGGGCCCTCGAAGGCGTCGAGGTCCAGCTCGAGATCGCGGACGGCACTGGCCACGCAGCGACCCTAGCCGCCGGGCCGGACGCGGCTGCCGGGGATGCTCATCTTCGGCCCTGCAGGACGGCTCGGCCGCTTCCGCGTGCGCTTTCTCTTCGGCCGCCCATCCCGTTGGGACAACACGAGCCAGATCAGCCCAGCGACGAACCCAAGGCCGGACACCCACGTGTTCACTCGTAGGCCGAGGATGTGATTGGCCGGATCGATGCGCAGGAGCTCGATCCAGAAGCGGCCGAAGCACCACAACATGATGTAGCAGGCGAACAGGCCGGGCGGTCGCGGGCGCAGACGTCGCTCGATCACGAACACGAGCAGTGCCGCGGCGACGAGATCCCACAGCAGCTCATAGAGGAAGGTGGGGTGAAACGTCGCCTGGTCGAGGTACGCGAGCGGGCGATTGCCCGGGTCGATCTCGAGGCCCCACGGCAGCCCCGTGGGCTTGCCGAACAGCTCCTGGTTCCACCAGTTGCCGATCCGTCCGATCGCTTGTGCGACGAGCAGACCCGGCGCGAGGCAGTCGGCGAGAAGCCACACGTCCGCGCCCGAGCGCTTCGCGATGATGCCCCCGACGAGGCAGCCGGCGGCGATCCCGCCCCAGATGCCGAGCCCGCCCTTCCAGATCGCAAACGGACCCCACCACTGGTCGGGCACCTCGTTCCAGCTCGTCGCGAGGTGGTACAGCCGCGCCCCGACGATGCCGGCGCCGACGCCCCACACGCCGCAGCGGAAGATGAGATCCCAGTCGCCGCCGCGGGCGACCCAGCGGCGCCCCGTGATCCAGACGCAGAGCCCGATGGCGACGAGCAGCGTCAGCCCGTACATGTGGATCGTGAACGGGCCGAGGTCGAGCGTGCCCTGCGACGGCGATGGGATGGACGCGAGCAGGTTCATCCGTCAGGCATTCTCGCCACAGCGGAAGACGCCTCCCCCGTACGTCGGTCCGCGTCCGGCCTCCAACCTCACACGCAGCGCCCCTCGGGCGTTGAAGATCACATGACGACAACCACATCACACCCCGATCTCGCCACCGCGAGCTACCCGACACCATTCGGGAGCCTGGCACTGTCCGCCACCGCCGCGGGCTTGCGGGCCGTGCTCTGGCTGCGCGACGATGAGCGTCGTGCGGACGCTGCCGGCGCCGAGCCCGGTGCCGCGAGCGTGCTCGCCGAGGCGGCGCGCCAGCTCGACGAGTACTTCGCGGGCGCGCGCACCTCGTTCGACCTGCAGCTGGAGCTCCAAGGCACGCCGTTCCAGCTCGCGGCCTGGAACGCACTCGCCGAGATTCCGTTCGGCGAAACCCGCAGCTACGCCGAGCAGGCGGAGCGGATCGGCCGCCCGGCCGCGTACCGCGCCGTGGGTGCGGCGAACGGCCGCAATCCACTGTCGATCGTCCTCCCTTGCCACCGCGTGCTCGGAAGCGACGGATCATTGACGGGCTTCGCGGGCGGGCTCGACGCGAAACGCCGGCTGCTCGACCACGAGCGAGCTGTCGTGGCGGCGGCTCGTCTCCACGAGGTACGCTCAGCGGGCCCGGTCGCGCTAGGTGGGGAGATAGCGGTTCCCTGAACCCGAAATCCGCTCCAGCGGGACCGAACGCCGTCCGAGGGACGGCTTCATCGGGATTGGGTCTGCGCACGAGGCGTTGACAGGCTGGGTCCCGCGCACTGGGAGCGTTCGAACCGCGTCAGGTCCGGAAGGAAGCAGCGCTAAGAACTCCCTCCCAGGTGCCGCGGTTCCGCCCGGCCCGAGCCGGCGACGCAGGTTCCTCCGGGGAAGCCCGCCTCGACGACGGAGCGCGCGACCGGGCGTTTCGACCCGCCTCCTCTCGGGTACCCGGCCCTTGGAGGGATCAAGAGAAGGAGAACCAGATGATCTGGGTACTCGTGCTCATTCTCGCGCTCCTTGCAATCGGTGGTGGCATCGCGGTCTCGAAACTGCTGTTCCTCGTGTTGATCGTCGCGATCGTGCTCGCCCTGCTGGGCGGGCGCTCCGCCGCGTAGCCGCGCGCGGACGGATCCTGTCGCGTCACCGCACGCGGCAGAGCCCGGTCGGGGTGGCGGTCCCCCCATCGCCGCCCCGGCCCGCCCTTCTCCTTCCTGCTTGAATCATGGGGTGGCCGCGCTCTATCGCAAGTATCGACCCCTCGATTTCGGGCACGTCGTGGGGCAGGAAGCGGTCGTGCGCACCCTGCGGAACGCGATCGAGGGAGACCAGGTACGGCAGGCCTATCTCTTCGCCGGCCCACGCGGCACCGGCAAGACCTCCATGGCGCGGATCCTCGCCAAGGCACTGAACGCCCAGGGAGGCCCGAGCGCGGACTTCGATCCCGACTCGCGCATCGCCCGCGCCATCGCCGACGGCACGTCGCTCGACGTGATCGAGATGGACGCCGCATCGCAACGTGGGATCGACGACGTCCGCGAGATCCGAGAGCGCGCCGTGCTGCAGCCGGTCGAGGGGGGATTCAAGGTCTACATCGTCGACGAGGCGCACCAGCTCACCGACGCGGCGTGGAACGCGCTGCTGAAGCTGATCGAGGAGCCACCCCCGCACCTCGTGTTCGTCTTCTGCACCACCGAGCTGTCGAAGGTGCTGCAGACCGTGCGGTCACGCTGTCAGACGTTCGTGTTCCAACGCCCGCGACTGCAAGAGCTCGTCACGGTGCTGCGCCGCGTGTCCGATGCCGAGGGCATCGATGCTCCGGACGCCGCACTCGCGTTGATCGCACGCGGGGCTCGAGGTGCTTTCCGCGATGCCGTGTCCACGCTCGACCAGCTCGCGGCTGCCACCGGGCGCAAGATCTCGGTGCAGGATGTGCTTCAGCTCGTCGGCGCGGTCGAGGAGGACACGCTGTTTCGCCTCTGCGACACGATCGTCGACCACGACACCGCCGGCGCCCTCCTGCTCGTCGAGGAGCTCGGCGAGCAGGGTCAGGACATCGGGCGCCTCGTGGGCGATCTGCTCGAGCACCTCCGGCATCTCCTGCTCGTCCAGCACCTCGACCACGTGCCCGACTCGTTGCCCGTCACGGAGGAGACGCGCGAGCGGCTGCGCGAGCAGGCGAATCAGCTCGCCGAATCCTCCGTCGTGCGGCTGATCGACCTGCTGGCCGACGCCGTCGAGGACATGCGGCAGGGCGGCGATCCACGCCTGCCGCTCGAGCTCGCGCTCGTGAAGGTGACGCGACCACAGGCCGATCTCTCGCGCGAGTCGCTCGCCCACCGCGTCGAGCTGCTCGAGAGCCGCCTGCACTCGGCGCCCGCTGCGCCCGACCCGCGCCCGGCGGCTTCCGCCCGCGACACGCTCCCCTCCCCCGCTCCCTCGGACCAGGCCGGACCACCACCGGCGCCCGAGCCCGACCCGGTCGCCGAGACGCTGCCGCCGCTCGAGCTCGAGCAGCTCCAGGACGCCTGGCAGCGCGGGGTCGTCGATGCGGTGCGCTCGCGCTCGATCCCGATCGCGACGCTGCTCGTCGAGGCGCGCCCCGTGTCGATTGCCGGTGACACGCTCACGATCGAGTTCGCACCCGCAGCGGCGTTTCACCGTGCCCGGGTCGACGATCCGAAGAATCTTCTGCTGCTACGCGACGCGCTGTTCGAGGTGACCGGCCGCAAGCTTGCAATCGAGACCGCCGTCGGGGAGACGCCGGAGGCGGCCGTCGAGGCGGAGGAGCGGCTCTCCGAGGAAGGACTGATCTCGCTGCTCAAGGACACGTTCGACGCCGAGGAAGTGGAGGAGCACTGATGGCCAAGTTCGACATGAACGCAATGCTGAAACAGGCGCAGCAGATGCAGGAGCAGATGATGCAGGTGCAGGAGGAGGCGAAGAAGGAGGTGGTCGAGGCCTCCGCCGGCGGCGGCATGGTCACCGTCAAGGCAAACGGGGCCGGCGAGATCGTCGAGATCCGGATCGATCCGAAGGCGATCGATCCCGACGATCCCGAGCTGCTCGCCGACATGGTGATGGCGGCGGCGAACGAGGCGCTGCGGTCTGCCGGCGATCTCGTCGAGTCCAAGATCCGGGGACAGATGCCGGACCTGGGCGCGCTCGGCCTACCCGGGCTCTGACGCGCGGCCGCGGTGCACGTCCGAAGCCGACGGCTACCCTCCTCCGGTGCTCAGCCCGGCCGTCGAGAACCTCGTCGCGCAGCTGACGCGCCTGCCCGGCATCGGCACGCGCACCGCTCAGCGGCTCGCCTTCCACCTTCTGTCCGTGACGACGGAGGACGCGCTCGCGCTCGCGGGTGCGGTGGTGGAGATGAAGGAGCGTGTCCGTTTCTGCCGTGACTGCGGGAACCTCACAGAGGACGAGCTCTGCGCCGTGTGTACCGACCCGCGGCGCGACCGAGCGGTGATCTGCGTCGTCGAGCAGCCGGTCGACGTCGTCTCGCTCGAACGCACGCACGAGTATCGCGGCCTCTACCACGTCCTCGGCGGCTCCCTGTCGCCGCTCGACGGCGTCGAGCCGTCCGACCTGCGCATCGGCCAGCTGCTGCACCGGGTCGAGCAAGGCGGGGTCGAGGAGATCGTCCTCGCAACCAACCCGAACATGACCGGAGAGGCCACGGCCGCCTATCTCGCGGACCGGTTGCGTGATCGCGTGCGCGTCACCCGGCTCGCGAGCGGTCTCCCGGTCGGCGGTGACCTCGAGTACGCGGACGAGGTCACGCTCGGCCGTGCCCTGTCCGGCCGCAGGCCTGCCTGAGCAGCATCCGCGGAGCGGGTCTCGACCGGGCAAGAAGGTAGGCTCGCGGCGATGCGCGTCCTCGTCACGGGCTCGAGCGGACAGATCGGCACGAACCTCGCACTCCGCCTCGTGCGCGACGGCCACGACGTCTTCGGCATCGACAAGCGCCTGAACACGTGGACGGACGACTTTCGCTACCTCTTGCAGGATCTCTCGGGACGGTACGCCGCGATGCAGGGCGGCATTGGTGGCGTGGAGTATCCGGCGGCCGACGTCGTCGTCCACCTGGCCGCTCACGCGAAGGTGCACCAGCTCGTGCGCGAGCCCGAGCGTGCGCTCGAGAACATGATGATGACCTTCAACGTGCTCGAGTACTGCCGGCAGACGCAGACGCCGGTGATCTTCAGCTCGAGCCGGGAGGTCTACGGGGACGTCCACCGGTTTACGACCGAGGAGGCGACCGCCGACTTCGCGTACGCGGAAAGCACGTACTCCGCCTCGAAGATCGCCGGCGAGGCGCTTGTCTATGCGTATGCCCGCTGCTACCAGCTGCCCTATCTCGTCTTCCGCTTCTCGAACGTCTACGGCCGCTATGACAACGATCTGGAGCGGATGATCCGCGTGATCCCCCTGTTCACGCACCGCATCGTTCGCGGCGAGCCGATCACCGTGTTCGGAGGCGAGGACAAGGTGCTCGACTTCACCTATGTGGACGACTGCGTCGAGGGCATCGTGCGCGGCATCGACGCGCTGGCGAGCGGCCGCCTGCGCGGCGAGACGATCAACCTCGCCTACGGCGAGGGGAACACGCTGGTCCGGGTAGCCGAGCTGATCGGCGAGGCGACGGGGAAGACACCGAACGTCGCGCTCGCACCGCCGCTGCTCGGTGAGGTGACACGCTATGTGGCCGACATCCGCAAGGCACGTGAGCTGCTCGGGTGGGAGCCGTCTGTGCCGCTGCGCGAGGGCATCAGCCGCTCCGTCGCGGAGTTCATCGAGTGGCGTGCGGCCCATCCGGACGAGAATCGGATGCTCGAGCTCGAGGGCTCCGAGCTGGCACTCGACGACGGGTCGTACTTCAAGAACTGAGCGACCGTCCGCCACAAACCGTCTCACCGCTGCGCAGTGCCCCTACACTGGCTGAGTGGTCGTGACCGAGTACGAGGCCGTTCCGGCTGTCGCGCAGGATGAGCTGCGCCCGCACGACGGCCTCGTCGTGATGAAGTTCGGCGGCACCTCTGTCGGCACGCCCGAGCGCCTGCGAGCCGTCGCCGCGCGCCTCGCGGCGGCGCGGGAGAAGGGCCGCCGGGTCGTCGCCGTGCTGTCCGCGATGGGGCACACGACCGACGAACTGCTCGACCTGGCGCACGCGGTCTCACCGCGGCCGCATCCGCGGGAGCTCGACATGCTCGTCTCGGTCGGCGAGCGCGTGTCGTGCGCGCTCGCCGCCATGGCGCTCATCGACCTCGGCCACGACGCCGTCTCGCTGACCGGATCGCAGGCCGGAATCGTCACCGACACCGTGCACGGCAAGGCCAAGATCGTCGAGGTGCGCGCGAAGCGCATCCACGAGATGCTCGACCGCGGCAGGATCGTCCTCGTCGCCGGCTTCCAGGGCGTCTCGACGGAGTTCGAAGTGACGACCCTCGGCCGAGGTGGCTCGGACACGACGGCCGTGGCCCTGGCGGCGGCGCTCGGCGCCGACTGCTGCGAGGTCTACACGGACGTCGACGGCGTGTTTACGGCCGATCCGCGGATCGTCCCGGCCGCTCGCAAGCTCGACGACGTCAGCTACGACGAGATGCTCGAGCTCGCTGCGTCCGGTGCCGGCGTGCTGCAGCTGCGCGCCGTCGAGTTCGCACGAAACCACGGAGTTGCGCTACACGTCCGCTCCACCTTCACCGAGAGGGAAGGAACCTGGATCGTCGAGGAGGATGAGATGCTGGAGAAGGCCATGATCTCGGGCGTGGCGCATACGTACGAGGAGACGCTCTACCGCGTCGAGGGCATTGCCGCTGCGCGCCTGTTCGCAGCGCTGGCAGCGGCACAGGTGAACGTCGACACGATCGTGCAGACGAGCTCGGAGATCGTGTTCACGGCGCCCGACGGCGACCGGCAGGCTGCCGCCGGTGCGCTCGACGCGCTCGACGCACGCTGGTCGGCGACGGACGATCTCGGCAAGGTGAGCGTTGTCGGAGCCGGCATGAAGAGTCATCCCGGGGTGGCGGCGAAGACCTTCTCGACGCTGGAGAGCGTCGGCATCGAGCCCAAGATCGTCAGCACGTCGCCGATCAAGATCGCCTGCCACGTCGAGCGGGACGAGGTCGAACGGGCCGTGACGGCACTGCACGACGCGTTCGCGCTCGAGATCGCGCCAGGACGGCCGAATGGGTAGGCCCCGCGTCGGTGTCGTGGGCGCCACAGGCGCTGTGGGCACGATCACGCTCGAGCTGCTCGCCGAGCGCGGCTACGACGTACGCGCGTTCGCCTCGGCACGCTCGGCGGGCAGCAGGCTCTCCTTCGGCTCCGACGAGCTCGTCGTCGAGGAGGCGACACCGGACGCGCTCTCGGCGGGCGACGTCGACCTGTTCCTGTTCTCGGTCGGCACAAGCGCGAGCAAGGAGCTCGTGCCGATCGCATCCGCGGCCGGGGCGATCTGCGTCGACAAGTCGTCCGCGTACCGGCTCGTCGACGGGTATCCGCTCGTCGTGCCGGAGGTCAACGGCGAGCGCGCGCTGGAGGCGCTCGAGCGGGACCGCATCGTCGCCAACCCGAATTGCTGCACGATTCCGCTCTCCTGCGTGCTCAAGCCGTTGCACGATGCTGCCGGCCTCGCACGCGTCCACGTCGCCACGTATCAGTCGGTCTCGGGCGCCGGCGCCCAGAGGATGGAGCAGCTCCGCGCCGAAGCGCCCGCCGACCACAACCTCCTGATGGACTGGTTCTGGGAGGGCGACGAGTCGGACGAGGAATCGAAGCTGCGCGAGGAGACGCGCAAGATTCTCGAGCTGCCCCAGCTGCCGATCAGCGCGACGTGCGTTCGGGTGCCGGTGCTCGTCGGGCACTCCGAGGCGATCTGGGTCGAGTTCGAGGAGCCGCTCTCCGCCGGGGACGCAACGGCGATCCTGAGCGAGGCTCCGAGCGTGCGCGTGCTGCGACTGCCGGAGTTCCCGACGCCGCAGGACGCCGCCGGAGGCGACGAGGTGCTCGTGGGACGGATCAGGCGGGACGCCGCAACCGAGAACGGCCTGGCGCTCTACCTCGCGAACGACAACTTGCGCAAGGGCGCTGCGCTGAACGCGATCCAGATCGCCGAGCTCCTGCTCGACGGCGTCCGCGTCTGACGAGCGCCTGGGGGAAGCTCACGCCCCGGGCGGCACGGGCGCCGGCGTCGGGGTGAAGGCTTCCTGCACGACACGCAGGACGCGTGCCCGGCGGCCTTCGTCGACGGGCAGCAGGCCGCCGAGGTCGAGCCTGCAGAGCTCGACCCGGCCCTGCACGCGCAAGGTCGTGAACCCGAAGTCCTCGAGGAAGTCGCGGGGGAACACGGTGCGATGGACGAGAAACCGCTCCTCGGTGGTCTCACCCTCGCGGTAGGTGTACGCAAAGGCTTCGAGGGCGCGCGCTCCCTGGTCGCGCGCCTCCCCGATCGCGGCGAGCAGCAGCGACTTCTCGACCCATTCGGCACCGCCGCCGGACAGGTAGGAGCAGGTGACCAGCGCCGCATCGTCAGATGGTGGGCCCGCCGGGAGATCTGCCGCGCGCGGGAACAGGCCGGCAGGCCCGTATTGCATCGACCCGAGCACGGTGCCGTCGTCGTCGTAGTAGATCGTGCCCCATACCCCCCACTCGTCCTCGGCACGATCGACCCAGCGCTCCTTGTCGGCCGTCTTGTTGCCGCGCGACTGCCACCACACGCATTCGCGGCAGACGGCGGGGGCGGTCTTCAACGTCCCGCGCGAGAGGCCCTCGACGCGCGACACGTCAGCCGCCTGCCGGCGGCGGGCCGATCTCGTCGACGAACACGTCGACCCTGTGCGGCGTCACGTCCGCCATCCGGCCGAGGTAGTCGGCCACGCGCTTCTGTACGGACCGCCCCACTGCCGGGACACTCGCTCCCCAGTCGACGGCGAGGTGGAGCTCGAACGACACGTCCCCGCCGTCCTCGGTCACCTTGACCCCCCGGTGGCGGGGACGAGCGCCCTCGACGAGACCGCGCACGCCGGTGATCTCGCGCGCCGCGTCGGCGGCATAGCTGGCGAGAATGTCGGTCGAGATCAGCGAGTGGCCTGCCATCCGTACCGGAGTCTAGACGGCCGCTCTGAGCACGAGCTCGGTCACCTCGGGGCGCGCGAAAAGCCGGAACGGGACGAGCGTCGTGCCCAGCCCGCGCGAGACGTGCATCGTGCCGCTCGGGAAGCGGAACAGGCCTTCGACCTCGCGGGCCCGCGGATGTGCGAGCGTGACGCGCCCGCCCGGATACGGGAGCACGATCTGGCCGCCGTGCATGTGCCCGGCGAGGATCAAGTGATAGGCGCCCGCGGGCAACAGCTTGACGACGGAGGGGTAGTGGCACAGAAGGAGGCGCAGATCCGCAGCCGGATCGGCGAGTCGCGCAGGGTTCGGGGTACCCCTGGGATTGCTCCGCGGCGCATAGCTCGCGGGATCGACACCCGCGATCGAGACGCGCAGCCCGCGCACCGGTGCCGACACCGTCTCGTCGCGAAGGAGCACCGCGTCGCGCAGATCGTCGAGCTCGGCCTTCCGTGAGAGTGGGTCACGCGTGATCGCGACGTCGTGGTTGCCGAGGACGACGAACGGCTTTCCCAACTGTGTGAGGAGCCTGCGCAAGAGCGGCTCGCCCCGGGGGTGTGAGACGAGGTCGCCGGTGACGCAGACGAGGTCCGGGTCGCGCTCCGCAACCCAAGCCACGGCGCGCTCGGTCGCCAGCCGTCCCCGCGACCGCGCGCCGAGGTGGAAGTCGGAGAGGTGGGCGATCCGCAATCCCACGAGGTCGGGCGGTAGGCCGGGGATCTCGACGTCGAGCACCCGCCGCTCGAGCCAGCCGGCCTCGAACCAGCTGTACGCGAGCACGGCGCAGGCGGCGATGACGAGACCGACGATCACGACCGCCATGCCTCACACACTAATGACGACGTCGCCTGCTACTCCGTCGCGGTGGAGATACGCCGCACCTCGCCCAGGTTCGCCGCGAGGTAGTAGAGCGCGCCGTCGGGCCCGACGGCGAACGTCACGGGCCCGCCCGCGTTGTGGGAGAGGAGCCGCGGCGTCGACCCCCGAGGTGCGCGAACCGGAACGACGAAGATGCGATTCTTGAGCCAGTCCCCGAACACGTAGTCGCCGCGGTAGCGGGGCGGGAGCGCGGTGGCACCGGCGAGCGCGACTCCACCCGTTACCGCACGGGCGCCCGGATGCCTGAGCACGACCCAATTCTGGGCGGGAGACTTCGGGTGCGACCGGTAGTACGCGACGCAGAAATTCGACGCTCGGTAGCCGTCCGGCCGAGACGGTCCCTCGTAGCACGGCCACCCGAGCTCCGCCCCGCGCGTCACCCGTACGAGCCGCTCCCACCGCTTCCGTCCCAGGTCGCCCACCACGAGCGTCTGCGGGCGGCCGGGCAACAGCGCGATCCGGAACGGATTGCGCAGGCCGGTCGCCCAGATCTTCGATCGGTTGGCATCCGGGTCGCCGTTCCAGAACGGGTTTCCGGGCAATCCTCTCCCGTTCCGGTCGACGTGCAGCACCTTGCCCCCGAGCGTGTCGATGGCGGGCGCGCGAAACATGATCGGCTCGACGCCGTTTCCGCCGCCGCCGCTGCCCGTACCGACGAACAAGGTGCCGTCGGGCGCGAACACGATCTCCCCTCCGTCGAGATCGACCTCCGACGGGAGGCAGTCGGCGGTGCGTGGAACGTCGAAGCAGGAAAGCGAGCCGGCGGCACCGATGATGATCTTCTCGCTCGCAGGATCGGCACGATCACCGTCGACCGTGAAGCGGCTGATACGCACAACGGTCGGCTTCCGCGCCCTGATCCCGGATCCCGGCGCCGAGTAGACGACGTAGACGTAGGGATGAGCATCGAAGTCGGGGTCGACGCTGATGTCCATGATGCCCCGGAAGTACTCGACGCTGACCCGGTTGCGCAGGTCGAGGAACGGGGTTCGGTCGACATCCCCGTCGCGACCGGCGACCTCGATCTCGCCGTTCTTCTCCGCCACGAGCAACCGGCCGTCGGGGAGGAAGGCAAAGTCGGTCGGGTAGTGGAAGCCGCGGACGACCGTCGTCATCCGCAAGTCGCCCGGAAGGTCGGCCGGCCCCCCACCATGACCGCGGAAGGTGTCGGCGGTGATCGGCGGGTGGCGCACGTGACAGTCGAGCAAGAGCTTGCACGCGCCGGCCGCACCGCCGCCCCCGAGCGCCATCACGACGAGTACGAGCGCGACGACTTGCCACAGGCGACGGCCGTGGACGCTGCTCCATCCGCTCTCCGGGCCCGCCGCAGGGGTCACGAATGCGGGTTACACCGACAGCTTCTCGACGACAGGCGCCACCGACACGACGTGACGACGGAACTTGAGCTCGGAGTCGGTCAGGCCCGCAGCGACGCCCACGAGCTGCGACAGATGCAGGATGGGCATCTGGAAGTCCTTGCCGGTCTGCTTCTTCAGCTTCGACTGCCACGCGTCGAGGGACAGGTGGCAGAGCGGGCAGGGGGTCACCATCGCATCCGCGCCGGCCTCCTTCGCCTGTTCGATCGGCTGGATGAGCTCTCCGAGCGCGGTGTCCTCGCGTGCCTGGATGATCGGGAAGCCGCAGCACTTGATCTTCGCCGGGTAGTCGATCGCCTCGCCGCCGCACGCCTCGATGATGCGCTCGAGCGAGCTCGGCTTGTCCGGATCCTCGAAGCCCATCAGCTTCGACGGCCTCAGGATCTGGCAGCCGTAGAAGGGCGCCACCTTCAGTCCCTTGAGCCCCTTGTGGGCGACCGCCTGCAGCTGGGCGAACGACTCGCCGGCGATGAGCCACAGGAAGTGCTTGACCTCGACCGTGCCGGCATAGCGCGGCACGCCGACCTGCTCGAGGTTGTCGTTGACGCGCTCGCGCAGGGTGTCGTCGATCTGCAGCTGGTAGTTGGCCTGCCGGAGATTCAGCGTGCACACGTTGCAGACCGTCATCAGCGTGTCGCAGCCTGTGGCCTCCGCGTACGCGAGGATCCGGGCGTTGAGGTGCAGGTAGTAGTCGGGCTCCGCCTCGTGGATGTCGCCCGCGCCGCAGCAGGTGACCGATTCGAGCTCGAGCAGCTCGTAGCCGACCTTCGGCGCGAGCGCGCGCGTCGAGGTGTCGAGCTCCTTGGCGGAGAGCGACGCCAGGCACCCCTTGTAGTAGGCGACCTTCTTCACGGTGTGACCCCCTCTGCCTCTTCGCGCTCGCTGGGCAGGAACGGGCGCGGCGCCGAGTCTTCCTCGCTGTAGGGATCCCGGCCGCTCGCTGCGGTGTGGTGCGAATCGATCCGCCCGAGTGCCGTCTCGCCCTGGACGATGCCGGCGGCGCCGTCGCGGCCCTGCGTCTTGACCAGGTCGAACAGCGCGCGTGACTCCTGCACCTCGGCGGCGACGTGCGGCGGGAACGGCGGCGGCACCTTGCCCTTCGTGGCGAGTCCCATCGCGAACTTCACCTCCTTGATCGAGGCGATGATGCCCTGGGTCTTCGGGACGAGCTCCGTCTCGCGCAGCCACCCGGTCGTCTTTGCGGAGGTGACGAACCACTTGGCGTGCTTCGCGCCCATGTCACGGTCGATGCCGTTCTTCATCGCCTCGGCGCCCAGCTTCGCGATCGCATCGCGCGGATCGACGCCCTTCGGGCAGCGCTCGTTGCAGAAATAGCAGCGCGTGCAGTCCCAGAGGCCGTGGGGCTCCGAGTACTTCTCGAGCCGTTCGATCGTGGCACCGTCGCGCGGGTCCCCGACAAAGCGCATGCCCTTCGCGAGGGCCGCCGGGCCGAGAAAGTCCGGATCGGATTCCATCGAGTTGCACTCCGACACGCAGCAGCCGCAGTTGATGCAGAGGGACTCCTTGTGGATCACCTTCATCTGCGCCTGCGAGACCACGTTCTCACGGTCCTGTGCCTGGTCGTAGCGGGGCTGCAGATACGGGTCGACAGAGCGCATCTTCTGCCAGAACGGGTCCATGTCGACGACGAGGTCCTTGACGATCGGCAGGTTGCCCATGGCCGAGATCACCGGCACGTGGCCCTCCTCGGCGATGTCGTACATCCGGACCTTGCAGGCGAGCACGGCGCCCCCGTCCATGCGCATGCCGCATGACCCGCAGATCATCATGCGGCAGCTCTTGCGGTATGCGAGCGAGCCGTCGCGCTGGTCCTTGACGATGTCGAGGCAGTCGAGCAGCGTCGCCTCCTCGGGCGCGGTGATCTCGTACTCCTTCAGCGCGCGATCACCTGTCTTCGAGTCGTAGCGCCAGATCTTGAGGCCGACCTGCATTGCCATCTAGTACGTCCTCTCCATCGGTGCCCAGCGCGTGAAGCGCACGTCCTTGTACGACAGCTCCGGTCCGGCGTCGGTCCAGCGCGTGATCGAGTGCTTCAGGAAGCGCTCGTCGTCGCGGTCCGGAAAGTCGTGCGGACGCGAATGCGCGCCTCTGCTCTCCTCGCGCGCCATGCCCGCCTGCAGCATGCACGCGGCCAGATCGAGCAGGTATCCGAGCTCGATCGCCTGGGTGAGATCGCTGTTGAAGACGTCGCCCTTGTCCTCGACGACGACGCCGCGCTCGTAACGCTCGCGCAGGCCCGAGATCAGCTCGACCTGGGCCTCCATCTTCTCCGTGTGCCGGAAGACGCCGAAGTTCTCGAGCATCGACTGGCCGAGCTCGTCCCGGATCGCCCAGGGTCGCTCCCCTTCGCGGTTGTCGAGAATCGCGCGCACCCAGCGCTCCGCGTCGGCGCGCGCCGGCTCACCCGCCCCGTTCACGGCCGGGGCGGACAGCGCGTACTCGGCTGCCGCCTGCCCGGAGCGCCGCCCGAAGGTGATCGTCTCCATCAACGAGTTGCCGCCAAGGCGGTTTGCGCCGTGGACGGAGACGCACGCGGCCTCACCCGAGGCGTAGAGACCCTCGATCTCGCTCAGGCCCCAGTTGTCGGTCTCGATGCCCCCCATGTGGTAGTGGGCGCCGGGTCGCACTGGAATGGGCGCATAGATCGGGTCGACGCCGGCGTAGGTGATCGCGAGCTCGCGGGAGCCGGGCAGCTTGGTGAGGATCTTCTCGGGACCGAGGTGACGCAGGTCGAGGAAGACGGAGCCGTTGACCCCGCGCCCCGCCTCGATCTCGGTCGTCTCGGAACGGGAGACGACGTCGCGCGAGGCGAGCTCTAGCGCATTGGGGGCGTAGCGCTGCATGAAGCGTTCGCCCTCCTTGTTGATCAGGTAGCCACCCTCGCCCCGGCAGCCCTCGGTGATGAGAATGCCGCTCGGATACATCGTCGTCGGGTGGAACTGCATGAACTCCATGTCCTTGAGCGGGAGCCCACAGCGCAGCGCCATCGCCATGCCGTCCCCCGTGCACGCGTAGGCGTTCGTCGTCGCGCGGTAGAGACGTCCGACGCCGCCGGTCGCGAGGATGACCGCCTTGCCGGAGATGAGCTTGACGCCTCCGTTGAGGAGGTCCCAGCAGATCACACCCGTGCAGCGGCCGTCGTCGATCACGAGCCGAAATGCGAAGTACTCCTCGTAGACCGCCAGGCCGGCTGTCATCCGCCGTTGCAGCTGCTCGTACAGCACCTGGATCAGCACGTGCCCGGTGATGTCGGCGGCGTACACGGTGCGCGGTGAGCCGGCGGCGCCGAACGGGCGCTGGTCGAGCCGGCCCTCGGCATTCCGCGAGAACACCGCTCCCCAGTGCTCGAGCTGGTAGATGTCGCCGGGAGCCTCGGTCGCGAGGATCTCGATCGCGTCCTGGTCACCGAGGTAGTCGGAGCCCTTGACGGTGTCGAAGGCGTGCGTGTCGGGACTGTCCTCGGCCGTGTTGCCGAGCGCGGCGTTGATGCCGCCTTCGGCGGCGCCGGAATGGCTCCGCGTCGGGTGCAGCTTGGAGATGACGCCGACGTTCGCGCCCGTGTCGTGCGCTTCGATCGCGGCGCGCATGCCGGCGCACCCGGCGCCGACGACGAGGACGTCGTGCATCGCTTCCATCCCGGGTGACGCTACCTGATGCCGCTGCGGAGGCGTCCGGTCAGCCCGTCCAGCGCAAATGCAGGGGCGGCTCCCGCAAACGCCGGGGTGTCTCCGCTGCCTTTACGGGAGACACCCGCACGGCAACAAGTGCCGCGCGCGTACGGCTCAACCCACCGGCCCGGCTGCGGCCACCGCCTCTCCGGCATCGGCCTCGAACCTCTCGAAATTCGCCCGGAACATCGCCGCGAGCTCCTGGGACTTCGCGTCGTAGGCCACCGGATCGCTCCATGTCGAGCGGGGATCGAGAAGCGCCGGCTCGACCCCGGGGACCTTCGTCGGCACGTCGAACCCGAACACGCCGTCACGGCGGAACGAGCTGTCGTTCAGCTCGCCGGAGAGTGCGGCGCGCAGCAGCGCGCGGGTGGCATGAATCGGCATGCGGTGCCCCTCGCCGAAAGGCCCGCCGGTCCAGCCGGTGTTCACGAGCCAGACGGTGGCGCTGTGCCGGTCGAGCTTCTTCCCGAGCAGCCGCGCGTACACGGCGGGACGCTGCGGCAAAAACGGCGCGCCGAAACAGGTCGAGAACGTCGGCTGGGGCTCCTTGACCCCGATCTCGGTGCCGGCGAGCTTGGCGGTGAAGCCCGACAGGAAGTAGAACATCGCCTGATCGCGCGTCAGCCGCGCGATCGGGGGCAGGATCCCGAATGCGTCAGCCGTGAGCATCACGACGGAGCTCGGATGGCCCGCACGCTTGGCAGGAAGCGCGTTCGAGATCTGCTCGAGCTTGTAGGCGGCACGCGTGTTCTCGGTCTTCGCGTCGCTGTCCAGGTCGAGCACGCCGCGCTCGTCGATGACGACGTTCTCGAGCACCGTCCCGAAGCTGTGGGTCGTGCGGAAGATCTCCGGCTCGTCCTCGGCAGACAGGTGGATCACCTTGGCGTAGCACCCACCCTCGAGGTTGAAGACGCCGCTGTCTCCCCAGCCGTGCTCGTCGTCCCCGATCAGCGATCGCTCCGGGTCGGCCGAGAGCGTCGTCTTGCCGGTCCCGGAAAGGCCGAAGAAGACCGCGACATCGCCGTTCGGTCCGACGTTGGCGGAGCAGTGCATCGGGAACACGCCCTCGAGCGGCAGGCGGTCGTTCATCACCGTGAAGATCGATTTCTTGATCTCGCCGGCGTAGAAGGTTCCGCCGACGAGCACCTCGGATCGCGTCGGGTGCAGGACCACGAACGTCCCGGAGCGGGTCGCGTCTTCCTCGGGCACCGACACGACCTCTGGGGCGTGGAGCACGAGGGCCTGGGGCTCGAGGGACTCGAGCTCGTCCTCGTCCGGCTCGATGAACATCGTCTTGGCGAAGAGAGCGTGGTAGGGGCTCCCGGTGACGACCCGTACGACGATGCGGTGGGCCGGGTCGGCGCCGGCAAATGCATCGACGACGTAGAGCGGATCCTCGGCCGACAGGTGGGCGGTGACCTTCGCGCGCAGGCCGTTGAACTTCGCCTCGGGCAACGGATGATTCACGTCTCCCCACCAGATGCGCTCCTCCGAGCCGGGCTCCTGGACGACGAACTTGTCCCTGGGCGAACGACCCGTGTGCACGCCGGTGTCGACGGCCAGCGGGCCGCCCTCGGCGAGACGGCCGTCACCGCGTCTGAGTGCGTGCTCGTAGAGCTGGGACGTCGTCGGGTTCCGGACGACTCGTCCGCGGGCAGCGATGCCATGCTCCTCGAGACCGAGGCGGCCCCGTGTCGGCGTGGTCGTCATCGGAGCACCTCCTGTGAGTCGTGCGTGGCGAAGGATCGGCTCATGTCTGGATCGCGCGGCGTCACGAACGGCGCCGGGCCCCGGCATCGTACGTGCCCGGCCGAATCAGGCGAGCTCGGGAACCACATCCTCGGAATCCGCGTCTCGCGCGACGAGCAGCGAGTAGCGGCCTCCCGCAGCCAGGAGCTCGTCGTGAGTGCCTGTCTCCGCGACCCGGCCGCCGTCGAGCACCACGATCTGATCTGCGTCGCGAACGGTCGAGAGCCGGTGGGCGATGGCAATCGTGGTGCGCCCCTCGGACAGCCGTTCGAGCGCCTCCTGCACAAGGCGTTCGGTCTGCGTGTCGAGCGCCGACGTCGCCTCGTCGAGCACGAGAATGGGCGGGTTGCGGAGCACGGTGCGCGCAATTGCCATGCGCTGCTTCTCGCCGCCGGAGAACCGGTAGCCGCGCTCGCCGACGACCGTGTCGTAGCCCTCGGGGAGCGAGGCGATCAGGTCGTGGATCTGGGCTGCCCTCGCGGCGGCTTCCACCTCCGCGTCCGTGGCGCTCGGCTTCGCGAAGCGGAGGTTCTCCCGCACGGTCTCGTGGAAGAGATAGGTCTCCTGCGACACGACTCCGACGCAGCTCGTCAGAGAATCGAACGTCAGCTCGCGGACGTCGACCCCGTCGATCGTGACACTCCCCTCGGTCGCGTCGTAGAGACGAGCGACCAGGTAGCCGCAGGTCGTCTTGCCCGAGCCCGTCTCGCCCACGAGCGCGGTCTTCGAGCCGGCCGGGACCGTGAACGTGACGTCCTTCAGTGTCCAGGCGTCGTCGCCGTAGCGGAAGCAGACGTGGTCGAACGCAACGGTGCCGAGCGGGTTGTCGAGCGTCCGTGTCCCCTCGACGATGTCGATCGGCTGATCGAGGTAGTCGAAGATGCGATCGAACAGCGCCAGCGAGCTCTGCACCTCGAGCTGGACGCCGAGGAGGCTGCCGATCGGGAAGAAGAGCCGCGTCTGCAGCGTGGTGAACGCGACGAGGGTGCCGATGGTGATCGCCCCGCTGCCCCGTGCGATCGTCCAGCCGGCGAACCAGTAGACGAGCGCCGGCATGACGGCGAACGTCATCTGGATCGCGGCCATCATCCAGCGGCCCGTCATCCGGCTGCGCACTTCGAGGTCGGCGAGCCGGCGCGACTCGGCCGAGAAGCGCTCCGCCAGGTCGGGGGACCGCCCCATCGTCTTGCCGAGCAGGATGCCGGAGACGGAGAGGGACTCCTGCACGATCGACGAGACGTCGGCGAGCGATATCTGCCGCTGCGCGGTCACCTTCTTGCGCTGGTCGCCGACCCGCTTGGTGAGCCAGACGAACAGCGGCAGCAACACGAGGGCGAAGGCGGCAAGCCGCCAGTCGAGCAGCAGCATGGCGACGACGGTCGCGAGCACCGTGGTCACGTTCGAGAGCACCGACGTCGCAGTGGACGTGACCACCGTGTCGATGCCGCCGATGTCGTTCGCGATGCGGCTCTGCACGTCGCCCGTGCGGGTGCGCGTGAAGAAGGCGAGCGACAACCGCTGCAAATGGCGATAGACGGCAGTCCGCAGGTCGTGCATGACCGACTGGCCGACCTGGTTCGAGAGCAGCGTCTGGAAGACGCCGATGACGCCGGTCACGATCGGGATCGCGATCATGCCCGCCACGAGCGCCGTCAGCAGGCCGAGATCAACATCGCCGCCGGCCTCCTGCGGGAGCGCGGTGTCGAGCACCTCGCGCAGAAGGAAGGTGGGCACGACGCCGATCGCCGCGGAGACGACGATCAGGCCGCAGACGACCGCAAGGCGGGCCCGGTAGTCGCGGAAGAGCGGGAAGATGCGGCGCAGATTCGCCCGGCGCACAGCAGGGTCGGCCGGCCGCACGGGCGGGTCGGTGGAGGCGTCGTGGCCTAGGCGGTGACCGGGCACCCGTCAAGAGTGCCTGCGTCAGGTGCCGAGAGCGAGCACCGATGCCTGCAGCCGCTCGGTGAGCGCTCGAGCGGCAACGGTCCCTGCCCC
The DNA here is from genome assembly GCA_963799615.1 of uncultured Gaiellaceae bacterium. Classification (GTDB taxonomy): domain Bacteria; phylum Actinomycetota; class Thermoleophilia; order Gaiellales; family Gaiellaceae; genus Gaiella. The sequence goes on along the minus strand of CAWCXS010000011.1, from coordinate 18,389 downwards.
GGCGGCGACCGGTAGCGGCTCCCCGACGAGCGCGGCGAGTCGCGGCAGGCCGACGTGGCGGCGGCTCAGAGCCTCGTGCGTGCCGAGCAACCGCACCGGCAGCAGAGGCGCGCCGGTCGCGAGCGCCATCCGCGCTGCGCCCTGCAGCCACGGCCCCTCCCGCCGCACGCCGCCCGAGGGGAAGATGCCGATCGCGTCGCCCACCTCCAGCGCTGCCGTTGCGGCGCGCATCGCCCGGTGATCGCCACGACCGCGGGTGACGGGGATCGCCCCGACATCGTCGAGCCAGGCCGCGAGCACGCGATTGCGCCACAGCTGCTCCTTGGCGAGATAGCGAAGCGGCCTCGGGATCGCCGCTGCGAGCGCGAACGCGTCCAGAACCGACTCGTGGTTGGCGGCGACGATCAACGGCCCGTGCATAGGGACGTGCTCCTGTCCGCGGAGCTCCATGCGGTAGAGAGCGCGAAAGACGGGCGCGAGCGTCCGACGGTACGTCTCGAAGCTCACTGGGCCGGGCGCGTGACGGGAAACTCGGGCAATCCGCCCGTACTGTGCCAGGCCGATCGCTTCGAACATCTCGATCGAGGCTACCTTGGAATAGCCGCCCCGCGTGACCGCGTAGTCCGCCTCGAACAAGAGGACCTCATGCGGCGTGAGAGCGCATACACCGCGCCGAGACCGGCGATGCCGGTGCCGGTGACCGCTATCTTCATCGCTGCGTGATTCGCCGCGTGCCCACAGCTGGATCACCGAGCGATGTCTGAGTTCGCCGACGCGGGCGTCGCCACGGTCCGCGAGCGCACGACGCGCGCAAGCCAGTTGGTCACGCTGCTCGCGGTCTTGATCCCTCCCCTCGGCCTGGTCGCCACCGGCATCGGCCTCTGGGGCGTCGCCTTGTCATGGATCGACATCGTCCTCTTTCTCGTGCTCTACGTCCTCACCGGCCTCGGCACGACCGTGGGCTACCACCGCCTGTTCACGCATCGCAGCTTCGAGACGACCAAGATCGTCCGCGCCTCGTTCGCGATCCTCGGGTCGATGACGGTCCAGGGACCGGTGACCCAATGGGTGACGGACCACCGCAAGCACCACGCGCGCTCGGACGAGGAGGGTGACCCGCATTCACCCCATGCCGGCTTCGCGCCGAGCGCCTGGGGTGCGCTGCTGGGCTTCCTGCATGCGCACGTGGGGTGGTTGTTCCATCTCAAGGGAATGGAACGCGGCGAGCAGTACGGAAAGGATCTCTACGGAGACCGGCTGATCCGCGGCATCGACCGTCTCTATTTCCTCTGGGTCGTGCTCACGTTCGCGCTGCCGTTCACCATCGGCTACCTGGCCGGGGGCTTCAGCTGGAGACTCGGCCTGCAGGCCCTCGTGTGGGGTGGCCTGATCCGGATCTTCGCGTACCAGCACGCGACGTTCTCGGTCAACTCGATCTGCCACATGTTCGGCGGGCGCTCGTATCGCTCGCGCGACGAGAGCCGCAACAACTGGATCGTCGCGGCGCTGACCTTCGGCGAGGGGTGGCACAACAACCACCATGCCTTCCCCGCCTCGGCGCGGCACGGCCTCGACCGCTTCCAGGTCGACATCGCGTGGTGGACGATCCGGACGCTCGAGAAGGTCGGCCTCGCCTGGAACGTGCGCCTCCCGAGCGACGGTCAGAGGGCGCGGCGCAGGTTGCACGAGCCCGAGCCCGGCTAGCCCCCGCCGTCCCGCGCGGCCACGCTCTGAAAGGACGCGAGTCGCGCGCCCACGAGAGCGACCCACTCGCGCCAGCGCGGCAGGTGCAGGATCGCTCCCGAGGGCTTGCGCAGCGCCGCACCGTGCAGGGCGCGCGGGATCAGCGTGTAGGTGCCTTCGATGCCGAGCGCGCGAGCGCGCTCGAAGCCACGCAACGAGCTCGCGGCACTGACACCGGGGATCCCGGGCAGATATCTGTCCCACGATCCGTGGACGACGTCGAGTCGCCGTCCGCGCAGTCCGTCCAGGGGCAGGCGCTCGGGTATCCAGGGGGCCAGTGCGACCACCCCCGTCACACAGTCGTGGCCCGCGACGCCGATCGAGACTGCTCCGCCCATCGAGAATCCGATCAGCACGCTCGGGCAGGCAACGAGGTCGAGGGCGGCTGTGGCGTCCGCGATGCAGGAGGGAAGCTCGTTCCACGACTTGACGCGATAGCGCACCTCGGCGAACGTGATGTCCGGGAATCGCGGCGCGAGCTCGGCCGCCAGCAGCTCGCTCGTGGCGCTCCAGGTTCCAGGCAGGGCCCGTGCGGCGCCTCCGTTGAGAAGCACCGCGGCAATCGGAGCCCCGTCGTTGCGGACCCGTGCGTCGGCGCCGGTCTCGAGCGGGATGACCCGTGTCACGACGGCTTCACCGTCTGCTCGGGCACGCAGTCGCGCACCGCGTCGGCGATTGCCCGGGCCCGCTCCCGGTAGCCCAGCTCGTTCCCGTGCAGCCCATCCGATGCCAGCCACTGGGGATGCTGTCGCACCATCTCGGCCCATTCGACGAGGCGGAGCCTGTGGTTCGCCGATGCAGCGTCGCGGAGGACGTCGTTGAACGAGTCGCTCGGGGCGCCGTCACGCCAGATCGTCGCCCAGACGACGCAGCGGCTCCTGCCGACCAGCCGCAGCACCCGCTGCACGTCGTTTCGGAACGTGGCCGCTGTTCCCGGGGTGTCGTTGGTTCCGAGGCTGACGACGACGTGGCTGCCGAGCGCGAGGCGTCCCGCCTCCAGCTCGCCGATCCCCTCCGCCGACCGCCGGCCGACCTGGTCGTCGGTGACGACGGTCCATCCCTTCCCGAGCGCGTCGTCGAGATACGGCTCGACACCCACGTTCAGCGAGTCGCCGAGCATGGAGACGGTGCCCGAGGTCTGGGACGGGTGCGAGTCGCCGTGTCGCCGCGCGACGATGAGCGCCCCGACGGCGACGGCAACGATGAGTAAGGCAAAGAAGCTGGTGGAGCGCATGAGGAGGGAAGGCGAGGAGCTGCGCGGGGCGAATCCCGCCCGCATGGACGCGAGCCTCGCGATCGACCGGTTTCTGACGAGCCCGGCCCTCTCGGATTCTACCCGCCGGGCCTACGCATCCGACCTGAGGGACTTCTCGTCCTGGCTGCACGGCCGTGACACAGCTCTCGACGCGGTCGACGTACGCGTCCTCTCCGAATACACCTCGGAGCTCGGACGCGGGCGCCGCGGCCTGGCCCCGGCCACGATTGCCCGCAGGCTTGCGGCCGTACGTTCGCTCCTCCGGTTCACGCTCGGCTCTGCGAGGGTGCCGGACGCGGCACTCACGCCGCGGCGGCCACGACGTCTTCCGGATGCCCCCAAGCTCGCCGACGTCGAGTTGCTGCTCGACGGGATCGTCGGCAACGAGCCCCTGGCCGTCCGCAACCGCGCGCTGCTCGAGCTCACCTACTCGTGCGGGTTGCGCAGCGCCGAAGCGGTCGCTCTCGACCTCGCAGACGTCGACTTCGAGCAAGAGTCGGTGCACGTCCTCGGCAAGGGCGGCAAGGAGCGCATCGTTCCCCTCGGCGAGGAGGCGGCCCACGCGGTCTCCGTCTACCTGCGCGACGCGCGCCCGGCACTCGCGCGGCACGCCGACAATGCGCTGTTCCTGTCGATCCGCGGGCGCCGCCTCGACACGTCCGTGCTGCGACGGCTGCTCCGCAACCCCCACCGCCTGCGGCATGCCTACGCGACGCACCTGCTCGAGGGGGGCGCCGACCTGCGCACGATCCAGGAGCTGCTAGGCCACGCCTCGCTGTCGACGACGCAGATCTACAGCCACGTGGACGCGAAGCGGCTGCGACGCGTCTACGACCACTCGCATCCGCGCTCGTAGAAGAGGAGCGAACGGCTCGTCGCCGAATCGGGTCCCGCCCTGTGACGCTCCGAGACCCTGATGTCGAGACCTACCTGCTGCTGCTCACCGCGCAGCGCTCGGAGCGCACGGTGGACGCCTACCGCCGCGATCTGGCTGCGTTCGGAGCCTTTCGCTCAGGCCCCGTCGGAGCCGCCACGACCGTCGAGGTCGAGCGCTGGGTCGCCTCCATGCGGGCGTCAGGCCTCGCCGGCTCCACGATCGCCCGTCGCGTCGCGGCGGTGCGGTCGTATTTCCGCCACGAGATGCTGCTGGGAGCGCGTGGGGACAACCCCGCCGCCGGGCTCACGCTTCCCCGCCGGACGCGAAAGCTGCCGCGCACGCTCTCTCCCGGCGAGTCGGAGCGGCTGATCGACGCGGCGACCGGAGTCACACCTCGCTCGATGCGCGACCGTGCGCTGGTCGAGCTCATGTACGGCTCGGGCCTGCGCGTGTCCGAGACGGTCGGTCTCGCCCGCACGTCGATCGATCTCGACGCGCGAATCGTGCGTGTGCTCGGCAAAGGCGGCAAGGAGCGGATCGTGCCGCTCGGCCGGCCGGCAACCGAGGCGGTGCGCCGCTACCTGGCGCTCGGGCGCCCGCATCTCGACCGGAGACATCGTCCCGACCTGTTTCTCAACGCCCGGGGCGGGGCGCTCACGCGCGCAGGCGCGTTCCTGATCCTGCGCCGCCTCGCGGCCAAGGCCGGGCTCGAGCCGGAGCGCGTGCACCCACATCTCCTCCGGCACTCGTTCGCGACGCACCTGCTCGAGGGCGGCGCCGACCTCCGCTCGGTGCAGGAGATGCTCGGCCATGCCGATCTCTCGACGACGGAGCTCTACACGCACGTCTCGGACCGGCGCCGCCGCGAGACCTACTTCAGCGCGCACCCGCATGCGCGGCGGCGCACCGCACCCGCGGGTGACGAAGGGGCATAGCCGGCCGTCATCCCACAGCGGCGCGGTCGGCAAGCTCAGCGGCCGCGGCGACCGTGGCGGCATCGGCCCCGACGAGCGTCACATGACCGAGCTTGCGTCCGGGGCGAGGCTCCTTCCCGTACAGGTGCACGTGCGTGCCGGGCAGCGCGAGCAGTGCAGCGAGCGGCGGCACGCCGCCGACGATGTTGATCATCACCGATGGTGCGAAGGCCTCCGTGCGTCCGAGCGGCAGACCGAGGATCGCACGCAGGTGATTCTCGAACTGGCTCGTCGACGAGCCGTCGATCGTCCAATGCCCCGTGTTGTGCACCCTGGGAGCGAACTCGTTGGCGAGCAGTGCCCCGGCCCGCTCGAACAGCTCGAGCGCGATCACGCCCACGTAGCCGAGCTCGTCGAGCAAGCGGGTGACGAGGCGCTCGGCCTGTTCCTGCGGCGCTCCGGCGGCGGGGATGCGTGAAACGCGGAGGATGCCGTCGCGGTGCTCGTTCTCGGCGAGTGGCCAGAAGCGGGTATCGCCGTCGCGTCCCCGCACGGCCAGGATCGAGAGCTCGCGGTCGAATGAGACCACTTCCTCTGCAAGCTCGTCCTCGCCGATCGTCTCGCCGGCGGTGACGAGGCGCTGTCCCTTGCCGTCGTAGCCGAAGCGCCGCGCCTTCACGAGCGCGGGCACGCCGGTGTCGGCGAGCGAGCCGAACCGGGCGGTCGGAATCTCCAGCCGCCTGAACAGCTCCTTCTCGGTGAGCCGGTCCTGGCCGAGCTCGAGCGCCAGCGGCGGCGGCAGCGTCCCGGCGCGTGTAGCCGCTGCGAGGGGGACGTTCTCGAACTCGTAGGTGACGACGTCCGCTCCTTCGACGAGTCGTGCGAGTGCAACGGGGTCGTCGTAGGCGCCGAGAACGACCTCGCCCACCGCGGCGGCCGCCGGGCCGGGCGCAGGGTCGAGGAAACGGAAGCGGAGCCCGAGCGGGATACCGGCGACGCCGAGCATGCGCCCGAGCTGTCCGCCTCCGATGCACGCGACGAGGGTCATCGGGCGCCGGACGCGGACGCCGTCACGCCGCCGGATCGGGCAGGTCGAGCACGGATTGCGTCTGCGCCGCGCGGTAGGCGGCCAGGCGCTCGCGGATGAGGCCGTCGGAGCGGGCGAGAATGGCCGCGGCGAGCAACGCGGCATTGACCGCACCCGGCCGCCCGATCGCGAGCGTCCCCACCGGGATGCCGGCCGGCATCTGCACGATCGAGAGCAGCGAATCCATCCCCTTGAGCGTCTTCGACTCGACCGGGACGCCGAGCACGGGCAACGCGGTCTTCGCCGCAGCCATCCCGGGCAGATGCGCGGCGCCCCCCGCCCCCGCGATCAGCACCTGCAGCCCTCGCTCCTCGGCCGAGCCTGCGTACTCGAAGAGGAGGTCGGGCGTTCGGTGCGCGGACACGACCCGCTGCTCGTAGTCGATCCCGAGCGCAGCGAGCGTCTCCGCGGCATGGCGCATCGTCTCCCAGTCGGAGCGGGAGCCCATGATCAGTCCGACGAGCGGCGCGCCCATGCCCGACGAGGCTACGCGATGCGAGGGCGGCCGTGCGGCTACTTCGCGCGCTGCTTCTTGACGAGCAACAGCGCCACCGACCTCGCCGTCTTGCGCACCTCCGCGTCGGTCTCGTCGTTGTCCGCAATCCCGTCGAGCAGCTGGATCGTCTCGCGCGTCGGGGTGCCGTTCTTGAAGCAGACGATCGCCAGGCGACGCACGGCCACGTTCGGATCGCGCGCAGCGAGCTCGTGCAACAGCGAGCGGTACGCGTTGACGTCACCGGGATGGTTGCGCGAGAAGCCCTCCAGCGCGATCAGCGCCGAGCCGCGCACGGCAGGGCTCTCGTCCTCCAGGCCGCGGCGCAGCAGCTCCAGCTTCTGGCGGTAGTGAAACTGTGCGAGCGCGCGAAACGCGATTGCCCGGACGCGGTAGTCGGGATTGCGCGCCGCCGCCTCGACCTCGTCGTCCCATTCGGTGCGGAGATTCGCCAGCTCCTTCTCGAGCCCGCGCGCCGCGTATTCGTCGGCCAGCGCAGCCGCCTCCGCGAGCTCCATCAGACGGATGCGAGCGAGCGTGCGCCCGGGCCGACGTACTTCGCGGCGGGGCGCACGAGCCTGGCGAGCCGTTTCTGCTCCATCACGTGTGCCGACCAGCCCGCCGTGCGCGAGCACGCGAACATGGCGGGAGCGAGCCGCGGCGGGATCGCCGCGACGTCGAGGACGACCGCCGACCAGAACTCCACGTTCGTCGCCAGCACCCGGTCCGGCTTGCGCGCGTGCAACTCCGCCAGAGCGACCTGCTCGAGCTCCTCGGCAACCGCGAAGCGCGGCGAGCCGAGCTCTTTGGCGGTGCCGCGCAGCAGGCGGGCACGTGGGTCCTCCGCGCGATAGACGCGGTGGCCGAAGCCCATCAGGCGCTCTCCCGTGTCGAGCAGGTGATCGACGTAGCCCTTGACGGAGTCCGCTGCCGCCGCTCCGTCGAGCATCGGCAGCACCCGTGCCGGCGCGCCGCCGTGCAGCGGGCCGGAAAGCGCGCCCACGGCAGACGAGAGCGCGGCTGCGCAGTCGGCACCGGTCGAGGCGACGACGCGGGCGGTGAAGGTGGAGGCGTTCATGCCGTGCTCGGCCGTGCAGATCCAATACGTGTCGATCGCCTGTACATGCTTGGGATCCGCTTCGCCGCGCCATTCGAGGAGAAACCGCTCGGCGGCGGTGGCGCCCTGGGCGATCACTCCGGGGTCGACCGGTGTCGTCGTACCGTCGGCCACGCGGGCCGACTGGGCGACGATCGAGATCATCGTCGCAGACAGCCTCCGCAGGTCGTCCTCCGCCTGCTCGTCGGAGATGTCGATCAGCTGGCCGAGGCCCCATTCCGCTGCCAGGTGCGCCGTGATGCTCTGCAGGTCGGCGGGTGCGTTGCCGGAGAGGCCCGAGGCGACGTACGGCTCGGCGGGTGTCAGGCCGGGCTCGGGCTTGTCGTCGACGAGCAGTCCCCAGACCTTCTCGAAGGGGACGACGCCGACGAGATCCTCGATGTCCACGCCGCGATAGCGCAGCGCGCCGCCGTCGCGATCGGGCTCCGCGATCTCCGTCTCGAACGCGACCACCCCCTCGAGACCCGGCTTGAACTCGCTCATCGCACCCCTCTGGCAGAAGTTCCCTCGCGGCGGACGGTACCTGAGCAGCCCGTGTCTGTCGTGTCACTATGCTCACCCGGATGACGCATGCGGTCACCCTCATTCCCGGCGACGGCACTGGGCCGGAGCTCACCGAGGCGGCGCGGCGCGTGCTCGAGGCCACCGGCGTCGAGTTCGCCTGGGATGTGCGAGAAGCGGGCGTCGACGTGATGGACGTCGCCGGAACGCCGCTGCCGGAGGAGACGCTCGACTCGATCCGGAAGAGCGGGGTCGCCCTCAAGGGGCCGATCACGACGCCGATCGGGACCGGGTTCCGGTCCGTGAACGTGGCGCTGCGGCACGAGCTCGGGCTGTACGCCTGTATCCGCCCCTGCAAGTCGTACCCGGGGGTGCGCTCACGCTACGACAACGTCGATCTCGTGGTCGTCCGCGAGAACACCGAGGACCTGTACGCGGGCATCGAGTACGAAGCCGGAACGGCGGATGCCGCGCGCGTGATCGAGACGCTGAACGGCATGCAGGCGAGGCAGATCACGCCCACATCGGGCATCTCGGTGAAGCCGATCAGCCCGGAGGCGTCGGAGCGGATCATCCGCTACGCGTTCACCTATGCGCGTGCACATGGCCGTCGGCGCGTGTCGTGCATCACCAAGGCGAACATCATGAAGTTCACCGACGGCCTGTTCCTGTCCGTCTTCCGGGACGTGGCGCAGGAGTTCCCCGAGATCGAGGCGTGGGAGACGCTTGTCGACGCGCTCTGCATGGGCCTCGTGCAGAGACCGGAGGAGTTCGACGTGCTCGTGCTGCCGAACCTCTACGGCGACATCATCAGCGACCTCACTGCAGGGCTCGTCGGCGGGCTGGGTGTGGCGCCCGGCGGCAACATCGGCGCCGACTCGGCAGTCTTCGAGGCGACGCACGGCTCGGCGCCGAAGTACAAGGGCCAGAACAAGGTGAACCCGACCGCGATGATCCTCTCCGGCAAGCTGATGCTCGAGCACCTCGGCGAGGCCGACGCGGCGCAGCGGCTCGAGGCTGCGGTCGCCGCCGTGATCGCCGAGGGCGACCGCGTCACCTACGACATGAAGCCGTCCCGGGACGACCCGACCGCCGTCGGGACGGCGGAGTACGCCGACGCGATCATCGAGAAGCTCGCAGTCCACGCCGACGCGTCCCGAGCTCTGCAAGCGAAAGGAAGCACACGGTGAGCGGAAGGAAGAGAGTCACGGTCGTCGGTGCGGGCAACGTGGGTGCGACGTGCGCGCAGGAGGTTGCCCGGCGCGACTACGCCGATGTCGTGCTGGTCGACGTCAAGCCCAACCTCGCCGCAGGCAAGGCGCTCGACATCGACCAGGCCGGCTCGGTGCTCGGCTATGAGCCGAACGTCGTCGGTGTGGACGACTCCGGCTACGACGCGACGGCCGGGTCCGACGTGATCGTGATCACGGCAGGTCTGCCGCGGAAGCCGGGCATGAGCCGTGACGATCTCGTGAAGACCAACGAGACGATCGTGGCCGAGGTGACCAAGCAGGTGGCAAGGCGGTCGCGGCAGGCGGTGCTGGTGATCGTCTCCAACCCGCTCGATGCGATGTGTCATGTGGCCAAGGCCGTCTCGAAGCTCCCGCGCGAGCGCGTCATCGGCATGGCCGGCATCCTCGACACCGCACGATTCGCCTGTTTCATCGCACAGGAGACCGGGTTCTCTGTGAAGGACGTGACGGCAACCGTTCTCGGCGGCCACGGCGATCAGATGGTCCCGGTCGTCTCTGCGACGACGGTCGGCGGCATCCCCCTCGACCAGCTCGTAGCAAGCGCGAAGATCAGGCGGATGGTGGAGCGCACGAAGGTGGGCGGCGGAGAGCTCGTGAAGCTGCTCGGCACATCCGCCTGGTATGCGCCAGGCGCAGCCGCGGCGCAGATGGTCGACGCGATCTGTCTCGACGAGAAGCGCGTGCTGCCGTGCACCGCCTACCTGCAGGGCGAATACGGAATTCGCGACCTCTACATGGGCGTCCCGGTCAAGCTCGGGGCGGGCGGCGCGGAGGAGATCGTGAAGCTCCGGCTCACCCCGGCGGAGAAGAAGATGATGAAGGCCTCCGAGGCAGCTGTCCGGGACGTCGTGCAGGTGCTGACGCACCGGTAGGGAAGCGGCGCGGTACCCTTCCGCACCGATGGATCTCGGCCTCACAGGACGTACGGCGATCGTGCTCGGCGCCTCGCAGGGCATGGGGCTCGCGATTGCCGAGGCGCTCGCCGCGGAAGGCGCGAACGTGTCGGTCTTTGCCCGCCGGCGCGATGTGCTCGAACGTGAGGCGGAGCGCATCGGAGCGCTCGCCGTGCGCGGCGACCTCACCAATCCCCTCCACCTGCAGCAGCTGGTCGAGACGACGGTGAAAGCATTCGGCGGGATCGACGTGCTCGTGCTCAACGGGGGCGGTCCGCCCCCGGGTCCAGCCGCGGACATCACGCCCGAGGACGTCGAGGCGGCGGTCGATCTGCTGCTGACGCCGCACGTGCGCCTCGTCGGTCTGTGCCTGCCGCACCTGCGGGCGAGTGGTCGCGGCCGGATCGTCGCGATCCAGTCGTCATCCGTGAAGGAGCCGATCGCGAATCTCGCGCTCTCGAACGCGGTCCGGCCCGGTGTCGTCGGCTGGCTGAAGACACTCTCCCGCGAGCTCGGCCCGGACGGGATCACGGTCAACACGATTGCGCCGGGGCGGATCGATACGGAGCGCCTGCGTGGGCTGTACGGGCCCGATGGCCCCCCGCCCGAGCTACTGCAACAGATGATGCGACAGATTCCCGCGGGCCGGTTCGGTGACCCGTCGGAGATAGCCGCCGCGGTCTGCTTCCTCGCGTCCGCGCAAGCCGCCTACGTGAGCGGCACCGTGCTACCGGTCGACGGCGGCATGCTGAACGGGCTCGTCTAGACGATGCCGCGCACGTTGGTGGGGCGCCTCGCCTGGGGTGCGGTCGTCGTCCTCGGGCTCGTGTGCGCATTCCTCTGGCTGTTCCCGTCCCGGGATTACCTGTACGTCCCGGATGCCGCTCAGCCGGTGGCCGGAAAGGTCAATGTCCAGGGCGAGAAGCCCGAGAGCGGCCCGGGCGCGATCTACTACGTCGACGTCAGGGTTCGGCGTGCAACGTGGGCGGAGCGCCTGGTCGCCTTTCTCCGACCGGACGGCGCCACGCTCGTCAACGGCAATCAGGTCGTCCCACCCGGCTCCTCCTTCGAGGAGCGCCGCGACGAAGGCCTCGCCGAGATGGCGCGGTCGGAGCAGATCGCGGCGGCAGTTGCCCTGAAGGAGGCCGGGTACGACGTCAATGCCGACCCACAGGGCGCGCTTGTCGAGGCCGTCGCGTCCGACGCGCCGGCGGCGAGGGTGATCAAGGACGGCGACGTCATCGTCCGTGCGCTCGGCAAGCAGGTGCGCACGCCTGAGGACCTCCGAAAAGCATTCGACGCCGTCCACCCGGGCGAGACGATCACGCTCGTGGTGCGCCGGAAGGGGACCGAGCGCTCACTTCGCGTGAAGACGGTGCGCTCGCCGGCGGATCCTGCGCGCGCCATCATCGGGATCCGCATCTCGCAGGCAGCCACGTTCAAGCTGCCCCGCAAGGTCGAGATCGATCTCGGTCAGGTGGGCGGCCCGTCGGCGGGGCTTCCATTCGCGCTCGAGGTGCTGCAGAGACTCGGAACGGATGTCGACCACGGCCGGCGGGTCGTAGCGACCGGTGAGATCGAACTCGACGGCACCGTCGCTCCGATCGGGGGGGTGAAGCAGAAGGTGTTCGGCGCTCGCAAGGCGGGCGCCGACCTCTTTCTCGTCCCGGCTGGGGATAACGCAACGGAGGCGCGCCGCTATGCAGGGAACCTCCGCATCGTGCCGGTGGAGAGTTTTCAACAGGCGTTGTCCGTCTTGCGTACAATTCAAGTAAAATAACGCTTTTGCAGGTATTTTGTCCATCAGGGAAACAGACGCTCTTTGCGGCCAATTCGTCAGCCGGACCCTTGCGAGCCCGTTGCCGGGTGGAGACAATGCCCCCTGTCCAGAGCGGACATTTCCGTTTACAGGGAACAATGGGCAAATCAACTAAAGCATCCTGCAACGATTGCTATTTCCGGCGTGCAGGCCTCTGCGCCCTTCCCGGCGAGACTCCGTGCCCGACGTTCCGGCTCGCGACGAGCGGTGCGCTCACACCCCCCTTGCAGCCGCGCCTCGTCCTGCGGCCACTGCAGCCGTTGACGGTGGCGGCTGCGACTGCAGCGGCCTGACCGACTACACTCGCGGCTCATGGCCGAACCAGCGCCGCCGCAGGAGAAGCGAAAGAGCCCGTGGACGGCGAAGCGCATCGTCATGGCGATCGTGATCCTCTACGGAGTCATCCTCGTGATCGCGAACCGCAACAACGTCGCGGTCAACTTCGTCTTCTTCAAGACCGAGGCCTCGCTGTTCGTCGTTCTCATCCTGGCGATCGCGCTCGGCTTCGTCGTCGGCTGGCTGTTCGACGACCTGCGCGACCGGCGCCGCCGGCGCAGGTCCGCGGCCTGACGCGGCGCCTCCGGTGCGACCCCCTCTAGAGCAGCGACGCGAGCAGGGCGACGCCGTCGGCGATGCGCTCGGGTGACTCGTAGCTGAACGCAAGCCGCGCGGAGCCGCCGCCGGCTGACCCGCCCGGGAAGAAATCGGCACCCTTGACGAAGGTGACACCTGCGTCGGTTGCGCGTGCGAGCAGGTCGGCGGCGTCGACGCCGTCGAAGTCGACCCAGAGGAAGTAGCCGCCCTCGGGACGGCTCCATGCCGTGCCGTCCGGCATCTCACGGTCGAGCGCAGCAAGCATCGCATCCTTGCGCGCCCTCAGCAGCCCGCGCACGCGCTCGAGGTTCGGCTCGAAGTCCCCGCGCTGCATGAGCTCGTGCACGATCGCCTGCGGCAGGAGGCTCGGCGAGATGTAGGTGGAGACGGCGCGATCGTCGTACTCGGGTACGAGCGGCTCCGGAACGACGAAGTAGCCCGTTCGCAGGCCCGGCGCGACGGTCTTCGAGAACGACGACGTGAACGTGACGCGCTCACCGCCCTCGAGCTCGTGGACCGACGGCGGCGACTCGCCCTCGTACCGAACGCGACCGTACGGGTCGTCCTCGAGGATGTCCAGGCCGTGCTCGGCAGCGAGCTCAGCGAGACGGCGCCGGCGGTGGGTCCCGATCGTGCGGCCGGACGGGTTCTGGAAGGTCGGGATCGTGTAGAGGAACGAGATCGCGCCGCCTCTCGCGATCTCGGCCTCGAGCGCGTCGGGATCGAGTCCTTCGCCGTCCATCGGGAGCCACACGACCTCGGCACCCTCACGGGCGAGGATCTTCAGCGGTCGGTCGTACGTCGGGCCTTCGACGAGCACCCGGCCCGGCTTGCGGGCAAGCTGCACCGCCGCGTAGAAGACGAACCCCTGCAGCCCGCCCGCCGTCAGGAACACGCGCCCGGGGGCAACGCCGTGCTGCTCGGCGAGCAGCTCCCGTAGTGGCCCGTAGCCTCCGCCGACCCCGTAGGAGAGGATCGTCGTGCCGTCGCGCGCGAGTGCAGCCTGGGCGCAATCCGAGATCAGCGCGGGGTCGAGGCACTCGGGCGCCGGTGCGCCACGCGCGAACGAGATCATGCGAGGGAGCCTAGCGGGGCCGGCGCGAAACAGGCCCGGGAGCCGCCGCGAGGCCCGGAAAGCGCGATTCCGCCGCCGTGACTGCTACCGTTATCCACAGGGACGGCAATCCGTCGCCCCGTGGGATCTCGCTTCTTTCGACTCTGTACGACAGGTTCGAGGGCAGGTGTGATCTCGAACCAGAACGACAAGGAGTCGAAGACCCTATGCCAGACCAGACCTTTGCTGAGCTCGGCCTGAGCGCCGATGTCATCGGTGCGCTCTCCGCGCAAGGCATCGAAACCCCCTTCCAGATACAGACGCGTGTCATTCCCGCGGCGCTCGCAGGCGCGGACATCCTCGCCAAGGCGCCGACGGGATCGGGCAAGACGCTCGCGTTCGCGGTGCCGATCGTCGAGCACCTCAACCCGGCCGACGGACGCCCCGCGGCGCTCATCCTCGTCCCCACCCGCGAGCTCTGCGTGCAGGTGACCGAGGTGCTGGAGACGCTCACCCCCGCCCGAGGCCTCAAGGTCGCCTCCGTCTATGGAGGCGTTCCGCTCCGGGCCCAGGCCGACAAGGCCAAGCGGGCCCACGTGCTCGTGGCGACTCCCGGACGCCTGCAGGACCTGATGGACCGGCGGCTCGTCTCGCTGGATGCGGTGAAGATCCTCATCCTCGACGAAGCCGACCGGATGCTCGACATGGGCTTCAAGCCACAGGTCGACAAGATCGTGCGCCGCATCACCGACGACCGCCAGACGATGTTCTTCTCCGCGACGCTCGACGGCGCGGTGGGTGAGCTCGCACACGCCTACACGACGGTGCCCGTGCGCATCGAGGCCGAGCTGCCGACCGACCGCGAGTACGGCGAGATCGACCACCAGTTCCTCCCCGTGACGGCCGAGAACAAGGTCGAAAAGCTCGTCGAGCTGCTCAACGCCGAGCGCGGGCTCGCGCTCGTGTTCGTGCGCACCAAGCGAGGTGCCGACCGGCTCGCGCAGCGCCTTGCACGGCACGACGTGCGCGCAATCGCGATGCACGGAGACAAGACGCAGGCCGCGCGTGAGAAGGCGCTCGCGCACTTCGAGGCCGGCAAGGTGACGACGCTGATCGCCACCGACGTCGCCGCCCGGGGCCTCGACCTCTCGGACATCACGCACGTGATCAACTTCGACCCGCCCGAGGACGAGAAGGCCTACACGCACCGTGTCGGCCGCACCGGCCGAGCCGGCCGCTCCGGCACCGGGGTCACGCTCGTCCTCCCCGATCAGCAGGCCGAGGTCAGCCGCGTCGCGCGCCTCAACGGGCACACCGAGAAGTGGCAGGAGACCGGCATGAAGACCGCCGCGCCCAAGCTCGTGTACTCCTCGAAGCGCCGCAACTCGAAGTGGGGCCCGAGCCGGCCCAGGCGCAAGATCTAGCCCGCAGATGGGCATCCGCTAGCGCGGATGCCCATATCGCGACAATCCCTGAAGCCAGGTGCTCTGATCCGCAGAGGTGACATCCGCTAGCGCGGATGCCACCTCGCGACAATCCCTGAAGCCAGGAACCTACGGTTCCTTGTGAACCTCCCTTTCGAACTCGAGCGTCTCACGAATCCGCGAGTTGCTCGCGCAGCTCAGTCGAAGAATGTGTCCTCGTGGCTGTACGCCGGCACGCAGCAGCACAGAAAGCGCGCTCCGTCGGGGCCGCCGGTGATCGTGTGGCGGGCGCCCGGCGGAATCAGCACGGTGTCCCCGGCCGCGACCTGGCGCCGCTCGCCGTCGATCTCGAGCTCTCCCCCGCCCTCGACGAAGGATAGAGCTCCTCGGTGCGAGCGTGGTAGTGCCGCTCGGTCGACTGCCCAGGTCCGACCACGGCCTCCGCAAGGCTCTGGTCGATGTGTGCATGAGCTCACGGATCGTCGAGCCGTCCTTCGTGGTGAACGGCTCGAGCTCCGCGTAGCGTGTGAGTCCATGCGCACCCGGAAGCTAGCGGGCGATCTCGGCGACCAGCTCGGCAACCTCGGTCGGGGTCGTGCCGACGCGAATGCCCTTCGCCTCGAGGGCTGCCTTCTTGCCCTCGGCGGTCCCGGACGAGCCGGAGATGATCGCGCCGGCATGACCCATCGTCTTGCCTGGAGGCGCCGTGAACCCGGCGATGTAGGCGACAACGGGCTTCGTCATCTCCGCCTCGATGAAGGCTGCCGCCTTCTCCTCCTCGTCGCCGCCGATCTCGCCGACCATGACGACGTACTCCGTCTCGGGATCGGCCTCGAACCTCGCGAGCACGTCGATGAACGAAGAGCCGACGACCGGGTCGCCGCCGATACCGACGATCGTGGAGTTGCCGAGCCCGAGCTGTGTGAGCTCATGACCGATCTGGTACGTGAGCGTGCCCGAGCGCGAGACGAGACCGATGTTTCCGGCCGTGAAGATCTCCGCCGGGATGATGCCGACGTTCGCTTTACCCGGCGAGAGGACACCGGGGCAGTTCGGCCCGATCATCGTCACGCCCCGTGAGCGAATGTAGCCGTGGATGCGCAGCATCTCGTGGGCCGGTACGCCTTCGGTGATGCAGATCACGGTGGCGATGCCGGCGGCCACCGACTCGTAGACGGCGTCGGCGGCAAACGGCGCGGGACGAAGATCATCGCCGTGTTCGCGCCCTGCCCGGACACCGCCTCGACGACGGTGTCGTAGACGGGCACGCCCTCGACGTCCTGGCCACCCTTCCCGGGCGTCACGCCGGCGACGAGATTCGTGCCGTAGGCGCGGTTGCGGAGCCCGTGGAACCGACCTTCGGATCCGGTCAATCCCTGGACGACGAGCCGCGTCTCGCTGTCGACGATGATCGCCACTAGGCCCGCTGCCCCTTCACCGCATGGACTGCGATCTTGTCGAGCGTGAGCCGACCGTCGGCGACGCGGTCGCCGAGCAGCTCCGTCACGCGCTCGGCCTCCTTGCCCTCGCAGCCCGTGCGCGCCAGCCAGGCCTGGAAGTCCATCGTGTGCGGAAAGATGCGCACAGCGTCGACGCCGAGGCCCGCCTCCAGCAGGATCTCGCGCCACTCGGCGTCCGTGTAGTTGCGCACGTGCGACGGGTCGCGGAGCATCTCGGCCTGCTCGACGTCCTCACCCATGTTGACCGTGTCGACGAGCAGCACGCTGTGACGCGCCACGCGCGCCATCTCCCGGACCGCCTCGCGCACGTCCTGGAAATGATGCGCGGCGGTGCGGCAGGCGACGACGTCGAAGCTCCCGTCGGCGAACGGAAGCTCCTCGGCCCGGCAGACCACGTCGGGGCGCATTCCGGGAGCCGGATCGGATGTGACCACCTCGAGCCCTGCCTCGCGCAGCCTGCGGGCGACGTGACCGCCTCCGGTCGCGACGTCGAGGGCGGTCGCGGCGCCGGCCGCCCAGTCGACGAGCAGGTCGAGATCCTCACCCTCGCGATGGGCGTCGGATCCCACGTATAGCTCTGCGCGCTCCGACCAGAGGTCGCTCACGCGCCAGCTCCACGGCCTTGCGCGCAGCCTCGAGCATCGTCGGCTCGACGTAGAGGTTCGCAGGAGCCGCCTCGGCGAGGATGCGCCTGCCGGCCTCGGCGTTCGTGCCGTCGAGACGGACGACGATCGGCAGCGTCAACTGCATCTCCGCCGAGCGCCTGCAGGATTCCCTTGGCGACCTCGTCACAGCGCGTGATACCGCCGAAGATGTTGAAGAAGATCGCCTTCACCTGCGGGTCGCGGGTGATCACCTCGAGCGCGTCGACGACACCCTGGGCGTCGCCGCCGCCGCCGAGATCGCAGAAGTTCGCGGGACGGCCGCCGGCGAAGGTGACGACGTCGACGGTGGACATCGTCAGGCCGGCACCGTTTCCGAGCACCCCGACGTCCCCGTCGAGCTTGACGTAGGTGACGTGCTTCTCGCGCGCGAGCGCCTCGAGCGGGTCGGCTGCGTCGAGGTCCCGCATCTCGGCCACGTCCGGGTGGCGGTAGAGCGCGTTGTCGTCGACCGTGAACTTGGAGTCCAGCGCCTTCACAAGGCCGTCGGGTGTGACGATGAGGGGGTTGACCTCACACAGCATCGCGTCGAAGCGGGTGAATGCGTCGTGGAGCTGCCCCACGATCGCCGCGATCTGCTTCTGCTCGGAGAGGTCGGTGACGCCGGCGCCGTACACGAGGCGGCGGGCCTGCCACGGATGGAAGCCTTCGAGCGGATCGACGTGCAGCTGGACGAGCGCCTCCGGGCGTCTCCTCCGCGACCTGCTCGATGTCCACGCCGCCCGCGGTCGTGAACATGAACAGCGGTTTCTTCACGCCACGGTCGAAGGTGAGCGAGAGGTAGTACTCCTTCGCGATCTCCGAGGCCTGCTCGACCCAGACCCGCTTGACGACGTGGCCCTTGATGTCGAGCCCCAGAATGTCGCTCGCTCGCGCCTCCGCCTCGTCCGGCGTGGTCGCGAGCTTGACGCCCCCGGCCTTGCCGCGCCCGCCCGTCAGCACCTGCGCCTTGACGACGACGGGGCCGCCGAGCTCTTCCGCGGCCACCCGAGCTTCGGCCGGCGTCGTCGCGAGGCGGCCGTCCGAGACGGGGATGCCCACGCGGCGGAACAGCTCTTTGCCCTGATACTCGTAGAGGTCCATGCCGAAGGGCGAGCCTAGCAACAGCGTTGCGCGAGCCTTTGCGGCAGGCGCCGGGCGCCGGGCGCGATGGCGCGGCTCACGTTGAAACACGCCGCGGAACTGCCGTCCGTCGCACTCTCCCAGCGCGAGACAAGGCGCGAGATGGGCTCGCGATACGCCC